>NZ_CATWHI010000001.1:0-1153395 GCF_958350185.1 Ralstonia edaphi
CTGAAATATCGCTCGCCACGCGAGTTCAGGCGCAGGACGGAATCATCAACTCAAGTGTGAGGCGGTGTCCGGAGATGCGGGGGCAAATCCAAGAAGTTGTGATACTGTATATTCATACAGTATCCATCGGCTTGCCTTGGCGTTTCCATGTTTGCGTTGTCCCCGTCTCTTTTCATCGCCGAAGATGTGGCGGAATGTCCCGTCCGCGCTGGGCGCGCGGTGTCTGAGTTGCGTTCGCCCGTGCCGAAAGCCTCAACGGTGCCATTGCCGGAAACGCTGCATCCTGCGCTGTGGAGCGCAGGCCGTCTGGCGCGCGGCGACGGGCGCGTTCTCGCCACGGGGTATGACTCACTGAATGTCGAGTTGCCCGGTGGAGGCTGGCCTCTCGGTGGACTGACCGAGCTGTTGTGTCCGCAATCCGGTATTGGTGAATGCCGGTTGCTGCGTCCGGCATTGTCTACGCTATGCACGGGCGCAGGGCGCATTGCGCTGATTGCTCCACCGCATCTGCCGAATGCAGTGAGGTTGGTGGGGTGGGATTTCTCTCCTGAACAAATCGTCTGGGTGCGTGCTGACAAGCCGGCTGATCTTCTGTGGGCCGCCGAGCAGGTTCTGCGCAGCAAGGCTTTCGGTGGTGTGCTGATCTGGCTGAACCGGGCGCGCCAAGGAGAGTTGCGCAGGCTGCAAGTGCTGGCCCAGGCAGGAGAGAGTGCCATCTGGGTGTTTCGACCGTCCCAGGCGCAGCGTGAATCGTCGCCGGCGGTGCTGCGGCTGGGGCTGGAGCCGGCTGGCGCCGATGCCCTGTCCATCCTTTTTCATAAGCGGCGCGGGCCGTTGCGTGAATCTCCATTGCTGCTGCCGTTGGCGGATCCGCTTCGGGCCGGTCGCGCCTCCGTGCCTCCGTTGCCTGTGCCGCCCGTCGAGCCCTTCATCATGGATCCAGCCACAGCGAAATTGCTGGCCGCGCTTTCGTCTCCTTCGTCTTCAGTTGCGCTCGACGCTTTGTCGGACGCTCCCGATCAAAACCCTCCCGATCATGCCGTTCTGGATCGCGGTGCACTTGCCCCGTCTCCCACTCGACGCGCTTCGACCCCAGTGGTCTGACCCGGCCGCGCTGCCTTTGCCAGTGGTGGTGCTGGAGCAGGAACGCGTGGTGTCGGCCAACCGCTTGGCGATGCGCGAAGGCGTGCATGCAGGCTTGCGTCGGGCGGGTGCCCAGGCACTCGTACCGCACGCTATACAGCTTGATCGTGACAGGGCGGCCGAGGCACGGTTGGTGCAATCGCTGGCGCTCGCATTGCTGGCATTCACGCCGCATGTCACGTTGGATGTGGTGGATGAGGCGACTGTCTTGTTGGAGGTCGAGGCCAGCTTGCGCCTGTTTGGTGGGCATCGCGCGCTGTGTCGGGCAGTGAAGTATTGCGCGGTTCGGTTGGGCGCCATACCGCAGCTTGGCACTGGGCCGACGGCACGCGGTGCGGCATGGCTTGCCAGTGCGCAGTCGGCACCGATACGTGGCCGTCGTCGCACGGCAGCCCGCCAGGCGCGCGTGCGGAGGGCGGTGCGGCAGGAGCGGTTGTCGACGTTGCTCGATCAATTGCCGATCGATGCGGTGGCGTGTCTTACGCGGCCCGATTGGCTTGAAGGCCTCGGCTGCCGCACGCTGGCTGATTTGCGGGAGTTACCACGTAGCGGCCTGCGGCGGCGCTGTGGGCCGTTGCTGGTGGATACGCTTGACGCAGCTTATGGCAACGGGCACGAAAGTTTCACCTGGTTTACCGCGCCGTTGCGCTTTGATGTGTCGTTGGAATTGCCAGGACGCATCGACAACGCGGAAGGTGTGCTGGCAGCCTCGGAGCAATTGTTGTTGCAGCTAGTCGGCTGGCTGTCGGCGCTTCAGTTGGGCGCCAAGACGTACCGACTCACGCTGGAGCACGAACGCCGGCGCGGCCGGAGCAGTGAAGATGCCGCCTCCTCCACGCCAGTGGAGATCGCTCTGGCACAACCCGTTCGCACGCTGGCGCACTTGTCGCGGGTACTGCACGAGCGCGTGCATCGGCTCACGCTGATCGCTCCGGTGGTCGAACTGCGCTTGACGGTGACTGATGCCACGCCGCTCGCGCCGCCCACGGAATCCCTGTTTCCCGAGCCCGGTGGTCGCGCTGAAGACGCTGCGCGCCTGATCGACACGCTGATCGCCCGGCTGGGTGCCGAGAACGTGCGTCACCCGCAGCCATGTGCCGACCATCGCCCTGAGCGAGCCAACCATTGGGTCGAGGTGAATGCCGCGACCACCGCGCAGAGCCGTGCCGCTGCGCGACAGGCATTGGCGCAATGGCACGCGCAGCAGCCCGAGCGGCCGCTGTGGCTGCTGGAGAAGCCGATCCCGCTGCTGACACGTCAGCACTATCCGTATTACCGCGGGCGGTTGCGGCTGGTGTCGATGCCCGAGCGCATTGAATCCGGCTGGTGGGACGACGATCTCATCAAGCGCGATTACTTCATCGCCGAAGGAGGAAAAGGCGAGCGTTATTGGGTGTATCGCGAGCGCGTTTCCGCAGGCCAGGCCAACACGAGAGACGAAGACGCCCGCTGGTATCTCCACGGTTTGTTCGGCTAAGCAGTCATGACTTCGGCCACGCTACTTCCCACGCTGCCTGACTATGCCGAGCTGCATTGCATCAGCAATTTCACGTTCCTGACCGGCGCATCGCATCCGCACGAACTGGTGGAGCGCGCCAAGTTGTACGGTTATCAAGCGCTGGCTCTGACCGACGAATGCTCTGTAGCCGGCACCGCGCGAGCGCTTGTTGCCTCCAAGGAGTATGAGCTGAAGCTCATCATCGGCAGCCGCTTTACGGTGCGCAATGCCGATGGCGAACCCTGGCTGCGGCTGGTGCTGCTGGCGCAGAACATCGAAGGTTACGGCAACCTGAGCGAGATCATCACCCATGCGCGGCTGGCCGCGCCCAAAGGCCAGTACCGCTTGCTGGCTGACGATTTGGCCGCGCCCGAGGGGGACCTTGCCCACCTGCGCGGCGTGCCCGATTGTCTGGCGATTCTATTGCCTGATTACGATCCTGATCCGCAGCAACTGCTGGCTCAAGCGTGGTGGTGCCAGCGCGTGTTCGGTGATCGGCTATCGATTGCGCTGGAGTTGCCGCTGCGGCACGCGGATGACCGCCATCGCGGCACGGTCGCGGCGGTATCGGAGCAGACCGATGTGCCCATGGTAGCGACCGGCGGTGTGCAAATGCACACGCGCCAACGCAAGCCGCTGCACGACGTGCTGACCGCCATCCGTTTGTCCAAGCCGCTTTCCGAGTGTGGTTTGGAACTTGCGCCCAGCGCTGAACAGGCGATGCGCACGCGCGTTCAACTCTCCTACCTCTATCAAGGCGAGCGTGGCAAAAAGATCCTGCGTCGGACGGTGGAGCTGGCGGCGTTGTGCAATTTTTCTCTCGACGAGATCGAATACGAATATCCAAGCGAAGTTGTGCCGGAAGGCATGACACCGGCGAAATACCTGCACGCCGAAACGCTCGCTGGTGCCGCACGACGCTATCCCAAAGGCGTATCGAAAAAGGTGCGCGAGCAGATTCAGGAGGAACTCGGACTGATTGCCGAGCTGGGCTACGAGCCGTTCTTCCTGACCGTCTATGACGTGGTGAAGTTTGCGCGCAACGAGGGGATTCTCTGCCAGGGGCGCGGCTCGGCGGCCAACTCGGCGGTGTGCTACTGCCTGGGGATTACCGAGGTGAATCCGGACAGCGGCAACACACTGTTCGCACGCTTTCTTTCGCGGGCGCGCAATGAGCCGCCCGACATCGACGTCGATTTCGAGCATCAGCGTCGCGAAGAGGTCATCCAGTACATCTACAAAAAATACGGTGTGACACGCACCGCGCTGGCAGCTGCGCTCATCACCTACCGCACGCGTAGCGCACTGCGTGACGTCGGCCGCGCGTTGGGCATCGACCTGGGCATCATCGAACAGGTGGCCAAGGGGCAGGCGTGGTGGGACAGCCGCAAGGAATTTGCCCAGCGCGCAGGCCAGCAGGGGCTGGACCCGGAATCGCCGTTGGTGCTGCGCTGGGCGCAGTTGGTGGATCAGTTGCGTGGTTTTCCGCGCCATCTGTCGCAGCACGTGGGCGGGTTCGTGATTGCGCAGGGCAAGCTTTCGCGCCTAGTGCCGATCGAGAACGCCGCGATGGAAAACCGCCGCGTCATCCAGTGGGATAAAGATGATCTTGAATCGCTGCGCCTGCTGAAGGTGGACGTGCTGGCCCTGGGCATGCTGACGGCCATTCGCCGCACGCTCGATATGGTGGATGCGTTGCCCGGACGGCGCGAGCACTACGGCGCGACGGCCAAGCTCGCCATGCAGAACCTGCGCGATGACGACGAGAAAACCTACGACATGATCTGCCGCGCCGAGACCATCGGCGTGTTCCAGATCGAATCGCGCGCGCAGCAATCGATGCTGCCGCGTCTGCGTCCGCGCGAGTATTACGACCTAGTGATCCAGGTGGCCATCGTGAGGCCTGGGCCGATCCAGGGCGGCATGGTGCATCCGTATCTGCAGCGACGCGAGGCGAAGCGCAATGGCAACACCGATTGTGTGACCTATCCCGGCCCCGAGGTGAAAGCCGTGCTCGAACGCACGTTGGGTGTGCCGATCTTCCAGGAGCAGGTGATGGAGATCGCCATGAAGGCCGGCGATTTCACTCCAGATGACGCAGACCGCCTGCGCCGCGACATGGCCGCCTGGAAGCGCAAGGGCAATCTCACGCAGCATCAGGAGCGCCTGGTGCATGCGATGGTCGAGAAGAGGGGCTACGACCCTGCTTTTGTCGAAGCGCTATGCAAACAGATGGAAGGTTTTGCTGAGTACGGCTTCCCCGAAAGCCACGCGGCAGGCTTTGCCAAGCTGGCCTACGTCAGTAGCTTCCTGAAATGCCACGAGCCGGCGGCGTTTTTTGCGGCGTTGCTCAACAGTCAGCCGATGGGGTTCTATTCACCGTCGCAGTTGGTGCAGGAGGCGCGGCGCAGCCATGTGCGCGTGCTGCCGGCGGACGTGACGGCCAGCGTTTGGGACAGCACGCTGCATCTCAGCGCGGATGGCGAGGTCGGTGAGAATGGCTTGGTGCAGCCCGATATCCGCCTCGGGTTGAATCGCATTCGCGGCATGCGCAAGCCGGCTGCCGAGCGCATCGAAGCGGCTCGCGCCCAGGCGCCATTTACCAGTGTGGAGGATCTCGCCCATCGTGCCGCGCTCGACCGTCACGACCTGAACGTGCTGGCCGCAGCCAATGCGCTGAAGTCGCTGGCCGGCCACCGTCGTCAGGCGCTCTGGCAAACGCTCGCCCTGCAGGAGCCCGGCCACGATCACGCGCTGCTGCGCCAGGCCCGTCCGGTGGAGGCGCCGCTCGTGCTGCCCGCGCCGCCCCTTGGTGAAGAGGTGATGGCCGATTACGGCAGCCTGGGGTTGTCGTTGCAGAGCCATCCGGTGGGGCTGCTGCGCGCACGGCTCGAACGCATGCGTTTTGCCACTGCCGCCACGCTGGCCGGCTATCGCAACGGGCAACTGGCGCGCGCTTGCGGCATTGTCACGGTGCGGCAGCGACCGGGCACAGCTAACGGCACGATCTTCGTTTCCATTGAAGACGAAACAGGCGCCATCAACGTCATCCTCTGGCCTCACTTGATCGAGCGTCAGCGGCGCGAAGTGTTGAGCGCCCAACTGCTGGGCGTCTACGGCAAGTGGCAATGTGAGCGCGAAACCCGACACCTTGTCGCCCAGCATCTGGTGGATCTGACCCCACTTCTGGGGCGCCTCGCGACTTCCAGCCGCGACTTCCATTAATTTTCTGCCTGATGGCAACTGGCCGCCGCGTCACCTTCGGCACGGCAATTGCGTGACGAGAGGCACGCGCAGTCGCCCGGCCGCAGGGCAGGACGCTCCGGTGGTTCTCTCCCGCCGGGCACCCTCCAATTGGCGGATAGGGCAAGCGCGGATCGACGGGACGTGGTGCGGATGCAAGGATTTGCGCTTGAGGCGTCACAAAAAGCGCCTGACAAGCGAAGAAAGCGGCATCTGGGCGGGAACTGACCCCGCGGGCGCCTTGTCACCATAAGCAAGGTTGACGAGATGCGCTTTCATCACGCGTCGATATTGGGTGCAGTCGAAATTACGTCTACTCTGTAGAAAACACATCTCGGAGACGGCCCCCAAAAACATGTGCAACGGCGTGCATACATGACGACCGCCGCCGTTGACGTGCTGTGTATGACCGCGGACGAAGGTGCAACCACCCGACCCGCATATTTTTAGCCCATCGTTCGGGTCCAGACCCGGCGGTGTTTCCCATCTCAGGTGCAGGAGCGAACAGATGGAACAGCCTTTCAAGCAGTTACACAGTCTGCGCAAGTCGCGCAAGCTCAAACAGGAAGATGTCGCCAAGATGGCCGGTATCTCTCGCGAAGCGTATTTGCGCGCGGAATCCGGTCGTGCCGATCCCCGCCTGTCGACGCTGATGGCCGTGGCCGGCGCGCTGGGGCTGGAGGTCGTTCTGGCGCCGCGAGAAGCCGTTGCCGAGATTGAGCGCGTGATTGCCAACCACCCGGCTCAGCCAGCGCAAGCCGGCGGCGGGGCAGAAGCCGGCCATGAGCGCTCAGAGCACGGCTCGATGGGCGGCACGGGCGGCGGTCATGGCTTGGCAGGCCAGTATCGCGGGCCGGAGCGCCATCCGCAGTCGGCCTATCACCCGAGTGCCTCGCATAGCCAGGCTGGCCAGCAAGGCGCGCCACATGCCGGCGGCAACGCGGAAGATCGCTCGCGCATGACGTCGTCGGACCGCCCCGGTGCTGGCGGCTCGTCGGGCGGCTCGGATCGTCCGGGCGGTTCGGGCTCGCGCGAGTCGTAAACAGATCGTTCCGATACAGGCCGGGCACGCAAGCGCCCGGCTTTGCGATTGAGCGCAGGAAGCGGTCGCACTACAATCGGCCGGGCAAACCGCGCCCGGCTGGTTTGTGCGCTTTTGCGCCAACGTTTCCTTTTTCTTTCGTATGAACGGCGATCCGCCACGCAAGCACATGGCGCAAGCCGTGTCCCAACACCCGCCGTTCTGGCACAGCCTCAAACAAGACGTCTTCTTTTGGTCCCTGCTGGCGATCTGCGGCGCGCTGACGCTCGCGGCACCGCAGCGCATCGTCGAATATCCGGCGCTGATTGATTGGCACACCATTGCCGCATTGGCCGGTTTGCTCATCCTGACCAAGGCGGTTGAGGCCAGCGGCATGCTTCAGTTGCTCGGCCGCCGCCTCGTCGAAGTGGTCAGCAGCCAGCGTGTTCTGGCCCTCAGCCTGGTAGCGGCTTCGGCAGCGCTGTCGACCGTGTTGACCAACGACGTGGCGTTGTTCGTGATCGTGCCGCTCACCGTCGGTTTGCGGCAGGTGGCCAGCCTGCCGGTGGCGCGGCTGGTGATATTCGAGGCGCTGGCGGTCAACGCGGGTTCCGCGCTGACCCCGATCGGCAACCCGCAGAACCTCTTCCTGTGGCATCAATCGGGGCTGTCGTTCGGTGCGTTTGTCTGGCAGATGGCGCCGATGGTCGTGCTGCTGATGGTCTTGCTGCTGGTGGTGACATGGCTGGCGTTTGCCTCGGACGAAATCCATCTGCATGCCGAAACCGCCGATGCGGAATTGCACAAGCGCCTGCTTGTGCCCGCGCTCTTGCTGTACGTGCCGTTTCTGGTGTTGACCGATTTGGGCCACCCGCTGGTGGCGGCGGCCGGGTTGATCGTGCTGTACCTCGTCAGCGCGCGTTATGTGCTGGCGCGGGTGGACTGGGGCCTGCTGCTCGTGTTCATGCTGATGTTCATCGATCTGCGGCTGGTGGCGCAGCTTGGCATCGTGCGGCAGGCGCTGGATGCACTGGCGTTGAGCAATCCGATGCATCTGTACTGGGCCGGCATCGGAGTGTCGCAGATCATCAGTAACGTGCCGGCGGCGATCCTGCTGGCCGAGTATTCGCACGACTGGCCGATGATTGCCTTTGCCGTCAGCGTGGGTGGATTCGGCACGCTCATCGGCTCGCTGGCCAACCTCATTGCGTTGCGCATGTTGGGCGACCGCCGTGCCTGGTGGGTGTTTCACGCGTACTCGATGCCGTTTCTAGTGGCTGCGGCGGGTATCGTGTACGCGTGGCTGATGTGGTTGCGTTAGGCCGGCACGGCATCCCAATCCGGCGCAAAGGCCGGTTGGACGTAACGCAACGTTTTGGGCAAGGCAGCAATGGCGGCACGATCTGCGTCGTCCAGGCGCAACCCCAGCGCGTCGAGATTTGCCCGCTGGCTTTCAGGCCGCTGGGCCTTGGGGATGGCGATCACGTCAGGCTGCTCCAGCAACCATGCAATGGCTACCTGTGATGCCGACGCGCCGTGCTTGCGGCCAATCGCCTGCAGCGTGGCATCTTCGGCCGCGCGCCCTTGCGCCAGTGGTGCGTAGGCGGTCAGCGGAATGCCCTTACCGCCCAGGTAGCTCAGCAGCGCCGATTGGTCCAAAAACGGGTGGTATTCCACCTGCACACAAGCGAGGGGCGCGCTGATCGTTTCGATGGCGGTTTTGAGCATCGCCAGGTTGAAATTACACACACCAATCGCCCGCACGCGGCCGCTTTCACGCAGCGCCATCATCGCTTCCATCGTTGCCGCCATGTCCATGCCGGGCGCGGGCCAGTGGACGAGATACAAGTCGACGTAATCGAGTTTCAGCTTGGCAAGGCTCTGCTCCAACGCCAGAGGAACGGCGCGCGGCGCAAGCTGGTCATGCCAGACCTTGGTGGTGACGAACACCTCTTCCCGCGGCAGGCCCGAGGCAGCGATGGCCGCGCCGACAGCGTCTTCGTTGGCATACATCGCGGCGGTGTCGATGTGCCGATAACCGAGCGCCAGCGCGCTCTCGACGGCGGGTTGGCACACGTTGCTTGCCATACGGAATGTGCCGAGGCCCAGTCGGGGAATGGAAACACCTTGCCTCTTCAGTGCTTGTTGCATGCGCGGCTCCTTCGGTTGCCATGAACGATGGACGCCATGGTGCCGATTGCCGATCTTTGAATAAAGTGCGTACCATGCAAATCATTCGTGAAAAAACTCCCGTAATAGCTGCGGAAGGGAAGGGATTGCATGACGTTCGATGGGCAATTGTTTTCCGGCATTACGCTGCTGGCGGCCGTCGTGGAAAGCGGCAGCTTCGTGCGCGCCGCCGATGCGCTCGGGCTGTCACCGTCCGGAGTGAGTCGCGCCGTCAGCCGCTTGGAAGCGCGCATCGGCGTGCGCCTGATTGAGCGGACGACGCGTTCGCTCACGCTCACCGACGAAGGCCGCCGCCTCTACGAACAGGTCAGCCCACACCTGACGGGCATTGCCGACGCCGCGGCAATGGCCTCCGGTGCGGTGGGCGCGGTGCAGGGGCGCTTGCGGGTGAATGTCGATCCGTTTTTCTCGCGGATGGCCCTCGCGACGCCGGTGGCCGGTTTTCTGGAGCGCCATCCGGACTTGTCGCTTGAACTGATCATGCGGGACGACGTCGGCGATCTGGTCGCCGACGGGTTTGATCTGGCCATCCGCTTCGGGCCGCCGCCCGTGGGTTCGTTCGTGGCCCGCAAGCTGGTCGAGACGCGCATCGTGACGGTGGCATCGCCGGATTACATCGCGCGACGCGGTAAGCCGGCGCATCCGCGCGATGTGCCCTCACACGAGCGCATCCTGTTCTACAACCCGGTGACGGGGCGTCCGTACGAGTGGGAGTTCTGGCGCCAGAATGAACGCATCGAGATCCGGCCTGCCGGGCGGTTGATGGTGTCCGACGTGCGCACGATGCACGCGGCATGCGTTGCCGGCGCCGGCATCGCCCAGGTGATGGCGCTCGGTACGGAAGAGTTGCGGCGCAGCGGTCAGCTGGTCGACCTGTTCCCTGATTGGCCGGACGAGCGCTTTGCGTTGTACGCGCTGTATCCGTCGCGCCGTTACCTGCCGGCGAAGGTGCATGCGTTCATCGATTTCTGCGTCGAAAATCTGCCCGCGGGCTAGCGCACAAAAACACTGCGGCCGCGCTAGGCGGCCGCAGCGGATCAAGCAAAAAAAACGTCAGACCTTCTTGGCTGCCATCACGGCTTCCGACACGTTGCGCGGTGCTTCAGCGTAGTGCTTGAACTCCATCGTGTACGTCGCGCGGCCCTGGCTGAGCGAACGCAGGTTGGTGGAGTAGCCGAACATCTCGGCGAGCGGCACCTCGGCGTGCACGACCTTGCCGCCGCCGCCCGGAATGTCTTCGGTGCCTTGCACCATGCCGCGCCGTGACGACAGGTCGCCGATCACGTTGCCCATGTAGTCTTCCGGCGTTTCCACTTCCACGGCCATCATCGGTTCCAGCAGGATGGGGCCGGCCTTGCGCATGGCCTCTTTGAACGCCATCGAGCCGGCCATGCGGAACGCGTTTTCGTTCGAGTCCACATCGTGGTACGAGCCGAAAGTCAGGCGCACCTTCACGTCCACCACCGGATAGCCCGCCAGCACGCCCGTGTTGAGCGTGTCGCGGATGCCCTTGTCCACCGCCGGGATGAACTCGCGCGGGATCACGCCGCCCTTGATCTCGTCGACGAACTCGTAGCCCTTGCCGTCGTTGGGCTCCAGCGTGATGACTGCGTGGCCGTACTGGCCGCGGCCGCCCGATTGCTTGACGAACTTGCCTTCGACGTCTTCTGCGGCCTTCTTGATGGTTTCGCGGTAGGCCACCTGCGGCTTGCCGACGGTCGCTTCCACGCCGAACTCGCGCTTCATGCGGTCGACCAGGATTTCCAGGTGCAGCTCGCCCATGCCGGAAATGATGGTCTGGCCGGATTCCTCGTCCGTCTTCACGCGGAACGACGGGTCTTCCTGCGCCAGTCGGTTCAGGGCGATGCCCATCTTTTCCTGGTCGGCCTTGGTCTTGGGCTCGACAGCCTGGCTGATGACGGGCTCAGGAAATTCCATGCGCTCCAGCACGATGACGTGCTCCGGGTCGCACAGCGTTTCGCCGGTCGTTACATCCTTCAGGCCCACCGCCGCGGCGATGTCACCGGCCAGCACTTCCTTGATCTCTTCGCGCTGGTTGGCATGCATCTGCAGGATGCGGCCCAGGCGTTCCTTCTTCTGCTTGACCGAGTTGTAGACCGTATCGCCCGAATTGATCTTGCCGGAGTACACGCGGAAGAACGCCAGTTGACCGACGAACGGGTCGGTCATGATCTTGAAGGCAAGCGCGGCGAACGGTTCGCTGTCGCTGGGGTGGCGCTCCAGCGGCTCATCTTTCTCGCCATGACCTTCAATGGCGGGAATATCCACCGGCGAAGGCAGGTAATCGACCACCGCGTCGAGCATGGCCTGCACGCCCTTGTTCTTGAAAGCGGACCCGCACAGCATCGGCTGGATTTCACCGGCAATGGTGCGTTTGCGCAGGGCGCGCTTGATCTCTTCCTCGGTCAGCTCTTCGCCGCCGAGGTATTTGTTGAGCAGTTCCTCATCCGCCTCGGCTGCCGCTTCCACCATCTTTTCGCGCCATTCCTGCGCGATGGGCAGCAGCGCCGGGTCAATGTCGGTGTATTCGAACTTCACGCCTTGCGAGGCATCGTCCCACAAGATCTCTTTCATCTTGACGAGGTCGACCACGCCGCGGAAGCCGTCTTCCGCGCCGACGGGAATCTGGATCGGCACCGGGTTGCCTTTCAGGCGCTCGCGCATCTGGCGCTCGACACGGAAGAAATCCGCACCGATGCGGTCCATCTTGTTGACGAACGCGATGCGCGGCACCTTGTACTTGTTGGCCTGGCGCCAGACGGTTTCCGACTGCGGCTGCACGCCGCCCACCGAGTCATAGACCATGCAGGCGCCGTCGAGCACGCGCATGGAGCGTTCCACCTCGATGGTGAAGTCGACGTGGCCCGGAGTGTCGATGATGTTGATGCGGTGTTCGGGGTAGTTGCCGGCCATGCCGCGCCACATGCAGTGCGTGGCCGCCGAGGTGATCGTGATGCCGCGCTCCTGCTCCTGCTCCATCCAGTCCATCGTGGCCGCGCCGTCATGCACCTCGCCTATCTTGTGATTGACCCCGGTGTAGAACAGGATGCGCTCGGTCGTGGTGGTTTTGCCGGCGTCGATGTGCGCCGAGATGCCGATGTTGCGATAGCGCTCGATGGGGGTCTGGCGGGGCATGATGTTTCTCTTCCGTTGAAGGACACTCGCATCGCCGACTCCGCACCATGCGAAGGGCGAATGTGCGAGTGGGAACACATTATAGGATCGGTCCTAACCCATCGCATGTAGGGGTATTGGATGAAATTTCACCCCCTTGCCATCTCATATCCGAGTTGGTGCAGGCGCGCAAAGTCCAGCAGTTCGATTTCTCCGTAGGCCAACTTGAGGATGCCGCGCCCTTCGAAATCCTTCAAAACCTGGTTCACGGTCTGGCGGGACAGGGACAGCAACTGTGCAAGCTGCTCCTGTGGAACGTGCAGCACACGCCGCGTGCCCAGGCGCAGGTCGCCGTAGCCGTCCGCCATCAGTAGCAGGCGCCGCGCCACCCGCACGGGGGCGGGCAGGAGGGCGGTTTCCTCCAGCACGATGAATGTCAGGCGCAGCTTGTGAGTCAGCAGCAGCGCAAACGCATGCAGCAGCGCGGGCGAGCCATCCAGCAGGGCGATCAGCGCCGCCTGCGGCATATGCAGCAAGGTCGTAGGACCGTCGGCGCGCGCGTCATGCGTTCGGGGCTGGCGGTCGAACACGCCGATCTCGCCAAACCAGTTGACCGGCTCCAGCACGGCCAGCAAGGCTTCGCGCCCGTCTGCGCTGGTGGCGCCGATGCGGATCGTGCCTTCCACCACGCAGTACAGACCGTCGGGCGCGTCGCCACGCTGAAAGAGGATTTCTCCCGCGCCCAGGCGCCGCACTGCCGCGATGTCGATCAATGCGTCCTGCAAGGTCGCGGCGAGCGTGCCAAACCAGCTGCTGGCGTGCAGGCGTTCGCGATAGGAGCGGGCGTCCAGCGTGCCGGATGCGGCGACGGGGTGGTCCATGGGGGCGGCTGAAGGGCGCTTCGGAAACGTCGAATGTGTCGGCTACGCGACAGAGCGGCGTGCCGTTCACTGACTAGGATGAAACGATCATAACGAGCGTGCGGCTGGAGCGTCCATGCTGCAAACGCACAAAATCGGAGGCCCCATGCGCAGCCTGTCTGACCATCTTTCCAACTACGCCGCCTACCACCAGGACGGCCGTAATATCGCCACGCACTTTGTCGGCATCCCGGCGATCGTGCTGGCGGTTGCGGTGTTGCTGTCGCGGCCTGTGCTGGCAGAGCTGTCAGGTGTGCCCGTGACGCCCGCGCTGATCGTGCTGGCGCTGACGACGCTGTTCTACCTGCGCTTGGACGCGATGTTCGGCGTGGTGATGTTCGGGCTGATCGCCGCGTGCGTTTGGGTGGGCAGCCACGTCGCCGCGCATTCGACGGCGGCCTGGTTGTCAGTGGGCATCGGCCTGTTCGTGATCGGCTGGATCATCCAGTTCGTCGGCCACTACTACGAAGGGCGCAAGCCGGCGTTTGTCGATGATCTGGCAGGGCTGGTGATCGGCCCGCTCTTCCTCGTGGCCGAGACGGCGTTTGCCCTGGGTTTGCGCACCAAGCTGCGCGACGAGGTGGTCAGCCGCTCCCACGCCATGCGAGCCGCGATGGGCGTCAAGCACGCTACCGCCTGAGCTGCCAGCGTCAGGCTATTTCTCATTTCTATTCAGACTTCGCGGCCGGCTGAAAAACCGGTGCGCGATTCTGCATGCCGGCCAGCACCGCCTCGCGCTGATTTGGCGTGCCGATCAGCCGGTCCTGCTCGACCGACTCGGCCTGCAGAATGGCAGCGGTGTCGCCGTCTTCCACAACGCGCATCAAGCGCTTGCCTGCACGGATGGCGTCGGGACTCTTCTGGGCAATGTCGTGCGCCGCCGCCAGCGCCGCCGCGCGCGGATCGTCCACCACGTGCGTCGCCAGGCCCAAGGCGGAGGCTTCTTCGCCGTTGACGATGCGGCCGCTGTAGATCAGCTCGCGCAGGCGATCCGGGCGGACCAAGCCGCGCGTGAGCGCCATGCCGCCCATGTCGGGCACCAGGCCCCATTTGATTTCCATGATCGAGAGGCGCGTGTCGGCGGTCACGTACCGCACATCCGCGCCCAGCGCGATCTGCAATCCGCCCCCGTACGCGACACCATGCACCGCAGCCAGCACAGGCACCGGCAGATCGCGCCACACCGTGCAGGCGTACTGCGGCAGATTGGCCGCGCCATGCGTGCGCTTGGCAAGACGGCCGGCGCTGAGGTCGGAACTTGCATCGCTGCTGCCCAGGCTCGCCATGCTCGCCATGTCCAGCCCCGCGCAGAAGGCACGCCCCTCGCCTGACAACACCACGGCACGCACGTCCGTCTCGCTCATCAGACGTTCACCCACGGTGACGAGCGCTTCGAACATGGCCGGGTCGATGGCGTTCATTTTCTCGGGGCGGTTGAGCCGGACTTCAGCCACGCCGGCGTCGATGCTGAGCAGGATGCGGTCAGTCATGGAGAGGTGTTCTGTGTGAGGTCAACGTCGAATCAATCGGGAGCGATGACCAATGCGTCGCGCTTGTCCTTCACCTGCGCCCAGTGCGCATGATCGGGCAGCGGCGGTTGCACCTTGGTCAGTCGGGGCCAGTCCGCGCGGCGCGAGAGCTGTGCGTTCAGCGCGATGAAGTCCTGCTGATCGGCCGGCACCTCGGCTGCGGGATAGATTGCGCCCACCGGGCACTCCGGCACGCAGATCGAGCAATCAATGCATTCATCTGGATCGATTACCAGGAAATTGGGGCCGGCGTGGAAGCAGTCCATGGGGCAGACGGCGACGCAGTCGGTGTATTTGCATTGGATGCAGGATTCGGTGACTACATATGGCATAACTACGCGGGGTGTTCAAAACTTGTTCAAAATTCGTTCAAAATTATGCAGCATCAATCTGAACTCTGACAGGGCTCAGGCCCCGCGAGTTTGCATAGAGGGTGGCCATTTCGTCGGAGGTGTGACCCAGCAGGGTTTTTGTATCGACGAGCCCCTGCTCGAGATACGCCCGCTTGCAGAGCGATCGGATCTCGTGGAATGAGGGGGCATCCTCGCCACCAATCCCGGCTAGTGTGCGGGCCTTGGCGAACGCCTGCGAGATGCTTGTCAGCCTGATTGGATCTCCGCGCTTTGCATCGCCCTGTGGCCTGATGTGGTGGATCAAATACTTGGTGACGACGCCTGTGGAGCGGCATCGGGCGATCACGTCCCCAAGGGTCACGTTCATGGCGTTAAGACGCAGCTGGAGCGGAATCGCAATGCGTAAGCCGGTTTTCTTTGCGGTTTTGGACCGTTGCAGTACCACCGCGTCGCCCTGGGTGTAGCTGAAGAGCCAGTTCCGAATTGTTGACCGGTCCTGGCCGGAGACGAGGGCTAGCAGCATTGCGTTCTGTAGCCACGCTGACACTTCCGGTGCGCGTTCATAGATCCGCCGAAATTCGTCCAGCGTCAGACGGCGACGCTTGACGGTGACATCGACCCGCTTGGTAGCGCTCGCTGGGTTCTTGTCCATCCACCCAAGGCCCATGCCTTCGGTGCACATGGCGATGAGCCTGCTGCGCAGTGACTGCGCCATGCGGGCTTTGCCTGCCTCTCTGTAAGGCAAGAGCACAGCAGCACACTGCTTGGTCGTTAGATCGTGGCAAGGCACGTCGCCGATCGCAGCGCGGATTGCTTTATCAAGTGTCAGCCACGTCTTGCGCGTGCTTTGTGAGATGCCGTCATAGGGCATCTTGTCGAGCAGGTCCGCTACTGTTTCTACGGGCGCAGAAATCTGCTCGACGAGGGAACGGCGCGGCGCGGCAGCAATTGCAGCGTTTGCCTCGTGCGCTTCAAAGATGGCCTGTGCCAACGGTATGCGACCTAGAACGTGCAATTTGCCGTCGCGCGGGTCGAGAAACGTGTAATAGCCCTCGCGCGGCTCGTGCAGGTTTGCCGGCCAGTTGGCGCGCTTGCGGATTCGTGGGCGGGCAGCCATTACGCGGCAATCCGATGGACAAGGCGTCGGCGCGCGTCCTTTGAAAAGACGGCGTGTTCGTCAACGTAGTAAGCCTTGCCGACTTTCTCGGCCGGAGGATAGATCTTGCCCTCGCGCGCCCACGCGCGGAGCGTGTCGATGTGCGGCGGCGGGTCATAGTTTCGGGCTGCCCATTTCTCAAGACTGACTTTCATTTTTTGCTTCACTCCCCACATACAGCGTGCTCTCGAAGATTTGCGCTGCTGCTTCTGATGTGTCTGTGAAATTCTGTTGCTCGGCGCGTTGATGGGTGGTGGCGTTCATACCATCCCGGTATGGACATTCGTCACGTATCCCGTATCGAGCAGCTTGCCGACATCTGGTTCTGCCGCGCAGTTGCGTGGTTTCTCATCGCCGTCGGGCTCGGCGTATATGGCACCTTCGCTGAGCCTTGGGCGGAGGTGTGGGCGCGATGGCTCACGTAGCTCTTATGCGTTGAGAATGTCGGCCAGTGCCTTGCCGGCGCGATCTCGAAACTTCTTTGTGCAGTTGCTGGCCATCAGCAACATAAGCTGCTGCCCGTCTGCGCCTCGGATCTCGCCGTCGCGGTATTTGAACGCCGGCGGCTTGGGCTTCGTCTGTTTGGCGACCATTTTGTCGACGTCAACAGAATGGTCGGTAACAACCGGCTCGGCGTTGGGAATGGTGCTTCGCGCAAGCGCGGACGCAACTTGCAGCAGTGCCGTCCGATACCGCCCCATGGTTTGGAACGTAGCGGCGAAGCCATCGTCTGCGATCAGTGCGCGCAGCTTTTCGAGCTCCGTTGAGCCGACCGGGGGATTGAGCGTGCCTTCCTTTGGGATTTCCGTGGCCGACATCACAACGCCCCCCGCTTCGGCCGAACAGCGCCGTTGATTTTCTGCATACCCATCCGGCGCCCGCCGCGGCGCGCGGCCTGCATGACTTCTTGACAGGAGCGGTGCGTTTTGACGGCGCCGTCGAGATCTCGTGCGCAGGGGATGCTGATGCTCTCCCACACGACAACGCCGTCGACGCGCAGGGTGTAGCTGCAATGCAGCGAGCCAGGCACGGGGCGGCGTTGTACGTCGTGCCTGCCGATGCGAAGGGTGGCGGGGGTACGGTTCACTATGCGATGCATGGTTGGTCTCCGTTGCGGCTGGTCAGTCGTCGAAGTCGCCTGCAGCCAGTTTCTTGAGGTCGACCCACACGCGGCGGGTCGTGCGAATGCGCGGGTGGGTGCGGGCGTGCGCGGATGCCTCGATGGCGGTGCGGACGGGGCCCGCAGCCAGGGCCTGCGCGTCGGTGCAGATGAGGCGCAGCTTGTTGCGCTCGGCGAGCACGGCCGCGTCTGCGATGGGGCGTGGAGGCATGTCAGCCCCCGAGCACCATGGCCGCGTCGGGCGCGATGGCGCCGGCGAGGCCGAACGCGAAAAGCACTACGGCGAGGCCGAGGGCAGGGTGGTGGCTGAAGTAGCCGGACGCGAGGCGGTGGAGGGCGGAACGGCGCATCGTGTCCTCCTCATGCCTGGCGCTGGGCGACGGGCGTGGGCTCTGTCTCGGACGTTTCGTCGAGATGGAGGGCGTATGCGTGGAAGGCTAGGACCGCGCCGAGGGCGGCGATGTATGCCAAAACAGTTGCGCTGCGAGCAAAAGCTTTCACTTCGTTCTCCTGTCACTTGATGTAGTGACGATAGTAAAAACTATCTATACAAACAATAGTGAACGGGTGAACAAGTGTTGAGCTTGCTTTGCGGCCTAGCCAATCATGGGTAGGTCTGTTGAAGACTAGCAGTGGAGGTTACTATCGATGGGGGCTAACGAATCGGCAGCTTCGGTGCCGGGATCGACTTGGATAGAAGGTGAGCAATGCGACTCTATTACCTGACTGCGGAACAGTGGGCCGAACGAGTCATCCGCGAACGGCGTCTCAAAATTTCACTCTTCGATGATCTTAACGATCCATTCGAACTGCTCGCGCATCATCTTCCGACGCCCCAGCATCGGAAAGTGGCGGGCGTGTTGCGCCGACACTTTTCAAGTCAGCGCGGGGTAATCTGCTTTTCCACAGGTTGGAGCAACCCCGTCATGTGGGCACACTATGGAAGCAAACACCATGGAATCTGCTTGGGATTTGATGTGTCCGACGAGTTAGCTATGCAGGTCAGCTACGAGCCTGAGCGGCTGAGAATGGACATCGATCTGACGCGCCCGCATGCCGGCTTGAGCCGAGAGACCATACAAAGGATGTTGCTGACGAAGTTTGACGCGTGGAGATATGAGAACGAGTATCGCGTTATGGCGGAACTGAAGGATCAAGACGCAAATGGCCTCTATTACACGGATTTCAGTGAGTCCCTGAAGCTGCGCGAAGTCATCCTTGGGGTGAGATGTAAGATCACGCAGGAAGAAGTGGCTTCCTGGGTCGGTGACTTGGGGAACCCCGTGGAAATCCGCAAAGCTCGCCTCGCGTTTAAGAAATTTGAGGTGGTGGAGCAGCACAATCAACCAGTGATGCTGGCAGGGAAGGAAGCGCTATAGCTGCGCTACGCCTCTCCGGGAATATATTCCGCCGGCGCACCCAAGGCTTTCCATTCCGCTACACACTCAGCCAACTGGTCAACGAGCTCAGGTATCTGAAAGAGGTCTGCCACAGCATGCAGCCCGAATCCGATCACGGAGATCGCATCCGATAATGTCACCGCAAGGTCGTCGGCACATGGCCCGAATTTCATACCGATGATGTCGCCGTGCGAATCTACGCGAACATGACGATTCAGGGTGTCGAGCGTTGTATGAGCTGCGTCTCCCGACGTTGCGCGGAACACGGAGTTGTATAGCACTGTTACACCACCCGTTGCGGCCAAGGTAGCGATTGCCACTGGGTCCACTTTTAGCGTTTTGCTTTGGGGGAACTGTGCTTCGATAGCTGCTAGCGTATCGCTCACATTTGCGCTTTCCGCGGGCGTCAATTGAGCTTTGATTTGACGGTCATTCAACCAAACTCTTTGCATCTTAGCGTGGTGCCACACGTGGCGGTCAAGCAGAAGAGAGCATACGCCACTGTCTTTCGCCAGAGCCGAGAGAACAATGACTGTCTCCGCTGCGGCGCGCACGACGGTTCGAGCGTCCGCGATCATGCCTCGTTCAGAAAGCACGAGGGCAGCCTGTAAGGAGGTCAGGGCTCGCCCGTAAAGCGCGGCCCCCACGACTTGCTGTTCGCTATTCCCGTTCGGTTTCACTTTCCGGAGCACTTGCATAGCCAGCTCATTGAACCTCTCGGCAGCGGCGAACCAGCTTTCATAGTCTCGCCTTATGTTGGCAATTGACTCTGGCGAAATGGCAAGAAAGCCTCTGTCATCCGACATGTGAACCCCTTAATGTAGTGTCCTGTCTTCGTTGGCCGGCGAGCGAACGGGACGATGCTATGACATGCAGCAGCGCTTAAACTTCTTTCCACTCCCGCAGGGACATAGGTCATTGCGACCGATTTTTCCGAGCTCCAAAGCAGAGCGAGCGAGGCGGCGCTCTTTTAGATGAGCCGCGCTTGCGGCAAGTCGATCGTGACTCTCTGCGGAGAGGCCCACCAGGGTGATATGTGTCATTTTGACCACCTGTACCGCATCGCCTTCGTAAGTCAGCTCGACGAGTTCACGGTCGACCTCTCCCGCCACAATCATGACTGTCTGCGCATGTTCCACGGCCTTTTCGTGCGTAGTCTCAACGGCATTTGCAATGCTGATAAAAACGGTCATGCGTACGTTGCCATACGACGATATCGGCAGACAGCGCCCACGATCAGAGATGGCGAGTAGCTCTTCGTCGATATAGCGGCTCAGGTCTTCGCGCCAAGCTCCGTCGAGATCGAGCAAATAGCTAGCAATTCGAGATCGATGAGGTTGAGCGGTTGCCGACAGAAAGTCGATGATTTGTCGAAGTCGAGCTGGCACAGCTTGTGCCGGTGGTGTTGCTTCAGCATGGTCGCGAAGTCTAGCCGCGTAGTACCTATCGACCGCAGAACGGTATCCGTGAAATCGCGGAGTGCCACCGATCTTCGCGATATCGTCCGCGTGCAACGCGTAGTTGTTGTGTTCCAGATACAGACCCAGGTGATCTAGTTCATCATCAAGGTCTAACTTTCCAGAGTTCGCCGCACGCATGCGTTGCTCGACGAAATGCAGGAAGTCCAATGGGCCTTCGAAAACATCGGCATAGACACATAGGTCGGCCAAGGAAATCGGCCAGGTTGCCACGTCTCCTGCATCTATTCCTACCTTACTAAGGTGCTGAGCGCGCGCGGCCAGTTCGGTAAAAGGGTCAAGCGTAATAGTGCAGATTATCTTGCTGCGGAAGTCGCCGCGACGCAGCGTTCCGACTGGGTTGTGCTTCGCATCATAAACTTCGACTTCTGTTGCACTTTCAAGGTACGTTAGGAACCGTTGACCTTGCTTTCCTGGGGCACCCAACAGCGCTTGAAGCGAACTTACGTAAGCAGGCAAGTCGTTGGCTGGTGATGTATACGTGAATGCGCCAGCTTTCACTTCAATGATAAAAAGAAGATCATCGTACGCGATGGCGCAATCCGCTTCGTACCAAGTTTTTGCTTTGCCTTCACCTGCTTGGAGAGGGTAGTACAGTTCCCGAAGAACTTGTGCTCCGGGAAGCAGGCGACTGAAGTACTGAACTGGCAGACTCTCTGAGATGTCTTTGCGGTTGCTAATCCACGTTTGCTTCTCTTGTTCGGATCGTTGGAAGATCCGTTTCTCCATTTGGCGGAAGAAGTTGTCGAAGAGGCTGTGCAGATCGAAGCAATAGTAGGTACCGTCGAGCTTCAAGAATGGGCGTCTGAAAATGGGCTGAATACGAAGTGGCCATCCCCTCATTTCGCCCGCGGCTAGAAATTCAGTTTCTTGGCCTGGCTCCCACGAGAAGTCGTCGAGGAACCCGACCGGTAAAGACGTCATCTTGCCAACGTCGAACAGATCCATTCCAAAGAGCATCCCGACCGCAGAATCGAGCGCTTCCTCGTGACCGAGTTTCTGGGCAGCTAGACGGATCAACTCTGGGACTGAGTTTTCCGCTACGACATCCTGGCCCTGTTCGATCATGGATTGAACCTCTGCCATGGTCTCGGTGCGTGCACGATCCAGCGTGACGGCCGCGTTATGGATACCGAAGGTCAGCGCGTGCCAAATCTTTTCGAGCTCCGCGACGAGTCTCTCTGCAGAAATGCCGTATGCGGCTTCGATGAGCGCTGACTGCGGCCGCAGCAAGTCTAAGAGCACGCTGACTTGGTGCACTTGGTAGTAGTCGCCACGTACGTTGCACCACTGCAATTGTGTACGTACCAGGAGCTCGTCCATGTCGGGACTATATGCAGGCTCTGTCTTTTTCAGATAAGCGGTGTAGCAGGCCGGATACGTAAGATTCAGAATTTGGTAAAGCTCGGCAACAGCTTTGCGCAACGCCACCCAGTCTTGTTCTGACAGATCTGTTTTTTCGGGCATCCCGCGAGGTGTCGCTGCTATAACGCTTTGCACATAGTCAATCATGCGAAGGGCTATTGCTTGTTCCTGACCGACGTCCGCCTCCACCGTAACATCACGGCTAATCATGAAGAACGCCCACCATGCTCTTTGCATCAGCTGACTTGGAGGTAAAACGCTTACCGCACTTGTAATCCGATTGACTAGCTGATCAATTTCCTCGACAAGAAGAGGATATTTGGTGGCCAACTTATCCATGAGCGCAGCGTGCGCGCTTTCGCTTCGGTGTGAGGTAAACAATACCTTATTGCCAAATCGGGAGAGCTCGATCGACCCGTACGAATATGCTTCATCTGCGGCGACGCGCTTTGGCTTGAGCGGACGCTTGTTGCGCTTTCCCATAACTTGATTTCCGATTTTCTTGTTTGAATCGCCTTGTAGGTATGCACGCCCCAGCGTTGCGAACGAGCCCCCGCCTGTCTTTTTCTTGAGCTTGATATCTTTCTATTTTGACGAACGGACGGCTCGTCGACGTTGATTTTCATCGATTTTTGTTCTGATATGTGGACACCTCGCAAAGGCGGTAGGTCGCTGACGGGAACGCCAGTCGTAGTTATGTCCCAACCGCTTCATTAGAAGATGCATAGAGCACCCGATCGAGAGCTTGCTCAACGTCTGCGAGTAGTGCGACACCCTCTCGCAACATCTCTAGCGACAAGGCGGTGGCATTTGCAGCGAAGTAGGCTGATTCCTGTCCTGCGGGGGGCATCCACGCCGATACTTGAGCTCGTGCGGTTCTGAATAGCTGGATCGCATTCAGCGTCTCGAGTTGCACCTGCGGCGTCGCACGATCCGGTTGGCGGACAAGCTCCCACAGGCAGTCTGCGACTGTTTCGATTTGTAGTTGGGTGATGCTAAGCAGAATTGCTGCAGTTTCCGGAGATGCGCGAATCCGGTTGCTGAACACGACGCGCAGCATTTGCTCACAATGTCGATAGCGGGCTGTGGCGTCGTTCCATTGCTCTTCGAGAGTAGCTTTCATATTCGTCTTCGTAGTGACTGTTTCGCCGGCGGGCTTGCGACTAGGAGGGATGCGTGTATCAGTGGCTAGCGCCGAGGCTTGCTCGCGGGCACGAAGCTTGACGGCAAGGTGTAACTGCATGGTCGCGTCGACTGCTTCGGTCAGTCGGTGCCTGTAGAGGCCTCCCACCACAAAGGCCGGCTTATGGGCGCCAGACTTTGGTCTAAGGATGAGTGCGACGCCATCGTATGCACCGCTCTGGACGTGCTCCAGCAAAAGCGCAATCGCACGATCCAGATCTCGCCGGTACGCACTAGCAAGTTGCACTTCGTGTCTGCCATTGGGGCGGGACGGAGGTTTTCCAGGCGCTGTCCGCGTGCTTGGCTGAGGAAACTGAATGAGGATGCCCATTGTTGATTCGACTGACGGCCCGCGCGGGCAGTCATGTTGTTGGTGGGCGGCCAACAATAGAATAAGAAGTCTCCTATTCGCATCCTGCTCAACAGGAAACAAAAAATCCCGCCGAAGCGGGATTCATTAACTTGCGCGCTTGCGCTGCGCCTTTGCCTTAGGAAGAGGGGGGTAGCCGTAGTCGGATGGTTTGGCAACCTCTGCGGGAGCATCCTCGAAGCGTCGTGACTTGCTCCCTGCCGAGTCCAATGCAAGAACTTCCGCGTCAACGAGCAGGCTGGCCGCCTCAGTCAGCAATTTCACTGCGCGGGCTTCGCGGGCGCGACTCGCCGCCAACTGGTGGCGCAGCTCCGCAATAACGCGATCCCGCTCTGCGAGCTGCGTGTCCGGATCGGCCTCGCCGGCGTCGAATGTCCCAGCGGGTAGCCCGATGAGTTTTTCCATCTTCTCGACTGCTCGATCACCGAACGGCGCGGTGCCATTGAGGAGTTGCGAGACATAGGTCGGATTAACGCCTTCGTGCAATCGAGCGAAGGCGGCGGGACCGCCCGCGTCATTCACCATTTGGCGGAGTTTCTCAACTCTTCGCGCGCGCAAATCCATGGTGGTGTCCCTTTCCTAGCGATTGCAAAATTATGTGATTCTATTGTTTGGGGCGATAGAAAAAGCTATCGTCATGGCCATGACACTAACCGAGTATGTCCGTGCTCGACGTGGCCGCCTGACGGCACTTGCGCGCGCCATCGACATGTCGCCGATCTACTTGTCGCAAGTCGTGAACAAGGGTCTGCGGATCAGCCCAGCGCGATGCGTCGCAATTGAAGTCGCAACGCACGGCGAGGTCCGACGTCCGGATCTTCGACCTGATGACTGGCATCTGATCTGGCCCGAGCTTGTCTCTGCCCGCGCGTCGTCCACACGGCTACACCAACGGCTAATGCGGCCCAAGCCTCGAATGATACCGGCTGCGCTATCTGCTGCCCGTCTTCGGCGCATTCGTCGCGTGAGCCGGGCAAGCAATGCTTGCTCGGCAACGAGGGCATTCAGCCGTCAGATTCTGCGCGCTGGACCTTGCCATTCCAACGATGAGGCAAGTGTACGCGCCCACCAAAACCGCCGGTAGTGCGACCCGCACTGGCCGCCTATGACAGCTCTTCAGGAGAGACAACTTGAGCCACCACTATTCCGAGATCAATCAACACGACGCGCTCTACTGGGTGGCGCGTGGCTACCCGGGCGGCGTTGAAGGATTGGCCGCGCGCATGGACAAGTCCGCCGCGGTGCTGCGCAACAAGCTGCTGCCGCATGTGCAGACGAACTATGTGTCGTTTGAAGAGGTGTCGGTGATTGTGGAGCACGCGGAAGGCGCTGGTGTGCCTAACGCGAAGCTGCCGATTCAGGCGCTGTGCTGGCGCCACGGGATGGTGGCGATTCCGCTGCCCGAGGTGGCGCGCGAGGATCTGCCGAATACGGATCTGTATGAGGCGCTTTGCAAGGTGCTGGCAGAGGTGGGAGATGTGAGCCGCGCGATGTCTGCTGCGCTGGCGGACAACCATCTCTCCGAAGGTGAGATGCGGAAGCTGGAGCGGGAGTTTGAAGAGGCGACGGCTTCGGTGATGGTGTTGCGTGAGCTGCTGCGCGTGCGTGCGCAGCGTGATGCGGAGCGGTTGCTGCGGTTGCGTGGCAAGGCGTGATTGACTGTTTTTTGAAGCGCGAGAGCGCATAGGAGAAGTGATGCAAAGCTGTAAAGCGAATTGCGGTGGGGCGGCGAAGTTGTCGCAGGAAGAGTCCAAGCGGATCGCCAATGTTCTGTTTGGGATGGTGGCGGATAGTCGGCCGAGCTTGACTACGCCGTTGCCCGCGCGACTTACGGAGGTCCGTGAAACCCTGGCGCGCGAGCTGTTGCTGTTAGCGGAGGTTACTGAGCCCGCTCAAAAAGGTAAGCCGAATAAGCGTCGATGAACTGTTCGCAGAATCGGGCCATCGCCTCGCCAGATTTCTCGTTCGCGTTTAGCGCATTCTGAAATAGGGTGGGCTGAGTTTCGAGGATCTTTTCGAGCATTTCTTTGGCGGCTTTGCGCGCCTCAAGGAGGTCCAAGTGTGTCATGTGAATGGTTGTGAATGGGTTTCGTCGGGGGACTGACCCCGACGAGGCAGTGTTGCCGCCAGACGTTGGGGCGGCAACCAGTAGGGCAGGGTTGTATCGATTTTTGACAGGGCTAGACCGCGCATGACACAAACGCAGGACAACACGCCACGCTTTTCACACGGCATGACGTGCTGCAAGGCGGGGCGTGTTGCTGCGGGCTTGTCGTGCGAGCGCGTGGATCAGATGTGTTGTGCGTGGCATCGCATTGCGGGGTCGTTCAAGCCTCGCGGGTTGCCGGTGCTGTCGAAGTTTGCGGAGCATCTTCTGGATGCTTGCGCGTGGCCGTTGGCGGATGTGTTTTGGCCGTTCAATGCGGCTGGTGAGTCTTCTGCGCTGGCGTTGGCCTGCGCGTCGCGTTATCGCGCGATTTCTACTGAGGCGGAGCGCCTCGCTTTTCGATCCACTGTTGTTGCGTCGACATCGCCGGAGTTTGTGGCGGTGTTTGATGTGCTGTGTAAGGCCGCGCCTCTGCGGCTGTAAGGGCGATTCCATGGACATTCCTATCGAGGCCGTTGGCGCTGTTTGGGCCAAGGGCAGGGCGGCTGCATTGTCTGGCCGCGCGTTAGATGAGGCGAACGAGTATCCGGTTGGCAGCGCGCATCACGCGGCGTGGCTGGCGGGGTATATGGGCGTGACGCGCACGCATGGAGGCGAGGGTGTCGGCGTATCGCATCAATGATCTTGAGTTGAGCGCGCTGGCCGGGGCGGGTGCGGAGATCGCGCATCTGTACCTGGTGGCACTGCGCCCGCGTATGGACTTCCGTACGGGCGTTGTGGGGCGTGTGGTGCGGATCTCGTATCAGGCGCTGCGTGAGTGGACGGAGCGCACTGCGCGCCGTGGCGTGCGTTACCTGGCGCATGACAAGTCGAAGCTGCAGCGGATGCTGGCGCAACTGGAGAAGCTGGGGCTGCTGCGTCGGCTCGGCGGGCAGTACGAGCTCGTTTTTGCGTGCCCGTTGGCGGATACGGATTCGTGCGTCCAAAAGAAAGCCGGTCGAGGTTCGATACACCCGCAGGATGGCTACGAGTTCAATGCTGACGCGGGTTTTAGGGATGTGCCGGAGTCTGTGGATAACGCGAAAGCCGCCACACATCCGTATTCCGGTAACACCCTTAAAACCAACCCCCCTAACCCCCCACGCCGGGGGCGTGAGAAGAGGGAGATTGAGCCCCCCACGCCTGCGGCGCGGGAGGATCGAAACGGCCCCCAACACCGTCGGGGCACGCGGCGGCACCGGCTCTCAGAGGAACGTGGTCAGGGCGCGAGTGTGGTTGGGGATGGGCTTGCAGAGAGTGAGGATGGGCAGAGCGTGGCGTGGCAAGCAGACCTCGCCTGGCCGGTTGACCTGAGAGGGCCGGAGCGGGCGCGTGTTGCACGGATTGTGGCTCGGGCACCCCACGCCATGAGGCAGGTGGTGATCGACGAATGGCGGGGCCGTATGGCGGCCGGTGGCGTGGACGATCCGTTTGCGATGTTGGCGTACCACGCGAAGCGGGCGAGCGATCCTGATTGGGCGCCGTCGTATGCGGCTGCGGTGCGTGAGTCGCGAGAGCGGGCGAGGGCGCTGCGGCTTCAGCAGGAAGAGGCGTTGGCGCGGTTGCAGGCGCAGGCGGAGCAGGCGGTGGCCGGGCTTCCGTGGCATGCGGGGCGGTTGCGGCCGGCGAGCTTGCAGCGAGGTGCGGCATGACGGCGGAGGAGGCGTTTAACGCGGCGGCACTGGCGGCGTGCGGCAAAGTTGAGTGGGCGTCGCGGGCGGTGTTCTGGTCGGCGGTGCGATTTGGGATGAAGGCCGTCGAGGTGGCGCGCTGGGCGGATGCTGAAGAGCGGTGGTCTGCGCTCTGGTGGGTGGCGGTGGTGGAGCATCTGCCGCCGATTCCGGAGGCGCCGTTGGTGGGGGCGTCGCCGTCTGTGATGCGGGCGAAGACGCATCTTGGGCGCATGTATCAAATCATGGGAGCGAGGAGGCCGGATGTATTGCGTTAAGCCGCGTGAGGTGACGAGGCGATCTGCGTTGGTGACGAGCGAGGATCAGGCGCTCGATGATCTGCTGTTCGCGTGGTTCTGCTGGGAGGCGCAGTACTCGGGCGAGAAGTGGTATTCGAACCGGGATACGACGTGCGGCGGGTCGGCGAGCTCGCGGCAGTGGATGTCGACGGATGACATTCACGAGGCGAGCGTGGATGCGTGGCAGATGCAGCAGGTGGCGGCGGCAATGGAGGCAATCTCGGGCGACCACGCGCTGGCGATTCGGGTGGAGTGCCGGAACAGGCGTGGGCCGGGTGTGTGGCGGAATCCAAGGGCGGGGTTGCGGCAGCCGTTGGCGTATGCGGCGGCGAAGGTGGCGATCAGGCCTTGGATTGTTAAATTCGGTGTCGAGTATTGATGGGGTGAGGGGCCGTCGCTTAAAGTTCGGTTCGTGGGGCGACGCACGCCCATAGAAAACGTAAGCCCGACCGGATTGCCGTGTCGGGCTTTTTGTTTTTGTTCAACGGTCTAGAGCGGCCTTACTGATCTACGAAACGCACCATCTGCCACCGTTCCGACGAGGAGAGAATCTCCGCTGTCGAAGCCGCAGACGGCACCCTCAAGGGAAGAGAAAAGTTGGGTAGGGGCATAGCTCAATGCCTCGACGGTGAGCATCGCACCGTATGCCAGTGCAACTGGATACTCGGCGGAATCCTCAAGGCTCCCTTTCCCGCTGTAAGCGGTTTTGTACAAGGCACGCAGGACCTCAGAACGGAGGCATTCCGTGGTGACCAAGGGCTCGCGAGCCCAGTCATTGCTTGATTCCTCGAAACGTGAGCAAAGCGACATGTAGACGTCCGTTCGGATGGATGACATGTCGTTAGGGTCATCACACGGGTTACAGATGCCCACCCACAATCCGCGAGGAGGGGCTGAATCGGGGAGGGCGTCAACTGCCTTGCTGATCCACTGCCCGAGCCGGCCGATGTCGACTTGGTAGTCGAGGGTCTTGAAGATGGCCCAATCTTGATGCTGAGCCTGGCGCTCGCATTCGTCGATCACTGCGAGCATTCGTGACTTGATAGGCCCGACTTTGGTCGTGCTTTCAGCAATGACAGCAATGAGGCGTTCGAAATCGTAGTTCACACTTGACCTACACCAGTTTTCTGCAAATCGCCGACAGCGTCATCACTGAACAACCAGTTCGTACTCGATGTCCTGAACCATACGGCCATAATCGCTCGAGTTTTGATTGTATCGGCCGCCAAATTTGAGCGTGTAGCGCCCGCGTTGCAGGGGCTTCAGCAGAACCCAGTATCCGTCAGATGCTGAGGGGTAAGCCTTGTATGGACGCTGCTCTGGCTGAATACGTTCGAAGATGTCGAAGCACTTCTCGCTAGAAGCGCGAAATCTCTTTACGTTGGAGAGCGACGTTCCGTTCAACTCCACAAACAGATCTATAGCGGAATCATTGTTGAGAGCAGCTGCCGCTTTTGCCTTTTCGCAGGTGTAGGTGTCGTTTCCTCTGGCGGGGTAGTACACCATATTGACGACCGGAAAGAACAATGGTTTGCCAGCGGGTACGACACACGACCTCCGGATCTTTGACGATCCAAAGCCGCCTGCCAGGAACCAGACTGCACCTTGTTGGCCGGCTCCACAATTCGCCCCGGTCAAATCGCGCAGGGGATTAACTTCGGAAGGGATCGACATTGCCCACTGCCACCATTCCGTCGACAACTGTGCGACAGATGCTCCCTTGACTGAACTGCCGGGCTGAAACGCAAAATCAGCGGCGAGTGCCGGGATCGGTAAGGCAAGCGCGGCAGCCAGTGACACGACGATATTGCGAAACATTACTGTCTCCATTTTTGCAACGACATTAACGTGCAGAAATATTCAGGGAAATAGATCGAGAGGCGGTGCGAGATTATCCGGGTGTGTGTTTGTGGTTGACTGGCGCAAATGCGCAGTGTCGCGAGGGTGCAACAATGCGTTGCGCACCGCTTGCGCACACCAGTTGTTCTCACAGTGGCGCCGAACGAACCGGGCGAGAGGTGACCGGATAGTGTGGGGTGCCTCCTGTTCACCTATCGCTCCGCGAGAATCGGTGATGAACAACTCGTCTGCCTGGCGGAGCCCGGCGCCGCGCGCGTTGCTACGTCCGGGGCGAAAGCCGGGGGCCCCTCGGGCCGTCCGGTACTGCGGGGGCGGGCACCCGCGATTCTTCGTTAGCGGCCAGTTTTCCAGCTTAGTGAAATTCACCTCCGACGAGGTGAAATGGTGAAATCATGAGTGAAACGACCCTCCTGACGCGCTCTGCGTTCGCGGCGCGCCAGAACTGGTCGCCCAGCTACGTCACCAAGCTTGGCAAAGAAGGGAAGCTGGTCACCACGCCCGACGGCAAGCTGGTCGACGTCGATGCCACGCTCGCGAAAATCAAGCGCGGCGCAGACCCAGCAAAGGAAGCCGTCCGCGCCCGCCACGAGGCCACACGCATCGACCGCGACGTCTACAGCGCCAGAGACACAACGCCCGACGCCGACCCATCCCTAGGCCACGACTTCCAAGCCGCCCGCGCCGAACGCGAGTACTACCAGGCACAGCTAGCCCGCACCGAATACCAGTGGGTTTCCGGCCTGCTGGTCAGCCGCATTGCCGTAGAAGACGCCGCCGAAAAGATCGGCGCCAATTTGCGCGATCGCATCATGGGCCTGCCGCGGCAGATCGCGCCCGAGCTTGCCTCGATGACCGACCCATGGGCCGTCGAACGCCACCTAGAAGCCGCATTGCGCAAGGTGCTCGACGACATGATCGCCCATGGCGCCAACGTGCTTTCTGAATCCATTAACGATCCCGACCGCGGCAAGTTGGCCGACCTGTCACGCGCGGGGAAAGAGAGGTACGGCTCCATAGAGCCCATCGACACATCGTGAGCCATCCCGACGGAGCCGCACTGTTCGCCCGCGCCTTCCTGGCCGGCCTCAAGCCCGACCCTGAATTGTGGGTAGACCAGTGGTCCGAAGAATTCATGGTGATCCCCGACGAGTCGGGCGCCGCCGAAACCGGACCCTACCGCTCCGCGCGCACGCCGTACGCCGTCGAGCCCATGCAGTGCCTGTCGCCCGCGCATCCGTGCTTGCGCGTCGTCGCCATGGTTGCATCGCAGTTGTTCAAGACGCAGATCGCATTGAACTGGATCTCGGCGACGATCGATCGCGCGCCGGCAAACTTCCTCGCGCTGCAACCGACGCTCAACCTCACGCGCCGCTTCTCCGCCCGTGTGGCAAAAACGCTCGATGCCGTGCCGGTCCTGCGTGAACGCGTCGCCTCCGCCCGCTCGCGTGACGCCGCCAACACCGCCGAGCGCAAAGACTTCCGCAAGGGCACGCTGTTCATCAACACAGCCGGCTCCGCAGCCAACCTGGCCGAGGTCTCCGCCCGCTATGTGTACGGCGACGAAATCGACCGCTGGGTGCGTGACCTCAACAACGAAGGCGACCCCATCGGCATCGCCGAAAAGCGCGCCAGCACCTTCGGCCGCAACGCCAAGTTTTACTACTCGAGTTCGCCCACCATCGACGGTGCCTCTCGTATCGCCGAGCTCTACGCCCAGAGCGACCAGCGCCATTACTACGTGTCGTGCCCGCACTGCGGCCACGAGCACATTCTCGAATTCGAGCAGCTGCGCGCCAGCGACGATCTGTCCGACGTCTACTGCGAGTGCCCCGCGTGCTTCTACAAGATCCGCGAGCACGAAAAGCCAGCGCTCTACAAGACCGGCCGCTGGATCGCACACGGGCAGGGCGATGGCGAAACGGTAGGTTTCCACCTGTCGACGATGTACGCGCCGCTCGGCTGGGTGTCCTGGCGTGCCCTCGTCAAGGAACACCGCGAGGCCAAGCTGGCGATGGAGAAGGGCGATCCTGGCCTGATGCAGGTGTTCTACAACACGCGCCTCGCGCGCCTGTGGGACAACGCCCAGCAGCGCACCAGCGCCGACGAGCTGCGCGACCGCGCCGAGGACTACCGCCTGCGCACCGTGCCCGCCGGCGCGTTGTTGCTGACCGCCGCCGTCGACACCCAGGACGACCGCCTCGAACTGCTCATCATGGGCTGGGGCGAGGGCATGGAGCGCTGGACGATCGACCACCAGGTCTTCATGGGCGACCCGTCTGACGCCTCTCTGTGGGCCACGCTCGACGAAGCCCTGCAGGCAACGTTCCTGCACGCCTCCGGAAAAGAGATGCAGATCCGCGCCGTGGCCATCGACTCCGGCGGCAGCCACACGCAAGACGTGTATCACTTCACGCGCCTGCGCCAGTGGCGTCACGTGCTGGCACTCAAGGGCGCCAGCAAGCCCAACCGGCCCGTGATCGCGCAGCGCCCGTCGCGCGTCGATGTCACATGGCAAGGCACCACCGAAGTCGACGGCGCCGAACTGTGGATCGTCGGCACCGACACGGCCAAGGACTGGATCTACAACCGCTTCAAGCTGACCAGCGGCCCCGGCGCGCTGCACTTCTCGAACGATCTCCCCATGGAGTTCTACAAGCAGCTCACCGCCGAAAAGCAGATCGTGCGCTACGTCAAAGGCTTCCCGCGCACCGAATGGGTCAAAGCGCGCGGCGACCGTAACGAGATCCTGGACTTGAACGTCTACAACCTCGCCGCCGCGTATTACCTCGGCGTGCACAAGTATCAGGAACCCGACTGGCGCCGGCTGCGCATGCACTTCGATCAAGGCAGCCTGTTCACCGCGGCGCCCGTCAACGACGAAACGCCAGCAGCGCCCGTCGCACCACCGGCCATCGAGCCGCCGCGCACCGCGCACACACGCCGCCGCGTGGCCGCATCGCGCTACCTCAAACGACGATAGAGAACCGCATGGCCTACACACAGCAAGATCTCCAGCGCATCGAGCGTGCACTGGTGAAGGGCGAGCTCGAGGTTCAGTTTCAGGACCGGCGCGCCCGATACCGCTCGGTGGACGAAATGCTGCGCATCCGCAGCGAGATCGTCCGCAACCTCGAAGACGCCGCACCGGCGTCGCGCGTGATCCGGCTGCGCTCGGCGGGCAAGGGGGTCACATGACCCGTTTCCCTGCGCTGGGCCAGCTTGGTTTCGTCTTGCCGGCGGAGCGGGCGGTTCGGGCGCAGGCGTACGAGGCCGGCGGCACCACCGGCAGCCGCGGTCGCGCGTGGCGCAGCTCGAGCGCCGGGCCAAACGCCTCGGTCACGCAAAACCTCGGCACCATCCGCACCCGCGCCCGTGGCGCCGTCCGCAATGACCCGTGGGCAAAGAAGGCGATTGCCGGCCTCGTGGCCAACGCCATCGGCACCGGCATCGTCCCGCACCCGATGCATCCGGATCTCGAAGTGCGCACGGCGCTCAAAGAGCTCTGGAGCGACTGGGTACCGGAAGCCGACGCCGATGGCCTGCTCGACTTCTACGGCCTGCAGACGCTCGCCGCCCGCTCCCTGTTCACCGATGGAGAGGTGCTGAACCGCACCCGTCCGCGACGCCCGGAACGTGGTTTGTGCGTGCCGCTGCAGGTGCAGCTTTTCGAAGCCGACCACCTGCCGGCCAACCTGAACCAGATGCTGCCCAACGGCGGCGAGATCGTCTCCGGCGTCGAGTTCGACCGCGATGGAGATCGCGTTGCCTACCACCTGCACCGTCGCCACCCGGGCGAGATAGGGCGGGCGACCACGCAGGCGGGAACGGTGCGTGTGCCGGCCACCGAGATCCAGCACGTATTCGAGCCAGTGCGGCCGGGCGCGGTGCGCGGCTGCTCGGCGCTTGCCACCGTGCTCTTGCGGTTACACACGCTCGACAGCTTCGACGACGCTGTGCTCGTCCGGCAGGAGGTGGCAAACCTCTTCGCCGGCTTCATCACCCGGCCAGCGCCTACCGGCAGCCGCCTTGATCCGCTGACAAATCAGCCGGCAGACATGGACGTCGACGGAACGCCGCTGACATCGATGGAGCCCGGCTCCCTGCAGGAACTGCTTCCCGGCGAGGAAGTGCAATTTGCCGAACCGCCCGGCGCCGGCACCGACTACGGTCCCTTCATGCGTCAGCAGCTCATGGCTGCTGCCGCATCGGTGGGTCTGCCGTACGAAGTCCTCACCGGCGACCTTCGCGACGTCAGCGATCGCGCGCTGCGCGTGATCCTCGGCGAGTTCCGGCGCCAGCTCGAGCAGCTGCAGTGGAACGTCTTCATCCACCAGTACTGCCGCCCCGTGTGGGCCGCCTGGACGGATGCAGTCGCGCTGTCGGGTGTGTTGCCCATGCCCAACTACTACCGGGACCGGCGCCTCTATCAGCGCGTGCGCTGGGTGCCGCAAGGCTGGCCGTACATCAACCCGCTGCAAGACGTGCAGGCCCAGCGTATCGCCATCCGCGCGGGGCTGGCCAGCCGCTCGGCCACGATCCTCGCGCAGGGCGAAGACCCGGAAACCACTGACGCCGAGTACGCGGCCGACTTCGAACGCGCAGACCGGCTCGGCCTCGTCTTCGACTCTGATCCGCGCATGCGCGACAGCGCCGGCAACGTGACCGACAACCAGGAACAGACCAACGATGAAAGCTAAACAGAGGAAGTGGTACGACCTCAAGGCCGCACGCAACGCCGCCGGCAAGACGGTCGCGGAATTGCGCATCTACGACGACATCGGCTTTTGGGGCACCACCGCCAAGGCGTTCGTCAACGAGCTGGACGCCGTGGCGAAAGACGCCGACGAGATCATCGTGGCCGTCAATTCCGGCGGCGGCGATGTGTTCGACGGCTTTGCCATCTACAACGCGCTGCGCCGCTACAGCGGCAAGGTGACTGCGCGCGTGGATGGCATTGCCGCCTCCGCCGCCTCGCTCGTCGTCATGGCCGGCGACACCATCGTCATGCCGGAGAACGCCATGATGATGATCCACAACGCCTGGACCATTGCCGCCGGCGACGCAGCGCAAATGCGCAAGACCGCCGATCTGCTCGACAAGACGCGCGACGGCATCGTCGCCGCCTACCGCAACAAGTGCGGCCTGACCGACGACGAGATCGTCGCCATGATGGACGCAGAAACCTGGATGACGGCGAGTGAGGCCAAGGACCGCGGATTCGCCGACCAGATCGAGGCGCCCGTCAAGCTGCAGGCGTCCGTGCGTACCGAAGAGCTGCTCGCGCGGTTCCAGCACACGCCCGAAGCGTTGCTCAAAGCGCTCGAAGCCCCGCCGGCAGAGCCGCCGCAAGCCGCTGCACCGGCAACACCAGTCACACCACCTGCGGCACCGGTCGCTACCACGCCACCGCTCGACGCTGGCGCGCTCGCGCAACACGCCTTTGCCGCGTGCCGCACCGCCGGCCTGCCGCAACTGGCCGAGGCCGTCGTGGCGTCCAGCGCGCTCGCCAGCACCGAAGCCATCGACGCCGTTGTCGCCCGCGCCAAAGACATCGCCGGCCTCTGCACCGCAGCGCGCCTGCCCGAACTGACCGCGCAGTTCGTCGCGGACGGGCTGACCGCCGAACAAGTACGCGCCCGGCTGTACGACCGCGTCATGGCGAACACCACGCCCGGCCTGTCCAACCGCCAGCCAGTAGCAGGGCAGGAAACCACCGAGCGCAAGACCGGCCCGCACGGCCCGAGCATCTACAGCGCCCGCCGCAAGAAAACCGCTTCAGCGTTCGCCTGAAGCCACCCATTGGAGTTACCCAGATGCAGATCCAGACACAAGGCGTACAAACCGCCGAATTCCTGCTGACCGAAGCGCCGGGCAGCCTTTCGCGTGAGCAGATCGCCGTCGCCGCGGGTGACGCGCTGCCGGCCGGCCAACTGCTCGAGCACGCGGCCGCTGGCACCGGCTACGTCCCGTACGGCACCGCCGAAGACGGCAAGGCCGCCGCCATCCTCTACGCACCGCTGTGCGCCTCCGAAGCCGTCCGCCGCGCCACCGGCATCGTGCGCCTGGCGGAAGTGGCCGAAGCCCGCCTGACCGGCCTTGACGCCAAAGCCCGCACCGACCTGCTCGCGGCTTTCATCGCCGTTCGCTAAGCACAGACCCCCGAATTCAGGAGAACACCATGGCTGATATGGCCCTGTTCAATGACGACGCCTTTTCCATGACGGCGCTCACCGCCAGCATCAACGAGCTGGAGACAACCCCCTCGCGGCTGGCCGCCCTCGGCCTGTTCGAAGAGGAGGGCATGACCGTCACCACCGCGCAAATCGAGCGCGACGGAGAGACACTGCAGCTCGTCGCCTCGGCCGAGCGCGGCTCGCCCGGGCAAGTTGTCGTCGGCAGCAAGCGACAAACCATTCCGTTCAACGCCGTGCACCTGCCGGAGATTGGCACCATCAAGGCAGACGAAGTGCAAAACCTGCGCGCGTTCGGCGAAGAGACCGAGCTCGAAGCCCTGCAGACCGTGGTGAACAAACGTCTGCGGAAGATGCGCCGCCAGCTCGATGCCACGCACGAGTTCCACCGCATCGGCGCGATCAAAGGTCTAATTCTCGACGCGGACGGCAAGTCCGTCCTGGTCGATCTGTTCGAGCGCTTCGGCCTGCAGCAACAGCGCCTGCCGATCCTCATCGGTGACGTGCGTTCCTCCACGCTGGAATTGCTCGATATGGTGGAAGACTCACTGGGCGCCACCGCGCATACGGGGGTGCGTGCCCTGTGCGGACGCAATTTCTGGCGGCAGTTGATGTCGTCCAAGGACATCCGCGAGACGTATCTCAATACGCAGATGGCCGCTTCGCTGCGAGGCGATCCCAGCGACACCTTCGACTTCGGCGGGGTCACATGGGAACGCTATCGGGGTCGTGTCGGCAGTGTCGGCTACATCGGCGACGACGAAGCCTACGCCGTGCCCGAAGGCGTGCCCGAACTGTTCATCACCCGTTTCGCGCCGGCGGACTACATGGAGGCCGTCAACACCAACGGCCTGCCGTACTACGCCAAGCAGGAAGCCGGCAAGTTCGGCAAGGCCGTCGAACTGGAAGCGCAGTCCAACCCGCTGCACCTGTGCACGCGCCCGCGCGCCGTGATCAAGCTGTCGGCCTCGACGGGCAAGGCCACCTGATATGGCGTTCCGGGACAACGTTGCTGACCTGGACGAGGCCGTGTTCGAGACGCTCTCGGACGCAGTCCAGATCGAAGGACGCACCGATCCGGTCATGGGCATGTTTTATTCGCCGTGGTTGGACGTGGAAACCATGCGCGGCCAGCGCACGGGCCTGCGCGAGCCGTTCGTGATCCTGCGTGATGCCGACGCGGCGGGCATCCGCCAGCGTGCGCGCTTGCAGGCATTGGGCGAGCACTTCAGCGTTGTCGACGTGCAGCCCGACGGCTCCGGCACCACGAAACTCGTCCTGAGGCCAGAACCATGTCCGTCACGCTAAAGGCCGAGCTGGACATTGCCGCAGCGCTGGCTCCGCTCGCAAGCCTTGGCAAAGACGCCATGCGCAACGCCTGGCGCCGCGCCTTGAAGAAGAGCGCCAACTGGGTGAAAGGCCAGACCGCAAAGCACGTCTCAGCCGAGATGCACATCGCGCAGAAACTGGTTCGCCAGCGCTTGTACTTCTTCCTGCGCAGCGCCGACAAAGGCAAGGTCTGGCTCGGCCTCAACGCCGTCGAGGCACACCGGCTCGGCAACCCGCGCCAAACGCGGCGCGGCGTGTCTGTCGGCCGGCATCGGTTCGACAACGCGTGGATCTACCGAAGCAAGCGCGGCAGCAAGAACGACGGCAAGGTCTTCCGCCGCGTCGGCAAGGGCCGCATGCCCATCGAGGGTGTCAAGCTCGACTGGGCCGACAAAGGCGAAGCAGCGTTCAGCAAGGCCGCCGCCGATATCGAAGCACGCCTCATGGTCATTCTGGAGCAGGAAGTGAAATACGAAATCCTCAAGGCAACCCGCCATGCTCGCTGATCTGCAGCAACTGTTCGACGCCGTTGAATCGCGCCTCAAAGCGCAATTCCCCGACGTCGCCCTCATCGGCTGGGCACCTGAAATCGAAGACAGCATGCCGCTGCCGGCCATCCTGCTGTACGTCGGCGCGCTGCGCCCGGGCACCGACCCCGGCACAGGCCAACCGCCCATCAACATCGTGATCGAGCTGCGCGTCGTTGGCGATCCGACCGAGCCGAACGCCGAGGCCGCCATGTGGGCACTCGCCGCGCGGCTCATCAAGGTTCTGCACCACCAGACGTGGGGCCTGCCCATCACCATGGCCGAGCTCGAAAGCGACGGCTTCCACCCAGACGGCATGCGGCCCGATCTCGACGGCTACAGCGTCATCGCCGCCGAGTGGAAACACGAGTTCGACCTCGGCCCGCCCGAATGGGCGTTTGAAGACACCAGCGGCACGACCGTCGATTTCGACATCCAGCCGCGCCACACCAATGCCGACCATGAGCTACGAAGCGGGTGAAACCGACCGGCGCCTAGCCTGCATCGTGCAGGCCGGCGTCATCGCGGCCGTGGACGTCGCTGCCGCTCGCTGCACCGTCACCGTTGCTGACTGGACGTCTGACTGGCTGCCGTGGTGGTCACGTGCCGCCGGCGCCGTGCGCGAATGGCGCCCGCCGTCGCCAGGTGAACAAGCCTTGCTCGTCTCGCCATCAGGCTGCCTCGAAGGCGGCTTTGTGCTGGCCGGCTTCTACACAGACCAGCATGGCGGCGCGAACGGCAATTCGGCGGACGTGACAGCCTCCGACTACCCGGACGGCGCCCGCGAGCACTACGACCACGCCGCGCACGAATACCGGCTCTCGGTACCGGCAGGCGGACAAATTGTCCTGCAGGTCGGCGATACATCGCTCACGCTGCGCAGCGACGGCGCCGAGCTGAAGGCGCCGCAACTACTCGCCGATGTACCGGCGTCCACCTTCACCGGCAATGCCTTGGTGGAACAGGCGCTGGCGTTCATGGGCGGGCTGAGTGGGCAGGGCGCTGCGGGCGGTACCGCCGTCGCCATTCAAGGCGGCATTCAGGCCACCGACGATGTGGTTGCTGGCGATATATCGCTGCGCGGTCACTCCCACATGGAGCAGGGCGACGGCGCCCCGGTGGGCAAGCCGTTCTAGGTTTCCCAATCATCAATCGCAAGGCGGCCATGTGTCGCCTTTTTTCGTTGGAGGCACTGTGGCCATCGTCGGCATGAACAGACGCACGGGCGCGCTGCTCTCGGGCATGGACCACCTGCTGCAAAGCCTGACCGACATCCTCAGCACACGGCGCGGCACGCGCCGAGAGCGGCCTGACTACGGCAGCGATTTGCCCGACCGCGTTGACCTGCCCATCACGCGCGGCTGGGTTGCTGCAGCGCAGGCCGAAGCCGCACGCGCCATCACGCGTTGGGAGCCGCGTCTACGCCTCTCCCGCGTGCGTGTGGAGGGCATCGAAGACGGCAAAGTGGCCTGGCGTGTTGTCGGGCTCTACAACGAGCGGGCCGTCGATCTGAAGGTACTGTCATGAGCGTAATCGACCTGTCCGCACTGCCGCCGCCCGACGTTGTCGAACCACTCGACTTCGAGGCGTCGTACCAGCGGCTCCTTGCGACCTTCATGTCGCTGTGTCCCGAGTGGTCGGCCACCATGGAATCCGACCCCGTGGTCAAGCTGCTCGAGCTGCTCGCGTACGTCGACCTACAACAGCGCGCCCATGTGAACGACTCTGCGCGTTCCACCATGCTTGGCTTTGCTGTCGGCGCCGATCTCGAACACCTGGCCGCCGGGCTGGACACGAAACGGCTTGTTGCCGTGCCGGGCGACCCGGAAGCGTTCCCGCCGGTCGCGCCCGTCATGGAGTCGGAGGCCAGCTTGCGCACACGCGCGCAGGGCGCATTCGAACGCCTGTCCGTCGCTGGCCCGCGCGCCGCGTATGAGCTACACGCACGCGCTGCAGACGGCCGCGTGGCAGACGCGCGCGCCATCTCGCCGGCGCCGGCGGAAGTCATCGTTTCCGTGCTCAGCAACGAAGGCGACGGCACCGCCTCTGACGAGCTCGTCGAGCGCGTGCGGCAGGCGTTGAGCGATGAAGACGTCCGCCCGCTGGCGGACCGTCTGAGCGTGCAGGCCGCCCGCATCATCCGTTACCCGCTGCGCATCGTGCTCTATCACTACCCGGGCCCCGAAGCCGAACCCATGGTCGCGGCCGCGTGGGAACGCCTGCAAGCCTACGCGCAGGAGCAACGCCGTATCGGCCGGGACGTCCGCCGCTCGGCCATCTTTGCTGCGGCGCACGTGGCAGGCGTGCAGCGCGTGGAAGTCACCGAGCCAGCGGAAGACATCATTGTCGACTTGACAGAGGCGTCCTACTGCACAGGCATCGACGTCGTTGTCGGGGGCGCGGATGAGTGACAAAACGCTGCTGCCCGCCAACGCCACACCGCTCGAGCGGGCGCTGGCGCAAACCATCCTGACGCTGCTCGATACCCCCGTCCCGCTGAATCAACTGTGGGATGCGGACACGTGCCCCGTGGCGCTGCTGCCATACCTGGCGAGCGCCCGCTCCGTGGACCGCTGGAACGCGAACTGGCCGGAAGAGGTCAAGCGCCGCGTCGTGCGAGACGCGTTTGCCGTGCACCAGCGCAAGGGCACGGCAGGGGCGTTACGCCGTGCGCTGGAGCCGCTGGGCTACCGGCTGACCGTTCGGGAATGGTGGCAAACGCAGCCGCCGGGCAGGCGCGGCACGTTCTCCCTGGACGTCGGCATCGAGACCACGGGCGCGACGGAAGCCACCTACGACGAGATCGAGCAGATCGTCGACGACGTGCGGCCGCTATCAAGACACCTGACAGGGCTCACGCTCAGCGCAGAGATCGCCGGTTACGCCGGCACCCACGCCGCCTGCCTGGAGGGTGACACCGTAACGGTGTACCCGTACATGCCCGAGGCAATTGCCACAGAAGGCGCCACGCATATCGCGGTGGCCGCCCACGTTGTTGAAATCACTACGGTATCGAATGGCTAAGTACTTTGCGACTTTGACGGAGACGGGCGAGGCCAAGATGGCCCGCACGCTGGTCTCCAACAAGATGGTCCCGCTCACCGAAATGGCCGTGGGTGACGGCGGCATCGATGGCGGCGCGGATGCGGATGTGATGCCCAGCGCCGCGCAACGCGCACTCGTGCGCGAACGACACCGCCGGCCACTGAATCGCCTCGTCCGCGATGAGAAGAACCCCAGCATCGTCATTGCCGAGGTCTACCTGCCCGAAGAGGTGGGCGGCTGGTGGTCGCGCGAGCTGGGCCTGTACGACGAAGATGGCGAGCTGTTCGCGGTGGCCAACGTGCCGCCCAGCTACAAACCGGTCCTGGCCGAAGGCTCCGGGCGCGGGCAGTTCTTCCGCATGATGCTGATCCACAAGGCGGCGGGCAATATTGTTCTGAAGATCGACCCGGCCGTGGTCGTGGCAACGCGCGAGTATGTCGATGAGCAAGTGACTGCCGTTCGCATGGCTGTGACAGGTGACGCGGACAAGCGGTACGCAACCAAGGAATCGGTCGCGGCGCTGTCCCGGCATGTCGACGAGGTGCACGAGATTGCGGCCGATGCGTTGCCGCGCTTGGGTGGCGACGTGTCCGGCCCGATCAACCTCAAGGGGCCAGCGGTCGAGCTACAACTCACCGATACCCAACAGCCAATCACGCTTGGGCGGTTCCGGCTCGTCTCCAGCGGCGGTCATCTCATCATTGACCGGAATACAGCCGAGGATGGTTCGTTCTCCACGTACGTCCGCGCATTCACCATGGACGGCAACGGCAACATGGCCACGCCGGCCGGCATCGTCGCCGATCTGTTCAAGACGCGGGCCAACGTCAACCTGCCCGCCTACAACGACGACGGGCGTGGCTTCCTGGAGTTCGGCGGCGATACCGTCATCTGGCGCCTGTACATGGCGGGGCCATCCGGCAATCTCTTCCTCAGCGGCTACAACGTAGACGGCAGCTACAAGCACAGCCCCTTCTATATCGACTACGCGTCTGGAACGTTCAACTTTGCGTCTCGTCCAGCATTCAACGGCGCAACGCCATGGGATTCCGCCAACCTGCCCAACCCGCTAACGACAGACGGCGGCTGGCTGGCGGCACAGCGGGGCTTCAATTTTGGCGTTGGCTACGGCAGGTATGCGCTGCAGGTGTCGGCGAATGGCACGGACTCCATCGGCGGTGCCTTCGTTGAGTGGAACGCCAACCGGACGCCGGCGTTGCAGATCGATTGCCCGTGGAACCAAGCAGCCTACATGGGCATTCGCTGGACACAGTGGGGCATGCGGCACCTGGCGGCAATTGATTGCTATGCAGGCGGTAGCGATGCAACCGTCCCCTATATCTCCATGCACGTTGGTGGCCGCGCCAACGCGTTCACCTTCAACGGCAATGGCGATCTGGAGGCGCAAGGAGCAATCCGCGCGGGCAGTGGTGGCGGCATCCTCGCCGGCAACGGAAACGTCTACATGTCGTGGGCGGGCCAGTGGCTTTCCACCTACCTGACGGGATTGGCCGGCGGCAAGGCGGGTGCAGGGGCAATTTGTCAGTGGAACACTGAAATCACAGAGTTTGGCGGCGTCTCCACTGGTTCAAGTTCCGGCCAAGCCGACTTGCCTGCCCCGTATGTACTGGTCGGTCTGCGCAACGGCTTCTACACGCATTACCTGCGCGCAGTGCAACTGCGCAACCAATGAAGGTACAGCCAATGATTACCCATGATGAACTGATCTTCTGCCTGCAGCAGAAGTACCCAAATCTCGCCCATGGTGTCGACTTCTGGGTTGGCCAGGAAATGAGTCGGGACTCAGGCGAGCAGCTTGCACCCGCCCGCATCATCGCGTGGCACGTAGAGGGCCAGCCTACCGATGAAGACGTGGCCTCGCTGGTGGAGCAGTATGGGGAGGCAGCAACGGCGCACGTGCTGGGCCAGCGAGCCCGAGAGGAACGCGACCGTCGCCTCGAGCAGGCCGACGCAATGTTCTACAAAGCGATGGACTCCGGCGACGCCACCAAGGCCCAGCTGGTCGGTAAGTACCGCCAAGCGCTGCGCGAGGTGCCGGACCAACCCGGCTTCCCCGTCGATTTCACCTGGCCGGACATCCCCGATGCTCTGCCGGATCAGTCGCCTTCCAACGGCCAAAACACCGAGACCCAGACCTCCGACACATGACGCAAGCTCCATAGGAAACCGACGCACTGCTCCCTACCGTAACGAGAGTCATCGGCGCGCAGCCATGACGATCCATTCACGCAGAACAGTTGAGGAGCAATCATGACTAAAGTCGTCGTCAAGCTTATTGGGCACAACAAAGAGAATCTCGTCGGCCCCGCCGTCACGGTGGGCTCGAAGCGGTGGGGCCACAACGGAGTCGATTTCGGCAAGGAACAAGAGGTCACACCCGGCACGCATACCGTCACGGTGTACAGCGCAGGAAACGTCGTGCGTACGCTCCATGCCGAAGTGCCGAACGACGAGCACTTTGCCATTGATATCGACATCGACTAGGTCGACATCAGCCGCCTGCCTGCCGTAACGCAGCAAGCCCCGCCCCCGAGCGGGGCTTTTTCATTTCCACTTTCCATCGAGGAGCCGCATGGCATCTTCCTTCTTCCACGGCATCACCACCACGATCGTCGATACCGGCCCGCGCCCGATCGCCGTGCCATCGTCGTCCATCATCGGCCTCGTCGACACCTACACCCCCGGGCCGGATCTCGCGCAGCCCGATGTGCCGGTGCAGATCACCAACCCGCGCGAGGCGGCGCAGGCTTTCGGCCAGGACAGCGCCATCACGCGCGCCATCAACGCCATCTATACCCGCACCTCTGCGGTCATCGTCGCCACCGGCGTTGCGCAGTCCGACGATGCTGATGCGCTCACGTCAAGCGTGATTGGCGGCACGACCGGCGCCGGCATGCGCACGGGGCTGCAATCGCTGCTCGATGCCAAATCGCGCTTCAACGTGCAGCCGCGTTTGCTGATCGCGCCGCAGTTCACCGCGCGCCAGCCCGTCGCTACGGCCGTCGATGCGCTGGCCTCCAAGATGCGCGCCATCGGCATCATCGACGGCCCGAACACCACCGACGAAGCCGCGCTCGCGTATGCACGCAACTTCGGCTCCAAGCGCCTCTACATGGTCGATCCGGGCGTGCGCACGTGGGATACCGCAGCCAATGCGGAGGTCGATGCACCGGCATCCGCCTACGTGGCCGGGCTGTTTGCCTACACCGATGCGGAGTACGGCTACTGGGCATCGCCGTCCAACAAGGAATTCGTCGGCATCACCGGCACCGGTCGGCCCATCGAGTTTCTCGACAACGATCCGACCTGCCGCGCCAACCTGCTCAACGAGGCACGCATCGCCACCATCATTCGCGATGGCGGCTACCGCCTGTGGGGCAACCGCACGTTGTCCGCCGATCCGAAATGGTCGTTCGTCACGCGCGTGCGCACGCTGGACATCCTCATGGATGCCGCGCAGGCCGGTCACAAATGGGCCGTCGACCGTGGCATTACGAAGACCTACGTCCACGACGTCACCGAAGGGCTGCAGGCATTCATGCGCGATCAGCGCAACGCCGGGGCGCTCATCAATTTCGAGGTCTATGCCGACCCGGTGCTCAACACCGCCAGCCAGATCGAGCAGGGCCGCGTCGTGTGGAACGTGCGCTTCACCGACGTCATCCCGGCAGAAAACCCGATCTTCCGCTTCGAGGTCACCAACGAGTGGCTGACCGAAGTGCTCGACACCAAATAACGGAGGTGCATGTTGGTACCCGAGACACTCTACAACTTCAATCTGTTCGTGGATGGCACGAACCTCGCGGGCCAAGCGTCCGAACTGACGCCGCCCAAGCTCAAGATCAAGACCGAGGACTATCGTGCCGGCGGCATGGATGCGCCCGTCAAGCTGGACATGGGCATGGAGGCGATGGAAGCGTCGTTCTCGCTCGTCACGCTGTCGACCGCCGTGCTCAAGCTGTTTGGCCTGGCCGACCAGAACGCCTTCAACGGCACCTTCCGTGGCGCACTGCGCACCAAAGACGGCAAGACCCGCAGCGTCGTGCTGGTGCTGCGCGGCATGCTCTACGAGGTCGATCCCGGCTCGTGGAAGCCGAGCGAGAAGTCCGAATCCAAGTACTCCGTCAGCGCCGATTACTACAAGCTCGAAATCGACGGCCGCGTCTGGCACGAGATCGACGTGCTCGGCTGCAAGCGCGTCATTGACGGCGTTGACCAGCTCGCCGAAGTGCGCGCCGCCATCGGCCTGTAAGCCACCACACGAGAACCACGCAATGCAAACCACCACCATCAAGCTGAAGTTTCCCGCCGTCGTCAACGGCGTCAAGGTCGATGCGCTGACGCTGCGCCAGCCCACCGTGCGCGACATGCGCGTCGCCGGCCAGCAGTCGGGCGGCGACGAAGAACTGCGCGAGATCCTGCTCTTCGCGTCGCTGGCCACCGCCGGGCAGAACGACATCGAGGGCCTGACCTATGTCGACTACCAGCGCGTGCAGCGCGGCTACTTTCGGCTGCTGGCCGACCGCGAGGCTACCGATGCCGGACATCAAGCGGCTGACCAAGCGCCTGCTGTCGATGGGCGTCAGCCCGCGTGACATTGACGCCATGACGGTCGACGACATGGTCTGGTGGTTGACCGACTGACGCGGCAACGCGGCGCCACTCAGCAGGAGCACGGATGGCAACAAAAGACATAGCGCTTGGCATCCTCATCGGTGGCGCGGTCAGCTCAACCCTGGGCCGTGCCGTCAACGAGGTCGGTACCAAGCTGGATGCACTCAAGAAGCGGGCAGGCGAGGCACGCGTCTGGCAGAACACCATTGGCGAAACCCAGCGCCTGCAGCGCGAGTTCCGCGATCTGCACGCCGTCGGCGACAAGGCCGCCGATGCAGTGCGGCGCAAGATCGAGCGCAACACCCGCGCGCTGCGCGAAGCGGGCTTCGAGGTCGATCGGCTGGACCGTTCCTACCAACGCCTTGGCCGTACCGCACGCGGTCTGGAGCTTCGCGCGCGGGGCGCAGGGTTGGTTGCTGATGGCCGCGACCGTCTGCGCAACACCATCGGCGACACCACCAAGTTTGTCGCCGCCGCAGCGGTGCCGACCGCCATCTCGGCTGGCTACGAGGCCATCATCCGCGACATTGCCATCAAGGCCGGTGCCGCCCGCACCGACAAAGAGCGCGAGATGAGCAGCGGCATTGCCGCCTCCGCGCAGCAAAGCGGCATCGGCCGGAACGTGCTGGCAGATGCCGTCAACCAGATGGTGTCGGCCGGCATGGACGTCGACCGCGCGCTGTCGTTCGCGCCGCTGGTGGGCAAGTTCTCCGTCAGCCAGGGCGCAGACCCGAAGGAAACTGCGCGGATGATCCAGGCGCTCGAGCAGAACGCCAAAATCTCCGACCCGGCCAAGATGGCGCAGGCGCTGGAAACCATCGCGTTTCAGGGCAAGGAAGGCTCGTTCGAATCGAGCGACATGGCGCGCTGGTTCCCCGTGCTGCTGGCGGATATGCAGAAGCTGGGCATTGTCGGTAACAGCTCCGTCGAGCAGCTCGGCGCGCTTCTGCAGGTGCAGATGAAGACGGCTGGAAGCGCTGACGAGGCCGCCAACAATACGAAAAACTGGTTCTCCAAGATCGGCAGCGGTGAGACGGCCGGCAACTACGCCAAGGCCGGCATCGACTACGAAGCCAAGATGCGCGAGGCCATCGGCAAGGGCTGGAGCACGATGGAAGCATCGTTCGTGCTGGCCCGCGCCTACATCGAGCAGGCCGACCCGGAGAAGGCCAAGCAGCTCGCGGCCGCCGCGCAGCAGTTCAACAACGAATCCGACCCCGCCAAGCGCGAAGCGCAGATGCGCGCGTTTGCGGAGACGATGAAGACGGGCGACCTCTTCAACGACATGCAGGTCAAGGCAGCGCTCACGGCCTACATGCAGAACGCCGATCTGTATCAGCGCTTAAAGAACGAGGGCGCCAAGGCCACCGGCGAGATCGAGAAAGACCTGGCAGACCGCCGCGATAGCTCCAAACAGAAATGGGCCGAAGTCGGGCAGGCGTGGGACGAAGCCATGCGTCGCATTGGCGATGCGCTTAAGCCCGTGACCGACTCAGTGGCGGATCTCGCTGCCGGTGCCGGTACCTCCGTCGGCAAGCTTGCGGCCGAATCGCCCCAAGCCACGGTCGCCATCGGCGGCGTGCTCGCGTCGATTCTGGCGTTCAGGACCGGGCGTGCCGTATGGAAGATCGGCAAGGGTGTGTCTGACATCGCGCGAGGGACTGCCGTTGCCGCAGGCGTTGGCCGCACGTCGGAGGCGGCGGCAACCGCCGCCAAGGTCGCACCGGCCGCCGCCAAGACGCCGGGCGTGCTGGGCGCTTCGGGCCGGTTCCTGAAAGGCGCCGCGCCCAAGCTCGGCAAGATCGGCGCTGTCGCGGGCGTGCTGGCGCTGGTGGGCACGGCCGGCATGGCAAGCGCAGAAGCCGCAGAACGTCCCGGCAGCAAAGCCGACAAGGCCAAAGCCATCGTCGGCATCGGTGCAGGGCTTGCCGGTGAGCTTGCTGGCGGTGCAGCAGGCCGCGCCATCGGCGCCGTCGCCGGCACCGCCATCGCGGGGCCCATCGGCACCGTTGTCGGCGGGCTGCTCGGCGGCATGCTCGGTTCGTACCTGGGCGGCAAGGCCAGCAGTGCACTGGCCGAGCGTGCCCTCAGCGACAAGAAGCCCGCGGCGGCACCAACAGCAGGCGCGCCCGTGCTGCCCGCCGGCGCGCAGGAAGCGCTTGGTACCGCTCAAGCAACCGCCAATGCGCCGCCGCCACGGTTGCAAGTCGACCAGCGGTTCGAGTTCGCACCGAAGATCGACCTGACGGTGAACGGCGACGTCAAAGACCCGCGCCAGCTGGCGGCGGAATTGATGCCGCACCTGCGCCGCCAGTTCGACGAATACGCCGCGCAGCAACGCCGGGCCGCCATGTCGGACGGCTCGCACGTGTAACGGAACAGATCATGGATTTTCAGAAGTTCGCATCCGCAGCGGCCACGCATGCGGCGCGCGCTGCCGAGCATGTCCGGCAGATGGAGCGGTTGCTCGACAAGCCGGACGGCAGCGGCGATGCAAACGCGCGCCGCCGTGAGGCGCAGGCCTTGGGCGACCTTTCCAGCGCCGGCAGCGCGCTTGCCGCCGCCGGCGAGGCCATCGGCGGTACCGGACGGGTGTCGGCTGCCCGTGGCGCAGCACAACGCGCACTCGGCCTGACAGACGCGGCGCTGGCAGCCATTCAGCGCACCGCAGTCGGCGAACGGTTCAACACCGTCCTGCGCGCCGCCCAAACCACCGGCGATGCACTGGCAACGGTACGCCGCCGCCTCGATGCCGTGCTCCCCGCCGTCACCCCCAACGTGCGCAGCCTGGTGCCCAGTTACGCGCTGGGCCCGGACAAGATCCTCGGCGCGGGACAAACCGCAGGCGCAACAGAACGCCTGCTCGTGCTGTCCACGGACGACGGCGAGCAATTCCAGTTCGGCCTTTCCACCGCCGCGTACGACCGCCTGCGCCGCGAGACCCGCTACAACATCGCCGCGCAAGAACGCATCCAGCGGCAAGAGGCATTGCAGGCCGTGGGCGCGGGCGGAGACACCATCACCGTATCGGGCGCCATCTTTACCGCCGGCGGCGCGGGGGCAGGGCAGCTAGACCGCCTGCGCGCCATCGGCGCCGCGCTCAAGCCTGTGCAATTGACCACCGGCTCGGGCGACGTGCTCGGCCGCTACTTCTTAGACCGCGTGGGCGAAGAACAAGACGGCCTGCTGGCCGACGGCACACCGCGCAAACAAGGATTCGACCTGGAGTTCCGACGCTATGGCGATGACTATCAGAACATCTGATGGCGATGTGCTCGACGTGCTGTGCTACCGCGCGTACGGCACGTTGGCCGGCACGGTGGAAGCCGTGCTCGATGCCAACCCCGGCCTCGCCGCGCGGCGGCAACCCTACGCCGCCGGCGTGGAGATATTCCTGCCGGATCTCGCCCCCGCGCGTGACGAACCCATCCAGCTTTGGACGTAGCGCATGGAAGCCCAATTCGAAGTCCTGGCAGACGGCAAAGACATCACCGCGCTGCTGCGCGATCGCGTGCTGGAGATCCGCCTGACCGACAAGCCCGGCATGGAAGCCGACCGCTGCGAGATCCGGCTCGATGATCGCGACGGCAAGATCGCCTTCCCGCCCAAGGGCGCCAAGCTGCGCATCTCGTTCGGCTGGGCCGGCAAGGGCCTGTCCACGCGCGGCACGTACGCCGTTGACGAGATCGAGCTGAGCGGCCCGCCCGCCACCCTCGTCATACGCGGCAAGCCGGCCGACATGCGCGCCACCGCCAAGGCGCAGCGCAACGCCAGCTACACCGGCACCACGCTCGCCGCCATCGTGGCAAGCGTGGCCGCGCGGCACGGCTGGAAGCCCGCTTGCACGATCGAGGCGCACATCGAACGCGCCGACCAGTTTGGCGAGAGCGATCTGCACTTCATCACCCGTCTTGCGCGCCAATACGGTGGCACCGCCACGGTCAAGGGCGGCCGGCTGATCGTCGCCCCGCGCGGCGGTGGCAAGTCGGCCGATGGCAAGCCGCTCGCGCCCATCGTGCTGCGCCCGTCAGACCTCATGCGCTACCGCCTGACGTTTCCAGACCGCAGCAGCGTCGGCGGCGTCAGAACCCGCGCGCACGACGCCAAGACCGGCCGCAAGATCGATCTGTACATCCCCAACCCCGAAGCGCCCAACGGCCCGCCGGCGCAGGCCACGCACACCGACCGGCACGTGCACGCCAGCCCGCAGTCAGCAAAAGCCGCCGCCAAGGCCAAGCTGCAAGACATGAACCGCAGCACCGCCGAAGGCGAGCTGGAGATGATGGGCCGTGGCGATATCAGTGCCGAGAAAACGCTCCGCCTGGAAGGCTTCAAAGCCCAAGCCGATGGCGACTACCTGGCCGACACGGTCACGCACATCTACGCCAACAAAAGCTGGCTGGTGAACGTGAGTCTGAACGGCGGCAACAGCGGCAAGGCCAAAGCCGGGCAGGGCAAAGCCAAGAAAGCGGCAAAGGTCACCAACCTGGTCATTCCGGCGCCGCCCAAGCAATAAGACATACCCGTTCGCTGTTGCGAGCGCATCCAAACAGCCCGCCACCCGGCGGGCTTTTTCATTTCCAAGCCATGAACAGACAATCCTTCAGCAAGGCCGCCGCCTTGCCGCCGGCGCTCGCCGATCGCTGGTGGCCGCACATCGAGGCCACGTGCAAGCGCTTCGGTATCTCCACGCCCGCGCAGCAAGCGGCCTTTATCGCGCAGATCGGGCATGAGTCCGGCGGCTTCACGCGCGTCACGGAATCGTTCAACTATGCCGTGGCAGCGCTGCCCGCGATGTTCTCGCGCGTCACGCCCGCATTGGCCGCCACGCTGGGCCGCCAGCCGGGCGAGCGCGCGGTGCCGCTCGAGCGGCAGCAGCGCATTGCCAACATCGCCTATGCCAACCGCTACGGCAATGGCGACGCCGCCAGCGGCGACGGCTGGCGGTACCGGGGCCGCGGGCTCAAGCAAATCACCTTCCGGGCCAACTACCGCGAGTGCGGCCACGCGCTGGATCTCGACCTCGTGGCGCGGCCCGAGCTGCTGGAGCGCGATGAAACCGCCGCGCTCTCCGCCGGCTGGTACTGGTGGGCCTTCGGGCTGGGCAAGTTGGCCGACGCCGGCAAGTTCGACGAGATCACGCGCCGCATCAACGGCCCCGCCATGGAAGGCGCAGAGGCTCGCCGCGCGCGCTGGGTGGTCGCCAAACAAGCATTGGGAGCATAGATGGCACAGCCAACAGGTTGGGGCGCGCTGCTGCGCGTGTTGGACACGATTCTGCCCAGCGCCGCCGGTGCGCTGGTGTCGTTGCGGTTCGTCCCGGGCACGCCCGTGCAGCGCGTGGCGTCTCTGCTGCTGGGCGTTGTGTGCGCGCATTACCTGGGCAACGGCGTGATTGGCTTGTGGCAGGTGCCGGCGGGGCTGGTGTCGGATGCCGTCAAGTTCATCGCCGGCGTGTTCGGGCTGACCATCGTCGGCTACGCATACGGCGAGCTTCCGGCGCTGCGGCGCCTGGTGCACGACTGGCTGCAGCAGGCAGCCCAACGCTGGACAGGGGGCCGCAAGGAATGACGCTCACCCAAAACGACGTGCTCACCGCCATCGACATCGTGGCGCTCGTGGCCATCTGCGGGGGCGCGGCGTGGTCTGCGCTCACGCAGGCCATTCCGCACGGGCTGCGCGGCGCGCTGCTGCTGTGCGCCGTGGCCCTGTGCGCGCTCGGCAGCGCCGCCGCCTCGCTCCACGCCCATCGCGACATTGCCACCGTGCAACTGCATTGCGTGCTGGCGGTGGCGGGGCTGTGGGTCACGTACATCATCAGAAAAGGCAACGCCAATGAACTTCGCAACCGTCCGGCTCCTGGCAGTGGCAGCGGTGGCTGCAGCAGCTGCGTGGGGCTGGCAAGCCAACCGCTACGAAACCGCCATCGCGCAGATCCAGCGCGACCACGCCATCGAGCGCCAGACCGCCGTCGATACCGTCGTGACGGCGCTGCAGGCTGCCATCGACAAACACCGGCAGCTTACCGACCAGCTCGACGCGCTCGACCGTACCCATTTCTCGGAGATGCAACGTGCCACCGCTGAAAACACGCGCCTGCAGCGCGCTCTTGCTGCTGGCACTGTACGGATGTCAGTGCGCGCCCGTTGCCAGCCCGATGCCAGTGCCGGCGCAGGTGAAGATCAGCCCGGCGCCGGCCTGGGCGATGGAGCCACCGGCCGATGTGAGTTACCTGGAGAGGATGCGGCGGATCTTGTCGATCTCTTCGCCGGGGCAGAGCGGGATGCGGAGAAACTGAGATACTTGCAGGGGCGCGAGCGTGCGCTTGAGGGGGCGGGCGTTTGTGGCCAACCCTAAAGGGCGTCGTGAACAAGTTGGGGGCAGGCCTTTCCGCAACCGGCAAGACACGATCTGCGGTTCAGCATGGCAGCAATTTACCGAGTCAGACAGATGGAGAAGGATCTCTTGCAATCGCCCAACAGCGCTAGTGCTTCTGCAAAAATCCAGCCGTTCGTGATGGTAGACATCCCTGGCCTTGGTCGTCTTTATGAACCCCCAGGGGACAGGTGTGTTCCTCATGTGCTAGTGCTCCATGGTTCGGAAGGGGCGTGGTCCGGCTTCGCACACTTACAAGCAGCCAGCTTTGCGGCGAGGGGTATTGCAGCGTTGCCACTGGGATACAGCATGGGCGGCAACCTCTGGAATGCGGGCGCCATCGAGAATGTGCCCATCGATAAAACTGCCGAAGCACTGGATGCCTTGCGACGCCTACCCAGGTCGACCGGTAAGGTCGGTGTCTATGGCGTATCTCGTGGAGCCGAACACGCCTTGCTGCTCGCAGTGCTTATGACGGTAGACGACTCGATGCATGAGCCCGACGCTGTTGCAGTACACGCTCCCCCCGATGTGATTTGTGGAGCGTTCGACGCTAAAGAATGGAGAGACCCAGGCGACCCAGGGTGGCGAGCATGGGACCCTTCGCGGCGCGCCTGGACTTGGAAGGGCGCATCGGACACCTTGCTTCCATCTCAGCCTATTGAGATTCAACAATACGCAGGCCCGCTACTAATCAGCGCTGGTGAGAACGACACGACGTGGTCGTCCGCCATGGCGAAACGCCTTGGGAACCGATACGCCACCGACGGCCGCGCTGCCGAGCAATTGATATTTCCCGGAGAAGGTCACGTGTTGTCAGCCGAGGCGACAATGGTCCGGGATGCTCGCATATCGGCGTTCTTTGCCGAGCATTTGGTGCCGCAGCGAACGCCTCTTTGAACACGTAAGGCGCTTGGTTAGACAGGAAACCGTGCCACGGAGACATCCGCGATCTAAGTTTGGTCACTCTGTCCTGCTTTCGGCCAATGTGGTCGGTGCATATGGCTCGCATCGCCGCCAACCGCCCAGCGATGCGAGCCCCATCCCACCCCCTACACCCCCGCCTCAATCAAACCCGAAATCTGCACCGACGCGCGCGCAAAGTCAGTCAGCGCGCGGGCGCGCTTGTGCCGATAGCTGCCGGCGGAGATGACGACGGGTTCTTTGGCTTCGTCGTCCTGCAGGACGATGAGCATGCCGGTGTAGCGGTCTGCCTGGTAGATGTGTTTATTGAGCAGTTGCAGCGCGCGCTCGACGTCGGCGGGGTAGAGGCTGGCGAGGTCGGCGGGTGTGCGGGCGGCGGCGGGCGCGGCGTCGATGCACGGTTGTGCCGTGAACTGGCCGGTCTTGCGGATGGCCGGCAGGACAATGGACGTGACCCACTTGCGGAAGCGGTGCGGCACGGTGCCGGGCTTCATTGCGTCGCGGCAGCGCAGGACTAGGGCGTACATGCCGGACTCCGAAACGATGGCGACTTGTTGGCGACCACCAAGGGTGTCGGTTAAGCCGACACCCTTTTCGTCGGCATCCAACTTCAGGAGTGCATCCCGGCTGTTGGCGATTTCCAGCGCGGCACACACGTCGGCTGCGACGAACCACGGTTCGTCATCGCGCATAACGACGCGCACCGCGTGCGATTCGAAATTGAAGGTGTTGGGGGTAGGGGCGAGCGTGGACGCGCCAACAGACGTACCAGTCATGGCTTGACTCCTTGAGTGCGGTTTGAGAGCCGCTTTCCGACGCTAATCGGAGGGGGCGGCGACCGAGCGGGTTAGCGTTACCGGACTCAAGGAACCGGCGCCCCTTGCGGAGCCCGCGCCCGGCGCCGCCATTGAGGAGGCCAGACGTGCGCATGCAAAAGCCGCGCGTGAAGAACGAGCGCGGCTAATGTGCGCCTTGAGTAGACGGGACGCTAATCCCGTGTGCCGGTGTTTCCGGCGACCGGCCGAGTATACGGCTGGTTGGGGTTACGTGCAAACCGGCGAGCTGATGCGGGCAGGCAAAGAAACCGAAGCTTTTGGCCAGGGACGGGCGTGCAAAGAAATCCCTTTACTCTGATAGATTCCGTACGTTGTCCTTCACGGACCGCTCAGAGGAGCTGGTGAATGGTCGAACCAGACGAGTTGATTGTAGGTCGGGTGTATTTTGATATTTATTACGAAGACGAAAACCTTCGTTATCCGTTCATCCACTCTTACGAATACTGCGGGCGCGGCGAGCGCGGTGACTACGAGTTCCGGCAGATCGGAACCGGGGATCATTGTCTGTTTGGCGCAGACGGCGTGAGGTCCATGGAGCGTGTTGACGATTTGTGGGCGTCGCTCAGTAAATGGGGTCAAGAGAATCCCGATCTTTTGTCATAGGCTCCGCGACGTGCTTACGATGAAGGCTTGGTCGGGCCGGCTGGCGTCTGAGGCAATCATGTGCGTTCGCATGGCTGAGGACCGACCGGTTGCACTCGAATCACTCAAGTTCGGAGCTCGTAAGAATGCTCAGCAGAGAAGACGAAATTTGGAATCGCGCGGCCCTGAAGGCTGGTGGACAGAATCCGGCTGAAGGGGACGTCCATCTTGCGTCTGCCTTACATCTGCACAGTTTGGCGATGAACGGCGGCGTGCTCCATGCGCTGCAGGTCTTAACGGACCAACAACGTCTGGCTGCGATAGACGGGTACAGGTACTTCGGCTTTCATAAGGTCGCCGACCTCCTTTCGGAACCCTTCGCAGATACGGATGAAGATGATAAGCGGCTAGAGAATGCTTATTCGATCGAGATTCCCCTGGACGAAACGCTCTTCAATGCGTTCTGCGTGAAGTATGCTGTTGAGCCAGGGGCATTTGCTGCGTGATGCTTTTGGCCCGGCCAAGCGCATAGCTGTTTTTGGAAAGGACCTCAGAGCACGCTCCGGCGAGCGGTTCAATCCGACCGTTGCTGTATAGACATGCCTAACATGACCTTCACGCGCTCGCTGCTCATTGCAATCGCGGCAATGTTTCTCATGCTTTCCGGTTGCCAGCGCAACTCACCCGAAGCCGATTTCTGGCAGTGGTTTCAGAAGAACGAAGCGTCGCTCTTCGACTTTGAGCGCGACCAACGGGTAGTCTTCGATCGCTTGTCGGCTGAGATGCATAAAGTGGATCCCAGTCTTACATTTGAGTTTGGGCCAAAGCAGAGTGGCCAACGTGAGTTCGTCATCAGTGCGGATGGCGTTCGCGCCGCTTTTCCAAAAGTTGTGAGCCTTGCCTCGTCAGCTCCCCCACTACCTAGGTGGAAGATCATCAAGTTCCGCCCTAGAAGGGAGCCAGCCGATATTCAGTTCCACGGTGTCACTGTCAAAGCCCAGTCCGTCTCGGTGGAAATCCATCCAGAGGGCGAAAAGGCTGGACTCACGGTGTTGATTCCCGGCTACTCGGCGTCGCAGCGGCAGACGTTTGGAGGCATCGCATTCCTTCTTCTGGACCAAGCACTAGGGGAGTTTGATGTCGAGACTCACGTCGGAAACGTCGACGTACGGGCGCCGTTGCCAGGCGATTCGAATGCTATTCCTCTCGAGGCGTTGCCGCGGGCGTTTGATGCTGCTGTTTTGAAGCGATGACATTGCAGAATTCCTCTCGCTACTCGAACCCAGCCACTGATGCGAAATCCCTCTCTCCCGTATAAATTGGTCTACTGCGTGACGGCGGTCGCCTGCGGCCTGAGTAGCGCTCCCTCTATGGCGGAGCCGATCGACTGGCCAGAGCTACCGAAGACGTGCTTCGTCAGTCGGCGTCCTGCAACCGTAGATGACCTAAATCGTGGCTGCTCCGCCTTCTTGATTGGCGGTCCCGATAAGTCGGCTGGAACGCCGCTCAATATCCAGATCCCTCAGTATGCGTTTCATGTGGATGGCGCGTCCGGTAAGAAGACCCCTGTCATAGTGGTGCAAGCCGAGGAGCAATCCGGGATAAAGGCCGTGGGCTACAAGGAAGTGAATACGTCAAGGACGGGCGCGGCGCTCTTGAGTGAAATGCAGCTGTTGGGCACCAGAAAGCCCCGATAAAGTAGGTGCAAAACATGCTGCTCGTTGAAGCTCAGTTGTCTCCGGGCCTGAAGGCGTTGGGGTTCAAGAAGAATGCAAGAACCTGGACGAGGGAAACGCCAGACGCATTTCAGCTCGTCAATCTGCAGAAGAGTCGGTTCAGCGAGCAGGTGTATGTGAATGTCGCGGTCTATTTGAAGGCGCTGGGCGATGAGACGTCTCCGCCTGAGCATCGGTGCCACATTCGCGCCCGGCTGGAGCGTATTGCGCCTGAGAGCCTGTCCGAAGAAATCAGGTCGCTAAACGCAGCGCTCCCAATGTCCGCCTCACTCCTGTCGGCGCTGCTTGAGCACGCCGTACCTTGGCTCGAGCGCGTCTCCAGCCGGCCAGGGCTGGATTTATTTGTGCGATCGTCAATGGCGAGGCACTGCTTTGTCGGCGCCAAAGTGCGCGCACATTTGACGGCATCCGCGCGGGAAGGCTGGCCGCACATGCGCCATAAGGAGACGTCGACGGTGCTCGGTGCCCAAACAATTTGAGAGGACTATGAATCCACAGCTCATAAAAGTGACGTTCGACGACGTCTCGCAGGTCGTGTACCGTCCAGCTTCGCGATACGTCCCCGAAACAACTTCGTTCAACTTCACTGCCAACGGTAAGCACGAATATGCCGTGACCATTTGGGGCAAGGTCAACATCCACAAGGGCATGACCGTCACGGCTCTGCTCAGGGAGCCAGGGAACTGGCAAACGCTAATGGGCTGGGTAGATCATGACAAGGGGGCGATCGCGGGTATTCGGTCTCCGTTGTTGAGCGTTTGGTATGCGGCTCTTTGTATCTTGACGATCGCGCTTAACCCGATATATCTGATGCCTCTGTTTGGCGTAGGGAAGTGGGACTTTGATGTTGGAGCGTCGGTACTATTCTTCGCGGCATTGCTGTTAGCGATATTCAATCTTTCACGTGCGTGGAAAGCATGGAAAGCGTTGAGTATGCTGCGGGAGTTCAAGTATCTGGACTCAGGTGTAGCGATGGAGATGGATCTGCCGCGAACCCAAGGCAACTAGTTTTATTCATGACCCTCAAGCACACTGATCGTCTGCAGCCTCAATTGCACAAGTGGTTCCCGCTCATCGCGCTGCTGCTCTCGGTTCTCGCTAGTCCGGTGTGGGCCGACTATACCGTTGATTTCGTGCGCATTTCGTGCATCCCGGAAGCGCAATTCTTAGACATCGAGTATCGAGGGATACACAACCCCGCGATCACCGCGTTGACTGAAAACGGCACGGTTCGTCCCGATGTGTTAGCACGTCATGGATTTTTTTCGCCAAACAAACTCTCCTACGAATGCTCATTGCCCGATTCGAAGTACACGATCATCGCTACTCAAGCCGGCTGGAGTGAACGGGGAATGTGTGGGGCTGCTCCAGAGATCTTCCTGAGTCTCCAGAGAAACGGTGAGCCGTTGCTTGAGCGCGTGGTATTTGGGTCAAGTTGCTTCGGTAATCCGTCGGTCACGCGCATCACGATCGAGGACGGAAGGCAGGGTTGGTACTCTCGCGAAGCTGAGGTATGCCTCGCGCGTGGTACCGATGAAACGGCTGCCAAATGCGTATGGTTCTTTGAAGACTACAGCGACTTCAAGAAATTTCCCGTACGGCAGGACGACATTCAACGTCTGCTGCAGTAAGCACAATGCCGGCTGATGTCAGATTGCCTGTGCGACATGGAGAAGCAGTTCCCATCGGACGCAGCGCAGGTTGGGCGCATATGACAGTGTCCTGCCAGAAGGGCCAAGACTGACATTCAGGAGTAGATAATGAGTAGCTCTGTAGACGTCGATGCGCTTTGCACAGCGTTGGACTCCTTGGCGGAAGATGATCGCTCGCGCGTGCCCCTTCTGATCGAACTCCTGACCCTTGAAGGTCACGAGCGCCATGAGGACATCGTCTTCGACCTTGGGCTTTTCGGAGACCCTGCCGCCATTCCAGCGATTGCGGAAGCCGCCGAAAAGTCTTTCCAGTACATGGTGCGATGGCAGAATCTTCATGAATTTCAGCGCAAGTGCGCCTACGCACTCGCACGAATCGGAACACCGGAATCTCGCGAGGTTCTCGAGCACTTAGCCCAGCATGCGGACCCTCATTTGCGCGAATACGGGAGGGAGGGACTGAGCAATTGGCCAATGCCCTTCGCCCGGTCCTGAGCACTTAGCTTTGGGCGGGGTCCTTTGCGTTTTGCTCGTGCTTGTCGCCGTGACCGCACTTGCTTGTGCCGAGGTGGCTCGACCGCTATTCCGACAGCGAAGCTCTCGCCATTGAATGCCGTGGCCTGGAGGAAACTGGAAGGGTGACCCTCAGCGAAGCTAAGGCTAGATTGCCGGTTCTCGTAGCGCTTTTTTCGAGGTGGTAAATGCGATGGCCGGTATGTTTAGCTCTCCAAAGGGGGCGCCTTACCACCTTTCCAGCAGAGCTCTGTTTGCCGCGATCGGTCAACGAGGCCGATAGAGCGCAGCGTCGGTGAGTTCGTACGTCGGCATAGGCCCCTTACGGATCAAAGCCGAAACCAGCTGATCGCGTGGTTTTACGTATGCGAAAGCTCGGGTCACATCGTCGGCGCGCTCGGATTGCACAGGCGTGACTTCAATCTCTCTACGTCGATAGCCGTCTGCCGCTGTGATCCGCTCCAGTACGTCCATGTCAGCCAACGTGCGGGTGTCCACGGTGAAGAGTTGCCCCGTGACGTGCTCACCTTCGCCGGGAGCGTCGATCATCCACGGCGAATGACGTTCGCCAATCAGGTACAGCGGGTAGCGTTGCAACGTTCGATACTCGCCGGATATCCGGCGGCCCCGGTTTGTCGCAAAATTCGGGAACCCTTCCTTTAGGGTTCCAAACACGAAAACGACGAACTGCTCGGTCCCGCTCATCTTGCGTGCGCTCCAAAAAATGGGTCGAAATGCTGCGTTACGCGTGCTTCACTGTGTGCCGCTAGAGCGCAAAATCGACGTCGCCACTCTTGACGACCCCGCCCGAACGGCCGGGCGCCTTTTGGTTGGCCCAGTACAGGTTGGTGTGCCGTATCACAGCATCCGGCGGTGGTGCGCCTTTGCTAGTCATGTCTTCTGTCGTATGCGCATCGCTGACCAACATCGCGTCATAGCCGCGCACCAACGCGCCATGCAGCGTAGAACGAATGCACATGTCTGTCTGGGCGCCAGTCACGATGAGTTTGCCAACGCCTAGGCTCGACAACACCTGTTCCAGGTTGGTGTCTTCGAAGGCGTCGCGATAGCATTTTTCGACAATGATCTCTTCGGGCGCCGGTGTAAGTTCAGCAACGATCTGCCACGCTTCACTTCCAGCCTTGAGCGATTCATCGGAGTGGCGAACCCACACGACCGGCACGGAGGCGCTGCGAGCGCGTTTAATGAGGCTGTTGACGGCACCGAGTACGTCATCACGTCGATAGGCGCCGGCAACGACGTCGTTCTGGAGGTCGATAACCAGAAGTGCAGTGTTGGGACGGTTGGCCAACGTAGTCATGGGCAAATTTCTCTCGATGAAGGTGAGATGTTAAGCGCGCTTCTACTCTGCTGCGAGAGGGCAAAAGAAAAAGGGCGACCAACCGGCCGCCCGTCCTACCCATGCGCCATCAGCTCCATGGCCGCGCGAGCAAGAAGCCCGCTGCGTGTTTCATGCCGCTTCTCGGCAAACCGATCCAACTTTCTGAGCACGAAGCGGGGGAGTGACACGTTGATGCGCTCCGGGGTGCGGTCAAGCTCCTCGTCGTCGATTTCAACGAACGCCCAGATGGCACCCGCGTACTCATCTTGCTTGGTCAGGTCTTCAATTGTCGAGCAGGTTACGTCTACGTCTTCGCCGAGCGCTGCCAGTGTCTGCAGATGACCCGCGATGGCCTCCCGCGTGTTGCGGATGGCTTCATCGACGGTATCGCCCCACGAGTGCACTCCGGGAATATCCGGCACCGTGACGCCATAGACGCTCCCCTCGTCTTTGTGAATCGCGATGGGGAATTGCATGGCTTTTCTTCCTAGGTTGTTACGCGACCGGTTTTGCACCTCTGCGAAAAACCGCCGGCCTCACTTCAGGCCGGCGGATTTCTGGATGCTTCGAACTGTTCCGATTGGCAGGTCTTTCTTCGGGTGTGGCACCGTCACAAGGCCCCGCTTTTCCGGATGTTTGTAGTGATGATGACTGCCAGTGATGCGCACCAACTGCCAGCCGTCATCGAGGAGCATCCGGATTAACTGCCCAGACTGCATGGGGGTCTCCGGTTGTTCTGTGTGTAATTTTACACACGGAAGCAGCTGAGGCAAGAGGGAATGTGTAGTTATGTGTGTCGCTTGGGGGCACGTGGGGAGCGGTTCTGGCGGACGCCGACGCGCGGCCCGAATGACCCTCAGTTGAACTGAGGGCGACCGCTATCGCTGAAAGGCAGAGGGATATGCGATGTGTTCCAACGGCTGTATTTGGCCAAGAGCAATGCAAGGCCCGATTACGACGCGGCGGCAACTGGAAGTCGGAACGGCGCACCGAGTCGGTTGAACGCATTCATTGCGGCGATGGTGATCGTGAGGTCGACAAGGTCTTTGGGCGTGAACGCAGCCGAGGCTGCGGCATACGCTTCATCTGAGGCATGCGTTTCGCTGACGCGGGTCACTTCCTCCGCCCAGGCGAGCGCGGCTCGTTCCTGGTCGGAGAATAGGTGGTGCACCTCGTCCCAAACCGGTACCAACGTGATCTTGTCGATCGACATGGTTTTTCTGAGGTCGCGGCTGTGCATATCGATGCAGTGTGCACAGCCGTTGATCTGGGAAACGCGGAGGAAAACAAGGTGGACGAGTTCCTCTGGCAGGTTCGTCTTCTTCGTGACGTAGTGGTGGATAGCAAAAAGTGCCTTCGCGCCGTCAGGTGCGATCTCTTGCCAGTTCAAGCGGGTCATCTCGGTCTTTCCTGTTGTTGAGGGGGGAGTAATTTGCGCTCGGCACGCCTGGGCCGCATATCGACTCGGGCGGCAATCCATGTCATAACGCCACGTTACTCCGTCGAGTTTTGGAGAAACAGGCCCAAAAATTGGCAAAACGACTGGTCCAAGATGACTGACTCGAATACGCCCGCTGCGATTTCCATCCAGGTGGACCGTGCTACCGCCGTGCCCATCAGCGACCAGATCCATGCGAGCCTGCGACGGGCGATTGTCGATGGCCGGCTGGCGCCCGGACAGCGTTTGCCGTCCGGCCGGGACCTCGCGGCACAGCTTGGTGTCGCGCGCGGCACTATCCGCGTGGTCTATGATCGGCTGATCGCTGAGAACCTGGTGTTCGGCGCCGGCTCTGCAGGCACACGCGTAAGCGCGCAGCTGCCTGCAGGCCGAGCGGACGACGAGTCGCCACTCGACGGGCCGTTGGCAGCGTTCACACGCCCATATTCAAAAGCGCCGCTACCGTTCCAGATGGGCGTACCCGCCCACGACGCGTTTCCCGCCAAGCTCTGGGCCCGCATGCGGATGCGCGCCGTACGCGCCGATGCCGTCGCCTTCACGGCCTACGCCGACCCGCGCGGCGAACCTGAGCTGCGGGCCCAGATCGCAAGCCATCTGGCCGTTAGCCGGCAAATGCAATGTCATCCCGATCAGATCATCGTCACCAGCGGATACCGGCAGGGCCTGATGCTTGCGCTGACCGCGCTGCGTGTGCACGGACGCAAGGTGTGGATCGAGGAGCCCGGTTATCCGCTCGGAAGACGGGCGCTGGAACTGACGGGAGCCGTGATTGAACCCGTGCTTGTCGATGCCGAGGGGCTGCGCGTGGAAGATGGCATCGCAAGCGCGCCAGATGCCCTGCTGGCCCTGGTCTCCCCGGGGCAGCACGCACCGCTGGGCGTGACCTTGTCGCCGGCTCGTAGACGCGCCTTGCTTGAATGGGCAGTGGCAACGGGCGCCTGGATCATCGAAGACGACTATCTGGGGGAACTGCAGCTCGACGGTCGGGCGGCACCGGCCCTTGCCGCAGGCGAAGGTGCCGAGCGTGTGATTCACATCGGCGCGTTCAGCAAGACGATGAGTCCAGCGCTGGGGCTTGGGTTCGTCGTCGCACCACGCTCGGTGGCGGAGCGTCTGGTCGAGGTCGCCGCCGCGCTGGCACCGGCGCCGAATCGGACCACGCAACTGGCAGTGACGGAGTTTTTGGAGGATGGGCATTTCTTGCGGCACCTGCGCCAGATGAAGGCGCTCTATGCCGAGCGCCGCAGCCGCGCCCTCACGCATATCAATGCGTTTCTGCCTGGCACGCTGACCGCCGGCCTTGGCCTGATCGCGCCGCTCCCCCTGTCCGCCGACGACAGCGCTATTGTCAGCATTGCCCGCGGGCGCGGCCTCGCGCCTTCTGCTCTCTCGGCCTGGTACCTTTGCCGCAGTCACGCGCAACGCGGCTTGCTGCTCAGCGTGACGAACCTGCGTACTGACAACATCGATGCCGTCTGCGAGACGCTTGCGGAAATCGTCGCGGCTCAATGAGCCGTGGCCACAGCCTGCCGGACCTCGTCGGTCGCGGCACTATCATCCTGCAAGCTCCCGCCGCCAAACCGCACGGCATGCGTGAGTTTCTGGTGGGCACGCCTAATGGGCACCGAATGATGATTGGACGGGGACTGTCGTAACCTGTGTCAGTACCCGAGGTACTGGCAAATTTCACATCCACAAACATCGACATCATGGATACCAGGCTACGTGAATTGGGCATCGAACTTCCACCCGTTCTGCCGTCACCCGGGAATTTTCTTCCTTACATGGTCCGTGGCAACTATCTCTATCTGTCTGGGAAAGGAGCACCGCGCAGGCAGTTGCAACCTGGGCAAACAGTGCCCAAAGTCGGAAGGGAAGTCAGCACCGAAGAAGCAACAGCCCACGCCAGGGAAATCGGCATCTACCTGCTCGCGTTGATGAAGGATGCGTTGGGCAGCCTGGATCGTGTGGAGCAGGTCGTCAAAGTGCTGGGGATGGTCAATGCGGTGGATGACTTTACCGAGCACACCGAAGTCATTAACGGCTGTTCTGATCTGCTGGTGGAAGTGTTCGGCGCACGCGGCCAGCACACTCGGTCAGCGGTTGGCGTCAAGTCGTTGCCAAAAGGCTTTGCCGTCGAGATTGAAGCGATGGTGGAGATACGCGGCTCTAAGTAGACGCAACCCGCGATCGAATCGGACGGTTTCCAGAGGCATGCCTATTGGCGTTCTGTTGGGACCTGCGGAGCGATGAGTTCGATCCTGACGAGGTAGACACCAAGCGCGCTGACCTTTTCGGTAACGCTGATCGTGCCGCGATCCGGCAGAGAAGGTAGGCTCCACAAGGACGCGCACGTCTTGATCGTGCCGGCGCCCCCAGGGTCGACAAACTGGACGGCGGTGTGGCAGCTTTTTGCGCCCCGGACTTTCTCAAATGCAGCTTGGGCGGTTATCACGCGATCTGCAGTGAAGCGGGGAATCGCAGTCGCCCAGGTCCACGTCGTAAAGGCCCCGCACAGGGCAAAGCAAACAAATTGCTCTACTGGCCCGATCTTGCGCTTTGACGAGGTGTCCGTCGTTGGGAAATCGAGTACGGCGAACAGCGTTGCGACAATCACCCCTCCGGCCAAGGCGATATAGAACCTCGGAAAGAGAGACGGAGCGTAGCAATCGCGCGCAAAGATGAACGCCGGGTAGATCGACAGCACGAGAAGGAACAACAGGGCCAAGCCGAGGATTGCTTTGCGTCTTGCGAGCATTTCGTGTGTTCAGACGGACCGGATATTGCTGAAAGGCGGAAGGATAGGTTGCCACGGGGCGCTTCAGCGCCGAGCGCGCACGTGGAACCCATGCTCGTTTTGCGGGCCGGGACAGGGCATTTGGTAGCTGCCTCCCACGGCTTCAACTTCCACGATGCCTGTCCAAGGCAGCGGTCTTGAGACGTACTTGTCGGATTCGGAGTAGATGATCTCCGGCGGCACCCCGAGTGCCTTCAGCTCGCTGACAACCTCGTCGGCACGCCTCTTGGCCAGCGCCGCTCGTGCCGAGGCCCCGGCCGCTTCCGATTCTTCGACGTGGGCTGACACGCCTACGCCCTCGAGCGCGCACCACTTCTCTTTGATCATCTCAAGCAGGCGGACAAGCTGGATCCGCTCGGCCATCGCCAGTTGTGCAGAGCCGGGCGCGAAAGATAGATCGACCCCGTTGGTGGGCTTTTCGTATGCGAATGACGCTGCCGGCATGCACAGGGTCGCAATCAGTACCAGCGACGCGATGGGTATTCTCATTGTCGTTGTGTCTGGACGAGAGGCCGCAATGCGGAGGCGACTTCAGGTGGTCGCTCCAAGCAAGTGCCGACCAAACTTGTCCATCACAAAATCTTTGGCCTCTGCTTCGGAGTCAGTGGGGCAAACACAATATCGCTCGTTGTCCAACAGCTTGATCCAAGACTCACCACTTGCCTCAAAAGAGAGCAGTTCACTTTTGAGCCGATCGCATACTTCTGGCTCGCGGAGGAAACGCGCAAGGGCAACTGCTTCAGCGCTTTTGGAAAGACCAACGTCTATTGAAAGGACCGATCGCAGCAGGTTTTCCAGGGTTGGGTGTGTCATAGTTGTCTCTCATCGACCGGGAGCGTGTCAGGTGTATTTCCTGCCGCCGGGCAGTGTCACGATGCCTCCTCGCTAGCGATTGGCATTCAGCACGGCAAGTGCCCAGAGTCGGGCCTCCTGCTGTGCCTTAGTCACGTCATCGGCTCCTTTGAACATCCGGTATGTAGTCAACGTGACGAGCTTACCTTTGATCAAGAGGTAACTCGCAACCATTACAGCAGGTTCGTCGTTTTTCCCCTGCCCTGTGGGCGATCCAATGGCGGTCGAATACATGAACCACTCATCCGTGTCCTCATTGACGCCCATGATCTTCGCGGCGGAAATGCCTACTGACTGCAGCATTCCAGGAAAGCGCTGTTCGACGGCCTTCTGAAAGTCCATCGCTCGAGTTTTTGCCTTGAACTGCGCAAAGTCCTGCTTGCTGGCTGTGAGGTAGCGAACGCGAGTTAGCGTTTGCAGCAACATCCAGCTTTGCAGGTGTTGCCCGTGATGCTTTGGCTCGAAGTACTCCAGATACGTGACAGTACCTTTTACCAACTGGCTCATTTCCTCCATTGCCGTTCTGTTCGGAACAGCGGTGTAGCCGGGTGGACTAGGCACTTCGATTGATACGCCACCGAAGTCGTATTGTTCTGCAGAGACCGGTGCGGCCAGAAATACAACGCAAGCAATGGTTGCGCGCGCAAACATCTTCAGCAAATGATCCCCCAAATGGTTTTTTTTTGTCCAGCGACGCGAGAATCAAACTGTACTCGGGCGCCCGCTAATAGTCTTGTTTACGATGCTACGCGATGCGCGTAATACGGCTGCAGCTTGTCCTCAAGAATCGCGTCTGACGCATCGAGGTTGCGCGGTTCAGGATTCAACCACGCATCAATGTTCTCCGGCTTGATCGGCACCGGGCACCGGTCGTGCCCGGCCTGGGCAATCTCCGGCGGCGGATCGTCGGTGATGATGGCGAACGAGAGCAGATCCTTCTCGCCAGGCTTGGTCGCGCGCCAGTGTGACCACACGCAGGCGACGAGCAGCGTCTGCGGAGGGTCGGGGCGGAATTCGAGGATGACGTTTTTGCCGTCTGGCCCGGTCACGTTCTCATAGAACGCGTCGACCAGGACGAGGCCGTGCGTGTGGCCGTACTGGCCTTTCCAGAAACCGCGCAGGTTGTCGCGGCGGGCGTTGTAGGTGCCGGGGTACTGTTCGTCGTAGAAGGCCGGCTTGCCGGCGGGGCGGCATTGATAGCGCATCGGTTTGACGACGCGCCGGCCGTTTTCCATCACCATCACGGGCGCGTACCAGCCGGGGTAGATGCGCGAGTCGCGCGGCTTGAGCTCGGTGCTTTTAAGTTCTTCGAGCTTGCCCTTGGCTGCCGCGATCTTGTTGGTGGCGATGCGCACGTCTTCAGCGGCCTTCTTGGTGGCCTTGGCGGCGAGGGATTGCTGCGCTTTCTCCAGCCGTTCGGTCTGCTTGGCCAGCTCCTGCAGCAGCGCGATCTCGTCTGCGGCCATGCGCGCGCGGATGACCTCGGCGATCTTCTTTTCTTCGTCTGTCTCGGGCGATTCGAGGAAGTGCGCGGTCATCGCCCTGGGCACGCGCATCTTCGGGTTGGCGAAGTACTCCATCACCATCCGCGTGAAGTCGTCGAGCGACATGATGGCGCCGTACTCGTGTACGAACCGTCGATAGTCGGCTTCGATTTGGGCGGAGTAGCACATGGAGGCACCCTTGCAGTAGGGGTGTCTGATGATACGGTGCGCGCCGCTGCGTTAGCGCGGCGGTATACCCTCATCGGCCCGAGCCGGTATGGGAAGGCACTGCGAAGGCCGTATCGATTCGCCAGCCCGCGTAAAACGTTTGCTGCGAACCAAAAAAAGCGCCCTGCACACGCGGGCGTGACGCTCCCCCTCAGATGAGCCGTCATAAAACGCAGGAGGCACCAGGTACGGGCCATAGAGCATCCTGCGTGCTTTGATTATCGGCGATGGGAGTAGGAATTAAACCACCAATAAGAGGGAGCTTCCGGCCCTGTATTTCAGGCAGTTACCTCCGGTCGGCTGGCGGTCGCTCCGCTCTGATCTTGACGATCATCTCGGACAGCCAGTCCTCTTGTTGCAGCACAGCCCGCAGGGCCAAAAGCGCGGCGCCGAGCGGGTTGTCCGGGTAGACGAAATACTGCTCGGTTTCCAAGCGCCAGGCGTGGTAGCCGACGTTGTGGAGCGCGCGGATCTCCCACAGGAGCCGCATCACGGTTTCGTTATCGCGGTGCTCTTCGGCCAGCTTGTGAAGCTCGGCAAGGGTGAGCGCGGGAAAGCGCTCGCGGATGTATTTCGCCATGGGTGCACCGTCACCATTTGCGAGCGTTGCGCATCGCCCGGCGCTCATGCGGCGAGGGCTCGGCCGGGCGGGACGCGCGGTATGCCTCAAGGCGCGCAATTTCCTCGTGGAACCATGTCTCCGCCGCAAGCTCCTTGTGCAATGCCTCGACGGCGATGCCGAACGCGTCTGTCCGGCCGCCCGGGCCGGCCGCCTGAGCGACCTGGTGCACGCGGAAGACGAGGTTGCGCAGCGCCTGCACTTCCATCACCAGCCGCCGCACGACAGGGTCGTGGCCATAGCGGTCGCCGATGGCCGTCAGTTGCTCGGTGCTGAGCGCGGGGTATTCGATGCGGAGGGGGTAGGGCATGGTACGAGTACTGTATGTTTATACAGTATCGTAGGCCGGATGCTACGCGTCAACGTAGACAATGCAGACGTGGAGCGGGGCGCACCTTGCTCGGCTGGCGGGCTTTCGGGGCCGTGTCGCTAGTGCTTCACCGTCTCGCCCGAAAGCAACAACGACTTCAGTTGCCCCGGCCGGCCAGGATATGGCTCCCAAGTGGCAAGACCGTAATACGCATTAACCAACTTCTCGATCGCTCCACCGGAGTGCCATTGGGCTCCGATGAAGTCGGGTGGAGGAGGTTCAGCGCTATCGGGACCAGCGCAAATTGAGCGTTAGAACGCGTTCAAAACCCCCCGCTAAGTCATTGATTCTATTGCCCCGAATTCCCGGCAATTTCATTGGGTTTCTGTGCCGAAAATTCGATCTAACGCGTTGATTTCAATTGGAAAAAAGCGACTCGCTAGCGCCCGCATTGGATGCAGGATTCGGTCACTACATATGGCATTGCAGGGCGGTATTCGGAAGCCGTTTGGAATTCGTCCGAAATTATGCTCCATCAACCGGTGTGCCAGTGGCCAAGGCCGCGTCGCCCCGGATCACGCCGTGGCTGAAAACAGGCTTCCCGAGCTTTTCCCTCCAGCCTGCTGCGCCTGTGCGAGTTGGCCCTGCGCAGTTTCAAGTGCTGCCGATACCGCGCTCGCTTCCGTCGACAGCGCCTGCAGTTTGGCAGCCGCCTCCTTGTCGACACTGGCTTGTTTTGATTCGGCCTCGATCTGGCGCTGCAACGCCGAAAGCCGTTGCCGCAGCGCCTTGATCTGCGCCTTCAACTGCTTGACCACGGGGCTGTCGCCGGATTCCGCGCCGTCGTTCGATGATGTTTTCAGGCCAGTTGAAGAGGGGGCTCCATCTGCGGTGGGGCGAACTCCATCGCCTTTCGACGCGGATGGGGGCGTCATTGCGCTCTCGGCTGAAGCGTTGGGTGGCCGGCTCAGCGACGGGAGCGCGGCGTTGATGGCGACGGACGGATCGACTCGCATAGCATTCTTTTTCGTTGGACTTTGGCAAGGCGGTCATGCGCTTGCCGCTATACATCAGAACCTCCTTCGGCAGGTTCTCCTGGAACTTGAGGAGGTGCGCAGTCGAAAGCGACACCGCGCATCGTCTGGCCAAGTCATTGGTCGTGTTGCCACCGCTCGAAAAAGCCGAGCTAATTGTTTGATCTACATGGGAAAAATCAAAATCGCCGATCGGCGTTGAACGCGGGGCAGGGTCGGTTCGCAAGCTTGACTCTTATATAAGATATAAGACATTTGACCGTGAGGGGTTATTGCGATTAGAATCGCGCCCAAGCGGCGCCCCGGACAGCTCGGGATGCCCGAAAAGATTCCCCTGTAACGTCATCTCAGCAGGTCTTCCATGCTTGAAAACTATCGCGCTCACGTGGCCGCTCGCGCCGCGCTCGGTATTCCCCCGTTGCCGCTGACGGCTCAACAGACCGCCGAACTGGTCGAACTGCTGACCAATCCGCCCGCTGGCGAAGAACAGACGCTGGTCGACCTGATCACGCATCGCGTGCCCGCAGGCGTGGACGAAGCCGCTCGCGTCAAGGCCGGCTTCCTGGCCGCCGTGGCCAAGGGCGAGACCGCCTGCGCGCTGATTTCGCGTGCCCAGGCCACCGAGCTGCTCGGCACGATGCTGGGCGGCTACAACATCCAGCCGCTGATCGAACTGCTGTCCGACGCCGAAGTCGGCGCCACGGCCGCAGAAGCGCTGAAGAAGACGCTGCTGATGTTCGACCAGTTCCATGACGTGAAGGAACTCGCCGACAAGGGCAACGCGAACGCGCGCGCCGTGCTGCAAAGCTGGGCCGACGCCGAATGGTTCACGAGCCGTCCGGAAGTGCCGGAAAGCCTGACCATCACCGTGTTCAAGGTCACGGGCGAAACCAACACCGACGACCTGTCGCCGGCACCGGACGCCACCACCCGCCCGGACATCCCGATGCACGCGCTGGCGATGCTGAAGAACGCGCGCCCCGGCATCACGCCGGAAGAAGACGGCAAGCGCGGTCCGGTCAAGTTCATTGAATCGCTGAAGGAAAAGGGCCACCTGGTCGCCTACGTGGGCGACGTGGTCGGCACCGGCTCCTCGCGCAAGTCGGCCACCAACTCGGTGCTGTGGTTCACGGGTGAGGACATCCCGTTCGTTCCGAACAAGCGCTTCGGCGGCGTGTGCCTCGGCGGCAAGATCGCCCCGATCTTCTACAACACGATGGAAGATGCCGGCGCGCTGCCGATCGAACTCGACGTGTCGCAGATGGAAATGGGCGACGTGGTCGAACTGCGCCCGTACGAAGGCAAGGCACTGAAGGACGGCAAGGTCATCGCCGAATTCCAGGTGAAGTCCGACGTGCTGTTCGACGAAGTGCGCGCCGGCGGCCGCATTCCGCTGATCATCGGCCGCGGCCTGACCGCCAAGGCGCGTGAAGCGCTGGGCCTCGCACCGTCGACGCTGTTCCGCCTGCCGCATCAGCCGGCCGACAGCGGCAAGGGCTTCTCGCTGGCGCAGAAGATGGTCGGTCGCGCGTGCGGCCTGCCGGAAGGCCAGGGCATCCGTCCGGGCACGTACTGCGAACCGAAGATGACCTCCGTCGGCTCGCAGGACACCACGGGCCCGATGACCCGCGACGAACTGAAGGACCTGGCGTGCCTCGGCTTCTCGGCCGACCTCGTGATGCAGTCGTTCTGCCACACCGCCGCGTATCCGAAGCCGGTGGACGTGAAGACGCACCAGACGCTGCCGAACTTCATCAGCACCCGTGGCGGCATCGCGCTGCGCCCGGGCGACGGCGTGATCCACTCGTGGCTGAACCGCATGCTGCTGCCCGACACCGTCGGCACCGGCGGCGATTCGCACACGCGCTTCCCGATCGGCATCAGCTTCCCCGCAGGCTCGGGCCTGGTCGCCTTCGCGGCCGCCACCGGCACGATGCCGCTGGACATGCCGGAATCGGTGCTGGTCCGCTTCAAGGGCAAGATGCAGCCGGGCGTCACGCTGCGTGACCTCGTCAACGCAATTCCGCTGTACGCGATCAAGCAAGGCATGCTGACGGTTGCCAAGCAGGGCAAGAAGAACATCTTCTCGGGCCGCATCCTCGAAATCGAAGGCCTCCCCGACCTGAAGGTCGAGCAAGCGTTCGAGTTGTCGGATGCATCTGCCGAGCGTTCGGCCGCCGGTTGCACGGTGCACCTGAACAAGGAACCGATCATCGAATACCTGAACAGCAACATCACGCTGCTCAAGTGGATGATCGCGCAGGGCTACCAGGACGCCCGCAGCCTGCAGCGCCGCATCAAGGCGATGGAAGCATGGCTGGCGGATCCGAAACTGCTGCAACCGGATGCCGATGCCGAATACGCTGCCGTCATCGAGATCGACCTGGCCGACATCCACGAGCCGATCGTCGCCTGCCCGAACGACCCGGACGACGTGAAGACGCTGTCCGACGTGGCCGGCGCGACCATTGACGAAGTGTTCATCGGCTCGTGCATGACCAACATCGGTCACTTCCGTGCCGCGTCGAAGCTGCTCGAAGGCAAGCGCGACATCCCGGTCAAGCTGTGGGTCGCGCCGCCGACCAAGATGGACCAGAAGCAACTGACCGAAGAAGGCCACTACGGCGTGTTCGGCACGGCCGGCGCGCGTACCGAAATGCCGGGCTGCTCGCTGTGCATGGGCAACCAGGCACAGGTGCGCGAAGGCGCGACGGTCATGTCGACGTCCACGCGTAACTTCCCGAACCGTCTGGGCAAGAACACGAATGTGTATCTGGGCTCGGCGGAACTGGCGGCGATCTGCTCGCGTCTGGGCAAGATCCCGACCAAGGAAGAGTACATGGCCGACATGGGCGTGCTCACCGCGAACGGCGACAAGATCTACCAGTACATGAACTTCGACCAGATCGAAGACTTCAAGGAAGTCGCCGACACCGTGCAGATGTAAATGCGTTGTCGCAGCCGCGTCGGGTTGTTCCCGACGCGCTGATGTGTGATGTGAAAAAGGCGCCGTGGGCATTCAACCCACGGCGCCTTTTTCTTTTTGATGCTTCGCTGGATTCCGCCGCTGGGCGGAACCCGAAAGGGAGCAGGCTCCCGAGCCGCGCGCGCTGTCAGTGGATGATGATCGACACCGTCGAGTACGCCGGCACCGTGATCGTCTCGCTGTACGTGCCGGCCTTCGTGCCGCGCGCCACCGGGAACTGGCCGAAGCCTTGCAGCGTGGCCGGCACGGACGTCGGCATCGTGCGCTGGCTGCTGTAGCTCGGGCCATTCAGCGCCGGGATCGAGAAGCCGCTGTCCGAACGAGCCGGATACGCGAAGCCCGACGGGCTGCCCGGCACTGGAAGCAGCGCGACCGCCGTGCCCCAGCGGCCCGTTGCATCGCCCAGGCCTGCGCCACCGCCAGCCTGGATGGCGCTGTTCAGCACCGCAATCGAATCCGTTGACGAGAAGTTCTGCAGCAGGTTCGTGTAGTACGCAATGCCGTATTGGCGCAGCAGGAAGCCGCCCAGGCTGCCCGAAATCGGATACCCGGGGCACGACGATGACAGCGACGGATCGAACGCTGTCAGCGAGCAGTCGTACGCGCTTTGCAGCCAGGCCGGGAAGCGGCTGTCGCGCACGTTGTTGAAGGTCGGATCAATCTGGCTGGAGAGCACGTCTTCCATCGTCATCGCCGTCATTTCTTCCAGCCACGTGCCGTACATGTACTGCGCGCCGTGCAACACGCCGCGCTGATAGAAGTTGGCCATGTGCGTGAACTCATGGCCGAGCGTCGAGATGACGGTGTTCAGCCCGTCCGTGCCGCCCAGGTAGATGGTTTCCGAATCCACATAGAGCGACAGCGACTGGTTCGACAGCGGCTGCGAGCTGGTCGTGAAGTTGTTGCGTGCCCAGAAGTAGCCGACGCGGCCATAGGGCTGGCTGTCCGGCTGAATATTGAGCACCACGATGTCGAGTGCCTGGTTCGGATCGATCAGGCTCGCCGAGCTGGAGTAGCTGCCCCACGGCTGGCCGACCAGCGAAGTGGCCAGCGTATAGACCGACTGCGTGCCCGAAGCAAATTTGCTGATGAGCGTGTTGATGATGCCGTCGCTGATCCTGCTCGTGCCGTATTCGGTGTTTTCCACCCACAGGTTGACGATGCGGCCATCGGGAGCCGTGGCCTGCTGCCGCAGTGTGGCCGTGCGCACGGTGGCGGTGCCGTCCGGCTGCTGGTGGTTCCACGTCCGCTGCGTGCCGACGCTGGCGACCGATTGCGGACGCAGCACCGTATCGCTGGAAGCACCTTGCGTCTTGAGCGGGCCGCCACCGGTGGCGTAGCCGTCCAGCGCATGCATGTTGAAATCGGAAAGCTGACGGTCGAATGCGGCATTGGCGTCATTGCCGGCCACGTCCGCGGCAGCCTTGGGGACCGGCGTGCCGGTGGCATTCAGCAGCCCCAGGCCCGTGAGCGAGACGGACGGCATCGGCTGTGCCGTCGCGCTCTGGTTGGTGTAGACGAGCGTCACGCTCTGGCCCGTCAGCCCCGCGATCGACACCGGAACCGTGCCGGCCGCGCTGCCCGTATTGGTGGCTTGCCACACGCCCACGCCCGAGCCGGCGTAGGTATTGCCCAGCGCGCCGCAGTTCGACCCGCTGCACGCGGCCGCCACGGTGATATTGGCGGACGAGCCTTGCGTAGCCGCTGGGGTGGCGCCCGAACTGCCGCCACCACCACCTCCGCCACATGCGGCCAGGGCGCCCGCTGCTGCCACCAGCATTGCGATGGTCCATTGCTTTGTGCCGCGTACGTTGTTGCTGCTGCGTTCCATCCACTTCTCTCCAAATCCGCAAATACCGAATGCCTGCGCGAGGGCGGCTCGTGACCGCCTCAAGCGCAACATGCGGACGGATTCTCAAGGCGAAGTGGCGGATTCGATCCGTGGAAATAACCCCCTCCCAGGCGCCAATTCCCCCCGATGTGGGGGTGCGCAAAGTTTGCGTTGTCGAAAAGGTTGAAAAAGTCGTAACCGTGGGATGTAGATGCAGAAAACGGAGGAGGGCGCTTGGCGCCGCTTTGGCGACAGAGCGGTCCGCTAGAATGAGCCGCCCGCTCGTCCACAGCGCCGCAAACGCGCTCAATACGTCACCCGCCGATGCTCGTCGCGCAGCTCAAATCGTTCTTCATGGTTGCCCGCCTGGGCAGCATCACGCTGGCCGCCAAGCAGCTCGGCCTGTCGCAGCCGACCGTGACTTCGCAGATCCGCGCCCTGGAAGAGGCCTACGGCGTGGAGCTGTTCTACCGCGGCGGTCGCCGGCTGGCACTGTCGGACGCGGGCGTGCGGCTCATGCCGCTGGTGGACCAGCTCGTGCGCCAGGAAACCGAGATCGACTTCTTCCTGCGCAACTCCGGCGACATGGGCTCTGGCCATCTGCGCATCGGCGCAACGGCGCCGTATTACGTGCTCGACATCGTGGACCGCTTCTGCAAGAGCCATCCCGGCATCGACGTCAGCATCGAAGCCGGCAACTCGGTGCAGATGCTCGAAGCGCTGCAGGAGTACCGGGTGGACGTGGCGTCGTCGTCGCAGCGCGTGGATGATGGGCGCTTTCTGCGCATTGAACTGGCGCGCGATCCGCTGGTGCTGGTGGTGCATCGCAGCCACGTGCTGGCCGAGCGGACGAGCGTGCCTGTGAGCGTGCTGTCGCAATGCCGGCTGCTGGTGCGCGAAGTCGGGTCGACCACCCGCGCCATGACCGAAACGATGATGGCCCAGGCAGGCGTCACGCCGGCTTCCACGGTGGAGATCGGCAGCCGGGAATCCATCCGCGAGGCCATCACGCGCAACCTGGGCGTGAGCGTCATCGCCCGCCAGGAAGTACCGAGCCATGCCGATCTGCGCGTGCTGCCGTTCGAAGGCGGCGCGCCGGAGCTGAGCGAATACCTGTACTGCCTGCAGGATCGGCGCGATGCGCGCTTGATTGCCGCCTTCCTCAACGAAGTCCGACCCGTCGCGTCATAGACCGAACCAAAATCCGGAAATGCGCGCATTGGCGTTTTTGGGGTAACTGCCACAAGGGGTACATGTCGGCTGGCTACAGTGGCGACCGTTTTTGCCACTGTCTGCGCCCCCGTGCCTCTACCTCAGCCTGTTACCAACCCCGCCTCGGGTTCCGCCGCGCCGTTCCTGTCCGTGCGACACGTCTCGCGCCGCTTTGGCGCGTTCACGGCGCTCGATGGTGTATCGCTGGATGTCGCGCAGGGCGAATTCGTCTGCCTGCTGGGCCCGTCGGGCTGCGGCAAGACGACCTTGCTGCGCATCATTGCCGGGCTGGAGGCGCACGACGGCGGCCAGATCGTCGCCGGTGGCCGCGATATTTCCCACCTGCCGCCGCGCGAGCGTGACTACGGCATCGTCTTCCAGTCGTACGCGCTGTTCCCCAACCTGACGGTTGCGCAGAACGTCGGCTACGGGCTGGACACCAGCAACGGCAACCGTGCCCGCATGCAGACGCGTGTCTCGGAGATGCTCGCGCTGGTCGGGCTGGCCGGCAGCGAGGCGAAATACCCGTCGCAGCTGTCGGGCGGCCAGCAGCAGCGCGTGGCACTGGCCCGCGCGCTGGCGCCCGCGCCGTCGCTGTTGCTGCTGGACGAGCCGATGTCGGCGCTGGACGCGCAGGTGCGCGAACACCTGCGTATCGAGCTGCGCCGCCTGCAGCGCAAGCTGAACGTCACCACGCTGATGGTCACGCACGACCAGGACGAGGCCATGGCGATGGCCGACCGTATCGCCGTCATGTCCAACGGCCGCATCGAGCAGACCGGTTCGCCGGCGGAGATCTATTCGCGGCCCGCGACCGGATTTGTCGCCGGGTTTGTCGGCCAGGCCAACTGGCTGCCGCTGGAGCGCGCCGAAGACGGCACGCCCACGCTGGCCGGCCAACCGCTGCTGCTCGATCCCGCTTTCGCAGACAGTGCCTCGACGCCAGGCCGCCTGTTCTGCCGCCCCGAGGCCGTCACGCTGCATCCCGACGACGATGCCCCCAACCGCCATCTGGCCCGCGTGGTCGATCAGATCTACCTCGGCAGCCGCACGCGCGTGACGCTGTCGATCGACGGCCTGGCCGATGCACCGCTGGTGGCCGAAGTGGCATCGAGCGCGCTGCAAGCCGGCCGCAACGGCCTGGGCGACAGCAAGCTGTGGATCGCGCTGGAGCGCGACGGGCTGCGCGTGTATGCCTGAGGCCGCCATGTCAACGCTGCCGCCCGAGGCCAACGTGCTTGCGGCCACGCAATCCGAACCGGTTCGCGCTGCGAGCCGGCCATTCTGGCGTACCGATGCGCCGGTGCTGACCGGCATGAAGCTCGGCTGGTTGCTGTTGCTGACCCTCGGTCTGCTGCTGCCCACGGCGATGATGCTCTTGCAGGCCACGGGCCTCGTTGCCAGTGCCCGGAGCACAGACGAGCATGGCTTCGCGCTGGTCGCGCACGTGGTGCAGGGGCCGAATTTCCTGGCCATGGTGGGGCGTACGCTGGCCGTATCGAGCGCCGTGGCCGCGATTGTGGTGCCGCTGGCGTTTGCCCTTGCCTATGCGGTGCAACGCACGCGCATGCCGTTGCGCGGCACGATGCGCACGCTGGCCATGCTGCCGCTGTTTGCGCCGTCGCTGCTGCCGGGCATTGCGCTGGTCTACCTGTTCGGCAACCAAGGCCTGTTCAAGGCGTGGATGAACGGCGGCAACATCTACGGCTTCTGGGGCATCGTGCTGGGCGAGGTGTTCTACACCTTCCCGTATGCACTGATGCTGCTGCTGGCGACGCTCACGCTGGCAGACGGCCGCTTGTACGACGCCGCACGTGCCATGGGCGCAAGCCCGTGGCGCACGTTCCGCACGGTCACGCTGCCCGGCGCGCGCTACGGACTGTTCGGCGCCTTTGCGCTGGTCTTCACGCTGGTCGCGACCGACTTTGGCGTGCCGACCGTGGTAGGCGGCAGCTACCAGGTGCTGGCCGTGGAGGCCTACAAGGCGGTGGTGGGGCAGCAGCAGTTTGCGCGCGGCGCCGTCATCGGCTTGATGCTGCTGCTGCCTGCGCTGCTGACCTTTGCGGTCGAGCGCCTCGTGCAGCGTCGCCAGCACGCCGCGCTGGCCAGCCGCGCCCAACCCTATCACCCGCAGCCGGATCGCCTGCGTGACGGGCTCTTCCTGTTGCTGAGCGCGTTGGTGGTCGGTGGGATTCTGCTGATGCTGGCCACCGCCGTTGGCGCGTCGCTGGTGAAACTCTGGCCGTACAACCTCGAGCTGTCGCTGCGCAACTACGACTTCGACAACATGGACGGCGGCGGCTGGCTCGCATATCGCAACAGCCTGAAGCTGGCCGCGCTCACCACTGTGTTCGGGACCGCACTGATCTTCACCGGCGCATGGCTGGTCGAAAAGACGCGCGCCGCAGGGTGGCTGCAATCGTGGCTGCATTCGGCCATCCGCTTTGCCGTGCTGCTGCCGATGGCGGTGCCCGGCCTCGTGCTCGGTCTGGGCTACGTGTTCTTCTTCAACCATCCGGCCAATCCGCTCAACGGCCTGTATGGCGGCATGGCCCTGATGGTGCTCTGCACGATCATGCACTGCGCCACGGCGGCGCACCTGACGTCGGTGGCGTCGCTGGGGCAGCTCGATCCGGTGTTCGAGGCGGTGTCGGCCTCGCTCAAGGTGTCGGCGCTGCGCACGTACTGGCGGGTGACGCTGCCAATGTGCCTGCCCGCCGTTCTGTCGTGCGCGCGCTACCTGTTCGTGTCGGCCATGACGACCGTGTCGGCGGTGATCTTCCTCTATAGCCCGGACACCGTGCTCGCGTCCGTGGCCGTGCTCAACATGGACGACGCCGGCGACATCGGCCCCGCTGCGGCCATGTCCACCCTCATTCTCGTCACGTCGATCGTCGTATCGCTGCTGCTGGAACTGGCCATGCGCGGCATCGTGCGCCGCACGCAGGCCTGGCGCACGGCGGCGCGTTGATTTCGTAGTCCGTCATTCGCAGTCCGTAACAGCAACGAAGCAGAAAGGAAGCATGAACATGGGTGACTCCTCCCCGATCTCGGCACGCCAAGCAGGCGCAGACCGCCTCAACCCGGGCAGCACGCCATTGCGCCTGGAAGCCGCGGTGCTCGACTGGGCCGGTACCGTGGTCGACTTTGGCTCGTTTGCACCCACGCAGATCTTCGTGGAAGCGTTTGCGGAATTTGGCGTGGCCATCACGCTGGACGAAGCGCGCGGCCCGATGGGCCTGGGCAAGTGGGACCACATCCGCACGCTGTGCAACGACGGCGCGATTGCCGCGCGCTTCTCGCTGGCGCATGGCCGCATGCCGACCGATGACGATGTCACCGCCATCTACAACCGCTTCATGCCGCTGCAGATCGAAAAGGTCGGTGCGCATTCCGCACTGATTCCTGGCGCGCTGGACACCGTCGCCGCGCTGCGCGAAGCCGGTTTGAAGATCGGCACGTGCTCGGGCTATCCGCGGGTGGTGATGGACCGCGTTGTCGATCTGGCTGCCAAGGCCGGCTACATGCCCGACTGCGTGGTCGCTTGCGACGAAGTGCCCCGCGCCCGCCCGTGGCCCGCGCAGGCCCTGCGTTGCGTGGTCGATCTTGCGATTGGCGATGTGGCCGCCTGCGTGAAGGTCGACGACACCGTACCCGGCATCGAAGAGGGCCGCCGCGCCGGCATGTGGACCGTTGCGCTGCTGATGTCGGGCAACGCGCTGGGTCTGCCGTACGCGCAATACGCCGCGCTGTCTGCGGATGAGCGCGCGCGTCATCGCGTTGCCATCTCGGCCGGCTTTGCCGCCTGCCGTCCGCACTACGAGATCGACACCATTGCCGATCTGCCTGAAGTCGTGGCCGACATCAACCGCCGCCTCGCGCGCGGTGAGCGCCCGCAGTGCATCTGAGTTTGCTGTTCTGTCTGTTGTCTTTTCCGCTGCATCACACCATACCGAGGAAACCATGACCGCACGTCTTTCCCTGCTGGCCGCTGCAATCACGTCGGCAACGATGGCGTTTGCCACGTCGGCGTTCGCCAAGACCACGCTGACCGTGTACACGGCGCTGGAAGCCGACCAAGTGAAGGCGTACCAGGAGGCTTTCGAGAAGGCTAATCCGGACATCGAAATCAAATGGGTGCGCGACTCCACCGGCGTCGTCACCGCCAAGCTGCTGGCCGAGAAGAACAACCCGCGCGCCGACGTGGTGTGGGGTCTGGCTGCATCGAGCCTGGCCATCCTGGACAAGGAAGGCATGCTGACGCCGTATGCACCGGCCGATCTGGCGAAGATCGGTGCAACGTACCGCGACAAGGCCAACCCGCCGGCGTGGGTCGGCATGGACGCCTGGGGCGCCGCCATCTGCTTCAACACCGTCGAAGCGCAGAAGCAGAACCTGCCGAAGCCGACGTCGTGGGCCGACCTGACCAAGCCCGTCTATGCCGGCAAGATCGTCATGCCGAATCCGGCGTCGTCGGGCACCGGCTACCTCGACGTGAGCGCCTGGCTGCAGACGATGGGCGAGCAGAAGGGCTGGGCCTACATGGACGCGCTGCACCAGAACATCGGCCAGTACACGCACTCGGGTTCGAAGCCCTGCAAGATGGCGGCGTCGGGCGAATTCCCGATCGGTATCGCGTTCGAATACCGCGCCGTGAAGTCGAAGAAGGAAGGCGCCCCGATCGATATCGTGCTGCCGTCCGAAGGCCTGGGTTGGGACGTCGAAGCGACCGGCATCATGAAGGGCACGAAGAACCTGGAAGCGGCCAAGAAGCTGGCTGACTTCTCGGCAAGCCCGGCTGCCATGGCGCTGTACGAGAAGAACTTTGCCGTGGTGGCCACGCCGGGTTTTTCCAAGCCGGATCCGCTGCTGCCAGCCGACTACGAAAAGCGCCTGATCAAGAATGACTTCACGTGGGCCAGCGCCAACCGTGACCGCATCCTCGCCGAGTGGACGAAGCGCTACGACGGCAAGTCGGAGAAGAAGTAAGCGATGCAAGCTCCTGTATCTCAAGGGAGCCTGGATGCCAGCACCGACGTTGCCATCGTCGGGGCTGGCATTCTGGGCTTGGCGCACGCAGCCGCCGCCGTCAAACGCGGCCTGCGCGTGACGGTGTTCGAGCGCAGCGACATTGCCGTCGGCGCGTCCATCCGCAATTTTGGGCAGATGCTGGTGACAGGCCAGCCGCCCGGCATCATGCTGGACCTTGCGCGCGAAAGCCGCGCCCTTTATCTCGACTGGGCCGAGAAGGCCGGCATCTTTGCGCGCGCGAACGGTGCGTTGCTGTTTGCCCGCAATGCCGCAGAAGAAGCCGTGCTGGATGAGTTCATGGCAACGCGTGCACCGGCCTTCGGCTACAACGTCAAGCTGTTGCGCAGCGCAGACCTGGCAAATCTCTACGATGGCCGTTTCTTGCGCCACCGCGCGGCGCTCCAGGGCTTCGACGATTTGCAGCTCTATTCGCGCGAAGCGATTCCGGCGTTGGCGTCGTGGCTAGCCACGCAAGGCGTGCGTTTCCATTTCGGTACGCTCGTGCGCCATGTGGAAGGCGGCCGGCTGGAGACCACCGCCGGCGTATGCAACGCCCAGCGCGTCGTCGTCTGCAGCGGTCACGATTACCAGACGCTGTGCGCTGACCACCTTCGGGTTCTGCAACCGCAGGTGTGCCGCCTGCAGATGCTGCGCGTCACGCCCGAAGACGGCTTCCGCCTGGAGCACGCCGTGCTGACCGGCCTGTCATGCACGCACTACGGCGCTTTTGCGGACTTGCCGACTGCCCGCGCGCTGGCCATGCAGATCGAACATCAGCGCCCCGAGCTGGCGCGTCACGGCATCCACCTGCTGGTGAGCCCGACGCCGTATGGCGACTGGATCATTGGCGATTCGCACGACTACGGCCAGGACGCCCGCCCGTTCAATGCCGAGTCGGTCGACAACATCATGCTGGATCTCGCACGTGACACCTTCGGCAGCAAGCTGCGCGTGGTCGAGCGTTGGCAGGGCGTGTACGGCGCCAAGTGCCATGTGGCGGGCAGCGGCGCATTCTCCATCACCCGCGTCGACGACCGCACCACCGTCGCGCTGATGCACAGCGGCATTGGCATGAGCGTCGGACCGGCGCTGGCGCATCGGCATATGGATGCGCTTCTCGACGGCACCGCGCTGCCGCAGTGGACGCCGCCGGCAAGCACGCCCGCAACAATGGCTGCCTGACGGACGGAGCGTTGTTTAGCGGCAAGACGCCCGCACGGTTCACGCCGCGCGGGCGTCTTTGTTTTCAGGCAGCAAAGAGTTCGACGATGGGCCAGCCGCGCGCTTCGGCCACGGCGCGCAAGGTGCTGTCGGGGCTCACAGCCACCGGATGTGAAACCGCTTCGAGCAACGGCAGGTCGTTGCGGGAATCGCTGTAGAACACGGTGCGCGAGAAGTCCGTCATGCGCTGGCCGCGCTGTGCGAGCCACTCCGTCACGCGCACGATCTTGCCGGCGCCAAACGTGGCCGTGCCGAGCGGGTTGCCCGTGAATGCGCCATCGCTCCGGCCGTTGAGGGTTTCGCCTTCCACCGCCAGCAGGTGCGGCACGTTAAAGGCCGCCGCGATCGGCTCGGTCAGGTAGCGGTGCGTGGCGGTGACGATGCAGCACAGGTCGCCCGCACGCAGGTGCGTATCGACCAGTTGCCGCGCGCGCGGCAGCATGGCCGGCGTGATGATGTCGCGCAGGAACGTGGCGCGCCAGGCGTCGAGCCGCGTGCGCGGGTGCTGGGCCAGCAGGCCGAGCGAGAAGCGCGCGTGTCGCGCAAAGTCCAGCGTGCCGTCGCGGTATTCGCGCATCCACCGTTCGTTGGCTTGCTCGAAGACGCTTCGATCCACCGCGCCCTGGGCGACCAGGAAGCGGCCCCATTCGTATTCGCTGTCAATGGGCAGCAGGGTGTGGTCCAGGTCGAACAGGGCAAGCGATTGCATACAGCAGGCGGGCGGGGCGGTTGAAAAACCGCGAGGTTACGGCCCTAGCGCGTCGCGGCTGTGTCCATCGCCATAACTTTGGCGATGAACGCATCGGCCTTTTTCTTGGGTGCCTGGGCAAGCTGGGGCTGCAGGCAGTCAAGGAACGCCCGCACCAGCCGTGCATCCTTGCGCTCCTTCAGGAAGTACAGGTATTCGTGGATGATCGGCGCGTTGTCGGCAAACGGCAGCACGCGCACGTCGGGCCGGCGCGGCGCTTCACGGGCGGGCACGATGCTGCAGCCCAGCCCCAGGCTGATCGCCTCGTAAATGGCTTCGCGGCTGCCGATGATGCTCGTGCTGGCGGGCTCGATGCCGGCTGCGGCGAACGCGTCTTCGGTAACGCGGCGGGTGACGGAACCCGGCTCGCGCATCAGCAGCTGGCAGCCGGTAATGTCGCCCAGCGTAATGCTCGGGCGCCGACCGAGCGCGTGGTCCAACGGCACGACCAGCACCATCGTGTCCTCAGCCAGCGTGATGCGATGCAGGCGTTCGTCATCCACCGCGTGAGACGACACCGCCAGGTCGATGCGCACCTCCGACAGCGCCTCCAGCATCTGCTGCGAGTTGCCGAATTCGATGGTGATTTCGATGGTCGGATGCCGCGCTCGAAACGCTGCCACGCTCGGCAGGATGTAGTAAGGGCCCGTGGCGCCCACGCGCAGGTTGCCGGTGCGCAGATCGCCGGCATTGCGCAGGAGAAAATCGACGTCACCTTCCTGCTGTGCGAGGCGCTCGACGATGGGCATGAGGCTCACACCCAGGTCGGACAGGTCCAACCGGCTGCCGCGGCGATGGAACAGCTCCACGCCGTACATCTCTTCGAGTTGGCGGATGCGTCCGGTCACAGTCGGCTGCGACAGGCGCAGGCGTTTGGCAGCCGATGTGACGCTGCCCTGGCGCGCCACCTCGAAGAACGACATCAATAGATCGCCCAGCATGGTTGTGTTTCCCTGATATGTCTTTTTTGACCGTCAGGCGCACAGTCTAGGCAGCGTTTGTGACGCTACATACTGTGAAACCTTACGGTCTGCCACGGCCGCCGACGTGGGCGGCGGGCAGTTGCCAAGCGCATGTCAACGTGATGGGTGCCCAATGCAAAAGGAACGGCGCCGCGAGGAGGGCGCCGGGCGCACATCGTGCTACCGTGTGAACCTGTGCGCGTAACAGAGGAGACACCATGCCGGTGCTGAAGGTCGATGTCGTCACGGCAGAAGAACGGCTGTACGAAGGCAACGCCAGGTTCGTGGTCATCCCCGGCACGGAGGGCGAACTGGGCATCCTGCCCGGCCACGAACGTCTGCTCACGCGCATGCGCCCAGGAAGCCTCCGCGTCACGCAGGAGAACGGCGAAGAAGTGGTCCTGTTCGTGGCGGGCGGTTTTGTCGACGTCCAACCGGAGCAGGTGATCGTGCTGGCCGACACCGCTGTGCGCGCACATGACCTGGACGAGGCAAAGGCGCAGCAGGCCCGCCAGGCGGCTGAGGAACTCATGCAGAACAGCAAAAGCAAGTTCGACTACGCACGCGCGCAGGCGGAATTGGCCGAAGCGGTCGCGCAACTGGCCGCCATCGAGCGTTTGCGCAAGCGCCGCCGTTGAGCCTCCGGCGTCACAAATCACCCATGCTGGCCCCCACACCATAACGGCGGCCCTGTGTCGCCCCAGCCGGGGAGGGGTAAAGAACCGCGCTGGTTCTCCGTTTTAGAGCAGAACTATCGAACTCCCGCTGAACGTCCTTCCAGAGACGTGATCGGTTCTGCCGGTTCTGCTGATGTTGCCCCTTGTTGGAATTGCCCGTGCGCTTGCGCTTGGTTGCCGGAAACACCCGCGTGCCGAGCATCCATTCGCGTTGCTGATGCGCTTGTCCCGAGCGCCGCTCGACCCGAAGCGATGCGCGCAAATGTTTGCGGTGGCGGGTGCGTTGCTTTCGCACGCGGCGCTGGCACAAACGGAAGTTGCCGACCTCACCGCATTGCCCATCGAGCAACTCATGCAGGTGCAGGTCGTCACCAGCGCATCCAAGTACGCGCAGGCCGCCAACGAAGCGCCGGCCAACGTCTCGGTCATCACTGCAGCAGACATCAAAGCCTACGGCTGGCGCACGCTGGCCGACATTCTGGGCAGCCTGCCGGGGCTCTACACCAACTACGACCGCAACTACACCACGCTGGGCGCACGCGGCTTCCTGCGCGCGGGCGACTACGACACGCGCTTCCTGTTGCTGATCGACGGCCATCGCACCAACGACCCGATCTTCGACCAGGCATCCGTCGGCTCCGAAGCCATCCTCAACGTCGATCTCATCGAGCGGGTGGAATACGTGCCCGGAGCCGGCTCGGCGGTGTACGGATCCAACGCGTTGTTCGGCGTGATCAACATCATCACCAAGCGTGGCCGTGACATTGACGGCGTGCAGGCCAGCGGATCGACGGGCAGCGCCAATGCACGCGATGCTCGCGTGACGTGGGGCAAGCGGGCCGAGAACGGCGCCGAGTGGCTGCTGTCGGCCAGCGTGAACGATGCCCCCGGCCGCGACCTTTACTTTGCCGAGTTCAATCAGCCCGGCGTGAGCGACGGCGTCGCCCGCGGCATGGATTACGACCGCGCCAAACGCCTGTTCGCCAAGGGCAGTTTCGGCGAGTTCGGGCTGACCTTCGGTTACGTCGATCGCACGAAAGGCGTGCCAACGGCCCCGTACGACCAGAGCTTCAATGACCCGCGCTCGCGCACCGTCGATACGCGGCAGATGTTCAACGGCACCTGGCAGCACGCGCTGGACGACACGACCGACGTGTCGGCGCGGCTGTTCTGGGGGCGTTATGTGTCGCAGGGCGATTACGCATACAGCCCGCCTCCAGTCGGCATCAACCGAGATGTGTTCGACACCGCCTGGTACGGCACGGAACTCAAGCTCGTGACGCGCCGCATCGAGCGCCACACGCTGGTCATCGGCACGGAGCTGCAGCGCGACTACCGTGATGCGATGCGCAATTTCGATACGGTGCCCTACGCCAGCTACCTCGACGACCATCGGAACAACAACCGCGTGGGCCTGTACGTGCAGGATCAATTCATGCTCCATCGGGACTGGGTGCTGGATACGGGCCTCCGCTACGACCACACGAGCTTCGCGCGGGGCATCTTCAGCCCGCGCGTGGGTTTGATCTGGCACGCCGCCCCAACGACCACCGTCAAGGCGATCTACGGCATGGCCTATCGCGCGCCGAACGATTACGAGCTGAACTATCAGACCAGTGCTCCCGGCGGCCAGCAGGTCACCAACGGGCTATCGGCCGAGCGCATCCGCACGTATGAAACGGTGGTCGAACAACAAGTTGCTGCCGGCGGCAAGGCGACGTTGTCGGTGTTTCAGAACAACGTTTCCAACCTGATCAGCCAGAGCGAGGACCCGAACACCGGGCTGCTCTTTTTCAGCAACGTAGCGCGCGTGCGCACGCGTGGCGCAGAACTCGGCTACGAGCAGAACTGGCCGGGCGGCACGCGGCTGCGTACGAGCTACTCCTTCCAGCGTTCCGAAGATGTCGATACCGGCCAGACGCTGAGCAACTCGCCGCGCCACATGCTCAAGCTCAACGCCACCACGCCCGTGTGGCGCGACGACTGGCGCGCCGGGCTCGAGGCGCGGTACATCAGCAACCGGCTGACGACGGCGGGGCAGGTGGGCGGCTACTGGATCGCCAACCTGACCTTGCTGGCGACACGGTTGGCGCCCCATCTGGAAATGTCGGCCAGCGTCTACAACCTGTTCGATCGACGCTATGCCGATCCGGCCGGGCCTGAGCTGATGCAGCGGTCCATCGAGCAGGATGGCCGTGCATTCCGCGTGAAATTCACCTACACCTTCCGATGAACAGCCCGCACGGCACCGCCCGACGCGCCCGATGGCCACGCACGCGCAGGTTGTGCGTGGCGCTGGGCGCCGTGCTGGCAGGCGTGGCGTGCATGGGTGCCACGCACGCGCAGATGCAGGCCAGCGAGGTGCAGGTCAAGGCGGCGTTCATCTACAACTTTGCGCTGTTTACCAACTGGCCGGCCGATGTCATGCAGGCCGATGCCCCGATGGTGGTGTGCGTGACAGCACAGCACCCGTTGCAGGCGGCCTTGGAAAAACTGACAGGAAAACCCGTGCGCGGACATCGCCTGGAAATCCGAAAGATCAATGACGGCGCCGTTACCGGCTGCCATGTCCTCGTGTTCGACGCACGTGCCTCGAACGGTGTGCGCGTCGATCCGGCCTCGCCCGTGCTGACGGTGTCCGACAGCCCAAAGAGCCAGCGCGCACCCGGCAACCCCGACCCGATGATCGCGTTGGCGCTGCATGAGAATCGCGTGGTCTTCGACATTGATGCAGTGGCTGCCCGGCAAGCCCATCTGCAGCTCAGCTCGCAACTGCTGCGCCTGGCGAGGACCGTGCAATGAGCGAGCCGATCGCGACCCCCCGGCCCCGGCTGGGGCACTCCATGGTGCGGGCCAATATGGCCGGTGCCGGCGCGGCGCTGACCATCGCCGGCTTCCTGCTCATCGTGTTCCAGTTCATCGCACTGCATGCGGCGCTGGTGCGCGACGTGCATGTGCAGGCGCGCATCGTCGGGGCCAACAGCGTGGCGGCGCTGCTCTTCAATGACCGCCGCGCGGCAGAAGAAACGCTTGGCGCGCTGGAGGCATCGCCGTCGCTGCGCGCGGCCGGCATTTTCAGTGCACTGCGCAAGCCCTTGGCGCTGTATCAGCATGGCGATGCGGCGCCCGTGCTCGCCCCCGATGCCGCCATGCTGCGCGACTCGCATGTCTCCACGCTCACCACGCTGGAGGTGGTCGAACCGGTGGAGTCGGAGCGCCGCGTGATCGGCTATGTGGTGGTGCGCTCCAGCCTGACCGAGCTGTACATGCAACTGCTCGGCTATGCCGTGCTGACGGTGTCGGTGGGCATTGGCGCGATGGGGCTCGCGTATCTGGTGATCGCCCGCATGCGCCGCGCGGTGCTGCAGGCCGAGGCGCACCTGGACTACCTCGCCCACATCGATTCCGTCACGGAACTGCCGAACCGGCACGCCTTCAATGAACGCCTGCAGGTCTCGCTCAAACGCGCGGGCCAGGCGGGCGCGGTGGGGCTGCTCCTGCTGGATCTGGACAACTTCAAGGTCGTCAACGACACACTGGGCCACAACAACGGCGACCGCTTGCTGCGACAGGTTGCGCGGCGGCTGAACGACGTGATCGACCAGGCCAACCTGCGCGCCGTGTTGTGCCGCATCGGCGGGGATGAGTTTGCGGTCATCGCAGAGCTGTCGGGCCGCGCGCAGATTGCCGAGACGGAAGCGGCAACGCTGGCCGATGGATTGGCCAAACGCATTCTGGCCGCGCTCGCGGCGCCGTTTGCGCTGGATCTGCATCAGATCTACGTGACGGCCAGCGTGGGCGTGAGCCTGTATCCGCATGATGCGCGCGACGTGCAGGCGCTCACGCGCAACGCCGACACGGCGATGTACCACGCCAAGAACCACGGGAAGAATGCGGCCGCAAGCTTCACGTCGGAGATGGATCAGCAGGCGCGCCGCCGCCTGCGCGTGGAAGCCGACCTGCGGCGCGCGCTCGACCGCGACGAACTGCTGCTGGCCTATCAGCCGCAGGTGCGCCTGCGCACCAAGGACGCACACGACACCGTCATCTCCAAGGCCAACGTCTACGGCGTGGAGGCGCTGGTGCGTTGGCGCCATCCGGAGATCGGGCTGATCGGCCCGGGCGAGTTCATCGCCGTGGCGGAGGAAACCGGCCTCATCGTGCCGCTTGGCCTCTGGGTGCTGCGCACCGCGTGCGAACAGGCCGTGCGCTGGATGCGCGAAGACGGCATCACGCTGCAGGTGGCCGTCAACCTGTCGGCGCGGCAGACGCGCGATCCGGCGCTCGTTGAAAACGTCATGGACGTGCTGCGCGAAACCGGCATGCCGCCGCATCAGCTCGAACTTGAAATTACCGAGAGCGTGCTGATGGAAGACATCGAAGACAACATCGCGCTGCTCGAATCCTTGCACGCGGCCGGCATCAGCCTGTCGATCGACGATTTCGGCACGGGGTATTCGTCGCTGGCGTATCTGCAGCGTTTCCCGATCCAGAAGCTCAAGATCGACCGCAGCTTCGTGCAGCGCATGCCCGGCGACGGCGAGGCCATTGCCGGCGCGGTGATCGCCATGGCGCACAGCCTGCGCATGCAGGTGGTGGCCGAAGGCGTGGAAGACCCCGAGCAGCTCGCGCTGCTGCGCGACGCCGGCTGCGACCTGGGGCAGGGCTACCTGTTCTCGCGCCCGCAGCAAGCCGACACGTTGCTGGCGTGGCTCAACCGGCTGGACACCGCCGAGGACGACGGCAGCGCCGTGTTTGCCGACAGCGAAGCGGCGCCGAGCGCGTCGTTGCCGTCGTCGTTGGCGGGCTAAACCGTCATGCGGGCCTTCAAGCAGCCGCCCGCCGCGCCGCGCGCGTTGCCCCGGCCGTCAGCACCACCACGGCCGCGAGGATGATGCCCGTGGCGCCCAGCGTCTGCGGCGCGACCACTTCATCCGCCAGCCATGCGCCCATCAGCAGGGCGATGGGCGGGTTCACATACACATAGCTTGTCGCCATGACGGTGGACACGCGTTCCACCAGCGCCATGTAGGCCGTGAACGCGATGGCCGAGCCGAACACCACCAGGTAGCCCCACGCAAGCGCGGCATGCATGCCGATGTGGCTGGGCAACGTTTCGCCGGTGATCAGGCTGAGCACGACGAGTGCCACGCCGCCAAAGGCCATCTCCAATACGAACGCTGTCATGCCCTTGGGCATGTCGATGCGCTTGGAGAGCTGCGAGCCGAACGACCATGACGCAATGGCGGTGGTCAGGGCGAGCACGCCAACCGTGCTGGCCTGAAACTCTGCGCCACGAAACAGCACCGCAATCCCGATGCTGCCCAGCGCGATGGCGCCAATTTCATAGGCACGCAGGCGGCCGCCGGCCAGCAGCGTCCAGAGCGTAGAGAACAGCGGCATCGACGCGATCATCACCGTGGTCGCACCCGACGAGATGGTCTGCTCGGCCACCGCCGTCATGCCCATGCCACCCACCAGCATGAACGCGCCGATCAATGCGCAGTTGCGGACCTGGCGCAACGTTGGCCGCTCTTCGGGCTGCTTGCGCTGTCGCAGGATGACCAGCGGGGCGAGCAGCACCGCTGCAGCCAGAAAACGCGAGCCCATCATCAGGAAGGGCGGCAGATCGGTCAGCGCAAAGCGGATGGCGAGATACGTTGTGCCCCACACCACGTAGGTGATGAGCAGGCACACGGCGATGAAGGGGGACATGACGGAACCTCTGCGAGGAAGTCCCGATGCTACTCAACGCCGGCTTATGCGCAAAACGAGTTTTGTTATCGCTCGTTGTGAGCGGCGTTAGCAAGCAAGTGAGCGGAGGCGTATGTGGAGTTTGAGACGCCAATCACGGGGTTCCAGACCTCACGCTCGGGGTTGCGAACCCGGCGTGCGGGGTTTGGAACCCCATGCATGGGGTTCCGAACCTCAATGCTGGCGTTCGGACTACGAGATATCGAGGTTCTGAACGCCACCGGTCACGTTCCGAACGCCACCGATGGAGTTCGGAGCCTCAAGCGCGGCGTCCGGAACCTCAAGCGTGGGGTGTTGGAACCCCAAGTGTCGAGTTCAGAACGCCAAGCGTGACGTTCCGAACCTTGGCAGTCGCTCAGATGACGCGGAACCCGTGCGTTCCGTCGCGCCGCAGTTGCTCCACCAAACCGAACTCCCAGTCGAGATAAGCCTGCATGGCGGTGCGCGGCGCGCTCGTGCCTTCATACGGGCGGCGGTAGCGGTCGATGCGGTCCGAGGCCAGGCGGGTCTCACCGGCTTCCACGGGCAGGCCGGCGGCCACCCATGCTGCGGTGCCGCCGTCGAGCACCCACACCTCGGCCTGCGTCAGCTTGGCAAGGTCGGCGGCGGCAAAGCGGGCGAGCTGGCTGGAGCCGCACGTGAGCACGTAGCGGCGGGCCGCCGGGATGCGCGCCAGCGCTGCGGGCAAGTCGGAGCGCACGGCAAACCACGCCCCCGGAATATGCCGCGCAACGTAGTTGGCGCTGCGCGTGACGTCGATGACGGCGGTGTCGCCCGCTTCCAGCCAGCCGGCCAGGGCGCGGGCGTCGACCGTGCGCACGGCCGGAGGTTGTGGAGCGGGCGTCTGCCACGTGCCGGTGACGCTGCGCTCGCTGGCGTCGACCGGATCGACGACATAGACCTCCCAGCCCATCTGTGCGAGCCACGAGGCGGACATGTCGGCGCGTACGCCGTCGTCATCGGCCAGGACGATACGGGCGCCGCGCACGGCGGCGGTGTGGTCCGTTTCCTGCACGAGCTGGCCGCCGGGCGCGCTGGCAAAGCCGGGCAGATGGCCGGCGGCATATTCCTCGGGCGTGCGTACGTCGAGCTTGTAGAGCGTGCGGTCCGGCGCCTCCAATTTGGCAACGTCAGCCAGCGCAATGCGCGGCACGTTGGCGCGTTCGGCCACGGCGCGTGCATCCGCCTGGGCCTGCGCGCGCGTTTCGGCAGACACGTCCTGCGGGTGACGGCGGCTGGCGCCATGGTCCAGCACCTGATCGGCCAGCAGCCAGCCGATGGTGCCATTGCGCAGTGCCGCCACCGGGTTGGGGATGCCGGCATTCACGAGCGATTGCGTGCCGATGATGCTGCGCGTGCGGCCTGCGCAATTGACGATGACCTGCGTGCTCGGGTCCGGCGCCAGCTCGCGGATGCGCAGCACCAGCTCGGCGCCCGGCACGCTCGTCGCCGTGGGGATGCTCATGGTCTGAAACTCTTCATAGCGGCGCGCATCGACGATCACCACGTCGCGCTTGGCATCAAGCAGCGCCTTGACCTCCTGCGCGCTGAGCGACGGCGTGTGGCGATGCGCCTCCACGTATTCGCCAAAGGATTTGCTCGGCACGTTCACGTCCTGGAACACTTCGCCGCCGGCTGCGCGCCAGCCATCGAGGCCGCCTTCGAGCAGGTACACGCGCGTATAGCCGAGTTCAGCCAGCTTGGCCGCCGCGCGCGGGGCGAGGTCCACGCCATCGTGCACGCCGTACAGCACGATCAACGTATCGCGGCGCGGAATGCGCGACCACGCTTCCAGCTCCAGCCGGGAGAGCGGCAGGTTGGCTGCCCACAGCGGATGCGCCTGGGCATACGGGTCTTCCTCGCGGACGTCGACCAGCGCGATCTCCTTGCGGGCCAGCAGGGCGGCGCGCACGTCGGCATACGTCAGTGTCGGCACGTGGGTTTCGGCCAGCGGTGCAGCGACCGGCGATTCGATGGCGTCGATGGTGGTGCTCATGATGCAGGCGTGTCCTTGGAACGGTCCCAGAGATTGGGCAGATGGGTATTCGAATAGCCGGAGACGAAAGGCTTGCGCTCGCCGTCTTCCGTATAGACGGAGCGGTGGATGCCGCCGATGTTGCCGCCGTAGACGTGGACGCTGATCGACGTGCGATCGTCAAAGGCGTTGTGCACGCGGTGGATGTCCCCAACGCGCGGCGAGACGTGTTCCACAGCGCCCGGCTCCAGGCGGATGGCGGGGCCGTCGGGTTGCGGTTTGCCTTGCGCGTCGAGCTTGAACGGCTGCGAGTATTCAGCGCCGCGCAGCATGCCGATGAGGCCCCACGTGGTGTGGTCATGAATGGGGGTGCGCTGGCCCGGGCCCCAGACAAAGCTGACGATGGAAAAGCGCTCGCCCGAATCGGCATGCAGCAGGAACTGCTGGAAGTGCTCGGGGTGTGGCTGGGCGTATTCGCCGGGCAACCAGTCGTCACGGGCGACGAGCGCGCCGAGCAGGGCGCCGGCGCGCGAGAGGATCTCGGCTTCGGACGGCTGCTGATCCAGCAGGCGCGACAGCGCGGTCACGAAATCACGCAGCGGTGCGATGGACTGGATTGCGGGTGCCGCAGAGGAAACAGCAGCGGAAGCGGCAGCGAGGGCGGGCGTGCTCATCGGCGGGTTCCTGATGTGGGGTTTCGGTGCATCTTGCTGGACTTGATGGGCGACGTCCAGCTAAACCCCGAGCGCAGTGCGGCCGGCTGCCAGCAGGATGGAATCGTTCTGCGGCGTGTGGATGCGGCTGCACAGCACATCGCGATAGTGGCGCTCGAGCGGGTTGTGGCGCGACAGCCCGTGGTTGCCGGACAGCTGCAGCGCCAGCTCCACGGCGCGGATCGCGTTGGTGGTGACGGTGTACTTGAGCAGCCCGCTGTCGGTCATGGAAAGCGGCGAGCCGGCATCTGCGGCCTCAGCTGCGTGATCGAGCAGGACTCGGTTGGTGCGCAGCGCGGCGGCGATCTCGCCCACGGCTTCCTGCATGCGCGGCAGCGTGGCCAGCGGCCCGCCCAGGTTGGCCGGCGCACGCGTGTTCAGGAACGCGACAAGCCAGTCGCGCGCGGCCTGGGCCACAGCGTCGTACAGGCTGCCGAGCAGCACGGTCATCCACGCTTGCTGATCGAGCTGGGCGCCGGTGTCGGCTTGTGCTGCACCGTGCGGCACCCATTCCGCGGCGGGGCGGATGTCGACGGCGTGGTCGAGCGGAATCTCCACATCTTCCAGGACGACGTCGTGGCTGCCCGAGGCACGCAGGCCCAGGTGGTTCCAGGTTTCTTCAATGCGGATGCCCGGCGTTTCCGGCAACGGGCGCGGCACGAGGAAGATCCCCACGCGCGGCTCGGCTTCATCGGTGCGGCCCCACACGGCCAGCCAGCGCAGCGCAGGGCTGCCGGTGCTGTAGAGCTTGCGGCCCCGGATGCGCCAGTTGTTGCCTACGCGCGTTGCCACGGTGGCGGGCAAGCCACCGCGTGCGGGCGTGCCCAGGTCGGGCTCCACGCGCAGCGCGTTGATGAGCGCGCCCGCGTTCAGGGCGGTGGCAAATACCTGTTGCCTGACATGCGCCGGCCAGCGTGTATCGGCACGCGCGATGGCGCGGTGCTGAAGGTACGTCATGGTCAGCACCAACGCGGTGGCTGCATCGGCATGCGCGATGGACGCAATGATCCGCCGTGCCGTCTGCAGGCCGGCGCCGCCACCGCCATGCGTTTGCGGGATGACCTGTGCAATCAGGCCCGAGGCGTGCAGCAGCGCGAAGTTGTCGTGGGGGAAGCTGCCTTGTAGATCGTGCTCTGCGGCGGACGCGGCCAGTTGCGGAGCAATGGCGGCCAGCACTTCGGCAAGCCGGTCGGGCGGCGTTGGCAGGCGATGCAAGGGAGCGGGCGACATGGCGATGCAATGTGCGAAGCAGGTGACATTGGCGCACAGCGTATCCGGGTTGCCACGCGCCGCGAACGACCTATGCCGTATATGCAGCGTTGAAATTATTCGTTAGTGCAATGCTGGTGGTGACGTAACTTCATTCGCATTCATGGCGGGGCACATTGCCTCGCAAGTCTTCTAACGATATGCGGAATGGAGCCAGCATGAGCGTCGATTTCATCGGCATGATCCAAAGCCAGAAGCAGTCGGAAATTTACCCGCCCGATCCGAATGGACCCGTGATCGACCGCGATTACGTACGTGCCTTTGCACAAGCGCACGAGCAGGCCGGCTTTGATCGCATCCTCGTGCCGCACCATTCAACGGGGCCGTCGGCCACGCTCACGATTTCGTATGCAGCCGCGTTGACGGAGCGCATCCACTTCATGCTTGCGCACCGGCCCGGATTTACCAATCCGACGCTGGCCGCGCGCCAGATCGCCACGCTGGATCAGTTCACCGGTGGCCGCCTGGGCGTGCACTTCATCTCGGGCGGTTCCGACAGCGAGCAACGTCGCGATGGCGATTACCTCGACCACGACCAGCGCTATGCGCGCACGGACGAATACCTAGGCATCCTGCGGCGCATCTGGACAGAATCGAAACCGTTCGACCACGAGGGCACGTTCTATCGCTTCGAGCAAGGTTTCTCTGAAGTGAAGCCCGCGCAGAAGCCCCATGTGCCGATCTACTTCGGTGGTGCTTCGGACGTGGCCGTCGAGGTCGCTGGCAAGCATGCCGACGTGTATGCGCTGTGGGGCGAATCGCTCGACCAGGTGCGCGATCTGACGACGCGCGTGCGGGCCGAAGCCGCCAAGCACGGGCGCAGCATCCGGTTCTCGGTGTCGTTCCGCCCAATCCTGGCGGAAACGGAAGACGCCGCCTGGGCACGGGCAGAGAACATCCTTGAGCGGACGCGCGCGCTGCGTGTGCAGCAGGGCTACAGCCGAGGCGGCCCTCAACAGAGCGAGGGCGCACGCCGCCTGCTTGCGGCAGCCGAACAAGGCGAGCGCGTCGACAAACGTTTGTGGACGGCCATCGCCAAGGAAACCGGCGGACGCTCCAATTCCACCGCGCTGGTCGGCACGCCGGAGCAAGTGGCCGATGCGCTGCTCGACTACTACGACCTGGGCGTCACCACCTTCCTGATCCGCGGTTTTGATCCGCTGGAAGACGTGGTGGATTACGGCCGCACGCTCATCCCGCGCGTGCGCGAGCTGGTCGCGCAGCGTGATGCGCAGCGCAAGGCCGCGTGAGGCACGGGCATGAGCGCAGTCCTTTCCATCGAGCGCCCGGCATCGTCCACGCTCAAGCTGAACAGCACGCCGCAGCAGAAGTTCTGGTTTGATCCACCCGCCACGCGGCCGACGCTCGAGGCCGAGCGGCGCCATCGGCAGGAGCGCCTTGCAGGCGCGTTCCGCCTGTTTGCGCGGCACGGCTTCGACCTCGGGCTGGCGGGGCACATCACCGCACGCGATCCGGAGTTGACGGACCACTTCTGGGTCAACCCGCTGGGGGTGCATTTCTCGCGCATCAAGGTGTCGGACCTCCTGCTCGTGAACGCGCGTGGCGAGACCGTCATCGGCAACCGGCCGCTCAACAAGGCGGCGTTTGCGATTCATGCGGCGATTCACGAAGCGCATCCGCACATCGTGGCTGCGGCGCACACCCATTCGACTTACGGCAAGGCGTGGTCGACGCTGGGTCGGCCGCTGGATCCGCTCACGCAGGATGCATGCTCGTTCTATGAAGACCATGCGCTGTTCGACGACTTCACCGGCATGGTGGTCGATTCCAGCGAGGGCGAGCGCATCGCGCATGCGCTGACCAAGCCCGACGGCGGTACGCACAAGGGCGTGATCCTGAAGAACCACGGCATTCTCACGGCCGGCCCGACGGTGGAAGCCGCGGCATGGTGGTACATCGCGCTGGACAACGCTGCCCACACGCAACTGCTGGCCGAGGCCGCCGGCACACCGCAGCCGATCGATGCCGCCACGGCGCGCCACACGCACAGCCAGGTGGGCGGGCAGGAGGGCGCGCTGCACGCATTCGAGAGCCTGTACGCCGGCCTGGTCGCTGCCGAGCCGGACGTGCTCGATTAAGCCGCCGCCTGACAGAACAGGTCGAACACATCCAACACATCGAACACATCATCACGGGGAGCATTCAATGAGCGAAGAGACCGCGGGCATCTCGCGCCGCAAGCTATTGCACGCAGCGGCCGCCACGGCGCTGGCCGCACCGGCATTGATCCTGGGCCGCAAGGCCTACTCGCAACAGCGCAAGCTGACGTTTGCCTGGAACCAGAACTCGTTTTGCCTGACGCCCATCGTGGTGGCGCAGGAACGCGGCTTCTTCGAAAAGAACGGGCTGCACGTCGATCTGATCAACTACAGCGGCTCGACCGATCAACTGCTCGAATCCATCGCCACCGGCAAGGCCGACGCGGCAGTCGGCATGATCCACCGCTGGCTCAAGCCGCTGGAGGCGGGCTTCGACGTGAAGATCATCGGCAGCTCGCATGGCGGCTGTGTGCGGCTTGTCGGTTCCAAGGCGGCGGGCGTCACGAACCTGGCGGCGCTCAAGGGAAAGACCGTGGGCGTGAGCGATCTTGCCGCGCCGGGCAAGCACTTCTTCACCATCTTGCTGGCCAAGAACGGCATTGACCCGGACAAGGACATCACCTGGCGCCAGTACCCGGCCGACCTGCTGGGCGTGGCGGTGGACAAGGGCGAGATCCAGGCGATTGCCGACGGCGACCCGAACCTCTACCTGCTGGAGAAGCGCACGAACGGCGCCTACGTGGAACTGGCCACGAACCTTTCCGGTGAATACGCGCGCAAGGTCTGCTGCGTGATCGGCGCACGCGGTGAACTGGTCCGCAATGACCGCCCGACGGCATCCGCACTGGCGCGTTCAATTGTGCAGGCCACGGATTTCGTCAACGAGAACCCGAATGAGGCCGCCAAGGTGTTTGCCAAGTATTCGCCCAAGGTGGCGTTGGACGACTTGCGCAAGCTCTACGCCACGCTCACGTACACGCATCACCCGACCGGCATCGACCTGCGCGACGAGATCGCCTTCTACGCGGAAGACTTCCGCCGCATCGGTGTCATCAAAAAGAGCACCGACCCGCAACGTCTTGCGCAGCACGTGTACGTGAATGTGCTGGCTTGATGCACGGCGCGTGAGAACGTGAGCACATGAGGAACACATCGACATGAGCACCATCCCGCAAACACTGGAGGCGCCCGCCGCGCTGTCCAACCCATTTGCCGATGCCGTCGAGCGCGGAGGGGCATGGCGCACCGGCGCCGTGGCCGCATTGGCCTGGGCCGCCTTCGGCCTGCTGACGTGGCGCTGGCCCAACCACGTGGTCGGCTTCAGCGACTGGGCGTTCACGGCGGAGCTGGGCGTTGCCGCGTTGATCGTTGGCGTTGTGCTGTTCGTGGTGGCGTTGGCGGCGGGCAATGTGGCCCCGTTGCGCCCCGTGCAGGAAGCGCTGCAACCGGCCGGACCATGGCTGATCGCCGTGCCTGCGGTGCTGGCGTTGTGGGAGGTGCTGACGGCCAAGTCCGGCGCATTGCCCACACCGTTCTTTGCGCCGCCGCAGGCATTGATCGAGGTCTATTCGGAAGACTGGCCGCGTCTGGGCGACAGCGTGTTGAATACGCTCAAGCTGCTCGGCATCGGCTATCTGCTGGGCGCGTTGACGGGCTTTCTGGTGGGCGTGTCGATCGGCTGGTCGCGCGCAGTGGGCTACTGGGTGCATCCGGTTCTGCGTATTCTCGGGCCGTTGCCGGCGACGGCGCTGTTGCCGATCACGTTCTACTTCTTCCCGTCGAGCTATTCGGCGGCGGCTTTCCTGATCGCCCTGGCTGCCGGCTTTCCGGTGGCGGTGCTCACGTGGTCCGGTGTGGCGGGCGTGAGCAAAAGCTACTACGACGTTGCCCGCACGCTGGGCGCATCCAACGCATTCCTTGTGCTGCGTGTGGCGATTCCGGCAGCGCTGCCGCAGGTGTTCGTGGGGCTGTTCATGGGGCTCGGCGGGTCGTTCACGGTGCTGGTGACGGCGGAGATGATGGGCGTGAAGTCGGGCCTCGGCTGGTACCTGACCTGGGCGCAAGGCTGGGCATCGTACGTCAACATGTATGCCGCGCTGATTGTCATGGCGCTGCTGTTCTCCAGCATCATCACGCTGCTCTTCAAGGTGCGTGACCGCGCGCTGGTCTGGCAGAAGGGGACGCTGAAATGGTAGCCGTGCTGGAACGCGAGGTGCCGACATCTGCGGCCACAGTCGGGGCGCGCATCGACGTGCAGGGCGTCAGCCACTGGTTTGGCAGCCGCGCCAACCCGCTGCAGGTGCTCGACGGTGTGAGCCTGACCATCCAGCCGGGCGAGTTCGTTGCGCTGCTGGGGCCAAGCGGTTGCGGCAAGTCCACGCTGCTGCGCCTCATTGCGGGGCTTGAACCGCCCACGCGCGGCCGCATCCTGCAGGACGACGCGCCCATGAACGCGCCGGACCCGTCGCGTGTGGTTGTCTTTCAGGACCCAACGCTCTACCCATGGCGGCGCGTGTGGGACAACGTCGCGCTCGGCCTGCAAGCGCGCGGCGTGCTCAACGCAGAACGCGACGGCGTGGACGACGCGCTGGAACGCGTGGGCCTGGGCGGCTTTCATCGGGCGTTTCCGCATGAGCTGTCGGGCGGCATGGCGCAACGCGTGGCGCTGGCGCGTGCGCTGGTCAACGATCCGCAATTGCTGGTGCTGGACGAGCCGCTCGGCAAGCTGGATTCACTCACGCGGCTGGCCATGCAGAGCGAGCTGGTGACGCTCTGGCAACGCGCGCGCTTCTCGACCGTGCTGGTAACGCACGATGTGGAGGAGGCGCTGTTCCTGGCGCAGCGGGTGGTCATCTTCAGCCCGCGCCCTGCGCGCATCACGGCAGAACTGACGGTGGATCTGCCTTACCCGCGCCATCGCGGCGACCCGCGTTTGAGCGCGTTGCGGCACGAGGCGCTCGGTCATCTCGGCCTCGGCGAGACCTGGTAGATGGCGGCACCATCATGAGCGGGCCGGAAGCGACGGTCTGGCTCAACGCGTTGCTTGGCTTTCTGCAATGGGCGCAGCACGGCGTGCTGGTGCTGCTGCACACGCTTGGGCTGACCGGCGAGGCGCACGGGCAGCCGGCATGGCCGTGGGACGTGCGCATCGCGGGCGAGACCCTGTTGATCGACCTTGGGCAAGCGCGGCAGCTTGGCCTGACGCTGATTGCCTTGATGCTGGCGTTGCTGGCCGTCGTGATCGCCGTGCTCGTGAGGCGGTGGCGGCCGGTGTCATCCGGTGTCGCGGCGGGCCTGCTTGTGGTGGCGCCGTGGCCGTCGGCGGTTGTGGTGGCGCCCGCCGTGCCGACGAGTTTCCATGTGAGCCCAACGGCGTTTTCGGTGGCGTCCGTCACGCAGGGCACGCGCATCTACAACGCCGCCTGCGCAAGCTGCCACGGCGCAGACGGCCGGGGCGAAGGCCCCTTGGCCGCCACGCTCACGCGCTGGCCGCCCACGGTGGTCGGCCCGTTGCTCGGCCGTCATGCCGATGGCGAGCTGTTCTGGCACATCGCCCACGGCATGCAGGACACGCAAGGTGCGTCGACCATGCCCGCATTTGCCGGTCGACTGAGCGATGCTGATATCTGGGCGGTACTCGACGCCATGAAGGTGCTGGCCGCGCGTGGCGGCGTGCGTGCCGGCGGCTGGCCGCTGCCCGTGGCGCTGCCCGCGTTGTCCGTGCGCTGCGGCGACGCGCTACGGCAATCCCTGGCGACGTGGCGCAACGGCCAACGCGTGCGGGTGGTGGCGGTGGATGCGGCATCGCCAAACGACATCCCGCTGGAAGATCCGCGTTTCCAGACGTTGCTGATCACGCCGGATGGCACGTTGCCACCGCCAACGCGCGCGTTCCAGGCGCGTTGCGTGGCGGCAGGCGCCGACGCCTGGAGCGTCTTCGCCGCCATCGCCGGTGCTGCGCCGCAAGCGTTCTCCGGCACGCAGTTGCTGGCCGATCGCAATGGCTGGTTGCGCGCACGCGGCGCTCCGGGCACGACGTGGTCCGACGCCGATTTCCTCTGCACCTCGGCCGCACGCGGAACCGCCCGCAGCACAAGCGGACTCGATTCCTTGATCGCCCGCATGGACGCCGAACCGGTGCGCTATGTGAAAGGCGGCTTCATCCACTGACCCTCGACCGCATCGCTCCATCACCATGCCGCAACATCGACGACGTTTTCTGCAATCCACGCTGGCGCTCGCTGCCGCGCCTGCCTTGTCCATCGCGCAACCCCGCCTCGTGCTCAAGGCGGGCGACCAGAAGGGTGGCCTGCGCGCGCTGCTTGAAGCCGCCGACGCGCTCAAGGGCGTGCAGTACGACATCCAATGGACCGAGTTTCCAGCGGCTGCTCCGCTGGCCGAAGCGCTCAACGCGGGTGCCGTCGACCTGGGCCCGATTGGCGATGCGCCAGCCATCTTTGCCTTGGCGGCGGGTACGCGCATCAAGCTGATCGGTGCCAACCGATCAGACCCGTACGGCACGGCGGTGCTGGTGCGGCCCGATTCTCCGTTGAAGACCGCGGCAGATCTGAAGGGCAAATCCATCGGTACCAACCGCGGGTCGATCGGGCATTTCGTCGCGCTCAAGGCGTTGGAGTCCGCGGGGCTGGGTCCGGACGATGCCAACTTCCGTTTCCTGCCGCCGGCCGATGCCAAGCTTGCGTTGGTCAACGGGTCGATCGATGCGTGGTCAACGTGGGAGCCCTACACGGCGATGGCCGAAACGGCCAAGCATGCGCGCGTGCTCGTCAGCGGGCGCGGGTTGTGGTCGGGCCTCAGCTACCTTGCAGCGACCGACGCTGCGCTGGCGGCCAAGCGCGACGCGCTGCGCGACTTCCTGCAGCGCGTGGTGCGTGCGCAGGTGTGGTCGTACCAGCATGTCGACAGCTTTTCGGCCACGCTGGCCCGCATCATCGGCATCGCGCCGGAGGCTGCGCGGCTGCAGTTCGCACGTCGACAGACGGTGTGGCGCGCCATCGATCCGCAGCTCATTGCGGAGCAGCAGCGGACGGCCGATTTCTACGTGAAGGTGGGCCTGCTCAAACAGCGGCTGGAGGTCGCCACCACGTTTGACACGGGGTTTCCGCTGATCGCCTAGCGGGCGTTGCCCGAATGGGATTCCGCACTGGGCCGCGAGCCGCCATGCGGGCCCGCCGTACCCGGCGCTTCTGCGACGTTCTTGGGCAGGTTGGTGGCCGGTGTGACCGCGCCTGGGGCGTTGTTGCCGCCCTTGCCAAAGCGCGCTGCCAGACGGTCCTGCACTTCGGTCAGTTGGGCCTGCTCCTGCGCTTTCTGAGCGCGCTCCGTCTCGGCCTTCTGGGCAGCTGCAGCTTGCTCAGCCGGCGTGGGCGGCGGCAGTTTGCCGTGAGCGGGACGCGGCAGCGCAACCACGGTCAAGCCGATGGCCGCTGCGGCGAGCCACAGGGCCGAGCGTGGAATGTTGTGCGGTGTCGGGGGCATGGCGGTCTCCTGGTGAGGATCGCCATGGCTCCAGCAAGTGCGGTGCCGTGTGAGTTCAGCGCCCCTCGGCAAGCGCGTTGTGCAGCACCGTCTTGAGCACGTTGAAGACGGGGTTGTCGTTGTCCTTGCGATAGGCCATCCACAGTTCAACCGGCTTGGCCGGCGTCGTGCGCACCGGGCGATAGACGACACCCTCGAAGTGCAGCATGGCCGCCGCTGCGGGGATAAGCGCCACGCCGATGCCTGCACGCACCAGCGCCAGCATCGAGTGGATCTGGCTGACGTATTCCACGATGTCGGGCAGCACCTCCGCACGCTCCAGCAGGCTGCTCACCATCTGGTGGAAATAGCGCGCCTCGTATGGCGAATACATCAGCAGCGGCTGGCCCTCGCAGTCGCGCAGGCTGGGGCGTTGCGGCCAGTTGTCGGCCACCGCTTCCGGCAGGGCAATCACGAGCGCTTCCTGCGAGCACGGCACGGCAATCAGCTCGCCGTGCTCCACCGGCGGGCGCAGGAGGCCAACGTCGATTTCGCGCGCATCCAGCGCCGCGAGCTGCGCGCCGCTCACCATCTCCTTCAGCGTCAGCCGCACGCCCGGTGAAGCCGCCCGGACGGCGCTCACGAGCGAAGGCAATTTGCCGTAGCCGACCGATGCGGTAAAGCCGATGGCCAACTGGCCTGCAGCGCCCGTTGCCACGCGCCGGGCCGTGGCCGCCGCCTCGTCCGCCAGGCGCAGGATGCGCGATGCGTCGGGCAGAAAGCTGCGCCCCGCCGCCGTCAGCTTGACCGAGCGGCTGTTGCGCTCCAGCAGCTCCGTACCGACCTGATGTTCCAGCAGGCGCACCTGGCGCGACAGCGGCGGCTGCGTCATGTGCAGGCGTTCTGCGGCCCGCCCGAAATGCAGTTCTTCGGCCACGGCGACAAAGCAGCGGAGTTGGCTGAGTTCAAACATCGATTCAAAACCTGTATGGATTGAGTCAGTGCTTATCTTGAAGCGGAAAGATCGCCGGTGCAAGAATCGGCTCGCCCTTCGGCTTGAAGGGCCAATGACAACCATCAGGAGACGAGCATGTCCATGGAAAGCGCGGAAGTTGGCCGTCGCAGGTTTCTCAAGAACGTGGCAGGGGCAGGCCTTGCAGCGGCCAGCGGCCTGGCCGGCGCGCAGAAGATCGAAGGGTTCAAGCCGAACGCGCGCTACCCCGACGTGGCGGTGGAAGTGCTCGACCCGAGCTTCCTGAAATACCGGCTCTACAGCAGCTCGGTAGAACAGCTTGCCACCGGCATGCGCTGGGCCGAAGGGCCCGTTTACTTTCCCGCCGGGCGCTACCTGTTGGTGAGCGACATTCCGAACAACCGCATCATGAAGTACGACGAGACGAACGGCGCGTTCAGCGTGTTCCGTGAGCCGTCGAACTACGCCAACGGCAACACGCGCGACCGGCAAGGGCGCCTCGTCACGTGCGAACACTCCGTCACGCGCCGCGTTACGCGCACCGAGTTCAACGGCAGCATCACGGTGCTGGCCGATCAGTACCAGGGCAAACGGCTGAACGCGCCCAACGACATCGTCGTCAAGTCCGACGACAGCATCTGGTTCACCGACCCGACGTTCGGCATCAACGGCAACTGGGAGGGCTTCAAGGCGCAGCCGGAGCAGGCCACCACCAACGTCTACCGGATTGATCCGAACGGCAGCATCCGCGCGATCATCACCGATCTTGTCAACCCGAACGGGCTCGCGTTTTCGCCCGACGAGAAGAAGCTCTACGTGGTCGAGTGGAAGGGCACGCCCTCGCGCAGCATCTGGAGCTACGACATCGCGCCCGACGGCACGGCGTCCAACAAGACCAAGCTGATCGACGCCAACGGCGCGGGCGCGCTGGATGGCTTTCGCGTCGACAAGGATGGCAACCTCTGGTGCGGCTGGGGCTCGGACGGGCGCGTGGGCGTCAACTCCGCCGATTACGACGGCGTGAAAATCTTCAACGCGCATAGCAAGCCGATCGGCTTCATCCACCTGCCGGAACGCTGCCCCAACCTGACCTTCGGCGGCCCGAAGAACAACCGCCTTTACATGGCGAGTTCGCACTCGCTGTATGCCCTTTACGTGGAGGCCGAGGGCGCGGTGTAAGGCGGCACCGACCGGACGCGGCCGCGCCGTCACGTGCGGCCGCAGCATCGGAATCAGCGACCTAGGGAAGACCCTGTATCAATACAAGATCTGTATTGATCGAGTTATTAGTTGGCTTGGACTTGAATCGATCCCGGTGCAAGAATTCGCTCACCAACAACACGCATTCATCGCGAGCCAGATATGTCCCGATACAGCCCCAAAGAATTCGCCCAACAGATCGGCTCCGGCCTGCTGTCCTTCCCGGTCACGCACTTCAAGGCCTCTGACCTGTCGTTCGACGAGGCAGCGTATCGCGCCAACCTGAACTGGCTGTTCAGCCACGATGCCGCCGGCCTGTTTGCAGCGGGCGGTACGGGCGAGTTCTTCTCGCTCACCGCGGCTGAAACCGACCGCGTGGTGCGCGCAGCCGTGGCTGAAACCGGCGGCAAGATTCCGGTGATCGCCCCGGCGGGCCGTGGCACGGCTGAATCGATCGAATACTGCAAGGCGGCTGAAGCTGCCGGCGCCGACGGCATCCTGCTGCTGCCGCCGTACCTGACCGAAGCGTCGGCCGACGGCGTGGCCGCGCACGTGGAGCAGGTCTGCAAGTCGACCAAGCTGGGCGTGATCGTCTACAACCGCGCCAACCAGATCCTGGACGAAAACCACCTCGAACGCCTGGCCGACCGCTGCCCGAACCTGGTCGGTTTCAAGGACGGCGTGGGCGACCTGGAACTGATGACCCGCATTTACGCCCGCCTGGGCGACCGCTTCACCTACGTCGGTGGCCTGCCGACCGCCGAGACCTTTGCGCTGCCGTACCTGACGATGGGCGTGTCGACGTATTCGTCGGCCATCTTCAACTTCGTACCGAAGTTCGCGCTAGAGTTCTACGCCGCCGTGCGCGCATTCGACAATGCCAAGGTCTACAAGATGCTCAACGCGTTCGTGCTGCCGTACATCCAGCTGCGCAATCGCAAGCGCGGTTACGCGGTGTCGATCGTCAAGGCCGGTATGAAGGTCATCGGCCGTGACGCGGGTCCGGTCCGTGCTCCGTTGACCGACCTGACCGACGCCGAGATGGCAGAACTGTCGGCGTTGGTGTCGCGCATTGCCGAAGTCGAAAAGCTGGCGGCCTGAGCGCAACCGAAAACACAAGGAATCCTTATGCAATTGAGCGGCGAACTGTTGTTGGGTGCTGCCCGCGTCGCGGGTGGTGCCGGCAAGGTTCGCGCCATGAACCCCGCCACCGGGGAATGGCTCGAACCGGAATTCACCCTGGCCTCAAAGACTGATGTCGCACGTGCCGCTGAACTGGCCGCCGCGGCGTTTGACGTTTACCGCGAGACCGCGCCGGAAACCCGCGCAGCCTTCCTGGAAGCCATCGCCAGCCAGATCGAAGCGCTGGGCGATGCGCTGATTGAACGCGCGATGGCGGAATCGGCATTGCCGCGTCCGCGCCTGGAAGGCGAGCGTGGCCGCACGTGCAACCAGCTGCGCCTGTTTGCAAGCGTGGTGCGTGCCGGCGACGCCGTGGGCGCGCGCCTTGATTCGGCCCTGCCGGAGCGCAAGCCGCTACCGCGTTCCGACCTGCGCATGCGCCGCATTGCGCTGGGCCCGGTGGCCGTGTTTGGCGCAAGCAACTTCCCGCTGGCGTTCTCGGTGGCCGGTGGCGATACCGCGTCTGCTCTGGCTGCAGGCTGCCCGGTGGTCGTAAAGGCGCATCCGGCACACCCGGGTACGTCCGAACTCGTGGGCCGCGCCATTCAGGCCGCGGTTGCGCAGTGTGGGCTGCCGGAGGGTGTCTTCTCGCTCATCCTGGCGGACAACGATGTGGCCGGCGCACTGGTGGCGGATCCGCGTATCCAGGCGGTTGGCTTTACCGGCTCGCGCGCAGGCGGTCTGGCGCTGTTGCGCATTGCGCAGGCACGCCTGCAGCCGATTCCCGTGTATGGCGAACTGAGCGCCATCAACCCCGTCTTCCTGCTGCCCGATGCGCTGGCCAAGCGCGCTGCGGCGCTGGGTCAGCAGTACGTGGCGTCGCTGACGATGGGTGCGGGCCAGTTCTGCACGAACCCGGGTCTGCTGCTCGCCATCGATGGGCCGGAACTGGATGCCTTTGAAGCGGCTGCCGCTGCTGCCATGGGCGACGTGGCTGCGCAGCCGATGCTCACCGCCGGTATCCACACTGCCTACACGCGCGGTGTCGACAAGCTGGCTTCCGAGGCAAACGTGCGCTGCGTCGCGCGCGGGCAAGGCAGCGACCAGCCCAACCGCGGGCAAGCCGGTTTCTACGTGACCGATGCCAAGAGCTTCCAGGCGCAACCGGCGCTGCACGACGAGATCTTCGGCGCCACCGGCCTGGTCGTGCGCTGCCGTGATGCAGAAGAGTTGCGCACGCTGGCCGAATCGCTCGAGGGCCAGTTGACCGCCACGCTGCATCTGGACGCCGGCGACACGGCGATCGCACGTTCGCTGCTGCCGATTCTGGAGCGCAAGGCGGGCCGCATTCTGGCCAACGGCTGGCCGACCGGCGTCGAGGTGTGCCACGCCATGGTGCACGGCGGACCGTGGCCCGCAACGACGGATGCACGCACGACTTCGGTCGGCACGGCGGCCATCGAGCGCTTCCTGCGCCCGGTGTGCTACCAGGATCTGCCGGCCGAACTGCTGCCCGAAGCCCTGCAAGATGCCAACCCGCTCAAGCTGCGCCGGCTGGTGGACGGAAGCTGGGCCTGAAGCCGTAACAGTCGAATATCAAAAACAACACGCCGGGCCGCACAGGACCCGGCAACTTGACCCGACCGGCACGACGGGTGCCGGCTTAAGGAGGAGACGATGGACATCAAGGCCCCCGCAGTGGGAGCACAGGCCGTGCCGCGCGCTGAGCGCATGAGCCGCGTGCGTTTCGTGATCCTCGCGATGCTGTTTATCGTGACGACCATCAACTATGCCGATCGGGCGACCATCTCCATTGCCGGCTCGGCCATGCAGAAGGAACTCGGCATCGACGCCGTGTCGCTTGGCTACATTTTCTCGGCGTTTGGCTGGGCCTATGTGATCGCCCAGATTCCGGGTGGCTGGCTGCTCGACCGCTTCGGTTCCAAGCGCGTGTACACATTCAGCATTCTGCTGTGGTCGCTGTTCACGTTGGCGCAGGGCGCGATCGGCTTCTTTACCGGCGCCACCGCCATCGTCATGGTGTTCTGCCTGCGCTTCCTGGTGGGTGCGGCCGAGGCGCCGTCCTTCCCGGCCAACAGCCGCATCGTGGCGGCGTGGTTTCCGGCCAATGAGCGCGGCACCGCAGCGGCCATCTTCAACTCTGCGCAGTACGCCGCCACGGTGGTGTTTGCTCCGCTGATGGCGTGGCTGGTGCACGCGTTCGGCTGGCATCACGTGTTTATCGTGATGGGCGTGGTCGGCATCGTCATGGCGGTCGTGTGGCGAGCCTTCGTGCACGAACCGAAGGACCATCCGGGCGTCAACCGCGCGGAAATCGAATACATCGAAGCCGGCGGCGGCTTGGTCAACATGGACCGCGCGGGCGTGGCCAAGGCCGAAGGGCCGAAGCTCGGCTACGTGAAGCAGCTTCTGCAGAACCGCATGCTGATGGGCGTGTACATCGCGCAGTACTGCATCAACGCGCTCACCTACTTTTTCATCACGTGGTTCCCGGTGTATCTGGTGCAGGCGCGCGGCATGTCGATCCTGAAAGCAGGGTTCGTCGCGTCGATTCCGGCGGTGTGCGGTTTCCTGGGCGGCATTCTGGGCGGGATCATCTCTGACGCGCTGCTCCGGCGTGGCGCCTCGCTGTCGGTGGCGCGCAAGGTGCCCATCGTGCTGGGCATGCTGCTCTCCATGACCATGGTGATCTGCAATTACGTCGATGCGCAGGCTGTCGTGGTGGCGGTGATGGCGCTGTCGTTCTTCGGCAAGGGCCTCGGCGCGCTGGGCTGGGCGGTGAACTCCGATACGGCGCCCAAGCAGATTGCGGGCTTGTCGGGCGCGCTGATGAACACCTTCGGCAACCTGTCGAGCATCACCACGCCCATTGCCATCGGTTACATCGTCAACACCACGGGTTCGTTCAACGGTGCGCTGGTGTACGTGGGGATCCATGCGCTGGTCGCCATCGTCTGCTACCTGTTCATGGTCGGCGAGATCAAGCGTGTGGAACTGAAGCCGCTGTAAGCCACGGGAGCCTCGTAAGTGACGTTGCAATCGATCGAGTCCGGCGCACGCACGCACACGCCGCGGGTGACGGAGATGCGGGTGATTCCCGTCGCGGGCCGCGACAGCATGCTGCTGAACCTGTGCGGCGCGCACGCTCCGTTCTTTACGCGCAATCTCGTCATCCTGAAGGACAACGCCGGGCGCACCGGCGTGGGCGAGGTGCCGGGCGGGGAGGGCATCCGCCAAGCGCTGGAGCGGGTGATTCCGCTGGTGGTCGGTCAATCGATCGGTCGTACCAACGGCGTGCTGAACAGCATTCGCCGCGCGCTGGCCGGTGGCGGCAATGCCGCGCATCAGGCGACGGTGCACCAGGTCACCTCCGCGTCGGAAGCCGCCGTGCTGCGCCAGCCGCACGAGATCAACCTGCGGATGGACAACGTCATCACGGCGGTGGAAGCGGCGCTGCTTGATCTGCTTGGCCAGTTTCTGGAGGTGCCGGTGGCAGAGCTGCTCGGTGCCGGCCAGCAGCGCGATAGCGCCCCGATGCTCGCCTACCTGTTCTACGTGGGCGACCGCCGCAAGACCGATCTGCCGTATCTGGATGGTGGGAACGGCGCCGACGACTGGCTGCGCCTGCGCCACGAAGCTGCCATGACGCCCGCCGCCATCGCACGACTCGCCGAAGCCGCCACCGACCGCTACGGCTTTGCCGATTTCAAGTTGAAGGGCGGCGTGATGCGCGGTGCGGATGAGATGGAAGCGATCGCCGCCATCAAGGCGCGCTTTCCGCAGGCCCGCGTGACGCTGGACCCGAACGGCGCATGGTCGCTCAACGAGGCCATTGCGCTGTGCAAAGGCCAGGGGCATCTGCTGGCCTATGCCGAAGACCCGTGCGGCCCCGAAGCCGGCTACTCGGGCCGTGAGGTGATGGCCGAGTTCAAGCGTGCCACCGGCATCCCGACGGCCACCAACATGATCGCGACCGACTGGCGGCAGATGGGCCACGCCGTGCAGCTGCACGCGGTCGATATTCCGCTGGCCGATCCGCATTTCTGGACCATGCAAGGCTCGGTGCGCGTCGCGCAGTTGTGCGACGAGTGGGGCCTGACGTGGGGTTCGCATTCCAACAACCACTTCGACGTGTCGCTGGCGATGTTTACGCATGTGGCGGCGGCCGCCCCAGGCAACATCACGGCCATCGACACGCACTGGATCTGGCAGGAGGCCGAGGAACGCCTGACGCGCGAGCCGCTGCGCATCCAGGGCGGCCACGTGGCCGTGCCGGAGCGCCCGGGCCTCGGCATCGAAATCGACATGGACCGCGTCATGGCCGCCCATGCGCTGTACAAGACCCTGGGCCCCGGCGCGCGTGACGACGCCATGGCCATGCAATACCTCGTGCCGGGTTGGACGTACGACCCGAAACGTCCGAGCCTGGGACGTTGAAACGAAACCCGTTTGAGTTTGAATCAATCACGGAGTCTGTGATGTCTGAACCGACGCTGGCCCCCGAGGCCAGCAACGCAACTGAAAAGGCGCTGACGATCCGCGTGCACGACGGTGACAACGTCGCCATCGTCGTCAACGCACGCGGCTTGCCCGCCGGCACGGCGCTGGCCGATGGCACCGTGCTGGTCGAAGGCGTGCCGCAGGGGCACAAGGTCGCGCTGGTGGACTTGGCCGAAGGCGACGCGATCATCCGCTACAACGAGGTGATCGGCTATGCCGTGAAGCCGCTGCCGCGCGGTAGCTGGGTCAACGAGCATGCCGTGAGGCTGCCGTCTGCGCCCGCGTTGGATGAATTGCCGCTGGCCACGCGCCCCGACCCCAAGCTCGCCAAACTGGAGGGCTACACCTTCGAGGGCTATCGCAACGCAGACGGCACGGTGGGCACGAAGAACGTGCTGGGCATCATGACCAGCGTGCAGTGCGTGGCGGGCGTGACGGATTACGTGGTCGGCCGCATCAAGCGCGAGCTGTTGCCGCGCTTCCCCAACGTCGACGATGTGGTGGCGCTCAACCACGTGTACGGCTGCGGTGTCGCCATCAACGCGCCGGCCGCCATCGTGCCCATCCGCACGCTGCAGAACCTGGCGCTCAATCCGAACTTCGGCGGCGAGATCATGGTGATCGGCCTGGGCTGCGAAAAGCTCGTGCCCGAACGCCTCGTGCCGGAAAAGCTGGCGCCGGGCGGCCGCATTCCGATCGAAGTGGCCGGCACCGCAGATTCGCCGGTGCTGCGTCTGCAGGACGAAGCCTTCGACGGCTTCATCGGCATGACCGACGCCATCATGGAGATGGCCGAGCGCCGCCTGGAACATCTCAACAAGCGCCAGCGTGAGACCTGCCCGGCATCCGATCTCGTGGTTGGCGTGCAGTGCGGCGGCAGCGATGCGTTCTCGGGCGTGACGGCCAATCCGGCGGTCGGCTTTGCGGCGGACCTGATCGTGCGCGCGGGCGGCACCGTGATGTTCTCGGAAGTGACCGAGGTGCGCGACGCCATCCATCTGCTCACGCCGCGCGCCATCGATGAAGACGTCGGCCGTGCACTGCTGCGCGAGATGGCCTGGTACGACAACTATCTCAGCGGCGGCCAGACCGACCGCAGCGCCAACCCGTCGCCGGGCAACAAGAAGGGCGGGCTCTCCAACGTGGTGGAAAAGGCGCTGGGTTCGATCGTGAAGTCGGGCAGCACGCCCATCGTCGATGTGCTTGGCCCCGGTGAGAAAGTGCGTCGCAAGGGCCTGATCTTTGCGGCGACGCCCGCCAGCGATTTCGTGTGCGGCACGCTGCAGCTGGCCTCCGGCATGAACCTGCAGGTGTTCACGACTGGCCGCGGCACGCCGTACGGCCTGGCCATGGCGCCGGTCATCAAGGTGTCGACGCGCAAGGCGCTGTCCGAGCGCTGGCATGACCTGATCGACCTTGATGCCGGCCGCATCGCCACAGGCGAAGCCAGCATTGCCGACATCGGCTGGGAGCTGTTCCACCTGATCCTTGACGTGGCGAGCGGCCGCAAGCAGGTTTGCGCCGACAAGCTCGGCCTGCATAATGCGCTGGCCCTGTTCAACCCCGCCCCGGTGACCTGATATGACCACTGAAGTGAACGTTCAAAACGACCCGCTCGACGGCGTGACCACGCGCTGCCACCGCCTGTTGCTGACCGGCGCCGGCGGCAACCTCGGCAAGGTGCTGCGCGAGCGTCTGCCCAAATACGCCGATTCTTTGCGCCTGTCTGATATATCAAATCTCGGCGAGGCGCGAACCGGTGAGGAAATCGTGCCGTGTGACCTGGCTGACGCGAAAGCCGTCGATGCGCTCGTCGCTGGCACCGATGCGATCGTGCATCTGGGCGGCGTATCGATCGAGCGGCCGTTTGAAGAGATCCTGCCGGCCAACATCGCAGGCACCTACAACCTGTACGAAGCCGCGCGCCGTCATGGCGTGCGCCGCATCGTGTTCGCCAGTTCGAACCACACCATCGGCTTCTACAAGCAGGGCGAGGTGATCGACAGTACCGTGCCCACCAAGCCCGATGGCTACTACGGGCTCAGCAAGGTGTTCGGCGAGCAGCTCGCCAGCTTCTATTTCGATCGCTACGGCATCGAGACGGTGGCCATCCGCATCGGCTCTTCGTTTGCCGAAGCGAAGGACCGCCGCATGCTCGTCACCTGGCTCGGCTATGACGACCTGGAGCAGCTCATCCGTCGCGCGCTGTTCGTGCCAAGCGTGGGCTTTACGGTCGTCTACGGCATGTCGAACAACCGCGACCGCTGGTGGGACAACCGCCATGCCGCGCACCTCGGCTATCAGCCCACGGAGACGAGCGAGATCTTCCGCGCGCAGGTCGAAGCCCAGCCGCCGCTGCCTGCCGATGACCCGGCCGCGCAGTATCAGGGCGGGGCGTTCGTCAAAGCCGGCCCGTTCGGAGACTGACGCAATGCAGCGGAACGTAGAGCCGACCGTCGAACGGATTGGCAACATGCAATGCGGCGTCGGCGAAAGCCCGATCTGGCACGCTGGCGAGCAGGCGCTGTATTGGACGGACATTCCGGGCCGCAAGCTGTGGCGCTGGAATTACTTCTCGGGCCAGGCAGACAGCTGGGCGCTGCCCGAGATGGCCGGCTGTATTGCCATGGCGTCCGACGGTTGGGCGATGGCAATGGAGACCGGCATCTTTCTCGCGCCACCGCCCCGCGCCGGCACGCAGCTTGGCCCGCTGCAGCGCCTCGCCACGGTGGAGCACGCACGCCCCGACATGCGCTTCAACGACGGCCGCTGCGACCGCCAAGGCCGGTTTTGGGCCGGCACGATGGTTTTCGACACGTCGCTCGGTCTGCCGCTCGGCAAGCTGTATCGGCTGGATGCGGAGGCTGCTCGCGCCGGCCGGGTCGATGCCGTCATCGACGATCTGATCGTGCCGAACGGCCTGGCCTTCAGCCCGGACGGCAAGACGATGTATCTGTCCGATTCGCACGCGAGTCGCCAGATCATCTGGGCCTTCGATTACGACGTCGACACCGGCACGCCGTACAACCGCCGCGTCTTCATCGACATGAACTCGCACCCTGGGCGCCCCGATGGCGCCGCGGTGGACGCCGACGGCTGTTACTGGATCTGCGGCAACGATGCGGGGTTCGTGCACCGCTTTACGCCGGACGGCCGCCTCGATCGCAGCATCGCCATTCCCACGTCCAAGCCTGCCATGTGCGCATTCGGCGGGCCTGGGCTGGACACGCTGTTCGTGACGTCGATCCTGATCGGCGACGACCCGCTTTCGGGCGCCACGTTTGCCGTGCGCCCGGGCGTGACGGGATTGCCGGAACCCGTCTTGCACCTCTGAAACCGCAGTACACCCCATACACAAGAAGAACGGGGGCTTTAGGAGACAACACATGAAACCCATCAAAGGCTTGCGCTGGTGGATCATCGGCCTCGTGCTGAGTGGCCTGATCATGAACTACCTGGCGCGCAACGCACTGGCCGTGGCGGCGCCTGAAGTGAACAAGGTGCTGAACATCAGCACGCAACAGTACGGCTATATCGTCGCGGCGTTCCAGGCGGCCTACATGGTGATGCAGCCGGTGGCGGGCTACGTGCTCGACGTGCTGGGCACCAAGCTGGGTTTTGCGCTGTTTGCGGCGGCTTGGTCGGTGGTCTGTCTGCTGCACAGCACGGCGGGCGGCTGGCTGTCGCTGGCGGCGTTCCGCGCGATGCTCGGGATGACGGAGGCGGCCGGTTTTCCATCGGCACTGCGGGCAACGGCAGAGTGGTTCCCGGCCAAGGAGCGGTCGATCGCAACCGGCTGGTTCAACATCGGCTCGTCAGTTGGCGCGGTGGTGGCGCCTCCTCTGGTGGTCTGGTGCATTTTGCACGGCAACTGGCGCTTCGCCTTTGCCGTGATCGGCGGGATCGGGCTGGTGTGGAGCGTGCTGTGGTTCCTGCTCTATCGCGTGCCGGCCAAGCACCATCGCTTGTCGGCCGAGGAGCGCGAGTACATCCGTGCAGGCCAGGAAACGCCGGATGACAGCGCGGATGCGCCCAAGCCGTCGTGGGGCAAGATCGTCAGCGGCCGCCGCTTCTGGGGCATCGCCATCCCGCGCTTTCTGTCGGAGCCGGCGTGGCAGACGTTCAACTATTGGATTCCGCTTTATATGGCCACCGAGCGCCATATGAACCTGAAGGAGATCGCGCTGTTTGCGTGGTTGCCGTTCCTGGCGGCAGACGTGGGCTGCGTGCTGGGCGGCTATCTCGCGCCGTGGTTCCAGAAGCGCTTCTCGGTGTCGCTGGTGACATCGCGCAAGCTGGTGATGGTGACGGGCTGCCTGTGCATGATCGGCCCGGCCTGTATCGGTCTGGCGACGAGTCCCTACACGGCGATTGCACTGTTCTGCGTGGGCGGCTTCGCGCATCAGACGCTTTCTGGCGCGCTGTACACGCTCACGTCCGACATGTTCGGCAAGCACGAAGTCGGTACGGCTGTGGGGCTGGCGGGCATGTCGGGCTACATGGGCGGCATGCTTTTCTCGCTGGCGGTCGGCACGCTGGCCACGACGATCGGCTACAACCCGCTGTTCGTGGCGCTGGCCGTGTTCGACATCGTGGCGGCCATCCTCGTGTGGACGATGCTCAACGACAAGCAGGCCCGCCCCGTGCCGATGCAGCCGGGCGGGACGGCACCGAGCACCGCGGCTTGATTCTGCTGCAGCCCGCCCCGATCAAGCGGCCCGCTGAGCGACCTTTGGGTTGAGCTTGGCCGGGCTGAGCGGATCGAAGTCGACCCACTCGCCGTTGCGCCAGCGGCCTGCGGCTTCTTCGACATCCATACCGCCGACGCTGGCGAGGATACGCGCGGCTTCGGCTTCCCGGTCTGGTGTTACGCGCACGGCCAGCAGGACGCCGGAATGGCGTGTGCGCAGCGTGGCATCGGCCGGCTGTGCGGGGTGGGGGTCGTCGCGTGTGGCGACCATGGCACCCGCCAGCGAGCCGATATAGGCGCCCACCCCGGCCGCCACCACCGAGAACAGCACGGCCACGTGCAGCGCGATCAGCACGACCACCCCGGCGACAGCGCCAATCGCGGCGCCGATCGCCATCCCCTTGCCGGCGCCGGCATGGGCCCGTGCCGCACCCGGGTCGGCGTTGCGGTCTCCGCCAATTGGAAATGCCGCATGCTGGCCGGATGGGTTGACGAAGAAGACGTTCACGTCGTCCTCGGAAAAGCGCTGGGCGAACAGTGCACGCGCGGCCTCTTCGGCGCGTTCAAACGTATCGAAACGGGCAGCGACGATAAGCGACATGGGGCCTCCTGAGAAACGCATTTCCCATAGCGCAAGCAAGTCGGGGGCCCGCGCCAAAAGTCGACCCAAAGTTACCTAGATCAGGTGATTGGCCGGGCAATCACTCGTGGCCATACTTGGCCCCCAAGGCCCGCTCGAGGCCATGCCAAATCCAGACAGACGATAACGAAAACGTGGCCGTCCAGAGCAACGGGCGGCCGGCCGATACCGCCCGGCAATCCGGCGGTCTTTTGGTATTCAAAACGGGAGGGTGTGTCATGTTCAACGGCTTTTCTGCGGTGCCGGGCGCGATCGTGCCTTATGCATACGACTGGCTGCTGGTGGGGCTGTCGTATCTGATCTCGGTGGCGGGGGCGTATGTGGGCTTGCGATGGTCAAGACGCGTGCGCAACAAGAACGGCACCCTCGACATGGACCGGTTGATCTGCGCCAGCGTGGCGCTCGGCGGCGGGGCGGTCTGGTCGATGCACTTCATCGGCATGGCGGCTTACCGGACACCCGTCCGGATCGAGTTCGATCTCTTCATGACCATGATGTCGCTGCTGGTGGTGATGGTGTTTGCCGCTGGCGGGCTCGTCATTGCGTCGCGCACCACGGGCAACCGCCTGCGCAACATTGCCGAGGGCGGCGTGCTGACCGGCCTCGGCGTGGCGGTGATGCATTACACCGGCATGGCCGCTGTGCATACGAACAGCAACTTCGACTGGGACGTCTCCATCATGGGCGTCTCGGCCTTGATTGCGGTCGTGGTATCGATGGTCGCGCTGTGGCTGGCAACAACCGTCAAGACACGCGGTCAGCAGTTGGGTGCGGCGCTGATCATGGGCGTGGCCGTCTGCGGCATGCACTACACGGGCATGACGGCCGGCACGATGATCTGCACGGGGCAGAGCTACTCGCCGTCGCTGTTCGCCATTGAAGGCAGCAATATCGGCTACGCGGTGTTTGCGCTGGCCGGCACCGTCCTGATGATCATTCTGCTGATCGAGGCGTCGCGCAGTGCAAGCAGCGCACGCGCCACCGCATCGGGCACGCTGCGCTGAAACGTGTTGCCAGAACGCCCGGCCGGGTGTTTTTCGGCTGGGCGATTCTCATGGCGGTGGCGCGCACCGCTACAATCGCGGCCTGGCATTTGTAGATGGCGTTTGAAATGGTGCTTGGCTGGTTTGGCATTTCCACCGTGTGGCTGCTGCCGCTGGTGTGGCGGTATGTAACGCGCGCGCTGGCGGGGGAGCGGGATTTCCTCAAAGGCCGGGGCACCGTGCGGCTCTGGCTGGTGACGCTCGTCGCGTTGAGCGCCAGCGCCGCGCTTGAAGCCCTGACTTCTGGCGCCGACCCGCAGGACAAGGCCGGCGGTGCTGCCGGGCGCGCATTGTCGTCGCTGTTCTCTCACATGCTGGGCTGGACGGGCGCGTTCCTCCTGATGCTCGGCGTGCTCGTCTGGGTCGCCCCCATGGTGTTCGGACGATCGTGGGGCCAGGTGTTCAACCGCCGTCGCGCCGCTGATGCCGAGGCGTCTTCCGAGCCGGTCACCCGCCACGACGAACCCGTTGACGATGGCTTGAAGCCGACCGCGCTCGGACTCGGCGGGGCAGGGGAGACGCGTTGGACCGCTAATGCCGGCCCCGCGCAGCCGGCGGTGCGTCACCGTGGCATCGAGGCGGTTTCTGCCCGACGCCAGCCCGCATGGCAGCCGCCCCCGCGCACGCGCCCCTCGCCGCCGCAGCCCGGCGAGATCTGGCCGCTGATCGATGCAAAGAAGGGTGCGCCGGCAGAGACGCCAGCAAGCGCCAAGGCGCGGCCCGCAGCTCCACCCACTCCGCCGCAGACGCCCGCGGCACGCCCAAAACCGCGTGCCACCATCGTCAGCAGCCCGTTCCATCAACCGCAACTTGGTCTGCAGACGCAGGCGCCAGCGCCAGCTCCGGCGGTCACGGCGCCGCAGACCATGTCCGCTGCTGAGCCGGTTGTGCTCGCCGAGCCGACGGTGCCGGAGTTGGTGGAGGCGAAAGCCGACGTCGCAGAAACGCCAACCGTCGATCTGGATGCCGTACGCCAAGAAGCCGAGGCACTCCTGGCCGAACTGCGCGGCCTGATGGCGCCCGCCGTAACGTCGACGCCCGCGCAGGAGCTTGCCGAGCCGATCGTGGAAGCTGAAGCCGCCCCGATTGTTGAAGTACTGCCCGGGGTGGGAGCGCTGCCCGCTACGCCGTCTGTCGCGCAGACCGCGCAGACCGCGCAGACCGCGCAGCCGGAAGTCGCGCCTGCCGTGCCTACGCCCAAGCCGCGCATCGTCTTGCCGGCCGTGGTGGGGGAGGTGGTGTCGCGCGCGGCGCCGGTCATCGCCTCGGCGCCTGCGCCCGCACCCGCGCCAGCTGCTGCACCTGCGGCGCCACGCATCGTCGACTACCGCCTGCCGGGCGCCGGATTGCTGACCGCCGCATCCCCCAGCGCGGAATCCGTCTCCGCCGAGCACCTGGAAGAGACCAGCAACCTGATCGCCCAGCGTCTGGCCGAGTTCAAGGTGCCAGTCACGGTCGTTGGCGCGTCGGCCGGGCCAGTCATCACGCGGTTCGAGGTTGACCCGGCGATTGGCGTGCGCGGCGCGCAGGTCGTCGGGCTGATGAAAGACCTGGCGCGGGCGCTGGGCGTGACGTCCATCCGCGTTGTCGAAACCATCCCCGGCAAGACGTGCATGGGCCTGGAGCTGCCCAACGCCCGCCGCGAAATGATCCGCCTGTCGGAAGTCGTGAACGCAGCGGATTTCCAGTCGCATGCGTCGCACCTCGTGCTGGCCATGGGCAAGGACATCACCGGCAACCCGGTGGTGACGGATCTCGCACGCGCCCCGCACCTGCTGGTGGCCGGCACGACGGGCTCCGGCAAGTCGGTCGCCGTCAACGCGATGATCCTGTCGATGCTGTACAAGGCCACGCCAGATGACGTGCGCATGATCATGATCGACCCGAAGATGCTGGAACTCTCGGTGTACGAGGGCATTCCGCATCTGCTCGCGCCGGTCGTCACCGACATGAAGCAGGCCGCGCACGCGCTGAACTGGTGCGTGGGCGAAATGGAAAAGCGCTACCGCCTGATGTCGGCGCTGGGTGTGCGCAACCTGGCCGGCTACAACCAGAAGATCCGCGCGGCAGAACAGGCCGGCCGCAAGGTGCCGAATCCGTTCTCGCTGACGCCCGATGCGCCCGAGCCCCTCTCGACGCTGCCGATGATCGTGGTCGTCATCGACGAACTGGCCGATCTGATGATGGTGGCCGGCAAGAAGATCGAAGAGCTGATCGCGCGCCTCGCGCAGAAGGCCCGTGCCGCCGGCATCCATTTGATTCTGGCGACGCAGCGGCCGTCGGTGGACGTCATCACCGGCCTGATCAAGGCGAACATTCCCACGCGCGTGGCGTTCCAGGTGTCATCGAAGATCGATTCGCGCACGATTCTCGATCAGATGGGCGCCGAATCGCTGCTCGGCCAGGGCGACATGCTGTTCCTGCCGCCGGGCACTGGGTATCCGCAGCGCGTGCACGGCGCGTTTGTCGCCGATGAAGAAGTGCACCGCGTGGTCGAACACTGGAAGCAGTTTGGCGAGCCCGAATACGACGAAGCCATCCTCGCCGGTGATCCGGGTGAAGCTGCCGCGAGCGGTGATTTGTTCGGTGGCGAAAGCGGAGATGCGGAAGCCGATCCGCTCTACGACGAAGCGGCGGCGTTTGTGCTCAACACGCGTCGCGCGTCGATTTCTTCTGTGCAGCGGCAACTGCGCATCGGCTACAACCGTGCCGCGCGGCTCATCGAACAGATGGAAGCGGCCGGGCTGGTGTCGCCGATGGGGCGGAATGGGCAGCGTGAGGTGTTGGCGCCGGGTGGCGGGGAGTGACAGGCGCTTGTCTGCCACGCGTGACGGGTACGACGCGACCAATGTACTGCGTCCTTCCGTGGGCCTGAAAGCAATATGCGACTGAGGCTCTTTCAGAACCGCAGTCGCACATCAACCGCCGGAGCAGCTCAACTCTCCGCCGTGGCATTCAACGATTGAAGCCACTGCCCAAGCTGCTCCTCACCTTGCTCATCCAACCGTCCCGACAGCTCGCCATACCATTGAGCAATGGCTTCGATGGGCAGATTCGCCTTGAGAATCGGCAAGCTGTTTTCCAGGAAGCTCGGGAAAAACGGGATGCCGCGCATGTACAGGAAATGCGAATCCGTGATGCGCACGTGCGCGTAGACATCGCGCAGCCACTCCAGATACGGCAATGCCTCGGCCATGTGCCCGCTCTGCGTGAGTGACGAAATGAATTGCGTGCGGGCGGTGACGCTGGACATCTCGTGCGTCTGCTCGTTGATCTCGTCGAACTTCATCAACCACGCTTCGCCGCGCTTCAGTTCGCCGCACATGACGGACGTCGTCGCCAGCTGCAGCGCGTTGTGCGCGCTGGGCTCCTGTTCGAACAACGCAAGCCAGTAAGGAAACGCCTCGGGATAACGACGCATGTCCGAATAGGCGAGCGCGCATAGGCGGTTGGCGTCGGCGTGGCGATTCGCGTGGGGTGCTGCCGCGGTGATGGCCGCTTCGTACTGGCCTTGTTGGTAGGCCTCCAAGGCAGGGGCGAGTTCGGGGGCGATGTCGGGCGAGGTGTCGTCGTCTTTCGGCGGTGGGGGCGGGTTGGCGACTTGGTCTTTGGTGTTTCGGCCGAATAGTTTTTTCAGTATGCCCATGGTGTCTTCTCGTTGTTCGTCAGTTTGACCGCGCACTTTGATGCGACATGAGAAGCGACCTGCGCTCCGGCGTAGACGGGCAGGGCCAAGTAGAGAAGCCAGAACATCGATGACCTGCTCAATTAACCGACGACGAATCAACAGTGCGGTTCGACTCTATTCGTGTTCACAAAGGGGCTGCCGAGTAAATCGCCACTGATTCGTCGGAACTGTTTCCTCGGCTTGCAAGACGACGCTGGCTTGCAAATCATGCTCACCCGGCTCACGGCTTGTGTGCCGGAGGCGGTCGGCCACCCTTGGCGAGATGAGTCATCATGGAGCGAGCCGATGTGTTCTCCGCCACTTCGGAAAAACGTAAGTACTTCCGACTCGCTGTATCCAGGCTTTCAGATTACGGGGTAGAGAATCGCCTTCATTGTTTGCGTATAGGGCACGCCTTCTTCAATTGTTCGACCGCTGCGGCGGCTCCATTCAAACCGAAGGCGATCTTCTGCCCGTCTACCTCGGCTATCAGTTGGCCTGAAGCTTGGAACAGTGCATAGAAATGCGCCAAGTTCTTAACTTCGCCAGTTGCATACCAATCCATGTCTGACACCTCGCGGTGTGCATGCACCGTCAAGTGGCTACGGCTAGACGAGAACTTGACTTTGACGGGCTGCCCTTCCTTCTGCTGTTCTGCGTAGGTAGCAACAGTTGCTTTGAGGCGCCCGGATTCGCAGCTGACATATAGGGGCAGTCCGTCAGTTTCAGCGCCACCATAAGTGAGTGTCCCTTCTACGTAGTGCCATTCGGATAAGGCCTCGTCAGTTGCCGCAGTGGCGTTGTTGGTGAGAAGGAGCGCGGTGCAGACCAAGGTGGCCGCTGCCGTCAGTAAGGGCTTCAAATCAACTCCAATTTATGAGAATTGCCTGGTTCATCTATATAGAGCGGAGCAGTCCCGTTGCCACAGTGGATCCGTGCTGCAAGAACCAAAGCGACTATCTGTCTTCGCTTGATCAAGGTTGCTCGCGCCCCACACTGACGTGAACGTGGTGGATGTGAATTGAATCAGTCTTGATGAACGTCGTATTGCCTTGCATGCCAACGTTGGCATAGGTGAGTTCCCAAGGGCCGCCTAACCAACCTAATGCACCCGTTTGTCGCTGTTCGGCGAGATATCGATGAAATCTCCGTGAGAAGTCGCGTCGCAGTACTTTAGTCGGGGTATTGGTTTCCGCATCAGACGCAGTTGGTTTTGCGTCAGTTCCCTCTATCCGATGCAAGTGAATCTCGACAGTGACATCATTACCATCGCTCCCGGTAGCAACAGTTCGTAGGTGGGTGATGTCAAGTGCCAATGAGTAGCGATGCCGCGTTGAGCCAGTATGCGGTCTCCAAGCTCCAGTGCTACGGGCGTAAGTTATGTTTAGGGCCTGCATTGCCGAAAGCCACCAATCGAGTACCGACGGGTGCGTCTTTCTAAGGCACTCGTCGGCCGTCATCAGATTTGCGTCAGCGAATCCTTGCGTTTGCCGCCCCCCTTGGGTCGACATTGCCTCGAATCGGACAATTCTGTTGGTCAACTGTAGTTCGCGCGTGGCTGTTTGTCCGTCCGGGACCAGATGTTCTCCATATATTTGCTCTAGCGCGGCTCGGTTGACGCTGCCGGTAATAGAAGGGTGCGATGTTCCATAGCAGGTACTGATATCGCTCCAGAGTTGATTTTTTATGCGGTACTCACCGAGGTTCAAGGCATGCGCTGCCGAAGCGTGCGTGTTGTTTAGCGGCCCCAGACTATTGGCAGCCGCTGGATAAAGATTGGCAGGACGACCGAGCGTGTTGGGGTGCACTTGCGCCACATTGAAAGTCTGCGGTGCTCCGGACTCTGTCACCACCAATTCCATCCAAGGTTGTACTTCCCGTTGGCTCGCTTGACCGCTAGGGAGTTGGTGATACGGGATGGGAAATGTATTGCCGGCCGGTATCGTTACGTTTGGCTCCTTAACGTACAGTCGATAGCGTCCCGCACCGGGGATGGCAAATTTTGCTTCCCCGCTGGAGATATGTGTGATGCTGTTGCTGAGAACAATCCAATTCGCGTTGTTTTGCGCGTCCTGCTGTGTCAGTGTGTACGGAAGATTGGCGGCGGGCCTAGTCCCCGTTCCTTCCTGCATCTGTACGGTTACGCGCAGCCAATACCTCTGCACCAACTGCACCGTCGTTTGCAGAATATTGTTTCCGTTTGTCGCGTTCTGGACCTGCTGAGCAGGAATTTGCTGTTGCGCAGTAGCCATGTGGCGAAATCCTTAAGCCGCACCGTGCATTGCCAGCGGCATGGGGCTGGCAGTGCTATTTGCAGAAACGATCACACGCTTGCGTTGACCGTCCTCGAGATTGAAGGCGCCGATATTTTTCCAGGAGCCGTCGCCCTTCTGGATTTCAATAGAGACGCGTTGCGGTGGGCTTGCTGAAACGACCCAATCACCATGGTTATGCGTTGGTGCAGCATCGGGCGGTCGGATGCGCAGTGTGGGCAACAAGCCGTGCTCGTCGGTTGTACCGGAGAATGACTTGCTGCCTGCGGTGATACGTACGGCCAAGCCTGCGATAGCTTGGCCAAAGCCGTGTTCGAAATAGAGCTCGGCACTGCCGCCGATATGGTCATGATCGTGATGATCGTCGGTTGTCATCGTAGGTGTCTTGCGTGGGCGTTAGGTGGCTAGCAACCACAACCGCTTTCTTCGATAGTCTCTTCAGTGATCGTCCAACCGCCTCGACCAATGTAAACGGTGGCATTGGCCTTGTCGCTTGTGACGACGGGGCTCTTACCGGAGCGGTCTGTAATGCCTTCGGCCAGTACGGTGCCGTCTGCTCCAACGATCTTGTACGGGATGTCAGGCATGGCCTTCTCTCCGTGATCAACGAGCTGCAATTGACCTTTGAAGGGCCCTAGTTGTTGAGCAGGCAATGCCACCATTTGCGCCGCCTGCCCCCCAGGCCCCTCAAACGGATGCCCAGCCCCCTTCACCGACAGCAACCCCGACGTCTCAAACGTCACTGCATTCCCTTCCAGCCGGATCAACGAGTCCCCGCCATGCAGCACGATGTTCTGCTGCGCGAGGATCTCTACCGAATCGGCCGACGAGGTAACGGTAACGGCCTTGTCTGCCAGCACCGCCAACGCATCGGTATGCGCCTGGATGGACACCGGCCCGCCTTCGGCAATCGCGCGGATGCCGTTGCGTTGGGCAAACAGGCTCACGCCCTTTGCAGCGGCAGCGGCGATGACATTGCCAGCGGCGAGGTGCCAGTCGGCCTGCGCGGTGCCGTGCAAGTGCCGCCCGGCGTAGACGGTGGTGGTGGCCTGCGAGGCGAGCGCGATGCTGGAGGGCGATTCGGTCACCAGCAGCGGCTGGCCGAATTTATCGACGGGCTGCTGTGAATCCTGGCCATTGACGTTGCTGGGGTACTTGCCGTCCTGCGCAGGGTCGAGCGCCTTGTCGATCGGCTCGAAGGCTTCGTTGGCCGCCAAGGGCAGCGCTTGCTGGCTGGAGGCTGCGTCAGATAAGCGCTGTGCAGTCTTCTGCGCGGCGGTGAGTTGCCCGCGCGCTTCATGGGCGTCGAGCAGCGTGCCGACGGCTTGAGCACGCGCGGTAGTCGAGAGCAGCAGGCCACCGCCGGCGCGGACCACCGCCCAGGCATCGGTGCGCAGTTCGGCGCCGGTGCCGCGCCACGTGCCGCGGTCTCCGCCCGTGGCGCCGTGCGAGGTGACATAGCCGAGATTGAGCTGGCTGTTGGCGGTCGAGCTGGCCAGGCGCGTGCGCAACTGGCCGGGGTGATCGTCAACGACCCACTGGTTGTAGCCGTCGCCGCCAAGTCCCTGCGAGTGCCAGCCGGACAGGGCTTGCCCAAGCGGCGCATCGGCAGGGGCCCAGGGCAGGGCGTCTTGCGTGTTGTGCAACTGCATGGCGATCATCGGCCGGTCGATGTCGCCGTCGATAAACGTCAGCAGCACTTGCGTGCCGGCGCGCGGCAGATGATTGCCGCCCCAGTTCGGGCCCGCGCTGGCGCTGGCCACGCGCACCCAGGCGGTGACCTGCGTGCGATCGCTGCCGGACGGGTCCGAAAAAGCATTGACCTCCGGCGCGCGCAGCCACGGGAAGCGCACGCGCACACGATGGTCGCGGTCGGTGGTGAGCGGCGCCCCATCGTCGGCAATGACGACGGCGGCCTGGCCTTCAGGCGCAGTCGGGCGGCGTCGATAGGGCGGCACGATGGGCGCCTCGGCCGGTACGGCGACGAAACGATTGCGGTAGCTGCCCGATTCGATCTCCGTGGTGGAGAGCAACTTTGCGATGTCGGCGCCGAGGTTGTTGGCGGCTTCGTGTTCCACCTGCAGCGTGACGAACTCGCTGTGCTTGCTGTCGAAATGCTGCGTGAGCGTGAAGCGCTGGCCGGCGCCCAATTGGCGCACGCTGCCTTGGCCCTCGTAGCGCAGGTAGGCGCCCTCGTGTGCCTGCATGCGAAGTTGCGCGGCGCGGCTGGCTTCTTGCGCATTCGAATATTGATACGAGCCCGAGGCTTCAAAGCGTTCCAGCGTGGGCAGTTCGCCGCCAGGGTCGCCGGCGCTGGCCTGGGCGCTGGTCGCAGCCAGTGCCTTGTAGTCCCACGAGGCGAGCGTCACGGCGTTGGTGCCGACGCTGTGCGCGTGCGAGAAACGCTCGATCGCGTCATCGCTTTCGGTGGCGTCAACGCGGTGGAAGCGGATCTGCGGCTGTGGGCAGGCTGGCCGTTGCGCATCGTTGTCGAAGATGACGACGGTGTGACGCGACTGCGTGCTGCCTTGCTGTTGCTTGTCGTCGCTTTGCTCGTGCTCGATGCGGAACGACAGGCCTTCCTCGGCCAGCAGCCGCATCACGAACGCATAGTCGGTTTCGCGGTATTGGCAGCAGATCGATCGTTTGGCGCACGGCTGCGTTGTCGCAATCTTGTAATGTGCGGTGGGGTATTCGCTGAAGACGTCTTCGATGATCTCGAGCGCCGTCTTGTCCTGGTAGACGAAGCAGTCGCTGCGCGTGCGCAGTCGGTCAAGCCAAGGCACGACGCGCAGGCGGTAGCGTGCGAGGCCGCCGTCGCCGCCAAGCGATGCACAATCGGCCACGTAACCATGCCACGCGCGTCGCTTGCCGTCGGCTTGCACCAGGCGCAGCGTGACTTCCTGCGAGGCCAGCTTGGCCGTGTCCAGATGCGCCGACGGGCTCAGGCAATCGATATGCAGGACAAACGAGGCCGACACCGCCTCGGTGGCGGTAAAGCGCTCCACGACGAGGTTGTCGGAAGCAAGCGCCGTCTCCAGCGTGATCTGGCGGGTCTGCTGCCCGAGCAGCGCGCCCAGGACGGCTTGTGGCACGGCGGCCGGAAGGTTGGACAAAGGCTTCATCGGAACAGCGTCGCGCTGGGGTTCGTGTTGCGGTTCAGCAGAGGGATGGGCGCGCGGCCCATCGTGGCCATCACGGCAGCGAAATCGTCAGGTGCGAAAAGCGCGGCCCGAGCTTGATGACCTGCGAATAGCCTTCCAGCGTTTCGTTGGTCTTGGCGTTCAGCGTGTGCGACAGCCCAAGGAAGCCCAGCAGCCCGATCAACGCAAACACGGCACCGAAAATCCACAGCGGCGTTTCGCGCTTGAGCATGTGCGCGACCTTGTCGGGCAGCGGCCAGTGCGGGGCAAACGCGGCGCGCTTGCCCTTGATGGCGGAAATTTCGTCGCCCAGGCGTGCGGTCAGGTAAGCCAGCTTTTCAGGCCCTTCGAGGATGTACTTGCCGCGAAAGCCCAGCAGCAAGCACATGTGGAAGACCTCCAGCGCCTGCAGGCGCGGCGCACCGTGCGCACGCAGTTCTTCGAGCTTGACGAAGAAGGTCTCGCCGGCGAGCTGTTCGCCAAACAGCACGAGTTGCAGCGGGCGGCGCTCCCAGGCCGGGCGGATCGCAAAGTTGGACGACAGGATGGTTTCGTCCACTGCGGCGCAGAACGCGTACTTGGCGTCGAACACGTCTTCGGCCGACACGTTCAGGCGCTTGGCGCCACGGTCGAAATCGTCGAGGAAGGCGCGCACGCGCGAGAGGAAATCTTCTGCGCTGGTCGGCTGCTGGGCATTGCGCAACTGGAACAGCATGAAGAACCCGTCGTACAGCAAGTCGAGCAGCGTGCGGGCGTGCGTGTTGGATTCACGTGCATCCGCCGCAGCGGTTGCCGGTGCTGAACCGCCAAACAGCGAAGGGGTGGAGGTAGCGCTCATGAAGTCACCGCGATCAGTTCAAGTTTGAGTTCCCGGATGCCGGCCGGGGCATAGATGGTGAGGGTCTGGGCCTGCAGCATGCGTTCGTACAGCATGCCGCGCGCTTCCACGGCGAAGTAGCACGCGCCCGGACGCACCGGAATGGCGGGCGGCACCTGCGGCGTATAGGTGAGCGGCACGCCCGGCATGGACGACAGCACGAGCTTTTCGACGTCGTCGGGGGCGCCGACCTTGAAGCGCGCCGGAATGGCTTCCACCAGCTCGGCGGCCGGCATGTCTGCCGACACCGACAAGTAGAAGCTGGTCTGGTCGTCGATCTTGCCGGAGTCGATGCGGCCCAGGTGGAACGACGGGCGCGTCTCTTCCAGCGCAATCGCAAAGTAGCGCGTGGAGATGACGGTATCGAGCAGCTCGCGCACGATCGTGTCGAGCTTGGCAAACACCGGGCCCGGATTGTCGTGATCGTAGGCGGGCAGGTCGGCCAGCGTGTAGCTCTTGGTGAACGTCATGAGCGCGCCGGCCAGGCGCAGCATTTCCTGGAACAGGCGCTCAGGGTGCAGGTCTGGGTGGTGATACAGATGCGACAGCGCCGCAAACGCCGCATTGGCCGTATGCAGCAACCAGAACGACGCAATGTCGCCGGAGCGGAATTCGATGATGTTCTTGGTCGGCTCGCGGTGGAAACCGTACAGCGCGTTCACCTTGGCCTGCAGGGCGTCCAGCAGCCTGCGCAGGCGCTGATACAGCACGGCCGAGGCGTTGATCGCCATGCTGGGTGCGACAAAGTTTTCGTCCAGTTCAAAACCGCCGGTGCCGGTGCGCCGCACGCGCACCACGGGCAGCGAGATGAACTGGTCGCGCGGTTCTGTCTCGGCAATCAGCTTGACCGACTTCTTCAGATACGTGATGGCGGCGGGCTCCGCCTCTGTATACAGGTCGGCCGTTTCCTCTTCGGCACCGACAAAGCGCGACACCGATGCGCCTTCGATCTGCTCGCGGTAGTTGCCGCCGTTGTCTTGCAGCGGATACAGAGCGATGTGGAAGGTCAGTTCCGACACGCCGGCGGGAATGGCGTCGAGCACCAGCGGCGGCGGCAGTGCATCGGCCTGCGGCGCGAAGTACAGCTCGCCGTCAGGAAAGAACAGCGACAGCTCGATCACGCGCAGCACGCCGCTGGCCAGCGCATCGGTATCGAAGCGCGCGTGGCGGATGCCCCATGCATACGGCTGGATGACCTGCGCAGTCGCATGCAGGCGCGACTCGTGATACGCGTCCTGACGCTGGAAGTGCTGCGGGCGCAGGAACAGCCCTTCGCCCCAGAGAATCTTTGCGGAGTAACTCACGTTGGCCCTTGTTGTTCAGCTACCGCAAACCGCGGGGGAGAGCAGGTTGAGATCGGTCAGCGGCGTGGCGCCAGCCGGCGTGGTCAGCGTGCCGGACGTCACCGTCATGGCGCAGGCGTGCAGCCCGATCACGATGCCCGACTTCTCGTTCTTCTCGGTGTTGAAGGCAAACTTCCAGCGCTGCGAGGCGGGGCTGCGGAACAGCGCCACGACGCCCAGTGTGGTCGCTTCGCGCGAGACCTTCTCGGTGAAGTCGTAGCGCTGGCCGGGGATCAGCGTCATCTCACGCACGTTGACGAGATCCGCGCCGAGGGTCTGCTTCTCACGCGCCGGGTCGATGAAGGTGTCATACGGCGCCTGCAGGAAGCTGGTCGGATCCTTCAACGCATACAGACGCACCACCACCGCAACAGGACGGCGGTCGTTGGCGGCGTTCAGGTTGTTGCCGGCCGTCATCTTGAGCGGCACTTCGCGCGGCGGCTTCTGCGCGTCAGGCACGTTCGACGATTTGAGCCCCATCGCTTCGAGCGCGCCGTTGGCCGCACCGGCCAGCACGCTCGCACCGGTGGAGCAAGCCGCCAGGGCGGCCACGCTGGCGCTTACCAGGATCAGCTTGAACGCCGCTGCGAGACGGTGCTTCAGAGGCTGCTTCAAACGGCTGCCGCAGCCCGGCTGCCTCGCCGCTTGCCCCCAAGCAGCATCGAATTTCATCATCTTCATGCCTGATTTCTGAATTACTTAATTCTCTTTGTTTGACCGGCGCGGCGCCTGTGCAGCTAAAGGAAACCGGTGATTTGTTTCGATTTCTTAATAAAGCAAGGCGGAAGAATGTTTCGGTTTCTTAATAATCGAAGATCGTTGCTGGATGCGGCTCTAAGGTACTGAATACAAAGGATGTTTCGGTTCCTTAATAATCCGTTTTTGGTTGTCAACGGCAACGAGCGGAGTGTACTATTTCGCGCCAGTCGAGACCAACATTTAACTCGCCAATTCCGGCGAATTTGATTGGGTATCGACACACCGCTTTGAAACTTTGAAGAGTCTCGCCGTGGCCAAATCCTCGTCTACTTCCGTTCTCCGTTCCTTCATCGTGCTGGCTGCTGCCACCGCGCTCTTTGCGGGTTGTGCGACCAACAACCCCGGACCCCAAACCGACGAGGCCTTCGGCAAGAGCATGTCGGAGGCGGAAGCTGCGGCCAAGGGCGGCCAGCAGGACAAGGCGATTGATCTGTACCAGCAGATCGCCAAGCAGAACCCGACCCGTGACGAGCCGTGGGTGCGCATCGCGCAGATCCAGTTCGGCGCAGAGAAATACCCGCAGGCCATCCTGGCTGCAGAAGAAGCCCTGCAGCGTGACAACGCCGATCGCCAGGCCAAGAGCATCTTGGCGGTGAGCGGCCTGCGTGTCGCGCGCCGCTCGCTGCAGGAACTGCGTGCCGACAGCGCGCTGGCCGGCGACGTGAAGACCGACGCGCAGGTGCTTGCCAAGATGCTGCGTGACACGCTGGGCGAACAGGTTCTGTTCCCGGGCGAACAACCGGTCGCCAAGCAGCCGGTGCGCCGCCCCGCACGCGTTGTCCGCCGCGCAGCTCCGGCTGCGGAGCACGGCACCACGGCTGCGCCGGCAGCTGCCACCGGTGCTGCCAGCGGCAGCGCAGACCCGTTCGGCGCACTGCGTTAAGCACAGCGCTGGTTCGCATTCCTGGAGGAAGGTGATGGCCAAGAAAGAAAGCGTACAGAAGCGTCTGCAGAAGGTGCGTCCGCCGCGCGTGCAACTGACGTATGACGTCGAAATCGGCGACGCAATCGAGACGAAGGAACTGCCATTCGTGGTGGGCGTGGTGGCCGACCTGTCGGGCCAATCCGAAGTGCAGCAGCCCAAGCTGCGCGACCGCAAGTTCGTCAACATCGACCGCGACAACTTCGACGAGGTGATGAAGGGCGTGGAGCCGCGCGCGGCGTTCCAGGTGCCGAACACGCTGACGGAAGACGGTGGCCGCTTTGGCGTCGACCTGAAGTTCCGTTCGCTTGAGGACTTCAGCCCCGAAGCCGTTGTCGAGCAGGTCGAGCCGCTGCGCAAGCTGCTCGAGGCGCGCTCCAAGCTGGCTGACCTGCGCAACAAGATGGCCGGTAACGACAAGCTGGAAGACCTGCTGTCTGAAGTGCTGAAGAACACCGAAAACGCGAAGAAGCTGGGCGCCAAGCAAAACGGGGGCGAGGATGCTTGAGAACCAATCCGCTGCGCAAGGCGCCTCGGTTGCGGAAGAGGTGAGCCTGCTCGACAGCATCGTCGAGCAAAGCCGCGTCGCCAAGTCCGACTCCGAGCGTGAACGCGCGAAAGACATCATCGGCGAGCTGGCAAGCCAGGTGCTGAGCGGCACCGTGGTGGTGTCCGACAACCTGTCGGCCACGCTCGATGCACGTGTGGCCGAGCTGGACCGCCTGATCTCGCAGCAGCTGAGCGCGATCATGCACGCGCCGGAATTCCAGAAGCTGGAATCCACCTGGCGCGGTCTGCACTACCTCGTCAAGGAAACGAGCACCGGCCAGACGATCAAGATCAAGGCGCTTAACGCGACCAAGCGCGATCTGACGAAGGACTTCAAGACCGCCATCGAGTTTGACCAGAGCGCGCTGTTCAAGAAGGTCTACGAAGAAGAATTCGGCACCTTCGGCGGGGCCCCGTTCGGTGCGCTGATCGGCGACTACGAAATCACGCGTCAGCCCGAAGACATGTACTTCATCGAGCAGATGGCGCACGTGGCTGCGGCTTCGCACGCACCGTTCATTGCCTCGTCGTCGCCGGAACTGCTGGGCCTGGAATCGTTTGCTGACCTGGGCAAGCCGCGCGACCTGGCGAAGGTGTTCGACACGGTCGAATACGCCAAGTGGAAGTCGTTCCGGGATTCGGAAGATTCGCGCTACGTCGGTCTGACGTTGCCGCGCTTCCTGGGCCGTCTGCCGTACAACCCGAAGGACGGCACCGTGGTCGAGAGCTTCAACTTTGTTGAAGACGTCGACGGCACCGATCACAGCAAGTACCTGTGGTGCAACGCCGCCTGGGCGTTCGGCGCACGCCTGACCGCGGCGTTTGACGACTTCGGCTGGTGCGCTGCCATCCGCGGTGTGGAGGGCGGTGGCCTGGTCGAAGACCTGCCGACGCACACCTTCAAGACCGACGACGGCGAAATCGCACTCAAGTGTCCGACCGAAATCGCCATCACCGACCGCCGCGAGAAGGAACTGAGCGACCTCGGCTTCATCCCGCTCGTGCATTGCAAGAACACGGATTACGCCGCGTTCTTCGCTGCACAGTCGGCGCAGAAGGCGAAGAAGTACGACTCCGACAGCGCAAACGCCAATGCGGTGCTGTCTGCGCAGCTGCAGTACATCTTCTCGGTATCGCGCGTGGCGCATTACCTGAAGGCGATGATGCGCGACAAGATCGGCAGCTTTGCCTCGGCCAAGAACGTTGAGACGTTCCTGAACCGCTGGATTTCGCAGTACGTGCTGCTGGACGACAACGCCACGCAAGAACAGAAGGCGCAATTCCCGCTGCGCGAGGCGTCGATCCAGGTGGCGGAAGTGCCGGGCAAGCCGGGCACGTATCGCTCGGTGGCGTTCCTGCGGCCGCACTTCCAGCTCGACGAACTGTCGATCTCGCTGCGCCTCGTGGCGGATCTGCCCAAGTCGGCCAACTCGTAATTCCTGACCGGACTCTCCCCGGGGGGGAATGTTCGGGCATAACCACCCGTTACGCTCGTTACCCGTTGCAGTACCAACAACCAATCTATTGAAGAGGGTCTCTGTATGAAGGATATCTACGTCAAGTTCGACAGCCCGGCAATCAAGGGGGAGTCGCAAGACAAGGATCACAAGGACTGGATCGAAATCAACAGCTGGTCGCAGGCCATCAGCCAGCCGCGTTCGGCCACGGCTTCGACGGCCGGCGGCCACACGGCTGAGCGTTGCGAGCACCGCGACATGGTCTTCACGAAGGATCTGGACGTCGTCAGCCCGCTGCTGTACCAGCACGCTTCGGGCGGCACGACCTTCGGTGAAGTGACCATCGAATTCTTCCGCGCAGATGGCGAAGGCAACCGCGTGAAGTACCTCGAAGTCAAGCTGAAGAACGCCATCCTGAGCGAAGTCGATTCGCAAGTGGTCGCCCAGGGCATCCCGACCGACACCTTCAGCCTGCGCTACGCCGCTGTGCAGTGGAAGTACACGCAGCAGAAGAGCGCCGGCGGCCAAGGCGGCAACTCGCAAGGCGCCTGGAGCCTCACCAAGAACGACAAGACCTACTCGGTTTAACGTTTGGTGTTCTCCTGATGACAAGAGCCGCAGCCGCCGTGCTGCGGCATCTTGTTTTCTAGCAGCATATGAAAGGCTTCGAACCCAGCCTGCTCGACAAGCTCTTCGACGACGAGCCGCACGCGCCCATGCCCACGGCATTGCGCCAGCTCTCGCTGGAAGAACTCAAGAGCACCGTGGCACGCGATATTGAATCCTTGCTCAACACGCGCATCGTGTTGGAAGAAGAGGATTTGCACGGCTTGCCCGAATGCAAGCGGTCGCTGCTCACGTATGGCCTGAACGATTTTTCCGGCCTGAGCCTGGCCAGTTTCTACGACCGCAACTACATCTGCCAGTCGCTCACCAAGGCGATCGAGCGGCATGAGCCGCGACTGCAGCATGTGAATGTGTCGCTGGAGATCAATGAACGCGCGACCAATGCCTTGTGCTTTGGGATCAGCGCGGTTCTGCTGGTGGGGCCCGCACGCGAGCCCGTGAGTTTTGACGCCATGCTGCAACCGTCGACGCTGCGGTATTCCGTTTCGCGCGGACGCGGCTGAGACTGCACGGACCTGCACAACGCACCACCCGCAACACGCTGAAGCACCCGCAGGACCGCCACCGGACCGCCACGAAGAATGGAAGAGCTGCTGCCTTATTACGAACGAGAACTGGCCTTCCTGCGCCGGTACTCGCGCGACTTCGCCGAGCGGTATCCGAAGATCGCCGGCCGCTTGGCCATGTCGGGCGACGGCTGCGACGATCCGCATGTCGAGCGGATGATCGAATCGTTTGCCTTCCTGACCGCACGTGTCAGCAAGAAGCTCGACGACGACTACCCCGAATTTACCGAGGCGCTGCTGGAGGTGCTGTATCCGCACTACCTGCGGCCCTTTCCGTCGTGCTCGGTGGCGCATTTCGATGTGCGCGGCGTGGCTGCGCAACTGAGCGCGCCGGTCACGATTGCGCGCGGCACGTTCCTCACCACACGCATGGTGCGCAAGGTCGAATGCCGCTTCCGCACCGCATACGACGTCACGTTTGCGCCGGTGCGCGTGGCCGGCGCGACGTTCGAGCGCGCAGTGTCGGCGCCGGCCGCCGTGCAATTGCCCAAAGGCGCGACGGGCGCCATTGCCATCACGCTGGAATACGTCGGCGAGCGCGGCGGTTTCGAATCGCTGTCGATGGACAAGCTGCGCGTCTACATGGACGGCGAGCCGTCCTTCGTGGCGGCGCTGGGCGATGCGCTGTTCCTGCACACCGCAGCCGGATACGTGGAAGCCGAACGCGCCGGTGTCTGGAAGCGCCTGATTTCCGTGCCCTTGCACGAAGTCGGCTTTAGCGAAGACGAATCCCTGATCGATTGCCCGGCACGCTCGCATCCGGCCTATCGGCTGTTGACCGAGCACTTCAGCTTTGCCGAGAAATTCAACTTCTTCGACATCGACCTGGCCGCATTGCGGCGCGGCCTGACGCCGGGCGTGCCGGTGCGCCGTCTGACGCTGCATCTGGTGCTGAAAGACGTGCGCAGCGATTCGCACGCCGCGCGCCTGCTCGAGAACCTGCAGCCTGAGCACTTGCGCCTGCATTGCACGCCCGTGGTCAACCTGTTCCAGCAGAAGGCCGATCCGATCCGAATCGAACATACGGCCAGCGCTTATCCGGTCGTGGCTGACAGCCGGCGCGCCCACGGCTTTGACATCTACTCCATCGACAACGTGCAACTGGTGCGTGAAACCACGGCGCACGAGAAGGTGACGGAGTTCCGGCCGTTCTACTCGCTGCATCACGGCGAGGAGCCCGGCCGCGCGGGCCATTACTGGCTGGCACGCCGCAACGAACTGATCGCGCAGCGCAGCCCGGGCTTCGAAACGGAAATTTCCATCGTCGATACGCAGTTCGACCCCGCCAGCCCGCAAACCGACACGCTGAGCCTGACCGTCACCTGCACGAACCGGGACTTGCCTTCGACGCTGGCGTTTGGCCAGCCCGATGGCGATCTGTCGATGGAAGGCAGTTCCATCGCCCGCAACATCACCTTCCTGCGCAAGCCCACGCCGTCGATGCGGTTTGGCGGCGGGCGCGCCGCGCAATGGCGATTGATCTCGCTGCTGGCGCTCAACCATCTGTCGCTCGTGCAGAACGGCTTGCCGACGTTGAAAGAGATGCTCCGCCTGCACGACCTGCCGCGCAACGCGATCTCGGCGCGGCAGATCGAAGGCATCGTCGCGCTCGATTACCAACCGGCGACGCAGTGGCTGGCCGGCAAGCCGTTCGCCACCTTCGTGCGCGGCCTGGAGGTGCGGCTCACGCTGGATGAAGACGCCTTTGTGGGCACCGGCATGCACCGGTTCATCCGTGTGCTGGACCACTTCTTCGGCCTGTACGTCCACATGAACAGCTTTGTGCAGTTGATTGCGGTCTCGCGCCGCAGTGGCAAGGAATTGGTCAAATGCGCACCCCGCAGCGGCGAATCGATCCTGGTGTGATCCGGCGGCTGCTCCAGCAGCCGCACCGGTACCAGTTCTTCCAGGCCGTGCGCCTGCTGGAGCAGTTGTTCGCGCGCGAAGGCGGCACGGCGCCCGAGCAGGCGCTGGCCACGCGCCTGAGCTTTCGCAACACGCTGTCGCTGTCGTTTCCGCCCAGCGAACTGCAGCACATCGAGGCCGAGGGCATTACCGCCGAGATGCTCGAAACCGACGCCGCGTTCATTGCCGCGCTGGAAGAGGGCGCGCTCGATTCGCTGGCGATCACGCCCACGTTCTTCGGCATGCTGGGCGGGCAGGGCGCCTTGCCGTTGCGCTACACCGAAATCGTGGCCGAACGCGAAAGCCTGTGGCGCGACCGCGCTGCGCGTGCGTTCTTCGACATCTTCTCGAACCGGGCAACGGCGCTGTTCTACCTGGCGTGGAAGAAATACCGCCTGCCGTTCCAGTACGAAGTCGACAGCAACAAGCATTACCTGCCGCTGCTGCTATCGCTGGCGGGTGCGGCAGACAAGACGCTGCGCCGCGATCTCTCCACCACGCCGGGGCCGATCCTCGACGAAGCGCTGGCCGGTTATGCCACGGCCATCCGGCATCGGCCGGTGTCTGCGGCGTACCTGCAGCGCGTGCTGTCGGATTACTTCCAGGCGCCGATGCGGGTGGAGCAGTTCGTCGGCGGGTGGTATCGCGTGCCGGCGTCGCAGTACACGCGGCTGGGCAGCACGAACAACCTGCTGGGCGCCACGGCGTTGGCCGGCGCGCGGGTCTGGCAGCGCGACCTGCGCGTGCGCCTGTGGGTCGGCCCGCTCAAGCGTGCGCAATACCGCAATTTCCTGCCGGGTGCCTCCGGCGCGCTGGCGTTGCGCAAGATGCTGACCATCCTGTGCGGCACCACGCTTGAGTTCGAAATCAAGCTGATCCTGCGCCAGCAGGACGTGACCGGCAGCACGCTGGACAACAGCAACGACGGGCGCCTGGGCTGGGACACCTTCCTGTGTTCCCGCCCCGCGCAGCAGGACCGCAGCGATGCGCAATACACCCTCGCGCCGCTGCATTGATACCGACACATTCATCGATTTTTCCGGAGCGCTGCCGCCATGGCCATCCCACTCAAAACCCTGATCGCCAAGCTGAATGCGACGAGCCGGCAAGCCGCCGAGCGCGCCGCGTCGCTGTGCATGGCGCGCGGCAACTACGAGGTCGATCTCGAACACCTGTTCCTGGCGTTGCTGGAAAACCGCCGCAGCGACTTTGCCGTGGCCGCGCGCGCCAGCGGCATCGACCTGGCCGCGCTGCAACGTGACCTGGAAGCCGAGATCGGCCGCTTCCAGACCGGCAACACGCGCACGCCGGCGTTCTCGCCGTACCTGCCGAAGCTGTTCGAGCACGGCTGGCTGATTGCCTCGCTCGATTCGCAAATCACGCGCATCCGCTCGGGCCATCTGCTGCTGGCGCTTTTGACGGAGCCCAGCCTGTCGGCGCTCGCGCAACGTGGCTCGCGCCTGTTCGGCCAGATTGAAGCCGACCGCCTGAAGCACGACTTCGATCGGCTGACCGCCGGTTCCGACGAGCAAGAGCAGGCCGTGGACATTGCCGACGACGGCGCAGACGCTACGCACGGTGAAGGTGGCAAGCCCGCCGCGGCGTTGACGTCCACACCGGCGCTGGACCAGTTCACCGTAGACCTGACCCAGTCCGCACGCGATGGCCGCATCGACCCAGTCATCGGCCGCGATGCCGAGATCCGCCAGGTGATCGACATCCTGATGCGTCGTCGCCAGAACAACCCGATCCTCACCGGTGAAGCCGGCGTGGGCAAGACCGCCGTGGTGGAAGGCCTGGCCCTGCGCGTGGCTGCCAACGATGTGCCGCCGCCGCTGCAAGGCGTGACGCTGCGCACGCTCGACATGGGGCTCCTGCAGGCAGGCGCCAGCGTCAAGGGCGAATTCGAGAACCGCCTGAAGAACGTGATCGACGAGGTGAAGAAGAGCCCGAAGCCGATCATCCTGTTCATCGACGAGGCGCACACCATCATTGGCGCGGGCGGGCAGGCCGGGCAGAACGATGCGGCCAACCTGCTCAAGCCGGCGTTGGCGCGCGGCGAGCTGCGCACGATTGCGGCCACCACGTGGAGCGAATACAAGAAGTACTTCGAAAAAGATGCCGCACTGGCGCGCCGCTTCCAGGTCGTGAAAGTGGAAGAGCCCAGCGAGCCGCTGGCGGCCGCCATGCTGCGCGGCATGGCCGGGCTGATGGAGCGCCATTTTGGCGTGCGCGTGCTGGACGAGGCGATTACCGAGGCCGTGCGGTTGTCGCATCGCTATATCAGCGGCCGCCAACTGCCGGACAAGGCCGTCAGCGTGCTGGACACGGCGTGCGCCAAGGTGGCGCTGGGCCAGAGCGCCACGCCCGGCGCCATTGAAGACGACCAGAAAACGCTCGAACGCCTGCAAGGCGAGATCAACGCGCTGGAGCGCGAACAAAGCGCTGGTGCGGAGCACGACGCGCGCCTGAAGGCGCTGAACGAGCAGCGCACGGAGCTGGAGCAACGTGTCGCGCAGAACACCGAACGTCTGGCGCAGGAGCGCGCGCTGGTCGCACGCATTCAGGCGCTACGCGAGGCCCGCGAAAGCGATGCCGCACAAGCCAGCGAGGAAGACGCACTGCCCGTGGCCGCCAACAGCGACGTGGTATCGATGCCCAAGCGCAAGCGCGCTGCCGACAAGACGGATGAGCAGGACGAACTGGCCAAGCTGCTCGCCGAGCTGCGCGCGCTGCAGGGCGAATCGCCCATGGTGCCGCTGCAGGTGGATGGCCATGTCGTGTCGGAGATCGTCTCGGCCTGGACGGGCATTCCGCTGGGCCGCATGGTCAAGGACGAGCTCCGCACGGTGCTGAACCTCAAGCCGCTGCTGGCTGCGCGCGTGATCGGGCAGGACCACGCGCTGGATGCCATCGCGCAGCGCGTGCGCACCGCCACGGCCAACCTGGAAGACCCGAACAAGCCGCGCGGCGTGTTCCTGTTTGCCGGTCCGTCGGGCGTCGGTAAAACGGAAACGGCACTGGCACTGGCCGACATTCTCTACGGCGGTGAACGAAAGCTCATCACCATCAACATGAGCGAGTACCAGGAGGCGCACAGCGTGTCGGGCCTCAAGGGCTCGCCGCCGGGTTATGTCGGGTATGGCGAAGGCGGCGTGCTGACCGAAGCCGTGCGTCGCAACCCGTACAGCGTCGTGCTGCTCGATGAAGTCGAAAAGGCCCACCCGGATGTGCTGGAGATGTTCTTCCAGGTCTTCGACAAGGGCGAGATGGACGACGCCGAAGGCCGCCCGATCGACTTCCGCAATACCATCATCATCCTCACGTCGAATGTCGGCTCGCAGGCCATCATGCAGGCCTGCCTGAACAAGCCTGCTGAAGAGTTGCCCGACGCCGATGCGCTGGCGGAGCTGCTGCGCCCGACGCTCTACAAGGCGTTCAAGCCCGCATTCCTGGGGCGCATGAAGGTGGTGCCGTATTACCCGATTTCCGACGATGTGCTGGCCGAGATCATCACGCTCAAGCTGGGCCGTATCCGCGATCGCGTGGCCATCAACCACAAGGCGACGTTCCAGTGGGACAACGCGCTGGTCGAATCGGTGCTCGCACGCTGCACGGAAGTCGATGCAGGCGCCCGCGCGGTCGACCACATCCTCAACGGCACGTTGCTGCCGCAGATCGCCGAGTCGGTGTTGACGCGCATGGCTGAAGGCGGCAGCGTCGAGAAGATCAAGGTCGGCGTCGGCAAGAACGGCGAGTTCAAGTACCGCATCAACTAAGTCGCTTCGCTGGAGCACATCATGGTCTCTCCGACCGAGTTGGCAAACCTGCTACGTGCGTCGTTCTCCCAGGCGGACCGGCTGCTGCGCCTGGAAACGCCGCTGGGGCCGAACGTGCTGCTGCCCGAACAGGTGGATGCAGCCGAGCACATCGACGCAGGCGGCTTCCGGCTGGAACTCACGGCGCTGTCCGACAACGCTGACATCGATTCGGCCAAGCTGCTCGGCCAGCCCGTGCGGCTGGATCTGCTGACGCAGCAAAGCCGAAGCGCGCTGCGGCCGTTCCATGGCCACGTGACGCGCTTCGAGCAGGTGGGGGCGAACGGCGGCCTGGTGCGCTATCGGCTGGTGATCGAACCTTGGCTCGCGTTCCTGCGCCATCGGCAAGACAGCTTCCTGTTCCAGGACATGTCGGTCATCGAGGTGATCGACAGCCTGTTTGGCGACTACCAGGGCCAAGGCCGCCTGGTCCCCGCCTGGCGCTGGGCGTTGCGCGACAGCTCGGTCTACACGCGCCGCAGCGTCATCACGCAATACGACGAAAGCGACTTCGATTTCGTCACGCGTCTGCTGGCCGAAGAAGGGCTGTTCTATTTCTTCGAGCACGAAGCCAAGGACGGCGATGCGCTGGGCGTGCATCGCATGGTCATTGCAGATTCCAATGACGTCTTTGCCGACAACGCACAGGCGAGCATCCGTTTTGGCCGCGCAGATGCCACCGCCACCGAAGACGTGATCGACCGCTGGCAAGGCGCCCGCCGCTGGCAGACGAACGCCGTGTCGATCGCCAGCTGGGACTACCGCGCCAACGCCAAGCGCACGGCGCAACTCGGGGCGCAGCAGCAAAGCAACGATGGCCCGCAGCTGACGTTGCAAGACACGGATTACCCCGGTCAGTACTGGTTTGAAGACAACAACCAGGCGCAGCGTGTGGCGCGGCTGATGATGGAAGCGCTGGAGCTGCGCGACAAGCAGTTCGACGGCGAAGGCACAGCCCGCACGTTGGCGACCGGCACGCGCTTCCAGTTGCTCGATCACTTCGATCATGACGATGGCGAGCAGCGCTTTGCCGTGTTGGCCGTGAAGCACCAGGCGCGCAACAACTTCAACGACCGCTTCGGCCAGGTGCTGACCGAAACGCTGGGTGCACTGCGCGGCGGCGATGTGCTGGCCGCGGGAAGCAACCATGCCGCAGGCGACGACGCGCCGTTCTATCGCAACCATTTCACCGTCGTGCGCGATAACGTGCCCGTGCGCCCGCAGCAGAGCGATGAGCAGGGCCGTGCGCTGCATCCACGCCCAACCGTCAATGGCAGCCAGACTGCGCTGGTGGTGGGTGCGGAAGGGCCCGTGCATACCGACCGGGACCATCGCATCAAGGTGCAGTTTCATTGGCAGCGCGGCGCTCGGTCAGCCAGCCGCCAATCGCATCCCGCCGGTGATGACAACGCGCGTGCCAGCGCAGGCCTTGGCGCATGGGTGCGCGTGACCGCGCCCGTGGCGGGTCCGAACTGGGGCGGCGTGGCACTGCCGCGCGTCGGCCAGGAGGTGCTGGTCGAATTCCTGCAAGGCGACATCGATCGGCCCGTCGTGGTGGGCGCGGCCTACAACGGCAGCGGCCAGACCGACGCGCAATACAACCAGAACCAGGCCGGCGCAGCCGGCGCCACGGGCAACGCTCCCGCGTGGTTCGCCGGCGACAGCAAGAGCCAGGGCGCCTACGCGCACAACGCGGTGCTGTCGGGCATCAAGACGCAGGCGCTGGCCGGCAGCCAGTCGGGCTCGTCGGGTTACAACCAGCTCGTCTTTGATGACTCCGAAGGGCAGGGCCGCACGCAGCTGAGCACCACGCAGGCGGCGACTGGCCTCGTGCTCGGTCATCACAAGGAACAGGTCGACAGCGCGCGGCAGGCCGATCTAGGCCACGGAGCAGCGCTTGCAACCGACGACAGCGGCGCCGTGCGCGCCGGCGCCGGCCTGCTGCTCACCGCCCACAGCGCCGGCACCAGCGCATCGCTGCAGGACAGCGAGGATGCCGCCAGCCAGATCGAAGCCGTGAGCGACCTCGCCGAATCCCTCGCCGACGCAGCGCAGAAGCAGAAAGCCGGCCTGGCCGATGAACCCGCCGCCAAGGAACTCCCCGCGCTCAAGCAACTGCGCCACACCACCGAAGTGCTGCGTCACGCCGAAAGCGCCGGTGAAGGCGCGCAGGCCGTTGCCTACAGCGAGCCGCATCTGCAAGTCTCGGCGCCCAAAGGCATCCTCAGCACGACACCGGCCGATGCGGTGCTGGTTGCCGGCACGCAAGCCACGTTGGTCGCCAAGCAAGACACCAACGTCGCCGCTGGCGGCAATCTTTCAGTGGCGGTGGCCGAGGGGCTGAGCCTCTACGCGCACGGTAAATCGCTGGGGCAAGCCGGGGATGCCACACCGGGCATCGCCATGCATGCCGCAAGCGGCAAGGTCGGGCTTTCGAGCCTCAAAGGCGAGACCCATCTGGTGGCCGAGAAGGCCGTGACGGTCGCCTCCACGCAAGCCAACGTCACTGCAGAGGCGAAGCAGCACGTGCTCGTCAATGCAGCCGGTGCGCAGATCAAGGTGACGAATGGCACGATTGAGCTGCATGCGCCTGGGATGGTGACGTTCAAGGGGGCGGGGCATCGGTTTGTGGGGCCGGGTGGGGCGGGCGTGGATACTCAATTGGCGAAGGGTGAGTTGAAGGCGTGCCCCGAGAACGACCAACGCGCGGCAGCGGGTGGTGCAGCAACGCTCTGAAGATGCATATGGCTTTCGAAGATTTGCTGCGCACATTGGGTGAGTCACTCCAGGCGGACGATGAGAGTGCATACCTTCTAGTAGATCCAATGCTGCGCGAACCTCTGGCACGGGACTTCATTCTTGATTCCGGTTGCGAGATTTTTCCAATTGTGATGGCTTCCGTGTGGCTGGCGGAACATCAGACTCCTTATCTTGTGAGGCTCAGGCCTGCAGCCGTTCAGACCCTCAAGGCGAGTCTAGAGGCCGCCCTGCGAGAACAAGTGGACGTGGACGTGGAGAACGATGAGGGTTTCGCTATCGGCGGGTGGCTGCGCTCCGCTGTAGAGCCGCAATTGTTAGCCAAGCATCTGGCTCGTTGCATGACGCCAGTGGGAATGCCTGCCGGCGTTCGATATCTTCGATTGGCGGACCGGCGAGTATTTGAGTTGATTTGGTCCATATCCAATCTAGCGCAACGGCAGGAGTGGCTCGGCCCAATCAGCCAATGGTGGACGCTTGATAGACTCAATTTGCTTGTTCCTCACACCGTGGAACAATCGGTCGCTTGGCAGCTCAACTACCTGCGGATCGATTCGAAGCGTTGGAGGCGCATGCGCAACTGCGAACTTGTCCAGCAGTTGCTGCGCGGTTGGCGTCGGTTTCAACGGGAGCTTCCCCCTGACTACCTTCAACGGGCCGCCAATGCAATTGAGGCAGCGCAGTCGCTCGAACTGGACCAGGCGGCGGATATCGTGCTGCTCGCCGCATATATTGTCCAGATTCACCCGCGGCTCTGCGAGCATCCACGAGTAGTGCAGCTGGTCAAATCTGCACGCCAAGAGTCTCCCAATCTCGCGCAACGCTTAAGCGAACTGCCTGACGATTCGTGGGATGAAATTGGACGGGAGCTTACGAATATGCCCGCTCTTCATCAATCTTTTGACCCGTTAACCTACGCGAGCGTGGAGTGAAGTCATGGCAGGCGAAGCAACCGGAAAGTATGCACAAAATGCCACTCAAGCTGCGATCGGAGTTCCCCAATGCTCGGCGGGCGGATGCCCTTCCTGCACCAAATCTGGGTTACCGATTCTGCTGGTACGGCCGGGACTTGCCGAGAAGTCGTACGCTGCAAGCAAGCATGACGCTATCGCCAAGCTGCTCCCAGGTGTCGCGGACCCGGCGCTCAGTTATTCCGGGTATGTCATGCGGACGTTGCGAGCCGGCTATGTCTATGCATACTACGAAAAGCCACATACCCCCGAGATAAAGGCGCAGAAGGGGTGGCAGGCACTTCAGGTCGACACACTTGGTTATCTGACACCATTTCCGATCGAACAATTGCCTGTACCGGGCGCGGCCAAAGAGTTTTCCTGCCAGCGCACCGATGGCTATGCCGCGGCTATGCTGTTCGTGATTCCAGATGCGCTGAACACGGGGCAGGTTTGGGTGGGCTTCAGTGATACCCCCTGGAGCGACAAAGTACGTGCGAAGTACGCCGGCGACAAAAAGCTCCGCGATCAGCGGATGGCTTGCATCAATGCACCCAATGCGACTTGCAAGCGCAGTATTCCGATGACCGAGGCGAGCTTGTCGGCAGCTTTACCTGAATACAACGCGGACAGGCAAACGGTGGCGACCGCTTTGTTTGGTAGTCCCTATCCTGGCGTGCCATTAGATAGGGACGGCAAGCCGCTGGCGCGCAAGGAGGCAGCAAAGGACGTCTATAGCCAGGCGTCTGTGATCGTGACGCGTGGCAAACAGTTCGATGTGAGTAAAGCCATGCTGGTCAGCGTGCCGGATGCGGTGGGTGCTACGCATGAGGCTGCCCAGCTTCGGCTGGAATTGCCGCAAGCGGCTAAGAAAATCCTGACTGCGAAAAACGGCTACTGGAAGCTGCAATCAGCGATGAGCATCAAGGCGTTGGTGGAGTTGTTCGACGCGCAGTATAAGAATCTGGGTAACACGCCAGGACTGTACGGCGAGTCATATATGCCACGGGCGCAGTTTGACGATATGAAAGGCCGGGGCGCACTGCCCCCCGGCGCGACGTTCATACCCCAGGCTTATACGGTTCAAGGCGGCGGAATGTTTCCTGGTGGGACATACACCAATCCTTCGTTGGGTACCGTCAGCATCCCGCAGGACGAGTTGCCGGCTGTGAGGTTGCAGAAGAAGGCTGGGACGGGCTATACGAAATACCTAGAGCAATACGGTCACGCGTGCGAGAGCGATGCCAAGTTGCTTGCGCGTATCGAGGTTGACTACGGTAGTTGGCTGAATAGCCCCGCACGTAAGCTTGTCACAGAGCATGATTTCGATGAAACCACCCGCCAAGATGGCGTCTACTACGCACACGTTGTCAGCAAGGTGGCATATGGAGGCCCCATTACTGACGTTGGTGCGGGTTGGTATGCAGACTTTGTAAAGAGCGATCCGCGCGACAAGAACAATGTGTTGGTGCGCGCGATGCTGGGCAACCAGAAGGATTTCTTTGAGTGGTTCAAAGAGTCTGATCAGCGTTCAAAGACCGTTGATGAGGCCAAGGCTTTATTCGACGTTATCGAGGAACTGGAGAAGGACGCGAAAGGGGGAAAGCTGGTCGGCATGTTAGCCCACAGCTTGCCGTATTTACGGATCCTCGCATCTGCGGCGGGGTACGGCTTGATGCCTTTGGCCGGGGCGACGGGAATCATGCTGTCCAAAGTCGGGAAGATGGCGCCCGATCTTCTCAGGAAGATGGAGGTACTGATCGTTCGGGTCAGTGTGACGAGCGTCACCACAAGAAAGATACGGGCGACTCGTATTCAAGTCAGCGAGGAGCAGGCAAAGATTTACTGGCGCGAAATTGCTAGAACCAGTCCTGGAGATGTGGGCAAAGCCACACGCAAAGTCGGGGAGTCTGAAGTCACGAACGTCACAAGAAGTGGTGTCTTGGCTATGGATTTGTCCGGTGCCAAGGGCAATGCACGCGTTGATGTCTATGTTTTTGAAAGCGTGACAGCTACGACCACGACACTCGCTGAGTTGCCGAAAAGCGGAGAGCAGCTTAAAGAGGTCGCGCGCAGAGTTGGCAAAGTCCTCAAAGAGGGGGGCGCTGTTCTCTCGGCTGGTGGCGCGGTCATCCAGTTGCTGTGTTTGAGTGAGAACCTTGAGAAACTCCGTAACGGGAATGATGAGGTTCGCGTTGAAGCTTTTCTGGGCCTGGCCTCAGCTGCCCTCGGTTCATCAGCGGCCTTGGCGGAGCTTTCGGCAGCATTTTCAAAGGAGTGGGAAAAGCTCGGCGCCACTTTGGGGCTCAAGGTATTGGCGGGTTTCGCTTCTGCTCTTTCAAGTGTCCTTGATGGCGTGACGGCACTTACCAAGGTGTTTTCACGGCGCCGCAGTGGTGACGCGGCTGCTGCAACAGCCTACGGTTTTCAGGCGTTCTTCTTCTTCAGCGCGGCACTCGCAGGTGGTGCGGCAGTGGCGAATGTGATGGGAGTGCTCACCGTTACAGGATTCGGACTTTCATGGACGGGTTGGGGTTTGCTGCTAGTAGCCTTAGGCGTGGCGGCGGGCTATATCGCCATGATGGTCCAGAATACGCCTGCAGAAGATTGGGTTGCGGGTACGGTGTGGGGCAAGAGTACATGGGGCAGTCTCGCCAAAGAACAAGAGGAAATGAATAAGCTGCTGCTGGGCATCAGCGTTGATTTCAGCTATCGAAATGGGATCGGCGACAATTTCATGCGCTCCATGGCCGTCGTGGGAATGGGTGGCCTGCCCTCGCCGCAGATGTCGGACTATGCAGCGTCCCGTGAAGCTTGGCTTAGCTTCTCGCTAAACAAAGCACTGCGTGAGAAATTGACATGGTCCGTTCAGATATACGGAAAGCGCCGCGACGGTCGTACCGTTCTGCTGATGCAACGCGGCAGTAGATTGGTGGCTTTTCCAGGTAGTGCGGCAGCGACATTGGAGGGCGTTGACAAAGGGCGTCCTGATGTGAAGGACGACGGCAATACCGTGATCGTGTCTGCAGATCTGAACACAATGATGTTCAGCGGTGCATCCGCGAAGGTACGGGTTGAATCGCCGGATGGAGATGTGCTGGTCGAAGAGCAGTTGCCTTGAAATCAACTGCCTCTTTTTGTTGAACAGAATATTGTGAGGTTTCCCAAGATGTCTCAGGGCAATCCTGATTTTCGCGTGCTGCTACCGGAATGGAATCAGCCCGAGCCATATTTCGAGTTCCCTAAGACGAAGAGGCGCGCATTACAAGCGCAGCGAAAGCCATGGCGCGTTGCCCCCGATAACAAGCATCAGCCTGTACACTTGGTTGGAAGCACGTGCGAATCGCTACTGAATATCTATCCGGAAGCCATAGAAATCGGGGCCCCGCTAGGATCGGAAGGCAAGACTATTTTTGGAACCTTGTTCTTGGTCAGCATGACGGTTTTCACGGTCATGTTTGCGTATGCGGGGGTTGCGATGTGGGATCCGGGTGAACCCCTGCTTATGGGCACATCCGCACTAATGATTTTTTGTTCTGTGATCGCGTTTCTTGTGGCCGTGGCCTGTTTCAAGATCGTGTTCTTCTTGCCAAGGGACTTGCCTGTGCTTTTTAACAGGAAAACGCGGCAAGTCAGCTTCATCCAGCTTCAACCCTTCATCTTCTTTCGGTTTTGGAAAGTACAGCGCGTCGCAAAGCCCCGCACCTATTCCTGGGATGAGGTCAAAGCGCGCAGCTACAAGATGACCCAGTTTACGGGGGCTGCAGGTAGAGAAACGTACTTCTTAACCCTCCTGTGGGGCGAGCCGGATAAGCCGAATCTCTGCAAAGAGATCGTGAATATCGGCTACGCAGGCTGGTGGGAAGACGCAGTGCTCTGGCGACTTTACGAACACATCCGCCGCTACATGGAGGAAGATGGTGCTCCGATTCAGCCGGGAGAAAAGCCGCGCCGCTCTGGCGTGGGCAAGGTGCCAGTTTTTTCGCCAGACATCATTGCCGCAGCAGGGGGCCGTGCGTTGAGTGACCAAGAGATCGAGAATCTCGCGTGTAGGCACTAGCCGGTTACTGGTCGAGCCCTTGTGCGGAGGCCGGGAAAAGGGCTGATAGCAGCAAGTGATTGAAATGCAAGAAACCGGGTCGAAGCTGCAGCCACAGAGGCCCCTATCCGCTGCTTCATGAGTGAGGGGCCAAAGAATCTGCGAGACATCAGGCCGTTCCCGCGCGATATCAGTTTCCGGCGGTGCCTGCTGGAGTTCTATCCGTTGTTTGATCGGACAGAAGAAGGCGCACGGCTTCGCGCCAATATGCACGCGGTTGAGTTGGTGCTGCTGACGGCGGTTGGGATCCCGCTGTTTTGGCTGTTTCTTCCTGCGGGTATTTTCGAGTACGTCGGGCAACGCCTTGCGCCGGAACCAAAGTGGCCGGCAGAGATCGTTTCGCGAACCGGGCAAGCCTCGCGCAATTGAGTTTCCTTGTGCCGGGATGCGCCACCCGTGAAGCTCAGCGGTGCAGATGTGAGCGATGGGCCCGCCCACACATGAAGATTTAGAAACAATCCCCCCAACCGCCCCAAGCCTGCGTAGCATCTCCACCGTCCGCCCCGCGCGTGCGGACGTCACATTTCACGCACGCTGATATGAACGCACTGTCCCGCCTCGCCGCCGCTTCTGCTGCGGTCGCGTTGCTCGTCACGCCCGCATTCGCTCAGGACGACACCCCGTTGCAGGTTTCGTACCGCCAGGTGCTGACCGAATATTTCAAGGACGCGCCGACCGCGTCGAAGAAATACGACGGTCGCCGCCTGGTCTTCAAGGGGCAGGTCTATCCGCTGTCCGACGACAGCCTGAACACGCTGGCCGTGACGGAAGACCTGAAGGTGAGCGCGCCGTTCCAGGACGATCAGCGTGACGCGCTCAAGGCGCTGTTTCCCGATCACAAGCTGGCGGCGTACAAGCCCAGCAAGGACATCACGCTGGATTGCCTGAATCGCCAGTTCGTTGGTATCACGCTAGCGCTGGCGGATTGCCGCGTCGCCAAGCCCTGAGTTTCGTATCGCACATCGGTTTTCTTTCGCTTCAGATCATGGCCTCTCTTCCGTTTGACCAATTGCTTGCTCCGCTGCCCGGCGCTCAGCCCTGCGGCGAAGACATGCTCTTCTCTGCAGAATTCGACAGCATCCAGGATGCGCGCCGCTTCGATGATCCGTCGCTCGATCAGGGCGAGTGGGTCACGGAGATCAAGGAAGCTGACTGGCGCGCGGTCATCGCCGAGAGCACGTCGCTGCTGCAGAACCGCACGAAGGATCTGCGCCTGGCTGCATGGTTGGCCGAGGCGTTGTCGAAGGAACGAGGCTTTGCCGGTCTGCGCGAGGGCTACGAACTGATCGCCGGTTTGTGCGAGCAGTTCTGGGAGCACATCTATCCGCTGCCTGAAGCCGACGATCCCGAAGCCCGCACAGGCAGCATGGCGTGGCTTGCCACGCGTTCGAGCCAGCTCATTCGCGAGGTGCCGCTCGTGGAAGCGGGCAAGGGTGGCTACAGCCTTGTCGATTGGGAAGTTGCGACCAGCCTGGTCGAAGCCATCCGCCGCGATCCGGAACAGGCGGACGAGCTGTCGCGCGGAAAAGTCACGCAGGAACAGTTCGAGTCTGCACGGCGCGCAACGCCGCCCGCGTTCTACAAGACGCTGCACGACGATGTGGTCGGCTGCGGCGCTGCGCTGCTGCGGTTGGAATCCGTTCTGGATGCACGGGCGGGTGATCACGCGCCGAGTTTCCGCCCCGCGCGCGAAGCCTTGCAGGCGGTGCGCGCGTTGGTGGAGCGCTTCGGTGGCAAGCCGGAGCCCAAGCCAACCGCCGTGGAAGCAAAGGGGGCTCCGCAACAGGCGACGCAGTCTGCCGCCGGCACCGTCATCGAGACGGTCGTTTCCGGCCCCATCCGCACGCGCGCCCAGGCGTTGAACCAGCTGCGCGATGTGGCCGAGTTCTTCCGCCAGACCGAGCCGCACAGCCCTGTTGCCTACCTCGCCGCACGTGCCGCGAAGTGGGGCGACATGCCGCTGCATGCGTGGCTGCGCACGGTGGTCAAGGACGATGCGACGCTGTCGCAGATCGAGGAGCTGCTGGGCCTGGGCGATCCGCCCTCGGAAAGCGCCAGCTGACCTGGCTAGCTGCTCGAGCAGCCGCCGCAGCCGCTGGATCCGCAGCTACTCGAGCTGCAACTGCTGGAGCCACTGCTGCTGGAGCTGCAGTTGCTCGACGTGTCGCTTCCGGAGCCGCCGGAACTGGCACCGACGGGGGTTCCCATCATCGATCGGTATCCGGCCCACGCTGTGTTGGCCAGCACGCTGGTGCCGCCAAACGCCGCCAGCCACAGTAGATCGTTCGTCGACAAACCGGCACGTGGCGCCTGCTGGCTGCGCTGACGATGAACATCCAGCGTGGCGTTGGCGCCGGCGGTCGGGCCGGCACGCCCTACGCCGATCAGCCGCGCGGTCACGCACCAGTACACGATTACGAACAACGCCACCTCGATCAGCAGCCACATCACCGGACGCTGTCGGGACAAGCCCACAAAGACCTTCATCACCCCGAGCCACAGCATCGCCAGCGCAATGACCCACGCAGCGACGGTCGTCCCGCGCATCGCGCCGCGGGCCCACATCCAACCTTCGTGGCGCAGCCGATCCGTCATGTCGATGGCTTCGTCGAGGAGTCGGTCCCGAAAGGCCGGCCATGGCGAACGGCGCTGTGGTTGCCGTGCGAGCCAGGTCCACGCGTTGACATGACGCTGGGGCATTGGTGTCTCGTTCGCGACCACATATGTGTTTCGGTCACGTTTCCTCTTTGCCGGAGAAGCAACGCGGATCGCACCCGCGTCGAGCAGTGTCAGCGTCGCGACCTGCGCCATTCGTGTGGCGTCGCCGGTAATCAGCGCCGCTTCGACAGGCGTCAGCTGACGCGGCACGTTGCCATCGGCGGCTCCCCAAGGGCGGCGGTCGTACGCCGCGCGATGCAGGCCCCGGATCAGCAGACACGCCATCACGCTCACGCCGAGATAGAACGCGAGAAAGCGCGGCCCCGGAAAGTTCAGCACATCGAAATCCGATGCGATGTTCGTGGTGATGACGATGAGGATGGCTCCGATCAGAAGCCATACGGAAGGCATGACCGAGCGATTGGCCGATGCGGGTGGCGGCGTGACCGGGTTGAGAGCATGCCGTGCGGGGCCGGCAGCCTCCGGCGCGCTGTCAGGCTGCGCAGGTTCCGGCACCGGCCAGACGTCGGCAGGCGGCTCGACGCCGAACGTACGCCGGTAGCTATCGATCGTCTGCTGGTAGTGCTGCGCGTATGTGTCGTCTTCGTCTGGCGCGCCAATGCCGGGTGCGTGGTGCAGCGGCGCGCGCAGGACTTCTCCGCAAAACACCGTCCAATACTCTTTCGAATATTGCAGATGAAGATGCCAGGCCGCATCGATAGCCTCGGATGGCGTGACGGGGTGCCCCGCAAACACCGCCAGATACGCGAAGCGCTTGTATTCCTCGATGACGGTCAGCGTGTATAAACGCGACCACCCTTCCGCTTCTGCCAGACGTTGGCTGAACGGCACTGGAGCATCGGGCGCGTCCGGTGAATACTCGCTCAGCCGGCGCAGGCAGGCTTCCCGATCGGCTTCGGTCGGGGCGGAATCGGGCAGGGTCGATGGGGCGGACGGTGTCATGTGCGTTGCTGTCAACCGTTAATGCCTACTTGCTGGGAGGACACTGCGCGCTTGCATGCACCTAGCCGCGAACGACTAATTCTCTTCATGTCGCTCCAACGCTTCAAATACCGCGCGCTCACAGCGGCCGAAGTCAAAGCTGCGCAAGCGGAGATGGCGGTTGCCGTATTCACCAGCCGCCATCATTTCTGGGATGGAGCGCAGGGGCCCAGCCATCAGGCGCATCAGCGTCTGTGAAATGATCACGAACAACATCGGCGCGAGGGTAAACATCCCGACCATCATCCCCGTGAGGGAACTGGCACCTTCGAGGCCCAACTCGCTACCTGCCACCAAAAGCATGATCACGAGCATCAGCGCACTGAAATAACCGAGAAGGCCGATCGCCTCGCTAAGGCCGGAGTTCCTGCGCGACAGTATGGTCTCCAGCGGTTCGGGCAAGTCTCGAGGGCGCTTTGCAACATAGACAGTCTGTGGCTCACGACGGCCGGTCAAGCGCATGCCCCACGCTGAAAAACAGCCGTTGTCCCACCAGCCTGCAGCAAGCACGCGCATGCCGTTCAGGCCCGCGAAATAGGGTGCATTGGACGAAACCCGACGGTCCGTGACCTGGTATTCGCAGAAGTGGATAACCCGATCGTCGGTCAACGTGATGACGACGGGAGTCACGCGATAGTAGGTATCCCGCGAGATATCGTCGGTGTAGTCATATGCGTTGTGCGCATTGGCATCAACGCTCAATCCCATGGCCTCGTAGGCCCTGAACGCCGCGTTATCCACCTGCACTGAGCGAATGATGCCGCTGACGATCGCGACAGGCGCACCCCGTCGCCGACTGGCAAGCCAGTGCTCAAGCTGCTGCCATGCCCATACCAAATGGCACCAGAGCCACCAGATGCGCTCTTTCACCGGAGAAAATTGCGCGATTGGCTGCGACCGTCTCCTAGTGGGGTCGTGGTACGCGAGGCGGATCTGGGTGGAGGCACGCCGTTCATCACCCGGCTGCAATGGTGCAGCAGGCGACGGCTCACGCAACCGTGCCCGCCGGCGAGCGTCCTGTCGCGTCACTTACTCGCCCGAAACTCGATCCGCCGATTGCGCGAGCGGCCTTCATCGGTGTTGTTGGCCGCGACCGGCTGATCCGGCCCCACGCCCATCGCGGTCAGCGTGCCTTGCTCGGCGCCCTTGGCGATCAGGTAGTTTTTGACCGTCTCGGCGCGCGCCTGGCTCAGGTTGAGGTTCAATGCGCGGCTGCCGGAATTGTCGGTGTGGCCGACGATTTCGATCTTGCGGCCGTTCAGACGCGGCAGCACGGCGGCCATTTCATCCAGAATCGCGCGGCCCTTGGGCGTGAGCGTGGCGCTGCCGGTTTCAAACTCGATGATGCGGTTGGCCAGCGTCTGGTCCAGCAGCCCCTGTTCGGACACCGCCGCCACGCGCAGCCCGTTCTTGATCGTGTAGCTCTGGCCCAGCGCCGTCGCCATGTCGCTCGTGAGCTGTTGGCGCTGCGCCTCGTTGCCGACGTCGCCGTGCAGCGACACCTGCGTGCCGTCGATGTTGAGCTGCCCGCGGTTCACCTGCTTGATGGCCGGCGACAGGATCTTCTGCACGTTGGCCGACCAGTTGGGCGGCGACACCACGTTGCCCACTTCGATCTGATCGACCACGTTGGCGCTGCCGTACAGCTCGCGCAGCTTGGCCAGCACGGTCGCCTTGGTGGCTTCGTCCGGCACCATGCCGCCCGCGACGACCTGGCCAGGCACGGGCGCAGCATCGCCCGCCGCGGCGTGGGCGGGCAGGGCGCTGCCCAGGCAGGCCAGCATGGCGGCGCTTGCCAGGAGTGTTGCAGGCCGGAAGCCGCGCTTGATTGCATCCAGACCCATGTTCATTCTCCGATGAAGACTTCGCGGAAGGTATCGACCGCCACGCGCAGCGACAACTGCGGTTGATCCAGGTAACTCACGAACTTGGCCAAGCCGTACTCTCCGCTGACGTGCTGGTCGACCCACTCCGGATCGTCGATGTTGATGTTCTGTTCGGCATACGCCAGCGGCGACATGACGCTGTGCAACGTGCGCGACGAGGCGCCGTTGAAGCCGATGACCAGCCTCTCCGCGCCGTTGATATCGCCCAGGAACAGCGAGAGCTCGAAGTCCGCCCGCTGCAGGAAGCGCGACACCAGCTCCAGCCAGAAACTCGCCACCAGGCTGCGATAGAGCGGGTCTGCTGGCAGCGGCAGCGTGAGGCCTTTCTCAAGCCGCGACGAGCCATTGGCCATCACAGGTTGCAGCAGGGTGCCGAGCGCCAGCAACGTGCGGCGCAGACGGATGTTGTGGCCCTCCGAGCGCAGCATTTGCTCAAGGCCGGCAACGGTCTGGAAGTCGATGAAATCCGAAAAGCTCGCGTCGTGCGACTGCGTGCTTGTGCCGCCCGTGCCGGTCTCTACGCCGTGTTGCCCTTCGGCCAGCAGGCGCAGGCCTTCAGTGGCGTCGGTCGCGGTGCCGAGCGAAAGCATCTGCTGGCCGGCGCGCGTCCACAGGCGGGCCAGCGCAATCGGGCTGCGGGCGATGAAATTGATCGGGCGATCGACTTCCATCGCCGCAGCCGTCAGGAACGGAAAGCGGCGCGACGACAGATCGCTGCTGGCCATGAGCGTGCCCGCAATGGCGAGCTTGCTCTGCGAGCCGAGAAACGCAAACTGCACCGGCTTCCAATTGTCGTAGGTCGTCTTCCAGTCAGGGGCTTCGGCCAGCAATTCCATGCCTTGCGCCAGCCAGCGGTCGAGCGTGTCGAGCAGCTGGACGTTGTTGGCGCTTTTGACGAAATCGCCGCGCGACGGAAGCTTGCCGAAGTACGAAAGCTGCAACTGGGTCTGGCTCATTGCGCCGTCCCTCCTTGCTCTTCCGTGATGTTGTGGCGTGCGGCCTGCGTGGACACCGCGGCTTGGGCCGCAGGCGGCGTGCCTGTTGGCGCTGCCGGGGCGGGCGGCGTCAGGGTGTTCTGCGGTGCCGATGCATCGGCAATCGACGTCGGCAGACGCAAGCCGCGCAGGCCCTGGCCTTGCGGCGAATCGGATGCGGTGGTGCCGCCGGTCTGCGGGCTGCTGATGATGCGCAGGCTGATCGATACCGTCAGGTTGTCCTTCGTCCAGGACAGATCGAATGCGCCATCCGGACGACGCTTGCGTTGCGCCGTCGCAATCAGGCGCTCCAGGCCGAAGCGGCCCGGCTCGTTGAGCAGTTCCACCGTGCGGCCGTCAAAGGTGGTGGCCGTCACGCGCGCACCTGGCGTGCCCTGCGGATTCGGCCACACGAAGTTGGCCCACTGCGGCGGCGTGTTGCGATAGCGCAGTTGCTGCCCGTCGATCTCGATCGTGTATTCGGTGGCGCCTTGCGACGGCACCGGCAGGATCTGGAATACCGTCTGCGGCGCCGCGGCTGCCGCACCGCCAGCACCGCCGGCAGCACCACCCGTGAGCGGCGCGATCCAGCGTGTGAAGCCCGTGGTGAACTCGGGCACAAACGCGATGCCCAGGTCGCCCCACGTGCGGGAGGCGATCATGTCGCCACGTCGCACCGACAGCGGACCGATCGTCGTGCTGGCGAACTTCGCGATCGCGCCGTCCGGGCCGAACACCTGGCCGATCTCGGCCGCGCTGGCCTCGATCTTGGCATTGGGCGCAAACGGGTACTTGTCGGCCAGCGTGGTGGCGAACGGCTGATACACCTGCGCGTTCCACACCTTGTTGACTTCCGTCGTGGCCGGGCGAATCGCCACCGCATACGACTGCAGCAGCGGACGCACCAGCAGCGGACGCAGCGTCGCGCGCTCGCTGTCGGTCATGCCGGTCAGCATCTGCTCATCCACGTACTTGAGCGTGTCGGCCAGCTCCGAGCCGTTGCCGTCCAGCGTCTGCTGCATCAATTGGCGCGCACCCGGCCCCGGGTCGCCCTGGTTCTTGATCTGGTTGAAGCGCGTGCGCACCTTGGACAGCGAATCCATGTAGCCGCGCAGCAGCGACTTGTCGTCGCGCATGACCACCACGCGTGCCAGCCCCGAGAACTCCTTGCCCACCGGGCCCATCGGAATGGCGCCGGCTTCAGCATTGCCGCCCACCTCCAGGTTGACGTTCACCTGCGACGGCGTCTGGCGCGCAAACAGCTGCTTGAACCAGCCGAGCACGCCGGTCTTGGCCTGCTTCAGGCCGGCGTTGAACATCGACGGGTTGTCCCACGACGTCTGGTCATACGCGGTGTCGAGCACCTTGCGGATCGGCGAGTTGGTCGGGTCGCCCAGCAGGTTCATGCCGGTGACGGCCTGATCGAAGCTGGTGAAATCCTGGATCGCCACGCCCTGCATGAAGCGTTGCCATTCGCGCGCGTATTCGGTCTTGTACATCGTGACCAGCGCCTTCTGGATCTGCTCGGGGCTGCCTTCCAGCGTGAGGTCGTCGCGTGCGGCAACGTTCAGCACCCAGTCCTTCGTCTGCAGTTCCTTGTTGGCCGCTTCCTTGATGGCGGGCTGCACGTAGCCGAACCACGCTTCCTTGGTGAACGTGCCGGGCACCGCGTAGCTGCCCGCAACCAGCCCGGCACCCGTATCGCCGACGATGCGTGCGACGGTCATCGGGGCGTAGCGCGTGGAGGCGCGTGCCTTGATTTCCGCGTACGCGCGTTCGCGTGCGGGCATGCCGCGCACCACGCGGCGCAGGTTCTCACGCGTCTGGTCGACCAGCGAGAGGTTGCCTTCCAGCAGCGGCCAGTTGTCGTCGTTCACGCGGGCCAGGAAGAACGACAGGTTGCGCTCCGCCGAGCGGATCATCTGCTCGCGCGGCATGTTGCCGCGGTTGTCTTCCAGCCAGCCGCGCCAGAAACGCGTCACTTGATCGGTCAGGTGCGCGACTTCCACGTGGCGCTTGTCCGACAGCATCAGGTAGGTCTTGAGCGCGTTGTAGCCGTCTTCCACGTTGGTGGGCGAGGCATCGGTGTAGCGCTTGGCCCCGGTCGACGCCGTAGCCTGGTTTGGCGCGGCAGGCGCGCCGGCTGCTGCAGCCGACGCACCACCCAGCGTGGCGGTAGCCGTCGTCACGGACGTGGTCATCACTGCGCCGGTTTCCGGCGGACGCACCATCGGGGCGAGCTGATCCGGATGCGCGTTGACCTCTGCCAGGAAGGTTTCGATCGCGCCGCCCACCGGCTTGAGCATGACCTGGCGCAGGCCGTTGTAGTACTCGTCGAGCAGCTTGTGCTGCAGCGTGTCGCCCTGGTACAGGCCCAGCGACAGCGCGAGGGGATGGTCGTTGCGATACCGGTCGAGCTGTTCGATCCGGTCTTGCAGGATGTCGAGCGCCTCCAGGCGGGCCTGCAGGTCCACCCGGTTCTGCTGCATCTTCACGATCTTGTCGAGGTCAGCCTGCACGTTGGCCGTCAGCGTGCGGTTGCCCATGTACGACCATGTCCAGCCGCCGAGCATCACGCCCAGCGCCAGCACCAGTGCAAAGAAGGTAGCGATGCGCACGCGCGTCTTCGCGGGGCTGGCGAATTGCCGCACGGTCTGCTTGTCGGCAAAGATCACCTTCGAGAACAGGTCGCGCAGGAAGAAGCCGTTCTTGGAGAACACCTCGCGGGTGCGTGCGGCGCCGTCGGTCGACAGGCCAAAGCGTCGCGCAATGCGCTCGGCCGACACGCTGTTGGTGGCGCCTTCCTGCAGTGCGCTGGTGAAGTAGAAACCGCGGAATACCGGCTTGTACTGGAACGGGTTCTCATCGAACAGCGTCATCAGGAACGCACGCAGCGTCGGCTTGATCGACGCAAATTCCAGCGGGAAGCTCAGCAGCCCCGGCGAGAGCTTGTTGTTCCGGTGCAGCGCGATCTGCGCCACGCTGATCTCCTTCAGCCCGTCGCACAGCTCGTCAAAGCGCTGGTCGAACACGGCGGCCACGTCGGGCTTCGAATCGGGCTCGAAGGGCAGGGTGGCGCCCCAGACGCGGTCGCGCTCCTGCTTCTCGCTGTCGCCAAAGAATTCGGTAAAGCCGGTGATCAGGTCGGCCTTGGTGAACATGACGTACACCGGGGCAAACACTTCCAGGCGTTCGGTCAATTCCTGCACGCGCTGGCGCAGGTTCTTGGCCAGGTTGATGGCGAATTCGGGGCGGTTTTGCGTGAGTTCCGACACGCTCACCGTCACGACGATGCCGTTGATGGGCGCCTTGGGGCGATAGCGTTTGAGGAGGTCGAGGAAGCCGAGCCACTCGCGACGGTCTTCTTCGTGCACGGAGTAACGGCCGGCCGTGTCGAGCAGGATGCCTTCGGTGGTGAAGAACCAGTCGCAGTTACGCGTGCCGCCGATGCCCTGGATGACCGCGCCGCCCTTGTCGGCAAACGGAAACTGCAAGCCGGAATTGAGCACGGCCGTGCTTTTGCCCGCCGCCGGGTTGCCGATCACGATGTACCAGGGCAGCTCGTACAGCGCCGCGCTGCCTGACATCTGCCCGAGCTTGGAGCGCTTGATGGTCTTGACGGCCTCGGCCAGGCGCACGCGCAGGGCTTCCACTTCTTCGCGCTTGTCTGGCGTGGCGGTCTTGTCAGCGGCGGCCTGTTCCAGCACGCCTTCCAGCTTGTTGCTGGCCTGACGCGCGCGCCAGCGCTTCCAGAGATACGTCAGCAGCCACAGCGCGAGCAGCACGCCCAGCGCGATGCCGACCCAGACCAGGCCAACCTCGAAGGTCTGCGCCATCAGCAGCAGGAAGATGGTCAGCACGATCACGCCAAGAATCGACAGCGTGCGTGAGTTGGTCAGGAAGTTCAGGAAGCGTTGCATGTTGCCTTCGGCTCGGGAACAGACGGAATCGGAATCGAAATCTGGAACAAGGTCAGGTCAGGCTGGGCACCACCGCGATGGCGCCGCGCTGCTGGATGTCGTTGGCGGTAATGGCCAGCACCGGCTTGCCGGTCTGCTGGCTCAACTGGTGCGCCACCACCACGGATAGCAGTGGGCCCGCAGCGCCCACATAGCCGCACGGTGTGCCAACGGGCAGCAGATCTGCGGCCAGGTCCAGCGTGGGGAAACGTTCGGAAAACACGCGTGCCACCTCGACGGTGCGCACGGGGTGCATGCCGGTGTCTGAAACGACGCCGGCAACGGTGATGGGTTCGGCAGCCGAATCGCCCTCTGCGGTTTCGGCCTTCTCAGCGGGTGCCGCGTCCTGCTTGGCCTTGACCGGTGCGGCGGCCAAGGTGTCGAGCACGTGGCCCACGGCGTCGCCCAGTGCCTGCAGTTGCGGCTGGCCGCGATCGGGCGTCGGCGATTCCAGGCGCGCCACGCCGGCGCGCGTGATCGTGAACGTCTCGGTTGTAGCGGGAGCACCGTCCAGTGCGGCCGGCTGCATGCTCTGCGCCATGAGCGGTGCGCACAGCAGCACGCCAGCAGCGGCTTCGCCCGGCACGCGGCCATGCTGGCGATTGGCTTCGAACAATTGCTCGTGCTGCATCAGTTGTTCGACCGCGCTTGGGCCCACCAGCGAATCCGCCACCACTACCATGCGCAGCACGCGCTCGTCGCTGGCGCGGTTGACGCCTTGCGTGGCGCGATCGACCAGCAGCAGCGCATCGGCATCGCCTTTGGCGGTGATGGGCTCCAGCGTCAAACGGTCTGCTGGCCAGATCAACGCGATGCGTTGGCGCAGCCAGCCATCGGCGGCGGCTTGATGCTGCGGTGTCCACTCGCGCGGGAGCAGTGCGGTGATGATCAGCCGCGTGGTGTCCGGCTCGGTCGTTTCCGGGGCGTGCGCAACGGCGTGTGCGGCGAGTTCTTCGGCCACCTGGCCGGCCAGAGACAGGGCGCGCAGGCGTTCGTCCAGCCAGTCGACATCGGGATGTTGCTCGGCCAGTTCGGCACGCAGGTCTTCGATGTCGATGCCTTCCACTTGCGCAGCAAAGATCGGCTGGCCGAAGCCTTGCACATCGGTCAATCCGGGCTGCGTATTGGCCTGCACGGCCTCCATCACTGAAGCGGCATCGCCTCCGACGGGCGCACGCAGGGCGCTGGCGAGCAGCACGGCGCGCCATTGGCGCGTGGCGTCTTGCGGATCGTCGGCCTTCGCGTCGGTGCCTGTTGCGGCCGGCGTGGCAGCCGCCAGCTCACGGCCCGCCACGACATTCGAGCGGATGCCATCCAGCGCGCGCTTGATGACCCAATAGCCGACGATCATGCCCACCGGCAGCAACAGCAGGTAGGTCAGGATGTCGCCGGTGGTCGGCATGCGGTTGGCCGACTGCCACCACACGATGACGGCAATCCACACCACCACGAAGACAGCGAGCAGCGTCAGCCCGGACCGGAAGAGTCTTGCAACCATGTCGTGCGCGTTCAGATGCTGCCGGTGTTGCCCTGGCTGGACAGGAGGGTGGCGCCGCAGGCGGTTTTGTCGCCGTGGCGCGCCGCCTGCTTGCCGTCGATGATGACGTTCGGGTCGCCCGTCACGATGACGGTCGTGCCGCCGTGGCCGTTCTTCGGGCAGGTCACCTTGTCACCCACGCAGGCAATGCCCTTGCCGCCGGTGGTTGTGTTGCCCGATGCGGTGATCACCACGCCGCCGTGGTCGGTCTTGTCACCCAGCAGGATGAAGGGCCGTGTCATTGCATGCTCCCCATGTGTCCTATCGTCATTGCCTTGGTGCGGGCTGCTTGCCGAGCACGCCCTTGCGGCGCAGCTCGACGTGGCCCAGATCCATCATCTTCCAGCGGCCGCCCCACACGAGGCCCACCGATTCCGCTGTCTGGCCGTACAGCTCGTAGCCGCGCATCGCCCACGGGTCTTTCTCGCTGATGACCAGCTTGCCCTCGCGGAAGAACGCGCTGTCTGCCGCCAGGCCGTACTGGTGATAGCTCTGGAACGCCGTGGCCTGCGTGACATTGCTGCCCATCGCCGCCAGCTTCACTTGCCGCTCGGGGCTCCGGTAGCCTTCGAGCAGCGCCATCTCGTAACCGTGTTCGTCGCGCATGATCTTGTAGACCAGCAGCAGGCGCTGACGGAAATCCGCGTCGAGCAGGTTCCAGTCGCGGCTCGCATCGCGGATGGCCGGGCGGATCTGCTCGACTTCACGCGTGGTGAACACCTCGGGCGGCAGGGGCGGCGGCGGGATCAGCCGTTCACCATTGAGCAGCGCCGAGATGTGCGGATCCGGCTCGCGCACCTGGTCGTCATCGAACTCGAACGACTGCTGCTCGCGCAGCGCCAGCGCCAGCATGGGCGGCACCGACAGCACGCCCAGCGCACCGAGCAGCAGCATCCGCCGCCGTACCACGAACTGTTTGAACGCCGATACCCCGGACGTTGCGTTGTCCACCGACTCGCGCAGCGACCCTGCCGAGCGCGCGCCCACCACCGCAGCCCCCGCGCTCACGCGCTGCCACTGCGCACGCAGCAACGCCACGCAGCGCTGCCGTACCGACGGCAGCAGCAGCACGGCAGCGACCACCACCATGGCAACGAAGTAGAGAACAAGAGCGACAAAAACCATACCGACCTGCGGAGCGTGGGCGCCTACGTCAATTCATCCAGATTTATATCTGTATTTACAATGCTAAATTATTAATAAACGGTAATAATCGAGCGCTCGCTACGCGGGAATATTAAGAAACGATAAAGAAAATACCGCAACCTGCGCCAATCATTTGTCTTTCAGCAAGGCCAGACTTAGAATCAGCAGCCACCACCGGAATCGGCGCTTGTTTGTAATGCATACGTTCGCCGCGCATTCTATTTCAATTCTGGACCCGTGATGAGTAATAACGGCGATTTGAAACAAGAAGGGCCCCCAACGCTCTTCAATTCTGAATCCGAGACCGATGAGGCCGGACATACGCGCATTCTGGCGAGTCTGGAAGGCCGCGTCGCGGCCGGCGGCAAGGCACCGAAGAAGTCCGGGCAGCGCTATGGCGTTGCGGCGGCGGTGGTCGTGCTCGCCGCCGGTATCGGCGCGTGGATGCTGCTGAACCCCAGCGGCGAATCTGCGCCCCCGCAGGTGGCAGAGCAGGCCGCGCCAGCGGCCGCGCAACCGCCTGCATCCACGCAGGCTGCCGGCGCGGAAACCGCTCACACGGCCGCTGCGGCGCCGGTTGCCTCCGCAAGCGAGCCTGCAGCGCAAGCGCAAGCCGCCACCATCGTCAATGTCGCGCCGGGCGAAGACCACGCAAGCGAGAAGGTCGAGAAGGTCGACAAGGCGCCGGTCGCGAGCGTGCCTGCCAAGGAGCCGCATGACCAGGCGCCACCCGCGCATGTCGTGGCGGCAAAGTCCAGCAGCACCTCCGCCGATACCGACGAAGGCAAGACGGCAACCGCCAAGCTCGTGGCGAAATCGACGAATACGCCATTTAAGGCGCTGCAGCAGCCGTCAAAGCCGAAGGCGCAATCCGCGGCCAAATCCGCCAAGAACCGAAAAGGCACATTGGCGCCCGATGATCCTGACGCCGATCTGCTGGCCGCATTGCTTGCGCCGCAGAATGCTGCCAATAAGGCCGCCAATTCAACCACTTACAAAGGGCAATAGCCGCCCGGCTGCCCGGTTGTTTTTACAACCGGGTGATTGAGCGGAGGCGGCTGCAATGCCCGACATTGCGCTGCCTCGTAAATGCCCGCGCTGGTTTCACGAAATCGCTCCGTGATACGCCACGCGTTGCAGCATCGGACAGCGAATGGACGCCACGACCCTCCTTCAGAACCTCTTCGCACCCACACGCCGCCTGTACACGCTGGAAGGCGAGGGGCCGCTTGCGGAGCTCGCGGTGGAAGCCTGGCTCGGTCGCGAGGCGCTCTCCGAGCTGTTTGAATGGCGCGTGGTGGCTGTCAGCGCCAATGCGCGCATCGCACTCAAATCGTTGCTGGGCCAGCGCGTCACGCTGGTTACGACGCTGGCAGACGGTACGCAGGGCAAGCGCACGGGCTTGATCCGTCTGGCCGAGAAGCTTGGCGCGGACGGCAGCCTCACGCGCTATCGCCTGACCGTGGTGCCGTGGTTCTGGCTGACCACGCAGCAGCGCCACAGCCAGGTGTTCCAGAATCGGCCGCTCGCCGACATTTTTGAGCAGATGCTGTCGCCATACGAGCCGTATGCCTCGTGGCGCTACGCGGCCGGTGCCGAAGCGCGCATGAGCGATTTCGGTACACGCGCGCACATCGCCCAGTTTCGCGAGACCGACTACCACTTCGTCACGCGGCTGCTGGCCGAAGCGGGGCTCGGCTTCACCACGGTGGAAGACGACCAGGCGCACGGCGGCCACACGCTGGTGATTTTTGCCGACAGCACGCAGCTGCCGGAAGATGCGGAGTCCGCATCGGCAGGCGGTATCCGTTTTCACCGCGCGCACAGCCTGGAAGAGCGCGACGCCATCCAGCAACTTGCCTGCCACAGCCGCACGACGGTGGGCGGCGTGGCGGTGGCCGCGTGGGACCCGGAAGGCAAGCAGAACGCTCGCGCCCACGCGCCTGCACGCTTCGCCACCAGCACGGGCAGCCCGGATGCGTATCTGTCGATCAGCCCATCGCTCGCGCCCGATTCCGCCAATGCCCAGCGCGTTGCCGAGCAGGTCATGGAAAGCCTGGAAGTGCGCGCGCTGTTGTTTTCCGGGCGCGGCACCGTGCGCACGCTGCGCAGCGGGACGCGCCTCCAGGTGGTGGATTGCCCGCACCTGCCGCAAGACGTGGAAGGCGCCTATCCGCTGTTGATGGATCTGGTCGAGCACTGCGGCATCAACAACCTGACCGTCGATACGCACAACGCGCTCAGCCAGCGTTTGGGCGGGCTGGATGCCGCGCTGGAATTCGATACGCCGCCCAGCGCGCCGGAATCCGGCCCGGGCGTTTTTGGTTTCCAGGAAGCAGAAGGCCCCGTCGAGCGCAACGCTCCGTCAGGCGATCTGCTCAAGGCCGCACGCACGCACGGCTACGCCGGAATGTTCCGCGCCAGCGACGCACGCAGGCCCTGGCGCCCGGCTGTGACCGAACCCGATTGCGGCCGTCTCTACGCGGCACCCACCGCGCAAGGCGTGCACAGCGCCATCGTGGTCGGCCCGGACGGCCAGACCCAAGCCGGCGGAGACGGCGAGCATCATGCCAGCCCCGCAGGCGAAATCCGCGTGCGCTTTCCGTGGCAACAGGGCGAGCGCGCGGATGACCGCAGCAGCCGCTGGGTACGCGTCGCGCAGCGGCAGGCCGGCTCCGGCATGGGCTGGCAATGGCTGCCGCGCATCGGGCAGGAAGTGCTCGTCAAGTTCAGCGAAGACGACATCGACCAGCCCGTCGTGATCGGCTCGCTGTACAACGGCCAGGGCGAGGCAGGCATCGCGCCAACGCCGGGCGGGCAGGGCGCATCCGACCAAAGCGACGGCACGGCCCTCTACAAGCAAGGCAGCGACAGCGCCGCGAGTGCGCAAGGCAACGTGGCCGGCGGCCACAGCCCCGCCTGGCATGGCATGGGCACCGAAGCCGAAGGCCACCGCAACGCCGCCGCCCACACCGGCTTCAAGAGCGCGGAACACGGCGGCAGCGGCTACAACCACCTCGTCTTTGACGACAGCGACGGCCAGTTGCGCACGCAGCTCGCCACCACGCAGCAATTCAGCCAGCTCAACCTCGGGCATCTCGTCCATCAGCAAGACAACCGGCGCGGCAGTTTCCGTGGCCAGGGCTTCGAGCTGCGCACCGATGGCCACGCCGCCGTGCGCGGCCAGGCGGGCTTGCTGCTGACCACCTACCGCGATGCCAGCAGCGGCAAAGCCGTGCCCACCGGTGACAACGCCGCAGGCATTGCACTGATCAAGCAGGCGAAGGAACTGACGTCATCGCTCGGGCAAGGGGCCGTCACGCATCAGACCGCCGCACTCGACACCGCCAAGAACGACGATGCCCCGCTGGCCAAGCAAGCCAAGGCGGTGGCCGGCATGGTCGACGGCAAAGCGCTCGACGCCGCCAAGCAGGACGCCAGCGCCGGCAACACCGCCACGCAAGGCAAGGTGCCGCATCAGGGCGAGGCCATTGCCCACCTGGCGGGCCGCGCGGGCCTCGTCATGGTGGCGGGGCAAGACCTGCAGCTCGCCAATGGCGAAAGCATCGCGCTGGGCAGCGGCCAAGACACCAACCTCGCCGTCGGCAAGCAGGCACGCATGCACGCCGGCCAGGCGATCGGCGTGGCTGCAGGTTTGTCCAAGGCGGGCGACAACAACATCGGCCTGCAGCTCACGGCGGGGCAAGACAACATCGACGTGCAAGCCCAGCACGACGTGCTCAAGCTGATGGCCAAGCAGGACCTGAAGCTGGTGTCGGCCAATATGAACGTGGATTTTGCGGCCGCCAAGCGCATCCGCATCGCCACGGCCGGCGGGGCGTCGATCACGCTGGAAGGGGGGAATATCACCGTGGAGTGTGCGGGGGCGATTACGTATAAGGCGGCGCAGCGGGTGTTTCAGGGGCCTGTCAATCAACCGTATCCGTTGCCGGCAAGCCCGACCTCCGAGATCAACTTGCCCGGCACTTACCGCTTCTCTCTATAGAAAGCCATGCTAATTTCGTACCCTATCCTGCCCCAAGGTAAGGAGGCTGGAGAAGCATTTGTCGGCCAGAAAGACTGGAAACCTGCAGTCCTTCCTAAAAGCGATCAATCGAAGGATCGCATTGAGGACCGTCCGGGGGAGCTTTCCGAGACTGAGGACGATGAGTTCGCAAAAGAATTGATCGACCAGCCCGCCCCAATAAATGTGCCCAACCGACCACTGAGCGAGGCCGACGCCATTGCCATGGAGCAGCAGGCGATGCACGGTACCTATCCGATCAGCTTTGATCGTAGGTGGCATGGCGGAATTCATCTATCGATTAGCAATACTCTGCAAGCCATCCGTGCAGTCGCTGATGGTACTTTGGTGGCCGCGCTCTATCCTAAAGAGCCACTTAAAGACCCACATGGCTCCGCATGTGAACGCGGTTTTGTTTTGCTGAGGCATGATACAGAGATTGGTGCGAAGCTGATTCCTGCGGTGAATGGCCAAGAGGCGAAGCTTGAGCCTATCAAGTTCACCTACTTCTCGTTGTATATGCATTTGGCCAGCGCAGAGGCGGAGAAGGCGACGGGCGTACGTCGCGGCCCCAATGAAGATGGTTTTGCTCGGCCACTGCGGACGATTGCCGCCGATCAATTGATGATGTTCGCTGACCCGGCAAAAGCGCCTCGTATCTATCGTCGCGAGATCATCGGTTATCCAGGGAAAATGTACGGCGGCAGCCAAGTGCAAGTGGAAATTTTCACAACGGAAGAGCAGCTCAAACAACTGCCGGATACGGAGAGTCTTGTCGCGCAAAAGAAGTCATCGGAACGGCTACCCTGGGGAAAATTGTATTTCTACATTCCTGCCGGAACAGCGTTCGTCGCTACTCCCAGTAGAGCTACACACGGGTTCATTGGGAAAACAGACAAGACAATCAAAGAAGAGGTTGTCGGAAAAAAGAAGGCTCCAACGGGGCAGTATTACGACAGCCGGGGACTAAATTCGGTTTTTTTCCCTAATAAAAAAGCGGGCGTGAATACTTCTCCTCTGGTAGTTGAGATGTGGTATCACAAGGGCTCTCGATATTTTCGGGTTCTCAAGGAGGAGGCGGGGCCGGTAGGAAAACGATACGTTCCACTAGTCAGCAACACGCAAGCCTTCGAGATGAAGGACTACGAGTACGATCTGTACCAACGTGCAAAGCGCATGTACTCAGGATGCATGAGCGCCGGCGCCGATCTTTTGCGCTTTGGCCGAATCGTTGGCGTAGATCAACCGCAGTCCAGCGCAGCCGATTGCTGGTTGGCAGTCCCCTTTGGGGCGGGCACAGAGGACATTGGTTACATAGATCTTGCACAGAGTGCGATCCTAAAGTTCTCAGATGCAGATTTCCCGCACTTTAATGGCTGGAGGCGGGTGAAGGAGGAGCAGGCAAACGTCGATGGTAAAGTCGATGTCGCTTATCTAACAAAGCTCTTAGCGGATGCCGACACAGACCATGATGGGCGGACGTCTGAAGACGAGATGGCGCAGTATTTGACGAGCCATCCAGAGATCAGGCAATGGCTTAGGCACTTGATTTGCAAAGCACCATCCGAGTGGGACGCCAGCCATAATGACAGCCGTTACTCGGACTTGAAGCAAAAAGGGGGGGCGTTCTATGGCAAAGAATCCGAATATCAGGCGTTTTTGTCTTTTGCTAAGAAATTTCAATTCTGGGATGACATCAAGGCGGCATTGGCCGGGCATGGCATCAACAGTTCCACGCTGTGGTTCTTCCACCCATTGCAGTTCGTCAAACAGTTCCGGAAGGCGAACTGGCTGACGTTGGAAGAAATGGCTCAACTGACTCCGTTGAAGCATGAGTGGACGGACGATAAACCTGGCACAAAACCTACCACCGTGGTGACCCTGTGGTCGGACATGCGTGCAAGATTGATCAGCGGCAATAATGAGGCTGGTCGCGGGCCAAGTACTGCCAAAACGTCGCCTCCTGATCTGTGGCGCAACTTGAACTGGACGTTTGTGAAGTACGGTATTGCCGATATTTCACGCAAAGCCCATTTTTGGGGGCAGATCTCTCAGGAAACGGGGTTGCTGACTGACGTGGTTGAAAACGGGGACAGGCAATACTTCCTTGATCACGATTACGATAAGAAGAACGGAAATAGAAACGCGGATGACGCTGAGAACTTTAAGGGGCGTGGGCTGATTCAGATTACCGGTTTGGAAAAATATTCTGCTTATAGCGAATACAGAAAAACAAAAGATTACACAATAATCCCAAATCAGGAATTAATTGGGGGTAATGCATTTGAGACTTGCGATTCTTCGGGTTGGTATTACAGCTTCTTCCGCCCGTCTACAATGCGTGCTGCGGATGGTGGGGCGACTGCTGCGGCTGTCAGAGGTGTAACGCAAGCAGTCAACGGCGGCGTAAACCACATAACCAATCGTGGAACCTATTTCTCCCATGCTTTGCGCGCACTTAATGATCAGGTGGATCAACTTCAGCAATACAGTCCGCTGAATCCAGATACATCGGCAGAGTACGAGGCGGAAGAGGCAGAAAAAAAGCGGAAGCAAGAAGAGGCCAAGAAAAGGAAGCAGGAAGAGGCGGCCAAGAAAAAGCAGGACGCTAACGCAGCCAAGAAGAAAGGAAGGAAAAAATGACGCAGTGGAAGTCCTCTATATTTTTCCTTGCAGCGCTGTGCGCCAGCTATGCTTTCTGTGCAGAACAGGCCGCCTCATCCAGATATGTCCCTAACAATCAAGATGAATCCAGGGGGTTAGTGTCTCAGTGGGTTGCAGAAGCAGAGCGATTCAAAGAAGCCAAGCTTTTATTAATCAAGAGTGGGAAACTCGTAATTGGTAAAAAGTCTTCGACGCCATTTCCTACCCATCCCGTCAACTTGCCCACTGCGGGATGGACGCCGTTGAATACCGAGGAGGCAAAACTATGTGGGTTCTATTTCGCCATTCCGCCGAACAGTGAGGGAGGCGGATGCGAGAAAAGGAGAGAGGCGAACGGGCCAGCGGGGCAGGCACCAGAGTGGAATTCAACCGCACACGATTCTTTCGATTGGGTCGCAGGAGTTAGCATTCCGGTTCGGAAGAGAGGCACGCCGGGGTACACCTTTGACCAATATTTTTCGTATGCGAAATTTATTGTCATTGATAGCCAAAGTTTCGAGCAGCGCCTATTGGAAAGCCCTCAAGTCGGTGCGGGGAAAATTGGGCTTTTTGCTAATAAGGAAATGTACCCAAATAGACTCTGGAATAGTCTGCCGGCCAACCCCGTTGTTGTTAAAAACAATGAAGGAACGCAGCTATTGGTCGCTCGCATAGACGGGATTGGTGATAAGGTTGCTGGGCGTCGGTCGCTTTATTCATCGTGCATTTACTCAATTCATGGAAACGGAAGGCGATCTGCGGAAGCGTTAACATGCTTCATGAATATTGATAAGTATAAAAATAATCAATATATCAATCAGTACATGAGGATGCTCGATTCAATTAGGATGGAATGATTGAATTTGTTGTTATCGTATTGATGTTGGGTTGAATTTATTGCTTTTGAATGCGACGACAATTATCTGCATCTTTTCTCATTGCGTAACTCGATTATCTCAGCTAATTCTCAAATGAACCTGCAATACAAACTTGCCGTAGCCCTCTTGACCACCGCCTGGATGACCGCAGGCATCTGCGCCCAGCACACCTCCACCGAGCCGGCATCAGGCAATGCCCCGCAAAGCGGAATCAAGAAGGCCGTGCACGCAAAGAAGCAGGGCAAGCGTACCAAGGTCGCCCGTGCACGCAAGAACACCGCAGTCGCGCGTGATGGCGATGCAGAAGTGCTCGCCCAAGTGCTAGGTTCCGATAGCAGGAATCCGTTGTGGGGGAAGCCTCAGCAGTAAGGGGAGCTTGTTGGCACATGAGCTGCGTGACGCGGCCGGGGCAAGCTGCAGATTCCGCCGCAAAGAAAACACTACGAAAACCTTGAGATGCTTCGGCGCAGCGGCCACCGCTTTAATTGCGTTTTGCATATTGACCGTTGGCGCGTCGAAGGCGGCGTCAACGGATGATGAGGCGACGGCTAGCATCACTTCGTACAACCACACGCCCGACTACATCCACCAGTTCTACGTGGATGGGACCTGGGGGGGCAACTCGTTCGCCTACGGCGGCGGTGGAAGTTTCGTTTGTTGCGTCGCATACCCCAAGAATTGGCACCCCGGCCTAACCGCCAAGGTGAAATGGACTACCTCCAGTTCTGATCCGAACGCGGAGGGTGATGCTGCGAAGGAGCACTGGCACGAGGCTGTCGTTTCGATCGACAGGTATGAGGACGAAGCCGACACATTGAATGTGCACTTCCTGCCTGAAGGAAAGGTCCGGCTCATTATTTCGAATAAGGGGCCGGGCCAGCGTAATTATCCTGGGCCACCTTACCCTGTTAAGCCGGCAGATTTCCATTTTGAGCCAAGCCGACGTGCAGCGCGTGAGGCTGAACAGCGCGCCCGAGCGCAAGCGGCGGGACGGGCGCGGCTTCAAGAGGAGATGCGCGCGTTGAAGAATGCATCGCCACCCCCTCAAGCGCCGGCAGAGCCGATACCACTTTTGCCCGACGATATCGCGCCCGGTGTGAAGCGAGACGCGACGACACCACCTGGCTACCACCATATCCAAGGGTGATTCATATACCGCAGTGCGCTCGGCCGCCGTCGGAATCGGACAACCAATATCTCGTGCTGAACGGTCTTCTTTGCCTCTCCAAACGACAGGTTGCATGCGCCGCATAGCGACAGCGTTAGCGTTTTTCGTTGTGGCCCAGCGCCCCGCATCAGCTGCCGACGCCGTTGCGATTTCGCTCGATCAACTCACCAACGCCACAATCGAAATACGGGGCAGCGACATCTACTACGAGTTGCGAGCTCCGGCCGGCATTCGCAACGCAACAATTGCCACTGAAACTGAAAAGGCATCAGGTGAACGCTCCAGAATGGCTCTATCGCGTTAGAGGCGCCAAGCTTGAACCGCTACTCGACATCGATGATGGACCGTCTGGCGTGTTGAAAACTACGTGCAATGGCATGCCGGATCTTATGACGAGTGCGCGCGTCAGCATGGGCGAGCATTACGTGACCTACTACCGCTATGACGGCACGCAGTACCAATCTGCGTATGCCTACACCGCGATGGGCGTTGGCACAGACGGCAACGGCAATGATTTGGTGATTGCGCAGGGTGGGCAAGTTACGCCGGCGGTTTGCCGGTAGATCAAGACTTACGGGAGGGCGCCTTTACCCCCCCGTCCGCTGCTTCTGCAACATCGCCAACTGCGTCGCCAGGTAATTGCTCGTATTGGTCATACTCGCCACCACCTTCGACAGCGCATTGAACTGCGTGTAATACAGCGCCTGCTTGGCATCGAGCTGCTTCTGCATCAGATCAATCTGCTTGCCGAGCGAGGTGATGGAGCTATTGATGGCGTCGGTGGCGTTCTGCACCATGCCGTTGTTCGACAGCAAGTTGCCCGACACGGTATGCAGTTGCGCGGCGTAGCCACGCTGCACGGTGACGGTGCCACGGTCGCCCAACGCACCGCCGGTCACTTGCACCGTCAGGCCATCGATGGCCGATCCACTGGCGCCGTACAGGTTCTGGCCCGAACCCGTTGCGGCCGCGCCGTTGATGGTGCCTTGTACATCCCGTCCGGCCGTGGCCGTTGGGCTGCCGCCCAGCAGCGATGCGGCACCATTCCCCGACACCGACACCGTCGATACCGAGCCGTATTGCTTGTCGGTGAGCGTCAGCACGCCGTTGGCATCGGTGCCGATGGCGACTTCCACCTTGGCTCTCTGCAGGTCGGGCGAGGCGTTGATCTGGCTCTGGATTTGCGCGGCCAGGCTCGACGCGGTGTAGCTGCCGGCCGGCACCTGGATGTTGGTCGTGATGCCGCTGAGCGTGACCGACAGGCTGTCGTTCACGCCGCTCTGGATGGTCGTGTTGGCCGCCGCCGAGCCCTTGAGCGAGCCCTGCGTTGCCAGCTGAGTCACGTTGACGGCATAGCTGCCGGCTTGCGTGGTGGTTGAAAACGACGAGACCTTCAATAGCGAATCCGTCGCCGTGCCCGTGCCGGCAAACAGCGCCGCCACCTGGCTGGGCGATTTCTTAAGCGCCGCCGTGAGCTTCGCGTCGTCAATCGACAGCGTGCCTTCCTTGTCCATCGTCACGCCAATGCTGCCCAGCGACTGGAACGCGCCGTTGCCGATGCCCTGGCCCAGCACGTCGGTCAGCTGGTTGATCATCGCCTTGGTGCTGACATCGCCGGCCAGCGCGCCGTTGTTGGCGGCATTGGCGGTGTCGAACTTGGTCAACGCGTTGAGCTGGATGCGCAGCGCGTTGTACGCCTTGACGAAGTTCAGCACCGACTGGCTGGCCTGGCCGGCGTCGCTGCCGACCGTGACCGTCGTGCTGCCCGTCTTGGCCAGCGTGAACGAGGTTCCGTCTACCACGTCCGTCAGCGTATTGGTGGCGCTTTGCACGCTGATGCCGTTGACGGTGGCCATGGCGTTGCGGCCCGTCGCGACCTCGCTCATGTTCTGCGTGCCGGCCGGATCGTGGCTCAGCAAGGATTGCAGTGTCGAGTCGCCCGAGACGGCAATCTTCATTTCCGAATTGGCGCCGCCCGTGGTGGACGTCAGCACCAGCCGGTAGGGCGAATTGCTGCCGTCGTTGACGATGCTGGCCGAAACGCCCAGGTTGGCGTTGTTGATCGCGTCGCGGATGCCGGCGAGCGTGTTGTTCGACGGGTCGATGGTGATCGAGCCGCCGGCCTGGTTGCCGTTCTGCGTGAAGGTGGCGCCGGTGTACTTGCCGTCGGCAAAGCTGCCGCCCGAGACACTGCCGAATGAAAACGTGAGCGTGGTGGGCGTGCCGCCGCCGATGGGCGTCTTGCTTGACGCCTGCCCGGCTGCCGACAGCACCTGCGCCTGCGCAAGCTGCGTCACGTTGACTTGATACGTGCCGGCCGGCGCCGTGTTGGACAGCGAAGCCGTGAGGATCGACGTATCGTGCCCGCTGGCCTTGTTGCCGGTGAACGTGTCCGGATTGTTCAGGGCCGCCATGGCTGTCTGGAAGGTCGCCAGCGCGCTTTTGAGCGAGCCGACCGCCGACAACTGCGTCTGAAACGCCTTCTGCTGCGTCTGCCGCAGCGTCATACCCTTGCTTTCCGCCTGGATCAGCTTCGTGACAAGGCTGTTGACGTCGATGTTCGTACCGATACCCGGAACGGAGATCGGCGGAATGTAGTTATTGCTCGTGGACGAAGTGGCCATGGTCGGACGCGCGCAAACGCTTTCTTCACAATCTCCACAATGTGACGGCAGCGTTGCGCAGTTCTTTAGGGCAAACCCTGCTCCGGCAGCGATTGGGTTCCGTTTTGCTCAGGAAAGCGAAAGGTTTGCCGGCGCCACATCGGCCTGTGGGGGCAGCGCCGGCGGCTTCCACCAAGCTGGAAACCGCCGCGCGCCACGCTAGACCGTCGCGCCTTCCTTGCTCGGATCGACCTGCTTGCCGCGCGCCAGCACCGGCACCAAGGCCGCGCCGGTATGGCTCGCCGGCACGCGCGTCAACGCCTCCGGCCCGCAAGCCGCGACGATCGTGCCGCCTTCGTCGCCGCCTTCGGGGCCGAGATCGAGAATCCAATCCGCCTCGGCAATCACGTCGAGGTCGTGTTCGATCACGATCACGCTGTGGCCGCCGTCCGCCAGGCGATGCAGCACGCGGATCAGCTTGGCCACGTCGGCCATGTGCAGGCCCACGGTCGGCTCGTCCAAAACGTACAGCGTGTGGGGCGCCTTCTGGCCGCGGCGCGTCACGTCGTCGCGCACCTTGGACAACTCGGTGACAAGCTTGATGCGCTGCGCCTCGCCGCCGGACAGCGTGGGCGACGGCTGGCCCAGCGTCAGGTAGCCGAGGCCGACGTCCTTCATCAACTGCAGCGGGTGGGCGATGCTGTTCATCGCGCCGAAGAACTCGACCGCTTCGTCGATCTCCATGGTCAGCACATCGCCGATGTTCTTGCCGCGCCAGGTGACGGCCAGCGTTTCTGCATTGAAGCGCTGACCGTGGCAGACGTCGCAGCCGACCTTCACGTCGGGCAGGAAGCTCATGGCGATGGTGCGCACGCCCTGGCCTTCACAGGCGGGGCAACGGCCGTCGCCGGTGTTGAACGAGAAGCGCGACGCGGTGTAGCCGCGTGCCCGCGCCTCCAACGTGTCGGCAAAGAGCTTGCGGATGGTGTCCCACACGCCGATGTACGTGGCCGGGCAGGAGCGCGGCGTCTTGCCGATGGGCGTCTGGTCGACCTCAAGCACCCGGTCGATGGTTTCCCAGCCGGTGACGCTGTCACAGCCGTGCCAGTCGTGTTTGACGTCGAGCTTGCGCGGCATCTTGGTGTCAGGCACCTCAGCCTGCGCGGCCTTGCGTGCACGGCGCGTTGCCGGCGAAGACAGCACCGAACGGCCCACTGCATCGAGCAGGTTCGTCATCAACACATCGCGCGCCAGCGTCGATTTGCCCGAGCCCGACACGCCCGTAATCGCCACGAGGCGCGACAGCGGCATCGTCGCGGTCACGTTGCGCAGGTTGTGCAGCTTGGCGCCGTGCACCGTCAGCCACTGCTCGGGCACCGCTTGTGCGCCCGTACGGGGAGCAACCACCTGGCGGCGCGGCTGCAGCGGATGCTCGATCGGCTGCGACAGGAACCGGCCCGTGAGTGAATCCGGCTGCGCGGCCAGATCCTGCACCCCACCTTGCGCGACGAGCGTGCCGCCGCGCTTGCCGGCGCCTGGGCCGATATCGATGATGTGGTCGGCGCGGCGGATGGTGTCTTCGTCATGCTCAACCACCACCAGCGTGTTGCCCTTGTCGCCCAGCTTGCGCAATGCGTCCAGCAGGATCTGGTTGTCGCGCGGATGCAGGCCGATGGTCGGCTCATCCAGCACGTAGCAGACGCCTTGCAGGTTGCTGCCGAGTTGCGCCGCCAGGCGAATACGCTGCGCTTCACCGCCAGACAGGCTCGGTGCGGCGCGGTCCAGGCTCAGGTAGCCCAGGCCGACTTCCTCCAGGAACGACAGGCGGCTGTGAATCTCGGCCACCACGTCGCGGGCGATGTCGGCGTCGCGGCCGGTTAGGTCCAGGCCTTCGACCCAGCGGCGGGTCTGGCTGACCGTCCACTGCGCAATGTCGACGATGGGCTTGTCGGCAAAGGTCACCGCGCGCGCCGTCGGGTTCAGGCGTGTGCCGTGGCAGTCCGGGCAGGGCAGGTCGGTCATGCCTTCCGGATCGACTTCCTCCGACGGCAGCGTCTGCTCGCGGCCGCGATCGTCTCCGCCGAGGACGGTGTCGTCAAACGCGGCACGCTGCTCGCGCGTGAGCGCCAACCCGGTGCCGACGCAGCTCGGACACCAGCCGTGCTTGCTGTTGTACGAGAACATGCGCGGATCCAGCTCGGGGTAGCTGGTGCCGCAGGTCGAGCACGCCCGCTTGGTCGAAAACACCTTCACATTGCCGACATGCGCCGTACCGCCGTTGTGCATGGCGTGCTGCAGGCCGTCGAGCGGCGCGAGCACGTGCATGATGCCCTTGCCGTATTCCAGCGCCTGCTCCAGCAGCGCACGCAGCGCGGCTTCGTTTTCCGGCGAGACAACAAGGTCGCCCACCGGCAGTTCCAGCGTGTGCTCGCGGAAGCGGTCCAGGCGCGGCCATGGGTCGACGCTCAGGAATTCGCCGTCGACGCGCAGATGCGTATAGCCGCGCGCCTTGGCCCATTTGGCCAGGTCGGTGTAGACGCCCTTGCGGTTCACGACCAGCGGCGCGAGCAGGCCGATGTGCTGACCGCGATGGTCGCGCATGAGCTGGGCAAAGATCGCCTCCGGGCTTTGCGCCGACACCGGCGTGCCGTCGTGGATGCAGTGCTGCACGCCCAGCTTCACGTACAGCAGGCGCAGGAAGTGCCACACCTCGGACGTCGTCGCCACCGTGCTCTTGCGGCCGCCGCGCGACAGGCGCTGCTCGATGGCCACGGTGGGCGGAATGCCGTACACGGCATCGACTTCCGGCCGCCCCGCGGGCTGCACGATCGAACGTGCATACGCGTTGAGCGATTCAAGATAGCGCCGCTGCCCTTCGTGGAAGAGGATGTCGAACGCCAGCGTCGACTTGCCTGAACCCGACACGCCCGTCACCACGTTGAACTTGCCGTGCGGAATATCGACGTTCAGGCCCTTGAGGTTGTGCTCGTGTGCGTGGACGATGCGCACGACGTTTTCGCCCTGGACTTCCGCCAGCGCCGCACGCTTGGCGCGGCGGTCGGCCAGTGCTGTCTGCAGCGGTACGCCTTCGATGGCTTCCGGCTGGCCGACGCTGGCTTCGTATTGTTTGAGCGCGGCGCCGGTGTGCGATGCAGCGCAGCCTTTGACCTGCGCAGGTGTGCCGGCGCAGACCAGCAGGCCGCCGGCGTCGCCGCCTTCGGGGCCGAGGTCGATGATCCAATCCGCCGCGCGCACCACGTCGAGGTTGTGTTCGATCACGATCAGCGAATGCCCGGCGTCGAGCAGCTTGCCGAACGCGCGCATCAGCTTGGCGATGTCGTCAAAGTGCAGACCGGTGGTCGGCTCGTCGAACATGAACAGGCGGCCTGCGTTGGCCGGCACGTCCTGCTTCACGCGCTTGCGCGCCGCGGCCTGGGCGGCCTGTGCGGCTTCGGCCAGGAAGCCCGCCAGCTTCAGGCGTTGCGCCTCGCCGCCGGAGAGCGTCGGCACCGGCTGGCCAAGCTTCACGTATTCCAGGCCCACGTCGACGATCGGTTGCAGCACGCGCAGCACGTCGGCGTCATCGGCGAACACGCTGGCGGCTTCGCTCACCGTCAGTTCCAGCACATCGGCCACCGACAATGCGCGGCCGGCGCGCGGCAGCTTCACTTCCAGGATTTCGGCGCGATAGCGCGTGCCGTCGCAATCCGGGCAGCGCAGGTAGATGTCGGACAGGAACTGCATCTCGACGTGCTCGAAACCCGAGCCGCCGCAGGTCGGGCAACGGCCGTCGCCCGAGTTGAAGCTGAACGTGCCCGCCGTGTAGCCGCGCTGCAGCGCCATCGGCGCCTTGGCGAACAGCTTGCGGATTTCATCGAACGCGCCAACGTAGCTGGCCGGGTTCGAACGCGCGGTCTTGCCGATCGGGGACTGGTCGACGAACACCACGTCGCTGACCTGATCAGCACCGCGTAGTGCGCGGAATGCGCCGGGCGATTCGGTTGCCTTGCCGAAGTGCCGTGCCAGCGCGGGGTGCAGCACATCCTGGATCAAGGTCGATTTGCCCGAGCCCGACACGCCGGTCACGCACACCAGGCGCTGCAGCGGAATTTCGACCGTGACATCGCGCAGGTTGTGTTCCGCCGCGCCTTCGAGCACCAGCTGCGGCGTGGCGTCATTGACGGGGCGCGCTTGCCAGTCGGTCGCATCGGCCACGCGGCGCTGGCCCGACAGATACGCGCCCGTGAGTGTGTCCGCCTGGCGGATCGACGTCGGCGTACCGTCGAAGACGATGTTGCCGCCACGCTCGCCCGGGCCGGGACCCATGTCGATCAGGCGGTCGGCTGCCAACATCACCGAAGGATCGTGCTCGACCACCACCAGCGTGTTGCCGGCGTCGCGCAGGCGGTGCATGGCTTGGACAATCCGGTCCAGATCGCGTGGGTGCAGGCCGATGCTCGGTTCATCCAGCACGAAGAGCGTATTGACGAGCGACGTGCCGAGCGCCGTCGTCAGGTTGATCCGCTGCACTTCGCCGCCCGAGAGGGTGCGGCTCTGGCGATCCAGCGTCAGGTAGCCGATACCGACGTCGCACAGATACGCCAGGCGCGTGCGCACCTCGTCCAGCAGCAGCTTGAGCGCGTCGTCGAGCAGGGTGGAGGGCAGCGTCAGCTCATCGAAGAAACGGCGGATGCGCTCGATCGGCAGCAGCATCAGGTCGTGCACGGTCAGCCCGGGCACGGCTTCGAGCTGGGCGCGGTTCCAGGCCACGCCGCGCGGCATGAAGCGGTGTTCGGGCGCCAGCACGGCATCTGCGTTTTCCTTGGTGCCGAGGCGCCATTGCATCGACTCGGTTTTCAGTCGTGCACCGCCGCAGGTCTCACACGTCGTGTAGCTGCGGTACTTGGAGAGCAGCACGCGGATGTGCATCTTGTACGCCTTCGACTCCAGGTAGTCGAAGAAGCGGCGCACGCCGTACCACTGCTTGTTCCAGCCGCCACGCTTGAAAGCCGGGTCGCCATTGATGACCCAGTTGCGCTGGGCTTCGGTCATCTCCGCCCACGGCGTGCCGCGCGGGATGTCGGCTGCGGCGGCGTAGCGCATCAGATCGTCCTGACACTCCTTCCAGGCAGGCGTCTGCATCGGCTTGATGGCGCCGTCGCGCAGGGTCTTGCGCTCGTCCGGAATCACCAGCCCCAGATCGACGCCGATGACGCGGCCGAAACCGCGGCAGGCATCGCACGCGCCGTAAGCGGAATTGAACGAGAAGAGCGCGGGTTGCGGGTCTGCGTAACGCAGGTCGCTTTCGGGGCAGTGCAGGCCGGTGGAAAAGCGCCAGATCGTGGGCTCCGCACCTTCCTCTGCAGGCAAAACGTAGACGCTGACACGTCCGCCACCGCGCTTGAGCGACGACTCGATGGCCTCCAGCGCGCGGGCACGCTCGGTGCCCTGCAGGCGGAAGCGGTCGGCCACCACGTCCAGCAGCTTGCGCTTGCCCGTGGACGACTCGACCACGCGCTCGGCCTGCACGCGCGTATAGCCGCTGACCGACAACCACTGCGTGACTTCTTCGGGGCTCGTATTGGCGGGCAGCTCGACGGGAAACGTCACCACCAGGCGCGGATCGCCCTCGCGCGTGCGCGAGAGCAACTCGTCGTAGATGGTTTCCGGTGTGTCGTGCCGCACCGGCAGCGCCGTGTCGCGGTCGAACAGCTGGGCGGCGCGCGCAAACAGCAGCTTCAGGTGATCGTTCAGCTCCGTCATCGTGCCGACCGTCGAGCGCGAACTGCGCACCGGGTTGGTCTGGTCGATGGCGATGGCGGGCGGCACGCCTTCGACGTGCTCGACCTGCGGCCGGTCCATGCGGTCGAGGAACTGGCGCGCGTAGGCGCTGAAGGTCTCGACGTAGCGGCGCTGGCCTTCGGCGTAGAGCGTGTCGAAAACGAGGCTGGACTTGCCGGACCCCGACGGGCCGGTCACGACGGTCATTTCGCCCGTGCGCAGGTCCAGATCGAGGTTCTTGAGATTGTGCTGACGGGCTCCGCGCAGGCGAATGACACCGGAGGACATGGAGGGCGTTCCTTGGAGCTTGGAGGTAAGGGGGAATGCCGGCGCGGTTGAACCATTGGCAGCTGCGCCGGCAATCAGAATTCGAGCCGTAAACTGTAGCGGATTATGAAGATCCGGTTCGTCTACGAAACGAGTCGCGGGCGGGAGCGTAACGCAGGGCTCCTGACAGCGTTTTGTCAGGAGGTTTCAGCGGAGCAGGAAAAAGAGTGGAGTGACGCTTGTGTCACCCCCGCGGCTGGGCGGTCAGCCTACCTCGCGCCCGTAAGAAGCTTGGTTGGCCGGCAGGTCGAAGCCCGTGGGGCCGGGCTTGCGCGGCACAAAACGATGGTGCTCGACCACGCCACCCTTGACGATGACGACCGTCTCTTCGGGGATCTCGGCCCAGGCGCCAGGCAAGTCGACAAGCGGCTCTGACAGCACAAGAAACGCGCCGTCGCCTGCGTCTTCAATTGCGGCGCTGTCAGGATAGAGCTGGTGCAGATGCTTGAACGATGTGCTGTGAAAGAGGGAGCGCGATTCGCCCTCGCTGGAATAGCGCGCTGCCACGATCTGGACGCCGTCCGTTGCGCAGACCGTCATGTTCAGTGGGTATTCGACGCCGTGGCGGCGGCCGATGTCTTCGATCAGCCCGACCATTTGTTCGAGAGCGCCGCGCGGGTCGCGGTCGAGCCCGAACGACAGCGCCAGGAAAAACATGACTTCGGAGTCGGTCGAACCCTCGATCCAGCGGAACAACTCCGGCGCCACTTCCATCATCAGCGCGCGGCGCAGCATCGGATATTCGCGGATGAGCCCGTTGTGCGCAAAAAGCCACCGGCCGTAGCGGAACGGATGGCAATTGGTCTCTTGTGCCGGGGTGTCGGTGGCCGCTCGCACGTGGGCGATGAACATCGACGAGCGGATGGCGCGGGCGGCTTCACGCAGGTTGGTGTCGTTCCACGCGGGGTGCAGGCAGCGGTATCGGAAGGGCACTTCAGAGTAGCGGCCGTACCAGCCGATGCCGAAACCGTCGCCGTTGGTGGTCGTCTCGCCGCCGAGGCGGGAGCGCAGACTTTGGTCGATCAACGAGTGCCGCGGCCGGAACAGCACTGTCTCCATCTGAATGGGATTGCCAGAATACGCCAGCCAGCGACACATGATGCGTTTGCCTGTAAGGGATGCCTTGAAAGGTGAGTCTATGCAATGCGTTTGCGAATGCACAAGAAAATCCCGACCCTCATCCGGCCATGGGATGGGTGCTTTTTCGGTCTTGACGGCTCGGTCCATCGTCCATTTTCTTGGTGTCGTCTCGCACAATATGAAGTTCGCGAATCCGCATGGGGACGGCGCAGCGGGCCTCTGCGAGGGTGGCGCGGACTTTCTGGGCGAGCGTCCAACGCATGTCCCAGAAGTGCTCCGTCCGTGCCCAGACGCGCAGATTCAACACGGCAATACTGTCGTCAAAACGCATCACCATGGCCAGCGGCGCCGGGTCCGCCAGCACCTGCGGTTCATTGGCGGCCAGCGTTTGGAGTGCCTCAAGCGCACGCGGAATATCGTCTTGGAGCGAGACCTCGGTCTCCAGATCCAGCCGGCGGGTCGGGTTGCGCGTGTAGTTGCGCACGGAATGGCTCCACAGCGCGCTGTTCGGTACGTATTCGCAGATGCCGTCGGGCTTGGTCAGGCGCGTCATGAACAGGCTGACTTCTTCCACCGTGCCGGCAACTTCACCGCCGCCGCCATCGATGTAATCGCCCACCCGGAAGGGCCGCAGCGCGAGCAGCATGATGCCCGCCGCAATGTTCTGCAGCGTGCCCTGCAGCGCCAGCCCGATGGCAAGGCCCGCCGCGCCCAGTACGGCAATGATGCTGGCCGTTTCAATGCCCAGCCGGGACAGCGCCCCGACAATGGCAAGAATCCGGATGCCCCAGACGGCGATGTCGCACAGGATGGGCGTGAGCGTGGCGTCGACGCGGGTCTGGCCGCTGGCCAGCCGGGTGAGCCACCGGCCGATGCGTTTGGAGATCCACCAGCCGAGAAACAGGATGAGCATCGCCGCGCACAGGCTGACGGCCAGGCGGCTGAAGGCGTCCCAGATGAAGTTCAGGCGTTCGGGATGAAGGTGCGAGAGAAAGTCTTCCATGGTCGAGTGAATCTGGGCGGGCAGGAATCTGGAGCGATGCGCTCCGTACGCCTGTCGCAGGCCGCAGTATTGGTGGGCAGGCTCGCGGGCAATGGCCCCGAGCCGATGCATCGACCACTGGGATGAGGGTTTGGCTGCGTTTTGGAACCGAAAGTAACAAACGCGCCTTGGTCAAATTGACGCAGAAGGAGGCGGCGTCGGTTTGGATCCGGAAGGAAGGGCCGAGTGCACTCAGGTGCGCAAGCGCTTCGAGCAAGACTTTGCCGCCCGCCGATGAGCTCGGACGGGGCGGCGTCAGACGATCGGGGAAGGTTGTGGCCTTACTCCTCGACCTCGCTACGCACCATCAACACTGGCTTGTTGGTCTTGCGCACCACGCCTTCGGCCACGCTGCCGAGCACCAAATGCCTGAGCCCGCGTCGGCCATGTGTGCCGAGCACGATCAGGTCGGCGGCGGTCTCGTTGGCTTCCGCGACGATCGTTGCCGAGATCTGCCCCGGCGCAATGGATTTTTCGAGCAACTTGGTCGAATGCTTGACGCCTGCTGCGTCGAGCTTTTTCGAAACCTCGGCGAGCGTGTCCCGGCCGTAATTGACGACCTGGTTGGCGTAGGCAATCGAGTCCGCGCCGACCATGTCGAAGGTGATGTCGCTGCTGTCGGCAACGAAGAGGGCTTCGACTTCGGCGCCCGTTGCCTTGCTGACCACAATGGCCTGGTGCAGCGCGAGATAGGACGCGTGGCTGCCGTCGACGGCGAGCAGGATTCGCTGGTACATGGTGGTCTCCAAGGCGTTGCGCAGTACGGCACCGCGTGTAACCAGCGTAGACAGCGTGGCGGCGGGGCTGTTGATGCGCGTCAAAGGTCTTTCGACGCCACCTGCAGGACGGCAGCGCCCGCCACGCGACCGGCGCGGAGGTCTTCCAAGGCGGTGTTGGCATCTTGCAGCCGATAGGGTGTGACGTGAACCTGCAAGGGAACCTCTGCGGCGATGCGCATGAGGGCGAGTCCATCGGCGCGCGTCAGGTTCGCCACCGATACAAGCTTGCGTTCTTCCCATAGCAACCGGTACGGAAACGCCGGGATGTCGCTCATGTGGATGCCGCCGCAGACCACCGAGCCGCCCTTGACCACGGCTTGCAGCGCCTGCGGCACGAGCGCGCCGATGGGCGCGAAGATCAGCGCGGCGTCAAGCGGTTCTGGGGCGGGCGCGTCGCTTGCGCCTGCCCAGCTGGCGCCGGTGTCGAGCGCAAGTTGCTGGGCTGCTGTGTCGCCGGCGCGGGTGAAGGCGAAGACTTCGCGCTGCTCTGCCACGGCAATCTGCGTGATGAGGTGAGCCGCCGCACCAAAGCCGTAGATGCCGATCCGGCGCGCATTGCCGGCCATGCGCAGCGTCCGGTAGCCGATCAGCCCGGCACAGAGCAGCGGCGCGGCGTGGGCATCGTCGTACCGCGCTGGAATCGGCAGGCAGTATCGCGCGTCGCAGACGACGTATTGGGCATACCCGCCGTCGCGCGTATAGCCGGTGAAGGCAGGGTGGTCGCACAGGTTTTCGCGGCCGTGCAGGCAGTACGGGCAGACGCCGCATGTCCAGCCAAGCCACGGCACGCCGACGCGCTCGCCTGGAGCGGGTGTTGTCACGCCTTCGCCGCATGACTCGACGATGCCTACGATTTCGTGACCGGGAATCAGGGATGGTTTCGGGGCGGTCAGTTCGCCGTCCACGATATGCAGATCGGTACGGCAGACACCACATACCGAAACGGCGATCCGGACTTCTCCCGGCCCAGGGGCGGGCAGCGGCACTTCACGCCAGCTCAACGGCTTTCCGGCGCCTTCCATCACCATGGCCTGCATCGATTCAGACATCGCTGTCTCCGAGATTGGCGTGTCTGATCAGTATGGGTCAGCACCACGGAACGGCTGCCCGACAGTCGACCGTCGACTGCGCCAGATCAACCGAAAAGCGTTGCCGCGCGCAATACTGAACGGGTGCAATGCAACGCGTCCGTGTCCACGAAATGTCTTCACTGCTGTCTTTCTCGGTTGCCTTGGGCGTGGGCCTGGCGATCGGCCTTGAGCGCGAGCGTAGTCATGCCGGCAGCACCGAGCTCCCAGCGGGCATGCGAACGTTTGCGATCGGGGCGCTGGCAGGCGCCATTGCGGCAAGCCTGCCAATACCGTTTGCCGTGCCCACGGTGTTGCTGGCCATCGCGGTGTTGGCAGCGATGGGGTATCACCATTCGGCCAATGTTGACCCTGGTGTGACGACGGAGCTCGCGCTTGTGGCGACCACGCTGCTGGGCGCCTATGCCGTGACCGAGCCGGAAATGACGGCCGGCCTGGGCACGGTCCTTCTTGTTCTGCTCTATGCCAAAGCCGGTTTGCATCGGTTTGCCCGCACGGTCATCACCCAGCGTGAACTGGCCGATCTGCTGATCCTTGCCGTGGCGGCATTGCTGATCTGGCCCGCCGTTCCAGACCGGAACCTCGGGCCGCTGAACGCCTGGAACCCGCATACGCTGTGGCTCGTTGTGCTGCTTGTCATGCTGACCGGCAACATGGGCCACTTTGCGGCGCGAGGGTTTGGAGAGCGCCTCGGTCTGCCGCTGGCCGGCTTGTTCAGCGGGTTTGCCTCGAGTGTGGCAACGATCACGACGATGGCGGCACGGGCGCGGCAAGACCGTCGCCCAGTTGACGGCGCAGTTGCCGCCGCGCTGCTCTCCAACGTTGCCACGCTGGTGCAGATGCTGCTGCTGATTGCCGCCATCAGCATCGACTTGTTGCGCGTGCTGGCGGCCCCGCTGGCGGTGGCCATGGTGGTGACCGTGGCATGGTCCGCCCTATGGATATGGCGCGGCAGCGAGCCGCTTCAGGCGGCGCCCGAGGACGCAGCGTCCGCCATCAACTGGCGCATCGCGATCGGTTTTGCGCTGTGGACGGCGGCCTTGCTGCTTGCCGCGGCCGCCGCGCGCATGTGGTTCGGGACGGCAGCGGTCGTGGCCGTCACGGTCTTCGGTGCGTTTGCCGATGTCCATGCCGCCACCGCTTCCATCGCAACGCAGGCGGCAAGCCACACGCTGCAAATATCGACGGCGGGCGCGCTCGTGATGCTTGCGCTGACGGCCAACACTTTCTCGAAGGTTGTCGTGGCCGTCAGCGGAGGCCGGGCATTTGCCGGCAAGGTCACCGCCGGTCTGCTGACCATGCTGCTGGCCAGCTGGGCGGTGTTCTGGTTGGTTGCCTGATCAATCCCGCCCGATGCCCAGCACCCAGTAGAGCGGGCACATGCGGACGAGGCCGGTCACCAGGGGGATCAGACCCACCCAGCCGACCCACGCGGGCACCTTGCCAAAGAACGCCAGCAGAATCATGGCGACGCCGATCAAGATGCGGACGGCGCGGTCCGCGGTTCCAACATTGGTGAACATGGCAGTGCTCCTGGATAACAGTGAGTGAAGCCTTAGAGAATCAAATCGGACGGCGCATGGTGGCGGGGCGCGGTCGCGTTGTCGCGGCCGAGAATGCCGGCGAGCAACGTCCATTCGCCGCCGATCGCGCGGATGGTGTCGTCCAGGCTGAGCATGCCCACCAGCCGTTGCTGACGATCGACCACGCCTAGACGGTGCAGGCCGTGGCTCAGCATCGAGCGGAGGGCTTCACTGATCACGGCGTCATCGTGGATGGTCAGGAGGCCGCGCGTCATGACTTCGGAGACGGCGGTGTGGGTGCAGTCGCTTTGGCTGGCAATGCCGTGCACCACCATGTCGCGGTCTGTCACGATGCCGACCACCCGTGAACCTCCAACGGCTTGTTCCGTGACAAGCAGCGCCCGGGCGCTTTCGTCGCGCATCAGCCGGGCGGCTTGCTGCAGCGTCGCCGTCGCCTGGACGTGGACGATGCGGTGGGAACAGATCTCGTCGACCCTCATGCTGAACTCCGATGCGCGTACGTTTTCACTATAAGAACGGGCCGGTGTCAGAAGTTGATCCCGCACAAGGTGCCGTGAGCTTTCCAGAACTGCACCCGAGAGGCAGCGGATAGCGCACGAGTCTATCGAGCGCGGCGCGCAAGCCCTTGAGGCAGATCAATTGGCATTGCCTGAGGCGCCGGCAAGCCAAACGCTGATGTAAATCAAGGGCTGATCCGCATGGTGGTCCAACATGGAATCCAGCAACCCCGTGTGGGGCGGACGACGGATTCGATGGAGGCACATCATGTACGACAGGATTCTGGTAGCCGTGGATGGCAGTCCTACGGCGGAGCGCGCGCTGGACGAGGCCATCCAGCTTGCAAAAAAGCTCGGCTCTGAGCTGGTCATCGCGCACGTGATCGACAACTCGTATCTGATGTACGACGTTGGCTATATCGATGTCGGCGCCTTTACCGAGGCACTGGTCAAACAAGGCCAGCAAATCGTTGCCGACGCGCGGGACAAGGCCGAAAAGGCCGGTGTACATGTCCACAGCGTGGTGGTGGACGACCCCATCGGAACCTTCGACATCGGCACCGCCATCGAACAGGCGGCACAGAACGTCGGCGCCCAGGCCCTGGTGCTGGGCACGCATGGGCGTCGCGGCTTCCAGCGCTTGTTCCTGGGCAGCGTGGCCGAGAGCGTTGTTCGCCGCAGCACGCTGCCGGTGCTGCTCGTCCGCGCGGTGCCCACGGAACCGGTGCACGAGACTACCGAACCGCTGAGCAACGCCGTCATTGCCTGACGGGTAGTTCCCCCCTCTGACACGACATCAGGATCTGACCATGAGTTACGCCAGTGTGATGGTGCATCTGGACCGCAGCGAGCGCGCCATGCATCGTCTCAACCTTGCAGCCCAGTACGCACAGGCGCATGGCGCCAAACTCGTCGGCATCTATGCGAGCTTCGCGCCCAGCCTCAGCTGGTTCTACATGATGGAGAACGCTGCGCGCTATCTGGAAGAAGACCGCATCCGGCGCGATGGCGTTCGGGACGCCGTACACGCGCGCTTTCGTCAGGCGACGGAGGGCCTGGGGGTGGAAACGGAGTGGCGCGCAGTGGAGGGCGACCCCGTGGCGCTCGTGCTGCGCGAGGCGCGAGAGAGCGATCTTCTCGTGGTCGGACAACGAAACCACGATGATCCGGATGAATTCATCGCCGGCGACTTTGTGGAAACCCTGATCCTGGAGTCGGGCCGCCCTGTACTGGTGGTGCCGTATGCGGGCAACTTCACGGCATTGCCCAAGCGTGTGCTGGTCGCCTGGAGCGGCGGCCGCGAAGCCGCCCGTGCCGTGCACGATGCCATGCCGATCATGAAGGGTGCCAATGTGCACGTGCTGCAGATCACCAGCAAGCAGCCAAAGCACTGGGCCGAAGAAACCACGGTCGGCCAGGTGGCGCGTGCGCTGAACGCGCGCGGCATTCAAACGACGGTTGAAGAGGCCGACTGCGCAGATTCCGACACCGCCGTGGGCGAGCTGCTGCTCTCGCGGGCGGCCGACTTCAATGCCGACCTGATCGTGATGGGCGCCTACGGGCACAGCCGCCTGCGCGAACTCGTGCTGGGCGGTGTGACGCGCACCCTGCTGAAGACGATGACCGTGCCGGCGCTGATGTCGCACTGAGCCTCTGCCGCGGCTGAACCTGATGAGATCGCCATGAAGAACGATATCCAGCTCAAGCACGATGTCGAAGAAGAACTGCAATGGGATCCGGCGGTGGATGCCAGTCGCTTTGCGGTTCAGGCCAAGGACGGCGTCGTCACGCTCTCCGGCCGCGTCGACACGTTCGCCGACAAGCATGCCGCGGAAGAGGCGATCCGGCGTGTTGCCGGCGTGACCGCGCTTGTCATCCATGTGGATGTACGGATGCCCGCGGATATGGTGCGCCCCGATGAAGACATTGCGCAGGCAATCAGCAGCGCGTTGCATTGGAATGTATCCGTGCCGGCCGATGCCATCCGCATTAGCGTCGAAGACGGCGCCGTGACGCTGCGCGGTGAAGTCGACCAGGATTTCCAGCGCCGTGCGGCGTTGGACACGGTGCGCAGGGTGCGCGGCGTGAAGTCTGTCGTCAATGCGCTGACATTGCGCGCCGCCTCCGGGCCGGCCGATCTGAGCGATCGCATCGCAAAGGCACTGCAACGCCTGGCTGCGGTCGACGCCTCGCGCCTGAATGTTTCCGTGACGGACGGGACGGTGACCCTTTACGGGCCGCTGCGCAACCTCAACGAGTGCCGTGCGGCCCGCGAAGCTGCATGGGACGCGCCAGGCGTGCGTGCCGTCGTCGACCGCATGTGGGTAGGTTCCTAGAAGCAATCCGCTGTTCCACTGCTTTCGAGATCTTTGGAGTCCGAGATGGAAAAGAAGCTGATCGTGTACTACTCGCGTACCGGTACGGCACGTCAGGTGGCCGAGCAGATGGCTGCGCAGAGCGGATGGCAGCTTGCCGAGGTGACGGACGAGCATCCGCGCGCCGGTTTCCTCGGGGATGCGCGCTGCGTCATCGAAACCGTGTTCCATGCCCGCGCGAAGTACCGCTATGAAGGCCCGCCGCTCGATGAAATCGAACATGTCGTCGTGATTGCCCCCATCTGGATGGGCCACCTGGCTTCGCCCATGCGGGACTTCCTGGCGGACCAGTTGCCGGGGTCCACGCACCTGTCCGTGATTTGCGTCATGGCCGCCCGCGGGGCCTTCCGCGCAGTCGAAGAGATTATGCGGATCACCGCGACCATTCCTGCGCCCGTACTGGCGCTGTTCCAGCGCGACGTGCTGAGCGGGTTGTCGCAGGAGGAGATGGCGGGCTTCATCGATCAGGTGAAGACCGCCGGCCGGTGGGAGCAGTCGAGGCAACGCCCGGCCTGGCTCTCGCCAACGGAAGCCTGACCTTCAACACACCGCTCGGACATTGGATCAATCGAAGGAGACTTGGCATGAGCCGCTTTACCGAGGCGCAATGGGAACGGCTGAGGAGCTTGCTCGACGAACAGGACGCACGCGTGCAGCGTCAGTTGTCCGCACTGGGGGCATCCGCGGTGCCGTTGCCGCGTGAGGCGCCGTTCGAAAACGCGGATCTTGCCGATGAAGAGGCAGGAGACCAAACGAACGACGTCATGCTCGCCCGATATCGCAGCGAGCTGGAGCAACTGGACGCTGCACGCGAGCGCATGCAGCAGCACAGCTACGGCATCTGCGTCGATTGTGGCGAGGCGATTCCGTTTTTACGCCTGCAAGCCCAGCCGACTGCCATGCGCTGCTTGCCTTGCCAAACCGCGCGCGAGCGCCGGTGGGCGTAGCAAGGCGACGCTATCTAGCAGGAGCAAAGTATGAAAAGCGATCTGGGTATCAAGCAGGACGTCAACGACGAACTGCTTTGGGAGCCCGCGGTGGATGCCGCAGCGATTGGCGTGGAAGTGGAAAACGGCGTGGTGACACTGACCGGCCACGTCCGCAGCTACATGGAGAAACTCGCTGCCGAGCATGCCGCCGAGCGTGTTGGCGGCGTGCGCGGTGTTGTGCAAAAAATTGAAGTCCGCCTGCCGGGCGCGCACACGGACGCGGACGTCGCGCAGGCAGCCCGTGCCGCGCTTGAATGGCAGGTGACCTTGCCGTCCAATCGCATCGAGGTGCTGGTCGAAAACGGCTGGGTGACGCTCTCCGGGGAGGTCGACTGGCCCTACCAGAGCGAACAGGCAGCGCATGCGGTGGGGTCATTGCGCGGTGTGGCGGGCTTGATCAATCGCTTGCGGATCAAAGCGCGCGTGGCGCCTGCCAATGTTGCCGAGCAGATCGGTGCGGCGCTCAAGCGGCATGCCGCGCGTGAAGCTGACCATATCCAGGTCTCTGTTCAGGGCGGGACGGTCACGCTCAGCGGCCACATCGGTTCCGCATCGGAGCGGCGGGCGGCCAAGGGCGCAGCATGGTCCGCACCTGGCGTGACGGAAGTCATCGATCATCTCCAGATCGCGCCCTAGTGAGGGCAGAAACAAGGCGGGGAAGCCCAGCGGGGAAACGCGGGGGAAGCAGAAACGCCGCCCCACCTGAAAAAGGGGGGCGGCGTTCTTTTATGTGGCGAGCCGAGCGATCAAAGCTCGGTCAGTGCGGCCCTGTCGGTCAGTTCGATGTTCTTGCCGCTCACGACGATCCAGCCTTCGCGCTGGAACCTCGACAGTGCACGGCTGACGGTCTCGAGCTGCATGCCAAGGTAGCTGCCGATTTCTTCGCGGGTCATGCGCAGCGTGAAGCTGGAGGCCGAGTAGCCGCGGTCTTGCATGCGCGAGGAGAGGTTCAGCAGGAAGGTCGCCACGCGCGCTTCGGCACTCAGCCCGGCGAGCAGCAGCATGAGCCCCGACCCGCGCACGATCTCTTCGGCCATCAATTGGTGAAGGCGATGCTGCAGCGGGCGGATGTCCTGGCACAGGTCCTCAATGCAATGGAACGGCATGGAGCAGACCGTGCTGTCTTCCAGTGCAATCGCATCGCAGCTGTGGCGATCAGTGGCGATGCCGTCGAGGCCGAGCGTTTCGCCGGGCAGCTGGAAGCCGCTGACGTGGTTTGCGCCGTTGGGGTGCGAAAGCACGGTCTTGAACGAACCCGAGCGGATGGAATAGAGCGCGTGGAAGCTGTCACCCGCGCGGAACAGTGCTTCGCCCTTGGGGATCTTGCGCCACGTGTGCACCATCTGATCCAGCTGTTCACGTTGTGCGGTCGGTACAGCGCTGGCGATGCAGGCCCAGTGCATCATGCAATTGGCGCACTGGCTGCTCGGGATCAGCGGCGTTGTCTGGCGGGCCTGCGCAGCGTCACGGACGAGCCGGAGCTGGGGAAGGGCAGCAGGGTGGCGGGTTTCGACGGGCGTGGGCGACTCAATCGTGCGCGGAATCATGGGGCGGCTCCGGAAGGCGGTTGTTGTGTTTGAACCACACATCCTCTGAGAGGTGGTGGGTATCCGGTCACAGCCCTCCATCAAGGCCTGATGTCCGTGAGTAGAAGTATGGGAGGCGCCGCGTTTGCGCGAAATCAGGCAGCGCTGAGATGCGCGTCGGCGTGCGCTGCGCTCTTGTCAGGGTTTCCTGACAGGCCGTGACAGGGTTTCCCGGGGGGCGCCTCCATCACACAGGCGGTATCTGCCGCCCCCGGAATAAGCTATGTTGTCTGCATTCCAGCCCTTTTTTGGTGCCCGGTGGCGGACCAAGACACTCCATCTTCGAAGGCAACGCACAGGCGACTATTGCAGTTGCAATCCACCTCAGCCGAACTTGTGGTGGGGGTGCTGGCCGTTTTGCTGCTGGCTGCAACGGTGGCTCGGTTGGCGTTCGCACTCCGGGCCGGCGATGCTCCGTTCATTTTGCTGGCCTCGGCAAGTATCGCTGCGGTTGTCGCACTGGTGTTCTATTGGCTGCGGCTCCGGAAGTTGCGGGCGGCCGTCGCGCGGGATCTGACGTACCTGGAAAAGAGCGAAGCCCGGCTGGCCGGCATCATCCGCTCGTCCATGGAAGCCATCATTTCCGTCGATGACGCTCAGCGCATCGTGCTCTTCAATCCCATGGCGGAGACGCTGTTCGGATGCCCGGCGCGCCACGCCATCGGCCGTCCGCTGTCGGACTTTATTCCCGAGCGGTTTCGCGGCGCACACGAAGCGCATGTGCGGCGCTTCGGCGTGACGGGCGTCTCGGAGCGCCAGATGGGCAAGCAGCGCCCGCTGTTTGCGCTGCATACCGACGGGCGTGAGTTTCCGATCGAAGCATCGATTTCCCAGATCGAAGTGAACGGCGGCAAGCTCTTCACGGTGATGCTGCGCGACACCACGGAGCGCGTCCGCGCGGAAGCGGCGCTGCGGCGCTCGCAGGAAGAACTCCAGCATCTGTCGGACAGCATCCTGTCCACGCGCGAGGAGGAGCGGCACCGCATCGCCCGGGAGCTGCACGACGATCTGGGCCAACGTCTGAGCGCGCTCAAGATGGACATTTCTCTGCTGGCGGCCGATCTGCAGGCGGCACGGAGCGACAAGACGCTGATCGACCAGACCCAGGCAATGCAACACGTGATCGACGAGACGATCGCCGCCGTGCGGCAGATCTCGGCCGATCTTCGACCGCCGTTGCTGGACGAGCTGGGGCTCGTGCCCTCCATCGAATGGATGGCCAAGAACTTTCGTCAGCGCTTTGGGCTGGTCGTCACTGTGCGTGCTCAAGAGCTGGCGATGAACGAGCGCGCCGCCATCTCGGTCTTTCGGATCGTGCAGGAGGCGCTCAACAATGTCGTGCGCCATGCCGACGCAACGCGCGTCGAGATCGAGTTCTCGCAGCAGGACGATGTGCTGGAACTGTCGATTCAAGACAATGGACATGGCTGGAGCGGCGCGCCTCCCGCGGCGGGGGAGCGCAAGCCGCTGGGGTTGCTTGGCATTCGCGAGCGCGCCCGGCTACTTGGCGGACAAGCGACGATCACACACGCGCCCGGCGGCGGCTTCCGCTTGAGCGTGAGTTTTCCGGCCGTTCACGAAACCACTGAGGAGGCGCGGACATGATTCGCGTGATGATCGCCGACGATCATGCCGTGATGCGCGATGGCGTGCGTCATATCCTGGAGCGCGCCGGGGATTTTGAAGTCGCATGCGAAGCCTCCGACGGTACGCAAGTCGTGCAGCTGGTGCGTGACCATCAACCGCAGGTGCTCGTGCTCGATCTTTCCATGCCGGGGCGCAGCGGGCTCGAGCTGCTTCGTCAGTTGCACGACGATCACCCCAGGGTGCGCGTGCTGGTGTTGACCATGCATGCGGAAGAACAGTACGTGGCGCGGGCCTTTCGCGCCGGGGCGGCCGGCTACCTGACGAAGGAAAGCGCCGCGACCGAACTCGTCACCGCGCTGCAGAAGGTGGCGAACGGCGGCACCTATGTCAGCCCGCCCATGGCGGAGAAGCTCGCGCACAGCCTGGGCGAGCCCAGCGAAGAGGCTGCCCACACGCGCCTGTCTGACCGCGAGATGGAGGTTTATCGCCGCTTGGTGCGGGGCGAGCCTCTGACCGAGATCGCCACCAGCCTGTGTGTGAGTGCCAAGACGGTCAGTACCTACAAGATGCGGTTGATGGACAAACTGCAGCTCTCCAGCGAAGCCGCCCTTGTGCGTTACGCGATTCGTCATCGCCTGTTCTCGGACGACGATACGCTGTAGCGCATTTCCTGCGGGACTCGGCGCGGCCTTGCGACACATCAAGGGCCGCCAGCCCCGAATCGCTATCGTTGATGCACATGCATGGGCCGGTTGATTTCACCCCGGGGCGCGCCCCTGTCTGCCGTGCATGGTCAAACGGGAGCCATGTGCAAGCCATTCTGAAACGCAAGCGGGTGGTCGTGGGATCGGCCGATGATGCGAGGGTCGCAGCTCGCCGCGCATACACCTGGGCGCAAGGAGATTAGCGATGCGCGGTCAACCAGGCTGGCAAGTGCTTCCCGATGTGCTGCCCGTGCGTTCACCCGCCGCCGACGATCTCTCTACGTGGTCAGCACTTGCCTCGCAAGACGTGCTGGATCGGCTCCACACCCAGGCGCACGGTCTGACACAGGACGCGGCCGCACAGCGCCTGCGTGAATACGGGCCCAACCGCGTGGCCAACGGCCATCACGAGGCTGTGCTGGTCGAGTTGGCTCGCCGCTCTGTCAATCCGCTGAACTTGCTGCTGATCTCGCTGGCGGGCGTCTCGGCGGTGCTGGGCGATGTCCGGGCGGCGGTGCTGATTGCGGTCATGGTGGTGCTGAGCGTGGTGCTCGGCTTTCTGCAGGAACATCGCTCGAACCGCGCGGCGGAAGCACTGCGCCGCATGGTGCATACAACAGCGACGGCCAGGCGCATCGGTTCCGACGGCGTCGAAGCAACCCAAGAAATCCCCATCGAGCAATTGGTGCCCGGCGATATCGTCCAGCTTTCCGCCGGTGACATGGTCCCGGCAGACTTGCGGCTGCTCAGCGCGAAGGATGTGTTCGTCAACCAGTCGGCCCTGACTGGCGAAGCCATGCCGCAGGAAAAGCACGCGGAGCCTTCCGACAGCCACCCTGCGGCAGATTTCGATCGGGCCAACCTCTGCTTCATGGGCAGCGCCGTGGTGAGCGGCTACGCCACAGGCGTGGTCCTGACCACGGGCCAGCGGACCGCCTTTGGCCATGTGGCCAACCTGATTGCTGGGCAACGCGTGCAGACCAGCTTTGATCGCGGCATTACCCGGTTCACCTGGCTGATGCTGACGTTGATCCTGGTGATGGCGCCTACGGTGTTTCTCATCAACGGGCTGACGAAGGGCAACTGGTTCGAGGCACTCTTGTTTGCGGTGGCCGTAGCCGTGGGCCTGACGCCGGAGATGCTGCCGATGATCGTGACGGTCAATCTGGCCAAGGGCGCCATCGCCATGTCGCGCAAGAAGGTCATCGTCAAGCGGCTCAATGCCATCCAGAATTTCGGGGCGATGGACGTGCTCTGCACCGACAAGACCGGCACGCTCACGCAAGACCGCATCATTCTCAAGCATCACCTGGACTTGCGCGGCGAAGAATCCGACCAGGTACTGGAGTATGCGTTTCTGAACAGCTTCTATCAGTCGGGCCTGAAGAACCTGCTGGACGTGGCCGTGCTCAAGCATGTGGAGCTGGAGCAGCGTCTGGATGTGCACGCGCGCTTCCAGAAGATCGATGAGCTGCCGTTCGACTTTGAGCGCAGGCGCATGTCGGTGGTGCTCGCGCAGGACGACGGCACGCACGTATTGATCTGCAAAGGCGCGGTGGAAGAAGTGCTGGCCGTCAGTGCGCGTTACGTGAGCGGTGACGAGGCGGGCCCGCTGGAGGCCAGCCATCTGCAAGATACGCGGCAACTGGCGGAGACCCTGAACGCAGACGGCTTCCGTGTCGTGGCGGTTGCGTACAAGGAGATGCCGGCCGAGCAAAACCAGTACGCCGTTTCGGACGAGTCCGGCTTGACGTTGCTGGGGTATATCGCCTTTCTCGACCCGCCGCGCGATACGGCCGCGCCCGCCATTGCCGCCTTGAAGGCCAGCGGTGTGGCGATCAAGATCCTGACGGGGGACAACGCCATTGTTGCGCGCAAGGTCTGTCGCGAGGTCGGGATCGCCGTGGAGCCCGTGGTGCTTGGGACCGAGCTGGCCGGCATGTCGCCGGAGCAGATGGCCGAGGTAGCAGAGCGCGCATCCGTGTTCGCCAAGGTGTCGCCCGCGCAGAAGGCGGCCATTGTCGAGGCGCTGCACCGCAGGGGCCATGTGGTGGGTTTCATGGGCGACGGCATTAACGACGGGCCGGCGCTCAAGGCAGCCGATGTCGGCATCTCCGTGGACAGTGCAGTCGATATCGCCAAGGAGTCCGCCGACATCATCCTGCTGGAGAAAAGCCTGGCCGTGCTGGGGGAGGGCGTGACGGAAGGGCGCAAGGTGTTCGGCAACATCGTGAAGTACATCAAGATGGGTGCCAGCTCGAACTTCGGGAACATGTTCAGCGTGCTGGGCGCCAGCCTGTTTCTGCCTTTCCTGCCGATGGCACCGGTGCAGGTGCTGCTCAACAACCTGCTTTACGACTTCTCGCAAACCGCCATCCCGACTGACAACGTGGACGACGACTACCTCGTCAAGCCGCGGCGGTGGGAGATCGGCAGCATCCTGAAGTTCATGCTGTGCATGGGCCCTGTCAGTTCGCTGTTTGACTTTGCAACGTATGCGCTGCTGCTGGGTGTGTTTCACGCGTGGGGGAATCCGGCGCTTTTCCAGTCCGGATGGTTTGTTGAATCGCTGCTCACGCAGACACTCATCATCCATATCATCCGCACGGGCAAGGTGCCCTTCGTGCAAAGCCGGGCAAGTACCGCGCTGGTGCTGACGAGCCTCGCCATTGCGTGCGTGGGCGTTGCCATGCCGCTGACGCCAGTCGGCGCACTGTTCGGTTTTGTGCCGCTGCCGCTTGCCTACTGGCCCTGTCTGGTGGCGATCGTGCTGGTCTACGGCGTGTGCGCCTACATGATGAAAGCGTGGTACGTGCGCAGGTACGGTCTTGATTGAGCCGGGCGTGTCAGCCCGCCTGGCGTTCGGTTTGCGGGGCAGCGCCCAACGCAGCACGCACTTCAGCGTCTTCCACCTGAGGAAAATCGGCGTAATACAAGCCGACCGCGCGGAAGCCCTGCGGCGCGTAGAGGCAGACCACTTCATCGGCGAGGGGGCGAATGTCTTCCAGGCTGTCCGGTGCCGCCACGGGAACGGCGCAAATGAGGCGTTGCGGATGACGCTGGCGTATGGCGTGGAGTGCTGCCTTCATGGATGCCCCGGTCGCCAGCCCATCGTCGACCACGATCACAACGCGTCCTTCTACGTCATACGGACCGCGGTTCGGGGTATAGAGCGCACGGCGCCGGCGGATGACATCCATCTGTTCGGCGCTTTCCTGTGCGAGGTATGTGGTGTCTGCGCCAATGCGTCCTGCATAGGGTGCGGTGTAGGTCCAGCCGCCTTCTTCGACGGACCCCACTGCCAGTTCCGGGTTGAATGGCGCGCCCAGCTTGCGGACCAGCACCACATCGAGCTGACCTCCAAGTGCGGTTGCGATGAGAGCGCCCATGGGAACCGCGCCCCTGGGGATGGCCAATACCAAGGGATGCACGCCCCTGTACTGCTCCAGCGCCTGCGCCAGCATGCGCGCTGCATCCAATCGATCTTTGAACCGCATGGCGCTACCTCGTATGTCGGTGGGGTTGGGTCGCTGCACCGAGGTGACGGGCAAACCATGCGCGCGCCAGCTCGGCAACATGTTCCAGCGCGCCGGCCTCTTCAAAAAGGTGCGTTGCGTGGGGCACCGTCTCCAGGGCTTTTTTGCATTGCATCTGGCTCAGCGCCTGACGGTTGAGATCGAGAACATCCAAATCGGCGGCCCCCACAATCAGCAGGGTCGGGCAGGCGAGCGTGCTCAGCGCACGTTGGCCAGCAAGATCCGGGCGACCGCCGCGGCTGACGACCGCTTCGATCGGGCAGGCGTCGTCCTGCTCCGACGCTGCCAGGATCGCCGCTGCGGCGCCCGTGCTGGCGCCGAAATACCCGAGTCGCAGACTGCGTTCGCGGGCGATGCTCCGTACCGCGTGTGTAGCTGTCTGCAGACGCTGAGCCAGAAGGGCGATGTCGAACCGGCACGATGCGTGTGACGCCTCTTCGGCACTCAGCAGATCGAACAGCAGCGTGCCCAGGCCGGCGGCGTGGAGCTGATCGGCCACATACCGGTTGCGCGGGCTGAGCCGCGAACTGCCGCTGCCATGCGCAAAGATGACCAGGCCGGTGGCATTGCCCGGGCAGTCCAAGGTGCCTTCCAGGACGGCCTCATCCGCCACGATGTCCATGCTGAGAGAAAGCGGTTCGGCGTTCATGGAGCGGATATCCCGAAGTGAGGCGCAGCCAGCCGGCAGGTGCGCTACGCGTTTGGTGCTGGCTGGGCACTACCGAGGTTGGTCGATCAGGCGGCCTGTTGAGCCCTTGCCTTTGCGGTGCCTGCCAGTCCGTTCTTCTTCGCTTCGGAGTCGGGCAGGGCCATGAGGTTGAAGCTGTCGAAGAACGCCTTCAGCGAATCGGACGACGCGGCAAACAGCTGGGAGGAAGAGGTTTGCCCTTCGGGTTGCTGCATCTGCTGGGTCCACTCCGTCATTCGACGCAAGGAGGCGGCTTGCAGCTTATTCGTGAACTCGGCCCACGTTTTCAGCGCGTTAGCCCCGTGGCTCGATTGAATCTTCATGAAGATGCTGTTCGCAGCGGCCAGCGATGTCCAGTCATGCGTGCCGCTCAGTTCATGTTCCAGTTCACGCACATCTTCCAGCGCGGCCTCGGCGAGCTTCAGGCGGAAATGGGCTAGGTCGATTTGCGCCTCGAGCATGAAGCTGGCGGTGCGGCTCATCTCGCGCAGAGCGGCGCATGCCAGGTTGCAGGCCATATCAGCAGGTTGTTGCATTGTGATCTCCGGTGGGGTCTTGGCGGACAGGGGAGCGGGCCGCCGAATGGGGAATCCATATGCAGCGTAGGCCCTCTGCGGCTGGGTGCGTTGACGTGGCGCAAACAGCCGGCCGCGCGTGAAGCGCCATCGCTTTGGTGCTTCGTTTCAGGGCATTTGCTTGCCTGAGCCAGCCGGAGGAATGCACTGCCCTGTGCCCCTGAGATGAGGCACCACGTTGGATATCTCACAAGGAATGACATGTGCCCGCTCCTGCGCGTTGAGTGGCTCCTGCGTAGCGATCTGAGCGTCCAGCACCTCCAGGTCTGCCTCGGATGCGTCGCGCCCGCCGTGCATGCGACTGCGGATGCGCTTACGCAGCGTGTCGACGTCGGCAACGCAGTCCGCGATGCCCACCGCCACGCTCAGCCGCCGGCCCAGCGAGAAGAAACGTCGGCGCTGATGCTCGGCCAGGAACGTGGCGTCCGCAATCATCGGAAAGCCTGCGTCTGCACCGAGCTTGCAGATCGCGGCCAGGCGCCGATAGGTACGCTCGAGCGCACGCGGCAGATAGCGATCGGCAGGGCCGGCATACCGAACGCGTTGGCGTTCAACATCGGAGCGCACGCGGATCATCCCTTCCGCTTCGGCAAGCTGTGCGGCACGCGTGGATTTTCCACTGCCGGAAAGACCGTGCATGAGGACAATGCATGCGTCGTTTCGGCAGAGCAGCTTGTGGGACAGGTCGAGCATGCGGCGTGCCTCTGCGCGCGGTTTTGCGGCCAGATCCGGGGTGCCATCCAATTGACGGGCGCGTTCGAGCAGTACACGAGCGCGCACGAGTGCACGCATCGATGCGTAGAAGGGCAGAACCGACAACCCGCCATAGTCGCCGCATCGTTCGAGATAGCGGTTGATGAATCGATACGCCAGCCCGTCCAGACCTGTGGCGAGCACATCCATGAACAGGAACGCGGTGTCGTACATGGTGTCGATCCACCGCAGTGAAGCTGAGAATTCCAGACAGTCGAACGGGGTCGGCTGGCCGTCGATCAACACGATGTTGCCCAGGTGCAGGTCGCCATGGCATTCGCGGATGTGGCGACTGCGTCGGCGTGACGCGAATGACGCTTCCAGACGATCTGCCTGCCGACGAAGCTGCGATACCGTGGCTTGGGCCAGTGCTGGTTCTGTGCTTAAGGCAATGACTCCGGCTGCGCAATCCTCGAGCGTTTGCCGAATGGCCGAGGGCGTTCCATCGTCTGAACCCGCACTGGCGACCGGCGCGGAGGCGTGGAAGTCTGCAATCAGGTCGGCCAGCGCGTCGACTTCTTCTGGGCGGAGCCGCCGGTCACGCGCCACCGCACAGAGTACGTCTTGCTGGGCGAACCGCCGCATGCAGACGGCGTATTCATCAGGCACCCCTTGCCCGTTGATGCGGATGGCGCCCGTGGCCGGATCGCGCGAAATCGGCACCACGCCAACGTATAGCGCGGGGGCGAGGCGACGGTTGAGACGGCACTCTTCCTCGCAATCGATTTGCCGCGCGCGGAGCGTCGAAAAGTCGACGAAATCGAGCTTGACTGGCTTGCGCACCTTGTACGCAAACGCTCCGGCCAGGAAGACCCACGACAGATGCGTTTCGATCATCTGCAGATCGGTGGCGGGGTGCGGATACGCAGCGGCCTCAAGCATGCGGCTGACGAACGCTTCCGCTGCCTGCGTGCTTGGAATGGTGGCGGCTTGTTCGGCCATACGCGGGTTTCATCTCCGGACATTGAACATCAATATCGCGCGCATGCCGACGTGCGCCCTGACGTAGATCAACGTGCGCGCAGGGCGGTTGCCTAGCATGGAGTCATCGTCTTCCTTGGGGACTCCCATGAAAGCGCTCGTCTACGAAGGGCCCGGCAAGATCACCCTGGCCGACAAGCCGAAACCGGAGGTGCAGTCGCCCGGCGACGCCGTCGTGCGTGTCATGTTGACGACGATCTGCGGTACCGATCTGCACATCATCAAGGGCGACGTGCCGACCTGCGAGCCTGGGCGCACCTTGGGCCACGAAGGCGTGGGCGTGGTGGAGTCGGTTGGCGCGGCCGTGACATCACTGCAGCCGGGGGACCATGTGCTGATCTCCTGTATTTCGTCGTGCGGAAAATGTGCGAACTGCCGGCGCGGCATGTACTCGCATTGCGAGACGGGCGGCTGGATCCTGGGCCACCGCATCGACGGCGTGCAGGCCGAGTACGTCCGAATTCCGCATGCGGAGACGAGCCTGTACAAACTGCCGCCTGGCGTTGACGAGGAGGCGCTCGTCATGCTGTCGGACATCTTTCCGACCGGATTCGAATGCGGCGTGCTGAACGGCCGTGTTCAGCCCGGCAACAGCGTGGCGATCGTGGGCGCAGGCCCCATCGGGCTGGCCTCGCTACTGACGGCCCAGTTCTACTCGCCGGCGCAGATCATCATGATTGACACGAATACCGCGCGGCTAGAAGTGGCGGGCCGGCTGGGCGCGACCGCGTGTATCGATGTCTCCAGTGAAGACGCCGTAGCCACCGTGAAGCGGCTGACGGATGGCGTGGGCGTCGATTGTGCGATCGAGGCGGTGGGCGTGCCCGCGACGTTCGAACTCTGCCAGCAACTGGTTGCGCCGGGTGGCGTGATTGCGAACATCGGCGTGCATGGCGTGAAGGCAGACCTGCATCTGGAAACGTTGTGGAGCCAGAACATCGCCATCACCACGAGGTTGGTCGATACGGTCAGCACACCGATGCTCCTAAAGACGGTGCGTGCGGGCAAGCTGCTGCCGGGCCAGCTCATTACGCACCGCTTCAAGCTCGATGACATCCTCACCGCCTACGACACCTTCCGCAACGCTGCGAAGACCCAGGCGCTCAAGGTGATCATCTCCGCCTAGATGGCGACACATGTTCGGTGACTTTTCAGCTCTGTGAGGTGGATGCCATGAGTGCGGCGATGCTCCTGTCTTACGACCCTGTGCAACATCTACTGCCGCAGCCCACATCCCATGCTGCGCCGGCAACCATAGCGCTGGCGCCGCCGCTATTGGATGGCGGCAACATGTTGGCGGCGGCGCTTGCCAAGCGGAAAAGCGTGCGGGAGTTCGCACCGACGCCGCTATCGCTGCAGCAACTGAGCGACTTGCTATGGGCGGCGAATGGCATCAATCGGCCGGAAACCGGCGGGCGCACCGCGCCTTCTGCGCATGGCCTGAACGAGATCGACATCTACGTCGCGCTGCCTGAGGGCGTCTACGAATACGAACCTGGGGCGCACCGCCTGCGCCTCAAGCACGCCGTGGATGCGCGCAACCTCACGGGGTATCAGGATTTTGTGGGGAAGGCCCCGCTGGATCTGGTGTACGTCGTGAACCATGCCCGTGCGGACCAGATGCCCGAAGCCGTGCGCGACACCTTTTGCGGCGTAGCGGCCGGTGCGATCTCGCAGAACGTGTCGCTCTACTGTGCCGCGGTCGGGCTGGGCTGTGTGGTGCGCGGCTGGCTCAACCAGCGCCTGCTGGCAGAGGCCTTGTCGCTCAACGAAGACGAGGTACCGGTGCTGGCGCAGACAGTCGGCCACCCGGCCGCTTAGCGATGAGGTATGACATGAGCCACGCAAGTCGTCTTTTGCAACGCTGCCTGTTCGCCGCATTGGCGTTGGCTGCCAGCGCGCACGCCGGTGCAGCCGGGCCAGATGCAGCGGCGGCTCCGGAAGTCCGCTTCCAGAACGAGATCGCCTATGTGTCCGGCGGCGTGGGAAGCGACGAGCGCGACACCCTGCACGCGATGGCGCGTCGTTTCAACGTGCGGCTGAACGTGGTGTCGGCCAGAACCGGCGAGGCGCTGTCGGACGTGGATGTGTCGGTTGCGGATGATCGCGGCAAGCTCCGTTTGCGCGTGCGCACGGAGGGCCCGCTTCTGTATATGCGCTTGCCCCGCGGGCACTATCAGATCACGGCCGCATATCGCGGAGCGATGCAAACGCTGGGCGTTCGCGCAGGCGCGCAGCCCGTCGATGCGGTCGTGCGGTTGCGTATCGAGCCTGGCGCAGACGAGTGGCTGCTGTGCAAGCGCGGCTGCCCGCGCGCTGGCGCGCGTCCGGCAACACGATAAGGCCGTCATGACAACACATCGCATTGCGCTCATCACCGGTGGCATGGGCGGCCTGGTCCAGGCCATTGCCATCCGTCTTCATGAGCAAGGGCACCGGGTTGTGGTCACCCATTCATTGGGCAATACGCATGCGATCGCATGAGTAACGCGTGCGCACGCCGACGATGTCTCAGGACTGTGGCGAGCGTTTTCCATTGGCCTCCACCAGCATGCGCTCCACGTGCGTGAACGCTTCGTGAAGTGCGACGTAGGGGTCTTCGTGGGACGTATTGCTGGACACATGCGTCTGATGCGGCGCGAACACGTGGACGTGCACGTCGAACGGCTTGCCCTTGTGCTGATGCTTGGCCCCCACGGTAAGGCTGACACGGCAGCGTTCCAGATCGCCACGAATACGCGTCAAGCGGTCTGCACGGTCGATAACGGCCTCTTCGACGGCCTTGGAATGCGCAACACCCTGGAAAGAAATATCGACTGGAAGACTCATGGTTAGGCTCCGGTGGGTCTGGTTGCGGGAGTAGACATCGATGCGTTCATTGTTGATCGCATGATTTCCGGCACCTTGACTCGGATCAAACCGTTTGGCCCAGCAGGCGACATGTTGCAGTGCAGAGACAGGCGGGCCGAGGTGGTGTCTCCCGCCCGGCGTCACATGGTCCGCTTCAACAGCGGAAGCAGCGTGTCGAGCGGGCGCGCATTGACCAGGCCTCTACGCGCACAGACGGCGTCCGTGGCGTCCGTGGAGGCCAAACCAAACGCGGCTACTTCGTCTGATTTCCGCCGTCCGTATAAGCGTCACGCTTGCCCTTTGCGCCTTCTGTGTATGGATCGAACTTGCCGCGTCTCGATCCCTCTGTGTACGGATCGCGCTTGGCCTGCTTGGCGCCGTCCGTATAAGGGTCACGCTTGCCTTTTGCGCCTTCCGTGTAAGGGTCGAACTTGCCGCGTCTCGATCCCTCTGTGTACGGGTCGGGCCTGGCTTGTTTTGCACCCTCCGTGTAGGGGTTGATTTTGTCAGCCCCCTGTCCGTTGTCACCCTGTGCCGCGTCGCTCTTACTTTGTGCGTACACCGAAGTGGACGCCGCAGCGATGACGAGTACCGTCATCATGAGTTTTCCGCGCATTTTTCTGCTCCTGCAAACAAATCCAGTCGATCCAATGGTTTCCGTCTACCGCGTGTGCGTCCGACGGCTATTTCAAGAATAGGCAGCTGTGGGAGACGCTCGTTGACAGGAATCAAGCTCGTCTCCACCGTCGATGCGTGCCTGGCACATCGCTTCCTGCGTGCGTATCTTCTTCCGCGACGACGAGCCGTCAGGCGCCTTGCGCGCGCCTGGACGCAGCGTGCGTTTGCAGCGGCGATTGGGCTTGCGTAGCCGATGCGGCGATCACGTTGAAGGTGTTGACCAACGTCTGCCAGGAGTCGAGAGACGCGATCAACAGTTGCGCTGGGGACGCAGCCGTCCCGGGCCGATGTTGGAATTGATCGTGCCATTCGGTGGCCTGCCGAAGATATGAGCGCTGTGCATCGTTAAGCAGATCGGTCCATTGGCGAACAGCGTTGGCACTTTGGTTCGCTTGCTGCTTCATGTATGCGCTCTGTGCCGAAGCCAGCGCACTCCAGTCTTTGACTGTGTCCAGCTGACCCTCCAACTTGGACAGATTCTCCAGCGCCGTTTCCGCCATCTTGACGCGAAGGCGCGCGAGTTGAAGTTGGCTATCGACGAAGAACTCGGCTGCGCGGCTGGCGTCGCGCATGGTGGCGCAGGCGAGATTGCAGGCTGCATCAGTAGGCTGTGGCATCACGATCTCCGGTTGACCTGACTGCAGGGTAGGCACTTCGTCATTGCCGGAATTGACCTGACGCAAATCTCCAGATCGGCGTCGCATCGGCCTCTGATGGCACGGCGTTCCTCACGCGGTTTGCTGCCAGGGCTGAAAACCCGAAAGAAAGCGCGGTCAAGGAACTTGAGAGCGCCATCCGCAAGGCCGCGTCGCGCGGTACCGCATGACGCAAGCAGCGGCGGAGGTGCTCTACACATCTCCATGCCGGGCAGGCCGCAATCACGTCGATGGATACGGCCACCGGTGGGCGAGTGGCGCGAGCAGTATTGCGTTGTTGAGGCACGTCAAAACGCTGGACGTAGCGCAAATTAGGCTAATAGGTCAGGTCGCTTTGGTGCCGCATTGCTGCTGAATGCGATCAAGGAAGCCGTGAGGCGGTTTGCCGTCAGGCTCAACGGTCTTCCATGCAGCCTCGAAAGGTGCAGCGTGAGGTTGGCTTCTGAGCGAGCCGAGCCGCTTTGCGGCCCCTATTTCGTGCACGTCGAGATGGAGGAGCAGGGGCGTGAGCTTGCAACGGACCAGGCGTCGGACCTGGATGTACATGTCGCGCTTCTCAATGCCCTGCGAGACATGCATGACATGGTGAGGGCCGCTGGATCGAGACGCCGATGTGCTGCCTGACCAATGGCTGACCGCTGTGCCTCCTGGAGGTGTGCAATGCCGGAAATCGTCACGCTGACGGTCAATCCCGCAATCGATATCGCCACGTCGGTGGAGCGCTTGACGGATACGCACAAGATGCGCTGCACGCCGGCGCGCTGTGACCCCGGAGGCGGCGGCATCAACGTCGCGCGCGTCGTCCATCGCCTCGGCGGCGATTGCCTCGCCATCTACCTGGCCGGCGGCCCGATGGCTGAGCGATTGGGGCGCCTTCTATCGGCAGAGGGCCTGCCATTCGTCGCCCTTGGGATTGAAGGCGAGACGCGTGAGAACTTTTCCGTGACGGAACTGTGCAGCCACCGCGAATTCCGTTTCGTCATGCCTGGGCCGGTCGTTTCGGAAACCGAATGGCACCGCTGCCTGGCGTATCTCGATGCACTGCAGCCTGCGCCGCGCTACCTTGTGCTCAGCGGAAGCCTGCCGCTCGGGGTTGCCGACGATTTCTACGCACGCATCATTGATCAGGTCCGGGCGCGTGGCAGCCGCGTCGTACTGGACGCCTCGGGGCCGGCATTGCGTGTTGCGTTGCTGCATGCGCCATACCTGATCAAGCCCAGCCTGAACGAGCTTCGCCAACTGACCGGGCGCGCGTTGGAGACGGAGGCGGATTGCATGCAGACAGCGCAGGAGATTGTCCGCAACGGGCACGCGCATGCGGTCGCGCTCACCCTGGGCGCAGGCGGCGCCATGCTTGTCACGCAGGAGGAGATTGTTCGTGCCGGTGCCGTCGCTACGTCATTGCTCAGCACGATTGGGGCGGGCGACAGCTTCGTGGGCGGAATGGTGTGGGCGCTCAACCGCGATGCAGCCATGCGAGAGGCATTTCGGTACGGCATGGCTGCCGCAGCAGCGGCGTTGAGCCATGCGGGTACCGAACTCGGCAGCGCCGCCGAGATCGAGCAGCGCTTCGCCGAGGTCTCATTGTCTTGAGGCGTGTTCGCTTTGGCTCGGTTTTCGGCGGCGTAGATGATCGATCTGCTAATGCGGCTGTTTCGCGGGCAGCGGAGACGGAGCGCCCGAAGGGGAACCCGCCTCCGATTTCGGGGCCGGCATCGGCGTCACATTTCCAGTCAGGATCATGTCGAGATCGTGGCGGTCGACCACCTCTTTTTCCAGCAGCATGCGTGAGAGCGCTTCCAGCCTGGAGCGCTGGGCTTCCAGCGTGGCTTTCACGCGCGCGCTGGCATCGGACAACACTTTGCGCACTTCCGCATCGATCATCTGCGCTGTGTCTTCGCTGTACTCCTTGCGCTCGCGCTGCATCAGGCCTGCGCCGGCAAGGAGGGGGTTCGGCGTCTGCTCGTAGGTGGCCAGGCCAAGCTGTTCGCTCATTCCAAACTGGGTAATCATCTGCCGCGCCATGTCGGTTGCGCGTTGCAAGTCGTTCTGCGCACCGGTCGACACGTCGTGGTACACGATCTGCTCGGCAACGTAGCCGCCCAGCAGCACGTCGAGGCGGTCGAGCAACTCGCTCCGCTTGAGAAGGTAGCGGTCCTCGGTCGGGGTCTGCTGCGTGTAGCCGAGTGCGGCGATACCTCGCGGAATGATCGACACCTTCGAAACGCGATCGGCCAGGGGCCGGTGTTCGGCCACGATGGCATGCCCGGCTTCGTGGTAGGCGATCGTCTCCTTTTCCGTGGCGTTCATCACGCGGTTCTTCTTCTCCAGGCCGCCCACGATGCGGTCAAGCGCCTCGTCAAAGTCGATGGTCTCCACCGCGGCTTTGCCTTCGCGCGCGGCAAGAAGTGCCGCCTCATTGACGAGGTTGGCCAGGTCGGCACCCGCAAAGCCCGGCGTCCGGGCGGCGATCTTGCTGAGGTCCACATCGGCCCCGAGCGTGACGTTTTTGGCGTGGACCTTGAGGATCTGCTCCCGCCCCTTGAGGTCCGGCCGGTCCAGCGCGATATGGCGATCGAACCGGCCTGGACGAAGCAGAGCGGGGTCGAGTATTTCGGGCCGGTTCGTGGCGGCCATGATGATGACGCCCTTGTTGCTGTCAAAACCGTCCATCTCGACCAGAAGCTGGTTCAGCGTCTGCTCGCGCTCTTCATTGCCGCCAACGACGTTGAACGCGCGCGTCTTGCCCAGGGCATCGAGTTCATCGATGAAGATGATGCAGGGCGCCATGGATTCAGCCTGGCTGAACAGGTCGCGCACGCGCGCCGCACCCACGCCGACGAACATCTCGACAAATTCCGACCCGCTCATGCTGAAGAAGGGCACAGCCGCTTCACCGGCAACTGCCTTGGCAAGCAGGGTCTTGCCGGTGCCGGGCGCACCCACAAGCAACACGCCTTTGGGAATCCGGCCGCCCAGGAGCTGATAGCGCAGCGGCTCTTTCAGAAAGCTCACGATTTCCGACAGCTCGTCCTTGGCTTCGTCGATACCGGCAACATCGGCAAAGGTCACGCCGGTTTCCTTTTGCATGTAGACCTTTGCCTTGCTCTTGCCGATTTCCATCAGCCCGCCGGCCGCGGCCCCGCCCATGCGCCGGATCAGGAAGTTCCAAACAGCGAAGAACAGCAGCGCAGGCACAACCCACGAGAGTAGCGTGCTCAGCCATTTGTTGTCAGGCCGACCAACGAATCGCACCTTGGCTGCCTCCAGCTCCTGAACAAGGGCCGGGTCATTCACACGAAGCGTCTGGAACGGATGGTCGCCCTTGCCCGTGCGGCGGATGAGATCGATCTGCTGCTGCGTCAGCAACGCCTCGATACCCTCCGTCGAGAAGGTGCCGGTGATGTCCTGCTCGCCAATGGCGACGTCCTTGATCTTGCCCGCGTGCAGCAGGGCCTTGAAGTCGCTGTAGGGGAGGGTGTCCGTCTGCTCGGACATGAACAGCGCCTGGAACGCCAGCATGCTCAACGCGACGATGACGGCGTACCAGAGTGAAAACCTCTGTTGCTGCGGCTTCATGCTCTCTTTCACGATTTCACCTTCGCATGGTCGTGCGTCATCTGGCGTCCTGATCGAACCTTGATGTTCGTGCCTGGGCCGGAAAGACGGTTGATGCGGATCAACCCCTGCGCAGGTCGTCGTTGCACTTTCAGCGGCGTGCCCGCGATGGCGGAAACAGCCTCCAGCACCCCGCGCGGTGACGGAAGAAGAGGATGACAAGCGGGCGGGCCGATGTTGTCAGCTCGGCCTGTACGCAGCCGCAGTCGACGCCGGGACAATGCAGGCGCGAGATGCGCAGATTCGGTGCGTCGCGCACGCCAAACCATTTGGTGACCAGCTCGCGCAACGTGGTTTCGTATTGGGGCATGGTGCGATTCGCCGTCATGCGGCCTGGGTCGGCTGCTGGGCAGTGCGCCATTCGGCGGACAGCGCCAGCAGCATCAGCTTGAACAGCATGCGCGCAGCCCGGACGGGGCTTTTCAGGCAGGCCTGCACCTGTGCGCTGCGGCATTCGCCGAACAGGCACCACGAACAGAAATGCTCGCAGTTGTTGGTGAGCAGTCGGTAGTTGCGTTCCCCCAAGCGCGACCCCGCACGGCGGGCGACCTCTTCGCCGTCGTAGCAGGGGCTGGCATCGCACTGGATGGTCACCGCAAAACCGCATGCAAAGCAGGCAATGGAGATGCGCTCCACGGGGCCACGGCGCTGACGGCGAGAGAAGCCGGCGTAGTGAATGACCTGCCCATTGCCGACATAGATGCCGTGGTGCCGGTATCCATCGCGGCCCGCTACAAGGTGCGCGCCTACCGGAAGCACAGCGTCGAAAGCGGCGAGATCGTGCGGTTCATCCCACTGGGCGATGCACTCGATGTTCTGGCTCATGGCGCGCTCCGTTGTACTGGCTGGGCGTTGTCGTATTCCGGGGCGAATCGACAAGGCGCTGCTTGCTTGTTGGCGTGTCACCAGTATTGGCAGCGCATTCGCCGGCGTCATGCAGGCTGCGCTGAGAATGCTGTCGGAGCGGCGGGTTCCCATGTCAGGAAAGCCTGACACCGGGGGCGGTACCTCGGAAGCGATGTGCTTGATACGAGCCGCGCGACGCCCGGTCCGACGCCTGCCGTGCGCCGCCGTTGATCTGCCGCAAGGCGCTCCGAAACTGTCGTGCCACGATGAATGTGCTCACCCCGAGATCCCGGGGACCACTCACCAGGAGGCAGTCATGAGTCAACTCAAGCGTTATGACCCGTTCGCCATGGAGCCGGTCGGCGACATCTTCCAAGGGCTTCTGCGCTCGTTTCGCGGCGGGATGGACGGTGCGTTGCCGTTCAAGGTGGACGTGACGGAGTCGGACAAGGCCTACAACGTGGTCGCAGAAATCCCGGGCGCGAAGAAGGAAGACATTGACGTGACAGTCGATCGCGGCACGGTCATGATCTCGGCCAAGGTGGAACGCAACTCCGAAGAGAAGGAAGGCGAACGCGTCATCCGCAGCGAGCGCTACAGCGGCGCCATGCAGCGCATGTTCACGCTCGATGCGGCCGTCGACGAAAGCAAGGTCGATGCGACATACGAGAACGGGCTGCTGCGCGTGACGCTGCCCAAGAAGGAAGCGTCGCCGCAGCAGCGCGTGACGATTCGCTGAGTGTCAGGGGCGATCGCATGCGGCTGCAATTTCTCGGCGCGACCGACACGGTGACGGGCTCCAAGTACGTGCTTGAGACCGGCGGGCGCCGGGTCATGGTCGACTGTGGCCTGTTCCAGGGCTACAAGTCACTGCGTCTGCGCAACTGGGACAAGCTCGCCGTCAACCCGCACCACATCGATGCGGTCGTGCTCACGCATGCCCATATCGACCACAGCGGCTACCTGCCGCTGCTCGTGCGCAATGGCTTTCATGGCCCGGTTTATTGCACGAAGGGCACCGCCGAACTGTGCAACATCCTGCTGCCTGACAGTGCCCGCCTTGCGCAGGAGGATGCACAGTACGCGAATGCCGAAGGGTTCTCCCGTCATCATCCGGCCTTGCCCCTCTACGACGAAAAGGATGCCGCCAGGGCGTTACGCCGGCTGCATCCCGTTGACTATGGCGAGCGTTTTCCCGTTGCGGAGGGCGTGGAGGCGGAGTTCCACCGAGCAGGGCACATCATCGGTGCGGCCACGGCGACATTGTTCGCGGAGGGCCGGCGCGTCGTCTTTTCCGGCGACCTGGGGCGGCAGATCGACCCCGTCATGCGCCCACCCGAGCCCATTGCCGAGGCCGATACCCTGCTGGTCGAATCCACCTATGGCGACCGCGTGCATCCGGAAGGCGACCCGCTCGATGCGCTGCAACAGGTCGTGCAGCGAACCATTGGGCAGGGCGGCACGCTGCTGATTCCCGCCTTTGCGGTCGGGCGCACGCAAGAGCTTCTGTATTGCCTCTACGTGCTGATTCGCGAACGTCGGATTCCGCATGTGCCGATCTACCTCGACAGCCCGATGGCCGAACTGGCGACCGAGGTATTTGCGCGCCATGTCGACGATCTGCATATCGGCGCCTCCGACTGTCAGGCGGCCTGCGCATTGGCCGTTCCGGTGCAGAGCCCTGAACAGTCCAGGCATCTGGGTAGCGATCGCGCGCCCAAGATCATTCTTGCCGCAAGCGGCATGGCTACGGGCGGACGGGTGCTGCATCACCTGAAGAGCTTTGGCGGAGGTAAGCGCAACGCCATCCTGATGTCTGGCTTCCAGGCGGCCGGCACGCGGGGCGCGGCGCTGTTGGCCGGCCAACGGGCGTTGCGCGTGCACGGACGCGAGGTTGCCATCCGGGCCTCGGTGGAGCAGATCCAGAATCTGTCCGCCCATGCGGATGCCAATGAACTGATGGCCTGGCTGCGCGGCTTTACGCGACCGCCACGGCAGACCTTCATCGTGCATGGCGAGCCGGCCGCCAGTGACGCCTTGCGCCAGCGCATCGAGCACGAACTGCTGTGGCCGGTTCGCATGCCTGAGTATCGCCAGTCCTACGATCTGGAGGGCGCATGACCGCCCCGGCCGTTGGTCTGGACCCGCAGCGCCTGCTGATCGCCATGCCGGGCTGCGACACCGCCGCCATGCGGCTTGCCATCCCGCTGAGCGCGGAATTGGGCCACGCCGCCGTGAGCCACTTTCCGGACGGTGAGTCCTATGTGCGGCTTTACACGCCTGTGCACGGGGCGGAAGTGGCCATTGTCTGCACACTCGATCATCCCGACGAGAAGCTGTTGCCGTTGCTCTGGCTGGCGATTGCGGCACGCCAGGGTGGGGCGCGCCGCGTCGGCCTGATTGCGCCGTATCTGCCGTACATGCGGCAGGACGTCATCTTCAATGCGGGCGAGATTCGCGCTGCGGAACACTTTGCCGGCTTGCTCGACCCCGTGTTCGACTGGCTCGTCACGGTGGATCCGCATCTGCATCGCATCGCGCATCTGTCGGATGTCTATCGCATGCCGACGGTCGCCGTGGAAGCCGCGCCTGCCATTGCCGCATGGATCCAAGCGCATGTGCAAGCGCCGTTCCTGATCGGGCCCGACGACGAAAGCCGGCAGTGGGTGGAGCAGGTAGCCGGTCTTTGCAACGCCCCATGGGCGGCGCTGACCAAGACGCGACACAGTGCGTGGCACGTGGAAATTGCAGCGTTGCCGGATATTCCACCGCGGTGTGTGCCGGTGCTTGTCGACGACATCATCTCCACCGGGCGCACGATGCTCGCGGCTGCGAATCTGCTGCAGCGCGCCGGCAAGTCGCGGCCGGTTTGCGTTGGCGTGCATGCCGTGTTCGCCGCCGACGCGTACAGCCAGCTTTGTGCGGCCAGCGCAGAGGTGGTCACGTGCGACACCATCCCCCACCCCTCGAACGAGATTGCATTGACAGCGCCGCTGGTCGACGCCGTTTCGAGCATGTTCGATTTACCCCTGCCGTCGAACAAGCGGGTGCTTGTTTGATCAGGGCTTCGTATCTGGAGGCCATCATGAAAGAAATCCGGTTCCTGCCTGACGAGCCGGCCTACTGCGCAGCGGGGCCGCGTCTGCAATGCCGCGCGTCTGTCGATGGCAGCTCCGCAAGCTACGCGATCACTGCAGAGGCACTCGAAGACCATTTCGGTGCGCGCTCCTGCCGCTCGGATGATCTGCTCGCCGCGTTCAATGTGCATCGCGGCGATATCGAAAATGTCGCACGCATGCTGTTCGAGCAAACCGGCTCCAAGGAGATTACGCTGCACAGCGGGCACTTCCGCTTCGCCGGCTGACGTGGCTGTCATGAGCACTCGCTCCATGCCCGCGGTTGACGCCGCCGTAGTGCCACAGGGATGCCTCAGCTTCAAGGCGCTTGGCATTGACACGTGGCAGGAGCACGTCATCTACATGCATCCGGACAGCGCGATCTGCCGGTCGGAAGGCTTTACCGCGCAGGCCCGTGTGGAAGTCCAGATCGGGCAGCGATCGACGATCGCCACGCTGAACCTGGTCGGGTCGGAGCTGCTAGAGAAGCATGAGGTGAGCCTCTCGGCCGCCGCGGTCGATGCGTTGATGGCACGCCCGGGTGACGAGGTCTGCGTCAGGCATGCGCCGTCGCTCGAGTCTTTGCGTGCCTTGCGGGCCAAGATCTACGGTGGGCATCTGGACGCCAGGCAGCTGCACGAGATCATTGCGGACATTTCGAACGAGCGCTATGCCGATGTCCATATCGCAGCCTTCCTGAGTGCCTGCGCATCGGGCCGCATGACCATCAAGGAAACCATCGATCTCACACAGGCGATGGTCGACTCGGGCGAGCGCCTGCAGTGGGATCGCGCCGTCGTGGCAGACAAGCACTGCGTGGGCGGGTTGCCTGGCAACCGCACGAGCCCCATCGTGGTAGCCATCTGTGCGGCGGCGGGGCTGCTGCTGCCCAAAACGTCGTCACGCGCCATCACCTCGCCGGCAGGCACCGCAGACATGATGGAAACGCTCACGCGCGTCAACCTGACCGCTGCGGAACTGCGATGCGTGGTGGGGCAGGTCGGGGCATCGCTTGCGTGGGGCGGGGCGCTGAGCCTCAGCCCGGCGGACGACGTGCTGATTCGCGTGGAAAGGGCGCTCGATGTCGACAGCGATGCCCAGTTGGTGGCGTCCATTCTCTCCAAGAAGATCGCGGCCGGGTCGACCCATGTGTTGATCGACGTGCCCGTGGGCCCAACGGCGAAAGTCCGCAGTGTCGAAGACCTCGAGCGCCTGGAACTGCTGCTCAAGCGCGTGGCCCAGGCGTTTGATGTGCAGGTGTTGATGGTGCGCACGGATGGTGCACAACCCGTTGGCCGCGGGATCGGCCCCGCGCTGGAAGCGAGAGACGTTCTGGCCGTGCTGCAGCGTTCTCCTACGGCGCCGTTCGACTTGCGGGAGCGGTCCCTATTGCTGGCCGGCGCGTTGCTGGAGTTCTGCGGCGCTGCTGTTGCCGGAACGGGGCTCGACATGGCAAGCGGCTTGCTGGACAGCGGTGCTGCGTGGCGGAAGTTCGAAGCGATCTGCGAGGCGCAGGGCGGCTTGCGCATCCCCGGCGAAGCCGTCTTCCGCCGCGACGTGGTTGCCGATCGAAATGGCGTCGTCACGAACATCGACAACCGCCACCTTGCCCGCATCGCAAAGCTTGCGGGCGCGCCGATGCGTCAAGTCGCAGGGGTGGAAATCCATGTGCGATTGCGGGATCAGGTGAGTGTTGGGCAGCCGCTGTTCACCATCCACGCGCAGGCTTCGGGCGAGCTGGAGTATTCGTCGGCCTACGCGATGACGCATGCTGTGGTGGATTTATCCCCGATGGGAATCGTTTGACGTTGATTGCACATCGTTGGTGGTGCGGCATCGTCAAATGAAAGGCACATTGCGTTACAATCCGCGCATGCCACGTGCGACTGCAAGCCTCTCGCTTCGGGCAATGCTGCTGTTGACCATCGTGTTGATGCAGCTGCTCAGCCCGCTTCTGCACGGCCATCTCGGAACACCGAAACAATCTGGCCTGCACGTGCACACCGCACTTCCTGCTGCGGTTGATTCTCATTTCGCACCCATCTCGTTTACCCATCGGCCTTCCGCTGAAACGTCGGCCACGACGGATCTCCATGGCCTGGCATTGACGAGTCCGGAACCCTTCGAGGTTGATGTCGAGCCCGCCATGGGCCCGGCGGACCTTGCCGCGTTTCTTTGGGCAGCGGCGGCCGCTGGCGTTTCTGCGCTGACGTTCCTCCTCCTTGCAGCGCTTGCTCGCGCCGCTGCATTGCGTCCCGCCTATCGGCCAACGCCCGTTCGAGCGCGCTGGCGGGATCGCATCAACCGGCCACCTCCGTCTCAAGCACCTCCGCTGCAGTCCTGATCCGTACCCGGTTGACGGCCGGCGTGCGCGTGGCTCCGCAACTTGTTGACTTGCAACAAGCCCTTCGTGTCTGGGTTGGCGATGATGAATGTGTCAGAAGCGCTGTCTTTTGCCGCATTGCGCACGCCCAACGCTACACGGCGGTAGCCACACCGCTCTCCACTGGCCATCCACCGCAAGCGTTTGTCGTTCGCGTCGCATGCAAGCGCTGAGCGACGGTTGATTTTCAGGTTGCTCCGCGTACGCGCGGCAATCAGGGGCGGCGCCCGCAGCGCGCCTCCGAGGATTGGAGTCAGGCATGTCTTTCAAACGAATCTTCACCGCCAGTGCGTGTGTTGCGCTGATCGTGTGCCCGCTCGGGCAGGCCGTTGCCCAAGCAGGTGCCCAGGCGGTGCCGCTGTCTGCGGAGCAGGCGCGCTCGCTTGGCGTGCGCTTCAGCCCGGTCGACAGTGCTTCCGTGCTGGAGGTGGGCACGCACGCGCGCGTCGTCTTCAAGCCGGATGCGCAATATGTGGTGGCAGCGCCGTACGCGGGCATGGTGCCGCGGGTGTTGGTGTCGGTCGGGCAAACCGTCCGCACGGGCCAGCCGCTGGCGGGTTTTCTGAGCCCGCAACTCTTCGAAACGAGCCGCGCACTTACGGAAGCCAATTCGCAGGCGCGGCTCGCACAGCAGTCGCTCTCGCGCGACAAGGCCCTTTACGACGACGGCATCATCGCTGCAAGCCGCTGGCAGGCAACGCAGGCGCGGGCCGCTGAAGCCAGCGCCATGGTCAAGGCGCGCAGGGCGGAGCTGGCTTCCGCAGGCATCGCATTCACCGGCACGGGCGGTGAGGCGCAATTGGTTGCCAGCCGTGGCGGTGTCGTGTCGGAAGTGAACGCCGTTCCGGGCGCGCGAGTGGAAGCGGCGGCACCGCTTTTCAGGATCGTCGACCCGGCTGCCCTGGAGCTGGACCTGCTCGTCGGACGCGATATACCGGTGCCGGCCACAGGCGATCGCGTGGAGGTCGCGCAACGCGGCGCGGGCGGCACCGTCATTGGTGTCGCGCCTTCCGGTGACGGCACGGCAGGCGTGCGGGTGCGCGCATCGCTGGAGCGACGTGGAGACCTGCGCGCCGGAGAGAGTGTCAACGTCACGCTCAAGCTGAGGGGGCAGGCCAACGCGAGCGCCCCCGGCCTGCTGCGGGTGCCTGTGGCCGCGCTGGCCTATGTGCGGGGCGTGCCGGGCGTGTTTGTCGCGACCGATAGAGGCTTCCGCTTCCAGGAGGTCGCCGTCGCCAGTACGGACGACGCCATCGCTGTCGTTCGTGCCGACCTTCCGGCCGGTGCGCGCGTAGCGGTCGCAGGTGTCGGTGCGCTCAAGGGCTTGCTGGCGGGAGAGCAGTGATGTTGCCCCGCCTGATTGAGTTTTCGTTGCGCCAGCGCGTGCTGGTGCTGATCGCGGCTGGCGTGCTGGCAGTGGCCGGCGTCTGGGCGTATCTGAACCTGCCGATCGACGCGTTTCCCGATATCTCGCCGACGCAGGTCAAAGTCGTGCTGAAGGTGCCGGGCATGACACCAGAGGAGGTTGAGCAGCGCGTTTCGACGCCCATCGAGCAGGAACTGCTCGGCCTGCCGCACAAGACGATCGTGCGCTCGGTGTCCAAGTACGGCATCAGCGATGTGACGGTCGATTTTGAAGAAGGGGTGGACGTTTACTGGGCACGCCAGCAGGTGTCGGAACGCCTGGCCGGCTTGGCGCGCGATCTGCCGTCGACGGCCGTGGGCGGCCTGGCGCCCATCACCACGCCGCTCGGCGAGATGTTCATGTTCACGGTGGAGGGCGATGGCTATTCCCTGGCCGAACGGCGCCGTGTGCTGGACTGGGTGATCCGGCCGGCGCTGCGCACCGTGCCGGGCGTGGCTGACGTTAACGCCCTCGGCGGCGAGGTGCGCAGCTATGAGGTGACACCTGATCCGGCCCGATTGCGCGCACGCGGCGTCACGCTCGAACAATTGCGTCAGGCGCTGGACGCCAACAATCGCAACGACGGAGCAGGGCGGCTGGACCGCGGAGACGAGCATTGGGTCGTGCGCGTAGAAGGTGGCGTGCGCGGGCTGGATGATCTGCGCGCGATTGTCGTGGTGCCGGCTCAGGGCTTGTCTTCCGCGTCTGCGGTCACGGTTGGCGATGTTGCGACCGTGCGGATGGGTGAGGCCACCCGCAACGGCGCCGTCAGCAAAGACGGCAACGGCGAGGCGGTTGAAGGACTGGTCCTGGGCCTGCGCGGCAGCGACGCACGCAAGCTCGTGGAGGCGGTGCAGGCGCGGCTCGATGCGCTCGGCCCGCAACTGCCAAAGGGCATGTCGACCCACGTCTTCTACAACCGCGGCGAGCTCGTCACCCGCGCAGCCAATACCGTGGTTCGTGCGTTGATTGAAGCCAGCGTGCTGGTTGTCATCACGTTGTACCTGTTCCTGGGCGGGGTGCGGGCGGCGCTCGTTGTGGCGGCGACGCTGCCGCTGTCGATGCTGGCGACGTTCCTGCTGATGCGCTATGTGGGCCTGACGGCCAACCTGATGAGTCTCGGCGGTCTGGCCATTGCGCTGGGCATGCTCGTGGACGCCGCCGTCGTCGTGGTCGAGAACATCGAGACGGCCATGGCGCGTGCGCAAGACCACAAGACAGATCCGGCGTTGCGCGGTGCGGTCATCCGCCATGCAGTGGCCACGGTAGCGGTACCGATGCTGTCGGGCGTGTCGATCATTGCCATCGTGTTTCTGCCGCTGCTGTCGTTGCAGGGCCTGGAAGGCAAGCTCTTCGGACCGGTGGCGCTGACCATCGTGCTGGCGCTGGCCTCGTCCGTGGTGATTGCGTTTACGGTGGTTCCGGCGCTCGCTTCGTTGCTCTTGCTGGCGCATGCAGACGAGCCGCCCTGGCTGATGCGCAAGGTCGCGGCCGGCTTTGCGCGAATCCAGGCATGGACGACAACGCATCGCCGCACGGTGTTCAGTCTGGCCGGCGTGGCGCTCGCGCTGGCCGTGGTGCTCTACATATCAGTCGGCAAGACGTTCATGCCGACGATGGATGAGGGCGATCTGATCGTCCAGTTGCAGAAGGCGCCGTCTGTTTCGCTCGCGGCGTCGCTCGACATGGACCAACGTGTGCAACAGGCGCTGCTCAAGGAGGTGCCGGAAATACGCTCGATTGTCGCGCGTTCGGGTTCGGATGATCTTGGCCTGGACCCGATGGGCCTGAATGAAACCGATACGTTCCTGGTACTCAAGCCAAAGGACCAGTGGCGCGGCAGCAAGGAAGACATCGCGATAGCGATCCGGCGTGTGATGGAGCGCTTTCCCGGCGTCATCTACGGCTTCACTCAGCCCATTGAGATGCGTGTCTCGGAGATGCTGACCGGCACGCGCGGCGACGTTGCCATCAAGCTGTTTGGCAGCGACCTGGCCGCCATCGATGCGGCCGCGCAGGCCATCGCTGCGAAGGTCCGCACCATCCCCGGTGCAGCCGAGGTGATTGCGCCCAGCAACAGCGGCGTGCAGTACCTGAAGGTGTCGCTGGATCGCGCTGCAGTCGGTCAGGCCGGCTTCTCCGGCGATGCCCTGCAGGCACAACTGCGCGCGCTGATCGAGGGTGACCGGATTGGCGTGGTGCCCGAAGGCATCGTCCGCACGCCGCTCATCTTGCGTGGCGGAGCAGGCTTGCGGCAGGCCCCCGAAAACCTCACCAGCCTTCTGGTGACGGCACCCGACGGCAAGGTATGGCCTCTCACCTCCCTCGCGCGTATCGAACGCGTGGACGGCCCCGTGCGTATCAACCACGAAGACGGCGCCCGGTTTGCCGTGATCCAGGCCAATGTCGACGGTCGAGACCTGGCCGGTTTCGTGCAGGAGGCCCAGGCAGCCGTCGGTGGCATTGGCACCTTGCCGAAAGGGCTGCGCGTGGTGTGGGGCGGTCAGTTCGAGAACCAACAACGCGCCGCAGCGCGCCTTGCGCTGGTGGTTCCACTGGCCCTGGGCGCGATCTTCCTCTTGTTGATGCTGACGTTCCGCTCGGTGCGGCAGGCCGTGCTCGTGGTCGCCAACATTCCGTTCGCGCTCGTGGGCGGCATTGCGGCGCTGCGCATATCGGGCGAGTACCTCTCGGTGCCGGCCTCCGTCGGCTTCATCGCGTTGCTCGGGATCGCCGTGCTCAACGGCGTGGTGCTGGTGTCGCACTTCAACACGCTGCTGGAATCCGGTATTGGCATGGCGCAAGCTGTGCGCGACGGCGTGCGAGACCGCCTGCGGCCCGTCCTGATGACGGCCTGCATCACCGCGCTGGGCATGATTCCGCTCCTGCTGGCCAGCGGGCCAGGGTCAGAAATTCAGCGGCCGCTGGCGATCGTCGTATCCGGCGGGCTTATCTCTTCGACCGCGCTGACGCTGCTTCTTCTGCCCCTGCTGTTTGAACGTTTTGGGTTGCCTCGGCCGCGCGCGGCCGCCGGGCAGGGAGATTCACAATGAAGTTGGAACTGTTTCGCATCGCATTGGCGGGAGCGGGCGCGATGCTGCTTTGGACTGCTGCGGCGCAAGCGCAAGCGCAAGAGCAAGGTTCGCCGAGCTATCTACCCGCCGAGAGCGCCGTGCGCGAGGCCGTCGCACAGTCGCCCGACGTGCTGGCGGCAGAGGCCCGCCGCGATGCCGTACTGGCCCGCGCTGAAGGCATCCGCATGGGCACGGCTGAAACGGTGGTGCGTGCCATTGGTCAAGGCCGACAGGTGCGCGACCCTTCCGAGCGCCATGCCGAAGGGCAGATTGCCGTGGAACGGCCATTGCGGCTATGGGGCAAAGCGCAAGCCGACGGGCAGCTTGCCGATGCGGCTACCGAGGCCGGCCAGCTTGCCGTCAAGGACGCGCGCCATGAGGCATCGCGTCAGATTCTGGCCCTCTGGTTTGCAGCCGTGCGCGCAGGCCAGGCACGCCAGGCGGCGCAGGAAAATGCCAAGGCCGCCGCCGATCTGGCGACGTTGACGGCGAGAAGGGTACAGCTGGGGGATGCGTCCCGCCTGGAGGCCGAGCTGGCCGCAGCCGACCGCGCGCGCATGCAGGCCGCGCTGGCGACTGCCGAGGCGACGGAACGGACGGCGCAGGCAGAGCTGCGAGCCCGGTTTCCGGGACTGGGCAATCCCGCGTTGGGCGCCGATTCCGCGCTCCCAGCGTTGCCGCGCGATCCACACGATCCACCAGATCGTCTGCGCACCCAGTACATCCAGGACAGCCACGAATACCGGCTCGCCATGGCAGAAGAGGCGCAGGCGCAGCAGAAGGCCAAGCGCGCCGATCTGGAGCGTCGGCCGGACCCGACTGTCGGAATGTTCGTTACGGTGGAGCGCGGCGGTGCCGAACGCATCATGGGCGTGAGCGTTGCCATGCCGATCGGGTCGGCACATCGTCGCACAGCGGCGGTGGCGGCCGCTGCCGATGCGGAAACGGCGGCACGGCGCAGGCTGGGCGCGGAGCGGCGGCTGGGTGCCGAATTCGACGTCCTCTACGGCAACTTGCAAGGCAAGCGGGCGAGCGCGCAAGCGCAAATGGAAGCGGCTACGCTGCAGAAAAGCGCTTCCGACAGGGCAACCCGTGCGTATCGCGCAGGGGAGTCGGGCCTGACGGAGCTATTGGCCGCGCGCCGCAGTCTGGCCGAGGCGCAACTGGCCGAGCGGCTTGCCCGCGTCGACCTGCTGGAAGCCGACAGCCGCCTTCAACTCGATCTGCATCGGATGTGGGATTTCGACGATTGACCTGCAACCGCTTGACCGCTCACTCAACACATTCTGGATAACGCTATGCAAACAGAACTGAAATATTCGCCCACGATGCGCGCGCTCCATTGGCTGGTGGTCCTGGCGGTGTCGATCGCCGTCGTGGCCATCGAAATCATGGATTTCTTCCCGAAAGGCAGTGCCGAGCGCGCAGCGCTATTTATTGTTCACCAGACAGCGGGCCTCTCCGTGCTCGCCTTGATGGTGTTGCGCCTGTTGGCCCGGGTGGCCACGCAGGCCCCGCCACCGGTTCCGGGCACACCGCTAGTGCAGCTTGCGGCGCGACTCACGCATGGCGCGCTCTACGCCCTGATGGTCGGGATGCCCGTCCTGGGCCTGTTGGCACTGGCCTGGGGCGGCAAGCCGATTCAACCGTTCGGGCTGAATCTGCCGCTGGCGCTCACGCAAGACAAGACCTTGGCGCACTGGTCCAAGGAAATTCATGAGTCGGGCGCCACGCTGGTCTATATCGCAGTCGGGCTGCATGCCGCTGCGGCGCTCTGGCACGAGTTCATCCTGAAGGATCGGCTGCTGCGCCGCATGCTGTAGTCAACATGGGCACATGAGCACATGAAGACTGCGCCGACCACGGACTCCACGATGCACTCCACGCGCTTGCTCGCCAACGTTGCGTTGCTTGCCGGGTCGGCGCTGACCTTGGCAGCGGGGTTATGGGCGCGGTATGTCGGTGCCGATGCGCTGGCGCAGCAACTCTGGCTGATCGGCGTGGTGCCGAACTGGCTCGCCTTGGCCGTCACGATTGTCCAGTCGCTGATGCGACGGCAGGCCGGCGTGGATGTTCTGGCGGTGATGTCGATCAGCTTTGCGCTGCTGTCTGGCGAGGTGCTGGTGTCGGCGGTCATTGCGTTGATGCTGGCGACGGGCCGCACGTTGGAAGACTTTGCCCAGGCGCGCGCGCAGCGCGAGATGACCGCGTTGCTCGGCCACGCGCCCAAGCGGGCGAATCGCTTCGACGACGGTCAGTGGCGCCAGGTCAGTCTGGAGACGGTGCAAGCCGGTGACCGGTTGCTGGTGCGACACGGCGAAGTCGTGCCGGTGGACGGCACGCTGTCCGAGCCCGCCGATCTCGATGAATCCACGTTGACCGGAGAATCGCTCACCCGTCATCGTTTGCCCGCAGATGCCATTTGCAGCGGCGTGCTCAATGTGGGCGCCGCTTTCGAAATGATCGCGAGTGCGTCAGCCGAGAAAAGCACGTTTGCCGGCGTTGTCCGCCTCGTCGGCGCGGCGCAGTCAGAGCGCAGCCCTTCGGTGAGGCTGGCTGACCGATATGCCTTTGCCTTTGGCGGCGTCGCCATTCTTCTGGCCGGGGCAAGCTGGATCCTCACGGGCGATTCGGCGCGTTGTCTTGCCGTGCTCGTCGTTGCCACGCCGTGTCCGTTGATCCTGGCCGTGCCGGTCGCCATCGTTTCCGGGCTGTCGCGCTGCGCCAAACGGGGCGTACTCGTCAAAGGCGGTAGCGCGCTGGAGCGACTGGCATTGGCCGACACGCTGTTCTTCGACAAAACGGGCACGCTCACCAGCGGATATGCACGATTGGTCGACATTGAATGCGCACCGCAGTACGCGCCGGATGTTGTGCTTGGGCTTGCGGGCTCACTCGCGCAGGCGTCGAACCACGTTACGGCCGAAGCCGTCGCCAAGGCCGCGCGGGAGCAGGGCGCCACGCTGCGATTGCCAAGCGCCGTTGAGGAGAGCCCAGGCGCCGGCGTCTGCGGCCGCGTTGAAGGGCATGTCGTTTCCATCGGCGCGTTGCCTTATGTCTTGGGTTCGGCCGCCGTGCCGGCCTGGGTGGAAGCGTTCGTCAAGCGCGTGAGCTATGGCGGTGCGTCAGCCGTTTTTGTCGGTGTGGATGGCGCACTGGTGGGCGCATTGCAGTTGATCGACCGCGTTCGCCTTGAAGCGCCACGAGCGCTGCGCCTCCTGCGCCGAGAGGGCATCGCACGGCAGGCGATGTTGACCGGCGATCGGGCAGACGTTGCGGAATCGGTCGGATCCATGCTGGGGGTGACGGAGGTCTATGCGGCGCTGTCGCCGGCGGCCAAGCTCGCGGCGATTCGGGATGCCCGCGCCAATGGCACGGTCATCATGGTCGGTGATGGCGTCAACGATGCGCCTGCGCTGGCCGCGGCGGACATTGGCGTGGCCATGGGTGCACGCGGCGCTGCCGCCTCTTCGGAGGCCGCGGACATTGTCTTGCTGGTGGACCGCCTGGACCGGCTCGTTGATGCGGTCCGGATCGCGCACCGCACACGCCGCATCGCGTTGCAGAGCGTGATGATCGGCATGTCGTTGTCGCTGGCCGCCATGGTTGTCGCTGCGCTGGGCCATCTACCGCCGTTGGGGGGTGCGCTGCTGCAGGAGGTGATTGATGTATTGGCAATCGCCAACGCGTTGCGGGCGCTACTGCCCGCACAAGACGAGGCGATCCGTTCAATGATCTCTGCAGACGTCGAACGTCTGAAGGCCGAACACGCCGAGCTGGAGCCCATTCTCGGCCGCATCCGCGTCGTCGCAGACTCGCTGCCGCATATGGCGGGCGCTGCGGCGAAAGCCGCGCTGCTGTCGCTCAACCAATCCTTGGAAGATGTCCTGCTGCCGCATGAGCGCCGAGACGATACCCAGCTGTACCCGGACGTCGCGCGCCTGCTCGGCGGAGACGACCCGATGGCGGCAATGAGCGCCATGCATCGCGAGATATTCCGCGTGACGAACCTGTTGGGCCGTATCGTGGCGGATGTTTCCCCGGACGGACCCGATGCCGCTGTGACACAAGAGCTGCAACGCCTGCTGTATGGGCTCGATGCCATCCTGCGGCTGCATTGCGCGCAAGAAGACGAACTGTTCCATGTGCTGGGTGGAGAGGCCTGAACGCCATGACAAACCTGCTCGCGTTGTTCGCGACCATCTTCTTGCTGAACGTGATGCCGGCCTTCGCACCGCCCACGTGGATGGTGATGTCATGGGTTGGCTTCTCCCGGCCCGATGCGAACCCGGAGCTTCTTGCGGGCGTTGCTGCCTGCGCGGCAACCCTTGGGCGCTTGGTCCTTGCGAGGCTGTCCTGCACACTTGTACGCAACCGCTGGATGCGCGAGGCGGATCGTCAGAACGTCGACGTGGTGCGAGCCTGGTTGGAAGAGCGCAAGGGTATGACGGTCGGCCTGATGCTCGCCTACGCCTTCAGCCCGTTTCCGTCCAACTACATCTTCATTGCGTACGGTTTGACCGGGATGCGGCTATGGCTGATCGGCGTGCCGTTCTTCATTGGCCGCTGGATCAGCTATCTGACCTGGACGCACATTGCCCAGATCGGCGCCCGTTATCTGGATGAGGAGACGGAGATCGACGGGGCGTATATGGGCGTGTACTTCGTCGTGTCGCAGGTCGTGTTTCTCGCGCTCGTTTATGGGTTCGCCAAAGTGGATTGGCGGCACTTTTTACAAACGAAGCGTCTACGCTGGCGGCACCGGGAATCGCTCGCATCGGCATCCGAAGACACACAAACAAAAGCAGGGCGATGAGTTGAGTCTGGACGAGCTGGCCCGGCACCGCGGCGACAATGCGTTTTTTACCGGCGCCTGGGCGCCACGTTTGCACCCATGGGAAGTCCATCCTGACGTTGCGCCCGCGGTAAAAGGTGCGGCCGCGTCTGCAACACCCTACAATGCCGTGGCTGGCGACCTGCCGGCTTCCCCACCTGGCGGCTCTAATGCAACTGCCCTACGGCGTATTAAAGGTCCTTCCTGAACCGTATATCGTCGTAGACGAGCGGCTCTTCATCGTTTTCGCGAATACGGCGGCGCGCGACACGCTCATGCTCCCGCTTCAAGAGGGGCAAGCGCTCGATCTGCAAGCGGATACGCTTCTCGATGCCATTTTGGGTGTCATTCAGCGCGCTTCTGCGCAAACGATTGAACTCCATGGGCGCAGCGGTGCCCGCTTCCAAGCGGAGATCCTGCCTGAGGGCGAAGAAGCGTCGCCCGGTCGCGCCATCATCCGGTTCCACCGCGTTTCTGAGCACCGCCGAGGCAGTGGCCGCGCTGACGACGCGTTTCAAGACGAGGCCATGCTTCGCATGGCGGTTGAAGCGGCCGAGATCGGCACGTTCTACTGCCCGATGCCGCTGGACAAGATCGTCTGGAATGCCAAGTGCAAAGAGCATTTCTGGCTTCCGCCCGATGCCGAGGTCGATATCGGCGTTTTCTATGCGCGGTTGCATCCAGACGATGTCGAACATACGCGCGAGGCCGTCGAAGCGGCCGTGTACCGCGCCATGCTCTATGACATCGAGTACCGCACGCTGTCGCCGTCGGGTGACGTGCGTTGGGTGCGGGCGATGGGCCGCACGCGGTATTCCGAATCCGGCGACCCCGCCCAGTTTGACGGGATCACGATCGACATCACCAAGCAGAAACTGGTGGAAAAGGAGCGGGACCGGCTGCTGGAGCACGAGCGGCTTCGCCGTCAGGAAGCGCAAACCGCAAGCTCGCTCAAGGACTCGTTGATCGCGACGGTTTCGCATGAACTCCGCACGCCGCTCAATGCAATCAAAGCCTGGACCGAGGTGCTGGCAGCCAAGGCGACCGACCCTGAGGCTGTCATGCGGTGTGTCGAGGTGCTGCATCGAAACATCGATGCACAGGCACGACTCGTCGACGATCTGTTGGACGTCAATCGAGCCGCAACCGACAAACTGGTCATTGAAACCGAGCCGCTGCGCATCGAGAACATTGTCTCGGCGGAGGTCCAAAGTTGGATGCCGATTGCGCAACGCAAGCAGATCGATCTGCGCTATCGGCTCGAAGCCGGGGGCGGCGTGGTGGGTGACGCGGTACGTCTGCGCCAGATCATCTCGAACGTGCTCAGCAATGCAATGCGCTACACGCCTGCGGGTGGGCACATCGATGTTGTTGTCACCTTGGACGGCCCCTTCGTGAAGGTGGCAATGTCCGACAGCGGCAAGGGCATCCCGCCGGAGAAGCTGGAAACGATTTTTGAGCCGTTTGCGCAGCTGGGCGCGTCGCGTCCCAAGGATCACGGCGGGTTGGGTCTCGGGCTCGCCATTGCGCGCAAGCTCGCCACGCTGCACGGCGGCACGTTGACAGCGACGAGCGCTGGCGAAGGGATGGGCGCCACATTCGTCCTGGCCGTCCCGCTTGAGGCCGTCAGCGCTGCGACGATGGGCGCGGCCGCCGCCAGCTCCGAGAATCTGCTGGCAGAAGCGCCAGTCGCCGCGTTGATGGCGGCGCCGCACACCGCTGTATCGGTGTCGTGACATTCCCAACGGCGAGATGGCATCGGTCGTCTCCCAGGCGCGATGCACGACAGCGACGAGCGCCTGCACTCGTCGCTTTGCATTCCGCGTGGGATGAAAAACCTTCTGCCACCTGGCCAAAGGTACGGCGCGAAACCGTTGCGCGATCCGCTGAATCAAAGGCGTGACGACATGTACTGTTCCCGGACTGCCAACCCGGCGTAGGGAAGGTTGCTGGCCGTGACGACGGCAAGGTAATCGGCGAATCGATACTGCAGACGGGCGGTCTGCAGTGGCGATCCGCTCAACGCCTCCGGTGATGCATCGCCCACCGTCGACGTTGGCATACCGAGCACATTGCGCAGCGCATACGCCGCGCCGTTCCACGCGGCAGTTGTGTCGCCGGCGCTCATGCCACGTCGGTAGACGTCTATCCCGATGAGGCGGTCGTCTGGGCCGAAGCTGAGCCACAACTCGCTGACGGGCGGGCCGGCAAGACGAAGCTTATTGGCCTCGACGCCGCGACAGCGAAGGTAGCTGTAGCCGTGCTTGACGTCATCGCATGCAATGCCGCTTTCGTGTGCCCAGCGGGTGGCCTCCTCGACTGTCGTGCCGTCCAGCACGAACCCGCCCGGCACCGGGCGAGCCGGCGCCAACCGCTCAGCACGCAGATGTGCCAGTCCGCTTGCGCGCAGCGTGCTGACCTGCTCGGCGGTGGTCTTGTCGACGGGGCAGGGGACGCCAAGCATCGCCAGTACAGGGCGGGCCGCCTTCAAATGCATTGCCCCGACGAGCCCCATTGCAACCGCAAGCGCCGCAACGCCCGGCACGCCATAGCGTTGCAGGCGGCGCCCCGGGCTCATTGGCAGTTCTGGGCAGTGTTGGGGCCCAGGTACTTAGGCATGGACGACACGATGGTCGACTTGAGACCGGTGAGCACCGGAGCGACACGTGCGATGTAGCCGTCCGGAACGCCATCGGTCTTCATGACAGCGGCGGCATCGGTGATGAACTGGTCGAATACGCAGCCAGGGATGCCGACATCGGCGTGCGCCGTTGCCATGTCGTCACACATGACGGTGGTACCGTCCGCCGCGACTTGCCCCGGATAGCTGAAGGGGCCGCCAAACAGCGCCTTGAACTGGAGGTTCAGGCAAGCCTTCAGCCGTCCCACCGTATCGTGTCCGGGCTGACCAATGTTGGCGAAGTAAGGCGCTTCCTTGGGGTCCGCAAGCAGACCGGACACCGCGTCGTCGACAACTTTGGAGATGGCTGCTGGCGCGCCGGCGTCTCCGCCAAGCCCCGCCCACATATCAGCGTTTTGCGGGAACTGCGCGGTCGCCGCCGTCGACGCCATCGACATGGGCGCGTCGTCGCCGCCTCCGCATGCACTGAGCGTCGCGGCGGTCAACGTCAGAACCAATAATGCTCGCTTCATGGGTCAATCTCCTTTGGTCGGATATGGATCGCGCGCTGCGCAGCCCGCCTGAAAGGCCACACAACGCTGGCTTCATATACGTTGCCCGCGCCAGACCGGATGCAGGATGGTCCACTCATCTGAGAAATGCACTCGCGCGCATCCAACCGCGCGCGCGGACCGTATACCCCAGGGGACACAACGACTCCACGCGCACTTCCATGGTGATCCTTCCAATTTGCTGTCATGTCGATCTACCGCAGCTCCATACGGGCGCACGCCTGGGCGGCGGCATTACGCGCCGCGGCACCACTGCCTGGGAGCACGTATGGCGATAACCCGCTTGACACGGCGAGCGTGGCTGGCCGCGGCACTATCCAGCCTGGCCGGCTGCTCGGGCCTCGATGTTCTGAATGCGATATCCAAAGCTGACGCCAGTATTCCCATGCTGGGGTTGGCGTATGGCGACAAGCCGCGACAGAGGCTGGATGTTTACCGGCCGATCCGTCCCATGGCGGGGGCGGCGCGGGCTGTTGTGTTCTTCTACGGCGGGTCTTGGCGTGACGGTTCGCGCACGGACTATGCCTTTGTCGGTGAAGCGCTGGCCGCGGCCGGCGCGATTGCGATGGTGGCCGACTATCGGCTGTACCCGGAGGTCAGTTACCCGGGGTTTCTGGAGGACTGCGCCGCCGCTACGGCCTTCGCGCGGCGCTGGCTCGCGCAGCAAGGCTACGCAAATGCGCGCCTGTTTGTTGCGGGCCATAGCGCAGGCGCCTACAACGCTGCCATGCTGGCCACCGATTCGCGCTGGTTAGGGGCGCAGGGCCTCAGTACCGAGACCCTTTCCGGCTGGATCGGAATGGCGGGTCCGTACAACTTCCTGCCCATCGAGACGGCCGACATACTGCCGGTGTTCAATCATCCGCACGAGACTCAGGACAGCCAGCCGGTATTTCACGTGGATCAACGGTGGCAGCCCCCGGCACTCTTGCTCACCGGCGAACGCGATGCATACGTCGACGTTGGTCGCAACACGCTATCCCTGGCCGAACGCTTGATGAAGTTTCGGCATCCGGTTGAACTTAAGGTCTACCCGCAACTGGATCACAAGACGCTGGTAGCAGCGCTCGCTTCGCCCCTGCAATTTCTTGGACCGGTCCTTCCCGACGTTGTCGATTTCATTGCCAGGGCGTAGCGGACTTCTTTTGCTTTGACGCGTTTGCTCGGCCCGTGAGTCGGGAATGCGTTGATATTTGTGTTCGAAATGGCAGCCGGAGCGACACAGGACATGGCCCTGCATCCCTATACTCGGCACTGACTCTACAGCGATGCCGAGTGCCAATGTCGCCGGCCAATGTCGTTCTATGAATCGGGAATATCGCGCAGCCGGCGTGGCCATCGCGGGTGGCGGCACGCCGGCGCTCGCCTGCGTCTTGGCTCAAAGCGCAACGGGTGGACTCCGACGTCCACAGCAACCCGGGCAACTGGCTATCCATCGCGGGGCAGGGGGCAAATCCGTACGGAGAGGGCGCCGGTCCAATGTCGGGAAGCAGCTTTCGCAATATAACGCTGAAGGTCGGTACCTTCGCCTTTGGGGAGCGCCGTGAGGGATCCCGCCAAGACTGTTCGACTGGTGCTGGGTGACCAGCTCAACCCGATGCACTCATGGTTTAACGACGTTGATCCCCATGTCGTTTACGTGCTCATGGAGGTGCGTCAGGAAACCGATTACGTGCTGCATCATGCGCAGAAGATACTTGCCATCTTCGCGGCTATGCGCGACTTTGCTCGCCACCTTCTGGCGCAGGGTCACCGCGTGCGCTATCTCTCCATCGACGACGCGGACAACACCCACTCGGTGACAGAAAACCTCGCCGCGCTGGCGCAAGCGTATGGCGCCGAGCGCGTGGAATGGCAATCCGCAGACGAGTGGAGGCTTGACGTGCAACTGCGTGCGTGGGCTGCAACGCAGAAGCTGACCACGCACGAGGCCGACACAGAGCACTTCATGACCGGTCGGCGCGATTTGGCAGCCATGTTCGCAGGCCGCAAACAGTGGTTGATGGAGCGGTTCTATCGGGACATGCGCCGGCGCCATGGTGTCCTGCTGGACGGCAAGGGCGATCCGGAAGGCGGGCAATGGAACTTTGATCACGACAATCGCAAGCCCTGGCGGGGTACGCCGCCCGAGCCCGCCGATGTGCGGCCACTCCATGACCACCGGAATCTGTGGGCCACGCTCGAACGCAGTGGCGTAAGGAGTTTCGGCAACCCGCAGGCAGACCGCTTGCGCTGGCCCCTGAATCGCTCGGAGGCACTGGCTTGCCTGGAGGCATTTGTCCACCAAGCGTTGCCGTACTTTGGCGATTTTGAAGACGCGATGAGCAGCGCCCATCAGAGGCTGTTTCATTCGCTCCTGTCGTTCGCATTGAACGTGAAGATGCTCAGTCCGCGTGAGGTGATCATTCGCGTGGAAGCGGCTTATCGGCAAGGGAAGGTACCGGTGGCTGCCGCGGAAGGGTTCATCCGCCAGATTCTCGGCTGGCGCGAGTACGTGCGCGGCATCTATTGGACGCACATGCCGAGCTATGCGTCGTCCAATGCGCTCCATCATCACGCGCCTCTGCCTTCGTGGTTCTGGAATGGCAAAACGCAAATGCGCTGCCTTCAGCACGCTATCGGGCAGTCGCTGGAAACGGCCCATGCGCACCACATCCAGCGGCTCATGGTGATCGGCAACTTTGCGCTATTGGCGGGCATCGCGCCGCTAGAGGTCCATCGCTGGTACCTCGGGGTCTACATCGACGCCTTCGAGTGGGTGGAGGCACCCAACACCCTCGGCATGAGCCAATGGGCCGACGGCGGACGCATTGCCACCAAGCCCTACGTAAGCAGCGCGGCCTACATCTCCCGCATGAGCGATTACTGCAAGGGTTGCCACTATGACGGTAAGCAGCGAATCGGTGAGCGGGCGTGCCCCTACAACGCTTTGTATTGGGATTTTTTCTCGCGCCACGAGCCCATGTTCACCGGCAACATCCGGCTGGCGATGGTGTACAGGCAGCTCGCGAAAATGCCGGCAGAGGAACTTGATGCGCTGCGTGCGCGCGCCGCAGACGTGCGTGCGCGGCTGGAGACGCTGTAGACCCGAGCGGCGCTGCACTGCCCCGATTTCAATTGACATGAGCGTTGAACAACCGTGCGTATATTGCTGACCGGAGGCACCGGCTTGATCGGCCGGGCGCTTTGCCGTTATTGGGCGGCGGGCGGCCATGAGCTCGTTGTCTGGAGTCGTACGCCGCTACGTGTGCCGGCGCAGTGTTCTGGTGCGCAAGGGGTGGCCGCGCTGCGCGAGCTTGATGACGCGGAGCCGTTCGATGCAGTGGTCAACCTGGCCGGCGCACCGATCGCCGACCGCCCGTGGACCGCGCGGAGGCGGCAGGTTCTATGGCGCAGCCGCATCGACCTGACCCGCGAACTCGTGGACTGGCTGGGCGAAAGCGTGCTGCGTCCCCGCGTGCTCGTCTCGGCTTCTGCAACGGGCTGGTATGGCAACCGCGGGAACGAGCGCCTCGACGAGGGTAGCGATCCGGGCGGGAGCGATTTTGGCAGCAGGCTTTGCGTGGCCTGGGAGCAAGAGGCCGAGCGCGCCGAGCAACTGGGCATGCGGGTTGTCCTGCTGCGGACGGCGCCAGTACTTGCCCGCAGTGGCGGAATGTTGCCGAAGCTGCTGCTGCCGTTCAGCTTGGGGCTCGGTGGCCGTCTCGGGAATGGCCGCCAATGGACACCGTGGATCCATCTGGATGACGAGGTCGGACTGATCGACTTTCTACTGCGCACGGAAGACTGCCGAGGGGTGTTCAATGCGTGCGCGCCGCATGCCGTGTGCAATAGGGAATTTGCACAGGCCCTGGCGCGGGCGCTTCACCGCCCAATGCTCTTTCCTGTTCCCGCATGGGCGTTGCGCGTGGCGCTACGGGAAATGTCCATCCTGTTGCTGGGAAGCCAGCATGTTGAGCCCGCACGAGCCATGCAGGCAGGCTATCGGTTTCGGTTTTCGCGCCTGGAGGACGCATTGGCTGATTTGCTGAACGCCCGGTGCGTGGCTGGCGGCTAGATGCTTGCGCGGCGCAAGCGCAGCGCGTTGGATACCACCGAAACCGAACTGAGGCTCATCGCGAGCGCCGCGATCATCGGAGACAGCAGCAAACCGGTCGTGCTGTACAGAACACCGGCCGCGAGCGGTACCCCCAAGGCGTTGTAGACGAACGCAAAACCGAGGTTTTGCTTCATGTTGCCAATCGTCGCCTCGGACAGCGCCCGTGCGCGTGCGATGCCGCGCAGATCGCCTTTGAGAAGCGTGACCTGCGCGCTGTTCATGGCGACGTCCGTGCCCGTGCCCATGGCAATACCGACATCGGCCTTCGCCAATGCAGGTGCATCGTTGATCCCGTCTCCGGCCATCGCCACTGTTCTGCCTTCGCTTTGAAGCCTCGTCACGAGCGCCAACTTATCGGCGGGCCTGACTTCTCCGTGAAATTCGGTGATGCCCAATGATTGAGCGACCGCCTTTGCCGTTGCCGTGCCGTCGCCTGTGGCCATCACCACGCGGATGCCCTTGTCCTTGAACTGCGCCAACGCTTCGACCGTGGTCGGTTTGACCGGATCGGAGACGGCGAGCAAACCGGCAAGCATGCCGTCTGCGGCCAGGTACATGACGCTTGCGCCGCGGGTGCGTAGTTCGTCCGCGGACTGGGCCAATGCGGTTGCGTCAACACGCTCTTGCTCCATCAACACGGCGTTGCCCAGCGCGAGCCTCTTTCCCCCGACCGAACCGCGTACGCCGATGCCGCTGCTGGACTCGAAATCCTGGGCGTTCTGCAAAGACAATCCGCGCGCTTTCGCGGCCTCGACAATGGCCGCCGCCAATGGATGCTCGCTGCCCTGGTCGAGACTGGCCGCCAGGCGGAGCACTTCGGACGCATCAAAACCGTTGGCGCCCAAGCTGCGCTCAAACGCGGGCTTGCCTTGCGTGAGCGTTCCGGTCTTGTCGACGACGAGGGTGTCTACCTTGCGCAGATTCTCGATGGCGGCCGCGTCGCGAAACAGGATGCCGTTCGTGGCGCCCTTGCCGCTTGCCACCATGATCGACATTGGGGTGGCGAGGCCCAACGCGCATGGGCACGCGATGATCAACACGGCAACCGCATTGATGAGCCCATACACCCAGCTTGGCTGCGGCCCAAACAATCCCCAGGCAAAGAAGGTGAGCACCGCAATGGCAACCACAGCAACAACGAAGCCTCCCGCGACCTTATCGGCCATGCGCTGCATGGGTGCCTTGGAGCGCTGCGCTTGAGCGACCAACTGAACGATCTGCGAGAGGACAGTCTCGGAGCCCACTTTCTCCGATTCGATGATCAAGCTCCCTGCGGTGTTCATGGTCGCGCCAATCACGTGGTCGCCCACCCGCTTCGTCACAGGAATGGGCTCGCCGGTAATCATCGATTCGTCGACGGAGCTTGCGCCCTCGATCACGATGCCGTCGGTGGGCACTTTCTCACCGGGGCGCACGCGCAGGCGGTCGCCCACGTGTACGTCGGCCAAGGGCACATCTGCCTCGGTGCCGTCTGCGTTGACACGCCGTGCCGTTTTGGGGGCAAGCCCAAGCAGCGACTTGATTGCCGCTGACGTCTGCGAGCGCGCCTTCAACTCCAGAAGTTGACCCACCAGCGTGAGCGAAATAATGACCGCCGCCGCCTCAAAGTAGACACCGATGCGACCATGCTCCGCGAACGTCTGTGGAAACGCGCCTGGCGCGATGGTGGCGATCACGCTGTAGAGATAGGCCGCGCCGGCGCCCAGGCCAATGAGCGTCCACATGTTTGGACTACGATGCATGAACGACTGAGCGCATCGCTTGAAAAAGGGATAGCCCGCCCAGAGCACGACGGGCGTCGAGAGGGCCAGCTCGATCCAGCTTTGCTGCGGGGCGTCCATCCAGCCATATCGGTGTCCGAACATCGCCAGGATGAAAGCTGCAACGGTAAGCGGCAGCGTCCACCAGAAGCGGCGTTGGAAGTCTTCCAGCTCGGGGTTCTCTTCGTCACCCAGTTCCGGAACCATCGGTTCCAGCGTCATACCGCAGATCGGACAATTGCCTGGGCGGTCCTGCCGGATTTCAGGATGCATGGGGCAGGTGTAGACGGTCCCCGCTCGGGGGCCGGCGGAAGAGGGCGCAACGCGGTCTGCGTCGATCTGCCCGATGGGCGATGTTGTAGTTCGATCGTGCCGGTGCATCACATCGTGCCCTTCATGATGATGGCCGGCATGCCCGTCATGCGAACGTGTGTGATCGTGCTCGGCAGCGTGGATGTGGCGGTGCTCTTCCATTGAGATTGGCTCCTTCCTATGCGTTCGCCCGCTGCCAGATGCACCTGCTTTCGGGGCAGCACACGTTTCGTCCGCTCAGAAAACGATAAACCCTCCCATGCAGGGAGGGTCAACGGGATTTTTTGTGCGGAAGGCGGCAGATGCACGCAATGTCAATGTAGATGGCCGGCACGAGCCGCCATTGATGCATGTCAACGGCGCATCGGCACGTAGCTTTGACATCAAGATGTCGTGTAATTTGCATTATGTAAAATAAATGCAACGCCCGCAGGCGCCGCGACAGCATCTCTCCCATCCGGTTGTTTCGACAAGAAGACTTGTCACCGCAAATTGCATCGGACAGCATGCCGAGCCGCAATCCACTCTTCATTCGTCGGCTCTACCGCGACGCGGATGCGGCTCGCAGAACTGGAAATGATTGCGGCATGCGCTTGGTTGGCTGCGTCATCCAGCTCGGCCCCCAGATAACTCAGTGCACCGACAACGCGTTCGCGCAGTACGGCGTTGTGTTCGCCGATACCTGCCGTGAATACCAGGAAATCCAGCCCGCCCAGCACCGCCACCAAGGCGCCGATCTCGCGGACGATACGGCGCACGTAGAGCGCCAGCGCTGCCTGGGCCCGCGGGTTGTCGGCTTCGTGCGAAATGAGTTCCCGCGGGTCGGAAGACAGCCCCGACACGCCAAGCAGACCCGATTCGTGATACAGCACGTGCCCGACCTGTGCCGGGGAAAGATGCTCCGTCTCCATCATGTAGAGCACCACACCCGGATCGAGCGAGCCACATCGCGTGCCCATCATCAGGCCTTCGAGTGCGGAAAACCCCATCGTTGTGGCCACGCTCTTGAGCCCGTGCATTGCACACAGGCTGGCACCGCTGCCGAGGTGCGCGACGATGGTTCGCCCGCGGGCGATATCGCCATGCCGTTCGGGCAAGGCAATCGACATGTATTCGTACGACAGCCCATGAAAGCCATAACGCCGCAGGCCGCGCTCCCATGCCTTGTAAGGCAACGGCAGCATCGTCTCGACCTGCGGCAGCGTGCTGTGGAACGCGGTATCGAAGCAGGCGACTTGCGGCACGTCAGGCAAGTCCGACAGAAGCGCCTCGATGGCTTCCAGTGCAAATGGCTGATGCAGCGGCGCCAGTGGAATGTAGCTGCGTAGATCGGACAGCACCTCCGCGTCCACGCGCACCGGCGCAAAGTACTTGGCGCCGCCATGTACCACCCGATGCGCCACGGCCATCAGCCGGCGGCCGTCCAGCCTTTGCTCGACACGCCGGCGAATGTGCACGAGCGCGGCGTGATACGGCTGCGCAGCGTCAAGCTCTACCGCCTGTGTCGGCGCGCCTGCCTCAGTTGCAGTGGGGTGTTCAGTGCCGATCCCCTCCACTTTGCCGTTCCACATGGGCGTACGCGGCAACGGGTCCAAGGTGGCGTCGAACAACGCAAACTTGATGCTCGACGAGCCGCAGTTCAGTACGACGATGCAATCGTTCATGGCGGTAAGTTGCGGTAGCGGTGGGCCAGCAATGTGGCAAGCGCGCACGACGCAATGCGCGATTCTCGCGAGTCGGCACGGCTGGTCAGCACAATGGGCACGCGGGCGCCGAGCACGATGCCCGCGCTGGCGGCCCCGCCCAGGTATTCCAACTGCTTGGCGAGCATGTTGCCGCTTTCGAGATCCGGCACCACCAGCACATCGGCCTGCCCTGCCACTTCCGAGACGATGCCCTTGATGCGCGCAGCCGCGGCAGATACGGCGTTATCGAAGGCCAGTGGCCCGTCCAGCACGCCGCCGTCAATCTGGCCACGGTCCGCCATCTTGCACAGCGCCGCCGCGTCGAGCGTGGCGGGCATGCGCGGGTTCACGGTTTCGACCGCCGCAAGGATCGCCACCCGAGGCCGTTCCACGCCAATCGCATGGGCCAGATCGATGGCGTTGCGCACGATGTCCGCCTTCTGATCCAGGGTCGGCGTGATGTTGATGGCGGCATCCGTCACGATAAACGGGCGCGGATACGCGGGCGACTGCATGAGGAAACAATGGCTGATCCGCCGCTTCGTACGCAGCCCTGCCTCTTCGCGCACGACCGCCGCCATCAGTTCATCGGTATGCAGGCTGCCCTTCATGAGCGCCTCTGCCCTGCCCTGCGTGACAAGCTCCACTGCGCGGGTGGCAGCGGCGCTGCTGTGCGGCACGTCTTCAATCTCGATGCCGCGGAGGTCGAGGCCGGCTTCGGCGGCTACGCGCATCAGCTTGGCATGCGGCGCGACGAGACAAGGCACGATCAGCCCTTCAGCGCGCGCGTCCATCACGGCAGACAGGCTCAGCACATCGCACGGGTGAACGACAGCCATGTGGATCGCACCAAGAGGCCGCACATGGTCGAGCAGCCGATGGATACCGTCACTGCCGGTGGTGATGCGCACGTCCGGCAGTGTGGTACGCGGACGCTCGATCCGCTCGGTGGGCGCGATGACCTCCGCCTCGCCCGCGATGGCCACTGTGCCGCTGTCGTTCGTACACGTGCATGCCAGCTTGACGCGCTTTCTTTCGTCCTCTTTGCTGACCACCGTCACGCGGATGGTCAACGTGTCGCCAATGCGCACCGGTGCCAGGAATTGCAGCGTCTGTCCAAGGTAGATCGTTCCCGGGCCCGGCAAACGGGTCCCGAGCAAGGCGGAGATGAGCGCTCCGCCCAGCATGCCGTGGGCGATCACGCCATGAAAGCGCGTGGATGCGGCAAATTCCGGGTCGAGGTGCTGGGGGTTGACGTCCCCCGACAGCACGGCAAAGAGCTGGATGTCCTCTGCCGTGAGCGTGCGCAGGATGGCTGCGGTGTCGCCAACGGCAATTTCGTCAAAAGTGCGATTGCGCACCACGCTGAGGTCGCTGCCCGGCAGGAGCGCCGGAGATGCAGGCAGATGATCGGGGCCCATGTGCGCTCGTCAGGAAGCTTTGCGGAGTTGTCCGTTGCCCTTGCCGGGGGCACGCAGAAGATTCGGGTTCGACGGCTCGCTTGCGGAGCGGACCCATGCATCGCCCGGCACGCCCCACGTCGACAGCATGCCCTGCAGCGCCGTGTGGACCGGCATGGCATTGCCGGCTGTGCTCAGGGCCCGAACGGAAGCCTGCTGCCATTCCAGCATGACGCGCTGGTAATCCGCCACGAAGCTCGACTGGTTCGAGATAGCCGTTTGCAGCACCCGTTGAAGTACATCCATGGCGCGCTGGCTGCTTTGCCAGAAAGCGTTGGGCAGCAGTGCTGCAAACGCGTTCCAGTCCTCGACGCTTTGCAGGTCGGCCAGCGCAGACTCCGTGCGGGCAACGTCTGCGGCAAGCAGGTCGGCGCCGAGTTCATACCAGCGCTGTCGCGTTGCCTTGAGCAGACCCAACGTCTGCAGTGCGAATGCGAGCTGCGCCTTTTGGAGCGCGAGCGGAACGTTGGCGGGTGTATCCATGTTGGCTCCTTAAGCCATCTGGCTGATGGTTTGGCGAAAGCGCGTCAACGATGCGAGAAACAGCACGGCGCCGATGACGCAGATGGCCAGACACTGCGGCCACACGACATCCAGCCCCGCACCCCGATAGAGAATGGCCTGCGACGCCGATACGAAATGCGTGGTCGGTGCGGCGAGCATGATGTCCCGGACCACGCCGGGCATGCTCTCGCGCGGGGTGGTGCCGCCGGAGAGCAACTGCAGCGGCAGCAGCACCAGAACGAGCAGCATGCCGAACTGCGGCATGGACCGCGCCACCGTCGCAAGAAAGATTCCCATGGAGGTTGTGGCAAACAAGTGCAGCGTGGCCACCAGCATGAAGAGCAGGATCGAGCCTTCGATCGGGACATGCAGGGCGCCCTGCACCACGAACACCAGCGCCACCAGCGCGGCGAGCACCACCACCAGCCCCATCGACCAGACCTTGGACACCATGATCTCGAACGGCGTGACAGGCATCACCAGCAGGTGCTCGATCGTGCCGTGCTCGCGTTCGCGGATCAGCGCCGCGCCCGTCAGGATGATCGACAGCATGGTCACGTTGTTGATGATCTCCATCAACGAGCCGAACCACGTCTGCTCCAGGTTGGGGTTGAAGCGTGTGCGCAGCACCAGGTCGACCGGCGTGGCAGGCGCGGCGCGGTGGCGCTGCAGGAACGTGTTCACCTCGCCCGAGACGATCTGCTGGATGTAGCCGTTGCCGGTGAAGGCCTGGCTCATGCGCGTGGCGTCGATGTTGAGCTGGATTGACGGTGCGCGGCCAGCCAGCACGTCGCGCTGGAAATTGGGCGGGATGTCGAGCACGAACGTGTAGCGGCCGCTGTCCATGCCTGGGTCCACGTCCGTGAGCGGGATCAGTGCCGGGGTGCGGAAATGCGGTGGATAGAAGCTCGAGACAATGCGCGCCGACAGCGGCGAGCTGTCTTCATCGACGATGGCGATCGAGGCATTGTGCAGGCTCTCCGGCATTGCGGTGGCGGCCACGTAGATCGACAGCGTGAAGGTGTAGACGATCAGCACCATCATCATCGGGTCGCGCAGCAGGCTTCGCAATTCCTTGATGCCGAGGCGGAAGATGTTGCTCAGACGGGCGGTGCGGCGATCGGTCGGAAGGTGCAGCATGGCGTGACTCTCCTACCGATCCTGCTTGCGCAGCATCAGCAAGGTGGCGCCCAGGATGAACGGCACCGCCGCCAGGAGCGGCCAGAAGGCGCTGCCCAGCGCGCCCACATCCAGCGCCTTGCTGAACACGCCGCGGCTGATCGTCAGGAAATGCGTGGCCGGATACACGCGCCCGATCACAGCGCCCGCCCCTTCCAGCGACGACACCGGATTGAGCAGTCCTGCAAACTGCACGCACGGAATGATCGTGCCGATCATCGTGACGAACATGGCCGCGATCTGGCTTTGCGTGAAGGTCGACGCAAACAGCCCGAAACCCGTGGAACACGTCACGAAGATCAGCGCCCCCAGCGCGAGCGTTGCAAAGCTGCCCTTGATCGGCACACCGAACACCGTCACCGCCAGCAGCGCCAGCAAGAAGAAGTTCAGCATGGCCAGCACGATGTACGGCGCCTGCTTGCCGAGCACGAATTCCGCCCGCGTGACCGGCGTCACGTAGAAATTGATGATGGAGCCCAGTTCCTTCTCTCGCACCACGGACAACGCCGCCAGCATGGCGGGAATCATCATCAGCAGCATTGGAATCACGGCGGGCACCATGGCAGGCAGGCTTTTCACGTCGGGGTTGTAGCGATAGCGCGTTTCAACACTGCTGGGCGCCGCCAGGCGCACCCCCAGCCGGTGCACGGCCGCATCTGCCAGCCAGAGCTGGTGGATGCCCTGCACGTAACCGCGCACGGTTTCCGCGCGGGTGGGCATGGCGCCGTCCACCCAGGCCCCGATCTGCACGACCGTGCCGCGCTCCACATCGCGCGCAAAGCCCGGCGGAATTTCGATTGCCAGCGACAGCTCGCCGTTGCGCATCCGGCGGTCCAACTCAGCGTAGTCCCGAATCGGGGGTTTTTCGATGAAATAACGCGAGCCCGCCAGGTTGAGCGTGTAGTCGTGTGAAAGCACGGTCTGGTCACGGTCGAGCACGGCGTAGGTCAGGTTCTCCACATCGAGGCTGATGCCGTATCCGATGATGAACATGAGGATGGCCGTGCCCAGCAGCGCCAGCGTGGCGCGCACGCGGTCACGGCGCAGTTCCAGGGCCTCGCGCAGCGAATAGCTCATCGCACGCGCCAGACTGAAGCGGCGCGCGGCCGACATGCCGGTAGGCGCAGGGGTTGGCGCCGCGCGCTCCGGCAGCGGCGCGGCAAACTCGGCGGCTCCCGCAGACGCTTCGGCCGCCTCCTGCAGATAAGCGATGAACGCTTGCTCCAGCGTCTCTGTACCCCGGGCATGCACCAGCGCCGCGGGCGCGTCGCTCACCAGCACGCGGCCCGCATGCATGAGCGAGATGCGGTCGCATCGCTCGGCCTCGTTCATGAAATGCGTGGAGATGAAGATGGTCACGCGGTCCCGCCGCGCGAGGTCGATCATCAGGCGCCAGAACATGTCGCGTGCGACCGGGTCCACGCCGGAGGTCGGCTCGTCCAGAATCAGCAGCTCGGGCTTGTGCACCATCGCCACGGCCAGTGACAGGCGCTGCCGCATGCCCAGCGGCAAGCTCTGAGGCAGGCTGTCGGACACGTCCTGCAGCCCGAACCGGGTCAGCATCTCAGCCACGCGCGACTGCACTTCCTGCTCGGGCACCTGGAACAGCCGCGCATGCAGGACAAGGTTCTGGCGCACGGTTAACTCGCCATACAGCGAGAACGCCTGCGACATGTAGCCCACGCGCCGGCGTGTGTCGATGTCCTTCGGGTCCACCGGATGGCCGAACAGCCAGGCCTGCCCTTCGGTGGCGGGCAGCAGGCCGGTGAGCATCTTCATGGTGGTCGATTTGCCGCAGCCGTTGGAGCCGAGAAAGCCGAAGATTTCTCCACGACGGATGCGGAAGTCGACGTGGTCCACGGCAACGAAGTCGCCGAAGCGCATGGTCAGGCCGCTCGCCTGCACGGCCACATCGTCTTCTGCGCCAGCCACGAGGGGTGGCACCACCACGGCCTGATGGCCCTGCCGGCGCGTTGGCGGCAGCAGTGCGATGAAGGCGGCCTCAAGCGAATCGGCACCGGCGCGGCTGCGCAGCTCAGCCGGCGTGCCGGTGGCGAGCACCTGCCCGGCGTCCATGGCGACCAGCCAGTCGAAGCGCTCGGCCTCTTCCATGTATGCGGTGGCCACGATCACGCTCATGCCGGGTCGCGCGGCGCGAATACTGGCAATCAGGTCCCAGAACTGCCTGCGCGAAAGCGGGTCGACGCCCGTGGTCGGTTCATCGAGGATCAACAGATCCGGGTCGTGGATCAGCGCGCAGCACAACGCCAGCTTCTGTTTCATGCCGCCCGAGAGCTTGCCTGCAGGCCGTGAGAGGAACGCCCGCAGGCCGGTGCTGGCCGTGAGTGCATCAATGCGGCGGCGGCGCTCCGCTGCATCGTGGCCGAACAGGCGCCCGAAAAACTGCAGGTTCTCTTCGATCGAAAGCGTGGGATACAAGTTGCGCCCCAACCCTTGCGGCATGTAAGCGATGCGTGGGCCGACCGCTGCGCGTGCTCGGCGGTCGCTCATGTCGCTGCCCAGCACATGGACGGAGCCTTCCTGCAGGGCCCGGGCGCCCGCCACCAGAGACAGCAGGCTGGACTTGCCCACGCCGTCCGGGCCGATCAACCCGACCATGCACCCCGCGGGCAGGTCGAGCGTGACGCCATCCAGCGCGAGCGTCTTGCGGTAGCGCAGGCGCACGCCGGCCAGGCTGGCCACCGGCGCCGCCGGGCGCGCGTCAGGCGAGGCGCATGAGTCGGCAGAGGCGGTCACTGCGGAACCTTGATCGCCAGGCCGGCCGGCCATTCGGCTTGCGCGTCGAGCTTCAGCCACGCCACGCCGGGCAAGCCGGTCTTCACCAGCTTCAGGTGCTTGCGCAGCAGATCGCGATCGATCTGCGCCTTGACGCGGAACATCAGCTTCTGGCGCTCGCTGGCCGTTTCCACGGTCTTGGGCGTGAATTGCGCGGTGCTGGCCACAAAGGACACGCGCGCCGGAATCACGTATTGCGGCGCTGCGTCGAGCACGATACGCACCTCGCTGCCCATGGCGATGCGGCCCGCGTCGGTCTCCGGCACGAAGAAGGTCATGTAGACGTCGGACAGATCGACGAGATTGAGCAGCCGCCCGCCGCCGGCCAAGACCTCGCCAGGCTGGGCGATGCGGTATTGCACGCGGGCGTCGCGCGGCGCCGTCAGGGCGCTGTCATCGATATCGGCCTTGATGCGCAGTACGGTGGCGTCTGCCGCCTTGACGGTGGCGCCGGCGCCGGCCACCTGTGTCCGCGCGGCCAATACGGCTGCCTGCGCCGCCTCGGCTTGCGCGCGGGCCGCCACCAGCGCGGCCTTGGCGCTGCGCACGCGGGCGCGGTCGTCGTCCAGCTCCTGCATCGACGATGCCCCTTCGTGCGACAGCGTCTCGGAGCGCGCCAGGCGGCGCTGCGCGGCATCGAGGTCGCTCTCACGCAAAGCAATCTGCGCGAGAGCCGCCTGCCGATCGGCTTCTCGCACGGCCACCTGCGCCTGTGCGCTCGCCACGGCAGAGACCGATTGCTGCTGCCGCGCCAGAGCCTCGTCGCGCTGCGCTTCCAGCGTCTGCACTTGCATGTGCGCAAGCGGCTGCCCTGCCGTCACGAAGTCGCCCTCGTCCACCAGGATGTCCTGCACGCGGCCGGGGAGCTTGGTTGCCACGTCGATTTCGGTGGCTTCGATGCGGCCGTTGCCGCTCACAAAGCCCTTGCCGGGACCTTCTTGCCGAAGCGTCTTCCACGCGAACGCCGCTCCGGCTACCACCAGGGCGGCCGCCAGCAGCGCAATCCATCGTTGTTGGGGAGTCGTCGTCATGGTGTTGTTCGGCCCGATACGCGCGATGCCGGCGTCAGGCTCAGAGGATGGGGTTGCGGATCGGTTGCGGATTCGACGGCCTGCGTGCCGCCGCCCAGTGCCGCATACAGGCCAACGCGGCTCGAGAGAAGCGCGCGACGCATTTGCACCAGTTGCTGCTGCGCGGCCAGCAGATCGCGCTGGGCGTCGAGCACCTCCAGGAACGTCGATGCTCCAGCGTCGAAACGCAGTTGCGACAGCCGCGCCCGTTCGGTCTGTGCGGCCAATGCGGCCTTTGCAATGTCGAGCTGTTCGGCCAGCCACCTGCGTGCCGACAGCGCGTCGGACACGTCGCGGAATGCGCCCTGCACCGTCTTTTCGTAGGCGGCCACGGCAAGGTCTCTGCGGGCTTCTGCCAGGTCGAGGTTGCTGCGCAGCTTCCCGCCTTCAAACAGCGGCAGGCTGATGCTGGGCGCAAACACCCAGGCGCGTGTGCCGGGTGCAAACAGATTGCCCAGTTCCGGGCCGACGGTGCCGTAAGCGCCCGTCAGCGCCACGCGCGGAAAGAACGCCGCCCGTGCCGCACCGATGCTGGCGTGCGCGGCCCGCAGCCGGTGCTCCGCAGCTGCAATGTCCGGGCGCTGCGTCAGGAGATCGGAAGGCAGACCGGCGCGCAGCTCGGCCAGCATGTGGCGCTCGTCAAGCGGCTCGGCAACAGGTGGCAAATCGATGGGCTTGCCGACAAGCACGGCCAGGCCGTGCGCCTGAACGTCGCGCGCCTGCCGCAGTTGCGTCAGCAGCGCCTGCGCCTGGGTCAGCAGGGTCTCGACCTGCGTTTGGTTCAATCGTGAAGTCGCCCCGACCGCCACCCGGCGCGAGAAGATGCGCAGTGTCTCGGTGCGGCTGTCCACGGTCTGCTGCGCCAGCGCGATGCGCTCGTCCAGTTCACGCAGGACCAGGTAGCTGTCGGCCACCTGTGCGATCAGCCCAAGCGCGACCGCGCGGCGCGCCGCGTCGGAGGCTACGTAGCTTTCCAGAGCGGCGTCGTTGAGGTTGCGCACGCGCCCCCAGAAATCGATCTCCCAGCTGGAGACACCGGCCCCCACCTGGTACTGGGTGACACGCATGGGCATGCCGAATGGGCTGACGTCCGCCGGAATGCTCAGGCGGCTAACGCCGGCCTGCGCGTCAAGGTGCGGAAAAGACTCCGAGCGCTGGATGCCAAACGCGGCACGCGCCTCTTCCACGCGCAGCACGGCAGTGCGCAAGTCACGGTTGTTCTCCAGCGCTTGCGCAATCAACGCCTGCAGGCGCGTGTCCGTAAAGTACGCCTGCCAGCCGGTGGCGGCGGCGGACAGGCCGTCCGTGCCGTCGTCGGTGTCGTAGTGCTGGGCCACAGGCAACGCGGGCGCCTCGTAAGGCGGCGCCATCGAGATGCAGGCCGACAGGGCCAGCACAGCGGCGGCGGCCATCGCGGCGGCGCGGGTGCCTGCGTAGCTGCCATGCTGCCGGCGTTGTTTCTCCACACGCATCTATTTCTCCAGCACGTAGGTGCCGGGCGCATCGGCCAATGGCGGGAATCCTGGAACGCCCATCTTCGGCGGCTTCACCACTGCGGAGCCCGAGGCATGTTCAACGAGCCATGCATGCCACGCCGGCCACCAAGAGCCGTCTGTGGCGGGTGCCGAGGCCAGCCAATCATCCGGCGCCGCCGATGTCTCGCCTGCATGGCGTGTCTGCATCTGGAAACGCCGATGCGAGTTGACGGGCGGGCTCACGATGCCGGCGTTATGGCCGCCGCTGGTCAACACGAACGTCAGCTCAGCCTCGGTCAGGTGATGCAGCTTGTAGACGGAGCGCCAGGGCGCCACGTGGTCGGTCAGCGTGCCCACCACGAAGATGGGCAAATCGATATCGTTGAGCGCCACCGGCTTGCCGTTGACGGGGTAGCGGCCCTCGCTCAGGTCGTCGTTCAGAAACAGGTGCCGCAGGTACTGGCTGTGCATGCGCGCGGGCATGCGCGTGGCATCGGCGTTCCAGGCCATCAGATCGTTCATGGGTGCGCGGTCTCCCAGCAGGTATTCGCCCACCAAGCGCGACCACAACAAGTCATACGAGCGAAGCATCTGGAAGGCTCCGGCCATCTGGCTGGCGCGCAGATAGCCGGTCTGCTCCATCTGCGCTTCAAGCAGGCTGACTTGGGCCTCGTCGATGAACAGGCCCAGTTCGCCCGGCTCACAAAAGTCTGTCTGGGCGGCAAAGAGCGTCATGGACGCCAGCCGCGCATCGCGATCGCGCGCCATGGCCGCTGCGGCAATCGCCAATAGCGTGCCCCCAAGGCAGTAGCCGGTCGCATGTACGCGCTGGCCCGGCACGATGGCATTGACGGCATCGAGCGCGGCAAAGACGCCGAGCTTCAGGTAGTCATCCATGTCGAGGTCGCGATCCGCCTCGTCAGGGTTCTTCCAGGAGATGCAGAACACGGTATGGCCCTGCTCGAGCAGATAGCGGATCAGCGAGTTCTGCGGCGACAGATCGAGGATGTAGTACTTCATGATCCAGGCCGGCACGATCAGGATGGGCTCGGCCTGCACCTTGCTCGTGGCTGGCGTGTACTGGATCAGCTCGATCAGGCGGTTGCGCAGGACCACCTTGCCGGGCGTGATGGCCACGTCGCGGCCCACCATAAAGCGTTCGGTACCGGCAGCGGGCGCGCCGCTCATGGAGCGCTCCACATCGTCAAGCGCATTGAGCGCGCCGCGCACGAGATTGGTGCCGTGCTGTTCAAAGGTCCGGCGCAGGACAATCGGGTTGGTCGCCAATTGGTTGCCCGGCGACATCATGTCGAGCCATTGCCGCGCAGCAAAGGCGACCACGTCCTCATGATGTTTGGCGACACCCCACACGCCGCGCGTCGCCGCCTCCCACCATTGTTCTGTCAAGAGGAAGGCCTGATGCAGCACGTTGAACGGCCACAAGCGCCACTCGTCGGCAGAGAAACGACGGTCGCGGGCCGGCGGCTGGACGCAAAGACACGCGTTCTGGGGCCCGGAAGCCATGCAGTTCCGGATGTAACCCTCGAGTTGTTGGGCCTGCGTCAGCGCCAAGCGGTACAGATCCAGCTGCTTGCCGGGAGAGACGGCCAGATGCAGCGCCCAGTCGAGCAGCGCCAGTTGCATCGATGCAAGCGACAGCGAATTGGAGGCGCGGGCAAGCGCAGCGTGAAACGGTAGGTCGATCTGCTCAGCAGTCAACGAAGACGGCACGGGGGCGGTGCGCATGGTCGGGGCGTCAAACGATTGCGAAATATGCAATCCATTAGATGCCAGGGGCTACCGCCCGGACTTGATGCACCTCAAACCGGGGCAAGAGGGCGGACTCTAGGTGGAGTCACAGAAACGACATCTGGGGGTGGCAATCCGGGCAGCAGGTCACTACCGCGCGCTATTCGGTAGGGGTCTCCGACCCGGGCCACCCCGTCGTCTACCGACGCGTCGGCTCGCCTCGCATATCTGCGGATCCGCCCGAGCCCGCGGCCGCGCCCGTTCCTGCCAAACCGTCGCTACCGCCGGATCCACGCGATCCGGCCGAGGTGCCGGCGCCCTCGGGGGCGGATGCTTTGGGCGCGGACGCCGACACTGTATTGGGATGCCGGGGCAGGGATTTTTTTGTCGCCTGAGGTGGAATCGCCGCTGCGGAAGCTGGCCGCGCAGGGTGTATCTTCCCGGGCTGCGCGAACGAAAGCCCGCTTCCCCATCCCAGCAAAACGAGCAAGCCAGCCGCTGCCCTCTTCTGCACTTTCCATACGTTGTCCATGCTCGGCCTCCGGTGCGTGCCGGTGTTTGAAGCAGCCGACATGCCACCGGTATCCATTCGCAGTCACGATTCTTGCTGCCCCGTCGGCTTTCAGCGTTTTGTTTCGCGCTGAGCCGCCATCGTCAACATCCCCGAAGACGGAGCCCGATATGCACGACGAATTTAAACCGGCCCGGCGCCGTTTGCTCAAGGCCCTGGGGATCACGCTACCCGCCTCGACCACCGTATTCGCTGGCGCGCAAAGCCCAGCGGCACGCACATCCGAGCACCTTCCGGGCATGACTGCCACGCCGGGGCCAAGCGCCACCTCCGGCGCAGCGGCGACTGAACCTGTGAGTCTTTTCTTCAATGCATACGAAAAAGCGGCGGTCGATGCGATCGTTGCGCGCCTGATTCCGGCAGACGAACTCGGGCCCGGTGCGAAAGAGGCTGGCGTCACGGTGTTCCTGGATCGACAACTGGCGGGCAGTTTCGGCAGCGGCGCGAACTTTTATCGCCATGGCCCCTTCCAGCAAGGCACACCGGAACAGGGCTATCAGCTGGCGCTCACGCCGGCGGAATGCTACCGCCTCGGTCTGGCGGCATTGGACCGCGTCTGTGCAAGCCGTTATGGCGGAAAGCGATTCGCCCAGCTCGATGCAGCAACGCAGGACGCGGTGCTTGGCGAGGCTGAGGCCGGGAAACTGCAGATGGACGGTGTGCCGAGCGCGGTGTTCTTCCAGACGCTGTTGGATGGCGCTGTCGAGGGCTATTTTTCCGACCCCATCTACGGCGGCAACCGCGACATGGTGGGCTGGAAGCTGGTCGGTTTTCCGGGCGCAATGGCCAGTTTTGCCAATGACATCGAGCGACACAACCAGCCCTACACGCGTGCGCCTGTTTCGATTGCCACGGCCCACGCGCACGACATGGCGACAGCGCCGCCGCGCTCGGAAGCACAACCGATTGCCTTCGTCGCGCTTGCAAGTAACGAGGTATGCCGCAGCCGCACGGGCGCCGATAACGGAGGCGGCGAATGAAGACATTGCCTCCCGTGGATGCCGTAATCATTGGCGGCGGCTGGACCGGCGCCATCATCGGCAAGGAGTTGGCGGCACATGGCTCGCGTGTGGTGGTGATGGAGCGTGGGCAGCCCCGCTGGCCGTCGCCCGATTTTCAGGCGCCGGCAATCCACGACGAACTGAAATACACGCGCCGGCATGCGCTGCACCAGGACACATCGACCGAGACCTTCACCTTCCGCAACCGCAGCGACCAGGTGGCCTTGCCGATGCGCCGCTGGCAGTTCGCCTATCCGGCCACGCATCTGGGCGGTGCCGGCAACCATTGGTCGGGCGCCTATTACCGGTTCGACCCGACCGACCTCAAGCTGCGCAGCCACTATCGCCAGCGCTATGGCGACCGCATCTTCGACGCCAACCTCACCGCCCAGGACTGGCCCCTCACCTACGACGAGCTGGAACCGTATTACGACCGATTCGACTACCTCATCGGCGCGTCGGGTTTTGCCGGCAACCTGAAGGGGCAGTTGCAACCGGGAGGCAACCCATTCGAGCCGTGGCGCTCGCGTCCGTATCCGAATCCGCCGATGAAGGTGCCGTTTGCATCGGCATTATTCGGCACGGCTGCAGCATCAATGGGATACCACCCCTACATCCAGCCCTCTGCGCTGTGCACGCGTCCGTACGTGAACACCGAGGGGCTGCCGATGAATGCATGCGTGTATTGCGGTTTCTGCTCCAACTTCGGCTGTGAGCATTTTGCGAAGGCGTCCCCGCAAATCTGTGTACTGCCGGCGGCGCTCAAGCTCAACACGTTCGAGTTGCGCACGAACGCCCACGTGCTGAAGGTCGAGCTGGACGAAGCGCGCAAGCATGCCCGGGGCGTGACCTATGCCGACGCCACGGGCCAGCAGTTCTTCCAGCCCGCAGAGATGGTGGTGCTATGTGCGTTCAGCGTTCAGAACGTGCGGCTGCTGCTCCTGTCCGGCATCGGCAAGCCTTACGACGCTGCCACGGGCCAAGGCGTGGTGGGCCGCAATTACACGCACCAGACAACGTCCGGCGTGAACCTGTTCTTCGACGAGAAGACGTGGCTCAACCCCTTCATGGGCGCCGGTGCTGCGGCGGTGACGATCGACGATTTCAGCGCCGACAACTTCGACCACGGCCCGCATGGCTTCGTGGGCGGCGGCTATATCCAGATCCAGGTGGTGAGCGGTGCGCCCATCGGATACCACCCGACCCCGCACGGCACACCGCAGTGGGGCAGCGCCTGGAAGCGCGCCGTGAAGCGCTATTACAACCATTCCGCGTCGATCACGATCACCGGCTCGGCCATGCCGACGCGCGGCGGCTATCTCGACCTGGACCCGACGTACCGCGACGTCTACGGCCTGCCGCTGCTGCGCATCACGTATGACTTTCCCGACAACGACATCCGCATGTCGGCCTTCCTCACCGACCGTGGGAACGCAATCGGCAAGGCCATGCAGGGTGTGGTGGCAACCGAGCCTGGCCCCCGCAAGCGGCCATACACGGCGACGAGCTATCAGTCGACACACCTTACGGGCGGCGCCGCGATCGGCGACGATCCGGCCACCAGTGTCGTCAACCGCTTCGGGCAATGCTGGGATGTGCCCAACGTGTTTGTCACCGGGGCCAGCCTCTTCCCGCAAAACTCCAACTACAACCCCACCGGTACCGTCGGTGCCACCGCGTATTGGATTGCCGACGCCATCAACGCGCGCTATCTGAAATCCCCCGGGAAGGGACTGGTATGACCGAAGACCGCCCGCCCTCTCGCCGCCTGCCGGTCGTTTTATGGCTGCTGCCGTTGCTCGGCATTGCGCTGCCGATCTGCGCGGTCTTCTATGACATGTTGTCGGATCGGGGCATCTCGTCATTTCGTGGGGCAAGCCAGGCGCAAAACCATGCGAAGCCGCTAGGGAACGTGGCGGAAACCGGCACGGCGGTCAGGCGCGCCACCGATTTCATTCCCAAGCCGACGGCATGGTCCGCCCTGCTGGCAAAGGCGCCGCAAGAGGACACCGCGCGCGCGCGGATCCTTGTCACGCAGGGCAGTGGCGCCGTGCCGCCTGCATGCGCGACCTGCCATGGGGCGAAGTCGGTGGCGCCGCAACCGTTTCCTGCGCTGGAGGGATTGCCGGCCGAGTACATCGTCAAGCAACTGCTCGATTACCGCAGCGGCGCGCGGCAATCGTCCGTCATGCGACCGGTCGCGCGCGAGTTGTCGGATAGCGATATCACAGCAGTCGCGCGGTACTACGCGGCGCAAGCGCGGCCGGGCACCGCAGCGCTATCCACGGATGGCGCCGCTGCGAGGCTGCATTGGTCGGGCGACAACGGGCGAGCCCTGCCCGCCTGCGCAGACTGCCACGGCGCTTCGGGGCGTGGCGGCGGCCCGGTCCTGCCACCGCTGACGGGGCAGCCCAAAGGCATGGTCGCTGCGCAGCTCAATGCGTTTCGCTCCGGCACGCGCGCCAACGACGACGACGGCGTCATGCGCGCTTTTGCACACCGCCTGACCGCTGCCGAGATCGAAGGCCTCGACAACTTCTATGCCGCAGCTTCCGCCCCGCAGGGCGGCGTCCGCAAGCCAGCGCAGTAGAAATCGACCTGCCACATCCCGTTCAGATGAGACGGAGCCGCTACTTGCCCCAAGGCGGGGCGTTTCCGTGGTACAACCGGCGCCAGCGTCTCATTCACTTCCTGCATTCAGATCGACATCGGCGCACTTGCGGCCCGATCCACCTGCCTCGCCACCGAGGCACAACGACACCTCCATTTAGAGAAAACCGTGTTCACTTGCATCAACCAGAGCTGCGGCACGCAGTGGCAGCTTTCCGACGTCGTCATCAAAGACGAGGGCCAAGGGCCGCTCTTCCGCTGTGCGCTATGCGGCGCACGCAACTATCTCAAACGCGTCGAAACCAAAGACGGCCGGGTCATCTACAAGCAAATCGAAGGCAAGCCGCTCAAGTGATCCAACGCAACGACATGACCATCGAACCGACCGCCGCGCCTTTCAGCACCCTGCCGCTCGCCCCTGCCGTGCTCGCCAACCTTGCGCAGCTTGGCTACACCGACATGACGCCGATCCAGGCCGCAAGCCTGCCGATCGCTCTTGCGGGCCACGACCTGATCGCACAGGCAAAAACCGGCAGCGGCAAAACCGCAGCGTTTGCGCTGGCCCTCCTCGCACGGCTCGACGCGCGGAGCTTCGACGTGCAGTCGATGGTGCTCTGCCCTACGCGCGAGCTGGCCGACCAGGTTGCGCAGGAGATCCGCCGCTTGGCGCGCGCCGAAGAAAACGTGAAGGTGCTGACGCTGTGCGGCGGCACACCGATGCGCCCGCAGGCGGCAAGCCTGGAGCACGGCGCGCACGTCATCGTCGGCACGCCGGGCCGCATCATGGACCATCTGGAGCGCGGCAATCTCGCGCTTGGTGCACTGAAGACGCTCGTGCTGGACGAAGCCGACCGCATGCTCGACATGGGCTTCTTTGACGACATCGCGACGGTCGTGCGGCAATGCCCGGCCGACCGGCAAACGCTGCTGTTCTCGGCGACGTACCCGGAAGGCATTGCCAAACTGAGCCAGCGGATCCTGCGCAACCCGAAAGAAGTAAAACTCCAAGAGCGCCACGACGACAGCAAGATTCGCCAGCGCTTCTACGAGGTGACCGACAGCCAGCGGCTGCATGCGGTCGGGCTGCTGCTCAAGCACTATCGACCGGTGAGCACGCTCGCGTTCTGCAACACGAAGCAGCAATGCCGCGACCTGCTCGACGTGTTGCGCGCGCAGGGCATTCACGCGCTTGCGCTGCACGGCGAACTCGAACAGCGCGAGCGGGATCAGGTGTTGATCCAGTTTGCGAACCGCAGTTGCTCGGTGCTGGTTGCAACCGACGTCGCCGCGCGCGGGCTCGATATCGCGCAACTCGAAGCGGTGATCAACGTTGACGTGACGCCCGATCCCGAAGTGCACGTGCACCGGATTGGCCGCACAGGCCGCGCCGACGAGAACGGCTGGGCGCTGAGCCTCGCCAGCATGGACGAGATGGGCCGCGTCGGCAATATCGAAGAGGCGATGGGCCGCGAGGTCGAATGGCACAAGCTCGACGAGCTTGATACCGGCAACGATGCGCCGCTGCTGCCGCCCATGGAAACGCTGCAGATTCTCGGCGGACGCAAGGAGAAGATCCGCCCCGGCGATGTGCTGGGCGCCTTGACCGGCGACGCTGGCTTTCGCGGCGACCAGATCGGCAAGATCAACGTGACGGAATTTTCGACCTACGTCGCGGTCGAGCGCGGCATCGCGCGCGACGCGCTGCGCAAGCTCAACGCCGGGACGGTGAAGGGCAAGAAGGTCAGGGTCCGGCTGATGGAGGAGTGACGCCCTCCCCTGCGCCGCCAGCGCCTCAACCCAGCATGGCAGCGGCAACACCCGCCGCCGCACACAACGCCACCACGATCAACGGTGGCGTTTTCCATCGCGCCAGCAGCAGGAACGCAATCACTGCGACGGCAACATCGCTCCATGACCGCACGGCGCTCGTCCAGACCGGCGTGTAAAGGGCAAACGCCAGCAATCCCACCACAGCGGCATTCACACCCGCAAGCAGCGCCGCCATGGAAGGACGCGCGCGCAACGCCTGCCAGTAAGGCAACGCCGCGATGACCAACAGCAGGCCCGGCAGAAAAATACCCACCGTGGCAAGCGCGGCGCCAGCCCAGTGATTGAGCCCCGGGCCGATCGTCCACCCCAGGAACGCGGCGAAGGTGAATAGCGGCCCGGGCACGGCCTGCGCGGCGCCGTAGCCGGCCAGGAAATCGTTTGACGCGACCCAGCCCGTTGCGACTGTCTGCTGCTCCAGCAGCGGAAGTACGACATGACCGCCCCCGAAAACCAACGCGCCCGAACGATAGAACGCGTCGAACACCTTCGCGGGCATCCACGAATGAAGATCCGTCATCAACGGAAGCCCAAACAGGAGCGCGCAGAACAGCACCAGGCTGACGACGCTGGCCATGTGAGACACGCGGAATGCGCCGTCCTGCCCTGCCTTCAAGCCAGCCGGCACCGGACGGGCCGATCGGCACAGCAACAGCCCCAGCACGGCGCCCAGCGCAATCACGACCAGTTGCGCGTAGACGGTCGTCAACGCACCAAGCACGGCAATGCTGATCACCGCGATGCCTGCGCGCTGCCAGTCGGGACAGAGCTTGCGCGCCATGTCCCACACGGCCTGCGCCACCACCGCAACGGCAACGAGCTTCAAACCGTGGATCAGGCCTGCGCCGACCGGGCCGCCCAGGCTCGGCGCGAGCATTGCAAAAGCCAGCAGCAACAGGACGGAAGGTAGCGTAAAGCCGCACCATGCCGCCAAACCGCCGCGCCATCCGGCCCGGAGCAAGCCGACGGAAAACCCGACTTGGCTGCTGGCAGGCCCCGGCAGAAACTGGCACAGCCCCACCAGATCGGTGAATGTTGCGTCGTCGAGCCAGCGCCGGCGCTCCACGAACTCACGGCGGAAGTAACCGATATGCGCGACGGGGCCGCCGAAGCTCGTGAGCCCCAGCTTGAGAAAAACCGCCAGCACTTCCATGGCAGAGCCCGCTTGATGTGTGCGGGACGGTGTGGCGGAAGCGGTCATCGGGGCGGGATATCGATGTTTGAGAAACGCGTATTAGAACATTGCCGCCATGGCTTGGAAGGCAACTAAAGTGGCAGGATAGGCATCGCCGTCACCGTCATCGGACTCTGCCGCGTATCCCATCATGCACTTTGCCCACACCATTGGCGCACAGCGCCATGTGTTCAACGATCTCAAGACGCTCCTGGCCAAAGCCAGTCCGGCGCGCTCCGGCGACTACCTGGCGGGCCTCGCCGCGGCCAGCGAGGGCGAACGCATGGCCGCACGGATGGCGTTGGCGGACGTGCCGCTGTCGGTCTTCCTCAACCAAGCGCTGGTGCCGTATGAAGACGACGAGGTCACGCGCCTGATTCTGGATCGGCACGACGCACAGGCCTTCGAGCCGATCGCCTCGCTCACCGTGGGCGAATTTCGCAACTGGCTGCTCCTGCACGAGACCGACAGCGCGACATTGACGAGCGTCGCCGCGGGCATCACGCCAGAAATGGCCGCCGCGGTCAGCAAGCTGATGCGCAATCAGGATCTGATCGCCGTGGCCCGCAAGTGCCGCGTGGTCACGCGCTTTCGCAACACCATCGGTTTGCCGGGCCGGTTGTCAGTCCGGCTGCAGCCCAATCACCCGACGGATGATCCCAAAGGCATTGCTGCGTCGGTCATCGATGGCCTCCTCTACGGCTGCGGCGACGCGACCATCGGCATCAACCCTGCCGGGGACAATCTCGGCGCCATCGTTTCGCTGCTGCAACTGGTGGATGAGCTGCGCAACCGCTACGCCATTCCCACGCAGTCGTGCGTGCTGACCCACGTGACGAACACGGTGCGCGCCATTGACCAGGGCGCCCCGGTCGACTTGGTATTCCAGTCGGTGGCTGGCAGCGAGCAAGCCAATGCGGGGTTCGGCATCAGCCTCGCATTGCTGGGCGAAGCCCATGACGCAGCGCAAAGCCTCTCGCGCGGCACGGTTGGCAACAACGTGATGTATTTCGAGACCGGCCAGGGCAGCGCGCTGTCGGCCAACGCGCACCACGGCGTCGATCAGCAAACGATGGAAGCGCGGGCCTATGCCGTAGCGCGGGCGTTCTCGCCCTTGCTGGTGAATACGGTCGTCGGCTTCATCGGCCCGGAGTATCTCTATGACGGCAAGCAGATCATCCGCGCCGGATTGGAAGACCACTTCTGCGGCAAGCTGATGGGCCTGCCGATGGGCTGCGACGTCTGCTACACCAACCACGCAGAGGCCGATCAGGACGACATGGATACACTGCTGACGCTGTTTGGCGTGGCGGGCGTCCAATTCATCATGGGCGTGCCGGGCGCTGACGACATCATGCTGAACTACCAGAGCACGTCGTTTCATGACGCGCTTTATCTGCGCGACACACTCGGCCTGCGGCCCGCACCGGAGTTCGAGGCGTGGCTGCAAGGCATGGGCATCGTCGATGCTGCCGGCCGCCTGCAAGACGCGACGGCGCGGCAACCGCTGCTGCAGTTGGCTCACGCGCTGTGAAATCCCTGAGGAAGCCGAACATGCCAAAACACACGCTGGGTCAGCTGAATCCGTGGACGCATCTGCGTGCCTTCACTGACGCCCGAATCGCGCTGGGCCGCGCCGGCAACAGCCAGACCACCGACGCCGTGCTCGCCTTTGGCGTGGCGCATGCCCAGGCGCGCGATGCCGTGCACCTGCCGCTCGATAGCGCCGCGGTGGCGGCAGTACTTGGGGAAGCGGGTTTCACGGCGGTGACGGCCCACAGTGCGGCCGCCGATCGCGCCCAGTATCTGCGCCGTCCCGACCTTGGCCGCCGCCTTGACGATGCGAGCCGCGCAAAACTCGGCGCGTTGCGGCCAGCACAGCCATTCGACGTTGTTTTCGTGATTGCAGACGGGCTCTCCGCATTGGCGGTGCAGAGCCATGCCGTGCCCCTGCTGTGCAGCGTGCGCGAGCGTCTGCCGTGCGACTGGTCGATCGGGCCCGTGGTTATCGCCGAGCAGTCCCGCGTTGCGCTGGGGGATGAGATCGGTGCGCTGCTGGGCGCGCGGCAGGTGGTGATGCTGATCGGTGAGCGACCGGGGCTGAGTTCGCCTGACAGCCTAGGCATTTACCTGACCTACGCGCCGCGTGTTGGCCGCTCCGATGCGGAGCGCAATTGCATTTCCAATGTGCGGCCGGCAGGCCTGACCTATGACCAGGCGGCGAGCCGGCTGGTGTTCCTGCTCAACGGCGCGTTGGCGCTCGGCCGCAGCGGCGTCGACCTGAAGGACGACACCCCACCCGTTTCTGCTGTTGCCTCGGGTACAGCCCGACTTGCCGAACGTCAGAACCCATGACACACTCCCTCCCGCTGCCCACACCGGCAGCACGCAGGCGCGGCTGACGTACCAACGACAGCTGCAACACGCCGCAGGAGAGACCGGGCCCAACGCGCATACGCGTAACGCCCGGCGCCGATGGAGCAACCACCCCGGAAACTCTCAGGCAAAAGGACTGTGGCGTCGACTGCGAATCTGGAGAGAGGCGTGCACGCGCGCGCCCACCGAAGGGGAAGGCGCCAGCGCTGCTGATGCCCAAGCTCTCAGGTCCCAAGACAGATGGGGTGAGCCGACCGGATCGTCCGGTCATGACATCACTCCATAGGGACCGCCATGACGCACATCGTCATCGTCGGCGCCGGCATATCTGGCGTCACTACCGCTTACACGCTTTCGCAACTCGGCTATCAGGTCACGGTGCTCGACCGCCACCTGTATCCGGCCATGGAAACCTCGTTCGCCAACGGCGGCCAGCTTTCCGCCAGCAACGCTGAAGTCTGGAACAGCACCGGCACGCTGCTCAAGGGCATCAAATGGATGCTGCGCAACGACGCTCCGCTGCTGCTCAACCCCAAGCCCTCGTGGCACAAGTATTCGTGGATCGGCGAGTTCGTCGCCAGCATCGCGCACTACCGCCGCAACACCATCGAAACCACCCGCATGGCCATCGAGGCACGCAAGCATCTGTTTGCGATGGCCGAACGGGAGCAGATCGATTTCGACCTGCAGAAGCGCGGCATCCTGCACGTCTATCACGACAAGGCCAGCTTTGCGGCAGCAGGCAAGGCCAACGCCCTGCTCGTCGCCGGCGGGCTTGAGCGCCACGCCGTGAGCCCCGAGGAGATTGCCGCCATTGAGCCGACGCTGCGCGGCAACTACTACGGCGGCTACTTCACCGCATCCGACGCCACGGGCGACATCCACAAGTTCACGCGTGGCCTGGCGCAGGCGTGTGAGAAGCGCGGCGTGCGGTTCATGCACGGCGTGGATGTGCGCGGTGTGGAAACCACCGAAAGCGGCGTGCGCCTGCTGTTGCAAACCACACTCGATGACCGCCTTTCCACCAGCTCGGCGAATGTCGTACAGGACCTTGCCGCAGATGCGATGGTCGTGTGCGCAGGCGTGGGCAGCCGGCATATCGCACAACTGGTGGGCGATCGCATCAACGTGTATCCGGTCAAGGGCTATTCGATCACGGTCCACCTGGACGACGATGCCAGCGTGCAAGGCGCGCCGTGGGTCAGCCTGCTCGATGAGAGCGCAAAGATCGTGACAAGCCGGCTGGGCGCGGGCCGCTTCCGCGTGGCCGGTACGGCAGAGTTCAATGGCTACAATCGCGACATCCGCGCCGACCGCATCGAACCGCTGGTGGCCTGGACGCGCCGCAACTTTGCGATTGGCACGTCGCGCGTGGTGCCATGGGCCGGCTTACGCCCGATGATGCCGGACATGATGCCGCGCGTCGGCCGTGGGCGGCACGCGCGCGTGTTCTACAACACGGGCCACGGGCATCTGGGCTGGACGCTGTCTGGCGCGACCGCTGCCATGGTGGGCGAGGTGATCTCGCGAGATTGCCCGCTGCATTGATCGCAGCATGAAAAAAAGCCCGCCGGAACACTGGCGGGCTTTTTTTCATTGCGGGAATGAACCAAGCGATCAGAACTTGTGCCGCACGCCCAGCATCACGCCCAACCGCGAGTTGTTGCCATACGTGTTGCCCGAATTGTTGAATGCGGCCGCGCTGTTCAGGGCAACCCAGGCGCCCTGCAGGCGGGTGTAGTCCACTTCGGCGTAGACGTCGGTGCGCTTGCTGAAGGCGTAGTCGAGCATGCCAGCGGTGGTCAGGCGCTTACCGCTGGCATCAAGATGTTTCATCCAGTCGTACTGCACGGTGCCGATGAAGCTCAGTGCGCCGGAGATCGGCACCTTTGCACCAACATAGGCGGCCTGGTTCTTGTAGTCGGCCACGTCGAGACGGCTGTTCGTATAGCCGAGGTACCACGTGGCAATCGACGTATCGAGCTTGCCGCCAAAACCCCAGACCGTCTGCTTGCTGGCCTGCGCTGCCGGCACCGCCCCGAAGAACGCCGATGACACATCGCGCGTGACCTGGTACACGGCGCCCACTTCAGCCGGCCCCATGCTGTAGACGATCGAGCCGGCGCCGGCCGAACTCTTGCTGAAGCTGCCAGCCGCCTCGCCAAACGTCCATGCGCCGGCAAGCTGCAGGCCGCCGAACGACTTGATGTATTTGACCGTGTTGTCGTAACGCAGGCCGGTGTAGTTGCCGCCTTGATAGCCGACGATGGAGTTGTTGGCGAACGCCATCGCCTCATACGAAGACAGCACTTCATGCGCCAGCGTGTATTGGCGTCCCAGGTACAGCTTGCCGTAGTCGCCCTCCAGGCCCACCACCGCGGTGCGCCCAAACAGACGTCCGCCCTGCTGGCTGCCGCCGGTATCGGGGAAGAAGCCCGATTCGAGGATGAACATGGCCTTGGTGCCGCCGCCCAGATCTTCGGTGCCGCGCAGGCCCCAGCGGCTGCCGGTCAGCACGCCGTCCATCATCTGCAGATTGCTGTTGCCTGCCGCGTTTTCGTGCGTGCTGTAGCGGATCGTGGTGTCGATCAGCCCATAGAGCGTGACACCGCTCGCGGTTTGCGCTGCCGCTGGCACGCTCGTGGCTCCGAGCACCAATGCGGCAATCATTGTCTTGTTCATGGCTCCCTTGTCTCCTCTTTGGTGTGATGGGTATGGATGTGCGACGGCTGTCCGGGCAACCGCGGTGTTGCGTGGATAGCGCGCACGGCCGCACAACCGTGAGCGCCAGAATTCTCGTGACTCAGTGGTCAGCCGCAGTGGTGGCGCCTCGGCTCAGTTGCGCCTGCACCGCCATGCGCACGGCGGCGTTTGCGGCGCCGTAGCCGAGGTAGCCGTTGCGCTGGACAAGCTCGAAGAAGAAGCGCTCGCGAAACGGTTCGGTGTAGGTGTGCAGAAAATCGCCGTGCGGGTCGCGGTCGTAGAGCAGGCCGTCGTCGTGCAGGCGCGTGACCAGTGCATCGTCGAGCCCGAGCCGGGCAGCGACGTCGTCGTAGTAGTTCTCCGGCACGTGCTGCAGACGTGCGGCACCGCGGTCGATGGCTTCAATGGTTTCGAACAGCCGCTCGGTGCGCAAGGCAATGTGATGCACGCCCGAGCCCGCGTAGGCGGCAATGAACCGGCCGGTGGCCGTACGCCCGCTTTCCGACACGCTGAGCGGAATCCGCACGTTGCGATCGGGGCTCACCATGGCCCGGCTCTTCACGAGACCGTACGGGTCGGCAATCTCCTGCATCGCTTCAGCGTGCATGCCAAAGATGGCGCGGTAGAACAGCACGAAGCTGTCGAGCCGATGCGCCGGCAGCGCCTGTGCAACGTGGTCGATCGATGCCCACCCTGCTGCCTCGTCCTGCACCTGCGGCAGCAAGACAAAATCGTTCTCGTAGATGCTGCGATCGGCTTGGCGATCGTCGATCAGATAGAGCAACGTGCCGTCCGGGGCGCGCAGCGCCGGAATGCTGCGCTCCCTCGGCCCGACCGGCCCGCGCCATTCCTGGGCGCACAACTCGCGCGCGCGTGCCATGGCGCGCTCGGCATCGTCCACCTTCAGGCCGATCGCACAGACAGAGGGCCCGTGCAACTCGAAATGCTCCGACGCCGCGCTGTCCTGCTCCATGTTCAGGATCACGTTGACGCGGCCTTGCCGATACAGGTCAACGGCCTTGGAGCGGTGGTGTCCGGCAAAGGCGAAACCCAGCGCGCGCAGGCGCGCTTCAAGCTCCCGGCCCGCCGCGGCATCCACCGCAAACTCCAGGAAATCCACGCCTTCAAACCGGGCCGCCGCCGGCAGCTCCGCACCGCCAGCTTCGGACTCCAGCCAGAGCAGCGAACGCATGCCGTCCAGCGCGGTCAGCCGCGCGGGCGCCGAGCGGAATTCGTCATTGAAGACTTCCAGTGACAGCGGCCCCGTATAGCCCGCGGCAAGCAAATCGCGCGCAAAGTCCGTCACCGCCAGATCGCCCTGCCCCGGGAAGTTGCGGTGATGCCGGCTCCAGGACAGCACGTCCATCGACAATTTCGGGGCATCCGCAAACTGCACAAAGAAGAGCTTGTCTGCCGGCACATCGCTGAGACCCTCCAGGGAGTCGCCCAGCGAGAGCGTATGGAAGCTGTCGAGAATCAGCCCCAGCGCAGGGTGGTCAGCCTGCCGTACGATCTGCCACGCCTGGCGCCAGGTTCGCGTGTGGCGCCCCCAGGCCAGGGCCTCATAACCTACGCGCAGCCCGCGCCGCGCCGCTGCGTCTGCCATCTGCCGCAGGTCGTCCGCCGCGCGCGCCGGATCGTCGATGGCGAACTCCTGCACGTTGCTGCAGACCAGCACCATCTCGACGCCCAGCTCGGTCATCACGTCGAACTTGCGCTCGGCGCGGGCGAGATTTCGGGCGAACAGCTCATGCGGCATGGCCTCGAAATCGCGGAACGGCTGGTACAGCAGGATCGCCAGCCCAAGGTCGGCCGCCATCTGCCGCACGCGGGCCGGGGAGCCGTCGAAGTTCAGCAGATCGTTTTCGAAGATCTCGATGCCATCAAAACCAGCTGCGGCCGCCGCTTCCAGCTTTTCAGGCAGCGTGCCGGACAGGCAGACGGTGGCAATGCATTTGGGATGGCGTGCTGCGCGGGGCGAATTCATGGCGATGCGTTGTCTGACGATGCCCGCAGCGTAGGTGGGCACACCCCGCGCTCACAAGCGGCATTCGCGCAACAGCGTGCGATGATCGTACAATCGTGCGCACATATCGCTCGTTTTTAGGGTTATCGCCATGACGAAGGAACCGCTGAACCGGCGCGACTGGATCGCCGGGCTGGAAAAAGGGCTCGCGATCCTGGAGGCGTTCGACCACGAGCACCCGAGGCTGACGCCCACGCAGGCCGCCGAGCTGACCGGCCTGACGCGCACCGCCGCGCGCCGCTACCTCCTGACGCTGGAGCATCTGGGCTATCTCACCAGCGAAGGGACGCTCTTCAGCCTGACGCCGCGCGTGCTGAAGGTGGGCTGGTCGTACTTCGATTCGGCGCGCCTGCCGCGCACGGTGCAGCCGTTCCTGCAGCAGGTGACGGCCGCCGTCGGCGAGGTGGCGTACCTGAGCGTGCTGGACGATTGGGAGCTCGTCTTCATCTCGCGCACCAGTACGAGCCGAGTCATGAGCACGGGCTTCGTGCTGGGTGCGCGCGTGCCGGCGCCGCTGGCCTCGGCCGGCGTAATGATGCTGGCCGCGCAACCCGAGCAGAAGGTCAAGGCGTGGCTGGAAACCTGTGTGCTGACGCCCTATACGCCCTACACGATCCTGCAGCGGGACCGCCTGTTCGATGAAATCCGCAAAGCTGCCCGGCAGGACTACGCCGTGGTCGAGCAGCAGCTGCAGATTGGTGTGCGCGGGGTCGCGGTACCGCTGCGCGATCGGCATGGCAACGTGATCGCCGCACTCAGCGTGAACATGCAAGTCGGTGAAGAAACCACGGAGCATGCATTGCAACGCGTGCTGCAGGTGCTGCAGGACACGGCCCTGTCGATCATGCGCGTGCTGTAGCCGGCCACGTCCCCCTCGTTATCCCGGAACGCCATGCTTTGACACAGGTACGGACTCGGAGAAACCCTTGAGTCGTACGTTATTCGCACCATGTTGTGCGATTATCGAACGAATGCAATCGGCAATTGCTTGTGCGCCGCCCCGCGGGCGGACTACGCTGCGTTGCGTGTACAGACGGCCCTTCATCGAACGAATCGCGCGAATTGCACGATAGGCCGCACAGATAAAACCCGGAGACCACCATGACCGCAGCCCCTGCCCACGAGCCCCTGGGCAAGCACCAGTCGAAAAAAGCCGCCGCCAGCGGCTGGATCGGCTCGGCGCTCGAGTACTACGACTTCTTCATCTACGCCACCGCAGCGGCGTTGATCTTCCCGCAGATTTTCTTCCCCAAGGGCGACCCCAAGACGGCCATCATCGCGTCGCTGGCGACGTACGGGGTGGGTTACATCGCGCGGCCCATCGGTGCATTCGTGCTCGGCCATCTGGGCGACACGCACGGGCGCAAGAGCGTGCTGCTCTGGTGCATGTTCCTGATGGGCTTTTCGACCATTGGCGTGGGCCTGCTGCCCACGTATGACCAAGTCGGCCTGTGGGCGCCGACACTGCTGGTGATCATGCGCCTGATCCAGGGCTTTGCCGTGGCTGGCGAAATCTCGGGCGCCAGCTCGATGATCCTGGAGCATGCACCTTTTGGCCGGCGCGGCTTCTACGCGAGCTTTACGCTGCAAGGTGTGCAGGCGGGCCAGATCCTGGCGGCCGCCGTGTTCCTGCCCCTTGCCCACTACATGCCTGCCGACCAGTTCAACGCCTGGGGCTGGCGCATTCCGTTCCTGCTGAGCTTCGTGGTCATCATCGCCGGCTACGTCATCCGCCGCGAAGTGCACGAAACCCCGGCCTTTACCGCTGAGCAGCAGCAACAAGGCCGCCCGCGCTCGCCCGTGATCGACGCTTTCAAATACAGCATGCCGGACATGCTGCGCGTGGTCTGCATGGCGCTGATGAACGTGATTCCGGTGGTGGCGACCATCTTTGGCGCAGCCTATGCCGTGCAGCCGGCGTACGGCATCGGCTTCGCCAAGGACATCTACCTGTGGATTCCGGTCGTGGGCAACATCGTTGCGGTGCTCGTCATTCCGTATGTTGGCGACCTGTCCGACCGCATTGGCCGCAAGCCGCCGATCGTGATCGGTTCGCTGCTCGCTGGCGTGCTCGCGTTTGCCTACCTGTACGCCATCAGCATCAAGAACGTGCCGTTCGCATTTGTCATGTCGATCCTGATGTGGGGCGTCGTCTATCAGGGCTACAACGCGGTCTTCCCGAGCTTCTATCCGGAACTGTTCCCGACGCGCACCCGTGTGTCGGCCATGGCGATTTCGCAGAACGTGGGCACGGCCATCACCGCCATGCTGCCGGCCCTCTTCACCGCCGTGGCCCCGCCGGGAGCCGCCAACATCTGGCTGACCGTGGGCGTCATTGCCTTTGGCGTAACGGTGATTTCCGCCGTGGCCGCCATGACCGCACGCGAGACGTATCGCATCCATATGGACGACCTGGGCCAGCCAGCCGCCCAACCCGTCGACAAGGCCGAATATGCCCGCCAGCGGGCCGGAGCCTTGGCCGCCTGAAACACGCTTCTCCTGAACCATGATTTCTGGAAAAACCACCCTCATCGCCCACATCGGCTACCCGACCGAGACATTCAAGTCGCCGATGATCTACAACCCCTGGTTCGAGCAAAAAGGCATCGATGCCGTTGTGGTGCCCATGGGGGTCAAGGCGGAGGACTACGCGCAGAGCTTCGAATCGATCTGCCGTTTCACCAACCTGCGCGGTGCCCTCATCACCATGCCGCACAAGGTGACGACGGTGGATCTGGTCGATGAAGTCACGCCCGCCGTGCGTATTGCGGGCGCCTGCAATGCGGTCCTCAAGCGCGATGACGGCACGTTGCTGGGCGACCAGTTCGACGGTGCCGGCTTCGTGCGCGGCGTGCAGCGCAAGGGACGCCAGCTCGAAGGCGCGCGTGTGCTGCTCTCGGGAGCCGGTGGTGTCGGCTCGGCGATTGCGGCGTCGTTGGCCGCTGCGGGGGTGGGCGAGCTGGCCCTGTATGACACCCGCGCAGAATCGGCTGAATCGCTGGGCCGACGTCTGCGCGAGCACTACCCCGCGCTGGTGGTGCGTACCGGTTCGAATGATCCGGACGGCTTCGATGTGGTCGTCAACGCCACGCCAGTCGGCATGAAGGAAGACGATCCACTGCCCTTCGACGTGGCCCGCATCGCGCCGAGCTGCTTTGTCGGCGAGGTCGTCATGAAATCCGAGTACACGCCGCTGCTGCGTGCGGCGCTCGACAAGGGTTGCGACGTCCAGGTCGGCACCGACATGCTGTTCGAGATGATTCCCGCGTATCTGGAGTTCTTCGGCTTCGGCACCGCCACCGCAGATGAACTGCGGCGCAGCGCCGCCATCGCCTACTGACCCGATGACGCGTCGCCCTCTGAGCTTTGCCCTGCTGCTGCCGCTATTGCTATCGGCGCAGCCGGTCGCGACCGACAGTTACCTCCCCGCCCTGCCAGCCATTGCGCAGACGCTGGGATCGGCCAGCACGAGCCTCACGGTCTTCGCGCTGGCCTTTGGCATTGGGCAGCTGCCGATGGGAAGCCTGGCAGATCGGTTTGGCCGGCGTCAGGTGCTGCTGATCGGGCTCGCGTGCTATGCCATGGGTGCGCTGGCCGGCGCGCTGGCGACAACCGCCTCCATGTTGACCGCCGCACGCGCCGTACAAGGTTTCTCGATGGCCGCCATCCTGGTGTGCGCGCGCGCTGCCGTACGCGACCTGCACCCCGCACGCGATGGTCCGCACGTCATGGCGCGTGGTCTGACGGGGCTGGGCTTCGTGGCGTTGATGGCACCGATCATCGGCGCCTTTGTCGCGCAACACGCAGGTTGGCGCTGGGTACTGGCGGGCATGAGCTTCTATGCACTCGTGCTTTGGGCGATGTGCTGGTACGGCTTTGCCGAAACCCGGCAGGAGACACACACTCAGGCGGGCAGCGTGCGCGAGATCTTTGCCAGCGCGGATTTTCGCGTCTGGGGGCTGCTGGCGGCGACCACCTACGCCGGCATGTTCTGCTTCCTGCTGCTCTCGCCGATGGTCTATATCGCGTACCTTGGCCTGTCACCCGAGCTGTATGGCTGGATACCGGCCGGCGGCTCGCTCGTCTATATCCTCAGCACGACCGGCTGCCGGCGCCTGCTGCGTCGCCAGAGCCTTGTGCGGACGGTGCAGCAAGGCGCAACGCTCAGCCTAATCGGCGCCGGCATCCAGGGCTTGGGCTGCTGGCTGCTTCCCGGGCACGCGTGGCCGCTGCTGCTCGGGCACGCCGTCTATTGCATGGGCCACGGCATTCATCAACCTTGCGGCCAGGCGGGCGCGGTGGGCGAGCTGCCACATCTTGCCGGGCGTGCCGTGTCATGGTCGGGTTTCATCATGATGCTGGCGGCCTTCTGCCTGGGGCAGACCGCCGCGTCCTTTGACGACGCATCGCACACCCTCGGTGCCTGGCCCATGGTGGTGCCGATGATGCTTGCCGGCACCGTGCTGGCGTCCATTGCGTTCCTTTGGCTGCCGAAGTTGAAGAGCCAGCCGAATCCACAAAGCGCTGCCGCATAGCGACTGCGAGATGCGCATTGCCACGCGCGTGGTACACAATGCGGTGTCTGCATTCTTTGCTTCAGCCACAGGAGTTTGACCATGAGCCGCAACGCCGACCTGCCATTCAAGACCGCCGGCTTGGAGTTCATCGAGTTCGCCACGCAAGCGCCGGCAGCGCTCGGCCAAGTGTTCGCATCGCTGGGCTTCAAGGCCATCGCGCGGCACGTCAGCAAGGACGTCACGTTGTACCGGCAAGGCGACATGAACTTCCTCGTCAACGCTGAGGCCGATTCCTTTGCGCACCGCTGGGCCGAGGAGTATGGCGTCGGCATCTGCGCCATCGGTATCCGCGTCGACGATGCCCAGCACGCCTACGACCGCGCCGTCGAACTGGGCGCATGGCCGGCCGAGGCCGAGCCGATCGGCCCGAGCGAGCTGGTAATACCGGCCATCCAGGGCGTGGGCGATACGCACCTGTATTTTGTCGACCGCTGGCGCGGCAAGCACGGTACTCGGGGCGGCCTGGGCGACATCTCCATCTACGACATCGACTTCCGGCCGCTGGATGCGGCTACCGCGTATGAGGACTGGCACCACGCCGGCGTCGGCCTGGCGCGCGTCGACCACCTGACGCAGACCGTCGGCCCCGGCCGCCTGCAGGATTGGATCGACTTCTACCGCAATCAGCTCGGCTTCAGCGAAATCCACGAACTGCACGCCAACTGGCACGTCGCGGCCGATTCCCGCGTGATGGTGTCGTCGTGCGGCATGATCCGGATTCCGCTCTATGAAGAAGGCACGCACCGCGCGCACCTCATGCACGCCTACCTGCCCGACCACCCCGGCGAAGGTGTGCAGCACATTGCGCTGGCCACCGACGACATCCTGCGCACCGCCACCGCGCTTGCCGCCAACGGGCTCACCTTCGTCGAGCCACCCGCGCACTACTACGACACCGTCGACGCGCGACTGCCCGGCCATGGATTGGATCTGGACGCCCTGCGCCGATACGGCATCCTGGTCGACGGCGAAATCGTCGGCGGCGTGCCCAAACTGTTCCTGCAGACCTTCATCAAGCGCCATCCGGGCGAAATCTTCTTCGAGATCGTGCAGCGGCGCGGGCACCACGGATTCGGCGAGGGCAATCTGCCGGTGTTGACTGCGGCGGCCTGATCCCGGGGAAACGTCGCATACAAAAAGCCCGCCAAGTTTCGGCGGGCTTTTTTTCGTACTGCGGGTGCTGCGATGCCGATCAATAACCAGCTGCCAGCCCCGTGTTGCGACGCGGATCATTCGCGCCATAGAAGCGGTTGTTGCCGACCGGCTTGCCGCCCAGCGACGGCGCACCGACGATGATCGCCGCCAGATGGTTTGCCGGCTGCGGCGCACCCAGGTTATGGCCCATCGACGTCAGGATCTTGCGCGTATCTTCGGACAGCGCATACGGCTCGACGTTGGTCACATCCGGCAGCCATTGCTGATGGAAGCGCGGCATGTCGACGGCCTCCTGCACGTTCATGCCGTAGTCGATCGCGTTGATCATGGTGAGCATGACGGCGGTGATGATGCGGCTGCCGCCCGGCGTGCCCACCACCATGACAGGCTTGCCGTCCTTGGTGACGATGGTCGGGCTCATCGACGACAGCGGACGCTTGCCCGGGGCGATCGAGTTGGCCTCGCCCTGCACCAGGCCGTACAGGTTCGGCACGCCGACCTTGGCAGTGAAGTCGTCCATCTCGTCGTTCAGGATCACGCCCGTCTTGGCGGCCGTGACCTTCGCACCAAACCAGTCGTTGAGCGTGTACGTGACGGACACCGCGTTGCCGTACTTGTCGGCAATCGAGTAGTGCGTCGTGTTGCTGCCTTCATGCGGCTCGACGCCCGGCTTGATGTCCTTCGACACGCCAGCCTTCTTCGGGTCGATCACGGCACGGATCTTGGCTGCGTAGTCCTTGCTCAGCAGGCGGTCCAGCGGGTTCTTCACGAAGTCCGGATCGCCCAGGTAGCTGTTGCGGTCCACATAGGCGTGGCGCATGGCTTCGATCTGGTAATGCGTCGCCTGCGCGGAATGCCAGCCCAGGTCCTTGAGCGGATAGCCTTCCAGGATGTTCAGCATTTCGCAGATGATCACGCCGCCCGAGCTCGGGGGCGGTGCCGACACCACGTGGTAGCCACGGTAGTCGCACTCGACCGGCGCCAGTTCGCGCGTCTTGTAGCTGACGAGGTCTTCTTGCGTGATGAGGCCACCACCGGCCTTGCTCGATGCAGCAATGGCCTGCCCGACCCAGCCCTTGTAGAAGCCGTCGGTGCCCTTGTTGCTGATCTCACGCAGCGTCTTGGCCAGGTCGCGCTGGACGAGCTTCTCGCCCACCTGGAACGGCTGGCCCTTGTTCAGGAAGATCGCGCCCGATGCGGCGTCTTCCTGGAAGTCCTTGGTGGACGTGTGCAGCATGTCGACGTCGCCCTGATCGAGGGTGAAACCCTTCTCGGCCAGCGCGATGGACGGCGCGATCAGTGCAGCGCGTTGCATGGTGCCGTACTTCTGACGGGCGTATTCCATGCCCGACACGGTGCCCGGCACACCCACGGCCAGATGGCCCTTGGTGGATGCGCCCTTGATGACGTTGCCGTCCTTGTCCAGGTACATGTTGGCGGTGGCGGCCTTCGGGGCGACTTCACGGAAGTCGAGGAAGGTCTTGCGGCCATCGGCCAGCTGGATGGTCATGAAACCACCGCCGCCGAGGTTGCCCGCGGCCGGATACACCACGGCCAACGCGTAGCCCACGGCCACGGCAGCGTCGACCGCGTTACCGCCGCGCTTGAGCACTTCCACGCCGACCTTGCTGGCCAGGTGCTGTGCCGAGACGACCATGCCGTTCTCTGCGGCCATGGGGGCGACAGACGCCGCATGTGCGACGGTCGTGATGCTGATCGATGCGATTGCGGCGGTGATCCACCGCATGCCTGTTCTGGGATTCTGCATAGGAGCTCCTTTGGTACCTTCATGGACGCCGGTCGTGCCAGCGTACGTGTTATGGCGCGCGAACCTTATCAGGCGCTGCGCTGGGGCACTATAGCCTCATCCCCGTATTGACGCATTGCGCCGGCAGTGAGACGGCGCGTATCGCTAACCCAGTGGCACCTCGAGCCCGACTTTCACGCGGTTGAGCACCACGGCCGTGCGATACCACTTGATGTTGTCGTTGTCGTCGAACAGGCGTCGCGCGAGGGCTTCGTACTCCGTCATCGTGGCTACGTTGAGGATCAGGACGAAATCGGCCTCGCCCGTTACGTAGTAGCACTGCTGCACCTCGGGGCCGCAGAGCGCCTTCTTGAGCGCAACCATCGCCGCGGTATTCGTGCGCTCGGCATGCACCTCGACGATCACGGTGATGGGTTTGCCGACCCGCTCGGGGTCGACCACTGCCACGTTGCCGACGATGATGCCCGCCTCCTCCATCCGCTTGATACGCCGCTGCACGGCTGCGGTCGATAGATTGACCTCCTCCCCGATCACACGCAGCGGCGTGGTGTAGCAGCGCTGCACCGCATTCAGGATGGCGATGTCGAAGGCGTCGAGTTCGAGCGATTTCTGAGGGGCCATGGCCAGGCTTGTGGCGAGAAATTTTTGCGTCTGGCTGGGCAGAATAGCGGAAATTGCTCTGCCGACGTGACATAGGATTTCGTCATCATTTCGTTCGCAGAGGCCATCCAATGCATTGGCAATCCCAGCTCGTCAGCCCCGAAATGCTCGCTCCTGGCGGCTTTCGTTCGTTGGTGACGCCCGTCTACCGCGGCTCAACCGTGCTGTTCGACAACGCAGCGCAGGTCGTGGACGATTGGCGCCATGCGCAGTACGGCTATACCTACGGCCTGTACGGCACGCCAACCGCCATTGAATTGGGGGCGCGGATTGCGCAACTGGAGCGCGCACGCCACAGCTTTATCGTCCCGGGCGGGCAGGCTGCCATCGCGCTCGTCTACCTGGCCTGCTGCGGCGCGGGCAGCCACGCGCTGGTGCCGTTCAGCGCGTACGGGCCCAATCGCAGCATGGCTGCCGGCCTGCTCAAACGCATGGGCATCGAAGTCGAAACCTACGACCCGCTCATCGGCGCCGGCATCGCGGGGCGCATCCAAGCGAACACCGCGCTGGTTTGGACCGAAAGCCCCGGCTCGGTCACGATGGAAATCCAGGACGTGCCGGCCATCGTGGCCGCGGCGCACGCGCGCGGCGTGCCGGTGGCGCTCGACAACACCTATGCGGCGGGCGTGTATTTCGATGCCTTCGCGCACGGCGTGGATATCAGCGTGCAAGCGCTGACAAAGTACGTGGGCGGCCACAGCGACCTGTTGCTCGGCTCCGTCTCGGTCAATTCGGAAGCGATGTTCGAGCGCGTGGGCAGCGCGTTTGCCGACCTCGGCATGGGCGCCTCGCCCGATGATTGCAGCCTCGCGCTGCGTGGCCTGCAAACGCTGGGGCTGCGGCTGGAGCGCCTGCAAGCCTCCACGCTGGCGGTAGCGCGTTGGCTGCATCTGCAGAACTGCATTGCCACCGTGCTGCATCCGGCGCTCCCGTCCTGCCCCGGCCATGAACTCTGGAAGCGCGACTTTACCGGCACGACGAGCGTGTTTTCGGTGGTCTTCCAGGAAAGCGTTTCTGCCGAACAGGTCAACGCGTTCATCGATGCGCTGCGCATGTTCCGGATCGGCATGAGCTGGGGCGGCACCAGCAGCCTCGTGATGCCCTATCCGGACTTGGCGCGGCCGAACCGCCACTACCGCGGCCGCCTGGTGCGGCTCAATGTCGGGCTGGAAGCACCGGAAGACCTGATTGCCGATCTGCGGCAAGCCATGGCCCGTGCAGGCATCCAGGAGCCCGTCGTGGCGTAACCGCCAGCACGTCAGTCAACCGCGGCAAACGGCGGCGCGCGCCGCTTCACCGTTTGCGCCTTGACGATGGCGGTGTTGGTTTCGGCGTGATACGCCACGCGATCGAGAATCTCATCGAGCTGATCGATCGAGCGCACATACAGGCGGGCGATGAAGCAATCCTCGCCGGTGACCTTGTCGCATTCGCCGATCTCCGGAATCTCTTCGATTAGCTGCTGCACGATATGCAGCTTGCCCGGCATGGGCCGCACGCGCACGATGGCCTGCAGCGTGTAGCCCAGCGCAGTCGGGTCGATGTCGACGGTGTAATTGCGGATCACGCCGCGTTCTTCCAGCCGGCGCAGGCGCTCCGACACGCTCGGGGACGACAGCCCCACCTGCTCGGCCAGCTGCTTGAGCGAGATGCGGGAATCGGTCAACAGGACGTCAAGAATGCGCTTGTCCAGGGCGTCAATCGCGTTCATTTTCTCTTCCGCAATCGGTTGAGGCATTTCGCCTTATTTCATGAAAAACAACGTGAATTTTGCCTTAGAAAAGCAATGGAAGTCGCCCTATTCGCATGCGATCCTTCTTGCATCCAACGCACAAGGTGGTTCGCATGAACAATAAGGCGCGCGGCACGGTCGAGATGACCTCCGCCATGATCATTTCCGGGACGATCGGCTGGTTCGTCGTCCGCTCCGGCCAGCCCGTGGCCGACGTTGTGTTCTGGCGCTGCGTGTTCGGCGCGCTGACGCTGCTGGTGGTATGCGCAGGGCTGGGGCTGCTGCGCGGCGCGATCACGTGGCGGCGCGCCGGCATTGCCGCGCTGGGCGGCGTGGCCATCGTCATCAACTGGCTGCTGTTGTTTGCGGCGTATCCGCGCGCGTCCATCTCGATTGCCACGGCGGTGTACAACACGCAGCCTTTCATGCTCGTCGGGCTGGGCGCGCTGTTTCTGTCGGAAAAGCTGACGGCAGCCAAGCTCACCTGGCTGGCCATCGCCTTCATCGGCGTGGTGCTGATCGTGCAGGTGGGACCGGCCGCCAGCGCTGGGACGGATTACCTGACGGGCATTGCGATGGCGCTGGGCGCGGCGTTTGCCTACGCGGTGGCCGCGCTGTTGATCAAGAAGCTGGCCGGAACGCCGCCGCATCTGATCGCGCTCATCCAGGTGTGCGTGGGCGTGCTGATGCTGGCGCCGCTGGCCAACCTGTCGCATCCGCCAGCCGATGCCCATGCGTGGGTGATGCTGGTCACCGTGGGCGTGGTGCATACGGGGTTGATGTACATCCTGCTCTATGGCGCCATCCAGCGGCTGCCGACACATCTGACGGGGTCGCTGTCGTTCATTTATCCGATCGTTGCGATCGCCGTGGACATGGTTGCGTTCGGACATCGATTGCAACTGGCGCAATTCCTGGGCGCGGCGGCGATCCTGCTGGCGGCGGCTGGTATGAATCTGGGGTGGTCGCCATATCGGTGGCTGCGCGCGCGGAGCGAATCCGCCGTCTCCAAATAACGCAATACGCGCAATAGGCCGCCCCACCGGCAACACGAATGGGCGGCCCAACTGCTGTTATTCTTGTGCGTTTTCCGCCGGCGCCCGGCGCGCCCTGCGCCTGCCTCTCTCCCCCTTTGGCAGCCGGCGGACAGAAACCCCAAAGATACGCACAAGATGAAGGAAGGTCACCCGCCGGCGCCGGGTCGCGAAACCGCGATCGCCTGGATCCTGGAACAAATGCAGATGTACGGCCTGTCTGTCGAAGACCTGCAGGCGCATGGCTGCTTTGACGCGCCACCGCCGCCGCCCGCACCCCTCGGCCCCGTCTACATGAGCGCCGACGGCCAACACTGGGACGGCTCGGGCGACATGCCGGACTGGCTGCAACGCGCCGTCAACGCCGGACAGAGCATCGAGCATTTCCGCGTGGGCTGACGCGCAGACAGCGCAGGTACGCCGGTTGCGTGGTTGTTGGCGTAAGCGCTGCCGGTTTGCTGATCTGCGAGTTGTTCCACTGCATTGCCGGCCGGCGCTCCAACCCAACGGAGGACGTCATCATGCCGGAACGCAAGACCGTAGAACGTGCGCGCGCCGACAAGCGCCACGGCAAGGCCGCCTCAACGCAGGCAGGCAACTTCGTGAAGGAAGAGATGGATCACATCCGCGAAGGCAAGCACGGTGCGAAAAACACCAAGCAGGCCATTGCGATCGGACTGTCCAAGGCGCGCCGCTCTGGCGTTGCCGTCAAGCCGCCGGGGGAAGGCAAGGCGTCGGCCGCCACCCGCAAGAAGGCAGAACACGACGTCAAGGCCGGGAGCAAGACTGGCGGCAAGAAAAGCAGCCACGCCAGCGCGAGCAAGGAATCCACGGCCAAACGCAGCAAGACCACGACGCGCACGCTGAAGAAGGAAGGCCATTCGGCGGCGTCCAAGTCGTCGCTGTCCAAGCAGGCGCATAGCGCGGCTTCGAAGCGATCGAGCAGCGAGCGCTCGGCGGCGGCCAAGAAGGGCGCCGCCACCAAGGGCGCGGCCGGCCGATCCGCTGCCGCCAAGAAGGCAGCCCGCACCCGCGCTGCGCACGCCAAGTAAATCTTTCCTGCTCGACCTGAAGGCGGCCCCATCCGGGTCGCCTTTTTTGTTGCCGATTTACCTGCCTCCAAAAAAACTCGAAAAAATTTCTGTTCTCCGTGTCAGGAACGTTGCCATGCGCCGACGAAGGTGCACGGAACACCTCTGCGCGATGCCGCAGTGAACCGTACGGCGAGGGATTTCGCCCTGCCAGCCGTTCAACGACACCTGTTCAATCAAGGAGAACACACATGAAACAACACGCCATGATCGCCGCCGCCCTGGGTAGCCTGCTCGCACTCGGCGCACTGTCGACGCCGGTGCAGGCCGCCGACGCTGCCGGCAAGGAAAAGTGCTACGGCGTGGCCAAGGCCGGCCAGAACGATTGCGCCAGCCCCGGCAGCGCCCACGCCTGCGCAGGCCAGTCGAAGATCGACAAAGACCCGATGTCGTGGAAGTACGTGCCGGCCGGCACCTGCGCGCAGATGGGCGGCACGATGCAGGCTCCGTCGAAGTAACGCGCGACGCCGGGTGACCGCCATGCAGACCGCTCTGCCAACCTGCGCCGGCGCAGGCCTGCGCGCACCGCACTTTCCCGCCCTGCTGCACGGGGAAGCGCGCTTCCCGTGGGCGGAAGTGCACAGCGAGAACTATCTGTATGGCGGCCCCGCACGTGCAGCGCTGCTGGCCGCGCGAGAGCGCCAGCCGGTGAGCCTGCACGGCGTGGGCATGGGGCTCGGCAACGCAGATGGGCTGGACGTCGAACACGTTCGCGCCATCGCTGCGCTGGCGGACGCCGTTGCGCCTGCCGCGATTTCCGAGCACCTGTGCTTCAACCGCAGCGGCGCACAGGTCGTCAACGATCTGCTGCCGCTGCCCTATTCAAGCGAATCGCTCGGCATCGTCTGCGCCAACGTCATGCGCGCACAGGACATCCTCAAGCGGCCGCTGCTGATCGAGAACATCGCTGCATACATCGACTGCCGCACGCTGGTCGATGCCGACGACGCCGTCTCCGAAGGTGCATTCCTGACCGCCCTCGCCCGGCGCACGGGCTGCGGCATCTTGCTGGACCTGAACAATCTGTACGTCAACAGCGTCAACCACGGCGTGACCGTCGAATCGGTGCTCGCCGACATCGACCCAACGCTGGTCGGCGAGATTCACCTGGCCGGCTTCAGCGTGGAAGACGGCATGCTGATCGACACGCACAGCGCGCCCGTCCATGCGCCCGTCTGGGCGTTGTACGACGCGTGGATTGCCAAGCACGGCCCGCGCCCGACCCTGATCGAATGGGACGCTGAACTGCCGCCCGTGCAGGTGTTGCTGGACGAAGTGGCACGCGCCCAGGCGGTACTCAATCGCCACGCCCACGTCATGCGGGAGCCGCGCCATGCGACTGCGTGACTGGGAAGCGCACCTCGTCGGCGCACTGACGCATTCTGTAAGCGACGCTGAAACGCGCGGCATCGCCATCTACCGCAACGCGCGTCTGGCCATTCTGCGCAACGCATTGGCGGGGGCCTACCCCGTCTGCCGCGCGCTCGTCGGCGACGACTGCTTTGATGCGCTCGCGCGCGACACGCTGACCGCGCAGGCATCTACGTCCCCGAATTTGCATCGCTACGGGAATGCGTTGCCGGACGTCATTGCGCAATCGCCATTGGCGCAGAGCGTGCCCTATCTGGCCGATGTGGCGCGACTGGAATGGTGCGTGCATTGGGCGCATTACGCCCCGGACGCACACGTTGAAGCCCCTGACGCCACGCTGCTCGCGCAGCCTGCAGACACCATCTGCGCAAGCCTGGCCAACGGTGCGCAGTGGGTGGCGTCGCGGTGGCCGGTCGTGTCGATCTGGCGCGCGCACCAGGCTGACGCAACCATCGCGCTCAATGAAATCAATCTTGGGGTGGGAGAAGCCGCGGCGATTGCCGTGCGCGGGCATCGCGTTGCCGTGCTCGATCTTGATCCTGCGACCGCCACGTTCCTCGCCGCTTGCGAAGCTGAGACTTCGCTTCAAGCGGCGCTCGAAACCACGTTAGCCGAGCGGCCGGATTTTGATCTGACTGCATGCCTGTCCGGCCTCTATCGCTCGGGGCTGCTCGCACTGTCTGCCTGCCCAACAACCTCGTCTACTGGAGACACGCCATGAACACCCTCACCACGACGTTTGCCCCGCTTACGCGCCTGCGCGCGTCGTTCGATCGGCTTGCCGGTCCGCAAAGCACGCTGTGTTCGGTCATCCTGTTGATCGCCCGGGCGTATCTCTTTTACGTGTTCTTCCGCTCCGGCCTGACCAAGCTGCACGACTGGGACACGACGGTGCTGCTCTTCACCGAGGAATACAAGGTGCCGCTGTTGCCGCCCGCACTGGCAGCAGCGCTCGGCACGTTCGGCGAACTGGTTTTCCCTTCTCTGATGCTGGCCGGCATCGTGCCGCGGCTGGCGGCTACCGGGCTGTTCTTCGTCAACGTGGTGGCGGCCGTGTCGTACTGGGCCAATCTGTCGGCATCGGCCATCGAATTTCATTTTGTGTGGGGCGTGCTGATTGCGCTCGTGGCAACGGTGGGACCGGGTTGGCTGGCGGCGCAGACGCTCTGGCAGGGTCGCACGCGTTAAGCAGATTGGGTGGGCGGCGGGCTTATGATGTCGGCTTGTCGCCCTCTCTTCAGGAGCATCGATGCGCTTTCCTCAGTTGTCCTTCGCAGCCTCGGCCGGTGTGTTGGCTGCAATTGGCGCCGCAGCATTGCTTACGGCTTGCGCGTGGGGCGATAGCCCGAACAGCACCGGCGCGCACATGCTCGACGACTCGCTGCTGTCGTACCAGGTCAAGGCGGCGCTGGATCAGGACACCGCGCTCAGCACACGCCAGATCCGCATCCGCTCCAGCCCCGACGGCAAGGTGACGCTGACAGGCTGGGTCGATACGCCCGAGATGGCCCGGCGCGCCGGCGACGACGTCAAACGCTTTGTTGACGCGGCCAAGCTCGACAACCAGCTGCGCGTGCTGTCGCGCATGCAGGTGCTGGGCGGCGGCCCGTACATCCCGGCCGGCTTGCCGCCCGAGGCACCCGCCAGCGCCCCCGCCGCGCGCTAAACCGCGCACGCGGTTACGCTGCCCGCGCGCCTGCTCGCCCGGGCACGCGGCCCACGGGCAGCGATTGCAGCAGCCCGAAGCCAACCTCCGCGATCAGGAACGGCACCACCAGCAGCGTAGCGCCCGATGCCAGTGCGTATGCCTGCCACGTCGCAAACAGCCAGCGCGCCACGGCGTCGTACCGGCCGAGCGCCACACTCGCCTGTCGGAGACGCAGCACCGACCACACGCACACCACCGACCCCATCAGATTGGCCATCAGCAGATGCGTCGGCTCAAATGCCGGCAAGCTGCCGATGCCCAGCGCATGCGCCAATGCGCTGAGCGCCTGATGCAACAGCGCGAACGTCCACGGCGTCGCAAACGGGGCGGTCACGATCAGGTCATACCAGGCGCTGGCCCGCACGATACGCAGGAAGGTCGATTCGGAAACCATGGGGAAACTCCAGAAGTGAAGTGAAGGAGCCGCCACGGTAAAGCTTGGTGTACGCTCCAAGGTCAAGCCTTCGGCGTTCCCAGCCCTCCAAACCACCATGCCTGCCCTTCCCGCTTCCAATTCCGCTTCCAATGCGCGCACCGGCGATATTTCCATCGGCGACCTGGCCGCCGCCACCGGCGTCTCGCGGGATGGCCTGCGCTTTTACGAAGCACGCGGCCTAATCCGCGCGCGGCGCCGGAGCAACGGTTACCGTGCGTACCCGCCCGAAACTGTGGAACTGGTGCAATACGTGCGCACCGCGCAGCAATTGGGGTTCACGCTGGCAGAGATTGGCGAAGGGATGGCGCAGGTGTGGCAGCAACCCGACATCGACGCCGCCGTTACGGCATTGCTGCGGGAGAAACTTGCCGCCATCGATGTCCGCATCGCCAGCTTGCAGGCCACGCGCGATGCACTGGCTGCTCGCGTCGGCATGCCATGCCCCCTTGCGCCAGCCTGAGACGCCCGCCATGTCTTGTCATACAACTGTCGCAGACTGCCGCCGCTGGGCGCGTTTTTGCGCGTTTTTCTAACACCCTGACGGCTTGCCGAGTCGTGAAAGGCGCTTGAAAGATCGCGTCGGTAAAAACGCTCCCGTCTCAAGGGGAGTCTGCTGCAGTGAAACATCCGGGTGCGTTCCATCCACGGGTAAGGGCCGTGCTGTGCGCGGTGGCCTGCCTGCCATTTGCCGCTGCCTGGGCAGCCACGCCGGCATCGGCCCTGGCTGCGGCGAGCATGCCGGTCGCCACCATGCCGCCGATCAAGCCTTCCGTGCCCGGCGTAACGGGTGCCGGCTTCAACCTGGTCGAACTGTTGCAGGAGCTGAAAGGCAATAACCCGCAGCTGATCCAGGCACGCCATAACTATCTCTCTGCCAAGTCGATTCCCCCGCAGCTTGCGTCGCCCAACAACCCGCAGCTCGGCTACATCTGGAACAGCATCCCCAAGGGGTTCCCGCTGGCGATCAACCGTGCAGGCGGCAGCCAGTACAACCTGACGCAGCAGATTCCGTTTCCGGGCAAGAAAGCGCTGGCCGCCGAGATTGCCGATCGCCAGGCGGAATCGCTGAACGCGCAAAACGACGCGCTGTACCTGCAGCTCTACGCGCAGCTTTCCACCACGTACTACCAGGCGATCGCGCTGCAGAAACAGATCGACGTACAGAAGCTGACCATCACGCGCCTGGAACAGGTCAAGCAGATCACGCGTGTGCGCTACGCCAACAACGCCGCCGCCTACGCCGACTTCCTCAACGCGCAGGTCATGCAGAGCAGCGCGCAGAACGACCTGTTCGCCGCACAGCGCCAGTACGACACCACGCTCCAGACACTGAACACGCTCATCGGCAAGGAGCCGAGCTTCCCGCTCGTGCTGCGCGCTGACGACGAGTCCGTGCACCTGCCGGAGGAACCGCTGCCCGAGCTGGAAAACCAGGCGCTGCGCGAGCATCCGTCGATCAAGGCATCGGCCGAGCTGATGGACGCCGCGCGCAAGAGCGTGACGCTGGCGCGCAAGGCCTATCTGCCCGATTTCCAGGTCATCGCCACCGTCACCACCGACAACCCGCCATATGGCGTGCGCCCGAACAGCTACCAGATCGAGCTGGACGTGATCATTCCGTTCTGGTTCCTGACCAAGGAAAAGTACGGCGTGAACCAGGCGGTGGAAAGCCAGATTGCCACCGAGGCGAATGACGTGTCGGTGCGCCAGCAGACGTTATTGGCGGTCGATACCGCCTACAACACGCTGCGCCAGACGCTTGCGCAGCTCGACTTCAACAAGCAGCGGCAATTGCCGCAGGCGCTGGCGGCGTATCGCGTCACGATGACCAACTACGCCAGCAACAACGCCGATTTCAACGACCTGCTCACGGCACAGGGCGCGCTCAAGAACGCCGAACTGTCGGTCGCGCAGGCACAGGCCACGGCCTTGCAGGCCTATCACGCGCTGCTCGCGGCCACCGGCCGCTCGCCGGTTCAAGCTCAATAACATCATGAAGAAGTTCTCTCCCGTTGTTGCAGTCATCGCCTTGGCCGCAGCACTGGCTGCGGGCGTGGTCGTCGGACGCAAGTGGCCTGCCGCCGTGCCGGCCGAGACCGCGAAACCTGCGGCAAGTCCGGCCTCTGCGCCGGCTGCCGCGTCGCGTCCGAAACCCGACGCCGTTGAAATTCCGGCCGGCGGCTTCGACCCGCAGCAGGTGAAGGTCGCACAGGTGGGCCAGCAAGCGGTGCCGGTGGAGCTGTCCACGCCGGGCAAGCTCGCCTACAACGCCGAACGCACCAAGCTGGCCTCGGCGCGCGTGGCTGGGCGGCTGGACCAGATCCTCCTGTTCGAAGGTGCGCACGTGCGCGAGGGACAGCCGATTGCCCAGCTGTACGCGCCGGATTTCATCTCCGCGCAGAAGGAATACCTGCTGGCGCTGAATACGGCTCGCCAGCTCAAGGGTTCCAACATGAAGGATCTGCAGGACGATGCCGACGCCACGGTGCAGTCCGCCGCGGGCCGCCTGCACGTGCTGGGCATGTCCGATGCCGATGTCGCGCAGATCGCCAAGCGCGGCACCCCCGCTGAACACCTGACGCTGCGCGCGCCCATCTCGGGCACGATCGTCAAGCGCAACATGGATCCGGGCGCCTTCCTGAACGTGGGCGACTCGTTCATGAGCATCGTCGATACGCGTGTGCTGTGGTTCACAGGCAACGTGTATGAAAACGACATCGCCAGCGTGCGCATCGGCCAGCCGATCTCGCTGCACACATCGGCGTATCCGGACCGCGAGTTCACGGGCCGCGTGAGCTTTATCGCCCCGAACATCGACCCGGCCACGCACACGTTGACGGTGCGCTGCGACGTGCCCAACCCCGACGGCCTGCTGCGCCCCGAGATGTACGCCACGGCGCGTATCCAGACGGGCAGCGGCCAGGCCACGGTGGTCCCAAAATCCGCCTTGGTGAAAGACCACGGCAGCTACTTCGTGATCGTCCAGAGCGATGCCACGCACTTCAAACGCGTGGAAGTGCACGGCAAGGACACCGGCACCGACGGCAACTTTGCCGTGACGGCCGGGCTTGAGGCGTCGTCGCAGGTGGTGGTGCGCGGCGCCGCGCTGCTCAACGAGATGATCGTCAAGGCAGGAGCGTAGGCATGGGCTTCAACCCCATCGCGGGCATCCTCAAGCGCCGGCTGCTGATCGTCTTCCTGGCGATCGCGCTGCTGGTGGCCGGCGTGCTGTCCTTCCGCGAACTGCCGCTGCAGGCGTATCCGGGCGTGGCGCCGCTGTCGGTGCAGGCCATCACGCAATGGCCGGGCCGCAGCACGACCGAAGTCGAACAGCAGATCACCATCCCGATCGAAAACGCGCTGGCCGGCGTGCCCGATGTGCAGTCGTTCCGTTCGGTATCGCTGTTCGGCCTGTCGGTCGTGACGCTCAAGTTCAAGGAAGGCACCGACAGCTTCAAGGCGCGGCAGAACTTCGCGCAATACGTCGCCGCAGCCAACCTGCCGACGGGCGTGCAGCCGTCGCTGAGCCCCGACTCGGACGCCACGGGCGAGATCATGCGCTTTCGCCTCGTGGGCGACGGCGTGGACCTCACCACGCTCAAGAGCTACCAGGACTACGACATCACCAAAGAGTTGAAGCATGTGCAGGGCGTGGCGGATGTCAGCTCCTTCGGCGGCAAGGTGAAGGAGTATCACATCGTGCCGTCGCCCGCGAAGCTGCAGTCGTACGGCATCACGCTGTCGCAGCTCATCACGGCCATCGGCAACGCCAACAACAACACCGGCGGCAACCTGCTGCGCGACGGCGAGCAGCAGTTCGTCGTGCGCGGCGTCGGCCTGCTGCAGACGGTGGACGACATTCGCAACGTGGTTGTGGCCGCCAACAACGGCGTGCCGGTGCGCGTGCGCGATATTGCCGAGGTGGAAGTCGGCAACGTGCAGCGCCTGGGCCAGGTGCAATACAACGACCAGCCCGACGTGGTCGAAGGCATCGTGCTGCTCAAGCGCGACGCCAACGCAAGCGAGGTGCTCGCCAAGGTGCGCGAGAAGGTGGCGGAGCTGAACAACGGCATCCTGCCCAAGAGCGTTCAGATCAAGCCGTTCTATGACCGCCAGGTGTTGCTCGACATCACCATGGGCACGGTCGAACACACGCTGGTGGTGGGCATCTCCCTCGTGCTGGCAGTGTTGTTCGTCTTCCTGGGCAACTTCCGGGCGGCGGCCGTGGTGGCGGCGGTGATTCCGCTGGCGCTGTGCGTGTCGTTCATCAGCATGGAGCACTTCCATGTGCCGGCCAATTTGATCTCGCTCGGGGCGATCGACTTTGGGGTGATTGTCGATGCGGCCGTGATCGTGATGGAAAACATCATGCGGCACCTGGAAGAAGGTGCCGAGAAGCTGGATGACGCCATCGTCAAGGCGACCAGCGAAGTGCAGCGCGCGATGATCTTTTCCACCGGCATCATCATCGTGGCGTACTCGCCGCTGTTCTTCATCGGCGGTGTGGAGGGCATCATCTTCAAGCCAATGGCGTTCACGATGGGCTTTGCGCTGATGGCGTCGATCGTGCTGAGCCTGACGTTCGTGCCGGCTACCACGTCGTTCGTTTTCGGCAAGACGCTGCATCCGCATTCGCCGGCGTTCATCACGGCGATCCTGCGCTGGTACAAGCCCCTGCTGCGCAAGCTGATCGCGCGGCCGATGGCCGTCTTTGCCACGGCCATCACGGCACTGTTGCTGACGCTGTACAGCGCCACGTTCCTCGGCACGGAGTTCCTCCCCACGCTCGAAGAAAACAACCTGTGGCTACGCATCACGCTGCCCAATACGGTCGACCTCGATTACTCGGCGTCCGTCGCGAGCGACCTGCGCGCGTACTTCGTCAAGCAGCCGGAAATCAAGCAGGTTTCGGTGCAGATCGGCCGCCCGGACGACGGCACCGACTCCACGGGCGTGTTCAACCAGGAATACGGCCTGTATTTCGCACCGCCCGACCAATGGCCTGCCGGCATGACGAAGGAGCAACTCGTCGAACGGCTATCCAAGCATCTGGAGAAGATCCCGGGCATCGAATACAACTTCTCGCAGTACATCCAGGACAACGTGGATGAAGCGCTGTCAGGCGTGAAGGGTGAAAACTCGGTCAAGCTGTTCGGCAACGACCTCAACGTGCTCGAAGCCAAGGCCAACGAAATCCAGGCGCAGCTCAAGAAGGTCTCGGGCCTGGTGGACGTGGGCATCTTCCGCGAGCTGGGCCAGCCGACGCTGAACGTTGCGATCGACCGCCAGGCGGCTGCGCGCTTCAACATCAACGTGAGCGACGTGCAGAACCTCGTGCAATACGCCATTGGCGGCGCGCCGGTCACGCAGATCCTGGAAGGCGAAAAGTCGTTCGGCCTGGCGGTGCGCCTGAATCAGCAGGCACGTGCGTCTTACGACGCCATCCGCGAACTGCTGATCGACACGCCCGATGGCCAGCACGTGCCGCTGTCGATGATCGCCAAGGTGGAAATGACCGATGGTCCGTTCTTCATCTACCGTGAACTCGGAAAGCGCTACATCGCCATCAAGTTCGGCGTGCGCGGCCGCGACCTCGGCAGCGCAGTGGAAGAAGCACAGCACGTGGTCGGCGACAGCGTGCAGCTGCCTGAGGGCTACACCGTCAAGTGGGACGGCCAGTTCAACGAGATGAAGGTCGCACAAGGCAAGCTCATGGTGATCGTGCCGTTGACCATCCTCGTGATCTTCCTGCTGCTGTACAGCACGTTCGGCAACTTCAAGGATGCGCTGATGGTCGTGCTGAATGTGCCGTTTGCGGCTATCGGCGGGCTGCTGGCGCTGCATATCGCGCATGAGACGCTGTCAATTTCGGCGGGCATCGGCTTCCTCTCGTTGTTCGGGATTGCCATCCAGGACGGGGTGATTCTGATCTCGTACGTCAATCGCCTGGCGCAATCCGAGAACGTGCGGGAAGCCACCGTCGACGGTGCCGCGCTACGCCTGCGCCCGGTCATCATGACGGCCATGCTGGCGGGGCTCGGTCTGCTGCCAGCAGCGCTGTCGCACAGCATCGGCTCGGAAGCGCAGCGCCCGCTGGCATTGGTGATCGTCGGCGGCATGGTGACGACGACGATCCTCACGCTGCTGGTGCTGCCGGTGGTCTTCACGTGGGCACACCGCCATCGCCGTCCGCCATCGCGCGATTCGGACGTCAATCCGACGGCGGCCATGCTGCCTTAAGCCCCACGCGTACTCAACGGACAACGGGCGCACCGCTTTACCGGCGGCGCGCCCGTTTTCATTTGGGCTCACACCAGAATCGGACCAATCTCATGGTGAGGCGTGGACGAGGCGAGCAGAGTGCGTCTTTGATTCTCATCGCACGCACCGCCGCAATGCACCCCACGCCCAACGTATCCGCCAACGTCGCCGCACAATTTCCCCCGCAAGTCGTCACGACGCTCACCGAGCTGTTTGGCACCGATCTGCAGCAGTGGCGTTTTATCGTCGATCTGTTTTGCGAGACGGTGGAACAGGATCTCGCCAACCTGGAGAACGCCATCCGCGGCGGCGACGACACACAGATCGTTGAAGCGGCGCACCGCATCGTGGGTTCGGCGCGCATGCTCGGCCATCAGGCGATTGGCGATGCCGCCCGCTGCATCGAGCGCGCTGCGCAGAGCGCCGGGCCGTATCGGCAACGCGCGGAGGACATGCAATCGGCCCTCACCTCCCTGCGCGCTCTCGCCGACGAATTCCGCCGGCAGGCAAACGGCTGTCCTTGGCCGGCCATCGACTGAACACCAACATCCCCCCCGGGCCATTTATGTTGACAGTCACATAAATTAAGCAATTCGGTTGTATTTTGCGTAATTCGCAATACAACGGGTGACTACAACTATTGATCTAGAACAGGCTGCCCCACTATCTTTCGCGGGCAACGTCGGCGCACTCCAACCGCAGCCGACTGGCACGCACCGGCCATGACCGGCGCGGCCGCACCGTTTCGCCACACACGTCACAACACGGGCTCAACTTATCCGGGGGGATTCGATGTCCGAAGCAGTCCTGCATCCATTTTTCTCGCGCGAGCGCACCGTCGCCGCGGTTGGTTTCAACCGCTGGCTGGTTCCGCCTGCCGCTCTGGCCATCCATCTGTGCATCGGCATGGCCTACGGTTTCTCCGTCTTCTGGCTGCCGCTTGGCCGCGCGCTGGGCATCACCAAGCCGCTCACCTGCGGCGCCGATGTCTCGCTGATCGCCGAGCTGTTCACCACCACCTGCGACTGGCGCGTCTCCAGTCTGGGCTGGATGTTTACGCTCTTCTTCGTGTTCCTGGGCGCATCCGCTGCCATGTGGGGCGGCTGGCTCGAGCGCGTTGGCCCGCGCAAGGCCGGCGTCGTCTCGGCCATGTGCTGGTGCGGCGGGCTGTTGATTTCCGCGCTCGGCATCCAGATGCACCAGCTGTGGCTGCTGTGGGTGGGCTCGGGCGTGATCGGCGGCATCGGCCTGGGGCTGGGCTACATCTCGCCCGTGTCGACGCTGATCAAGTGGTTCCCCGACAAGCGCGGCATGGCCACTGGCATGGCAATCATGGGCTTCGGCGGCGGCGCGATGATCGGCGCCCCGCTGGCTGACCGCCTGATGAAGCTGTTTGCGACACCCGAATCGGTGGGTGTGTCGCAAACGTTTATCGTGCTCGCCGGCATCTACTTCGTGTTCATGATGGCCGGCGCGCTGGGTTACCGCGTGCCGCCCACGGGCTGGAAACCGGCTGGCTGGACGCCCTCGCCCGCCAAGGCGAAGGACACGATGGTCACGCAACGCCATGTCCACGCAAATGAAGCGCTGAAGACGCCGCAGTTCTGGCTGATCTGGGCCGTGCTGTGCCTGAATGTGTCGGCCGGTATTGGCGTGCTCGGCATGGCCTCGCCGCTGCTGCAGGAAGTGTTTGGCGGCAAGCTGCTGGGCGTGACGACGTCGTTCATGGACCTGACGGCCGCGCAAAAGGGCCAGATCGCGGCCATCGCTGCAGGCTTCACGGGCCTGCTGAGCCTGTTCAACATCGGCGGCCGTTTCTTCTGGGCCTCGCTGTCGGATCGCCTGGGCCGCAAGATGACGTATGCGGTCTTCTTCGTGCTCGGTTTCGTGCTGTATGCATCGATTCCGTGGACGTCGCACACCGGCAATATCGCGCTGTTCGCACTGGCTTTCTGCGTGATCCTGTCGATGTACGGCGGCGGTTTTGCGACTGTGCCAGCCTATCTGGCTGACATGTTCGGCACACAGATGGTGGGCGCCATCCACGGCCGCCTGCTCACGGCGTGGTCGACCGCCGGCATTCTGGGCCCCGTGCTGGTGAACTACCTGCGCGAATACCAGATCGCCCATGGCGTGGAACGCGCAGCCGTGTACGACATCACGATGATGATCCTGGCGGGCCTGCTGATCCTCGGCTTCATCTGCAACCTGCTGGTGCGCCCCGTCAACGCGAAGCACTTCATGACCGAAGCGCAGCTCGACGAGCAACGTCACGCTGCCGCAACCAAGAGCCCGACGCCGTCGGTTGTTTCGCCGGAAACGTCGCTGGAATGGAAGGCGCACCCGGGCTCGGCCGTGGCTGTGGTGCTCGCCTGGGCCGCCGTGGGGCTGCCGTTGGGCTGGGGGGTTTGGATTACACTCCAAAAAGCTGCCGTTCTGTTCTCCTGACACCTGATTCAACGCCGCCCCGCCACCCATGAAGCACCAGAAGATCGAGTTTTACCGTCACCCGGCCGGTGGCTGGGGCGCGCTTAAAAGCGTTGCGCATCAACTGCTGTCGCAGGGCATCGCGGCCAAGGGCGCCAAGACGATGCTGTCGGCCAACCAGCCTGACGGCTTCGACTGCCCGGGCTGCGCCTGGCCTGACCGCGACCACGCATCCACGTTCGAATTCTGCGAAAACGGCGTCAAGGCCGTAGCCGCAGAGGCGACTTCCCGCCGCACCACGCCGGAGTTCTTCGCCCAGCACACCGTGCGCGAACTGGCCGAATGGTCTGACTACGCGCTCGAAGATCAAGGCCGCCTGACGCATCCGATGGTCTACGACGCGGCCAGCGACAAATACGTCCCGATCGAGTGGGACGCCGCCTTCGCGCTGATCGCGCAGCACCTGCGCGCGCTGCCCGATCCGAACCAGGCGATCTTCTACACCTCCGGCCGCACCAGCAATGAGGCGGCCTTCCTCTACCAGTTGTTCGTGCGCGCCTACGGCACGAACAATTTCCCCGACTGCTCCAACATGTGCCACGAGCCCTCCGGCACGGGCATGCGGGGCAGCATCGGCGTGGGCAAGGGCACCGTCACGCTCGACGATTTCACCAAGGCCGACGCGATCTTCATCTTCGGCCAGAACCCGGGGACGAACCACCCGCGCATGCTGGGCGAGCTGCGCGAGGCGTCCAAGCGCGGCGCCAAGATTGTTTCGTTCAACCCGCTGCGCGAGCGCGGGCTGGAGCGCTTTGCCGATCCGCAGAGCAAGATCGAGATGCTGACGCTCGGCTCCACGCGCATCAGCACCGAATACCACCAGGTGTGCATCGGCGGCGACCTGGCCACCGTCAAGGGCATCATCAAACACGTGATCGAGCGTGACGATGTGGCGCGCAGCCGCGGCGAACCTGCCATCATCGACCACGCCTTCATCGCCCAGCACACCGGCGGCTACGACGCCTTTGCCGCCGACGTGCGTGCCGAATCGTGGGCCACCATCGAAGCCGAATCGGGCCTGCCGGAACACGAAATCCGACAGGCCGGCGACACGTACATCCAGGCCGGCAGCGTCATCGCGTGCTGGGGCATGGGCATCACGCAACACAAGCATGCGGTCGCGACGATCCAGATGATCGTCAACCTGCTGCTCCTGCGCGGCAACATCGGGCGCCCGGGCGCCGGTGCGTGCCCCGTGCGCGGCCACAGCAATGTGCAGGGCGACCGCACGATGGGCATTTACGAGAAGCCCGCCCCTGCGTTCCTCGACCGTCTTGAGCAAGTCTTCGGCATCCGGGTACCGCGCGAACATGGCTACGACACCGTCGGCGCCATCGAAGCGATGCGGCAAGGCGCGGCCCGCGTGTTCTTCGCCATGGGCGGGAACTTTGCGGCCGCCACGCCCGACACCGCCGCCACGTGGGCCGGCCTGCGCCAGTGCGACCTGACGGTGCACGTGACCACCAAGCTCAACCGCAGCCACATCGTGCACGGCAAGGCCGCCCTGATCCTGCCGTGCCTGGGCCGGACCGAGGTCGACCAACAGGCTGGCGGCACGCAAGGCGTGACCGTGGAAGATTCGATGAGCATGGTGCACATGTCGGCGGGCATCAATCCGCCAGCCTCGCCGCATCTGCTGTCGGAACCGGCCATCGTGGCGCGGCTGGCCGAGGCGACGCTGCCCGAGAGCACGATTCCGTGGCGCTGGTTGGTCGAGGACTACGACCGCATCCGCGAACGCATTGAAGCCGTGTTCGACGACTTTGCCGGCTTCAACGAGAAGATTCGCGTGCCGGGCGGATTCCGCCTGCGCAACACCGCATCGGAACGTGTCTGGAACACGCCGTCGGGCAAGGCGGAATTCCACGCTCATGCCGTGCCGACCGACACACCGGTCCACCGCGCCCGCGAGCGCCATGCCGACGCCACCGTATTCACGCTCGCCACGGTACGCTCGCACGATCAGTACAACACCACGATCTACGGCATGGACGACCGCTATCGCGGCGTGTTCGGCCAGCGCCGCGTGGTCTTCATCAACAAGGAAGACCTGCACACGATCCGCATGAAAGATGGCGAGTGGGTGGACATGGTGACGCTGTCCGAAGACGGCACCACGCGCCGCGCCGATGGCTTCCGGCTGGTGGCGTACGACATTCCGCGCGGCTGCCTGGCGGCGTATTACCCCGAGACCAATCCGCTGGTGCCGCTGTCTTCCGTGGCCGACCAGGCCCGCACGCCGACGTCCAAGTCCATTCCGGTGATGCTGGTCCCGAGCCAAGTCCAACGCACCGCTGACGCCCAAGCGGCCAACACGGCAGAAGCCTGATGCCAACCGAGCCGGCGTGGTCTGCGCTGCAACTGGCGCTGCTGGCGGCATTACGCGAAACCGACGCCGGCAAGCCGGTGTCGCTGCCCTGGCTGACCAAGCGCGTGGGCGAGCGCGCCAGCACGGTGCTGCGCGCGCTGCATCCCTTGGCCGATGCCGGCCTGCTGCGCGTTGCCATGGACGACACGCGCTGGCTCATTGTGCTGCTCGACGCCGGCCGCGCCTTGCCCGATTTCACTGCATGACTGCCCTGCCCCACCAATCCACCGGCTTGCCCGTCGTTTCCGCCTCCGCGACGAAACGCACGCGGGCCGGCGCGCAAGACGACACCCCTACCGCCGTCGCCGATGAAGCCCCGGTAGCGCTTGTCTTCAACGGCATCACGCATGCGGTGATGATGGCGTCGCCAACTGATCTGGAAGATTTCGCGCTGGGCTTTGCGCTGTCGGAAGGCATCATCGACAGCCGCGCCGATTGGCGTGGCGCAGACGTGGAAACGCGTCCGCATGGGCTCGAAGTGCATGCCGAAATCGCCTCGCATTGCTTCGTGCGGCTGAAGGAACGCCGCCGCGCCTTGGCGGGGCCGACCGGCTGCGGCCTCTGCGGCATTGAAAGCCTGCAGACGTTTGAAGAGGCACCGGCGCCGCTAGTGCCGCCCGCGTGGCTGGCGTCATTGAGCGACGCTCAGGTGCTGGACGCCATGCAGGCGATGACGGCGCATCAGCCCGCCAACGCGCTCACGGGAGGCTTGCATGCCGCAGGCTGGGTGCCCGCAGACGGCAACGCACCGCTGCATGTGCTGGAAGACGTGGGCCGCCACAACGCGCTCGACAAGCTGATCGGCAGGCTGGCCCGGCTTGGCATCCGTCCCGCAGATGGCTTCATCGTCATGACAAGCCGCGCGAGCTTTGAGTTGTCGCGCAAATGCGTGCAACTACAGGTGCCGCTGCTGGCGACGATCTCCGCGCCGTCTTCGCTGGCGATCCGTCACGCCAAGGCCGGGCAGTTGACGCTCCTGGCGTTCTGTCGGGGCGATAGCGTGACGCGGTTTGCGTAGCTCGCACAACGTGCTGCGTCAGATCTCCACCTTGCTGCCCAGCTCAACCAGGCGGTTGGCAGGAATCCGGAAGAAGTCTGACGGCTTGGCGCTGTTGTGCTGCATCCAGGCAAACAGCGATTCACGCCACATCGCCATGCCGGGCAGCGGCGACGGCACCACCGTGGCACGCGTAATGAAGAAGGACGTTTCCATATCTTCAAAAACGATGCCCAGCCGCTCGCCCACATTGCGGACGATCTCGTCAACGGCCGGTGTTTCCTTGAACCCGAAATCCACCACTGCGGTGTGGATGTCGTCGCCAATGGTTTTGACGACCAGTCGCTTGGCGGGGTCCACATACGGCACGGCAAGCGTGCGGAAATGGATGAACAGCACACGCTTGTGCAGCACGTGGTTGTGCTTGAGGTTGTGCAGCAACGCCAGGGGCACGAAGTCGATGCTCGGTGTGAGATAGACGGCAGTTCCATCCACACGATACGGCGGATGGCGCAGCAGCCCCTCCATGAACGGCTCGAGCGGAATGCCGCCTTCCACGTTGCGCGCCTTCAGCAGCTGCGTGCCCGAGTGCCACGTCACCATCAGGAAGAAGATCAGGCCGCCCAGCAGCAACGGGAACCAGCCACCCGCGGCAATCTTGAGCAGGTTGGCGGAAAAGAACGACAGATCCACCGCCAGGAACACCGCGCCGATGCAGGCCACCAGCGACAGGCGCCACTTCCAGGCGTTGCGCATGACGACCGTCACCAGACCGGTCGTCAGCACCATGGTGGTCGTCACCGCAATACCGTAGGCCGCGGCCAGATTGTCGGACTTGCCGAAAGCCAGCACCACCGCCACCACCAGCGCCAGAAGCATGTAGTTGACCACCGGCACGTAGATCTGGCCGATCTCCACATCCGATGTATAGAGAATCTTCATGCGCGGCGCATAGCCCAGATGCACGGCCTGCGCCGTCATCGAAAATGCGCCCGAGATGACCGCCTGCGATGCAATGACGGTGGCCGCCGTGGCCAGCAGCACCATCGGGCCGACTGCCCAGTTCGGCATCAACAGAAAGAACGGGTTCTGCACAGCGCTCGGCTCGCGCAGCAGCAAGGCGCCCTGGCCGAAGTAGTTCAGCAGCAGGCACGGCATGGCAATGTAGAACCAGGCATAGCGGATCGGACGTGCGCCAAAGTGGCCCATGTCGGCATACAGGGCCTCGGCGCCGGTCAGCGCCAGAAACACCGAGCCGAACACGATGAACGCCAGCACCGTATGCCGGAATCCGAATTCGATGGCGTATACGGGGCTCAGCGCCACGAGTATCTGCGGCGACTTCACCACCGAAGCCAGCCCCATCACCCCCAGCAGCACAAACCACAGCACCATGATCGGCCCGAACAGGCGCCCCACCACGTGCGTGCCGTGCTTTTGAATCAGGAACAGCACGATGAGCACGATCAGCGCCAGGGGCAACACCCACTTCTGCAGCGCGGGCGCCATGATCTCCATGCCTTCAATGGCGGAAAGCACCGAAATGGCGGGCGTGATGACGGCGTCACCGTAAAACATGGCGGCGCCCAGCAGGCCGAGCAGCATCAACGTGCGGGTGAACCGGGTACTGCCGCTGCTGGCACGCATGGCAAGGGCCGTCAGCGCGAGGATGCCGCCTTCGCCATTGTTGTCGGCGCGCATGACGAACAAGACATATTTGACGGACACCACCAGCGTCATCGCCCAGAAGAGCATCGACAGGATGCCGAACACGGTCTGGTCGGAAAACGGCACCCCATGCTCGGGGTTGAAGCACTCCTTCAGGGCATACAGGGGGCTGGTGCCGATGTCCCCGAAGACCACGCCGATTGCGCCCACCATGGTGGCCATCAACGCGGGATTTTTCTTCGTTTTACTGGCTGCGACGGTCGTCATGGGTAGGCTGCGACTGGAACGACGGGGGCGCACGCAATTTTCGTGCACCGTCTGCTGCACTTGCTTTACGGGGGCGAACCGAGTGCGGCAGAAGCCACTAAAGCTTAGGTGAAAACGCCCGGGTTTGCGCCGGTGTTTGCACCGATGGCACGCCTGCGCCAACCCTGCTGAGCGGCCGAAAACGACGTACGCACCCGGTCTAAGCAAAAAGCTTAAAAAAACAGACTTTGACGGGGCGACGCGCCAAGCATATATTCACCAAACGATCGTTTGGCCGGTTCGGCCGGGTCTGCCTGCTGTGTTTGTATTTGGCCGGCGGCCGATCGATTTCTCAACTTCACGACTCAAAATCATGGCTACTGGTACCGTCAAGTGGTTCAACGACGCAAAGGGTTTCGGCTTCATTACCCCGGATGATGGCGGCGAAGACCTTTTCGCTCATTTCTCCGCAATCAATGCCGCAGGCTTCAAAAGCCTGAAGGAAGGTCAGAAGGTGTCGTTCGAAGTCACGCAAGGCCCGAAGGGCAAGCAAGCTTCGAACATCGTGCCCCAGTAACAAGGAGCACGCGGGCGCGGTAGCCCGGTTTTGGCTTGCCGCGCGGGGTTTCCTCGCGCGTGTATTGGCCGGGATATTCCGCCAGGCAGGTTGTTTCAGTACGTGTTTGCCATCAAGCAGTCGGATGGCCGCCGGAAGCGGTGGCCTGGTTTGACGAACCCTATTGGGAGCATGCAATGGCCAGCCGAATTGAAGAGAACGCCGTTCAATATGATCCGCCCGCCGGGGCAGCTGCAGAAATGCATGCTGCCCCGAGTTTTATTCGGGATTCGGAGATCCAGTTTTCGCGCTCGCAGACATTCCACGAGGGCCAGCGCGTCAGCTTCGATGTAGAAATCGGGCCCGATGGCGAACTCATCGCCGTCAACATCAAACCAATATGACACGCCGGTTTCAACTCGGCATGTTCAAACGATAAAGGGAGGCATTGCCTCCCTTTCTCATGGGCGATGCATCGGCTTACTTGGCTGTCGGCATCACGAACTCGGCGCCCTTGGCAATCGAATCCGGCCAGCGTTGCATCACGCTCTTGTAGCGCGTGTAAAAACGCACGCCTTCTTCGCCATAGGCGTGGTGGTCGCCGAACAGCGAGCGTTTCCAACCGCCAAAGCTGTGCCACGCCATCGGCACCGGAATCGGCACGTTGATGCCGACCATGCCCACCTGGATCTGCCGCGCAAAGGCACGCGCCACGCCGCCGTCGCTCGTGTAGCAGGACACGCCGTTGCCGAACTCGTGGGCATTGATCAGCTTCACCGCCTCGGCAAGATCGTGCACCCGCACCACCGAAAGCACGGGCCCGAAGATCTCTTCCTTGTAGATCGTCATCTCGGGCTTGACGTGGTCGAACAACGTGCCGCCCGTGAAGAAGCCTTCGGCGTGGCCGTCGACCGTGTGGCCGCGGCCGTCCACCACCAGCTCGGCACCCTCTTCCACGCCCTTGGCGATATAGCCTTCCACCTTGGCCTTATGGGCAGCCGTGACAAGCGGACCCATTTCGCTGTCGGCCTGCATGCCGTTGCCGATCTTGAGTGCGCGGGCGCGTTCGGCGAGGCGCGGGACCAGCTTGTCGGCCACGTCACCCACCGCCACGGCCACGGAAATCGCCATGCAACGCTCGCCGGCCGAACCGTAGCCGGCGCCGATCAGCGCATCGACGGCCTGGTCGAGATCCGCATCCGGCATGACGACGAGGTGATTCTTTGCACCGCCCAAGGCTTGCACGCGCTTGCCGCGCTTGGTGCCCTCGGCGTAGATGTATTCGGCGATGGGCGTGCTGCCGACGAACGAGACGGCCTGCACATCCGGATGCTCGAGCAGCGCATCGACGGCATCCTTGCCGCCCTGCACGACGTTGAACACGCCGTCGGGCAGGCCCGCCTGCTTGAGCAGGTCGGCAATCATGAGGCTGGGGGTCGGGTCACGTTCGCTCGGCTTGAGGATGAACGTGTTGCCGCACGCCAGCGCCACGGGCGCCATCCACATCGGCACCATGAACGGGAAGTTGAACGGCGTGATGCCGGCCACCACGCCCAGCGGCTGGCGCAGGTTCCAGTTGTCGATGCCGCCGCCGATGTTGTCGGTGAAATCGGTCTTGAGCAGGTTCGGAATGCCGCAGGCAAATTCCACCACTTCAATGCCGCGCGTGACTTCGCCCTTGGCGTCGGAGAACACCTTGCCGTGCTCGCGCGTGATGGCGGCCGCCAGGGCATCCTGGTTTTGATCGAGCAGCTCCTTGAACTTGAAGAGAACGCGCGAGCGCTTGAGCGGCGAGGTCTCGGCCCAGTCGGCGGCGGCTGCGTGGGCAGCGGCCACGGCGGCGTCGACCTCGGATTTGCCGCCCAGCAGCACCTGCGCGCTCACGGCGCCCGTCGCGGGGTTGAACACATCGGCGGTGCGCGTGCCGCTGCCGGCATGGCGTTGCCCGCCGATGTAATGGCTGACGACGGAATCCGTCACGGCAGGATCAATCGGTCGGTTCATTTCAGGCTACCTCTTGCAGAACGGTACGAACGGTGTCGAAGATGCGCGCGATCTGCGCTTCTTCGATGATGAGCGGCGGCGAGAACGCCAGGATGTCGCCGGTGTAGCGCACCAGCACCCCGCGCTCCAGGCATTTCAGGAAGACTTCGTAAGCGCGCGCGCCCACGGCGCCGGGGCGCGATTCCAGTTCGATGCCAGCCACGAGGCCCAGGTTGCGGATGTCCTTCACGTGCGGCGCGCCCTTGACCGAATGCGCTGCCGCTTCGAACGCCGGCGACAGCGAACGCGCACGCTCGAACAGCCCTTCGCTGCGATACAGATCGAGTGCAGCCACCGCCGCGGCCGCGGCCAGCGGGTGCGCTGAATACGTATAGCCGTGGAACAGTTCGATCGCGCCCGGCGCACCGGCGTCGACGACGGTGTCGTGCACCGACTGGCGCACGGCCACGGCGCCCATCGGCACAGCGGCGTTGTTGATGCCCTTGGCCATCGTCAGCAGGTCTGGCGTCACGCCAAAGAACTCCGCCGCCGTTGCGGCGCCCAGGCGGCCAAAACCGGTAATGACCTCATCGAAGATCAGCAGGATGCCGTGCTTGTCGCAGAGCGCCCGCAGACGTTCCAGATAACCCTTGGGCGGCACCAGCACGCCCGTGGAACCCGCGAGCGGCTCGACGATAACGGCGGCAATCGTCGATGCGTCATGCAGCGTGACAAGTCGCTCCAGCTCGTCGGCCAGATGCTCGCCCCAGGCCGGTTGGCCCTTGGAGAACGCGTTGTGCTCGGGCGCATGCGTATGCGGCAGGTGATCAACGCCGGGAATCAGGTTGGCCGAGAACGCCTTGCGGTTCGGCGAGATGCCGCCCACCGAGATGCCGCCGAAACCCACACCGTGGTAACCGCGCTCGCGGCCAATCAGGCGTGTGCGCTGTCCTTCGCCCCGTGCGCGGTGGTAGGCCAGCGCAATCTTGAGCGCCGTATCCACCGCTTCCGACCCCGAGTTGACGAAGAAGATGCGGTTCAGACCTTCCGGCATGATCTCGGCCACTTTTTCTGCCGCACGGAAGGCCATCGGGTGGCCCATCTGGAAGGTGGGCGCGTAGTCCAGCGTGCTCGCCTGCGCGGTGATGGCCTCGACGATTTCCTTGCGGCTGTGCCCGGCGTTCACGCACCAGAGGCCCGCCGTGCCGTCCAGCACTTCACGGCCGTCGGCGTCGCGGTAATACATGCCCTGGGCCGACGTCAGCAGGCGCGGCGCAGCCTTGTACTGACGGTTGGCCGTGAACGGCATCCAGAAATAGGACAGATCGGTGGTTTCCAGCGGGTGCGGTGCGGGTTTCATCGGCGGCTCCGAAAAAACAGCGGAAGGGGAACGGACTGGCAAGCCAGCAATTGAAGCAAACTGTACAGAGTCATACGCAACGCGGACATGCACAGATGGCGGTTCTATAAGAAACTGTATAGGCGCCCACCACCCGCTTCGTGCCGCATCGCAACATGCAACTCGAACTCGATCCTTCTCATCCCCAGCGTACGTTGGTCGACCAGATCGTCCAAGGCATTCGTGCGGCGGTGGACAGCCATACCTTGCTGCCCGGCACTCGGCTGCCCTCCGTGCGCAAGTTGGCGCAGGCCCACGATGTGAGCACCTTTACGGTGGCGGAGGCCTACACCCGGCTGGCGGCGCTGGGCGCCATCGTCGCGCGGCCGCGTTCGGGCTACCTGGTGGCGGCTCGTACACCGGCCCAACCGGCTTCCGTGGCCCCACGCTGGGAGCCCCCGACGCTCAACGCGGCGTGGCTGCTGTCGGATGTCTTTGCCGATCGCTCCATCGCCATCAAGCCAGGCTGCGGCTGGCTGCCGAACGACTGGCTGGACGAGCGCGGTGTGCAGGAAGCCATGCGCGCGGTGAGCCGTGTGTCGGCGTTGCGGGTGGCGGGCTACGGACATCCGTGGGGCTATGCGCCGTTGGGCGACTACGTTGCGCAGTCGCTGGCGCTGCGCGGGCTGCCGGTGGAACGCTCGCAAGTGCTGCTGACCAGCGGCGCGACGCAGGCGCTCGACCTGATCGTCCGCACGTTGTTCAAAGCGGGCGACGTCGTCGCGGTGGATGATCCTGGCTACTGCAACGTGCTCCAGGTGCTCAAGCTGGCCGGCCTGCGCGTGGTCGGCGTGCCGCGCACGCCGGATGGACTCGACACCGTGGCGCTGGAAAACATCCTGCGCGCCGACGACGCCGACCGGCCGCGCGCCCTTTTCACCAGCTCCGTGCTGCAGAATCCCACCGGCTCCTCGATGACGGCGCAGAACGCCTATCGCGTGCTGCAACTCGCAGAGCAACACGGCCTTTGGATTGTCGAAGACGACTTGCACCGCGAACTGGCCGATCCCGCCGCCCCGATGCTGGCTGCGCTCGACGGCCTGCGCCGCACGCTCTACGTGAGCGGCTTTTCCAAGACGATCTCGCCCTCATTGCGCGCGGGCTATGTGGTGGCCGACGCCGCCATCACGCGCGAACTGGCGCGCACCAAGATGGCCGTGGCGCTCACTTCGTCTGAAATTACGGAGCGCATCGTGCATGCGTTCGTCACCCGCCCCGTCTATGCCGAACACGTGGCGCGACTGATTGCGCGGCTGGGCGAAGCGCACACACGTGTCGAAACCCTCATGCGCCAACATGGTGCCGAGCCGTTCGATACACCGGGGCGCGGTCTCTTCCTGTGGGCGCGTTTGCCCGGACACGCAGATGCCGCGGCGCTCGCCAATCAGGCCATCGAGCACAACATCTGGCTCGCGCCGGGCCAATACTTCCGGCCGCATGACGAGCCGAGCCCGTGGTTGCGCTTCAACGTGGCGTACTCCGCCGAACCGGCGCTCTGGGAATTCCTCTCGCACGCCTGACAGGCGCAAGCTGCATGCGGCGCAATGACGTATTGCATGCAATCAATCACGTGGCCGGCACTCAAACGTGAACTTCGCTGGAACGGAACGTCGCGGCGTCACAGAAGCGCGACACGATGCGCTGTCGCCTACCGTTCTCCTGCGCTGTCGATTCCCAACGCCACCTGCAGCCCAACCTGCACAAGGAGTGCCATGGACATCAAGACCGTCCGCGAAACCGCCTTCGCGATGCCGTTGACGAGCCCCGCGTACCCGCCCGGCCCGTACCGCTTCATCCATCGCGAATTCTTCATCATCACGTACCGCACCGATCCGGCCAAGCTGCGCGCCATGGTGCCCGAGCCGCTGGAAGTGCCCGAACCGCTCGTCGCCTACGAGTTCATCCGCATGGCCGACTCCACCGGCTTTGGCGATTACACCGAAAGCGGCCAGGTCATCCCCGTCACCTACGAAGGCACTCCTGGCACGTACACGCTGGCGATGTACCTGGACGACCATCCGCCCCTGGCCGGCGGCCGCGAAATGTGGGGCTTTCCCAAGAAGCTCGCCTCGCCCCGGCTGGTGACCGACAAGGACACGCTGATCGGCACGCTCGACTACGGCCCCGTGCGCGTAGCAACCGGCACCATGGGCTACAAGCACCGCGAGCTGGATCTGGCCGAACAGAAACGCCGCCTGGAGCGCCCGAACTTCCTGCTCAAGATCATTCCGCACGTGGACGGCAAAACCGCGCGCATCTGCGAGCTGTCGCGCAACTACATGATCGACGTCGACATGAAAGGTGCGTGGACCGGCCCCGCATCGCTGGAACTGGCGCACCATGCGCTGGCGCCCGTGGCCGAACTGCCCGTGCTGGAGATTGTCGAAGCGCGGCACATCATTGCAGACCTGACCCTCGGCATGGGCGAAGTCGTGTTCGATTACCTGGCGAAGTAACGCCTGCCCAACGCCATTCCTTTCCCGCCAACCCTCGGAGTACACACATGTCTGATTTGAAAGGCAAAGTCGCCGTCGTCACGGGTGCCGCCAGCGGCATCGGCAAGCAGATCGCTCTCACGCTCGCCGGTTCGGGCGCGGCCATCGCCATCGTTGACCTGAACGAAGACGGCGCCAAGGCCGTCGCCAAGGAAATCACCGACGCCGGCGGCAAGGCCATCGGCTTGCGCATGGACGTGACCGATGAACAAGCCGTGGACAGCGGCATCGACCGCGTGGCCGAAGAACTCGGCTCGGTCGACATCCTCGTCTCGAACGCTGGCATCCAGATCGTCAACCCGTTCGTGAGCTATTCGTTTGCCGACTGGAAGAAGATGCAAGCCATCCACGTCGATGGCGCGTTCCTGACCACGCGTGCAGCGCTGCGCCACATGTACAAGGACGACCGTGGCGGCGTGGTGATCTACATGGGCTCGGTGCACTCGCATGAAGGCTCGCCGCTCAAGTCGGCCTACGTGGCGGCCAAGCATGCGCTGCTGGGCCTGAACAAGGTGCTGGCCAAGGAAGGTGCCGCGCATAACGTGCGTTCGCACGTGGTGTGCCCCGGTTTTGTGCGCACGCCGCTGGTCGAAAAGCAGATTCCCGAGCAAGCAAAGGAACTCGGCATCAGCGAAGAGGATGTCGTGAAAAAGGTCATGCTCGGTGATACCGTGGACGGCGTGTTCACTACGGTGGAAGACGTGGCCGAGACGGTGCGCTTCCTGGCCACGTTCCCGAGCGCCGCACTGACTGGCCAATCGTTCGTGGTGAGCCACGGCTGGTTCATGCAGTAAATCTGAGCACCCGCAAGGAGGTTGGAGGAGATATGCCCGCACCCAAACTACGCGTGGCCGCAAGCAAGCGGCCCACGCCGGCAGAGTCGTCACGCCCCGCAGATGCGCCGCTCACTACAGCGCAGCGCATCGTACTTCCCGAATACGAAAACATCGCGTTGGTGCTGCAAGGCGGCGGCGCGCTGGGCTCGTACCAGGCCGGCGTGTTCGAAGGGCTGGACGAAGCCGGCATCGTGCCGAACTGGATTGCGGGCATCTCCATCGGGGCGCTGAATACGGCCATCATTGCTGGCAACGCGCCCAAGCATCGGCGAGAGAAGCTGCGCGAGTTCTGGCAGATCATCACGCAACCGACGTTTTCGCCGCCGCTGCCGGACATCCTGGAAAACGCCTGGTTTGACGGCAACGCGCATCTGCGTAAATGGCTGACCGCCATGCAGGCGACGGACACCCTGCTTGAAGGCCAGCGTGGCTTCTTTACACCGCGCTTTCCTGCGCCGCTGCCGGCCAACGAAGTCGACCCGCTTGAAGCCAGCTACTACGACACCTCGCCGCTCAAGGCGACGCTGGAACGCCTGTGCGATTTCGACCGCATCAACGACGGCGGCATCCGCGTGTCGGTCGCTGCCGTAAACGTCCGCACCGGCAACCTGGAAGCGTTCGACAACACCGAGCGCCGCCTGCGCGCCGAGCACTTCATGGCATCGGGGGCGCTGCCGCCGGGCTTTCCGCCTGTGCTGATCGACGGCGAGTATTACTGGGACGGCGGCGTCGTCTCCAACACGCCGCTGTCGTATGTGCTGGGCTCCAAGCCGCGCCGCGACACGCTGGTGTTTCAGGTGGACCTCTGGAGCGCGCTGGGTCCGGTGCCCAATACGATGATCGGCGTGGCCAGCCGGCAGAAGGACTTGCAGTACTCCAGCCGCACGCGGCTCACCACCGACTGGATGGAGCGTTCGCAATCCACCCGCCGGTTGATACGGAAGCTGCTCGATCACCTGCCGCCCAAGGAGTTCGAGCGCACGCAGTGGTACAAGCACGCGCAGGAAATGGCCTGCACCAAGCGCTACAACGTCTTCCACCTCATCTACGCAGCCAAGGAACACGAAGGCCCCGGCAAGGACATCCAGTTCGGGCCGTCGACCATGCGGGACCATTGGGCCTCAGGCCTGGCGGATATTCGCGAATCGCTTTCGCACCCGGAGTGGCTGGAGATGCCCGATAACGAGACGGGCTTCATCACGCACGACATCCACCGCCATCCGGGCTTAGAGCGGGAAGACAAACGGCTCTGAGCCACACTACCGCGGTGCGGGCGGCATACGCAGCGCAGTCGACAGCGGCGGCCGCGGCAGCGCGGCCGTCCATGCACGGCGGATCACCGCGCTGATCTGCTTGTAGACCTCTTTCGAGATCACCGTTTCGGCCAGCATCGTGTCGATCTTGCTCTGGCCGATGTACAGCGCGAACAGCACCAGCAGGCGTTTTTCCAGCGCAGCGCTGTAGTCGCCAAACTTCTCGCGCAGCTCGGCCAGGCCCTCTTCGGCCGCCTCGATCCGGGTGATCAACACGCCGTCGAGCAGGTCTGCCATGCGCTCGCCCAGCACGGGCTGAAGCGACGTACGGTTGTACGCGCGCAAGCGTTCGAGCACCGTCTGGCGGCAAATGAGCAGCTCAAAGCGATCGGCCAGCGCGTTGGCCAGTGGCCGGTCGATATGCGCCACGCGATGCAGCCACACCGCAAAGCGGTAGCCGGCGTTCTTGGCGAGGATGCGCCGCGATGCGCGCTTGTAACCCAGGCGCCCCTCCGTGCGCGCCGCGTCGATCATGTCGGCGGTGTTGCGCATCATGGCGTCGAGGTTGCGGATCGAGACGAGGCCGTTGCCGTACTCGGGAATCAGCTCACGCTCCCGCGTGGCAAGCGATACCAGGCCGATGGTCAGGCGCTCGCGCTCGGACAGCGCTTCCTCGAGGTTCAACTCCAACGCCCCGGCCGCGACTTCCCGCCGATACACCTCCGCCGCCTGGTCGGTGGCGCCCGACGTGAAATGAAAATGCCCGCCGATGCGGCGCATGGTCGATTCCACTTCCTCCGTCGACATGCTCAGCGCCTGGCCTTGCAAGGCTTGCTCTTGCGGCGACAACTGATCGAGCCCCAACTGCCGCATCACCCAGCGCAGCGTCGCCCCGTTGAAAAGCACGCTCACCAGCACAAAGCCGGTGGCGAGGATGGTGACGAAATGACGATCGGCCTCGTGCACGGCCTGGTTCTCGGCCACACCAAGCGCCAGCACCAGCGTGACAGCACCTCGCAGGCCGCCCCACGCGAGGGCAAGCTTGTAGGCATGGCTGACCGGCGCGGAAAGCTTGAGCCACGCCAGCGCAGGCAGCAGCCCAAACAGCACGGCAAGGCGCGCTGCCAGTGCCGCCAGCACGATCACCGCCAGCCACAGCGCGTCTTTCCACACCACGCCGTGCAGCAGTTCCGGCACGCGCACCGCAGCCAACAGAAAGACCACCGCCCCAGCCAACGCCGCAATCTGCTCCCAAATCAGTTGCAGGTGCGACCAGTTGCGCGGCGTCAGGCGCGTGCGGCCCAGCGCGCCGATCACCAGCCCGGCGCAGACCACCGACACCACACCCGACACGCCCAGCATGTTTTCCGCCACGAGATACAGCGGATACGGCAGCGCGAGCGTCCACGCGGCTTCGGCCTGGGCGATGCCGCGCAGCGCCGGCAGCAGGAATGCGGCGATGCGCCCGGCAATCAAGCCGAACACCACGCCGCCGCCAAACGCCTTGGCCAGCTCACGCAGGCCGGTGCTGACGGTGGCGTCACCGCCGTTTCCCGTCAGCATGGCGAGCAGCACGCCCATGATGGCAATGGCGGCCGCATCGTTGAGCAGCGCCTCTCCCTCCACCAGGCGGATCAGCCGCGCCGGTGCGCCCACGTCGCGAAACACCGCAATCACGGCGGACGGATCGGTCGTGGCGATCATCGCGCCGAGCAGCAGGCACGTGACGATGCCGAACGGCGTGACGGCCGCCGCAGCGAGTCCAATCACACCCGTGGCGACCACCACGGCCACGATGGCCAGCATCAGAATCGGCGCGGCATCCGGCGCCATGCTGCGCACATCGACCGACAGCGCCGCCTGAAACAGCAGCGGTGGCAGGAACAGCCACAGGTACGCCTCCGCCGGCCAGCTCGGGTCGACGAGCGGTGCGAAGAACGTGGTGGCAAAGGCGGGCGCGCTGCTGCGCAAGATCACATAGGCGCCACCGATACCGATGCCCGCCAGTGCCAGCAAGGTCGATTCCGGCAGCGTCAGGCGCGAAGCCAGCATCTGTACCATCGCCACCACCGCCAGCAGACCGCCCGCCACCAGCAACAGGATCACGACGCCGTTCACGACGCTGCCTCCCGCACAGCGAGCCAATCCGCCCGTTCGGCATCGGTCAGGTCCGGCACGACAGCCGTGCCGGTTTCGGCAGCGGCCACGGCGGCTTCGAGCACAGCCATGACGGCCACCGCCTGCACGGGCGGGACGGGATTTGCCCGGTTGCCGAGAATGGCGTCGCGCACAGCGGCGTAGTACGCGCGCTGATCGCCAGCAGGCGTTGCGACGGCGGTTTCGGTGGATGTTGCGCCGTCGATGAGCAGACCCGCGTCGTCGTCGGCGCCCCAGCCTTGCGCGCCGGGTTGCATGCCGGCCAGCAGTTGCGCTTCCTGCTGATCCATCCGCCGCTTGATGAATGAACCGCGCGTGCCGTGGACCACCCAGCGCGGCGAGCCGCCCGCCACCAGCATGCTCGCGTGAAGCACGGCGCGCCGCTCGCCCATTTCCAGGACGACATGCGCCCAGTCCGGCGTCTCGGCGCCGGGGCGCTGGCGTGCGAACGAAGCGCTCACCGCATCGGGCAGGCCAAGCAATTGCAGCGTCTGGTCGATCAGGTGCGGGCCGAGATCGAACCAGATGCCCGTGCCCTGCCCCGCCTGCTCCCGCCAGCGCGCACGCACCTGCGGGCGATAGCGGTCGAAATGCGCCTCGACGTGCATGGCTTCGCCGATGGCGCCGCTCGCAATCGCTCCTTGCACGGCCAGGAAATCGCTGTCCCAGCGGCGGTTTTGGAATACCGACAGCATGCGCCCCGTCTCCCGCGCCACCCGCGCCAGATGCCGCGCCTCTGCCAGCGTGACGGTGAACGGCTTGTCCACGACGACATGCTTGCCAGCGCGCAACGCAGCTTCAGCCAACGGCGCGTGGCGGTCGTTCGGCGCGGCAATGACCACGAGGTCGACATCTGCGTGCGTGGCCGCCGCTTCCGGCGTGCAGACCACAGCCTGCGGCCGGTCCGCATGCACGGCCTCCGGCCGGTTGGAGCCGATGACCCGCAAATGCAGCCCCGGCGTGGCGTCGATCAACGCGGCGTGAAAGAGCTTGCCGGCATAACCGTAGCCGATCACAGCGGCTCTCAATGACATCTGATGTGATGAATGCGACATGTCAGAAAAATGGCAGAAAACAGGCGAGTCAGACGACGGCGCCGCAACTTGGTGCCCAAAACCTTAGGACGTCGTACAAAAAAGTTGCTGGACCCACGGCCAGCAAACGTTGCGTATCGTCAAAAACACGTCTTAACTCTCTTGTAAATAGGAATTGTTCTCATTATTATCTGCGCCTTCACATTCTGAAGGCGCCGCACCTCGGGGGAGGGAGTCGCGTCCTACTTTTCACTTTACGGGAACTGCAATGCCGCCGAAACGTTTGTGCCTGTCTCTGGCCGTCCTTGGAACGCTGCCGTTTGCCCACGTGGCAACTGCAGCCGACACCGTCACCGCAGCCGATGCGGGCACGTTGCCGACGTCCACGGTCAAGGGCACGCGCAGCAGCACGAGCTACGACACGCCGATCGCCAACACCGCCACAAAGATTCCCGTGCCGCTGCGCGAGATTCCGCAGTCGGTGAACGTCGTGCCGCGTGCGGTGATCCAGGACCAGGGCGCGCTGTCGATTAACGACACGCTGCGCAACGTGCCGGGCGTGTCGGCCTCGCTGGGCGATGCGCAGCGCGACCAGGTGACGATTCGCGGTTTCTCGTCGATCAACGACCAGTACGTCGACGGCCTGCGCGACGACTCGCTCTACTTCCGCGACCTGTCCAACATCGACCGCATTGAAGTGTTGAAGGGTCCGGCGGCCGTGCTGTACGGACGCGGTTCGTCCGGCGGCATCATCAATCGCGTGACCAAGAAGCCGCTGGCCACGCCGCTGGCCGAGGTGGGCGTGGTGGTCGGCACCGAGCAGCAGAAGCGCGCCGAATTCGACCTGAACACGTCCGTCAACGACGACGCCATTCGCGCGCGCATCACCGGTGCGGTCGAGGATTCGGGCGGCTTCCGCAACGACTATTTCCTGCGCCGCCAGGCGATCTCCCCGTCGTTCCTGTTCAACCTGGCGCCCGATACCAAGCTGACGGTGCAGTTCGACTATCTGCACGACAAACGCATTGCCGACCAGGGCGTGCCGTCATATCGTGGTCGTCCGGTGAACGTTCCCATCGAGACGCGCTACGGCTCGGCCGATGCGGGCGCCGGCAATGTGGAATCCACCGTCAAGAGCGTGACCGGCACGCTGGACCACCGCTTCAACGACAAATGGTCGTTCCACAGCGTGGTGCGCAACTACGAATACTCGCTCGGCCGCAACAACTACACGACGGTCAGCCGCGTCACCGATGGGCCGATCCCGACTGTCACGCTCGCCGTTAACCAGCGCAACCGCAACGACCGCGGCACGCTGTGGCAGAACGAGTTGACGCAGAAGGCCGAGACCTGGGGCATCCAGCACACGCTGCTGTACGGCATCGAGCTGGGCTATCAGGACAAGAGCGACCGTGTGGCTGCGGCGCCAGGCAGCACGACGTACAACCTGTTCAACCCGACGCTGCAGGTGTTGCCGACTGTGCCCGGCAACGCGGTGCCGACGAACTACGGCCTCTCGCACAACGAGACGTATGCAGCGTACGTGCAGGACTTGATCAAGTTTTCGCCGCAATGGACGGTGCTCGCCGGCCTGCGCTATGAAATCCTCAAGCAGAGCCGCGACGACCTGACCCCGCGCAATGTCGATCTGTCACGCACCGACAAGCCGGTCAGCCCGCGCTTCGGCGTTGTGTATCACCCGATCGAGCCGCTCTCGCTGTACGCGTCGTACAGCCGCTCGTTCCAGCCGCTGGCCGATAGCTTCACCTTCTTCCCGAACAGCGGCGCGCTGGCTCCGCAATCGACCACGAACTACGAAATCGGGGCCAAGTACGACCTCTCGGCAGGCGCGAGCGTCACGGCCGCGCTGTTCGACATGAAGCAGACCAACCTGACAGCAGCCGACCCGGTCACGCTGCTCGGTGTGCCCATCGGCACGCAACGCACGCGCGGGCTGGAGCTGTCGTTCACAGGCGAGATCGTGAAAACCTGGTCGCTGATGGCGAGCTATGCCTACCTGAACGGCCGCCTGGAAAACCCGAACGACCGCAGCGGCGGTGTGGCCGTCAACGGCAACCAGCCGTCGCTCACGCCGCGGCATAGCGGCTCGGTGTGGCTCAAGCACGATCTGCCGAACGGCTTCTACGTAGCGGGTGGTGTGCGTGCGGAAGCTGCGCGTTACGCATCGCAGTACAACCTGACGACGCTGCCCGGCTACATGACCGTCGACCTGGGTGCCGGCTATCGCAGCAAGCACCTTGATGTCACGCTGAACCTGCAGAACCTGTTCAACCGCGCCTACTACGTGTCGGCGCATGGCGGCGCCGAGAACTACAACATGCCGGGTGCCCCGCGCATGGCGCTGCTGGGCGTGCGCTACAAGATGTAAGCGCCGAACAGGCGAACAAGCGATGCTGCGACAGGTGCTCTTCCGCTTGCACTGGCTGATCGGGTTGTCAGCCAGCGTGGTGCTGGCCATCGTTGGCGCTACCGGCGCGCTGATGGCCTACGAAGATGAACTGCTGCGCGCGCTCAATCCCGGCGTGCTCACCCTGCCCGCGCGCAGCGGCCCTGCGCCGACGTTGCCACAGGTGGCTGCGCAGGCGCGTGCGGCCATACCGGATCGCCCCGTCACCTTCATCACCGCTGCGTCCGACCCAACCGAGCCGTGGCGCGTCTGGTACGCCTGGCCGCCCGGCAAACACGGCGGCAGCAGCCGCGGAGAGCTGCGCTACATCGATGCCGCTACCGGCACCTTGCTGCCCGAGGCGCGCGCGCAGCGCTTCTTTGCCACCGTGAAGTTGCTGCATCGAACGCTGCTGGCTGATGAGATCGGCAAGCAGATCGTCGGAGCCAGCACGGTGGGGCTTGTCGTGATGGCCCTCTCGGGCCTGTACCTGCGTTGGCCGCGTCGCGTCTCGAACTGGCGAAGCTGGCTCGTCATCCGATGGAGTCGCGCCGGTCGCATCCGCTGGTGGGACGTGCATACCGTCATCGGTACGCTGGTGTTGCCGCTGTATTTGCTCGCCGCCTTCAGCGGGTTGTATTGGGCGTATGACTGGTACCGCGATGGCCTGCAGCGCCTGGCCGGCATGCCGGTTGTCGCCAAGGCAAAACCGGTGGAAGGCGCGCGACAACCGCTCGACGGTGCGGCATTGGAGCGCACGTGGAACGTTTTCCTGGCCAACGCGTCAAACTACGGAACCGCCACCCTGCGTATTGACGATGCCCGCACCGGCAAGGTCGATATCAACTGGCTCCCGGCCGATGCACCGCACGACCGCGCCTTCAACCGTTTGACGCTTGACGCCGGCACCGGCGCCGTCATCCGCAACGAATCCTTCGCCGACAAGCCGCCGATGCAACGCCTGCTGGCCGGGATGTTGCCGCTCCACAATGGACGCTACTTCGGACCCATCGGCGTCGTGCTAGTGTTGATCGGAGCGTTGATGCTGCCGGTGTTTGCGGCAACGGGGTGGTGGCTCTATCTGGATCGGCGCCGACGCGCGCAACCGCAGCGCAAACACGCATCCGCAGCGACACGTCCTTGCTGACAACGTAGGGGCAGCGACGCGATGTCGGGCGCCTCAACACAACAAGGACAACACCATGGTGATCGAAAAATCCCGCGACCTCTGCCTGCGCCCGCTCGAGCGCAACGACCTGCGTTTCGTCCACGAGCTGAACAACGACGCGAAGATCATGCGTTATTGGTTCGAAGAGCCGTACGAAACCTTTACTGAACTCTCGCAACTCTACGACCGCCACGTGCACGACCAGCGCGAGCGCCGCTTCATCTGTGAAAACGACGCCGGCGAAGCCGTGGGTCTGGTCGAGTTGATGGAGTTGAACTACATCCACCGCCGCGGCGAATTCCAGATCATCATCGCGCCCGGCTGGCAAGGTCACGGCTATGCGTCAACCGCGACGCGACTGGCCGTCGACTATGCGTTCATGGTGCTGAATCTGCACAAGCTGTATCTCGTTGTCGACGTGGTGAACGAACGCGCGATCCACGTGTACGAGAAATGCGGTTTCCAGCGCGAAGGCGAGCTGATCGAAGAGTTCTTCAGCAACGGCGCGTATCACAACGCGCTGCGCATGTGCGTGTTCCAGCGCGATTACGTCAAGTCGATCCGCGGCGCCAACTGACGCACAACAGCACGGCCCTACGCCGTGCGCAGCCACGCATGCAGTTCGCGCTGCCCGACCTCGGTCATGTTGAGGGCCCGCGAATGCTTTTGCCGCGCCAGCCACCCCAGCGCGATGCAGCGCTCCGCCACGGCGGCCCCGAGCGCGCCTGCCAGATGCGGGCGACGTTCGCTCCAATCCATGCAGCCGTAAGCAAAGCGGCGTCGGCCATTGCGCAGTGCATTCACGTCGACGCCGATGGCGGCCAGCGCCTGCTCACCTTCGGGCGTGACGTCGTAGGCGCCATGCGTTTCATCGAGCTGCGTCAGCCAGCCGCGCGACAGCAATTTCTCCGACACCTCCGTGCCGAGCTGCCCGGCCAGGTGGTCATAGCACAGGCGTGCGGCACGCAGGTTTTCGGGCACGGCTGAGCGCCGCGGGTCCGCCGGTTTTTCAGGTGCGACCACCAGCAGCGATTCGATCATCTCCGCCACCGCCGGAGAGCGCAGCCCGAAGTACTTGTAGCGTCCGCTCGACAACGAGGTGATAAGCGCATCGGCCTCGAGCCGGCGCAAGTGCGCGCTGGCCGTGGCGGGCTCCACACCGGCGCCGTAGGCGAGTTCCTTGGCGGTGAGCGAGCGGCCTTCCATCAACAGCAGCAGCATGCGGATCCGGGTCGGATCACCAATGGTGGCGGCCACGCGGCCGATGTCCGGCTGGGTTGTCGATGCGGTGGCTGGGGAAGATGCGGTCATGGTTCGATGGAGACCAAACTGTTGGCGCGTGACAGGCGGGCGGCCAGTCCAGAGAATGGGAGCCATCTTACTCCCGCCCCACGCTGATGACCGCCCTCGACACCGCCCCGCCCGCCGACGTGCTGCAAGCCATCGTGCATGCCGACCCCGCGCCCTACTACGCCGAACTGGCCGCCACGCGTCCGTTCTTCTTCGATGCCACGCTCGGCTGGTGGGTGGCCGCCGGCGCCGAAGCCGTCGATGCCGTGCTGGGCAGCGCCGCGTGTCGCGTACGGCCTGCAGAAGAGCCGGTGCCCCAGGCCGTTGCGGCAACGCCCACGGGCGCATTTTTTGGCCGCCTCGTGCGCCAGATCGACGGGCCGGATCACAGCACACGCAAAGCCAAGGTGATGGCCGCGTTGGGCCGGCTGGATGTATCGGCGCTGGCCAGCCGCGCGCAGCGGCAAGCGCGCGCTACTCTGCCCGACGCAGCGAGCCTGGATGCCGCGCTGGATACCGATGCCCACTTTCGCGTGCCGCTCGCCACGATGGCGCAAACGCTGCTGGGCGATCACGCCGATGCACCTGCCTGCCAGGCCGACATTGCCGCCTACCTGGCCGCGTTGGGCCCGGGGGCCAGCGCAGGGGTGGTCGCGCAGGCCGATGCCGCCGTGGGCCGCCTGCAGCAGCGCTTTGCCGACTCGCCGTTCGCCGGCGGTGACGATGACAACGACGCCGACATCGCCAATCTCGCCGCCCTGCTCGCGCAAACCTACGACGCCTGCGCCGGGCTGCTTGGCAACTGCATCGTTGCGCTGTCGCGGCACGCCGGGTTGACTGCCCGGCTGCGCGCGCAGCCGCTCGCCATCGAGCCTTTTGTGCGTGAAGTCCTGCGCCGCGATGCGCCGGTGCAGAACACGCGCCGCTTCGTCGCGCACGATATCGCGCTGCTCGACCAGCCGCTGCGCGCCGGCGACAAGATCCTGGTGGTGCTGGCCGCCGCCAACGTGGATGGCACAACCAACCCGGACCCACTACGCTTCGACATCGACCGCGCAGCGCCGCGCCTGTGGACGTTCGGCGGCGGCGCGCACCGCTGCCCCGCCGACGCATTGGCAACCACCATCGCGCGCGAAACGGTGCAGCATCTGCTGAGCCTGCCGGGTGTCGACCGATGGCTCGCCGGCCTTGGCAAGTTGACATACCGCCCCTCGCCCAATGCGCGCATTCCCCGCTTTCAAGCTTGAAGTTGCACCCCCGAACGCATCACGAAAACACCCCACAGGAGACTTGCCATGATCGCCGTCATCTTTGAAGTCGAGCCTGCACAAGGCCAGCGCGACACCTACCTCAACCTTGCCGCACGGCTGAAGCCCCTGCTCGAGCAGGTCGATGGCTTCATCTCGGTGGAGCGCTTCCAGAGCATCACCAATCCGGACAAGATGCTCTCGCTGTCGTTCTTTCGCGATGAAGAGGCCGTCAAGGCCTGGCGCAACATGGAGCAGCACCGCGGCGCGCAGCACGTCGGCCGCGACCACGCGTTTGCCGACTACCGCCTGCGCATCGCCCACGTGGTGCGCGACTACGGCATGACCGAGCGCGACGAAGCCCCGACCGACAGCCGCGCCGAGCACGCTTGAGCGCAGGGCCGCGCACCTCTGCGGGCCCGATGTGACGCCTTTTGCGCCCACCGGGCACCACCTTTGCTTAATCAGTCAGAACCCGCACGGCCGAGCACGCCGCATCACGGCCCCGGCATGCTGCCGTGCGCAACGATTGCAAAGGAATTGTCATGAATACCGCTTCTCATGAGGCTGAACGTGAGCCGCAAGTCGCTCCAGCCCGCACCGTTCAGAGTCCGGTGCGTTATGCCGTGGTCGGCGCCGGGTGGATTTCCCAGGCCGCGTTCCTGCCCGGCGTAGCGCAAAGCGGCAACTCCGTCGTCACGGCGCTGGTCACCGGCGACGAAGCCAAGGCCACCGCACTGGCCGAGCGCTACGGCATCGAGCATGTCCACGGCTATGCGGACTACGAGCAACTGCTCGCCTCGGGCGATATCGACGCGATCTACCTTGCATTGCCCAACGACATGCACCGGCAGTACGCCCTGCCCGCCCTCCAGCGCGGCATCCACGTCCTGCTTGAAAAGCCCATGGCCACCAGCGAGGCCGATTGCGAAGCGATGATCGACGCGGCCCGCAACGGCAATGCGAAATTGATGATTGCCTACCGGCTGCACTTCGAGCCCGCCACACTGGCCGCCATTGAACTGGTGCGAGGCGGCAAGCTGGGCCGCATTCGCGCGTTTTCGGCCGTGTTCAGCCAATCGGTGGCGCCGTCCAACCACCGCGCCAACCACGGCTATTGGGCCGGGCCCGTGTCCGACATGGGCGTGTACCCCATCAACGCGGTGCGCAATCTCTTTGGCGAAGAGCCGATCGAGGTGTCCGCCTGCGGCGTGCGCGACCCCGACCTCCCGTTCAATTTCGACGACACCGTCAGCGTGACACTGCGTTTTGCCGAGCACCGCGTCGCCCAGTTCGTCGTCAGCTACAGCGGAGCAAGCATCGACCAGTACCGCATTCTCGGGACAAAGGGCGATCTGGAAGTTTCGCCTGGGTTCATGTTTGGCGTTGGGCTGAAATACCGCGCCACCATCGACGGCCAGACGCACGAACAGGCGTTCGACGCGACCGACCAGTTTGGCGGCGAGCTGCAGTATTTTTCGGATTGCATCCTCAACAACCGAGAGCCCGAGCCCAATGGCGAAGAAGGCTTGGCCGACGTGCGCGTACTGGCCGCCATCGAGCGCGCGCTCGAATCGGGCCAGCCGCAAAACCTGGGGCCGTTCCAGCGTCAAGGCCGCATGGAGACTGCGCAGGTGCGCAAGCTGCCGCCTGTGCCGTCGCCGGAACTGGTGGACGCGGCTGAACCCAGCCAGGGATAAGGAGAACCGAAAAAGAAAAACGCCCGCAACGAACGGCGGGCGTGGGACTCAGGATTTACAGATTGATGCGCTGCACGGCGTCGCGCATGCGCTTGCGGATCGAGACATCCGAATTGGTGTTGCTGCTGGAGCCGTCGGTTTCCATAGCGTTATCGCAACGCCATTCCGTGGCTTCGCCGTTGTCGGTCAGCGCACAGACGCGGTGGGTCCAGCGGTCCCACACAAACACATCGCTGCCGGCCTCGCCGGAGAGCAGCGGCTCAAAACGGTACATCCACAAGTACCCGACACCCAGCAGGGTGACCAGAAAGATCGCCATCCAGGACGCTTTGATTCGGCGCCACATTCTCATTTCTCCTCATGGAGCCACTGCGCCGGACGCGCCTGACAGGGCGTCGCTGGGCCAAAAGCGCGGTACTCCAAGGAGCAAATCGTAACATGTGGCATCCCGGCCCCGGCTCAAGTGGGCAGCCGATGCGGCAGCGCCACAACACCTGCAGCAACCTTATCGGAGCGTCAGTTGAAGACGTCCTGCCGGTAGCGGCCGGATTGCATCTGCGCCGCCAACCAGTCCGACGCGGTCGACAGATCGCTGCCGTAGCGCGCCTGGTGCATGCGGATGAGCGTGTCGCGCACCGCTGGCGCCATCGCACGGCCGTCGCCACAGACATACAACGTGGCGCCCGCATCGAACGCCGCCCACACGGCTTCACGTGCATCCCACAGGGCATGCTGCACGAAGCGATGCGGATGCTCCGCCACGCAGGAATACGCAGGAAAGACGCGCACCACGCCTGCGTCTTCCCACGCCCGCAAAGTGTCGCGGTAGAGAAAGTCGTGCTCGGGGTGGCGGCAGCCGAAGCACAGCAGGGACGTTGCCACCGCCTCGCCTGCCGCCTCCTGCGCGGCGCGCTCCTCCAAGAAGCCCCGGAACGGCGCGATGCCCGTGCCGGCACCGATCAGCACCATCGGCTTGCTGGCATCGGGTTCAGGTGTGAACGGCGGATTGGGCGTGCGCACAGCGGCGGCGATCTCCGCCCCCGCATGCAGCGTCACCAGGTAGTTCGATGCCGTGCCGCGATACGTGCCGACGCCAGACCACGCCGGCCCCGACACCGTGCCCACCGTCAGCGCGGCCACGCCCGGCGACACCCGCGCCGACGACGCGATGGAATAGAAACGCGAGCGCATCGGCCCAAGCCGCGCGAGAAACGCCTCCAGCGTCAGCTCGATCGCGGGGAAGCGCATCAACAGATCGAGCACGCTGACATGCGCGACTTGAATGTCACGGTCGAAGCGCTCGGCCGCGTCATCGCCTTCGAGCCAGACGGCAAGCTGACCGCGCGTGAACGGACAGCGCGTGGCCGCGTGCAGCGCGGTGATATCGCGCACGGTGGCGGTGTCCTGCAGCTCGACAAAATCGCGCAGCAACTGGCGCACGGACACCGGCTGGTTCAGCGGCAAATGCCGCACGTGCGCATGGCGTGCGGTCAGCGTGACGAGCGCATCGCCCTCCAACGCAAGCCGCGTGATGGCCGCGTCGACACGGTCATCGGCATTGCGCGGGTAGACGGCGAGGTGGTCGCCAGTGGCGTAACTCACGTCGTCGGGCAACTGCACCGTGAGATGACGCGTGGGGCCGCGCGGCGCTTCGCGCGTGAAATCCCACAGGCCGGTGGCGTCGCTGACGAGTTCTTCATTGGCGAGCACCGTCATCGCGCGTGCGGCGGGCGGCAGCGTGGCGGCACGGAGCGCATCAGGCGCAACGTAGTCGACGTGGACGGACGGGCCGTCGGCGTGTGTCTGGCGGGTGCCCAGGGCGCTCCACAGGCTGCGCGTCCAGGCGTCGACGGCAGCATCGAAACCGGCATTTCCGTCCGCCTCGCCACGCGGCACGATGGCTTGCGCGCCGGCTGCCACAAGCATCGCTTCCACTCGCTTCGGGAACGCCTGGAACGCGGGCCATTGCGAGTTGCCGCAACCCAGGACGGCATAGCGCAACCCGGTTGCCTGGCGGGTAAGCGCATCGGCCGCGTCCAGCCGCGCCTCCAAGGTGCGGGCGCTGTCCGGCGCACGGCCGTTGTAGGTGGCGGCCACCACAATGAGCGTGCCCTGCTGCGGCAGCGCATCGGCAATGGCGTCGAGCGGCGCCACCTTGGCGTCGAACCCGGCACGCGATGCGGTGGCCGCGAGCTGCTCGGCGATGTCCTGGCAGGTGCCCAGGCTGCCGCCATACAGCACGTGCATCGGCTCACCGCCGCCGGCAAGTGCAGATTCGGCGGCGTCTTGCGTGACGGCCTCGGTGCGCACAGGCGTGGCGATCGACAGCCGCTCCCGCGCATTGCGCAGCCGCGCGCGCAGGCGGAAACCGTCCGGTTTGAGCGTCAGCGTTTCCTTGATCTGGAAGCCGTAGTCGTACGGGTCGGACAGCGCAAAGCGCTGCAGGATCACCGCCAGCGCCAGCTTGGCTTCGGTCAGCGCAAACTGGCGGCCGATGCAGGCGCGCTCGCCGTTGCCGAAGGGCTTGTAGGCGTGCGGGTGGAGCTTGGCTTCGTTCTCTGGCAGGAAGCGGTCGATATCGAAGACTTCGGGGCGATCCCACACCGCCGGATCGCGATGCAGCGCCAGCAGCACGGTCACCACGCGCTGGTCCTTGCGGATGGCGTAGCGGCCGCCAATGCGCGTGTCTTCATACGGCGCCACGCCAAAGCTCGGGGCGGTCGGCCACAGGCGCAGCGTTTCCTTCAGCACGCGCTCGATCACGTCGAGCTGCGCGAGGTGCGCATACTGCGGCACGGTATCGCCCGGCAGCACGCGGTCAACCTCGGCATACGCCTGCGCCAGCACGGCCGGATGGCGCAGCAGCATGTACAGCGCAAAGGTCAGGAGCCCGCTCGTCGTCTCATGCCCGGCAATCAGGAAGGTGATGACCTGGAAGCGGATGTTGGTGTCATCCAGCGGCTCGTCCGATAGGGGATCGCGCGCGTTGAGCATCAAGCCGAGCAAGTCGCTCGCGCCGACGCCGCCATCTTTTGCCTGACGGCGCGCGTGGATCACCTCGTCCACCAGTTGATGCATGGCGGCAACGTCCTGCTCGAACCGGCGATGGTGCTCGCGCATGAAGCGGTCTTTGAGCGGCAGGCGCGTGAGCTTGCCCATGGCTTCGGACAACACCCCCACCATGGCCGCCAGGAACGGATGCAGCTCCGGCGTGTTGAACGAATCGAAACGGTATCCGAAACCCGCCAGCGAGATGGTGTCGAGCGTGAGCCGCGTCATGTCGTCGGCCACGGGGATATCGGCGTCTGGCCCCTGGCGCGCCCACTTGTCGGCCAGCGCATTGGCCACATCGAGCATCACGTCGAAGTAACCCTTCATCGCACGCTGGCTGAAAGCCGGCAGCAGAATGCGATGCGCCTTGCCCCAGTTGGGCTCGTCCTGATGCGCCGTGAAGAGGCCATCGCCCGCCCCCGCGCGCAGGAACGAGAGCGGCGGGCCGATCAGTTTGCGAAAACGCGTTTCGTCGCAGAGTTCGGCCACCAGATCGGCGGAATAGACAAACGGCACGCGCCGCCCGGCAAAGTCGAGCTGGTAGAGACCTTGGGGAAACTGCCGGCTGGTTTCCAGAAGCGTCTGGGCCAGGCGGTCTTTGGGGAGTTGCAGCAGGTTGCCCAGCCACGGCAAGCCCTTGGGCTGCGGGATAGGCTCCGCCGCAGCGGGCGAGGCATTGGCGGGTAACTCGGAGGCGGAACGCATGCGCGGTCGACTGCGAAAATGGGTTGTCCGCCAATGTACGCGCCGCCCTGCCCCGCATCAAACAAAGTCGCCATGTTTGAATGCGGGCCCCTAAAAGTGAATCGGGCGACCCGTAGGCCGCCCGATCTGGGGACGATGTGAAGCGCTGGATCAGCGGCGGCGCGGCTGTGAATTGAACGGCGCGTTGACCTGGGCTTCGAGTTCGCGAATCTGACGCTGCAGTTCGTCGACGCGGGCACGGGCGGCACGGCGTTCGATATCCAGCGCCTCGGCTTCCGTGCGGGCGACCTTCTGTCGTTCCTGGGCCTGGGCCTGCTGCTGACGCTGGATATCCAGGTCGGTCTTCAGGCCACGCAGCCTTTCCTGCTGGGCGGCAATCTGGCGCTCGGAACGCTCCTTCTGGGCTTCCAGGCGGATGCGCTGCAGCTCCAGGTCGGCCATCGTGCGGGTTTGCCGGGCGAAGTCGCTGTACAGACGTTCGGCAGCGGCTTCATTGGTGGTCTTGATGACGCGCCAAAGGTCTTTCTGCTGGAACAGCGTGACGTAGTACGTCAGGTCGCTCTGGGCAAACAGCAGGCTGGCGCCGTAGGCCCCGTTATAGGTGGTACGCAGCTCGGACAGTTCATGCGCCTGCATGCGCTGTTGCAGCTCGAATACGGCGCTGGCAGATGCCGGACCGTCGGTTCGGGCTGTGCCGGTGGGCGTGGCGGCAGCACTGGCGGCGGGCGCCGTGGCAGCCGGCTGACCAACCGTGGCGGTCAATGCCGGCACGGGCGCGGCGGCAGCAATCGGTGCAATGGCGGTGGGCGGTGCGGCCGGGCTCTGCGCCACGGCCGATGTGCAGGCGGCCGTACCGGCCACGACTGCGACTGCGGCCGCGATGGCCAATCCCCTCTGAAACGCCCGGTGCGACGCTTTCCCTGACTGTTTTTTTGTTCTCATCTCGACCCTGTGGATTCTGCGCAGGTGTTGCAGCCGAAAACTATACGCGATCCGCCGCCCGAGTGGCGCGCCGGGCGCCCGCCGCGCGGTAGGGTGTTGTATGGCGTCACTCCAGCTCGCGCAGCTCGGTTTCGCCGTCGGCGATCTGGTATTTGCGCATCTTTTCCCACAGCACCTTGCGGCTGATGCCGAGCGTGGCCGCGGTGTCCTGGCGGCGCCAGTTGTTGGCGTCCAGCGCGGCCAGGATGCGGCGGCGCTCTTCTTCGCCACCCGTACCGCCATTTCCACCGCTGCTGCGCTCGCCATAGCCGCCATGGCTGCCGTTACCGCCCTCGCGCTCGAAGGCGTCGCGCTGCAGGCCGGCGAACAGCGGGAGGATGCGCGCTTCGTCCCAGCGGCCGAACTGACGCAGGGTGATGCCAATGCGCTCGGCCAGGTTGCGCAGCTCGCGCACGTTGCCGGCAAAGTAGGCCCGGGCAACCGACGCCCGCACCCATTCGGGCACCGGCGGCATGGCATCGAAGGTCTTGTCGCCCAGCAAATGCCGCAGGAACGAGAGCAGCAGCGCGATCTTGTCATCCGCGCCGCGCTGCTCAAGGCTGGGGATGCGCAGCTCGATCACGGCCAGGCGGAAGTACAGATCAGCGCGGAATTTGCCCGTGGCGACCATCTCGCGCAGGTTCTTGTTGGTGGCGGCCACCAGGCGGAAATCCAGCTTGACCGGCACCGTCGAGCCCAGCCGCGTGCACTCGCTGTCTTCCAGCACACGCAACAGCTTCACCTGCTGATACAGCGGCAGGTCGCCCAGCTCATCGAGGAACAGCGTGCCGCCGTTGGCCTGTTCGAAGTAGCCGCGGTGCGCGTACATGGCGCCCGTGAACGCGCCCTTGGCATGGCCGAAGAACTGCGATTCGAACAGCCCATCGGGAATCGCACCGCAGTTGACCGCGACGAACGGGCCTTTGCCGTAGACGCTGTTCTTGTCGTGCAGCAGACGCGCAATGCGCTCCTTGCCGGCGCCCGTTTCACCGTAAAGCATGACGTTGCTGTCGCAATCGGCAAAGGTATCCACCTGCTCCAGCAACCCATGCATAGCCGGCGATGCGGCCACGAGGTCGCTCTGATCCTGCGCTTGAGCCTGCGCAGACGACATCGACGGCAGGACCTTGCTGATCTGCGCCCGGAGTTCGGTCGCGCCAAAATCCGGGCCCAGCACATACGTGTATTCGGGCGGAAAGCGGCTGGAATCATGCTGCGTATCCGCCGCCACCCAGATCACCGGCATGCCTTGCGCGGCCTGCCAGTCGAGCACCGTAAAGCCGCCGCTTTCGACCACCGACGCGCTGATCACCGCCACCGCCGGCTTCAGCCGAGGCTCGGCCGGCTGAAAATCGATCCCACCCGCGCGGATCACCTCCGCCCCGAACGGCGCCATGAACCGCGCCACACGATCGGCAATGTCGTGACGGCCTTCCCAGACAAAAATCTCAAGCGTTTCGTACGCCCAGCGATCGGTTTTCATGTCGTCGCTTCCATGTCAGTAAACCAGCTCGACGGCGTCGCAGTCGAGGGAGAGGAGTTTGATGTCGGCGTAGCCGAGTTGGATGCCGAGGACTTCGAGTAGAGGTGACAACACAGCGTCCAGCGTCTGGCCGACAAGGCCGAGCGTGGTGGCCAGCACAGCCTGCGACAAGCCAAGAAGGTTGAGCAGCCCCAGGTCGAGGATGTTTATCTGGACTTGGCTCGAGTTGTTGAGAATCGAAGTAAAGAACGATCCTGTACCCGCGACGCGCGCCGTTTGCCCAACCGTCAGCGTTGTGGGGTCGGGCGTCCAGTTTGCCGTTGAGCCGGGGCTGATACTGGCCCTGATCGACGCCACCGTCACTGGCAGGCCGAGAACATTGGCCTGAACCAATGGTGCAGCCGCGGCGGGACATGAATACCCCGTGATGCTACTGGCTGCCGTACCGGATCCGTTTGCTATGCACAGCGACACCGGCGCCAACTGCCCACCAAAATCGGCGGATATGCCGTTGCGGGGCACAGGACAATGGCCAGCTTCAAAGTGCGCATTTGCACCGGCAGCAATGAGGCCGATAGGGACGTTCATGTTGACAATCCCAAGCACCGAAGCCGAAACATTCAATCCCAGGCTTACCTGCCCGGTGCGGGCAACCGTACGCCAATTACCAGACCCGTCGGTTCCTGGAGGGCCGATCGCAATGACCGGCGGCTGAATGATCTTGAGCGACAAACCGACATTCACGAGACCCGGGAGGCCCGCGACACCGGGCAATCCCAAATTGGTCGAAATCGTCGCACCGTTTTGAGCGTTGGCAATCTGTGCAGCCGTCATGAGCAAGTCGAGCACGTTCAATGTTGCATCAGCCGCCGACTGATCGTTGCCCACATCCGCAAGCAGTTGCAGGACGCCGGGTGTCCCCGCGCTGTTCCCCAGATGGATCGTCGTGCCGCTCAAGAGTGGGCCAAGTACCAGCGTGTTCGGCGCGGCTACGGTCCCGGCCGAGACGCCGGCCAACCCGTTCTGCGCACCCGCCGCGATGACCGCATTGAAAAATTGGGTCAAGGTCAATTGGGCAGAAACGAGTTGCTGCACGGTGCCCACACCGACAGCCGCCATCAGATCAGATACCCGAATGTTGGTGTTCGCCAGCCCTTGGTACGAAACCAAGCTAAGACTCAAAGGGTTGGCGTTGCCAAGAAGGCTTCCGAGTAACTGGTTCAGCAGCCCACCATTGACGGCTGCGAGACCGGACCCCAACGAAAATGACGCAACCGGCGTGTTTTTCGCAATCGCCGTCGCCTGCAACCTGCGTTGGCCAACCATGAAGAAATACGGCACGTTCTGCGTGACCGTCACCTGCGCCGCGTTCGTATTTCCATCGACCGCGGCTTGCGCCGTGAAATACGTTGGAGCGGTTCCCGCGCTCGCATCCCACACGCCCGGCACAACGGCCAGCGTGATGTTGGTGCCATCCACCGTCAGCCCGTTCTGCACCACTGCCTGCTGAGCGGCGGTCGGCAAATCGAGCCGCTGGGCGGCCGCCATGGCGGCGAGATCTGCGGAACGCTGCAACGCGCGTTGCGTGTAGAACAGGTTGCCGATGTCGATCGACACCAACACCGCCAGTCCGACCGTGGCGACGAACGTGGCTGTCATCACGCTCACCGCGCCACGCAGGCGGCGGCGGAGCATGACGGCTCGGCGTAGACGGGGGGCGGCGGCGCGTCTCACAGCGTGGGGATGCATTGAGCAGCGGTCAGCGCCCGGACTGCTGGACAAGGTTGACCGTCGACGCCCGCGTTCCGGAGTTCTGCTGTGCCAGACCCGGCATCGGCTGATTGAACGAATTGAGGTAGCGCTGATAAGCCAGCGCTGCCTGCTCGCCTCGCAACGGCACAAACTCGCCCGCGTAGGTGCCCTCGGCTTGCGCCTTGAGCAGCGCGCGGGTCGCATCACTCACGTTGGTGCCGATCTTGGGTGCTGCTGCAGCGCTCTGCGGGTCGCTGCCAGAGAACCCCTGAGCACCGGCGACGCCGCACGTCAGCCATGCCGCCACACCGGCGGCCATCAGGATGCGGAAAGTCATTGCGAAACCTCCAAGGTGTCAAGCAGACGGCCACGCTGCAATGCCAGCGGGCGGGCCGATGTGCCGGTGGCAGTCGCCGCGGGGGCGACAGAGACGCCGGCAGACGCTGCGGCAGAGGGCCCAATTGCGACAGCGCGCGGCGTCATCGTTGTGGTTTCCCGGGCAATACGGCGATCCCGCCAGGCAGCACGCACGCGCGCGACGTCGTCATCGATGGCCTTGCGCGCGGAGGCTGTTAACTGCGCATGCGCCGCCAGCGACGCGGCATCGTCCTTGCGATCGTTCACGGTCAGCCAGATCACCAGGTTGCCGGCGATCTTCGGACTGGCGACGGCCATCTGCTGGGCCTGCATCAGCGGCACGCGGGCTTGCTCCACTTCGCCGGCGCGCATCAGCGCATAGCCGAGATCGCTTGCCGTACTGGCGTCGGTCGGATTGGCCTGTGCCGACACCTGCAACCGGCGAGCCGCCTCGACAAAATTGCCCTGCCGGCCCGCAACGATGCCCAAGCCCCGCCAGGCTGCGGCATTGAGCAATCCACCCTGCGTGCCCGCGCCCATGGCGGAGGTCGCGCCGACCACCGCGCGGTATTCGGCGTCCGCTGCGGCAAGTTGATCGGTTTCACGCAGAGCATCCGCACGCAGCAGCATGATTTCGGGCGCGCGGCCATAGCGTTGCTGGTAGGCATCGATATGCGCGAGCGACGCGTAGTACAGCCCCTGCTCCTGCATCTTGCGAATCAACGAAAGATACGTCGCCGGACTGGTGATCTCGGCCTTCTCCTGGCTCTGGCGCTGACGGGCCATTTCGATGTCGGCATCGGCGCGCAGGCTCATGTCGGATGTGGCCATCGAGCCGCAGCCCGCCAGCAGGATGGTCAGCATGGCCACGCCGGCCAGGCCGGTGCACGCGGTGTTTTGGAAGCGCGTCATCTCAATGTCCCCCGGTTTGTTGCAGGCTGCGCATCACGCCCATGAAGCCCGGTCCTGCGGTGACGATCAGCAGGGCCGGCAACAACGTCAACACCATGATCATCGTCATCTGCACGGTCAGCTTGCCCACGCGTTCCTTCAGCCGCGCGCGCCGGTTCTCCTGCAGCCGGCCGCCGAACTGCCGCAGAGGCTCCTGCACCGCGCCGCCAAAGCGATCCACCTGCGTGAGCAGCGTGATGAGGCCCTTCAAATCTTCGTTGTCGAACAGGCGCGCAATGCGCAACAGCGTCTGCTCGCGGGGGCGGCCCGAGGCGAACTGCTGGTTGGCGCGGCCAAATTCGCCCGCAAGCACCGGCAGCATGCTGTGGAATTCATTGGCAATCACCTGCAGGCTCTGGTCGATCGACAAGCCGACGCCCTGCAGCAGCCGCAGCATGTCGACCATGACCGGCAGCTCATCGTCCATACGTCGCCGACGGCTTTCCTTGCGACGCCCGAGCAGCCACTTCGGCGCAAGGTAGCCCAGCGCGAGCCCGACGAAACCAAACACGAACACGAACAGCGCCGACGACGCATGCAACGCGCCGAACACCGCAAGCAGCGGCGGCAGCAACATGCGCGTACCGCCAAAGACCGTGCGGGCATGCTCGCCGTAGTAGCCGCATTCTTCGAGCAGCTTGCGGTCTTCCTCGGTCACGATGCGGCGGCCCAGGCCTGTGTCGATCCAGCGTTGGCCTACCTTGGCAATCTGCTGCTGGAGCTGCTGAGCTTCGCGGGGGCCGTGCGGCCGCGGCTTGGCGGAAGGCGACACGGCCGGCGACGCTGCGGGCCCCGCCGGATTGGCCGCCGTCGCGCGCATGTCGGACAGCGCCGTATCGAGCTTGCGTGCGCTGCGATGCCGCGTAAGCGTGGCACGCAGCGCGAGCCCGCCGAATACCAGTAAGCCCGCGGCCGCCGCGGTCAGGCTGAGGGTGATCAGGGTATCGTCCATGCGCCCTCCTCAGACCGATTTCGCCAGCCTGGCCAGCATGACGGCACCCAGCACTTCCATGCCGAAGGCCGTGAGAATCAACGTCTTGCCGAACGGATCGCGCCACATCGACATGATGTACGCCGCGTTGAACATGACGATCACACCACCCACAACGATCGGCAGCAGCCCGATGATCCACGCCGATAACCGCGTCTCGGCCGAGAGCGCGAACAGCTCGCGCTGGGCCTGCTGGCGGTCGCGCATGAAAGCAGCCGTGCGCTCCATCACGATGTCGGCCCGCCCACCGTAACGCAATGCCAGGCGAAGCACTGACGACAGCAGGATCAGTTCATTCACACGGTACTGCTGGCCCACGGTGAGCACCGCGGCGTCAAGGTCCTTGCCGGCGCGCTGCATCTGCGTGATGGCCGTCAGGCAGTTGCGCAGCGGCTGCTCGGTATTGGCGCTGGCCGCCTGGAACGCCGCAGGCACCGCGCTGCCGATGCTCATCAGCCGCACCACGCCATCGAGAAAGCCCGGCAATTGCTGCAGCAGGCGTTCGTTCATCTTCCGGGTCCGGTTCCAGAACAGGAAAGCAACGATCACGACGTACAGCGCCAGCGCCGTCAGGGCCGACATCGCGCTCGACACCGCCCAGACAGCAAGCGCAATCATGAGTGCCGGACCAATGAGCAGCGCGTAGAAGCGCCGGCTCGGCTCGATATCTGCACGGCGCAGTGCGTCCTGCCAGACGCGATTCAGCGAATCCGGCACGCTGGCCGGCACAGGCTCCACATTCGGTTGGTAACGCGCGTTGATCTGATCGGTCTGTGCCCGCACGAAGCTGCGCGATGCCTCGCGCTCGCGACGGCGCACGGCCTCCGCCCACAACATGAGCGAGGCGCCCACCAGCAGCAGCGCCAGGCAACCGAACCAGAGCGTCGCGCTAGACATGGAAGCGGCCCCCGCCGCCGAATCCACCACCCATGCCGCCCATGCCACCGTTCGCGCCATTGTCCATGCCTGCGTTGCGCATGCGCGCAAGCTTGGGGGAATGCGGTTGCAGGCCCAGCGCCGTCCAGCGGTCGATCTCTTCGCCGTCTGGCCCGATGTACGGCTCGTAGCGGTACAGCTCCTGCGTGGAGATGATGTTGTCCCCCAGCCCCGTCACTTCCGTGATCGACAGGATGCGGCGCTTGCCGTTGGACAGCCGGCCGATCTGCACGATGAAATCGATGGCGTTGGTGATCTGCCGGCGCAAGCTCACCTCGCTGCCCTGGAAGCCGGCAAAGCCCGCCAGCATTTCCAATCGATAGAGGCATTCGCGCGGGCTGCTTGCGTGGATGGTGCCCATCGAGCCATCGTGGCCGGTGCTCATGGCCTGCAGCATTTCCAGCACTTCACCGCCGCGCACTTCGCCCACGATGATGCGATCAGGCCGCATGCGCAGGCTGTTGCGCAACAGCTCCCGAATCGTGACGACGCCCGTGCCCTCGAAGCCGCCCGGCCGGCTTTCCAGACGCACCACGTGCGGGTGGTTGAGCGACAGCTCTGCCGTGTCTTCAATGGTGATCACGCGCTCCGTCGTCGGAATGTGATACGCCATCGCATTGAGCAGCGACGTCTTGCCCGAACTCGTGCCGCCGCTGACGAGGATGTTGCAGCGCGCCTGCACTGCCGCTTCCAGCAACGCGCCGATCTCTTCGCTCATGGTGCCGAGGCCGAGCAGGTCTTCCGGCTTGAGCGGATCCTTGCGGAACTTGCGGATCGACACCACCGGCCCTTCCAGTGCCAGCGGCGGAATGACCACATTGATGCGGCCGCCGTCGGGCAAGCGCGCATCGACCATCGGGTTCGACTCATCCAACCGGCGCCCGATCGGCGCGAGGATGCGACGCACGATGCGCAGCAAGTGGTTGTTGTCGGCAAAGCGCACCGGAATGCGTTCCAGAATGCCGTGGCGCGACACGTACACGTCCAGATGGCCGTTGACGAGGATGTCTTCCACCGCCGGATCGGCCAGCAGGTCTTCGATGGGGCCGAAGCCGGCCAGCTCCTTCGTCAGCGCCTCGGCAATCTGCCGGATCTCCGTCTCGTTGACGGGAATGCGGCGCATGCGCGTGAAGCCTTCCACCTCGAGATCGACAAAACGCTGGATGGCCGTGCGCGACCAACGACCGAATTCGGCGCCCAGTTCTTCAATGCGCGTCAGCAGGTGTTCGTGCGCGGCTTCCTTGATGTCCTGGAAGGCCTGCGAGACGGCAAACGCGCCGTTGCCGGCGTCCGCCTGGTTGGAGAACTCGATGGGTTGTGTCATGTCGCGTTCCGTTCGGTGGTCCCGATATCCAGTTCAGTGGCGTCTGTCGATTTGCGTTTGGAGCGCGCACCAAAGCGGCCGCCCAGTCGCGCACTTACGCCCGACACCCAGCTCGATACACCCGACGCACGCTCGCTCTGCTGGGCATAGCCGAGTGTCTGGGCAATCTGCGCAAGCGCACGCACATAGGCATCGGTGGGATGTGTTTCGGCCAGCATCGCGCCCTGGTTTGAGGCAATGACGAGGGCTTCACGGCGATTCGGCACGGTCAGCACCGAGGGGATTTCCAGCCGCTCGGCAATCTGCGCCGCGTCCAACGACAGGCGTGTGTCGAACTTCGAAATGGTCAGATGCAGGTGGTCGCGGTCGATCTCGCGCTTCTTGAGTTCCTGCATCAGCTCGGCCGCAGACACGATGGCGCCCACGCTCTGCTCGGTCACCAGCATCACGTCGTCGGCAGCCTTGATGATCTGTGCGATGAAGTCGATGTTGCCGAAGCCACCCAGGTCGACGACCTGCAGGTCGAAGAACGTGCGCAAGCGGTTGAGCAGGCCAAGCGCCTCGGAGAACGAAATGTCGCGCATCTCGGCCAGCGAGATCGGCAGCGGCAGGACCGCAAGCCCGTTCGGGTGGCGCGACAGCGCGGTCTGCACAAACACCTGGTCGAAGCGGCGCAGGTTGCGCACGGCTTCCACAAAATGGAAATTGGCCTGCACGTTCAGGTACAACGCGCCATCACGCAGCGGCTGGCCCAAGTCGAGCAGCATCACATCGCTGGCCGACGTGCGGCGCACGAGCGTGGCCAGATTGACAGCCAACGTCGTCGCGCCCACGCCAGGGCGCGCGCCCAACACCGCGAGCACGCGGCCACGGCGGGTCGGCTCCGCCGATGCGCGCTCCGCCAGCAGTCGCCGCACCACGCGCACGGCTTCGGTCGGCGCGCCGTCCACGTCGACGAAATCCTTGACGCCTGCGCGCAAGGCGGCCAGCATCGCGCGGCCATCGGCAGCGGAGCCCACGGCCACCAGCGGCAAGCCCGGAAACAGACGCGCGAGTTCTGCGACGAGTTGCGTCGCCTCGTTGATCGCGTCGGCGCCCTCGCCCAGCTTCTGGTCCTGATCGGGCACGTCGATCAATGCGGGGGACGAGGCAAATCGCACAAACACGACCTCGGGGTTCACTGCGCCAATCTGTTCGATGAACGCGTCGTGGCCGGTGGTTTCTGCCACCAGCACACCGAGCTCGCGAATCGCTCCCGCCAGCCACCGGTGTACGCCTGCTGACTGCGCGTCACCTTGCTTGCTGCCGCGCGCGCCGCCGTGCAGAAGAAAGTAGTCCATGCCTGCCCCTTACTTCGAGAACCCAGGCATGGTGGCCGGATCTGCCACCCCCAGAGCATACGGCCGCCACACGGGCTCACTCGCGGTATCGCGCTCCCGCCCGCCGCTCTGCCCCGGCAGCATCTTGTCGATCGGCGCATTGCGTGCCATCGGCCTGACCAGATGCGGCGTCACGATAATCACCAGCTCCCGCTCTTCCTGGTTGTAGTTCAGGCGCTTGAAGAAGGTCCCGATGATCGGCACGTCGCCCAGGAAGGGCACCTTGTCGACATTGGACAGCGTGGAGCGACTGACCAGCCCGCCGATGACAAAGCTCTCGCCATCACCAAGTTCGACCGTCGTGTCGGCACGGCGCGTGACAATGGCGGGCACGGTGGCACCGTTGAGCGTGACGCCTCGGCTGAAATCCAGGTCGCTCGCTTCGGGCGCCACCTTCAGGGCGATGCGGTTTTCCGACAGGATCGTCGGTGATACCGTCAGCCCGATGCCGAACGGCTTGTACTCGATGGTGGTTGTACCCAGCGCCTGCGGCACGGGAATCGGAATCTCGCCGCCGGCCAGGAAGTTGGCGCTCTGCCCGGACAGGGCAACCAGGCTCGGCTCGGCCAGCACCCGCGCCATGCCGTTTGATTCCAGCAGGCTCAGGTCGGCAAAGAGGCCCTTGCTGACCGAGGAGACCAGCAGGTTGAAGGCTGAACCGATCGGCATGGTGGATTCGGTAGACAACCCGTTGGAGCCGAACGTGACCTTGGAGAGCGACGAGGGCGCAAACGTCCGGAAGTCGAAACCGCCGCGCGTACGACCGAACGTGAACCCGGCCTCCTTGAGCACCGTCTTGCTGAACTCCACCACGCGTACGTCGACCTGGACCGTGCCCGGCGCGTTCAACGACGTGGTGTCGACCACGTTGCCGCCTTTGGACTTCTCCGCGCCGGTGGCCAATCCGCCCGTACGGCGCGCACGGGACAGGGCATACACGTCCTTGGGCTGCCCTGAGACGACGGCCGTGTCCCCCTTGACGTCGACATTGGGATCGCCGGGCACGGGCTCGCCCGCATCCACCTGCACGTTGTACGTGATGGCCGAACCGCCCTGTGTCCACACCATCACGCTCGCTGCGCCGGGCTTCTTGGCGATGATCAACAGGCTGCTGGCTGCACCGCGGCCCTTGAGCAACAGGGCATCGGCAATCTCGGGGTTGCCGATCGCGATGCGCTCGAGCGGCTTGCCCAGCCGGATCTCGCGCTGGCTGCCGCTCAGAAGATGCAGGGTCTGACCGGCGGGCGCCGTTTCCGCAAATGCGGTCGATGCGCAGGCCGCCAACACCAGCGTGCCCACATAACCGCGAAGGATGGCGGCGTCAGTCATGTTGCTCCTCACGTTTTCCTGCGCGGATGATTTCTACGCCGCCGGTGGCAGCTGTACTGGTACGTGCGGTCGCGCGCGTTGATGCCACCACCGGCAGCGGCGGCACCTGGAGCACCGGCGAGCGGCGCGCCGCGCCGGTCAGGCTGGCCATCGACACGCCGGCCTGCGCGACGTCCATCGGGTTGCGGTTGTCGGCGGCCAGCAGCGCCCCGTCTTGCGGCTTCACGGTCGGCTCGGCATCGTCGCCCGGATTGCGCAGCGCCAGCAGCAGACGGCCGCTCTGATGCGCCATGGCCAGTTGACTGACCGCTTCCACCGGCACGGCCAGCACTGCCGTCTTGGCCTGATCAACCTTGCGCGTGACCCCGTTGTTCTCGGGCTGTTTCTGCGTCCCTTCATTGACCGCCAGCGGGCCAAACGCCAGCACGCGCAGGTGCGGCAACAGCAGGCGTGCCTGGCTGTCTTGAACTTCCTGGCCGTCCTTTCGCATCACGAGAAACACGTCCACGTAATCGCCGGGCATGACGCGGTTGCCCACGCCGATCACCTCGTCCACGTTGATGGCGACCGCGCGCTGCCCAGCCTCCACCTGTTGCGCGAGGCCCGATGACAACTGCGATGCAATCAACGGCACACCCACTCCGACCGGCAGAATGGGCTCGCGCCCCACCACCTTCGTCACGTCCGAAAACCCCTCCGCCGGATTGATGGGCAACTGCTCGATGGCTACCTGGTCCGCGGTGATCGGCTTGCCGGCCTCCAGCGGTTTCGTGGTCACGACAACGGGATAGACGGTCTTGCCGTCTTTCTGCGCGGCCACGGGCGCTGGCGGGCGATGCGCCGTCTTCCATGCCACGGCGCCAAGAATGGCAGCGAGCAGCAAGAGCGCGGCGGCAAAGATCTGGAGGTGTTTGCTGGTCATCTGGGCGGCGTGTCCGGGCGGTCGATCGAGAAGGTCAGCGAACTGAATGAGGTCAGGAGCCAGGCACCAGCTGCACGACGGCAGAGCCCGTCAACGTGGCGGGTGCCGGCAACAGGGGTATCGAAGGCAGCAGCGGGTTGTTGCCGGAGGTCACCGGTAACGTCAGGACCACGCTCAGGCATTGCATGCCCGCCACGTTCTGGCAATTCACCAGCGGGGTGCTGTTCTGATTGGTCTGGACCCGCCCGCTAAGGAAGGTGGGCAGCACCGACGTCACCGCCGCATAGGCGGCTGCCACGCGCTGCGTGTTGGAAGGCTGATAGCGGAGCGCCGCGCGTGCGCCCTCTTCCGCCGCCAGTGTCAGCGCCTGCTGCATGGCGAGGATCACGCCGTAGTACACGATGCCCAGCATGAGCACCAGCAGCACCGGCACGACGACGGCAAATTCGACTGAAGCTGCGCCGCGGTTGCCGCACCGCCAAGGGCGGCGGACAGCACGCGTGCGGACTTCCGGGTGCATGCGAGCACCCTCCCGTTCCCGTTGCAATGTCGGCATGGCCGACTCCTTTCTTATAGGCAGGCCGCTTGGCGGCTCTTCTTCAACGCTTCAACTGTCTGAACTACATGCCCGGCAGCCAGGGCATGCGCATCACTGAAGGCACCCATGGCAGGCTCAGCAACCCGATCGCCATGTAGGCGGCGTACGGAATGCCCCGACGCCCTGCCCCAGCGGTATCCCAGCGGGCGATAGCCGGGCACACGCGCATCACGATCCAGGCAGGAGGCGAGGACGCATCGAACTGGCGCAACACCATGATGCCGAGCGCGTGCAGGCCGGAAAGCATGCTGGAGACAAGCCATACGGCCACGAGGCCATGCCAGCCTGCCAGCAGGCCGACGACAGTGAAGAACTTCACGTCGCCGGCGCCCATCCAGCCGAGGGCGTACAGCGGCAGAAAGCAGGCAAACGCGATCACTCCGCCGAGCCAGAAGTCGCGCCAGTCATAGGCAAGATCCTGGACTCCGCCGAACTTGACCAGGATGACGGACAGCACGACCCCCGCCGCAACGAGCCAGTTCGGCACCCGTCTTGAACGGAAATCCTGCGCAATTGCAACTAATGAAAGGACGACAACCGCTGCCCAGCCTGGCGTATCGACGTGGCCGTACCAGGTTGCTAGCAAGCCACGTTCTTGTTGACGGCCTGGCAGATGGACGCAAACACGCCCTCAAGCTTGGTACCGAGCGTGGTCACGATCGTCACGATGGCGGCGGCGATGAGACCAGCGATCATGCCGTACTCGACGGCAGTGGCACCTTGTTCGTCACGGATGAACTTCAGAATGGCGTTCTTCATGATTCTCTCTCCTGTTTGCACTCGCCCGCGGATGTGTTGATCCCGACCAGCTTCCGGCGCTCCAACCTTAGCCAGTTCATATTTGGTAATAACGGATAAAACGCATGGGGATTTACTGCGATGACACAAACAGCAAAAAATTTCGCTGCCGGTGTCGTTCCACTAATGGAACGAAATTCAGACATCACCGGACGCGCGTGTCCCGAACACGTCCGATGATCACCGCACGCCCCCCATGGGCCACCATTTTGTTCGACGTGTCACGTATGTCACGTAACACGTCGTAACATCTTTATAGGCGTGCGGCGCCGCAAACAAAATAACTCAATTGAGGTACTTGCCTCAAATTAGAATGAAGTCTCTATTTAATTTTACTAAAGACGCGCCAACCCTCTGAAAACTAATGGAAATCCCCTAATGATCCTCAGATTAATTCTATTAATAGGACGGGTTTCCCATTAATCCTCGGGGCCGGTCTGAACGCTCCCCATTTCTGTCCAGGCAAAAAAAGGATGCGCGAGCGACGGGAACACGCCCGCGCACCTTCAAGAGCACAGACAGGTACTGCTCAGTGCGCCAGGCTGCCAACGCCGCCCAGCAAGTTGGTGACAGGGGCCAGCGGATTGCCGCCCGATGTGCCGCCGGCCGCGCTGGTCGCGCCGCTCAGCAGGTTGGTGACGGGCGCCAGCGGGTTGCTGCCACCGGCTGCGCCGCCCAGCAGGCCCGTGACAGGGGCCAGGGGGTTGGAGCCGCCCGATGCGCCACCCAGCAGGCCGGTCAACGGCGCCACTGGGTTCGTGCCGCCGGTGCCGCCACCCACACCGCCGAGCAGGCCACCCAGCGGATTGCTGCCCGCCGAGCCGCCCGCCGTGGCAACGCCACCGATTGCGGCGACCGTCGTGCCCACCGAAGTCACCACCGGGCCGAGGTTCGAGACTACCGGCACGCCCGTTCCAGTGATGGTGTTGCCAACGCCGGCAACGCCGCCGCCTACCGTCCCCAGCAGGTTGTTCAAGGCGCCGCCTAGGCCCGTCGAATCGCCAATCATCTGGGTGGCGCCGCTGACCTGTGTGGTGACCGGCACGATGGCCGTGCTCAGTTGCTGCGTCACCTGCTGGACCGCGCCGGAAGACAACGCGCTGCCCAGAAGCGTGCCACCGCCGATCAGCGCCTGGCCAATCTGCTGAACGCCGCCGCCCACCGGTTGGGTGATCGGCGCCAACGGGGCGCCAGAGCCTTGACCGAGGCCTTGCACGAGCGAGCCGGCGCTCACGGTTGCCTGGCCGAGGTCCGTCACGACATTGCCGGTGCTGGCCACGGTCGTACCGATTGGGTTGGGGTTCTGGCCCATCTTGCCGAGCCCGGTCTGGATGCCCAGGCCGAGATCGCTGACCGCCTTGCCGGTGTTGTCGACCGTACCGCCCAGCCCGGCCTTGGCCTGATCCGACAGGCCCGGAATGTTTGCGTTCTGAAGTGTCGAGCCGAGGCTGCTGATTGCCTGGCCGGTCGCGACAACGGTGTTGCCGGTGCCGTTTGCGACCTTGCCGATGGGCGTCACGCCCGTCGTGTCGCTCGGGCTCGGATTCGGCGAACTGCCCGAGCCGGAGCCTCCCGAAGAGCAAGCCGCCAACATGAGAGCGGCAACAGCGCAGGCCAACGGCGCAACGCGAATGGAGTATCGAATGTGAGTCATGGTCCGTCCCCTTCTTGGAATGATGTGTCTTGATGTCTGAGCTCGGTATTGCGGACTGCGGGCCACATTCTGCAAATGGCATGCCAGGCGCAGCAGAAAACCGGTTCAGTTTTCAGGAGACGGCGTGGTTATTGGATTTGCGGCTAGCACGTCAGGTGTTACCCCACCCTGAATTCGCCGCGTTACCCCTCCTAAATCCGTGTTCCGCACGTTACGACGTAACGTGACACGGAACACATTCGCCCCCGACATAACCGATAAGGCAAACGTTTAGCCCCTACTTTGGTGGGGTATGTAAATCCCATATTCTGGTTAGTTTTCACATTCGCTCCATTTTTATTGGGTCAAACGCCGCAAATTCCGATACCACGTTACGCATTGCGTAATAATGGCGACATGGCACACCGTTTGCAGAGTCCGGCCACCTCACATCAACAGTGAGACCCTTTCCAGCTGATTAAAGCGGACTTTTTAAAACGGGAGATCCATCATGAATAAGAACATCAAGTGCCTGGCCGCCACCATGGCAAGCCTGTTGGTTTTGGGTGGTTGCGCCAGCTCCGGCTCGGGGGACATGGGCAGCTCGCTGGGAGGTTCGAACGGCGGCGGCTCCAATAACAATGGCGGCGGTTCAACGCCGACGCCTTCGCCGTCCCCCTCGCCCTCCCCGTCGCCGTCTCCTTCGCCTTCGCCGTCCCCCAGCCCGACGCCGGCACCTGCTCCGCTGACACCGACGGGTGCCGTCCTCAACAATACGGGCGGCATCGTCACGGCGGCTGGCTCGACTGTGAGCGGCCTGGGCAAGACCATCGCCACCGCACCACTGCCCTCGCAACTGAGCGGTGTGCAAAGCGGCCTGGGCGGTGTCGTCGAAAACGCCGGCGCGACGGTTTCGGCGCTGGGCACGGGCGTGCAGAACGGGCTGGGCAGCATCGGCCGCAACGCCAATCCGGTTGGCACCACGGTCTCCAGCCTCGGTAACGTGGTAACCGGTGCGGGCAACACGGTCACGAGCGCCGGCACGCTGGTCAACAACCTGGGCACTGGCCCGCTGGCGCCGCTGGCGCCGGTGACGACACCGCTGGCAGGCGTGGTCGCGCAGGTCGGCCAGGCCGTTGCCAACGGAGGCGGCACGCTGGGCACGGCCCTGTCGACCGGCCCTGTGGAGCAGCTCACGCAGCAACTGAGCACGGCGATCGTGCCGCTGACCTCGCAGGTCACCAGCGGTACGCAGACGCTGGGCGCGGCCACGGGCCTGGGCTCGCCGGTCAACTCGCTGCTCGGCACGATTGGCGGTGCAGTCGCCAATGGCGGCACGACCCTCACCGCCGCCAATGTTCCGGTGGTAAGCGGTCTCGGCGGCGTGGTGACGGCCACGGGCAACACGGTTGCCGCACTGGGCGGCGTGGTGTATTCGCCGACGGCATCGGGCGGCAATCCGCTGGCGCCCATCACGGGCCTGCTGGGCGGTCTGGGTGGCGCAACGGGCGGCAGTAACCCGCTGGCCCCCATTACCGGCGCCCTCGGTGGTCTTGGCGGTGCAGGTGGCTCCAGCCCGCTCGCTCCGATTACGGGCTTGCTGGGCGGCCTCGGTGGCGCAACGGGCGGCAGCAGTCCGCTCGCTCCCATCACCGGCGCACTCGGCGGCCTTGGCGGCGCAGGTGGGGCCAACCCGCTGGCTCCCATCACCGGCGCGCTCGGTAGCCTGGGTGGTGCCGCGGGCGGTGCCAGCAACCCGCTGGGCCCGATCAGCGCGATCACAGCTCCGGTTGGCGGTGTAGTCACCACGGTCGGCTCGGGTCTGACCTCGGCAGGCGCGGCAACACCGCTGTCGCCGGTCACCGGCGCGGTGGGCGGTCTGCTCGGCACGGTGGGCGCCGCACTGGGCGGTACGCCCCGCTAAGCCACGATCGAGGCTTCGGCGGGCCGGCTATCACGCCAGTCCGCCGCTGTCGCGTTTCAAACGACCCGGTGCCGCGCAATGCGGCATCGTCATTGGGCTGGCTACCACGCACCTACGCACCCCGCTATCTACCTGGGCCGTTGCGCCGCGTGAACGCTCCCTGTATGTGTCTTGTTGTAAAGCACCATGTCTCGCGGTTATCGTTTGATGCAACGCGCGGCTGCACGGCTTCGCGACACCACAAACGAAAATCACGGAGGAGACAGGCGTGCGGACCACCACCATGCGGTTGGCCCTGGCCACAGGCGTAGCACTGACCGGCCCGGCACTGAGCTGGGCCCAGAGCAGCCCCAACCAAGGCAACCCGATCGACACGCTTCCGAAGGTCGATACCTCCCGTCCGCCCCAGCAGAAGATTCAGGTGGAAGTGCAACGGCCGAATCCGGCGCTGGAAAACCTGCTCGCCTCGCATCTCACTCCGACCAAGTTCCAGATCGAAGGCGTCAAGACGCTGCCGTTTCCCGAAGTCGCAGCGCATTTCGCGCCGCTGGCCGGGCATGACGTCACGGTCGCGCAACTGCTCCAGGCTGCGAACGATGTCACCAAGCTGTACGCCGACCGCGGTTTCCCGCTCTCATTCGCTTTTGTGCCGGCACAGACCTTTGAAGGCGGCGTCGTGCGCGTCACGGTGGTCGAAGGCTATGTAGCGCGCATGCGCATCGAGGGTACGCCCGGGCCATTGGAAGGCCGCCTGCGAGACATCTCGCAGCGCCTGATGAATGAGAAGCCCCTGCGCCGCGAAACGTTCGAGCGCGTGACAGGCGTGCTGGCGCTGCAGCCCGGCGTGCAGATCACCGCGACCGTGCAGCCGCCTACCACCACCGATGGCGCGAGCGAACTCGTGTTGAACGTAAAGCGCCAGCCATACACCATCGGTACGGGCGTTGAATACCGATCGCCCGGTGTGCGGGCCATCATCACCGGCACGCTCAACAGCGTGACGCCGCTGGGCGAACAGATCACCGTGTCGACATTGCAGCCGCGCGGGTCGGACCATGAGACCTTCTACTCCGCCACGTGGGCACAGCCGATCGGCACCGACGGGCTGCTGGCCAAGCTGACGTGGTCGCACTATCGCGGCATGCCCGAGAATCTGCCGCTGGAGCAACTGGGCTATCAATCGCGCTACCTGACCGACACGCAGCGGCTCGGGTTGTCATTGACGTATCCGGTACTGCTGTCGAACACGCGCAACCTGACGGTGACGGGCACCTTCTACGGCAACGACGACAAGCAGCGCTATACGCCGCAGAACCCCGGTTTTGCGCAGACCGAACTGGATGCCAAGGTGCGCGTGGCGGGCGCCGAAGCGCTTTACACCGAGGTGAACCCCGGGGAAACGCGCCGCGCGTCGCTGGGCCTGTATCAAGGCATCAACAGCCTGGGCGCCGGCAAGTCGCCCAACAACAACGTCGACCTCAGTTTCTTGCGCACGCGCATCACGGCCAGCGAAGCGCACGACCTCCCGCTGGGCTTCGGCGTGGTGGTGTCGGGTGCGGCGCAGTACAGCGGTGCGGTGCTGCCGTCATCGGAACAGATCAGCTTTGGCGGCCGCTTCTTCGGTCTCGCCTACCCGGCCGGTGAAGTAGCAGGCGATCGCGGCTGGGGCGCCTCGGTTGAGCTCAACCGCGCATTCCAGGTATCGATGGCTTACCTGAAGACCGTGCAACCCTACGTGCTGTATGACACCGCCAAGGTCTATTCGAACGCGGGCACACTCGTGCACGACCAACTCGGTTCCATCGCGCTGGGCGTGCGCTTCTCCGACCGGAAGTACTACACGCTGGACCTCGCCATCGCGCGCCCGGTCGGCGACAAACCGATCAATTCCAGCTCCCGCAGTCTGCGCTTCAACGCGGCCTACACCTACCAGTTCAACTGACACGCGCGGCATCGTGAACATGTGAACGAACTTTTTATATTTTTTATATTTTCAGCGCTGAAAGTCGACCATACTCCCCTCTCAAGGGGGGGATACATCGCCGCCGGAATTTGGGAGCATCGAAAACGGAATGTTAAGTTTTTCCAAAGAGTTGCCGATTACCACAGAAGTCGCGCAGAACAACAATAATCATTACAGCGACGGCGGCATCACGCCGCACCACGCCGACAGCAAGGGATTGCACCCTGAGCTGTCGCAATACGCACCGGGGGCCATCATGCTGCAACGTCTATCGGATGACGCAGAATTCCATCGACTCGTCGATACCATCTACGAGGCGGTACTCGAGCCTGCGCAGATGCCGATCGCCCTGGCCCTGCTTTCTGTCTACGCCGGCGCCGAAAGCGCACACTATTTCGTCTGGGACAAGCACACCGACACGCCCCGCCATGGCGTTTCGTCGGGCTGGTGCCAAGACTGTCCGCAACAGGGACACTGCAACACCTTCTGCCAAGACCTCCAACTGTCCGACACCGCGCAACCCGAAGAAACGCCGTCGGCCGCGATGACCCTGATCGATACGCCCGACATGCGCGTCATGATGCGCCTGCGCACGCGCGACGACGATCTCTCCGAGGTCAGCGCCATCGAGCGCGAAAGCCGCCTGCAGCGCGTGCTGCCGCACCTGCAGCGGGCGGCCCGCATGCAGCAGCGCAACCTCGAACTGAACGAACTCGCCGCGCTTGGCATGGCCGGGCTGGATACGCTGGACTTTGGCGTGATGGTCATCGAGCGCAGCATGCGCGTGAAATACGCCAATGCCTGGGCGCGCACGATGACGACGGAAGACGACCGTTTGTCGCTTGATGGCAGCCTGTTGCATTCGGCAGACCACACGCACGACGCAGCGCTGCGCAACCTCATCGAACACGCCGCCGGGTCGCTCGGCGTACAAGGCGCGGCCGGTTCGTGGATGTACCTGGCGCGCGACGGCCGGCCGGTGCCGTTCATTGCCACGCCGCTCACGCCTTCCGATGCGATGCGTTCGTCCTGGGCTTCGCCGCTGGCGCTGGTGCTCGTGGGCAATTCCGAGGCGCGCTCCGTCATGGACGCCGGCGTGCTCGCTTCGCTCTTCGGGCTCACCAACAAGGAATGCATCGTCGCTGCGCGGCTGGCCGCAGGTGAAACCCTGCAGGAAATTGCCGAGCGCGAATTCCTCTCGCTGCACACGGTACGCGTGCACATCCGCGACATCCTGCGCAAGACGGGCACGCATCGCCAGTCCGAACTGGTACGCCTGTTGCACCTGCTGCCCAGCGTCGACCTCGAACGTGCCGGTGCCGCCACGCCGACGGCGCGCCGGCGCGGCCGCCTCAACGCCTGAGTTCACGCTCGGGCCGCTCCGACTTCGCATCACTTCCGACGCCCATTCACGGGCGTCGATCCATCCGCGTATACCCGGCTCACGTTTCGCCGGTTTCTGCCGATCCTTCAAGACAGGCGTCGCGCCGTCAGGCTTGCTTGATGCAAAGCGGTAGCGGCGAATGATCCCGACGCATTCTGTGAATAGCGCGCAACAAACGCACCTTTTCGCGGCCTGAAACGACAGGCTTTTGCGCTATCCTCGCCGCAAAACACAGACTAGGCGCTGGTCGTAGATCGGGGGGCCGCGCCGGATGCGCTCGCATGCATAACGACTTCCATATTGCGCTGCTGCTGTTTGCGTGGGTCAGCACTGGGCTGACCACGTTTGCCGCACTGGACGCTGCGACACGTCTGCCGGGGGGCTCGACGATCGCAAAACGCCGCAACTGGCGCATCGCCTGCGCGGCCATTCTTGGCATTGGGTTGTGGTCGGGGCTTTGGCTCGGCCAGCTCGGCCTGCATCGGCAGGTCGGCGCGCCCATATCCGCGCCCATTGCGGCGACGCTCATGACAACGCTGGCCGCAGCGCTGGCGGCGTTTTCCATCTTGCTGCCAGACCCATCGGCTTCCAATGGCGCACAGGCTTCGCAGCGACGCAGTATTGCCATGGGTGCCGTGGCGCTTGGCATCGGGCTGTTGGCGACGGAGCTGTATCTGACGCGCCCCTGGGTGCATGACGAGGCCTTGTCGCTGCGCCGTGCCTTGCTTGGCTGGGGCGGCGGTACGACGGTGCTCGGCGCAGGCGTGTGCCTGGCGATGTGCATGGCATTTCATATGCCGCCCGCGCAGCGTCGCGCCGCTGTGGGTCTGCGTGCACGTGCCGCCGCCGTGCTGGCCACTTCTGCTGTGCTATCGCTCGTGCTGTGGCCAAGCGCCGCGGCATGGCCGGCCGACGAGTCGACGACGCATATCGTGCCCGTCATCATGCTCAGTGCCGGCGGCGTGTTGATCGCACTGGGCTTGCATGCCGTGCTGATGATGCTTGAAACCCGGGTCGACTCGGCGCAGGCACATCTGGAAGCATCGCTGGCGCGGGTGGCGAACCAGGCGCCGCGCCCGCAACTGCACGACGCGCTGACCGGACTGCCGAACCGCCTGCATCTTCGCGAAGCGCTGGAGGCGGCCATCCTGTCGTCTACACGGCGCGGGCGTCCGTTTGCCCTCTTCTATCTGGATCTCGACAACTTCGGACAGATCAACGACCAATACGGCCGCAATGCCGGCGACCGCGTGCTGCAGATCATTGCCGAGCGCCTGCGCCAGGCCATTCGCGGCGAAGACACCGTGGCGCGCCTGGGTGGCGACGAATTCGGCATCCTCGTCGAGGGTCTGGCGCTGCCCGAGGCTGCCGCCACCATCGGCGACAAGCTGCTGTTCCGCCTGCGCGAATCGGTGGAAGTGGAAGGCCGGCGCCTGCGCGCCACCGCCAGCATCGGCGTCGTCGTTCATCCGCACAACGGCGCGACGGCTGACACGCTGCTCGAACATGCCGACACAGCCATGTTCGATTGCAAGCAGTCCACCGGCAACGCCTATCGCTTCTTCGAGCCGCGCCTGAACACCACGGCGCACCGTGTGCTGCAGATCCAACGTGCGCTTTCGCATGCGGCCCTCAACGGGCAGCTGTCGGTGTACTACCAGCCGAAGTTCGATGCGCGCACGCAAGCCATGACCGGCGCTGAGGCGCTCCTGCGCTGGAACCATCCGGAGCTGGGCTCGGTGTCGCCGGCGGAGTTCATCCCGCTGGCCGAGCGCACCGGCACCATCGTTGAACTGGGCGACTGGGTGGTCGAAGAAGTCTGCCGCCAGATCATGCATTGGGATGCCATCGGCATGTCGCCGCAGCGCATTGCCGTCAACCTTTCGCCACGGCAATTCCAGCAGCCTGATCTCGTGCAGCGCCTGTCGCAGATCCTGCATCGCTATCAGGTTGCCGCGCATCGTCTGATGTTCGAGATTACCGAGACGGCCGCCATGCGCGATGCCGGTCAGAGCATCGCGGTCATCCGCCAGATCCAGTCACTCGGCTTTGAGGTGGCCATCGACGACTTCGGCACCGGTTATTCCAGCCTCAGTTATCTGCAGCGATTTCGCGCCCAGCAGATCAAGATCGATCGCGCGTTCGTCTCTGCGCTCGACGACAACCCGCCCGAGGCAGCCGCCATCATTCGCGCCATCTGCGCCATGGCGCACTCATTGGACATGACCGTGGTGGCGGAAGGTGTGGAAACCGAAGCGCAAATGCAGGCCCTCGTGAATCTGCAATGCGATCAGGTGCAGGGCTATCTGCTGGCGCGCCCAATGCCGGCCAAGGATTTTCAGGGGTTACTTGGAATCGAGTACGCCTGAACCGATCGCCTCAAATAGGCGGCACAGAAAATGCGCCATTTCGATGCATTCATGCCTGACCTTTCATAAACCTTTCATCTTCATATTCGGAAATATTTGGCCACGTCGGCCGGCGATTGCCGAAGCAATGAAGCAGTCACATAAAAACATTGTGTAGAAATTGCGTAGTGGCTGCACTGGACCGATTGCAATACAGGCCAATGGTTTTGCAATGGTTCATGTGTTTACGATTTCGACACATCGCGCAAAACCCCGCCCCGCGCAGGTTTGCGCAAAATGCAGTGCGGCAGAAAATCCACGTCGTTGACATGAGGTCTTAACGAAATTCAATTCTCTCCTGCAAAGTCGTTATAATGCCCTGGGCTACGGGGAGCGTGCCCACGTTTCAATTGCAAAGCTGAGGAATCCATAATGCCGACTTACAAGGAAATCGTTCAGAAGATCTCTGAACTGCAGCGCCAAGCCGATGAACTCCGGGCAAATGAACAAGCGACGGTGATCGCTGAAATCAAGCACAAGATCGTGGAATACGGCCTGACCGCCGAAGACCTCGGTTTTGGCACCAAGGGCGCCGTGGCCTCGAAGAAGGCTGGCCGCAAGGTGCCCGTGCGCTACCGCGACAACAACGGCAACACCTGGACGGGTCGCGGCAAGCGCCCGGGCTGGCTGGTCAAAGAGCTGTCGTCGGGCCGGAAGATGGAGGATTTTCTGGTCGCCTGAGCAGCGCTTTCAGCGCAGCATTCCGAGCCCGCACAAAGAGGCGCGCCGGAAACCACACAAGAGAAAGGCCGGCGGATTTGCCGGCCTTTTGCCTTTCTGCGCGACAGAAGCGGGGCAGTTATACCTGGAAGCGCCCCACTGCCGTGCGCAGCAATTGCGCCTGCTCTTCCAGTGACAGGGCAGCGGCGGCGGCCTGTTCCACGAGCGCGGCATTCTGCTGCGTCACTTCGTCCATCTGGTTCACGGCCTGGTTGACCTGCTCGATACCGGAACTCTGCTCTTCAGACGCCGCAGAAATCTCGCCCATGATGTCCGTGACGCGCTTCACTGCAGTCACCACGTCCTGGATCACCACACCGGCCTCTTCCACCAGCGCCGAGCCGTTCTGCACACGGCCCACCGAATCGCCGATCAACTCCTTGATCTCCTTGGCCGCGCTCGCAGAGCGCTGCGCCAGGCTGCGCACCTCTCCGGCAACGACGGCAAAACCGCGGCCCTGCTCACCCGCGCGCGCCGCCTCCACGGCTGCATTCAGCGCCAGGATGTTGGTTTGGAAAGCGATACCTTCGATCACACCGATGATGTCGGCAATCTTTTTGCTGCTCTCGTTGATGCCGGACATGGTCTCGACCACCCGGCCGACCACCTCCCCGCCCTTGACCGCAATATCCGACGCGTTGACGGCGAGCGTGCTTGCCTGACGGGCGTTGTCGGCGTTCTGCTTCACGATGCTGGTCAGTTCTTCCATGCTCGACGCCGTTTCTTCCAGCGAAGACGCCTGCTGCTCCGTACGCTGCGAGAGGTCGGCATTGCCGGCGGCAATCTGCTTGGTGGCGCTGGCGATGGAATCGGCCGAGTTCTTGATGTCGCTAATCGTGCCGGTCAGTTGCTGCTGCATCTGCGACATGGCGAACAGCATGCTGTCCCGATCCCCCGGGCGCGTGTGCACCTGCAACGCCAGATCGCCGCTGGCGATGCGCGCGGCGATGTCCGCCGCGTAAGCCGGTTCACCGCCCAACTGGCGTTGCAAGCCGCGCGTCACGGCCACCACAACCACCGTCATCACCAAGCCAATACCAAACAGCAGGCTCAGCGATTGGATCAGGGATGTGCGGAACGCTGCATCCACATCATCGATATACAGCCCCGTCGTCATCGACCAGTCCCAAGGCTGGTAGTACGAGACGTAGGTCAGCTTGGGCTCAGCCTTGTCGCTGCCGGGCTTGGGCCAGAGATAGCGCACGAACCCGCCGCCCGCCTTGGCCGTTTGCGCGATGTCCACGAACAGGTGTTTGCCTTCCGGATCCGTTGCGGCGGACATGTTCTTGCCGACCATCTCGGGCTTGATCGGGTGCATGACCGATACGGTGTCGGTTCTCGACAGCGAGAAATATCCGTCGGTGCCATAGCGCATGTCTTTGAGGCGCGCGATGGCCTGGGCCTTCGCCTCGTCCACCGTCATCTTGCCGTCCTGCGCCAGCTGGGCGTATTCCTTGATGACGCTGAACGCCGTTGCGCTGACGTTCTGAAGATCGCGTTGCCGCTCTTCCATTCGCACGGTGCGCGCGCCCCATGCACTCCACAATGTGATGACAAGCAGGCACAGCCAACTCAGGACGAGCGGCAGCCACAGCTTCTGACGAAGCGTGAGTCGATTCATCTTCCTTCCCTCCAAGCGTTTTCTTTTGTCCGCAAGGCACAGATGCATCGCGGCGCTCCCCTGGCGCGATTACACGCGCTCTGCTTGAGCTATCGAACGCGCGCAGGGAAAACTTGAGTAGGACATGTACCCAGGAAGACGCTGCCGATTGTAAAAGGCGGGAAAAAGAGACTTCAACGCAACGCGTTGGGGTTGATGCTTGGAAGCGCGCCGCTGCCGGCTGACGCAGGAGCGGCTGTCGGTGCGGGTTGAGCGGGGACCGCCTCTACAGCAGAAGAATCGATCGGCGACCACGATTCCCACAAGCCATGGCGACGCAGCGTTTCGGGTGCTTCGGCAACGGTCGAAGCGGCTGCCACGGCAATTTCTGCCAGGGCTGCCTTTTGGACCACCTCAATATGCGAGCCCGCCATGCGAACCGCATGGCCACCGGCGTCTCGCACCGCAACGCCGTGCGCGGCCATCTGGCGATAGCCGCCATCCTTGTGCCGCATGCGGAATTCCGCCACGTACGCCGGCGTGTTGCCGTCAACATGTGCCTGGATGCGATTGAGCACCATGGGCAGATCATCCGGATGCACCAGTCGGAGATATTCGCTGGTGCTCGGGCCGATTTCCTTGAGCGTGTAGCCAAGCATGGCCGCAAAGCGCGTGGAAAACTGCGCCGCGCGCGTGACCAGATCGAACTCCCACAGGCCGACATCTGCACCGTCGAGCAACAATTGGTGGCGGGCAACGAGTTCGGCTTCGCGGCGGCGGTAGCTCTGCTCCAGATCGTTGAGCGCCTGTACGGTTTCCTTGCGCAGCCGGATTTCGCGCGCGGCGACGGCAGCCGCGGTGTCGCCCGTGGCGCGATCCCGATAGCCCAGCAGCAGAGCAGCGAGCACCGTGGCAACCGCCCCCATCACGAGCAGCAGCCCCAGCCCCGCCGGCGCATTGGCGGGCACGGCGGAGAGCGTCGAAAACGAACCCGCGAGCGACGCCGTGTACACCGCATCCGCCGTCAGCGCCGTGCCGAACAGCACGCTCACAAACAGGCTCACGCCCGGGCGGCGCACCGCCACACCCGTCGCACCTGACCGCGCCGAGAGTGCCAGCTGCAGCGCCGCCGCGCACGCCACCGCCGACAAAACAATCACGATACCCAGCAGCCCAGCGTCTTCCCACGCAGTGGCGCTGAAGCTCGTTACACCCGCCAACAACAACACCGCCACCGGGCCGCTCACGCTCAGCAACACGCCCAGCAACATGGCGCGTATCAGGCTCGCCCGCCCGCCGAGTACGCACCACAGCGCGGCAACAGCCAGGCTCCAGCAGAACGAAGCCAGCGTCATCACGAGCACAGCGGTGTCTTCGTGCAGCGGCCAACGTGCAAGCAGCGGCAGCAGCGGCACGGCCCACAGCCCGATCGCGGCAAACAGCGCTGTCATGACCAGCGGCACGCGCGTGCGCGACGCGGTAGCGCTGCGCAAGTCATCGAGCAGGCGCAGCAGCAAACTGCCTGCGCCACAGGCCACGACAAAAGGCAGCAGCGCAGGCAACGACGCGTGCGCCAGCGTATTGACCAGGTGAACGATCAACGCCTCATCCACGACGGGGCATCTCCTGCGGGTTCGAAGCCTTCAAGGATTCAGCCACGGCTTTGGAAACCGTCCGGATTCATGCTCTGCCAACGCCACGAGTCTTCACACATGCGCTCGATGCCGTATTGCGCGCGCCACCCGAGCAGTGACGCCGCCAGGGCCGGATCGGCATAGCACGCTGCAATGTCGCCAGGGCGGCGGTCCACGATCTGATAGGGCACCGGCTTGCCGCTGGCGCGCTTGTAGGCCTCCACGACTTCCAGCACCGAATACCCGCGGCCCGTGCCGAGGTTGACGGTAAAGCCGCGGTTGTCACGGCGCAGCGTGTCGAGCGCCGACAGGTGCCCGCGCGCCAGATCCACCACGTGGATGTAGTCGCGCACACCGGTACCGTCGGGCGTCGGCCAGTCGCCACCGTAAATCGAAAGCTTCTCGCGCTTGCCTACCGCCACCTGCGCCACATACGGCATCAGGTTGTTGGGAATGCCGCGCGGGTCCTCACCGATCAGGCCGCTGTGGTGCGCGCCCACCGGATTGAAATAACGCAGATAGGCGATTTGCCAGGCCGCATTGGAAATCTCCAGATCGCGCAGCACCTGCTCGCCCATCACCTTGGTCTGGCCGTACGGGTTGGTGGCCGAGAGCGGAAACGATTCGGTGATCGGCACGGTATGCGGGTTGCCATACACCGTCGCCGAGGAGCTGAACACCAGCTGGCGCACATTCGCATGCGCCATGGCCGCGCACAGCGTCACCAGCCCGCCCATGTTGTTGTCGTAGTAGGCCAGCGGCTTCTGCACCGATTCGCCGACCGACTTGAGCGCCGCGAAGTGGATGACCGCAGAGATGCGCGAGCTGGCAAAGAGATCGTCGAGCAGGCGGCGGTCACGTACGTCGCCTTGCACGAACTTGGGCGTCTTGGCGGTGATCTGCTCGATGCGCGACAGCACGGTCGAGCTGCTGTTGCAGAAGTTGTCGAGACCGATCACCTGGTAACCCGCATCCAGCAGTTCAACCCAGGTGTGCGAGGCGATGTAGCCGGTGGCGCCGGTCAGCAGAATCGTTTCTGTCATGGGGTGCGAGGTATCGAGGAAGGAGAGAGCTAGCGTGCCGGTTTGAGCCCGGCATCGTCGTTCTACGCTGCGTCAACCTGCTCCGCAGCGCGCAAAACAGCGCGATCATAGCAAAGGCTGCCGCCGGTTCGCGGGCTGTTTGGAGCCCAACTGCCCATAAAGCGGCCCTACGGCGGGCCGTCGGGATGGGCGGCGGCCTGCCACTCAGCATAGGCCGCGCGCAGACGCCATGCCGAGGTCGAATCGCGCAGGCCCAGTGCGTATCCAACCTCAGCAGGGTTTGCGCCTGCGTCGAACAGCGCGGCCGTGTAGCCGTTACGCAGCGTCTGCGGCGAAAGCCGCTCGCTGCGGTGCAGCAACGCCGGCAGCGCGGCCAGCCAGGCCTCCACGCGCCGGTAGACCGACGCCGCATGCATGACGCGCCCGCCCGCATCGGCAACGAATACGCGCTCGCCCGGCACCTCGGCGTGTGCGCGCACCGCCAGCCAGGCAGCCAGCGCCGGACGCGCAGCTTCAAGCATGGGCGCCTTGTACGCCGGGCCGCGCGTGCGCTCGACGGTGATCGCCTCCAGCGCCTCATCCACTTGGCGGAGCAGCAGCGATTGCACCTGCGCGACCTTCAGCCCCGCGCCATGGCAGACCGCGACGAGCGCCCGGTCGCGCGCCAGCTTGAAGGCGCTGGCGTTGGCGGCGGCCTCGCTGGCCTGCGCGCCCACCTGCAGTGAGGCCTCGATCGCCGCACGCTCGGCGGCTGACAGGAACGTGGTCGGATCGTTCTCGCCCTCGGCCAGCTTCTGCTGGACAGCGGAGCTTGCCGGGTTGTGCGTGCCCGTGCGTTGTTGCTCGATCTGATGGAAGACGCGCTCGATCAAACGCGCGTAGCGGTAGCGATGCAGCTTGGTCAGGCCCGATTCGTCGAGAAAAGCGGCGATGTCGCCCGCGCTCCAGTCGGACAATGGGCGCTGGTGCGATTCGGCCCAGCGCAGCCATTTGCGCCACATCGCGCGATACACCGTGGCCGATGATTCACGATAGCCGCGCGCGGCCAGCCAATGTTCGAAGGCTTGCGCGGGCCGCTCGGCCCAGTCTTGCAGGCTGGGCTGAAACAGGTCCGGAACGGGCGTGGCGGGCGGCGTGAATGAGGTCAATGCGGTAGCGGAAATGCTGAAAAACGAGCGTGGGCGGACCGGGAGTCTGGCAATTTCGCGTATCCTGCCGAGCGTAACACGCAGCTCCTGTATCCCATTGCGGACCCCATCGTGAAGAAAACCGACCTCGAAAAACTCAAGGGCCTCAAGATCGCCAACAACCTCAAGCGCGATAGCCAGCGCACCGGCAAGCCCGGCCAGGGCACCGGCAAGGCCGTTCCCCAGAACAAGCTGCTGAAAGCGCTGCTCGGCAAGCCAGCTGAAGACGACGCGAAAAAGTCGGGAAAATCCTGACGCGCAGTCCACACATCTAGAGCCCCGCCCTGTTGTTCCAACGGGCGCTTGGGTGCTACCGTCCGGCGCGTTTCCACATCATCGCAGCGCCTGCCCTGCGCCGGACATGCCCGCCTCCACGCCCTCCTCGTCCTACTCCTCCTCGCCGTACCCCCACCTGCTCCAGCCGCTCGACCTTGGCTTCACCACGCTCAAGAACCGCGTGCTGATGGGGTCGATGCACACCGGGCTGGAAGACGGCAACCACTTCGACCGGCTGGCCGCCTACTTTGCCGAGCGCGCACGCGGCGATGTCGGGTTGATGGTCACGGGCGGATTCGCGCCCAACATTGCCGGCTGGACCAAGCCTTTTGCCGGGCGCCTGGCCACACATGGCGCAGCGCGCCGCCACCGCACGGTCACCAACGCCGTGCATGAGGAAGGCGGCAAGATCGCTCTGCAGATCCTGCATACCGGCCGCTACGGCTATCACCCGCTTGCGGTGGCGCCCACGTCGTTGCGCTCGCCCATCAGCCCGTTCACGCCGCGCGAGTTGTCCGCACGCGGTATCGAGCGCCAGATCCGCGCCTTCGTGCGGTGCGCGCAACTGGCCCGCGAAGCCGGCTACGACGGTGTCGAGATCATGGGTTCCGAGGGCTACTTCATCAACCAGTTTCTCGTCACGCATACCAACAAGCGCACGGACGACTGGGGCGGCAGCTATGCCAACCGCATGCGCCTGCCCGTGGAGATCGTCCAGCGCACGCGCGAGGCGGTCGGCAAGGATTTCATCATCATTTATCGCCTGTCGATGATCGACCTGATCCCGGACGGCAGCTCCTGGGAAGAAGTCGTGCAGCTCGCCAAGGCCGTGGAGCGCGCGGGGGCCACCATCATCAACACGGGCATCGGCTGGCACGAGGCACGCATCCCGACCATTGCGACGAGCGTGCCGCGTGCGGCGTTTGCGTGGGTGACGAAGAAGATGAAGGGCGAGGTCGGCATTCCGCTCGTGACGTCCAACCGCATCAACACGCCGGAGGTGGCAGAGGCCGTGCTGGCCGACGGATGCGCCGACATGGTGTCGATGGCGCGGCCGCTGCTGGCCGATGCCGACTTCGTACGCAAGGCCGCCACGAATCGCGCGCAGGACATCAACACCTGCATCGCTTGCAACCAGGCGTGCCTGGACCACGCGTTCAAGGCCAAGATTGCGAGTTGCCTCGTCAACCCACGCGCGTGTCACGAGACCGAACTCGTCATCCGACCGACGCCCGCCAAGCGCCGCTTTGCGGTGGTCGGCGCCGGGCCTGCGGGGCTGTCGGCGGCGATCACGCTGGCCGAGCGTGGGCACGCCGTGGACCTGTTCGACGCAGCGCCGGAACTCGGCGGCCAGTTGAACATGGCCAAGACGATCCCGGGCAAGGAAGAATTTCACGAGATGCTGCGCTACTTCACGCGCCGCGTCGATGCGACAGGCGTGACGCTGCGCCTCGGTGCGCGCGTGGATGCACAGCAGCTGCTTGCCGCCAAATACGACGAGATCATCATCGCGACGGGTGTGTCGCCGCGCAACCCGAAGATCCCGGGGCAGGACCATCCGAGCGTGCTGTCGTACATCGATGTGCTGCGTCACCGTAAGCCGGTCGGCAAGCGCGTGGCGATTGTCGGTGCGGGCGGCATCGGCTTCGACGTGGCGGAATTCCTGGCGCTCGACGGCCATTCGCCCACGCTGGATCTGCAGACGTGGCGGGCTGAATGGGGCGTTGGGGACCCGACCGAAGTACGCGGCGGCGTGGATGGCATCCGCCCCGAACCGCAAACACCCGCGCGCGAGATCGTCCTGCTGCAGCGGCGCGCCGGCAAACTCGGCGGCGGGCTGGGCAAGACCACCGGCTGGATCCACCGCACCAGCCTGAAGAACCTGGGCGTGCGCATGGTGGGCGGCGTCAACTACGAGCGCATCGGCGACGAAGGCCTGCTCGTGAGCTACGGAGAAAAACGCGAAGCCGCCGAATGGTTGCCGGTCGATTCCATTGTGCTGTGTGCAGGGCAAGAACCGTTGCGCGAACTGGTGGAGCCGCTGCAGGCCGGCGGTGCAAAGGTGCACGTCATCGGCGGCGCAGACGAGGCGCTCGAACTGGATGCCAAACGCGCCATCGACCAGGGCACGCGCCTGGCTGCATCGCTGTAACTGAGGCTTGCCCGCGTGGCGCGTTGCATGAAAAAACTCAGCGTTCGCTTCATGTTTCGCGCTTTCAATGAGAGTTAAAAAAATAGACGCATGAAAGGCCTGTCCTGCGCTTGCTGAAGTGCGTGCCGTGACCTTAGATGCCATTGCGCAAGCCGCTCAACCGGCCATCGGGCCGCGGTAGCACGCAATAGGAAGCGGCACGCCTTGCAGTGGGGTGGGACGGTGCATGGGCACGACCACGGCCATTGCCGGAGGATCGCGCCATGCCCGACCAGCCTTCCAATTCCGGATCATCCGATCTGCTGCGTGCCCTCGGCGCAGACCTGTCGACGCATCCGGGTGTGCTCTCCGAGCGCGAGCGTGAGTTGCTCGCCAGCCTCGTCGCACAACTCAAGACGCAGACCACCGACCCGAACGTCGGCAACGCGATTCACACCGCGCTAACCAACACGCTCGGCAAACGCGCCAGCGATGTGCTCGGTGCGGCCATCGCATCGCATCTGCTGGGCGGTGCGAGCCGCGTGCCGGTGCATGTCAACCCGGCGGCAGGGCCGGTGGTAGCGCATCCGGTCGCGCCGGTCGTGTCGGAGCCCGGCATCTTCGGACCGGTCGCACCTTCGCCCATCGGGCCTGTCGCGAACGATCCGAGCGGCGGGCCCTGGGTGTGGCCGCCGCTGAATCCGCCGCCGCTTTTCCCGCCATCCATTCCGCCGGTGCCGCCCAACCCCGGGCCGGGCCCCGTGCCGATCCCCATCCCCATTCCCGTCGACCCGCAACCGGTGCCCGTACCGGGTGTGCCGCCATGGTTTCCGATTCCCGTGCCGCCGTCGCTGCCGCCGGACGACCCATTCTTCCCGCACGGACCGCAGCCAATCTTCCCGCCGATCCCGCTCGGCGACCCGGGTGTCCCGCCGCCTCCGGAGCCCATCGACCCCGGCGATCCGCAACCGATCGACCCCGGCTGGCCAGGCGATCCGCAGCCGGGTGAGCCGGGCAATCCGGAACCCGTCGATCCTGGCGAGCCGGGCCCTGTCGGTCCTGTCGGCCCCGGCGATCCTGGAGACCCCGGCGGCCCTGGGCCCGTCGGCCCCGGCGAGCCCACCGGCCCGATCAATCCTGGCCCGGTGGATCCTGGTGGCCCGGGCCCGGTCGATCCTGGCAGCCCTGGAGACCCGGGCCCAGTCGATCCCGGCCCGTCAGACCCCGGCTCGCCGGAGCCCGGCCCTTCGGACCCGGAGGGCCGCTGGAACGGCGTGCTGGACCCTGGCGCGCTCGAATCCATCATCGACCAGTTCGCCAGCGTGGCGGTGCTGCAGCAGGTGGCTGGCGTAGTGGCAGCGGCAGGCGCACGCTTCGAAACGCAGGTCGTCTACACGCGTTCGATCGAAGCCAGCGAAACCCTGGCGCCGGCGCCCGTGCGCATCCAGGTGCTGCGCGACACGCCCCAGGTCGACAAGCTGCTTGTGGGGCCTGTGGAGCGCGCCTTGCCGGGCGCCGCCCGCCGGCTTGCACCGCGCGCGCGTCAGGTGGGCCGGATCCGTGTTTCCGTGTTGGCGTTGCAGCCGGGCACCAGCACGCGCATCGACCTGGCTAACCAGCCCGCGCATGCCAACGACGTGGTGCTCGTCGCAACGCTGGGCAGTACCGGCACGGCCAATGCATCGCTGCGCATGCTGCGCGGCCCGCTGCGACTGGCGGGTGTCGATCCGCGCCGTGGGCAGATCGTGGTGCCGCTTTCCACGGGGCGGGCCGTGGTCGTGCCCGCATTGCGACCGGCAGAGATCGTCGCCCCGGCCGGAGCCAGCGCCAGGCCATTGCTGGTCGCCGTCGTGCTGGCCGAGCTTTCGGTTAAATGAATTGGAGGCCAGCGTGATTGCTCCCGTGCTCGACTATCAGCCGGATGTGCTCGCACCGCGCGCGGCGGTGCAGCGCATCCGCGCGCGGGCGATGTCGGATCAGCCGCTGCGTATCAACCCGCGGCTGCGCTTCGGGCAGTCCGAGCAAGGCTGGTTGCTGCATGTTGAAGACCCGGGCCGCCGCATCGAGCACACCTTCGCCATCAGCCCGAACGCCTGGAGCAGCCTGCGCCGGATGCGTCCTGGCGACATCGCCCCGTCGATGGACCCGTTCATGCAGACCGTGCTCGTCGATGCCGGCGTATTGATATCGGCTGCGCAGTTCGATGCGCCGCACGAGTCGCCGCTCGATGCCGCGCGGGCGTCGTTCGCACACGAAAGCTATGGCGTGGTGACCGATGCCCTGCACCCGTACGAGGTGGCGGCCGTGCGTCGCTATCTTCGCCACGGCGTGCGCACAGGCGCCATCCGGTTTGGCGACCCGCAGGTCCCGCGCCGGTACCGTGCTCACAACGATCCGGTGTTGCGGACCCTGCAGGCGCGCCTCACGCCGCTCATCTCGCACGTGGTTGGCGTTCCCGTCAAACCGTCTTACGCGTACCTCGCGGCCTATACGCAGGGCGCGGTCCTGCACCGCCACGTCGACCGGCCGCAATGCGAATACAGCCTGACCATCGCCGTCGACTACACGCCTGAACCCACACTCGAAGCCTCATGGCCCATTCGCCTGGGCCTGCCCGATGCCGAAGTACTGATTTATCAAAGCCTCGGCGATGCGCTCGTCTACGCCGGCCCGCGCGTGGTGCATTTTCGCGAGGCGCTGCCCGAAGGACACATCTCGACCTCGCTGCTGCTGCATTACGTCAACCTCAACTTTCGTGGGTCGCTCAATTGACGCTCGAACCCCAGCACTTGCCGCTCGCATCGCCCGACCTGTTGCCCGTCGAGCTGGTGCACCCGCCATGGTGGGCGTCATGCGACGAATTCCTGCCGCCCAACGAACTTGAACTCGTGCGCGAAGCGGCGCTCGCCAACCCGGCGGCATATCGCCCGTCAGCGGTTCTCAACGCGGCAGGCGGCGGCGTCGAGCTGGACATCCGCCGCTCACGCGTGCGCTACGACGAGCCGACCATCGTCGCGCTGTTCGAAGAACGCCTGCTCGCCTATGCCGACAACATTTTCGAGCGCCTGCGCATTGCGCCGTTTCCAGTGCAGCGGCTGGAAGTGCAGCTCACCGTGACGGGCCACGGCGAATTCTTCAAGGTCCACAACGACAACACGCACGCGCAGCTGCGCACGCGCCGCGTCACGTTCATCTACTACTTTCATCGCGAGCCGCGTGCATTTGAAGGCGGCAACCTGCGCTTGTATGCCTCGCGCACCGATGGCCGGCGCTGGCGCGAAACCGCAGACTTCGTCGACATTGCGCCCGTGCAGAATCGGCTGATCGTGTTCCCGAGCTTCCTCATGCACGAGCTGCGGCCGGTGAGCGTGCCGTCCGGCCGCATGGAGGACGGTCGCTTCACCGTCAACGGCTGGTTTCACAGCTGAAGCGGAATGGGCGGCAACGGGATGACCACGGTGTGAAGGATTTGCACCCCGCTTCCGTTTTTACAAACACGGCCATTGCCGCGCGTGCCGCAAATGGCGAAATGACAACGTGTGGCGCCGCCGCCCTTTGGCCGGCCCGGTTCTTGCGTGAACAGGCGCATCAAGCACATTCACAAGAACCGGTTTGTCCAAGAACGTCTCTCCTCAGTCTTCTGCCAACGCGGCGCCGCTGCCCCCGCTCGACCTGGGGCAAACGGCCTTCCTGCTCGACTTTGACGGCACGCTGGTCGATATCGCGCCGCAACCCGATGCCGTGCATGTCTCCGCGCCGCTGCGTGAATCGCTGGCCGCGCTGCATGCCGCCAGCGGGGGCGCATTGGCGATCATCAGCGGCCGCACGGTGCACGACGTGGAGTCACGCCTGTCGCTGCCCGGCCTCGTTATCGCGGGTGTGCACGGCGCCGAACGCCGCTATGCAGACGGCGGCTTCGTCCGTCTGAGCACCGATGCCGACGCGCTCGCCCGGCTGGAGCGCGAGTTGCGCGCTGAACTCACGCAGTTGTCGACGCAGTTTTCCGGCGTGGTGCTGGAGAGCAAAGGCATTGCATTTGCCCTGCACTACCGCCACGCGCCCGAAGCTGAGAACGCTGTGCTGACGCTGGCTGATCGGCTGGCGCACCGCTATGCCGATCACGTGCGCCTGCAGGCCGGCAAGATGGTCGTCGAACTCAAGCCGCGCGGCGCCAGCAAGGGCGACGTGGTGCACACGCTGATGACCGAGCCGCCGTTCATGGGCCGCACGGTGCTGTTTGCCGGCGACGACCTGACCGATGAAAGCGCCTTCGATGCCGTCAACGCGCTGGATGGCTGGTCGATCAAAGTGGGCGCAGGCCCGAGCCAGGCGCGTTGGCGCGTGCAGGACGCGGCGGCATTGCGGGCCTGGCTGGCAACGCTCACGGTCCCGGCCAAGCGAGGTGCCGCATGAGCCGACTCATTGTGGTTTCCAACCGCGTTGCGCCCGTTGCCGAAGGCCAGGGAACGGCTGGCGGCCTGGCCGTCGGCGTGTTCGATGCGCTGCGCGAAACCGGCGGCATCTGGTTTGGCTGGAGTGGCGAAACCGCGACGACCGTTTCGCACGAACCCAACATCGTCACCAAGGGCAACATCACCTACGCCACCGTCGGCCTGAACCGCAAAGACTACGACCAGTACTACCGCGGCTTTGCCAACGCGACGCTGTGGCCGATCTTCCATTACCGCGTGGATCTGTCGCGCTACGAGCGCCAGGAGTACCACGGCTACCGGCGCGTCAACGCGCAGTTCGCGCATCAGCTCAAGGCGCTGGTGCAGCCCGACGACATTCTTTGGGTACACGACTATCACCTGATCCCGTTTGCTGCCGAGTGCCGCGCGCTGGGGCTCACCAACCGCATCGGGTTCTTCCTGCACATTCCGTTTCCGTCGCCCGAAATCCTGACGACGATTCCGCCGCATGAAGACCTCATGCGTGCGCTCTGTGCGTACGACCTCGTCGGCTTCCAGACCGAGACCGATCGCGTCGCCTTCTACGACTACATCGAGCGCGAGGCGCGCGGCTACATCGAACAGAAGGAACAGAACGGCCCCGTGCACGCCTATGGCCACACGCTGCGCGCCGAGGTGTACCCGATCGGCGTGCATCCGGACGAGATCGCCCAGCAGGCGAAGGCGTCGCTGGCGCGGCGCAATCCGTTCATGCGGCATGCGAGTGTGCGCGGCGAGCGCATCGCGCCCCAGGGGCAAGGCCAAGGCCAGCCACCCACGAAACTCATCATGAGCGTGGACCGGCTCGATTATTCGAAGGGCCTGCCGGAACGCTTCCGCGCATTCGAGCAATTGCTGGACGATTTTCCGGACCATCGCCGGCACGTGACCTTCATCCAGATCGCGCCCACGTCGCGCCAGGACGTGCAGAGCTATCAGCAGATCCGGCAACGGCTCGAAGCGGAGTCGGGCCGCATCAACGGCAAGCACTCGGAGCTGGACTGGACGCCCATCCGCTACATCAACAAGCAGTACGAACGGCGCGTGTTGATGGCGCTCTTCCGCAGCGCGCAGATCGGTTATGTCACGCCCCTGCGTGACGGCATGAACCTCGTCGCCAAGGAATACGTGGCCGCGCAAGACCCCGAAGACCCGGGCGTGCTGGTGCTGTCGCGCTTTGCCGGCGCGGCGCGCGAGCTGGATGCCGCGCTCATCGTCAACCCATATGACACGCGCGGCATGGCCGAAGCGCTGAACCGCGCATTGACGATGCCGCTGGAAGAACGCAAGGCGCGCTATGCCCACATGATGGATCGGCTGCGCGCGGCCAATCTCACCATCTGGCGCGAGCGGTTCGTGGCCGATCTGCGCAACGCGCCGTCGCAATAAGTCAGGCGCCCGCGCTGCCCGTCCGAGGCATCCGCTCGGCGGCCTCCGCTGCATCGGGGGATGCGGCGGCCTCGGGCCATAGCATGTCGGTCAGCACGGCGTTCATGCGCGCCCAGTGCGAACCGGGCCAATAGATCCGCCGGCAGACGTCGCATGTGCTGAAGAGACGCTGCCGCTCGCGCACCCGGGGCGGCACGCTGGCGGACGCCTCTTCCGCGCTCAGCATGCGCAGCGGCACATTGCATTCGAGACAGCGTGAAAACGGCTTCGCCACGTCGGCCAGCCGCAGGCGCGTGACGATCTCGCGCATCTGTGCCTGCGGCTCGCGCGCACGGATGAACGCGCCACGGCGGATGCCACGTCGCTTGAGAAGTTCGCGATCACGCGACAGCACGATCCAGTCTTCCTCGTATGCGAGCGCTTCGATGGCCGCGTCGGCGTAGTTGTTGTCGTAGGCGGTATCAAAGCCGGCCATGCGCAGCAGGCGCGCGGTGGCGCCCAGGTGCGCGTCGCACAGAAAGTGCAGCGGCGCCGCCGGCAACGAGGGCGCCACCGCGGCCACCGCAACATGGCCCTGGGCCGGGAGCATGGCCTCCAGCGCTATAGGCCGGCCATCTACCAGCACGCGCCCCACCTCGGTATGCGGCACGCCAAGCGCCTCGATGGCGTGCTTGAGCGTGGCGCCCTCTGCCCACGCGCGCGCCACGGGCTGCCCGCGCAATGCCAGGGGAAGAAGCGGCGTCAGGTTGGAATCGAACGTGAGGACGACGGTCTGCATGCCTGCCACGATACTCCCAACCCAACATGGGTGCCTTGGCACGTTGGCGCTACAAGGGTCTTGTCGGACGCCTGAACAATAAAAATGCGGCGTGACCGGTGAAGTCACGCCGCCAACAGGGAGGAGGAGAAATTCAGTCGCTGCGCGGTTTATGCGCGCGATGCAGCGCCGCCGTTCGGATAGCTCGCATCGCCATTCCACGACAGGTAGCCATACGTATCGGCCTGGCGATCTGCGCCTTGGCTGTACGGGTCAAAGCGATCGTTCTTCCACGACAGGTAACCGTAGGTATCGGCCTGGCGATCTGCGCCCTGGCTGTACGGATCAAAGCGATCGTTCTTCCACGACAGATAGCCGTAGGTATCGGCCTGGCGGTCTGCGCCCTGGCTGTACGGGTCGAAGCGGCCTGCCTGCGTTGCAGCCGGCGCATCGAAGTTGGGCTGGATGGAAGCCGTTGCGGGCTGCGACAGCAGCGCGGCGGAAGCCGACACGGTGGCCACCATGGCCAGGACAGCGCGGCGGGAGAAGGCGGAGAAGAGACGGGAGTTCATGATCTGTTCCTTGTTCGTTTGCGCTCGTTGTTGCGCTTGGAAGGCAGAATAGATCGTTGCTCCCGTCTGATAAATGCGACTTTGCAGAAATAACTGTTCAGGCGGCGCTAACAATCTGCAGCCGCGGATTTTCCTTGAGCTGCAGGCACGGGTGGTCGGAAAACAGCGTCGCCACCCAGTCCACGAACACCCGCACCTTGGGCGACAGGTGCCGGTTGTGCGGATACACCACCGAGATGGGCAACGGCTCGGAGATATAGTCCGGCAGCACCTCCACCAGCGCGCCCGACACGAGGTGCTCGTACACCAGGAAGCGCGACGTCTGTAGCAGCCCCAGGCCATGCAGTCCGCACGCCACCGCCGATTCGGCATCGTTGACCGACACCATGCTGCGCACCTTGTGGATCTGCTTCTGCCCGTCGATCACGAAATCCCAGTCCATGCGGCGGCCGTTGCGCGCAGAGAAGTAATTCACCGCCGTGTGGTCCTGCAGGTCTTCCAGCGTCTTGGGCGTGCCGCAGCGGGCCAGGTATTCCGGCGACGCGCAATTGACCATCGACAGCTGGCCGATGCGGCGCGCGACGAGGCTGGAATCCTGCAACTCGCCACCGCGCACGGCGCAATCCACGCCCTCCTGCACGAGGTCGACTGTGCGGTCGCTCATGCCGATCTCCAGCTGAAGATCGGGGTACGCCGCATGAAAATCACGAATGCGCGGCACGAGCAACCGTTTGCCAATCGACGCAGGAACATCGATACGCAACGTGCCGCGCGCGCCCGACGCGCTCTGCGAGAAGGCAGCCTCGGTTTCTTCCAGATCGCCGAGCAGACGCACACAGCGCTCGTAATACGCAGCGCCGTCGGCGGTGACATTCACACGGCGCGTGGTCCGGTGCAGCAGGCGCACGCCGAGATGCGCCTCAAGGCTTTGCACCAGGTTCGTCACCGTGGCGCGGGGTAACTGAAGGCTGTCGGCAGCCTTGGTGAAGCTGCTGGCTTCCACGACACGCGTGAAAACCTGCATGGCCTGCAAGCGATCCATCTGCGGCTCCTTAGGGACGGACTCCACGGGGCGGGCGCACTGCCCGATCAAAACGGGCAATGCGCCGGACCTGTGGAATCAAGGGGTCTGCTCATGCTCGAGAACACCCACGCATTCTGAGCATGGGGCGCGATCAGGAAGGCGGCGACTACGGGTTTTCGCAGTGCAACAAGATCGGCCTTGAGCTAGGACACTTTGTAGCACAACCGTAAATTTTGATTGTTCGGCTGCAACTAATAGTGATGTCTGATTATAGGCATTTATCCGCGTTCGTCTAATCACCATCATTCAGCCCATCGATATCCGGGTTATCCGCAAAGGTAAGCCCCGCCTGACATCATGGGTTCTTCTCCACCGCGCCTCGTTGTTTCGGATCGCTCGCTGACCAGCGATGCGGCATCGGCCGCTGTTCGTCCAGCGCGACCGTACGCAACGCCCGCCCCCAAAAATGTTGCACTGAATAACAATTTGCGCGCCGCAACATCGACGCTGCCTGAGCAAGCTTCTGCGTGCGAGGAAACGGCCCGCGCCGTGCCGCTGCCGCGCGAGGTCACAGCCGAAGATTATTGGACCCAGGGCTACGCCAGCCGCATCCGCTTGCGCGTGTTCCGCCCTGAAATGCACGCCGACGATGCCGCCGCACCGTTGCGGCGCCCCGGCGTGCTGTACCTGCATGGCGGTGGCTTCGTACGCGGCTCGATCGACGATGCCGATGCGCCGGCGCGCCACCTCGCCGCCACATTGCCGGCCGTGGTGGTCACGGTCGGCTATTCGCTGGCGCCTGCCGCGCCCTTTCCGGCCGCACCCGAAGATGTGTACGCCGCGCTGTGCTGCATGGCCGACCATGCCGACGCCTGGGGCATCGACCGCCGCCGCATGGCGGTGGCCGGGCATGACGCCGGCGGCAACCTGTCTGCCGCACTGACGATGATTGCGCGCGACCGTGGCGGCCCGAACCTGCGTGCGCAAGTCCTGATCGCGCCGATGCTCGATCCGACCATGGCCCGCATGCGCCCCGACCACCTGGCCGACGCCGACAACTCGGCCGAAGTCTGCGCCGATTGCTATCGCCAGTACCTGCCCCGCCCGACCGAACGCGTGCACCCCTACGCCGCGCCGGTGGAATCGCGCCGGCTGCAGGGCCTGCCCCCGGCCCTGCTGCTCACCGCGCCGCAAGACCTGCTGCGCACCGAGGCCGAGCGCTACGCCGCGTGCCTGATTGAGGCGGGCGTGGCCACGCAGGTCGTGCGCGTGAACGAAGCCTGCCATGACTCGATTGCCATGAGCGCCGTGGCGCAAGACGAGATGACGTGCTTCCTGCGCTGGCACCTCGGCATGACGCGGCAGGCAGCAGCCCCCCGCAAACGCCGCCCACGTGCGGACCGGAAGGACCGCACCCCCATAGACCCGACCGGGGAGACGCCTGGCTGAACCCATACAACAAGAAACGGAGTGCGAGGCCGCCCGCGTATTTCTACGCGGCCAACGCGCTTTTATCCAGTCTTTTTCTCTTTGCCTACCCAACAAAATCGAGAGAGTCATCATGAGCCTGTCCAAACGCACACTCGCCATTTCGGTTGCCGCCGTGCTCGGCGTTGCAGCTGTGGGCACCTACGGTCTGGTCTCCAGTGCCGGCGCTTCCCAGCAGCCGGCCGCCGCGCCTGCCGCCACGCCGGTGGATGTGGCGCCGGTGCTGGCCAAGAACGTTTCCGAATGGGATGAGTTTTCCGGCCGCATCGAAGCCGTTCAACGCGTTGAAGTCCGCCCGCTGGTGAGCGGCACCGTCACCGCCGTCCACTTCAAGGACGGCAGCATCGTCAAGAAGGGCGACGCGCTGTTCACCATCGACCCGCGCCCCTACGCAGCCGAAGTGGCCCGCACGCAAGCCGCGCTGACAGCCGCCAAATCGCGCGTGGCCTACACCACGTCGGAGCTGGACCGTGCGCAGAAGCTGGTGGCCGACAACGCCATCGCACGCCGCGAGTTCGAAGAGAAGGAAAACGCCGCACGTGAGGCCCAAGCCAACCTGCAAGGCGCCGCCGCCGCGCTGGAAGCCGCCAAGCTGAACCTGGAGTACACGCACATCGTGGCGCCGGTCTCCGGCCGCGTGTCGCGCGCGGAAATCACCGTCGGCAATGTCGTCTCTGCCGGTGGCGCTGCGCCGGTGCTGACCACGCTGGTGTCGGTCTCGCCGATGTACGTGGCGTTCGATGCGGATGAACAAAGCTACCTGCGTTACTCCGAGAAGGCCGCCCAGGGCGCCAAGACCCCGGTCTACATCGGGCTGGCCAATGAGGACGGCTACACGCGCGAAGGCGTGATCCAGTCCGTCGACAACCGGCTGGACGTGCGCTCGGGCACGATCCGCGTGCGCGCCACGCTCGACAACGCCGACGGCCGCCTCACGCCGGGCCTGTACGCCCGCGTGCGCATGAGCACCGGCGCGCCGCACGACGCCATTCTCATCACCGACAAGGCCATCGGCACGGACCAGGACAAGAAATTCGTCCTGGTGGTGGATGCGGCCAACAAGACGAGCTATCGCCCGGTCGTGCTGGGCGCCTCCATCGACGGCCTGCGCGTGGTCAAGTCGGGCCTGAAGGCCGGCGAGCGCATCGTCGTGAACGGCATCCAGCGCGTGCGCCCCGGCGACGCCGTGGCACCCAACACGGTGACCATGGACAGCCTCGTCACCAAGCGCGTGGTGTTGCCGGGTGCACAGCCGGACGCCCCGGCTGCACCCGCCGAAGCCAAAGCCGACACATCCGCAGCGCCTGCCGCCAAGGCCGAAGCCAAGCCCGCCAACGCCAAGACCGCCGCTACCGCGCAACGCCTGCCGGCCGACCGCGCTTGATTTGCGACTGAACCTCATCGCTCACAGCCATGAACTTCTCTAAATTTTTCGTGGACCGCCCCATCTTTGCGGGCGTGCTTTCCACGCTGATCCTGCTGATCGGGATCATCTCGATCTGGCGATTGCCGATCTCGGAATACCCCGAGGTCGTGCCGCCTTCGGTGGTGGTGCGCGCGCAGTTCCCGGGCGCCAACCCGAAGGTGATTGCCGAGACCGTCGCCTCGCCGCTCGAAGAACAGATCAACGGCGTCGAAAACATGCTGTACATGCAGTCGCAAGCCAACAGCGACGGCAACATGACCACGACGGTCACCTTCAAGCTGGGCACCGACCCCGACAAGGCACAGCAGCTCGTGCAGAACCGCGTGTCGCAGGCGCTGCCGCGTCTGCCTGACGTGGTGCAGCGCCTGGGCGTGACGACCATCAAGAGCAGCCCCGACCTGACGATGGTGGTGCACTTGCTGTCGCCCAACGACCGCTACGACATGACGTACCTGCGCAACTACGCCGTGCTGAACGTCAAGGACCGCCTTGCACGGATCAGCGGCGTGGGCCAGGTGCAGCTGTTCGGCTCGGGCGACTACTCGATGCGCGTGTGGCTCGACCCGAATAAGGTCGCCGAGCGCGGCCTGACGGCCAACGAAGTGGTCAAGGCCATCCGCGACCAGAACGTGCAGGTGGCTGCCGGTGTGATCGGCGGCTCGCCGTCGGTGCCGGGCACGGACCTGCAACTGTCCGTCAACGCACAGGGCCGCCTGAAGACCGAGCAGGAGTTCGGCGACATCATCCTGAAGAGTTCGCCCGATGGCGCCGTCACGTACCTGCGTGACGTGGCCCGCATCGAGCTGGCTGCGTCGGAATACGGCTTGCGCTCGCTGCTGGACAACAAGCAGGCGGTGGCCATTCCGATCTTCCAGGCACCAGGCTCCAACGCGCTGCAGATTTCGGATGACGTGCGCAAGACGATGGCCGAGCTGAAGGAAGACTTTCCCGAAGGCGTCGACTACCGCATCGTCTATGACCCGACGCAGTTCGTCCGCTCCAGTATTGAAGCCGTCACGCACACGCTGCTGGAAGCGGTGGCGCTTGTGGTGCTGGTGGTGATCCTGTTCCTGCAGACGTGGCGTGCGTCGATCATTCCGCTGCTGGCGGTGCCGGTGTCGATCATCGGTACGTTTGGCCTGATGCTGATGTTCGGCTTCTCGATCAATGCGCTGTCGCTGTTCGGGCTGGTGCTGGCGATCGGGATCGTGGTGGACGATGCCATCGTGGTGGTGGAAAACGTCGAGCGGAACATCGCCGAAGGCTTATCGCCACGCGAGGCCACGTACAAGGCCATGCGCGAAGTGAGCGGCCCGATCATCGCCATTGCCCTGACGCTGATTGCCGTGTTCGTGCCGCTGGCCTTCATGACGGGCCTGACCGGTCAGTTCTACAAGCAGTTCGCGCTGACGATCTCCATCTCGACCGTCATCTCGGCCTTCAACTCGCTCACGCTGTCGCCGGCGCTGGCCGCCCTGCTCCTCAAGAGCCACGACGCACCGAAGGATTGGCTGGCGCGCACGATGGACAAGGGCCTGGGTTGGATCTTCCGTCCGTTCAACCGTGTGTTTGGTGCGGCATCGGAGTCGTATGGCCGCAGCACGTCGCGCGTGATCGGTCGCAAGGCCGTGATGCTCGGTATCTACCTCGCGCTGATCGGCGCGACCGCGCTGCTGTTCAACAAGGTGCCGGGCGGCTTCGTGCCGATGCAGGACAAGCAGTACCTCGTGAGCTTCGCGCAGCTGCCGGACGGTGCCTCGCTTGACCGCACGGAAGACGTGATCCGTCGCATGTCCGACATCGCCCTCAAGCACCCCGGTGTGGAAAGCGCCGTGGCGTTCCCGGGCCTGTCGATCAACGGCTTCACCAACAGCCCGAGCGCCGGCATCGTGTTCGTCACGCTCAAGCCGTTTGACCAGCGCAAGAGCGCCGACCTGTCGGGCGGCGCCATCGCGGGGCAACTGAACCAGCAGTACGGTGCGATCAAGGACGCCTTCATTGCCGTCTTCCCGCCGCCGCCGGTGCAGGGCCTCGGCACGGTGGGTGGCTTCAAGATGCAGATCGAAGACCGCGGTTCGGTCGGCTACGAACAGCTCTTTGCCGCCACGCAGGCCTTCATGGCCAAGGCACGCCAGACGCCGGAGCTGGGCCCGTCGTTCTCGAGCTACCAGATCAACGTGCCGCAGCTGAATGCCGACCTGGACCGCGTGAAGGCCAAGCAGCTTGGCGTGCCGGTCACGGATGTGTTCGACACCATGCAGGTGTATCTGGGCTCGCTGTACGTGAACGACTTCAACCGCTTCGGCCGCACATATCAGGTGAAGGTGCAGGCAGACGCGCCGTTCCGCGCCCATGCAGAAGACATCCTGCAGTTGAAGACGCGCAACACGGCCGGCGAGATGGTGCCGCTGTCATCGCTGCTGCGTGTGTCGCAAGGCTTCGGGCCGGATATGGTCGTACGTTACAACGGCTACACCGCTGCCGACATCAACGGTGGCCCGGCCCCGGGGTTCTCATCGGGTCAGGCGCAGGCGGCTGTGGAACGCATCGCGCATGAAACGCTGCCCAAGGGCGTGCGCTTCGAGTGGACGGACCTGACGTATCAGCAGATCCTGGCGGGCAACTCGGCCGTGTGGATCTTCCCGATCTGCGTGCTGCTGGTGTTCCTGGTCCTGGCTGCGCAGTATGAAAGCCTGACGCTGCCGCTGGCCGTGATCCTGATCGTGCCGATGAGCCTGTTCGCCGCCATGCTGGGCGTGTGGGTCTCGCATGGAGACAACAACATCTTCACGCAGATCGGTCTGGTGGTGCTGGTGGGGCTGGCGTGTAAGAACGCCATCCTGATCGTGGAGTTTGCGCGCGAGCTGGAGTTGCAAGGGCGCACCATCGTGGAAGCCGCCATCGAGGCCTGCCGCCTGCGTCTGCGCCCGATCCTGATGACGTCGATCGCTTTCATCATGGGCGTGGTGCCCCTGGTGGTGTCGACCGGCGCCGGTGCGGAAATGCGTCATGCCATGGGCGTGGCCGTGTTCGCGGGGATGCTGGGTGTGACGCTGTTCGGCCTGTTCCTCACGCCGGTGTTCTACGTGCTGCTGCGCACGCTGGCGGCACGCCGCGGCCAGCGCTCGGAAGATGCACCCGATCGTGATCTGGACCTGGATGGCGCGCTGCCTGTGCCGTCGGCCCAGCACTAAGGTCAACACTCATCAAGACATCGTTATGAACGCGTCGACACAACAACAAACGGGTCCGGCCATGCGCGCGGGCCGCTGGACTCCGCTGGCGCTGGCCGCCGCGCTGTTCCTGGCGGCCTGCTCGCTCGCCCCGACCTACGAGAAGCCGGACGTTGGCACGCCCAACGCCTTCAAGGAAGCAGCGCAGCCAGCACAGGCGACCGATGCACCGCTGGCCGCAAACGAGCAAGGCAAGTGGAAGACCGCCGAGCCCGCCCTGCCCGCCGACGGCGCATGGTGGAAGATCTTCAACGACCCGGCGCTCGACAAGCTCGAAGCGCAGGCCGCTGAAGCCAGCCCCACGCTGGCCGCCGCCGCCGCCCGCGTGACGCAGGCGCGCGCCTTCGTGCAGGCCAACCGTGCATCGCTGTTCCCGGAACTGGACGTGGGCTTCGGCCCGACGCGCCAGCGGGCGTCGGCGGCATCGGCCGGCTTGCCGGTCGGCGCGCCCGTGCAGCCGCAGACGTACTGGCGCGCGCAGTCCACCGTGGCGTATGAGGTGGACCTGTTCGGCCGCGTGCGCAACAACATCGATGCCGCCGGTGCCGACGCCGAGCGCGTCGAAGCGCTGTACCGTGCCGCACGGCTGACCTTGCAGGCCGACGTGGCGCAGACGTATTTCAGCCTGCGTACGCTGGATGCGGAAGAGGCGTTGCTGTCCCGCACGCTGGTCGGCCGCGAAGAAGCGCTCAAGCTGGTGCAGCGCCGCTTCAACACCGGCGACATCGGCGAACTGGACGTCGCCCGCGCCGATGCCGAACTGGCCACGGCACGCTCTGACCGCATCGGCGTACAACGTCGCCGCGCGGTGCTGGAGCACGCCCTGGCGACGCTGCTGGGCAAGGCACCGGCCGATTTCAACATGGATGCACAACCGCTCACCACGCTGGATGTACGTGTGCCGGCAGGCCTGCCCTCCGCCCTGCTGGAGCGCCGCCCCGACGTGGCCGCTGCCGAACGCTCGATGGCTGCGGCCAACGCGCGGATCGGCGTGGCGCGTGCGGCGTTCTTCCCGCAGCTGCAGCTCACGGGCGGCTTTGGCTACGAGTCGCACGACATCGGCGATCTGCTGAAGTGGGGCAGCCGCACGTGGATTCTCGGGCCGCTCGTGGGCACCGCGCTGTCGCTGCCGATCTTCGACGGTGGCGCCCGCAGCGCCGGCGTGAAGCAGGCACGTGCCGCGTACGAAGAGAACGTTGCCAACTACCGCGAAAGCGTGCTCGTCGCCTTCCGCGAGGTGGAAGACAACCTCTCGGAACTGCGCCTGCTGGCCGATCAGGCCAAGGCCCAGGACGATGCCGTGCGCGCTTCCACGCGCGCCGCGCAGCTGTCACGCACGCGCTACAACGCGGGCTCGGTCAACTACCTGGACGTGATCGATGCCGAGCGCAACATGCTGTCCGCCGAACGCATCGGCGTGCAACTGGCCGGCAGCCGCGTGAACTCCACGGTGGGGCTCATCAAGGCGCTGGGCGGCGGCTGGGGTGATCTGCCGCCGGCCAACGCGGCCCAGCCTGCAACGGTGGCGCAACAGTAACCAGGCATTGCTCCCTCTCTCTCTGGAAAGCGAGATCTGCGCGGCTTCGGCCGCGTTTTTTTTTGCCGTGGACTACCTGCGGCCTGCAGTCATGCCACCTTCGCGCTGCGCTGCGCGACATTCCCGCCCGTCGCGGGAATGCGTCAACCTTTTGTTATTGGCTGTAGCCCCGCCGCTCTATGGCGGCTAACACGTCCCACGTCTGCGGATCGACATCGCGGCCCCCGAGCGACATCGATACATACGCATCAATCGCGTCCACAAAACCCTTCACGAACGGCGGCGGGAATGCCTGTGCGGAGAACAGTTGCAACTGTTCGAGCAGCATGCCCGGCCTGCATTGGCCGTGCGTGCACATGGCGGTGCGTGTGCGCTTGAGATAGGCCTGTGCTGCCAGTGCGCCGTTCAGATAGACGCGGTTCTTGGTGAGCCGGCCTGCGTCGGGCGACGTGGGCGCTGGACTAGGTGACGCTGGGGGTGGAGATGGATAGGACGCAGGGCGCGTCGCTTCGGAAATCGGCATAGGAGCCTCCTTGGGATTAAAGGAGCCTCACCATCTCGGCGCTAAACGAGGGTGGCGGGCCTGACGATGGTGTTAGCGACCCGGTCCCAAGGAAACCGGTAGACCCGAAGGTCTCACCATCCGGCCCGCCAAAGTAGGCGCGAACGGAAGCAGCAGTGCGACTGCATGCAGCAATCGTCCGCCTTGGTGTTTCAGGTCGCTAAACCAGGCTGCCGTTGGTGCGGCAGCGGGCAGATTATAGCGGCGCAGGCATCGTCCAAGTTCCGATTCCGTGTATCAGGTTCTGACGCGCAAGGGCCGTGCGCGCACCGCGCATTCCGGTTCGCAGCGAGCGCCGACCGAGCCTTGCCGAAGCACCCCTGCCCCTTAACGCATCGCCGTTGGCCCGCAGACGGCCGAGCTCCGCAGTTTCCGGTGCGTGCATCAGCCCTAAACATTCGATTTCCACAGTCCGAGAGCGACTCGCCACCCTCAAACAGTGGCGCACGACCCTCGGAGGCCCGAACGCGGCCCGAAAACATTCGATACATCGGACCTCCGAGGCCCGAGCGCCACCCTCAAACCGTCAACGTTGACCCTCTGAGCCTCGTGCGCGACGGTCCGAGGCTGGAAGCCGGCTGTCAGGGCTCGAAAATTTCGACCTCTGACTGTGGAAGACGATTGTTTGAGGCTCGCGTTCGGCCCTCGGAGGGTCGACCTCGACTGTTGGAGGGTCACGTTCGAGCCATCGACGCTCGTGAGCGACCGTTCCAGGGTCGCGCTCCAGCGTATAGGCCCCGTATCCCGTTGGCGTCGTACGACAAAGCCCTCAGCAGCGACGCGCGACGGCACCTCGCAGGCTGGCGGTGCGCCTACGAGAGACGCCGCCCACCCGCCCCACGCGCGTTCCAGCTCATCGCCCACGCATAGAAGCCGACCAGCGTGCCGAACTGCAGGAACACCGCCCACAGCAGAAAGATCTGCGGGTACCACAGCATCGACCCTTTGAGCAGCACCACCGATGCGAGCGTGTACTGAAACGGAATGAACACCGTGAGATACGCCATGCCCATGACGGACAGCACCAGTTTGCGGATCAGGCCGAAGTCCAGCACGTTGTAGATCAGCGCATAAAGCCACGGCGTGATCAGCACCACCACGACCGACGCCTGCGTGAGCGAGCCGATGGAGCCCCCGCCGTCATACGGAAAGCTGGCGGGCCACATGAAGAAGTAGAACTGGGCGCTCGCCTGCACCACGCCAATAAAGCGCAGCCAGTACGCCAGCGGCAACGCGCGGCCGCCGATGAAACGCGTGCCGAACAGCAACGCCAGCGTGACGATCATCCCCACCAGCCATTGCACGGCGGTAGGCAATGCGGCGTCGCTGTGCGGATGCGGAATGGCGCCGAAGCCCGGCACCAGCGCCTTCACGGCCGCCAGCCGCACCTGCCCCTCCAGGGCGACGCTCCAGAAACTGATGATGCGTTCCCACAGCCCGGCAATGGTTGGCCACAGCGCCCAGTAGCCGGCCGTGAGCGCCAGCGGAATGCCGAGCACATCGATCCAGCGCCAGAGCGGAAACGACAGGCGTCGCATCGCGCGGTGCATGACGATGCGATCGCCGCGATAGCCGATCACGCGTTTGGGCTCGTGCCCGCGCAGCCGGCGCTTGGTGGGCAGGCCGTCGGCGGGCCCCTCCTCGACGGGCTTGGCGTTCATCGGAAGCTCCAGCGGAAGCCGATCTCACCGTAGGTGCGGTTGTAGAAGGGGTTGTGGTAGTACTGCGCGCCGATGATCAGCAGCAGGTCGCGCGCGACACGCTCGCGCCACTGGATGGCGTAGCTCATGCTGTTGTAGTCCGCGCGCTCGGTGCCGGTGGTCAGCACCTGGTAGGCCTCGCGGGCGTGTTCCACGCGCAGGACGAGCGCGCGCTTTTCATCGTTGCCGATCGTGGCCGCAATGTATTGGCTCGGGCCGAACACCATGCCCGGATTGGCCCGGTTGAAACGCAGGCCGCCCTCCAGCACCACCGACGGGAAATACGCCAGCGTGCTGAGCACCAGCCCCTGGTCATTGCGCACGCTGTCCTGGCCCTGCGCGTAGTAGGCGCCGATGCCGGCCACGAAACGGCGGTCGGGGCCGAACTTGCGATAGCCCGCCACATCCACACGCCACTTCGAGAACAGCTCGCTGTTGCCCGTGCCCGCACCGACGAGGACGTAGTAATCCTCCGAGAGATCGCGCGTGAGCGAGAGCGCGCCGTACTGGCCCGCAAAACCAAAGCGGCTCTGCCGGTCCAGCTCGGCCTGCCAGATGCCGTACGAGGTGACCATCATGCCGCGCAGGGCCACGGCGGTGGCGCCGCCAAAGCCATCGCTCATCCGGCCGGTGTCGAGCACGGCCTCGATGGCGGCGCGCTCCGGGGCGTAGGGTTCGGGCAGCGGCTCCGGCACGGTGGGCGCGGTGGCACCGGGCGTCGGCACGGGCGTTGCGGCCAATGCCGTTGCATCTGCTGGCGGCGTGGCACCTTCCTGTGCGGCCGGTTGCTCTGGGTCCGTCGCGGCCTCTTGCGGTGTCGCCGGCTCGGCCGGTTGCATGGCTTCGGCCGCTTGTGTCGGTTGCGCGTCTTCGGCGGGCTTGGCCGCGGCGGCCTGTGCCCATGCCGTGGGCGCTGTCATGCCGCAGATGGCAGCCGCCACCACCCACGCAATTGGAGTTCGATCCACGCTGTATTTCCCCGTCTGTTGTCGATGCGGGCGCCGGCCTTTTTTTGATGCGTGGCGGCGGCCCTCTCTGCTTGTCGTGTTGTGTCTTGTGCTCAGGTGCCGGTCTTCAGCTTGGCTGCAATCGTCAGCTTGCTGACGGCGCCCGCCACCACGCGCCAGTTGTTGCCTTCCCGCACCACACTGGCCTGCCCGGCCTCGACGCGCGGCTCGGCATAACGGTCGGCCGAAAACAGCCACGTCAGCTCGTTCAGGGTGTCCGGGTTCTCTGCCGTCACGCGCACGTCGCCGCGCTCCGATGTCGTCTGCCACACGGTCTTCTCGCGGCGCTCGGCAAAGTCGGCCATCTGCGTGATGGTGTGCCAGCGGAAGCGCTTGCGCGCCTCCTGCGCATCGGCGGCTTCCATCAGGGCGTCAATGGCGTGCAGGTAGCGCACGGCGCCCGGCGGGTGGAAGTAGATCAGGCGGATCTCGCCGGACTCCGTGGTGAACTTCACCAGCGAGGTCAGCCACGCCGCAATCTCCGCTTCCGGAATGTGCGCCATGTCGGCTTCTTCAATGGTCGCGTACTGCCCGTACGTCTGCACCGGGAACGACCAGATGTGCGCGTCGCGCCGGCCGTTGCGATACGTGCGCGTGGGCCCCTGGCCGATGTTGCCGGTGAAGTAGTAGCCCTTGACGTTGTGCTCGTCCAGCCAGCGCGTCGCCCACTCGGGCTGGTTGCCGGTCGGGGCGGAATATTCGGTCTGCGGCTTGCCGGTCAGCGCCTCGATGGCGTCTGCGTTCTTCTGCAGATAGGTCTCCATGGTGGCCTGGTTGTCTTCGGTCACGTTCAGGCCGAACCAGTCGTGAATCCAGCCGCCGTGGCTGCCTACCTCGTGCCCTTGCTTCATCAGGCCGTGCACGACCTCCGCAAACGCGGGGTTGTGGGCCAGGTTCACGCCCAGCCCGTCGCCAAACTGGCGCTGGTCGGGGCCAGCGGTGATGTGGAAGCTGAAGGGGCCGCGCTTGAAGACGCCGTCTTCGATCAGCTTGTCGGTGGCGTCAATACAGATGCGCGCATCGCAGTGCCAGTTCAGGACGAGGCCGCCCACGCCCTGCGGCGCTGGCGACAGGCGCGGCTGCTCCAATACGTGGCTGGCAAAGTAGCTCAGGAAGCCGTGCATCAGCACGCCGTCGGTGCGCAGCTTGAGATACGTCAGCGGCAGGTTGACGAACAGCACGTGGCCTTTGCCCACGGTGCGCTCGCCGGCAATGACCGAGTTGTCTTCGGAGCGCAGCAGCACCTTGCCGGCGTAGTCGCCGTGGGTGCGCAGGGTCGGGTACTGCAGCATGTCCTGCCCGTAGCCCGACAGCACCGCTCGCCCGTTCGACACAATCCAGCGCCCCGGCGGGATATGCAGGTCGACCATCGCATCGGGCTGGCCGTAGACGGTCGCCTGGCTGGCCATCTTTTCGCCCAGCGTCGAATAGAAACCGTATTGCACGCCGGCCAGCGTCGACAGGCGCGAGGCGCCGTCCTCGTAGAAGCCCTTTTCATTGAGGATGCCGGCGTCATACACCTGCATCAGCGCGCCGCCGTCCTGCACGAACTGGCTGATCTGGTTGACCAGCGCGGTCGTCATCGAACGGTGCACGGTGTCCGGCAGGATCACGCCGGCAAACACGCGCTCCCCATTCAACCCGTGGCGCACGAAATCCGATGCCGACATGGTGCGCAGGCGCACGCCCTCTTCCAGCGCCGCGTCTTCCCAGGCCTGCACGTAGATGCGGTTGTCTTGCCCGAGGTTGTCGGGCACCACCAGCACGATGTCGTCGGTCTGCGGGCGGCCCGGGCCAGCACTGAGGTTGCGCGCCAGCAGCAGCGCACAGGCCGCAAAGGCGATCAGGATCAGCAGACTGGTCAGGTGCTTGCGCCAGTCGATGCGCTTGGAAGGTGTGCTCATTGGGAAACAGCCAGTGCATGCGAGAGCCCGATCAGCGCGCCCTCTTCCATCAAGTTCCAGCGGCCGGCTGCGCGCCATTGCGGCGCGGCCTGCAGCCACTTCTGCGCGGTCGGCGCATCGCCCAGCGTGTAGGCAGCCCAGGCGATCAGGCCCCAGGGGAACGGGTCTGCCTTGCCCGACAGCCACGTCTGCCCATGGCGGAACATCCACACCGCCCACTTGCGCCGGGCGGCGGCGCCGGTCTCCAGGTCATGCACCCACGGATACACCGGCGCAACCGCCGTCGGGTAGAAGCCGTACGGCGTGGGCGGCAGGCTCACGCGTGCAGGATCGAGCGCGCCGTTCAGTTGGTAACCGTAGGCATGGGCGAGGCCGTCCATCATCTGCTTGTGCGACGCCAGCGCGGCCAGTTCCAGCGTGTAGTGCAACGCAGCCTTGGGGTCGGCACGCAGGCGCTTGAGCGCGCCGGCCACTTCCACGTTGTCGGCAAAGTAGGCTTCGGGTCGATCGGCAAACGCCTGGAACGTGGTGCGCTTCGGGTCCCACAGCGTAGCGAGGTGCGCCAATGACAGGCCGCAGCTGGCCAGCAGTTGCGGCGGGCCGTGCAGGATCTCGTTGACGAGCAGGCACCAGAACACGGCTTGCGAGTCATCCGCATCGGCGTGGCCGCATGCTCGCCAGCCGTCGGCGCCGCTGCGGCAGATGCGCGGGAACGTGCCATTGGCCTGTTGATACGGCAGCAGCCAATTGGCCAGCCCCACCGCCGGCGCCTGCACGTCGACACCCAGGCGGTGCGCGACCAGCAGGGCCTCGATCGCAACGTAGGGCTCGACGTAATCGCCTTGGGCGAAGACGGTCATGGCGCCGTCGGGCGTGGTGAAGTCTTCAAACATCGTGGCACCGTGCGCAGCAGTCGACAGGGCAAGCCCGGCCAGCACCGCGCCACAGCCGCGAACGCAAGCGCGCCAGAACGTGACCATGCGTGCCTCCTCAGCCTTCCACGCGCGCGAACTCGTGCGCGGTAATCACGCCATGCACAACACAGCCCGGCGAGACGAACAGGCGGTTGCAGACGAGCGTGGTCGGCGCATCGGGGCGGCCGATGCGGCAGTTCGGCCCCAGCACGATGTCTTCAAAACCGATGAGCGGGCCCAGCACCGCGCTGCCCGCACCGATTTCCAGGTTCTTGCGTGCCGACAGCGTGCCCGCGATGCGCACGCCGTCGCCCGTGCGCAGGTGCCCGTGCGTCTTGATGCTGCCCTGGAGCACCATGCCACCCGCGACGCGGCAATCGCCGCGCACCACGTAGTCGCAATCGGTTGCCTCGTTGGCCGCGAGCGTGGCATCGCCGTCCAGCACACGGCGCTCCGTGGCCGGCTTCGGCAAACCGACCGGCTGCGCTGCGCTGCGCACGTCGCCAAACATCACCTCACCGGCGCCCGCCCGCTCGAAGCGCGCCGGGGCGGCCATCACGATGCGCTCCTCTGCCGTGACGCGGCCTTCGACACGCACATTCGGCAGCAGCCGCACATTGCGGCCATGCACCCAGCGCTGCACCACCACGTTCTCGCCGAGTTCGATATCGCCTTCGGCCAGGCAGGCTCGCAAGCGGGTGTCGCGCTCGACTTCGACATCCTGCTCGACATACAAGTCGGCGCGCACGCGGCTGCGCGGGCCCAGCCACGCGTTGCCACGGAACACGACGATGTGGTTGACCTTGTCGAGCATGCGCGCCAGCCCCGATTGCTCGACTGCGGGGCGACCGCGCGGGTCGCGCCCCACGCTCAGTTCTGCACTCACGGGCACCTGGTAGGCGGCGCCTGCGGCCCGCATGGCGTCGAGATCCACGCCGTACTGCTCTTGCAGCCGGCGGCGGAAACTGTTGGCAAAGAAGGTGAGATTGTTCGGCTGGTCACGCCGCATCGGCAGCGGCGCGGAGTCGGTCGGGCGCAGCCACTCCGACAACGCCGGCAGGAACGGCAGCACCAGCAGCCCCGCGACCGAGCCGCTCAGCAGCAGCATGCTTCCGATCATGTGCGCTCCGTGCCCGTGGGCACCGGCACGTCGCCGGCCATGATGTTGACCACGCCCGCGGCTTCCGTGCGGAAGCGCTCGGTCTTGTCCCACACCAGCTCGCGCTTCTTCACGGCGTCGATCACCTGCGTCACGCCAGCACGTGCGATCGTCATCATGCTGACCAGGAAGCCAAACAGATTCAGCGGCAACAGGCGGATGCGATTGCGATGGCCGTCCAGGTAGGTGGCCGCCGCGATCTCGAAGAAGGCCGCATTCGTGCCGAGCCCGCCGTAGCACAGCAGCGCGGCCAGCAGCACCCAGCCAGAGACGATCGACTGCGCCGCCGCATAGAACAGGATGACGGCCACCACCCAGCCGGCCAGCTGCACCATCGGCATGACGAAGATCATCAGCAGCAACGCGCCGTCCAGCCGTTCCAGCCGGCTGATGCGATCGTTGGCGAGCAGCTCGCGGATGTTGTTCACCATCACCTGGTTGTGCCCGCGCGACCAGCGGCTGATCTGCTTGAGCCGCACCGGCCACACTTCAGGCACCTCTTCGTAGCACTCGGAGCGGTTCTGGTAGACCGTCTTCCAACCGTGCTGCAGCAGGCGGAACGTCACGTCGGTGTCTTCGGCCAGCGTGTCGATGTTCCAGCCGCCGATGTCGTCCAGCGCACGGCGGCGGATACCGCCCACGGTGCCGCCGTACTGCGGCACCAGGCCCAGGTTCATGCGGGCGGTCTGGTCAACCTGGTAGCCGCCGGCACGCTCCAGATCAAGCAGGCGCGTCAGCAGGTTGGCGCCGGCATTCACGGGCACCACGCGGCCCATGATGGCGCCCACTTCCGGGTCAAAGAACGGCGCCACGAGCTGCTTGATGAGGCCGCGCGCCGGCAGGTAGTCGGCGTCGAAGACGATCATGATCTCGGCGTCGATCAACTGCGTGGCATCGCGCAACGCCGCCGCCTTGCCGGGCCGGCCTTCGGTGCGGTGGAACAGCTGGAAGCGGCCGGGGTTGCGCGCCGCAATCTCGTCGATGATCTCGCGCGTGCGGTCCTTGGAGCGATCGTTGACCGGCATGATGGTCAGCTTGTCGCGCGGGTAGTCCACCAGCAGCAGCGCGTTGAGGCAGTCGGCAATCACGCGCTCTTCGTTGTGCGCCGCCACGCAGACGACCACGCTGGGCCACGCGCCCTGTTCGATGTCGAGATACGGCTGACGCTGACGGCCGAACAGCCGGTTCAGCGTGAACAGGTAGTGCCGCGCCGTGTAGACGACGAGCAGCGTGATGATGCAGAACGCGAGCACCAGCAGGATATCGATCGCGAGCGTGGACATGGTGTTCGTTGCCTTCGGCCGTCAGGCCGCTTGAAGTTCTTCGCCCAGAAACTCCTGGACATGCGCACCGCCCAAGGCCGCCACGATGCGCTGCGAGGCGAGCCCGTCGCCGTATGGGTTCAGGCGCTGCGAGAACGCACGCCAGGCGTCGTCGTTGTCGTACAGATGGCTGACGGCACCGACGATGCTGTCCACCTCCGTGCCGACCAGGCGCACGGTGCCGGCCTGCACGGCCTCCGGGCGCTCCGTCACGTTGCGCATGACGAGCACCGGCTTGCCCAGCGACGGCGCTTCTTCCTGCACCCCGCCCGAGTCCGTCAGGATCACGTGGGCGCGCTGCATCAAGCGCACGAAGCGCGCGTAGTCCAGCGGCTCGATCAGATGCACGTTCGGCAGCCCTGCCAGCGCGGCCTGCACGGGCCCGCGCACGTTCGGGTTCAGGTGGATGGGGTAGACGATCTGGATGTCGTCGCGGCGCGCCAGCCTGGCCAGCGCATCGCAGATGTTGGCGAAGCCCGAGCCGAAGTTCTCGCGGCGGTGGCCCGTCACCAGCAGGACCTTGCGTTCGTCATTCAGAAACGGGAAATGCGCATCCAGCTCGGCGCGGAAGGCGTCGTCCGTCACGATGCGCTGCGTGGTCTGCAGCAGCGCATCGATTACGGTATTGCCCGTCACCAGGATGCGGCCGCCCAGGTTTTCCGCCTGCAGGTTGCGGCGCGAAGAATCGGTCGGCGCGAACAGCAGATCGGCACACACGTCGATGGTGCGGCGGTTCATCTCTTCCGGCCACGGCTGGTAGAGGTCGCCCGTGCGCAGGCCGGCTTCCACATGACCGATGGGAATGCGGCGGTGGAACGCCGCCATGGCCGACATCATTGCGGTGGTCGTATCGCCATGCACGAGGATGCGGTCGGGGCGCACCGTTTCCAGCACGTCGTCAAAAGCCGTGAGCAGGCGGGCACTGAGTCCGTTCAGCGTCTGGTTCTGCGTCATCAGTTCCAGGTCGTACTGCGGCGTGATGTCGAACAGGTCCAGCACCTGCTGCAGCATCTGCTTGTGCTGCCCCGTCACGCACACGACGGACTCCATGGCCGACTGCTCGGCCAGCGCCTTGACGAGGGGCGCCATCTTGATCGCTTCGGGCCGCGTGCCGAAGACGGACAGAATTTTCATAACCGGATAGAAGAAGCACCGCATACGCATCGCAGACGCGCATACAGCTCATAGGACTGACGAAGGGGTTCGATTGGCGCCTCGTCCGTGCCTCCTTCTTGTTGTCGTGCGACCGGGGGCGGGGATATCAGGCGTCGTGCAGGCCGCAATTTTCTCAATGAATGCGCCATTGCCGCCACCCCTCGTTTTTTTAAACAGAAAGGCTGAATAGGATTACCCCTTCTTTAGGGTATTCCCAAAATAACGGGCAGACGCAGAGAAAACAGGATGAGGGATCGCGCGCGTTGCTGGCTGTGTCCGCTGGCCGCGAAGCCGCGCTGGGGCTTGCATTGCGGCTGAGTGCTTGCCCGAATGCGAATCATCGGGCAATAAATCGGCGCTTTCTCTTCGGTTTGTCACGCAACCGAAACATGCGCAATTGCAACGCAAATGAAAACACAAAAATGTTAAATCATTCCCACCCATTGGTGGGGTGTGCCGATTTACTTTTGGTAAAAAAAAGCGCGGCGTCTTCCAAACGCCGCGCGCTGTGCACTTTTGGGGGAAGCACAGGAGTTAAATCGATTCGAGTTCCCGGCCGCGTGTTTCCGGCAGCGTGAGGGCCGCCACGATCAGCAACCCATAGGCGCCCGCGGCGAAGATGCCGATGGCATGCCCCAGTGACGAATGCGCACTCACCTGCCCGATCAGGAACGGGAAGCACGCACCCACCGCCCGGCCGACGTTGTAGCAGAAGCCCTGGCCCGAGCCGCGCACCGCCGTCGGGAACAGCTCGGTCAGGAACGCGCCCATGCCGGCAAAGATGCCCGACGCAAAGAAGCCCAGCGGCAGGCCGAGCAGCAGCATCATGCTGTCGGTCACTTCCAGGTGCGTGTAGGCCAGCGCCACCACCATCGAGCCCACGGCAAACAGGATGAAGTTGCGTTTGCGGCCCAGGCGATCAGTCAGCACGGCGCTGGTGAGGTAGCCGATGTAGGAGCCGATGATGACCACGGCCAGATAACCGCCGGTGCCGAGCACGGTCAGATGGCGCTCGGTCTTCAGAAACGTCGGCAGCCACGTGGTGATGGCGTAGTAGCCGCCCTGTGCGCCGGTGGTCAGCACGGCGGCACGCAGCGTGGTGCTCAACAGCCGCGGCGAGAAAATCGCGAAGAAGCTCGTGCGCTCGGCGGCCTGCGACTTCGCTTCCTGAAACACTTCCGGCTCTTTCACCAGCCGGCGCAGGAAGAACACGAACACCGCCGGCACGATCCCCACGAGGAACAACGCACGCCATGCCGTTTCAGGCGGCATTACGCTGAAGAACCATGCATACAGCAATGCCGATGCGCCCCACCCCAGCGCCCACCCGGCCTGCACCATGCCAACGGCCTTGCCGCGGTCCTGCGCGCGAATGGCTTCACCGATCAGCACGGCGCCGGCCGTCCACTCGCCGCCAAAGCCAAAGCCCATCAGGGTGCGCGCGATCAGCAGTTGCTCGTAGTTCTGCGCGAGGCCGCAGAGGAACGTAAACACCGCAAACCACAGGATCGTGATCTGCAACGCGCGCACGCGGCCGATGCGGTCCGACAGGATGCCCGCCACCCAGCCGCCCGCCGCCGATGCCAGCAACGTGCATGTGCCGATCAACCCCGCATCGGCCTTGGACAGGCCCCACACGCCGATCAACGTGGGGATGACGAAGCTCAGGATCTGCGTGTCCATCGCGTCGAGCGCGTAGCCGACCTTGCAGCTCCAGAACGTGCGCCGCTCCTGCGCGGAGATCTCTCCGTACCAGCGGAACAGGCCGCCGGAATTGGCTGCGGCTGAGGCGTCCGGCTCGGCGGGCGCTCGCGCAACCGTGGCTTCGGTTGTCATGGTGTTTCCTCCTTGTTACTGATGCTGTCTCGATGCGTTGATCGCTTATTGCTATAAACCAGCGCCTCTGCGTGCGCCAGTTGGAACCCCGTTACCCGTCCGTCTTTCTTCCGGCCCTGCGACCGCGTGTTCAGGCCAGCGCTGCGGTGCGCAGGTCGGTGATCAGCATGTGCCCCGGCGCATGCGTGATGCACAGCTCCGGCCGCGCCTGTTGCACCACGGCCTGGGGTGTCACGCCGCAGGCCCAGAACACCGGCACCTCGCCCGGCTGCACGGGCACCGCATCGCCCCAATCGGGCTGCGAGATATCTGCAATGCCGATGGCGGCCGGATCGCCAAAGTGCACCGGCGCCCCGTGCGCACGTGGCATGCGCGAAGTGATTTCAATGGCGCGGATGGCATTGGCCACCGACATCGGCCGCATCGACACCACCAGCTTGCCTGCCAGGCGGGATGTACCGACCGTCTCGATCGAGGTGCGATACATCGCCACGTTGCGCGACATGGCGATATGGCGCAGCGGCACGCCGGCTTCCATCAACGCGTGCTCGAACGAGAACGAGCAGCCGATGGCAAAGGCGACCATGTCGTCCGTCCACAGCGCTTCAACGTCGGCCGGCTCATCAGCCAGTTCGCCGTTGCGGTAGACGCGATAGCGCGGTACGTCGCGGCGCACGTCAACGTCCTGGCCCAGATGGCGGAACACCGGCACGCCGGGCTCGGTCACGTCCAGCAGCGGGCACGGTTTGGGGTTCAGCTGGCAGAAGCGCAGGAACTCGTTGGCCCACGTATCGCGCAGCATCACGATGTTGGCCTGCACATAGCCATCGCACAGGCCGCTGGTATGGCCGCGCAGCACGCCCGAGCGCGCCGCCAGCCGCGCGGAATACGGATTTGCGTAGGCCACGCTGGCACCCGTGCGGGCCGGTGCGGGTGCGGGCGCCGGTTGTTCCGGCATTCTCTTTGCCTGGGCTGTCTCCACTGCCGTCGTCATGCAAGCTCATCCACAAGGTTGTTCGTGCGGCAGATTGTGAAAGCGTGATGAAACCCGGTCCAACGAAAGTTTCGGATGACAGGCGATAGGAAAAGGTGATTGCCGAGGCGGCTGCGGCACCCGCGTGTAGAATCCCTCGCCCCACCGTTTGCCCTCCTGGCCTGACATGGACTACCAAGCGATCCTGGACACCATCCACCGCGACATCCAGCCGTACCTCGGCCGGGGGCGGGTTGCCGATTACATCCCCGAGCTGGCCGGCGCCAGTGCGACGGATTTCGGCATGGCCCTCGTCACACTCCGCGGCGACGTCTACACGGTGGGCAAGGCGGATGTGCCGTTTTCGATCCAGAGCGTTTCCAAGCTGTTTGCCTGCACGCTGGCCTTCCAGCTCGAAGGCGAAACGCTCTGGCAACGCGTCGGCCGCGAACCCTCCGGCAATGCATTCAACTCGCTGGTGCAGCTCGAATACGAGAACGGCATCCCGCGCAACCCGTTCATCAATGCCGGTGCGCTGGTCGTGACCGACGTGCTGTGCCGGCGCTTCGTGCAGGCCGAGACCGCGCTGGTGCAGTTCATGCGCCGCCTGGTCGACAACCCGCGCATCGACTACGTGCGCCGAGTGGCCGAATCCGAACTGGCCCATGCCGACCGCAACCGCGCGATGGCACACTTCATGAAGAGCTTCGGCAACCTGCACATGCCGGTGGAAACCGTCATCGATGCGTACTGCCGCCAGTGCGCCATCGAGATGGACTGCACGGACCTCGCCCGCGCGGTGCTGTTTCTTGCCAACGGCGGCGTGGTGCCGTGGAGTGGCGAGCGCATCGTCGACGTCAGCCCCGCCAAGCGCCTCTCCGCGCTGATGCTGACCTGCGGCACGTACGACGCCGCGGGCGACTTCGTCTATCGCGTTGGCCTGCCCGCCAAGAGCGGTGTGGGCGGTGGCATCGTGGCCGTGCTGCCGGGCGAATTTGGCGTGTGCGTGTGGTCGCCTGGGCTGGACGTCAGCGGCAACTCGCTCGCCGGGTTGCAGGCGCTGGAATGGCTGACGACGCTGACCGGACGCTCGATTTTCTGACGCTGCCGCCACGGCACGCTTGCGTAATTCAGGCGGCTCAGGCCGCTTCCGTGTTGCGCTCGACTTCTTCGGCAATGGCGTAGCGCGGGCCGACCGACAGGCAGAATTCCCGCGCCATCGTGCGCGCCAGGCCGACGATGGCCTCATGCACCTCAAGCCCCGCCCCGGCGCGCCACGACGCGATGATCGGCAAGGCGGGTAGCGCCGGCTCCACTTCGAGCACCGTCAACGCGCCGCTCTCGATGCGGTCGCGCACCAGTACGGTCGGCAATGCACCCACGCCAAAGCCATCGCCCACCAGGCGCGTCATGGCGGCCACCGAGTTGACGCAGTTCACGCGCGGTGACTCCACCCCGCTCAGGTGCAGCAGGTTGAGCATGTCCTGATGCGGCCGCGAGTTGCGCACAAAGGTGATGAGCCGTTCGCGCGCCAGTTCGCCCAGGCTGGCATACGGGTGCGCCAGGCGGGAGTTGGTGGCCACCACCCAGTGGATGGGGTACTGCGCGAGCTGCACGTTGCGCACGCTCTCGGCGCGCAGCAGATCGGTCTGGAAGGCAATGTCGAGCGCGCCCTTCTGCAAGTGCTCGACGAGGTGCATGGCGCTGTCGGCCACGAGTTCGATTTCCAGCGCAGGAAACATCTCGGCCGTGCGTGCAACGAGCGGCGAGAGCCACGTATGGATGACGCTGTCCATCGCCCCGACGCGCACGCGCCCTTCAAAGCCCGGGCGCTGTGCCACTGCGGCCTGCAATTGGTGCAGCGTGCTCACCATGCGGTCGGCATATTCCAGCACCTTGTGGCCGTCGGGCGTGAGCTGCACGCCGCGCGTATCGCGGTCGAACAGGCGCACGCCCAGTTCTTCTTCCAGTGCGGCAATCCGCGCGGAAATGGACGCCTGCGTGGTGAACAGCTTGTCTGCGGTCAGGCGAAAACTGCGCAGCCGCGCCACCCAGACAAAGGTTTCCAGAAAACGTAGGTTCATGCCCTGCCCCTCGTGTTGTTGTATCTGGCGCCGTTGCTGCGCACGCGCATGCACGCCTGTTCGGCGGTTTTTACCAATGCCGCGCCAAAACTGCCACGGAACCTCGTAGTTTCTACAACGCGGGCGCATCCACACCCGCACCGCGCTACGTAATTTGCCAATAGCTGCGCTGGCAACCGGCATCCAGAATGCCTTTATCACCCGATTGTTTTCAATCAGGCCCACCCCGCATGGGGCGCCGCTGGAGACCGCCATGCCCGCCATCGATGAGATCAACGGCCGCATCGTCTACTACCGCCCGCCGCCCCCGCCGCCTGCGCCCACCCCCGAGCAGAAACAAGCCGCGGCCGACGCCAAGACCCAGACGGACGCAGCCATCCAGACAGCCAACACGGCGGTCAACAACTACATCAACAACGGCGACGACTCCACGGCCGCGCAGGCCAAGCTCGACAAGCCGCTGTCGGACGTCATCAATTCGGTGCAGAACGAGTTGCGCCGGCAGGCCGACGAGGCACCGGCCGGCAGCGAAAAGAAGGCCATCGAAGACGCGGCCGCCGCCATCAAGAAACGCGACCCCGATGCCAAATGGCTCGACAAGATCGTCGACGACGCAAAAGACGCGGTTGAGAAGCAAGACCCGAGCCAGCGCACCGCGTCTGAAGCGCGCGACGGCGTGCTCAACGCGCAGGACAACCTGCAGAACGCCCAGAGCATCAAAGTCACCAACCGCACGATCGCTGAAGACAAGCAGGACGCCATCAACGCGGCGCAGGCCAACCTGCACAAGGCCATCCAGGACTTCAAGACGGCCCTCGGCGGCGAGCTTTCCACGTACGAAAACTTCGGCTCCGGCGACAACCTGAAGGCCGCCAACGACGCCGTCGATGCAATGGCCAAGGCCCACCCCGACTGGGACGACGGCAGCCTCGCATTTGCCAGGAACATCGCCACGGCCGATGCCATTCAGTACCAGATCAACCACATCAACCCGAACGACCCGACGCTGTCGGCGCAGGACAAGGCGCTCGCCACCAACGACCCCGTGCAGTTCGCGTGCGTGCAGCTCGCGCGGCCGTACGCCAGCGACCCGAACGCCGAGAAGATCTACGAGCAGATCGGCGCCGCCAGCTACGACGTGCGGGTGACGTACACCAAGGACCAGGTCGCCGCCAAGATGAAGGCCGGCGATGCCGAAGGCGCGCTGAAGATCCTGTCGACGAACATGAACGACGTGTCGGTCACCAGTGCCGACCCCGACGCACGCGCGCACCTGTACGAGGTGGCCGGCGCGCCCTTCTTCAACGCGCACAGCGACTACTTCAACAAGCAGATCACCGACCTCACGCAGGTCTACAAGTACAACCCCGACGACCCGGACGCCAACCGCAAGATGGCCGACAGCACCGTCAAGTACGACGCCGTCGGCAAATGGATGAAGGACCTCGCCAAGGTGGCGCCGCCCGAGGTGGCCGGCAACCTGCTGACCACCGTTGAGGACCGCTTCAACGACAACGGGCACTGGTTCCAGAGCAACGCCGGCCCCGACACGTCGGGACTCGTGCCCCGCGGCTCCGACTTCTACGGCGGCCTCAGCCTGACCGCCGCAGTGGCCGATGCGCCGCGCTTTGCCAGCGACCAGCCCAGCACCGACCACGCCCAGCAGGTGGCGAACTGGCTGACCACCAACTCCAACGCCAAGTCGTTCCTGTACAGCATGCAGACCTCCGGCTCCGGGGGCAGCATGCCGTCGTGGGTGCCGGTGCAGAACGCCGTGGGCAATGGCAACGGCGCCACGGTCACCAACGCGCTGATCCAGCAGCACGGCAAGGACTTGCCCAACGCCGACATGCTGCAACGCGCCTTTGACCGCGGCAACGAGAAGGTCCAGCAGAAGCAGGCGGAGGCCGACTACAAGACGTTCCAGTCCGACCAGAACGGCGGGCTCAAGACCATCTTCGGGCAGATGTCCAAGGCCACGTTCGGCAAGGACACGCCGCTCTACAACGACACGGCGCAAACCTTCAGCGGCCCCGATGCCGACACGCAGCTCAAGAACTACATCGGCGGCGCGTTGATGATCCAGGCCGACAACGCGGGCGCGCAGAGCAGCGGCACAACCGGCACCGCATGGTTTACCAGCGGCAACAGCACCAAGGTCATCAACGAGGTCGACAAAGCGATCCACGAGGCGGGCGGCGACAACCCGACCGTGAAGGCGATTCCGATCGTCTACGTGGACAAGAGCGCGGGCGTGATGCCGACAACGTTGTTTGAAGTGGCCGACAAGAAGGGAGGCAAGCCGCACTACATCGACGATCGCGGCTGGGACTACAGCAGCCTCGATGATTACCGCCACAACAACGCGCTGTCCGACGGCGGCACGATCTACGTGCCGAAGAACCTTGCCGGCACGGTGGCGCTCGGCAGCAACGGCGTTCCCGACGTCGACCACTTCAGCGCGCACATCACCACCACGGGACAGAAGATCCGGCACGTGGTCGACATCGTGGCCGGCGTGGCGACGGCGGTGGGCGGCGTGATCCTGTCGGTTGGCACGTTTGGCGGCGCATCGATTGTGGGCGGCGCCATGGTGGCGGTCGGCACAGGCTGGATCGTGGGTGAATCGGTCGACCACCTCCACACGCTGGCCGACCACGGCCGCTCGTGGTCGCCACTGAATCCGGAAGCAACGAACGACTGGTTGGCCATCGTCACGTCCGCCGCAGGCGAATACAGCCTTGCGGGCAAGGGCCTGGTCGCCGTATCGGACGTGGCCAATGCATCGAGGCTGTTCAAGATCACGCGCTCGGCGTCGGACCTCGTGGCCGGGGGCGGCGGCATGATCATGACCGGCGCGCAGGTCAAGGACCTGCTGATGTATGGCGACCGGATGTCGGGCTCGCAGAAGGCCGAATCCATCATGTTCCTGGGGCTCGGCCTCGGGCAGGTGGGCGCAACACGCATGCTGGAACGTGTCGGGCTGTCGCAAGGCACTGAACGCGTCGGCCTGCTCAACGCACTGAAGAACAACGCCGACCGCTACAAGCCCACCGAGATGGCGCCCGATCCCACCACGGTAGCGGCCAATGATCCGGCCAGTGCCGGGCGCCCCACGACCGACCCGACCACCGAGCCGGTCATCCTGCAAGCCGGCGGCAAGACCCCGGAGCGAGGCGGCACCACACCCGGTAAAGACGGAAACGATGGAAACGACGGCAAGCCCGGCACCGACCCGATCGACCCGGCCACGGGCAAGCCCAAGGCTGCAGGGGATCCGGCCACCGAACCCGGCAAGACCGGCACACCGGGCGACGAAGGCAACCCGACCAACACGGGCCCTGCCCGCCCCTCGCGGCCGCTGCCGGGCGCCCTGGATGACCTGGCCAACCCGGAAGTCACGCTGACGAGTTTTACCGACACGCAAAAGGCACTCGACGCCGCCACGCAGAACGCGCTGTCGCAGCATGCCGACCTGCTGCTCGACGCCGAGAACTACCGCACCGACGGCACCACCATCGGCCATCACCCGCGCGGCATCGGCGTGCGCCGGCTGGCCGCCAAGCTGGCCGAGATGAGCGACGAGCAGCGGCGGCTCATCCTGAGCAAGGCCGAGTTCGCACACGACACCGCCAACATCAAAGACCCGGTACGCATGAGCTGGCGCCAGCGCATGCAGCTCTATCGCGGGAAGTCGTCGGTATTCGGGCGCACGGCCGACCGCATCATGTCGCCGGTGGACCGCATCCAGGCGTTGTTCGTGGATCGCGGCATCCGCAAGTTCTTCGTCAAGGGCGGCACGGAAGACGCAGCCGCCGCGCTGAAAGACAGCCAGCGCATTCTGCTGGTGACGGGCTTCACCGTTGGGCGGGATCCGGTCTCCGGCCGCGCGCTGCCCGAAACGGACGGCCCCGTCGGCACTGCCGAAATGGCAGCCAAGCTCGCGCTGGCCGGCCGCGACATGACCATCGCCACCGATTCGGCGAACATGCCGGTCGTGCAATCGGTGCTGGCGAGCTTCGATGGCGGGCACCTCGTCAAGCTGGAGCCGTTCGATGCCAAGCGCGGGCAGCCCGCTCGCGATGCCGCGAACGAACTGCTTGACCGCGTGCAGCCCGATGCCGTCGTCGCCATTGAACTGCCTGCCCGCAATGCCGACGGCGATTACCTCAACATGCGCGGCATCTCCGTGGCGGAAGTGAATGCCCCGAAGGATCAGATCGTGCTTGAGGCCAACAAGCGCAAGGGGATCATCACGGTAGGCGTGGGCGATGGTGGCAACGAGGCAGGCATGGGCAGCCTGCGCAGCAATATCCCGCCCGTCACGCTGGCCGACAACACCACGATCGATTTTGCATCGACCGTGCCGGTGGACCATCCCGTGACCGCATGGAACTCCAACTTTGGCGCGCAGGCCATCCTGGCCAACATGCTGCACCGGATGGGTCGCATGGACCTCATGACCACGCCGGAAGAACTGCACGCAGCCATCAAGGCTTCAGTCGATGCGGGGGCGGTGGACGGTGTCAGCCGCAAGAGCGAAGCCAGCGTTGACGGTTTCTCCTCACAGGTGCATCAGGGCATGCTCGTGCTGCTGCGCGAAGCGATGAACCATATGCCCACCGACAAGACCTTCGACGAAGCTACGCCCACCGAGCCGTTTACGTTTGCCGCATTCGATTCCAGCAACGGCGGACTGATCGCCGCCAAGAACATGCTGGCGACCATCAAGGCGCAAACCGGCGAAGACCTGCCTGTGGCCATCGTGGTCGACCACGCCAACGCGCCCTATGGCCCCAAGAGCCCGGATGCGCTCATCCGCCTGGTGGGCAACGGCCTGCAAACAGCGCAACGCCTGAAGGCCGCCATGGTTGCCATGGCGTGCAACACGGCGTGCACAGCCTTCCCCAAGGCGCTGGAAAACGTAGACGTGCCTGTCATCGATCTGGTCGACGTCACCTCGCGCGCCATCGTCGAGCACGGCGGAGAGCGCCCGGCAGTCATCGCCACCGCCGGCACCGTCAAGAGCCACGCCTATCAAGACAAGGTGGCCGCGCTGAGCGGCAGCCCCCCGCCGCAGGCCGTCGCCGCCCATAAGTTTGCGGATTTCGTCAACGAGCTCAAGCACAAGAGCGACAATCCGGCGGTCAAGAAAGAACTGCAGGAGGCATCCGACCTGTACGTATCGGAACTGGACGAGGGCACCACATCGCTGTGGCTGTGCTGCACGCACTATCCAGCCATGAAGGATTTCCTCGTGACGTCGCTGCAGAAGCGCGGCATGGATATTCCCGTGGTCGACCCGATGCAGTACCAAGCCAAGGCGGTGCTCGATGCCATCGGCCAACAGGAATGGAAGGTGCCCAGCGCGGCGTATTCGTCCGATCCGTATGTCGTCACCTCCGGCAAGACTGGGCCGGTGAGCGAGTCGGCACAGAACCTGATGGAGCGGCCCGATGTGCCAGTGCAACGCGTGCGCAGGTTTGGCCCCGGCAGGACGCTGGATAGCGTGATCCCCTCGAACCCGCGGCTTGAGCCCAGCCCCATCACCAATGCCGTGCAGGCGCTGTTCACCGGCGACTCGGCCCGCATTGAAAACCCCTTGGGCATCGACCGGGCGGCCGCCGCGCTGCAGAACAGCAATCGCATTCTGGTACTGGCCGGCGCCCGCAACGCCCACGGCGCAGTCGATACCGACGGCATGGCCGGCGCCGCTGTGTTCGGGCATGACATGCAGGCGGCGGGCAAGAATGTCGTTTACGTGGTCCCGCATGAAGCCGTGCCGGCGCTCGATGCCGCCTTGCAGGCGCGCGGTGCCGCCGTCAACGACTACAGCATCGTCCCGTTCAACGCGGAGCCCGGCGAGCCGGCGCGCACCACCGCGCAAGACCTCATCAATGAGGCGTCGCCGGACACGATCGTCTCCATCAACGTGCACGGCCGCAATGCCGATGGCCGCTATATCGACCAGAACGGCAATGACGTCACCGACCAGACCGTGCCGCTGGACGAGGTGGCCATTGCCGGCTGGAAGACCGACGGCGTGACCACCATCGGTGTCGGCTCGCGCGGGCATGAAGCCGGCATGGGCAACACGCGCCGCACGGCCGCGCAGGTGACGCTGCCCGATGGCACGGTGGTGGACCCGCGTTCCGTGGTGCCGGCAGACCACTACGTGAGTGCGTCCAACTCCAACTGGGGCGCGCACGGTCTCGCGGCTTCGGTGCTGGAAGCCGCCGGCCGCACCGATCTGCTGACCACCCATCAGCAGCACATGGACGCGCTGAACGCTACCGCCAGCGCCGGTGCGGTCGATGGCGCGACGGGCCAAGCCACCGGCACGGTGGGCGGACACGACAGCAACACCTACCAGACCGTCGTGCAGATGATCAACCTGGCGGCAGGCAAGAAGCCCAATGCGCCGCCCCCCACAGCCGCACATGCGACGGAGCCGAAGGGGCCGACGGGCCCAGATGGCCCGCAACCCAAAGAGCCCGCGTCGACCACGGAGCCGATCACTGCAAAGACCAGCGAAGCCGGCGACGACGGCAACGGAACCCCGCCCACCACGCCAGACAGCGCCGCCAGTGCCGGCGAACCCAAGCGCAAGCCTTGGATCCGCTGGATCTTTGCGGGATCGCTCACGGGGGCATTCTCCACGGCGGCGAGTTCAGCGACGCTCACTGGAAGCGCCGCTACGCACGCGGTATTCGATCCGTCCGTCACCAGCCCGCTGTCCTTCATGTATCGCGGCGGCATCGCGGCGTTGCGTGCCAACAAGACACGCGCCGTCTCTGACCAAGTCGGCAAGCTGGGCACAGAAGATTCGGACGCTGCACTGGCTTGGCTCAAGACCAACATGTCCGACCACGGGCGCCGCTGGGGCGTGACGAAGAGCGACCGGCAAACCATCGCCGACGCGGTCACGCGGTTCCAGGACAACCCCGATGCGCTGACGGCCGCGCTGTCCAAGGTCGACGATCCCAAGGCCAAGGATGACCCCGACGTGCAAGCACTACTGGCACTCAAGGGGGCGCCGGGCAAGCTGCTGTCGCCCAAGAGCCCCGTGGGCCGCGCGAACGACACGCTGCAACTGCTCACGCTCGCGCTCAACAACGGCAACACGGCTTACTGGTTTGCCACGCACGGCGCGCACCTGAACACACCGTCGTTCTGGAGCAACGCGCTGTTCCTGAGTGCCAACCTGGCGCTGTCGAGCCGCAACTTTGCCGGCCGCCTGGGCGCCACGTTCAACGACAAGGCGACCAACACAAGCCCGTGGTTGAACCGTGCGCAGGCATTCACGATGTCGCTGTACACGGTCGGCTCGGTGCCGCTGGCAATGAACGACGCGCTCATGCATACGAACAGCCCGGCCATGGGTGCCACCAAGGCGGCATTGGACCTGGCCTTCGGTGCTGGCGCCCTGCGCATCGCGGGTGACCTGATGCCCAAGGTCGGCCAGCGGTTGCCGAGCCATGCCATGCTGCCGGGCGGCGTGATCCTGGGCGTGGCGGCGGTCACCCGCTTCGGCATCGAGCTGTTCGTGCCCAACCAGGCGGCCAAACCGGCCGTGGCGAACGTGCAGGCCAACAGCAACGTGCAGGATCAGGACAACCAGCCCGTTGCCGCGTTCCCGCTGCCCGACATGCAGGGCGTCAGCGGTGATCTGCTGCGCGCCAACGCCCCGCACGCGTTGCCATCGATCGGCACAGGCACCTCACCGCAGTACGCGATCGTTGGCCCAGGCGGCACGCTCTGGCAATTGAGCGCGGCCGATGCCGCCAAGCTGCTCGGCACCGCAGGCCCAGCATCCGACGCGCGCACCGCAGCCGCGCTGGACAAACTGCCGCCGATGAACAGCCAGTTCGACTGGTCCGCGGTGGATGGCCATCCATATACGCCAGCCACAACGGGGCAGGACCCGGATCTGGTCGTCCCGGGTGACCTCGTGCGGATCGGATAACGGATAACGGAGAAAGCGAGCCTGCAGCGGCGGGCGCAGCAGTCAGGCGCTCGCCGCGTTTTTTCCCGCGTTCTTTTTGCGCGTTCAGGAGGTAGACGACACGTACGGGTTGCACACCGCGTCTGCGCCTTCGGCCCAGCGCAGCAGCGCGGCCACATCGCGGAACAGCGTGCGGTCAATGGTGGTATCCATCGGCACGGTGTCGTGCAGGCGCTCCGCCAGGCCTGCATTGGCGGCGGTCGGCACGAGGTGGTATTCGGCCATCTGTCGGATGCGCTGGACAGCCTCGCCGCTGCCCTTGGCGATCACCATCGGCAGCGTGCCGTCGCCGGGGTAGTACAGCGCCACGGCATGCCGCGCGCTGAACACGATGGCGGTGGCAATGCGCATGCGATCTTCCAGCGCGCTGTATTGCACTTCCAATGCAAGCTGGCGGCGGCGCCCGACGATGTGCGGATCGCCCTGCAGTTCGCGGTGCTCGCGGCGCAGTTCTTCGGTCGACATGCGGTTCTTCTTGAAGAATTCGAAGCGGACGTGCCAGTAGTCCAGCGCGGCCATCAGCACATACACCACCGCGGCCCAGCCGAACAGCAGCAGTATCAGATGCGCGACGACGGCCAGGATCGCTGCAGGCCGCCCGTAACCCGCCTGCAGCGGCAACGCCAGCGAACTGCGAATCACCACGAACAGCGTCAGCGCCAGGCAAGCCACCTTGAACAGCATGATGGCCAGGCCGATCAGGTTGCGCACGGAGAACATGCGCTGGATGCCCTCGCCTGGATTGAGCCGCGACATTTTCGGCGTCAGGCGTTTGGGCGCGAACATGCCGCCCACCTGGGCAAACGCCCCCAGCGCCGCCAGCACGGTCACCAGCACCAGTACGGCTGCGCTCAACAGGAGCCACTCCGCGCCTGCCGATACCAATGCCTGCCGGACCGCCGCAGTCGGGTCGCGCGCCTGCGCCACGGCAGTCACGTTCTGTATGAGCAGGCCACGCAGGCGTTCGAGCAACCACGGACCGCCTTGCCACAACAGCACGAGTATTCCGATAAAGACGAGCGCGCTCGTCACGTCCGTGCTGCGGACGACCTCGCCTTCGCGCCGCGCATCTTCGAGCCGGCGCTGTGTCGGCTTGTGCTGTTTCTCGCTCATGCGCCGGGACTGTGCAGCAGCGCACGCAACAGCCAGACCATCTCGCCGTTGCCGGCCAGGAAGGTGCGCATCGACTCGAAGACAAAGCCGAGGAACAGCACCATCATCAGCACGGCCAGCAGGCTCTTCACGGGCTGGGCAAACAGGAACACGTTCAACTGCGGCACCGAGCGGTTGATCAGCCCGATGCCCAGCTCCGCCACCACCAGCACGATGATCACCGGTGCGGCCAGCTTGAGCGTCCAGCCGAGCACGCTATCGGCCTCGTGCACGGCAAACTGCTCCAGCGCGACCGACGCGCTGGGCAGCATGCGTTCGATCGGCCAGAGCTTGTACGACTCGAAGAACGCGCCGAGCATCACATGCAGGCCGCCGCCCGTGACGAACAACGTGACGGCCATGAAGCCGAGAAAGCTCGCGGTCGGCCCGCTCGCGTGCCCCGCTACGGGGTCGAAGAAGGAGGCGTTGCCGGAGCCGGTCTGAAAATCGATGAGGTGGCCGATGTTCTCGATGGCCCAGAGCAGCGCACCAAAGGCCATGCCCAGCAGCACGCCGATCAGTGCCTCCTTGAGCGCCAGCGCCATCCACAGGCCGCCGCCCTGCACGTTCATCGCCGCGCCCTCCATGGATGGCGCCACGAACACCGCCAGGATGGCGATGAACCCGCTGCGCACCATGCCCGTCACCACCCGCCCGCTGAACACGGGCACGATGAACATGATGGGCAGCAGACGCGGCATCACCAGCAGCGCCTGCCGGAACAGGCCTTCCATGGAGTGCGGATCGAACCCTTGCATCGGCTCAGGCGGTGGTCTTCTGGCCGGCAAACTGGCGCGCGAGCTGGGCTTCGAGCGCGGCGTCTTCTTCCTGCCATTCCGTCGCGCGGCGCCGCGCGGTCACCATGCGCTGTTCGGCGCGGTCGACCGCTTCGCATTTGGCGTTGGCACGCGCGACATGCCGCTGCGCGCGTGCCTGCGCCATCTGCTCGGCTGCCAGCGCCGTGCCGGTCTGCTGCGATTCGACATGCGCTTCGACAATGGCGCGATCCAGCGCCAGCCGCGCAGCGTTGGCCCCGCATAGCAGCGCGACGGCACTGCGCGCATCTTCGCGCACGGCCTGTTCGATGGCGGCGTCGTGTGCGGAACGGGCCGATACCGTCTGCTGCAGCCCCTGTTGCGCTGCCGCGTTCTGCGCGGCAGCCTGCGCCACCAAGGCAGCCTGCTTCTGAGCCCGCGCCACGGCACCGAGCTTGCGCGCCTCGCGCACGCGGGCGAGTTGACGCAGCACGTCGCTCATAGCGCCCCCACCACGGCTTCGAGATCGGCCACCGTGCGCTCCAGCTTCACATGCGCATCGGCGTCCTGCTCAAAGAAGCGTGACAGAGCGGCATGCGCGCGCAACGCGGTATCGCCCAGGGCATCGCTGCCCTCGCGGTATTCGCCAATCTGCACGAGCAATTCGATCTCCTGATATTTGGCCAGCAACTCGCGCACACGTTGCGCGGCGGCGCGGTGCGCGGGCGTTGTCACCTGCGGCATCACGCGGCTGATACTGGCCAGCAGGTCGATGGCCGGATAGCGCCCCGCCAGCGCCTGCTTGCGCGAGAGCACGATATGGCCATCGACGATGGAGCGCACTTCTTCGGCAATCGGGTCACTCTCTTCGTCGCCTTCCACGAGCACGGTGTAGAAGGCCGTGATGACGCCATGCGCACCGGCGCCCGCGCGCTCCAGCAATTGCGGCAACACCGAGAACGTCGACGGCGGAAAACTGCGCCGCGTGGGCGGCTCGCCGCTCGCCAGGCCCACCTCGCGCTGCGCGCGCGCAAATCGCGTGAGTGAGTCCACCAGCAGCAGCACGTTCTTGCCGCGGTCGCGAAAGTACTCGGCCACGGCGGTAGCCACCAGCGCGCACTTCACCCGTTCCATGGCCGGGCGGTCAGAGGTCGAAACCACCAAAACCGTCTTGCGCCGCGTCGCCTCCGGCAGGCACAGCTCCAGGAATTCGCGCACCTCGCGCCCGCGTTCGCCGATCAGCGCGATCACGTTGACGTCGCTCTGCGCGCCGCGCGCAATCATGCCGAGCAGCGTGCTCTTGCCCACGCCGGATGGCGCGAAGATGCCCAGCCGCTGGCCAATGCCCACCGTCAACATGGCGTCGATGGCGCGCACGCCGGTGGAAAGCGGTGCGTCGATGCGGCGGCGTGACAGCGGGCTCGGCGGCTCTGCGTGCGTGGAAACACGTTCGTTGGTGAAGAGCGGCCCGGCGTCATCCATGGGCGCGCCCAGCCCATCGAGCACGCGGCCAAGCAGCGCATCGCCCACGCCAAAGCGATGTGCGCTGCCGGACGGGATCACCTCCGTGGCGGCAGACAAGCCGTGCACGCTGCCCAGTGGCGTCAGCAAGGTGGACTGCCGCTCGAAGCCGACCACTTCCGCATAGACGCTGCGCTCACCGGGCGTACGCAATTCGCACACCTCGCCCAGCCGCGCCTGGATGCCGGATGCGTTCAGCATGAGCCCCACCGCACGGTGAATGCGCCCGCGCATCTGCACGCCGGTGCCCACGCCGTCGGCGCGATCCAGCACGCCGCGCAGGCTGCGTTCCAGATCGCCCGCGTCGATGATGTGGCTCACGGCCGGTTCGGTCATGCTTCGTCCCCCACCAGCGCGGCGTGCAGCGCAGCCAGTTGCGTGTCGATGCCGGCCTCGACCACGCCCGATGCGGTTTCCACCACCAATGCCTCTTCCGACAGGCTGGCATCGGGCACCACGCGCACGCGGCGGGTACCGTCGGTCATGGTGCCGAGCACACGCTCAAGATCGGCCACCTGCTGCGGGGCGATGCGTACCGTCAGCACAGGCTCGTGCTCGACCAGCGTTTCGATGCGGGAAAAGGCCTTGGCATAGATGGCGTCGCGCGGCAGGTCGGCCGCCAGCTCGCGCACCGTGCGCGTGACGAGTTCCGCCATCAACTGCTTCATGGCGGCCAGGGCGCGCGCGTTCGCCAGCGCATCGGCGTACAGGCGCGTGGCGGCTTCGCGTTCGCCCTTTTCATAGCCGGCGTCGTAGCCGGCCTTGAGCTGTTGCTCACGATGGGCCTCGGCATCCTTGAGCAGGCGCTCCCGTTCCTCCTGGGCAGTGCCGAGGATGCTCGTGGCATCGAGCAGCGCGGCGTACTCGTGCTGCTTGAGCACCTTGCGCTCGCTCAGGATGTGCAGCTTGTCGGTGGTAATCAGAAAAGCCAGTCCCATGCCGGCACCTGTTCAGGAATCAAGCTCAGCCGCAGCAGCTCGCCCAGTTCGGCGCGTTGCGTGCGGCCCAGTAAATACGGCGGCCGATCGGCATCGGCGGCGTTGCGTGGAAACTTCAGCGCCAGCCGCCGGATGACGGCCGGGCCGAAGGGCACCAGAAAATCCGTCAGCAGCCGGCGACCACGGGCACGCAGCGTTTCCACCGCCAGGCGCGGATACTGGCGCTGCGCCTGCAGGGTCTCGGCGACGGCCTCGAAGGCCGGCATGCGCTCCAGCGCGAATGCCACCAGCGGTGCGCCGAACGCCAGGTCGATGGCCTGCCGCGTCTTGCGCGACACCTCGCCCTCGCGCAGCCACTGGCGATGCAGGCACAGGCCGCAGCACACCGCCATGCGCTCCAGTGCGTCGGCAGGCAGCAGGGCGATGCGCTTTTCCACGGCAGCAAAGTCGTAGTCCCATTGCCCTTGCAACTGATGCGCCTGCAGCAGCGCCCGCGCCAGCACGGCGCGACCGGCCTCGCCGTAACGGGCGGGGTCGCGCAGCGCGAGCGGCCAGTCCGCCGGCAGCCACGATGCGTCGATATAGCGATCCGGCCGCAGGTTGAACGTGGCGACCAGCCCCGCGAGGCGCGCATCGATGGTCATGACGCGCGTTCCGGCCTGCGCCCGGCGAGGTTGTCGAACACGCCACGCCGCCATGCAACGAGACCGGTCACCACCAGCGCCGCGACGATCAGCAAGCCGAGCAACCACACCAGCGGGTTGCGCGTGCTGAATGTGCCGAGCAACGCCGCGCCTTTGCGCACGTCCACGGGCACCGGCTGCGCGCCCTGCAGGAACAGCGATACGTTGTCGTAGCTCAGCCCCTCGATGCTGTGCGCGACGAGGTCTTTCACCATCGGCGCCATGGCGGTGAGGTTCACGCCGGGCCGGTAGCGGATGTACACGGCTGCCGACGCAGGCTTGGCCTTGTCGGCCAGCGGGTCGTTCTCGGGAATGACGACGTGCACGTGCGCGAGCATCACGCCGTCCACATCCAGCAGCGTGCGCGACAGCTCCTGCGATACGCCGTAGATGTAGCGCACGCGCTCTTCGGCCGGCGTGGCCACCAGCCCCTGCTTCTGGAACACCTGGCCGAGCGACGCGAGGCGCGGGCGCGGCAAGCCCTGCGCGCGCAGCACCGCCAGCGAGGGGCCCATGTCGGCCTGGTCGACGGTGAGCGTCCAGGTGCGGCCCTCCTGCCCCTGGCCGTCCTGCACGAGCTTCTGGCCGCTGATGCCGGCTGACGACAGCGCGGCCACCATCTCGTTGACCTCGACCTCCGACAGGCCGGTGTACAGCTCCTGCTCGCACCCGGCCAGGCCGAAGAGGCAGGCAAGCGCCATCAGCACACCCAGCAATCGGTTCATGTCAGCCTTCCTGGTTCTTCAGCAGCGAGTGGCTTACGCCGTTGGCGGCCTGCGCAAAGCTCATGTCCATCTGGTACTCGGCCAGCGTCATCGAGGCGAAGTAGCTGAAGTCGGCCAGCTTCACCATCGTCATGGTCACGTCCATGCTGTCGAGCGAATCGAGCATCTCTTGCCGCTTGCTGTTGATGCTGGTGTAGCGCTCGTTGAGGTCGTGGCCGTAGTCGCGCCACTGGCCCATCGCACCGTCGGCGCCGGGCCCCCGCGTGAATGAGAACGACACATCCGGCACCGGCGACGGCGTTGCGTTGGCGGCCGTCGGAATCGGCTGCGGCGGTAACGTCGCCGGCTGCGCCGCGGTGGTCGCAACGGGGCGCATCATGCTGCCGAACTGCTGCGCGTCGGTGGGCATTGCAGCCTGCGTTGCTGGAGCGCCGATGCCCTGTTCGACCTGCCCCGGCCCTTGGGCCGCATACGCGGCGGGGTTCACCTGTGCGGCCTGGCTGGCGCCGGCAGCACCGCCGGCTTGCACCTGTGCGGCCTGAGTCGCGGCAACGGCCGCAATCGCGTTTGCTTCGATCGACATCGTGCCCTCCTGAATTCGATGAAGCGGCGGCAGGCCGCGCCCGCCGCCGCTGGGTTGCGCGTCAGCTCGCGCGTGCGCCGTCGCGGACGGCACCGGCGGCCGAGGCTGCCGTGTTGCTCAGCGATTGGGCCGCGCCGATGATGCCGCTGGCGGCGGCGCCCTTGGCTGCGGCAGCCTGCACTGCCGTGGCGATCTTCAGCTGGTCTTCGCCGGACTGGTTGATGCTGCCGATGGCGCCGTCGACGCCGGTGGTGGGTGTACCCATGGTGCTCTCCTGGATGTCAGTCAAAAGGGTGAAAAAGGACTACCAACTTCACTGTCAACTGCTTGCGGTGGAAGCCGACATCGCATCTGCCGGCCCCTCCGTACGACACACCCCGCGCGCGGGAAAGGGGAACCCGCTGCGCTACGGTGTTTGCGGCTGCACCGGCCATGTGACCGATTGCCCGCCGCGGTCGAGCACCACACCATCTGAAGCGATGCTCTTCACCTGGAGGCCGCCCTTGAGCCGGGCGCCCTCGAAATACAACTGGCCGTCGCGCGTCTGCACAAACCGCGTGCCGTCTTCGTCTTCGTACGTGCTGACGATGGCGGGCAGGCCGTCGGCGCGCGGCGTTTCGGCCGCGATGTTCGGCGGCGGCGGGCCATCCCACGCCACGCGGTCGACCACTTCGACGGCGGGCTTGGCGTCGCGCGCGTAGTTTCGGATGCGCTGCCATGCCTGGGCGCGATCGGCCGTGCCGCTCACCACGATGCGGCCGTGTCCTTCGTAGGCCACGTTCAGCGCGGCGGTGCCGCTGGTGCCGCCCGCACTGAAGTACTGCTGCGCGGCGGCCAGCAGGTCGCTCACCACGTACACCTCGCCGATCGACACATCCGACAACCCGCGCGCGCGGCTCAGCAGCGCCTGGTGGTCGGCCTCGGTCGGCACGTAGCCGGAAACGCGCGAGGTGCCGTCCGACGCGGGCGTCACCACGATCTCCGCCGGGTCGCCCAATGCGTGACGGACCTGCGCCGCGCGCGCCGCCGGGTCGCGGCCCCAGAGGGACCAGCCGTCGTGCCCGGCAAACGCCACCACACCGCCGGCCAGCAGAACCGCAAGCCACAGGCCGATGCCGGCCACCAGCCACGTCCGCCCGCGGCCGGCCTTGGTGGACACCCGCGACAGCCACACCGCCGCGGCCAGCGGCAGCCACGACGGCACGCGCTCCGCCAGCGCCGTGGCGCCCGCGCCTTCCACCGCGGCGGCCGGCATGCGGATCGTCCCGACCTTCTCGATGCCGACGCGAATGTCGCCCATGGCGATCACATCGCCCGGCACTACGCTGCGGCGTGTCTGGCCGAATGGCTGGCCGTTGAGCGTGGGCTCGGCGTCGTCCAGCCGCCGTGCGGACACCGCGATGCCGCCTACCTCGAACATCAGCTCCCGCGCGGCGACGCTGCTGTCGGGCACGATGATTTCGCAGGTGGGCGCCGAGCCGACCACGTTGGCGCCCATCCGCAGCGGCATCGATCTGCCGTACAGCGGACCGCTCAGGAAGCACAGCTTCCAGGGCGATTTATCCGAGTGCGGCGAGGGTTGTGTGGCTGGCGGGTTCATGCAGTCGCGAAACAGGCGGCGTGGGCAAGGCACCGACACTGGCCGGCGGCTGATTGGGTGCCGGCGTGTCGGGCAGCGGGCCCGGTTTCCAATCGGTCGCACCCGGCACCGGCATGCCAACGCCCGGGATCGACACGGCGGGCACGTCGTTCGGGTTGGTGCTGGCGGTGGTCAGGACGCGCGGGGTCAGCAGATAGAAGCGCTCCATGTGCTGACCGGTCTTGTTGGTGTACTTGAACAGGTTGCCGATGAAGGGCACGTCCGAGAGGAACGGAATGCCCGACTTGGTGTTGTTCAGGCTGTCGGAGTTGAAGCCGGCAATCAGCAGACTCTTGCCCTCTTCGATCATCGCCTTGGTGACGATCGAGCGCTCCTGCACCACCGGCAGTTGCGAGACGCGGTCGTTGGTCAGGTTGCCGTCGTCGATGTCGATCGACATCATCACGCTCATCTGGCCGGCCTCGTTGACGATGAGCGGCGTGACCTTCACGCTCGTGCCTGTCGTGATGCCGTACAGCGACGCATCCTGGAAGCCCGACACCGGCACGTAGAAGTGGATGAGGTTTTCAAGAATGGCTTCGGTGTTGTCCAGTGCCAGCACCTTCGGCTTGGCCTGCAGTTGCGCGTTACCGCTCTGCGTGAGTGCGTTGATGCGCGCCAGCAGGTAGTTGCGCAGGCTGCCGCCAATCGACGCCGTAAGCGCCATGCCAACCGGCGTGGTGGCGCCGGTCTGGCCGTCTTCCGTGGTGCCCACGTTGAAGGTGAGCGGCGGATTGTTGCCGTTGCCGGATTGGAAATCGCCGTGCTTGGTGTGCAGGCGCCAGTCCACGCCGAGGCTGTCGAGCGAATCGGTGCTGATGTCGATGATCGTGAGGTTGATCTCCACCAGCCGCGGCTTGGTATCGAGCGAGGCGATCAGGCGCTCGTACTGCGCCATGTGCTCGGGCACGTCGCGGATGAGCACGGCGTTGATGCCGGCGTCGGCTTCGATACGCGGCAGGTCAGGCGGCGTACCACCGCCCGATGCGGCGGGCGCCTGCGCGCTGTAGCCGGAATCCCCTTGCGACCCTGCCAGCGGGATCTCGATGCGCGGCACGTTGATGCTGTCACCGGAGCTGAGCTTCATCTGCCGCGTCGGCCCGGTCAGCCGCATGGCGCGCGTGGGCGACATGCCGGGGCTGCTGGCTGCCGGATTGGGCGCGCCCAGCAGCCGACGCATCATGGTGGCAATGCCGGGAATCGTCACGGGCTTGCCGGACCGGTTGATCTCCACATCGCCCGCCCAGGCGTACTTGAGCGGGAATGCGCGAATCTCGGCGCGGTCCGCACCGCGTGACGGATCGGCAATCGATGCAATGGCCTGGCGCACGAGTTCCACATAGCGCTTCGGGCCAGACGCGTAGACCGTGTTCTCCTTGTCGCTCACGACGAGCGGGAAGCGCTGATCTGTGATCTGCATGGCGCGCAGGATCTGCGCAAGTTCCGGGCCGCTGCCCTTCGGGATCGGGAACACCTGCGTCTGTGAATCGTCGGCGCGGTCCACGTAGATGAGCGAGCCGTCGTAGTACCAGGTGAGCCCGTAGGTGGCGCACACGGTATTGAGCGTGCTGGCCGGCGGGCCCGAGAACTTGCCGTTGATGGTGCCTTCCACCTTCGGGTCGACGACCGCCGTCACGCCCTGGGATGCCGCCAGCTCGCGGATGAAATCGCCCACTTTCTTGCCTTCGGCCACCAGCGTGTACGACCGGTTGCGCCAGCGCAGCTCGGCCGCCTCCACCACGGCCGCCGTCGTCAGCAGCCACAGGCACGCCGCTGATGCACTCCACTGCAGGAATCGATAGCGTTTGTTCACGCGTGTTCTCGCTCGGTTATGTTGTTGTTCGTTCGGCGCCATCTCGCGATCCCCCCGCTAGAAAGGCGCCACACCGCCGTAAAACACCTGATCGAGTGCCATGCGGGCAAAACGCAGCACCTCGCGTCCGCCCCACCCCGCCAGCACCACGATGGTCACCATCACCGCAATCAGCCGCACCGACAGGCCGATGCTCTGATCCTGGATCTGTGTCACTGCCTGCGCGATGGCAATCAGCAAGGCCGATACCGTCGCCACCGCCACCACGGGCAACGAGACCAGCAGCACCAGCAGCAGGCCCTGGCGTGTGGCTTCGAGAATGGTGGCGCTCATGTTCATGGGCCTGTCTCCTTGCGTGTTCCGCGTGTTCTGTGTGTCAGGCCGGGTTGGTCACCCAGCCCACGGTGTTGAGCTCGATCGCTTCGTCGATCTCCTGGTACGACAGCACCGGAAGATCGCCAAACACCGGCTGCAGCATCGTCTTGACGTAGCGCCGGCAATTGAGCGACACCATCACCGCCAGCGGGCGGCCATGGCGGTCTTTCTCCAGCGGGCGGGTGCCGCCCAGGATCTTGACCACCTGGTCGGTGATCGCCTGCTTGGCGTCGCGCGTGAGGCTCAGCACGCTGCCCTGCTTGGTGTGCACGACGGCCTGCTCGATGCGCTCCTGCAAGGACTGCTCGAACAGCACCACGTCGAGCACGCGGCTGGTGCCGCAGAACTGCTCGGTGATCTGGCGGTGCAAGTCAACGCGCACCAGCTCCACGAGGCCGATCACGTCTTCGGGCTCTTTGGGCGACCACGTGATCAGGCTCTCGAAAATGGCGCGCAGGTTGCGGATCGACACGCCCTCCTGCACCAGCCGGCGCAGCACTTCGGTAATGCGCTGCGGCGGGACGAGGCGGGTGAGTTCGGCTACAAGCTCGCCGTGTTCGCGGCGCATGATCTGGATGAGGTTCTGCGTTTCCTGAATGCCGATGAGCGAAGCGGCATTGCGCTCGATGAGCGTTTCGACTTCGGCGGCAAGACGGTCTTCGGCCGGCACCGCGCCGTCGGAAATCGCATCGCGCTCGGGCAGCGTGCCTTCAGCGGCCAGCACGTCCTGCACGAGCAGCGCGTAGCCGTGGGCGGGCAACGTCGCGTCCCAGTTCAGTTGCACGCGCGGGAACACCGCACCGAGCCTGCGCTGCACGCGCGATTTGGCTTCGGCCAGGCGCGTCTGCAGGGCAACGAGTTCGATCTCGCCGCGCAGGTCTTCCGACAGGCGCACGGCGATGGGCGGCGCAATGCCTTCCGCCGGCGAGCCTGCCTCGGGCTCGGCCAGGCGCCGTGCATCGGGGCCGAGCACAAGCAGGTCGAGCGGCGGCGCCTGTCGGCGCTGGCGCATGCGCAGGAAGGCGGCCGCCGCGGTGCCGATCGCCAGCAGCAGAAACGACCACTTCGGAAAACCCGGCACCAGCAGGAACGCCAGCAGCACGCCGCTGGCCATCAGCATGCCGCGCGGGTGGGCGGTGATCTGCGCGCCGATCTGCTGGCCGAGGTGGCGCGCCTCGCGATCACGCGTGGCGACACGGGTGGTGACGATGCCGGCGGCAATCGACACCAGCAGCGACGGAATCTGCGAGGCCATGCCGTCGCCCACCGTCAGGATTGCGTAGCGGTGCAGCGCGTCGCCGATCGACATGCCGTGCATCAGCGCGCCCACCGCAATGCCGGCCAGGATGTTGATGACCGCGATGATGATGCCGGCAATGGCGTCGCCCTTGACAAACTTCATCGCGCCGTCCATCGCGCCGTGCAGCTGAGATTCCTGCTCCAGCGCTTCGCGGCGGCGCTTGGCTTCGTCCGACGTGATGATGCCGGCGCGCAGATCGGCGTCGATGCTCATCTGCTTGCCGGGCATCGCATCGAGCGAAAACCGCGCACCGACCTCCGCCACGCGCTCTGAACCCTTGGCGATCACGATGAACTGCACCACCGCGATCACCAGGAACACGACACCGCCGACCACGAAGTTGTTGCCGACCACGAGCTTGCCGAAGGTGTCGATCACATGGCCCGCATTGGCCTGCAGCAGGATCAGCTTGCACGAGGCGATGTTCAGCGACAGCCGGAACAGCGTCGTGAACAGCAGCACCGCCGGAAACGACGAGAACGCGAGCGCCGACGGCAGATAGATCGACACGCACAGCAGCACGATGCTGGCCGCCAGGTTGAGCGAGATGAGCCCGTCCAACACCACGGTCGGCAACGGCAGCACAAAGAGCGCGACCACCGCGACCACGAACACGGCAATCGCAATGTCGTAGTTCACCAGCCGCGCCCAGCGCATGCCGGAGAGCGGAACATCCAACGCTGCAGCAAGATTCCGAGGCTTTGCCATGGAGCGCCTTTGGGCCCGTTTTGGACTGTTGGGACTGTTTTGGGGCCGCGTGGGCCCACGAATCTCCGTAGAAGACAGGCGCTGTTGAGCACCTGCTTCTCTTGCGAAAGTGTAGAAGTGAGGGGCCTCTGCGCTCAACGCGAAAACTCGTAGTCAAGCGGACAATCTCTGACGAAGATTCGGGGTCGACTACGCTTTTCGGTAGTTCATCGCCGCGTGTGCGCGCCACTACAGTGAGTGCATTCACTTGCCACGCGAGAGGCCACGGTTGACTGCTTCGAATGTGGGTGCCGGCGATGTCCGCGCGCCGATCCTGTTTGGCGAAGAACACATCGTGGTCGATGCGGAATCGATCCGCCTGGGCGCAATGGCACGCGCCGAGTCCTTCTCCGAAACCGCGCAGGACCTGCGGGCCGCGCACGGGGCGCAGGAACGGCAGTTGCTACTGCGCGCCGTCTTGCGCAGCATCGGCTTCGACTGGCTCTGCTACTACCGGCTGACACGCATTGGCGAATCGATTACGCGCGTGCTGTACTTCCGCGCGTATTCGCCGCCCAACTGGCCAAAGCGCTACGTCGACGAACGCTACTTTGAAGTCGACCCGCGCCTGGCCTTCGCATTGCGCTACGAGTGGCCGCTGGTGTGGGACCTGGCGGATCTGGGCGCCACGCTCACCGCGCCATCGGATGCCGATCGCCTGCACCGCCTGCTGCAAGACGCAGAACGCTCCGGCCTGCGCAGCGGCATCAGCTTCGGGGTCGTGAGCCCCCGCAGCCTGGAACACAGCGTCATCTGCTTCGGATCGGGCAACAACGCCAAGGGCTGGATCGCCGACAACGTAGTCGGCCAGGCCTATGCCGTGGGGCTTGGCGTGCATGAATTCCTGATGCAGCACGCCAAGCCGTTGCATGAAGACGCGCACGCGCGGGCGCTCTCCCAGGTGCAACGGCAGATTCTGGAATTCATCACCAGCGGGTTGTCGGACAAGGCCATCGCCGAGCAGCTCAACATGTCGCCGCACAACGTCGACTATCACCTGCGCCAGCTCAAGAAGAAGTACGGCGCGCAGAACCGCGTGCAGCTCGCCTACATGGCCGGGCGGATGTTGATGACATGAACACGCTCGACGCCCGCATGCTGTCGGCAGTGGACCCGGCCCTGGCCCGCACGCTGTCTCGCCTCTATCTCGCGCGCGCGGCACTACCGTTTTCCGTAGGCGAGACACCCTACGAGGTGCGTTGCGAGGCCCATGCCGTGCAAGCTGCGGCGCAAGCCTACCGATTCACGCTGGGCGATGCGCTGGGCTGGCTGCTGCTCGACGCGGCCGCCGAACGCGCATGGCTGGCCGACGCCGCGGATGTGCACGTGCCGCAAGCCTTGCGCTGCGCCGTGCTGGCCGATGCGCTGGCGCCGCTCGCACGCGGCATCGAACAACGCAGCGGACGCGCGCTTGCGTGGTTGCCGGAGGCCGCCTCGCCCGACATACGGCTGGACCGGCCCGACGTCCTGCAAATGCTGGTCTCACGCCGCGATGAAACACCTGCCGAAGACGGGGTCGCATCGTGGCAGGCACGCGCAGGGCTGCTGTTCGACGCGCCGCAGGCACTGCCTGAACTGTGCCCGGCCGAGTTGGCTGCGGAGCCCATCCCGCTGGCGGCCTTCATGGGTACGCAGGTGCCGCTGCGCTTCGAGCTGGGCGCCACGTTCCTGTCGCGCCGCGACTTTGCCGGCATTGCGCTCGGCGACATCGTGCGCATCGAAAAATGGCTGCCGGCCGGCAACGCCCTGCGCTGCGTGGCCCGTGTGCGGGGGCGGCTGCACCTGCGTGTGTTCGGGCAGGTGCAAGGCAACCGCATCGTGGTGGAAAACATTGAGGAAAAACCGATGACAACCGAAAACGCAGCCCCCCTCAACGCTGCACCCGGCACAGAGGCCCCAGCGAGGCCGCTTCCGACCGACAGCCTGGACGACATCGAACTGGTCACCACCTTCGAGCTGGAAGAACGGCGCCTGTCGTTGGCCGAGCTGCGTGCGCTGCGGCCCGGCACGGTGATGGAGCTGGCGCAGCCGCTCAACCAGGCCGTCATCCGGATCCTCGCCAACGGCACGCCGGTGGGCGAAGGCCACCTGATCGCCGTCGGCAACCGGCTCGGCGTGCGTGTATCGCGCTTCATCGGCCAGGCGGCACCCGGGCAGGCATAACGCCCGGCCCGCTTCTCCCTCAACAAGAACAACGCATCGACACACTCGACACGCACATGGGAAACCTGCCCAATCCCGTAGCGATGATTGCCGTGGTGGCGGCACTGGGCATCGCACCCTTTGCCGCGCTCATGGTCACGAGCTACACCAAGCTGGTGGTGGTGTTTGGCCTGCTGCGCTCGGCGCTGGGCATCCAGCAGGTGCCGCCCAACATCGTGCTCAACGGGATCGCCCTGATCCTGACGGTGTTCATCATGGCGCCCGTCGGCATGGACATGGTCGACAACCTGCGCGGGCGCAATTTCAACCTGAGCAGCCAGATGAGCGTGGACGACGTGATCGCCATCCTCGATGCAGCACAGCCGCCGGTGAAGAAATTCCTGCAGACCCATACGCTGGAATCGGAGCGCAACTTCTTCGTCAAATCCGCCACGAGCATCTGGCCCAAGGAGCGCGCGGCCGGCCTCAAGAACGACGACCTGACCGTGCTCGTGCCGAGCTTCACCCTCACCGAGCTGATCAAGGCGTTCCAGGTGGGCTTTGTGCTCTACATCATCTTCGTGGTGGTCGACCTGATCGTGGCCAATCTGCTGCTGGCGTTGGGCATGCAGATGATTGCGCCGACCACCATCTCGGTGCCGTTCAAGCTGCTGCTGTTCGTGATGCTCGACGGCTGGTCGGTGCTGGTGCACGGGCTCGTATTGTCTTATCGATAAAGGTGGCGACCATGCGTGCCAGTGCCTTCATCGTCGCCGCCATGGCGTTTGCCGCCTGCATGGCCGCCACCTCTGCCGTGGCGGGGCCGCGCATTGATGCGCGTGCCTTCGCCACGCTGGCCGCCACCTGCGCGCCGCGGGTGGACCGCCTCACGCTCGAAGCGCTGGTGCGCACGGAATCGGCCTACAACCCGTATGCGATCGGCGTGGTGGGCGGCCGGCTGGTGCGCCAGCCCGCCACGCTCGAAGAAGCCGTGGCGACGGCACGTTCCCTGGAACGTCAGGGCTACAACTTCAGCGTCGGCCTCGGGCAGGTCAACCGCTACAACCTCGCCCGCTTTGGCGAGACGCTGGAGACGGCCTTCGACGCCTGCCGCAACCTGCGCGCAGGCGGCACCATCCTCGCCGAGTGCTTCGCGCGCTCGCTGCCGCGCTATGGGGACCAGCAGCAGGCGTTGCGCGCCGCGCTGTCGTGCTACTACAGCGGCAACTTCGAGACCGGCTTCCGCCACGGCTATGTGCAGAAAGTGGTTGCCAACGCCGGCGACGTGCCGGCCATCGTGCCCGACGCGGCCGGTGGGCGGATCGAGCCGATTCCCGTGGTGCCCGCGGGCGGCGGCACGCCGGCCCCGAGGGGGCCACGCGCAGCTTCAGCGCCGGCGCAACCACGGGTGCTGACCGGCAGCGCGTGCACGGGCCAGGCCGGCCGGCAAGTGATGATCCTTGCGTGCAATCGCGCCGACGGCACATCGTGCCTGCGCTGCGTGGCGCTGCCGCGCTGACTGCCGCGCAGCAGCTTCCACAACGTCGTTCCTGCTCAAATCAGATGAGGTTCAGGCGGCCCGCAATGTAGGCGAGTTGGGCACGGTTGGTCGCTCCGTAGCGGCGGCGGATCAGGCGCAGGTGGTAATCCACGTTGTGCGCCGTCGTGTGCAGCTTGATGGCGATTTCCTTGTCGCTCATGCCGGAGGCCAGGCACGTCAGCACACGGCTTTGCATGACGGTAAGCGGTGCCTCTTCGCTGCATGCGCGCGTATTGCGCGCGAACGTTTGCAGCGGCGCCCGCCAGACCTGATGCAACGCCATGCCAAAGAGAATCGACTGGCCGAGCACGCTGTCGCTGATCCACTCCCGCCCGGCGTGCGGCGAGCTGAGGCTGACAATCGCATGGCTCGTGCCCTTGCCGGCGCCCAGGCTGAACATCACGCCGCTGCGCAGGCCGTGTTCGTCCATCGTCTGCAGCAGCGCGCGCAAGGCGGGCTCCATGCGTGCCTGGCCGCGCGCGAGCGATGCCAGATCCCACACCAGCGGCATGCCGGTCGCAAACACCGCAGGCAGACGCGGGTCGACCGTGAAGAGGCGTTCGTCGCAATAGCGCTGCAGGAACCGGGGCGTCACGTAGTTCTTCAGCATGGCCACCGTCGGCGGCGCGTTTTCGTGGCGTTCGGTCAGCGCGTAAGTCAGCGACGAGAAGCCCATCAGCCCCATCAGCCCGGACACGATGCGCGCGCGCTCGGCCACACCGCGTGCGGCCTGCAGCTCTGCCGCAAGACGCAGGCGGCCGGGGTGTGCGGGCGCCGGTTCAAAGAAGAGCGCGTGCTCGTCCACGGGAACAACGTCCGTGCCCGGCGGCAGCGGCACGAAGAAACGATCGCCGTTGGCGGCATCGTCTGCAGCGGTGCGCGCGGATAGGGAATCGGCGTGGCCGGGTAAGGCGGCGGGTACCGACGCGGCTTCCGCCTGTGGTACGGGCAGCGCATCCAGGTCGATCTGGACGGAAGCCCCTGGGCGGGCGGAACCGCGAGACTGCCCGTCCGCCCCCTTGAGCGCGGGGCGCATGTCCATCAGCAGCGCCAGATCTTCGGCGCGGGGGAAACGTACTGCCTGCAAACCATCTGCGCGATGTGCGGCGGCCATTGCCGTCCTCCGGTCATGTTGGAAACACCTGCTTGGCCGCCGGAACGCTTCCGGCCATCGCCAAGACTGGTTTCCCCCCCCGGGGGATGACTTTTGCTGTGCGGTGACCCTGTTCACCGCGGGCCCGGATCGTGAAAAGCGACGTCCGGCCTACGTTTTGGCGCATTGTGGCAAGCCGGCGGCAACGTTGTCCAACAAAACTTTTTAGTTCCCCACCATCGACGCGGCTTATGTCGCAATGCAGCGAACAACGCCCCTGACAGTCGCCATGGGGCGGCGGCTCCATGCCCCTTGCCGCATGCCGGGCATCACCGTGTCAGGATTGACCTGGCGTTATAACCAACCCTATATTGCGAAGAACCCACCCAATCTGTCGCCGGCGCCCAACGCGTCACCTCGGTTCGAGGGAATCGTCCGGCCGGCCGATGGCACCCTCGCAAACTATCCGCATGTCCGCATCCATCTGGACGCCTCTGCTGCTCTCACTCAAGGTGGCCGGCTGGGCGACTGCCCTCAACCTCGTGCTCGGCGTCGGCGCGGCCTACGCGCTGGCACGCACGCGCAACCGCCTGCGCGACGTCGTCGATTCAGTCCTGACGCTGCCGCTGGTGCTGCCGCCCACGGTGCTCGGGTATTACCTGCTGGTGTTGCTGGGCCGGCGCGGCACGATTGGCGGGTGGCTGGACAGCCTGGGCATCCAGCTCGTCTTTACTTGGCAGGGGGCGGTGATTGCCTCCACGGTGGTGGCGTTTCCACTGGTCATGAAATCGGCACGCGCCGCCTTTGAAGGCGTCGATCACCAATTGGAGAACGCGGCGCGTGTGCTGGGCTTGCCGGAAGCCGCCGTGTTCTTTCGCGTCACGCTGCCGCTGGCTGCACGCGGCATTGCCGCCGGCGTGCTGCTGGCCTTCGCACGCGCCTTGGGCGAATTTGGCGCCACGCTGATGATCGCAGGCAACCTGCCGGGCCGCACGCAAACGCTTTCCGTTGCCATCTACGAAGCCGTGCAGGCCGGCGACGACGCCACGGCCAACACGCTGGTGCTGATCACCTCGCTCACGTGCATCGTGGTGCTGGTCGTGGCCAGCCGCCTGCTGCAAGGGCGTACACCGAGCCTGCAGGAGCAGTTGGCATGACCGGCGGCATGATCGATCTCGTGGTGCAGAAAACGCTCACCAGCGCGGCGCGGGTGTTTTCGCTCGACATTGCCGTCCGCTCGGACAGCCGGCGCGTGGTGCTCTACGGCCCGTCGGGCGCCGGCAAGAGCCTCACGCTGCGCGCCATTGCTGGCCTGATGACACCTACGCGAGGCCGCATCGTCCTGAACGGCCGCACGCTGTTCGACCATGCCGACCGCGTCAACCTCAGCGCGCAGGAGCGCCGCGTCGGCTATCTCTTCCAGGACTACGCGCTCTTCAACCACCTGACGGTGGCGCAGAACATCGCGTTTGGGCTCAAGCGCGGGTGGTTCAACCCGCCGCGCCGCACCCGCGACCCGCGCGTTCAGCAGTGGATCGACACATTCGAGCTGGGCGCCGTGGCCGCCAATTATCCTTCGCAGATCTCCGGCGGCCAGCGCCAGCGTGTGGCGCTTGCCCGCGCGCTGATCGCGGAGCCGTCCATGCTGCTGCTCGACGAGCCCTTTGCCGCGCTGGACCCGGCGTTGCGTACGCGCATGCGCTCGGAGCTGTCTGCCCTGCAAGCGCGGCTGCAGGTGCCGATGCTGATGATTACGCACGATCCGGCCGATGTAGAGATCTTCGGCGACCACGTATTCGAGCTGCGCGATGGCCGTGTCGTCGCCGATGCCGTGCGCGCGCCCGATGCGGCACCGCTGTCGCCGTATCCGCATCTGACGGCGGTTGTGACCCGCTGACCTCAGAAGACGCCCAACGCGAGCCCGATAGCCATGGCCTGCCCGACGGCACGGCAGCGCTCCAGGTCGTCTGCGCCAAGTTGTTTTGGCGCGAGGATGGCCTCCGGCGTTTGCGCGTGCGTGCAGACAATGATCGGCTCGGCCACGGGCTTGAGCCGCCAGCCGGTGGCAATGCGTTCAATCTGACGCACGGCGTTCTGGCCATCGCTGCCCGCGCAGACGAGGCACGCGTATGGACGGCCGTTGATGCGATCAAGCGCGGGGTAATAGCAGCGGTCGAAAAAATCCTTGAGCTGGCCGCTGATGGCAGCGAGGTTTTCGGGTGTTGCGAAGAGATAGCCGTCTGCGGCAAGCACGTCGCCGGGACCCGCTTGCGCGGCGTGCAGCAAGCGCACAGTCACACCGTCCTCTTCTGCGGCGCCCGCCTGCGCGGCCTCGGCCATCTGGCGCGTGCCGCCCGTCATCGAGTGGTAGACGATCAGCAGGGTCTTGGGCGTCATGGGCGCTTCAAGCCAATCCCAGAATCACGCTCGATGCCTCGAACACCGCCATGGCTTCCACGCCTTCGGCCAGTGCCAGCATTTCCACCGCCGTGCGCGAGAGCATGGCCACCAGCACGGTCTCGCCTGCGGACGTGGCATTGGCATCCGCCAGGCGCAGCCGCACTTCGGCCTGCACCGCACCATCGCGGATTTCCGTGACGACGCACGGCAATTGGTTCTCTGCCGAGACGCGCCATTCACCGGCGCCGCGCATCAGCATCACGGCAGGCGCCTTGATGAGCGCGACGGCATGCACTCCAGGCGCCAACCCCAGCAAGCGCGTGCTTTCCTGCGTGATGGTGGCGGCGACGGGCTGGCCGCCAGGCAGACGCAGCGTCACCACATCATTGACGGCGCCCGGCGCGACGGATTCCACCGTGCCGAATAGCGTGTTGCGCGCGCTCGTTCGCAACATCAGGCGACGCATCAGGTTGACGTCTTCACTGGCGGCTTGCGCGGCGGCATCCAGGCGATCGACAAAGCGGCGATGCTCGGCTTCCAGCACGCGGAAACTCTCGATGAGCCGTTGCGCGCGCGGCGTCAGCACACTGCCGCCACCGCCCTTGCCGCCCGTGGTGCGCACCACCAGCGGCTCACCGGCCAGGTTGTTCATGGTGTCGATGGCGTCCCACGCGGCCTTGTAGGAAAGACCCACGGCCTTGGCGCCTGCCGTGATGGAGCCGGTCTGCCCGATGGCAGCCAGCAGTTCGATCCGGCCGTGCCCGCCCCAGTTGTCTTCACCGGCGCGCAACCAGATGGTGCCGTCGAGTTCCAGCATGTCGTCCCGTCTTGAATGGAGATTGCAACATGCAGGATGTTAACGTGTTAACGCCGATTCGCTGGCTCAAGCCGCCGCCAGGCGCGGCGTACGCACATGCAGCAGCACCGAGCGCGAGAGCAGCAGGCCGCCCAGGAAGCCGAACAGCGCGCTGAACAGCGCCATGAAGCTGCCGGAGTGCGAAACCTCTGGGTGCATCGCCAGCATCACGTTGTAGACATAGCGGGCGGCAAACAGGCCCACGATCACCACCATCGGCACCCAGCTCCCGGGCACGCGCACGGTGTCGGCCATTTCAGACGCGGCACCGTCGGGCGGAGACATGTACGTCAGCAGGAATGCCACCAGAACGGCGACCAGCCACATCGTCAGCGCCAGCGGGCTGCCATGGCTTGCCGTCGACACGCCGTGCAGCGAGTACGCTGCCACCACCAGCGGCAGAACGATCAGGCGGCGGCGCGACACGATGCGCGGCTGCAACTGGCGCACCCCGATGCCGATCAGCACGGCAAACACCACGAACACCCAGGTGGGCGTATGCGACACGATGGAGGTAATCGATTCGAGCATGGCGGTCTCCCTGTTGGAATGCCGCCAGCTTAGGTGCCGGCTCCCGCACGCGGGAGCGGATTGCGACGAACGGCAGAAACGCCGGTATGAACGGTGGAAAAAGCGCGATTCGGGTCGGGCGGTCAGCCCAGCGCGGCGCGCACGCCGGCATCCACCACCGACAGGTGCGCCCGCAGCAAGCGGTCGAAACCTTCGGCCGTGACCGGCTTGCCGATGTAGTAACCCTGGATTTCCTGGCAGCCCGCCTTGGCGAGAAACTCCACCTGGTCGGCATCTTCCACGCCTTCGGCGGTGACCGTCATGCCCAGGGCGCGGGCCATGGCGACGATGGCCTCCGTCAGCGCCACGGAATCCGGATCGCCCGGAATGCCGGTGATGAACGAGCGGTCGATCTTTACGTTGCTGATCGGGAAGCGCTGCAGATACGACAGCGACGAATAGCCGGTGCCGAAATCGTCGATGGAGATCCGGATGCCCTGCGCGGTGAGCGCATCGAACATGGGGCGCACTTCGTCCGCACCGCCCATCAGCAGGCTTTCGGTAATTTCGACTTCCAGCGCGGTGGGCGGCAGGCCGGTGTCGGCCAGCGTCTGCTCGATCATCGGCACCACGTCGCCGGCCTGGAACTGGCGCGCCGAGAGGTTGACCGCCATGCGGAAGTCGTAGCCAAGCGCCTCGTACCAGATCACGGCCTGCTCGCAGGCACGGCGCAGAACCCATGCGCCAATCGGCACGATCAGCCCCGTCTCTTCCGCCACCGGGATGAACTCGACCGGCGAGATCGCCCCGAGCTTGGCGCTGTTCCAGCGCAGCAGCGCCTCGGCGCCGACGATGCGATGGCTGGCCAGGTCGTACTTGGGTTGATAGACGAGCTGCAGTTCGTTGTTCTCGCGCGCGTCGCGCAGCGCGTTTTCCAGCATGTAGCGGCGTTGCAGGCGGGCGTTCAGTTCAGCCGTGTAGAACTGCGCGCGGTTGCGGCCGTTCTGCTTGGCGCGGTACATGGCGGCGTCGGCCGAACGGAGCAGATCGGAACCCGAAATGCCGTCGTGCGGATACAGCGCCACGCCAATCGACACGCCCAGGTAATAGCGCCCGTTGACGGTATCGAACGGCTCACGCATGGCCTGCAGCAAGCGCTCGGCCAGCAGCGCAATGCGCTTTCCCTCGACACGCTGGTCGATGAGGATGACGAACTCGTCGCCGCCTAGACGGGCGATCACGTCGCCGGGGCCGATGCAATCGGTGAGGCGCGCGGCGGCGCTTTGCAGCAGCGTGTCGCCGCAGGCATGGCCTGCCGTGTCGTTGACGCTCTTGAAGCGGTCCAGGTCGAGGAAGAAGAGCGCCAGTTCGCGGCTCTCGTCGCGCGCGCTCTCGATGGCGCTTTCCAGATGCGCGATGAAGAAGCTGCGGTTGGTCAGCCCGGTGAGCGCATCGTGCGCGGCCAGATGGCGCAGGCGCTGTTCGGCACGCTTGATGTCGGTGATGTCGGCAAACGACAGCATCACGCTGCTGGGCGTCGGCTCGGCATGACGACGGATGGGGATGATGTTCTGCCGCACCCACATCAGTTCGCCCGTCTTGAGCAGCAGCCCGTAGACGCGGCCGAAGATCGGCTCGCCGGTGCGCAGCACGTGCCCGGACGGCATCATGGTCAGGCCGACTTCCTTGCCGTCTTCATCGACCACGCGTTGAATCGGGTCGAGCCGGTTACGACCGACGAGCTGCCCGGGACGCACGCGCAGGATGCGCTCGGCACTGGCGTTGGCCGCCTGCACCACCCCATCCGGCGACATGATCACGACGCCCTCGTGCAAGTTCGAGATCGCCAGGCGATAGCGCTCTTCGCTTTCGGCCAGACCGCGTTCGACGTTGTCTTTCTGGATGGCGACGCCCGCCAGGTGCGTGACGTCGTCCAGGAAATGCTGTTCTTCCTCCACGGGCATGCACGGCTGTCGATAAAACAGGCCCAGCACGCCGAGCTTGTCCCCGCGCGACGAACGGATCGGCAACGCCCAGGCAGAAGCAAAGCCGGCCGACAATGCTGCCGTGCGCTCATGCTGCCAGCGCGGGTCGGTCGCAATGTTGTCGATGAAGACGGCGTCGCCCAGGTACACGGCGCAACCGCATGCGCCGGCATCGGGGCCGACAGGCGTGTTTTCCAGTGTGGCGGCATAGGCCGCAGGCAGCGTGGGCGCAGCGGCCACGCGCAAGGTCTGCGAATCGGCGTCCAGCAACAACAGCGCCGACATGGCGTTCGGATAGACCTGTTCGACGTACAGGCACAGGTGGCGCAGTACGGTCGACAGCGTCGCATTGGAAGCAAGTTGCGCAAGCACGGCATTCTCCGAAGCGAGCAGGCGGCGCGCATGCAGCGCCTCGGCGCGCGCCTGTACGGCGTGGCGCTCCAGCGCATGACGCGACACGGCTTCGCGCAGCACCAGCATGACGGCAGGCTGGCCCTCGTGCTCGCACGCGGCGGCTTCGCTGGCAACCAGCACGTGCGTGTAGTCGGCGCGCACCAGACGATGTTCGACCGGCTGGGCGGAAGCACCGCTGCTGACCATGCCCGCCAGGCGCGGCACCACCTGTGCAACGTCATCGGGATGAATCAGGCCGGCCAGCTGCAGGCCTTCCAGCTGCGCTGTGTCGTGAGCACCCAGCAAGCGCACGGCCGCCGGGTTGGCTCGCACGACATGCCCGTCCACGGTCAGCAATACGGCGTCGGACGACAGCCGTGACAGTGCGTCGAAATCGGAACCGCGCACCCCGGTCATTGCCCGGGCCATGGCCGCCACCGGACGTTGCGCGGCCTCGGAGCCCGGCGCAACGTCTGCAGGAGAGGCTCCGGCCTGGGCCGGAAGAAACTGGGTCATGGGCAGTGCGATGGCTTGAGCAGTGACAGCGACAGCGACGGCAACGGGAAAGCGGGACCCGAGACGACACGTGTCTCCGCCCTAACCACAACGGCGCGCCGGCGGAAAACTGAAGGGTGCTGTGTGCGATACCCCTGAGGGCCGTATGGTGGCGATCCTACGTTGGCATCGCTCAAGAAAAAACCCGCGCTCAGTTGACGAGGCGCGGGTTGAAATCTCTGGACCGTGTCGATCTGTTCCAGAGAGGAGAACCGACCCATGAGGCGACCGACGCAAGGCTGCATCGCACCGCCATGTTGTGAATCATAGTGGCCCCCTTGGAAAAACAAAGGGCGGAAAAGGCCGGGTATTCCATCCCATTTTCATTTCCGCCGACCCATTTGTTCTGGCACTGCACGAACCCCGTTGCTGCTTGTCCCGTCTGCTTACATCGTCCGCATGTGCGGGCCGTGTGTGGAGGCCGTTTCACGATGCCAACGATGCCGGAAAAAAATCTCCCCGGCATATTGGTTGGTCGCTACATTCAAGAGAATGTTCCAGGGCTTCCCGATTATGTCGTTCACATGAACTATTTGCGCAGGCAAAATCACGCGCGGGTGACCCATGAGGCAGATTGCCACGTCAAGTTCGCGCGCGGCGTGCCGTTACTGGTCGAAAGAGCGCGCCTGTCTCGTGACTTGGCAGGCGCAATTTGGATGCCCGTGCCTGGACTGTTCATGCCGTCTCTGTCTCCCCCCAATCGATCGCTTTCACGGCGCACCGTGCGGTTGCTGATTGCCGTCAGCGTGCTGGCCGCACTGGTTGCGTTACCGCGCGCGCACGCTTCAACGGCACCCACGGCTGCGGCAGCAGCCGCGCCTGGCCGGCCGCCTGTTGCGGCCGCCGCACCCGCCGCAATTCCGGTTCCGAAGACAAGCAAGGCCGCGACCGTTGCCTCTACGGCCCCGACCTGCCGAGCAATCATGCAGCGCCTGTCGGGCAGCCTGGCTGCCACGCCCAGCACGGCCGACAAGCCGGGCACCGTGATGATCGACGTCGACAAGGCCGGCGTGATGATGGCCTGCAGTCATTCCGACTCGATCGCCATCCCCGTACCGGGCGGCAAGCCGCGATGACGCGCTTCGCCTTCGGGCCCCGCGTCTTGACCGGCATGCTGGCGACGCTGGCAGCGCTGACCTTGCCGGTGGCCGGCGCAGAGCGCTGGATCGCACTGCCCGATCAACCGGACAGCCGTGCATCGCTCGACGTCGGCAGCATCCAGCGCATGCCGAGCGGACCAGTCAGTGCCTGGGTGCGCGTGGAAGCGTCGAACCGCGCGGGCATGCGTTCGCTGCGGCGCATGTTCGGCGCCTTTCGCGGCGACATGGCCGATTTTCTGTACACCGTCGATTGCCGCAGCCGGCAGTTCTCCGTCTCGCAAGCCAAGCTGTATCAAGGCGCGCTGACCGTCAGCGAGCGGCAGATCGCCAACGATGCCGGCTGGCAGCGCGTGGACGGCGTCGGCTTGGCGGGCGAAGTGGCGCACCAGCTCTGCGGCGGATAGCCCCCCTACTTTTGCGCGCGCATCACGGTGCCATCGTTGGTAACATCGACGCGTGCGCCGCGCCTCCACATCCCCTTCGCTTCAACCTGCCGACCCTCGCGTTACTGCAGACGCGAGCGTCTTCGGCACGCTTGCACGCGGCTCGCGCGCATCGCTTGAGCGCGTCGCCAATCTGGGCGACGGCGTAACCGCCGCCATCTGGCGCAACGAGCACGACGAGGCCCGCTACATCCAGCCTGGGCACCACACGCTCTCGGTCTATCTGCAAGGTGGCTACACCACACACCGGCAAGATCTGCCGCACCTGTTCGGCGCACCCGGGCGCGTGTGCATGCTGCCGGCCGAGCACCAGTCGAGCTGGGTGATCGAGCAACCGATGCGCTTCGTTCATCTATATTTCGCGCCCGACGCGCTGGCCGGGCACGCGGTACGTCTGCTCGACGCAGAGCCGCGCCTGTTCACGCTGCACGACCGCACCTTCATCGAAGACGCGCATCTCGCACAGGCTTGCGCGAACATCGCCCAGCTCGATTGGACCGACCTGGACGATCGCATGCGCGCCAACGCCCTGGCCAACGACACGCTGTCGTACCTCGTTCAGACTCAGGGCCGCACGCGAGCGCTTGCCGTGCGCGGCGGGCTGGCGCCACACGTGTGCCGACGCATTGCCGCACGCATCGATGCCGAGCTGCATCTGCCCTTGTCGCTCGGACAACTGGCGGCCGAGGCGAACCTGTCGGAATTCCATTTCGCGCGGATGTTTCGTGCGTCGTTCGGGGCCGCGCCGCATGAGTGGGTGATGCAGCAACGCATGGCGCGTGCGCAAACGCTGCTGCGCACCACCACGCTCGCGCTGGCGACGATTGCCGAGCGATGCGGCTTTGCGAGCGCCAGCCATTTCAGCCGGCGATTTGCCTTGCAGCTGGGCGCATCGCCGTCACGCTACCGGCAGGCGTGGCAACGCGGGTAGACCGCAAGCTGCCACGTCAATATGCGAACGACCGTGCATCGATTTTCCGGTCGTCCCTCTCAGCCGAAAACCTGTGCTGGACTAGCGTTTTCCACGATAGAGGCGTATCGGCCGGCGCAGTAACGTGGAGTCGGGTTCCCCATGGAGACCGCCATGTTTACCCATATCCTCCTGCCGACCGACGGCTCCGAGCAGTGCCGCAAGGCCATCGACGGCGCGCTCAAGCTGGCGCGCGCCACGGGCTGTCGCCTCACCGCCTACACGTGCATTGAAGAATTCCCCAACATGGCGTATTCGGCCGGCGTGGGCGAGTGTCCGCATGCGCACTACATGGAAACGGTGCAGGGCCATGCCAAGGACTGCATTGACCGCATTGCAGAGCGCGCCCGGGAAGAAGGTGTGCAGTTCGACAGCGATGTGTCGCAGTTTGCCGAGCCCTATCTGGGCATCCTCGATGCGGCAAAGCGGCACGCGTGCGACGTCATCTTCATGGCATCGCACGGGCACCGCAGCTTGATGGGGCGACTGCTGATCGGCAACGAGACGCGCAAGGTGCTCACCTACGCGCACGTGCCGGTCGTGGTCTACCGGTAGAAATTCCGGTCGCAGCGGTCAACCGCGCGCCGCGCCCCCCATCTTTGGTCCGAGCCCCGGATTACATCATCGGCGGGGCTTCCGGCCCAGCCTCTCCGGGCTCGAGTTCCGCCACGCGCTGGGCTTCACGCTCGCCGACCTGCTTGCGCTGTTCCGGCGTGAGCACCTGCATGATCTTGGCGTCGGCCTGCGCACGCAGCTGCGCTTCGCGGGCCACGGCGCGGCCCAGCGATTCGGTCAGGCTGCGTGCACGCGCTTCGTCGTATTGGCCGGAGGCCACCATCTGGTGCAGATCGCGGCGGGCATGCTCGATGGCCTTGCGCTGCTCACGCGCTTCCGGCATCTGCGCATAGTGGATGGCGAAAATCTTGTCGCGCTGCTCTTCGCTGAGCTTCAGGCCACGCAGAAAAGGCGCACCGCCATGATGCGGGCCCATGCCGCGTGCGCCGCCCGGGCCGGCGCCTGGCCCGCGCTCCATCATGCCCGGGCCATGTGGCGCCATAGGTGGCATGGGCGACAGCGGAACGGCGCCGGGGCCGGCGGTCTGGGCCAGCGCGGCGCATGAAAGCAAAAGTCCGGCAGCAATGCCGGCTACGCGGGAAATCACAGCGGTCATGTTGAGGCTCCTGATGAGATCGTCGGCCGGACATGCCGGCCATGTGCTCACTGTAGCCGTCGACACCGCACCAAAGGTGGGCAAACCGTGGAGTTTTCTTGAACCTCAGGCGTCGAGCCGGTAACCCACGCCATAGACGGAATGGATCAGCTCGGTGCCCGGGCTCACCTGCTCCATCTTGCGGCGCAGGTTCTTGATGTGGGTATCGACGGTGCGGTCGGTCACGATGCGGTGATCGTCGTAGATCTGCTCAAGCAGGTTCGAGCGCGAGAGGATGCGCCCCGGCGCCCCAGCCAGCGCGGCGAGCAGGCGGAATTCAACCGGCGTGAGGTCGAGCCGCTGGCCGCGCAGCGTGGCGGAATAGGCTGCACCATCGATCTGCAATGCGCTCTCCGGCACGCCGCCGGCGCGCTGTACGCGGCGCAGGATGGTCTTGATGCGCGCCACCAGTTCGCGCGGGCTGAAGGGCTTGCAAACGTAGTCGTCGGCGCCAAGCTCGAGACCGAGCAGGCGGTCGATTTCTTCCACGCGTGCCGTCACCATGACGATGGGCACCTCGCTGAAGGCACGCACCTCCCGGCAAATTTCCAGGCCGTCCTTGCCGGGCAGCATCAGGTCCAGCAGCACGAGTTCGGGCGCCGTCTCGCGAACGCGCTGCGTCGCGTGCGTGCCATCGGCGAGCCACTCGGTCTCGTAGTGAGCGGCGCGCAGATAGTCGGTCATCAAGGCAGCCAGCTTGGGTTCGTCTTCAATGATCAGAATCATGGTCGGCTAGCGGATCAAGCACATCAAGAACAGGCAGGCGGATGGCAATCCACAGCCCGCCCAACGGCGAATGTCTGGCTTCAATGGTGCCGCCATGAGCGGCGACGATCGTCTGGCACAGGCTCAGGCCCAGGCCGGCCCCGCCCTGCGCCCGGCTGCGCGAGGCATCCACGCGGAACAGGCGGTCGAAGATGCGCGGCAGCATCGCCTCGGGCACGCCCGGCGCGCTGTCCTGCACGTCGATCTGCTGCCAGCCACCGTCCTGGTGAACATGGACGCGCAGCGTGCCGCCGGCATCGGTATAGCGCAGTGTGTTTTCCAGCAGGTTCTGCATGACTTGCCGCAGCCGCTGCGCGTCGCCTTTGATCATCGTTGCATGCGACGGCGCCGCCGGCACGTCGAGCTGCAGCGCGATGCCCTTTTCCATCAGGCGCGGCGTAAAGCCCTGCACGGCGCTGCACACGGTGTCGGCCAGGTCGAGCGGCTCCATGTGGAAAGCGAGCGCGCCCACATCGGCCAGCGAAAGTTCATACAGGTCGTCGATAAGCTTGCTGAGGGTCGACACCTCGGCCTGCAATGACGCCAGCGACGTGGCCGTCAACGGCCGCACGCCATCTTCCAGTGCTTCCAGTTCGCCGCGCAGCACGGCCAGGGGTGTGCGCAGCTCATGCGAAATGTCGGCCGTGAGCTGACGACGCATCTTCTGGTTGGCTTCCAGCGACGCGGCAAGGTGGTTGAAATCCGCCGCCAGCTCGCCGAGTTCATCGCGCGAATGGACGTCGACGCGGGTGGCGTAGTCGCCGTCGGCCATGCGGCGCGCGGCATCCGTCAGCCGGCGCATCGGCGCCAGCAGACCGCGTGCGAGCAGCACCGCCACCAGCGCCGCCAGCAGGACCGACAGCCCGGCGATGATCCACGTGGCGCGCAACTGCTGCGCCTGGAATGCCTGGTCGGCACCTTCGGGCACGCGCACGCGCGGCGGCATGGCCAACCAGCCGACGATCTGGCCGTTGTGGTGCAGTTCGTGCCATCGCGCGTTCGGCCCGAGCGGCGGCCCGTCGCCGATGATGACGTTGCGCTGGGCATCCAGCAGCCAGATCGGCGAGTGTGGGATCGGCGGCTCGCCGGGCGGGGGCGGCGGCATGCGGCCGGCGGTCGGCGGCCCGGGCGGAGGCGGCGCGTCTTTGTCCATGCCGGGCGGGATCGGATCGAAGCGATGGCCCGGCGGCAGGTCAAAGCGGTCACCGCCCATGCCGTTGGCGCGGGCGCGCGCGCCTTCGCGGCGCAGCAGGCGGAACCACGCCAGTCGATCGTTGCGCAGGAAATCCCAGCTGCCGTGCTGCGTGTAGGCCGCCTCCACGCCTTGTGCCAGCGAGGCCATGCGCTCAGCCTCGCGTGCGTTCACGTAGTCGAGAAAGTTGGCGTCGAACCGCCAGCGCACCGCCGCGCCCATGGCGAGCGCAACGACGATGCTCAGCATGAACAACGCAACGAACAGCTTGGAGGTGATACCGAAAGACGGGCGCATGGATCAGTCAGAGGCTGCCGGGCGCCGCCGCGGGAGCGGTTCCCGCGCTGCCCGGCCGCAGGCACGGCGTCATCTTACCGGGCGCATTGCCGCAGAAAGCCGAAGCATACCAACCGCCTGTGCGCAAAAAATGAGCGAAATGCGAAGAAAGCGTATGCTGCTGCCACGCTGCAGCTCCACAGATTCGCGCATTCCCCTCACAAGGAACCGCCCTTTGTCCAACCGGCCGGCCAACCTCGCGTTCTTGATGCACCGCTGCGCCATGCGCGGCGTGGAAGCCGTCGCTGCAGATTCCGGTCACGCTTTTCCACGTCACACGCATGGCCAGTTCGGCATCGGCATCGTCGATCGTGGGGCGCAGAAGTCGTTCAGCGGACGCGGCACGGTGGAAGCCGGCGCGGGCGACGTCATCACCGTCAATCCGTTTGAAGTGCACGATGGCACACCCATCGGCGACGCTGGTCGCGCGTGGCGCATGCTTTACCTCGACCCCGGCGTCGTCACCGACCTGGCCACCGACCTGCACCCCAGCCAGGCCGGGGATGCCGAGTTTGACCGCCCTGTCATCCACGACGCCAATCTCGCACCGCGCGTCCGCCTGCTGTTTGCGCAGATGACCGTGCCCGCCGCGCAAGGCGACGCCCTGCTCCGCGAGCAGCTGCTGCTATCGGTACTGGCGGACGCGCTGCATCCCGCAAACCGGGCAACCGGCAAACACGGCGACGCAGCCCCCGACGCCATCCGGCTCGCCCGAGCGCGCATCGACGATGACCCGGCTGCCGCTATCTCCCTCCTCGACCTCGCACACGAAACTGGCCTGAGCCGCTTCCAGGTATTGCGCGGCTTTGCCCGCGTGACCGGCCTCACACCGCACGCCTATCAGGTGCAACGGCGCGTGGCCCTGGCGCGTCGGCTGATCGCCCAAGGCGAGCCGTTGGCGGACGTGGCGGCCGCCTGCGGCTTTGCCGATCAGAGCCACATGACGCGGCAGTTCGTGCGCAAGTACGGCGTATCGCCGGGCATGGTGGCGGCGGCGCGCTAGGCGCATCTTCCGACGCTTCCGCCGCTGCAATTTCGTTCAAGACGCGCGCATCGCGTGCGCCCATCCTGCGACCTCCACACACGCAGGATGCGATATGCCCAAACTGTCCAAACGACTTGAAGGTTATCTCTACCTTGCCCTGGCGATGGTGCTGGTGGGCAGCACCGTTGCGGCCAGCAAGATCATCGCGGCGGGCTTGCCGCCATTCACGGCGACGGCGTTGCGCTTTGCGATGGCACTGCCGATGTTCCTCGTCATCATGCGCATGACCCGTTCGCGCTGGCCCGTGCTTGCACGCCGCGACTGGGTGCTGCTCTTCCTGCAGGCGGCCGCCGGCAGCGTGGGCTATACGACGCTGCTCATTTCGGGGCTGCGGCACACGTCGGCCGCAGACGCGGGCGTCATCATTGGGACGCTGCCGGTCATGTCGGCACTCATTGCGATCGTGCTGCTGGGGGAGCGGCCCGGGCGCGCGGTGCTCGGGGCGATTGGGCTGGCCACCGCCGGCGTGCTGACCATCGCCCTGCAACCGCGCGGCGACGCGGCACATCCGCTGCTTGGCAATCTGCTGGTGATGGGCGCCGTGGTGTGCGAGGGACTCTTCATCCTGCTCAACAAGCGGCTGCGTACGCCGGTACCGCCGCTGGCCCTGTCGGCATTAATGAGTGCATTCGGTTTGCTGACGGCGCTGGCGCCCGCGCTGTGGGAAGCACCGTGGCAGTTGCACGCATCGGCGCAGGCAACGCACGCGCTGATGGCCGTGGCCTATTACGCCATCGTACCGACGGTTGGTGGTTTTGTGCTCTGGTATGCCGGCGCTGCGCGCGTGAGCGGTGCCGAGGCATCGTTGTTCACCGCGCTTGCGCCTGTGGCAGCCGTGGTGTTTGCAGCCGCGCTGCTCGGCGAGGCCGTCAGCGCGCGCCAGGTGGGCGGCATTGCGTGCGTGCTGGCGGGGGTGCTCAGCCTTGGATTGGCGCGCGCACCAAGGCCGGCCTCATCGGCCGCGTCTTAGGCTTCAGCCTCTGGGGCCGTCACATCTTCCATGCGCTCGATGCGCACGCGCACGATGCGGCGGCTCCCTGCTTCAAGGATCACGAAACGCAGATCGTGGCGCACCAGCGTGTCGCCCACTTCGGGCAGGCGGTCCCACTGGTTGAAGAGGTAACCGCCCAGGCTCGTGGCGCCGCCGCCTTCGTCGAGCAGCCAGTCGACGTGCAGCACATCTTCGAGCTGGCGCAGGTCCGCTTCGCCAGCGACTTCCCAGCAGCTATCGCTGACTTCCATCACGCCCGGGCGCTCGTCTTCATCGGGGAATTCACCCGCAATGGCTTCGAGCACGTCGATGGGCGTCACCACGCCTTGCACGACGTCCAGCGGATCGGTCACCACCAGCATGCGCCCGCGCGCACGCTTGAGCTGATCCATCAGGCGGAGGATGCCGATGTTGTCGGACACCTTGAGCGCAGGCTTCACGCTGCGGTCTACGTCGATGGAGCCACGGGTGTCGAGATCGCCCATCAGATCTTTGGCGCGCGCCACGCCCAAGAGGTCGTCCAGGCCGCCACGGCAGACCGGAAACTGGTTATGCGGCACGGCCAGCAGCAATTTGCGGGTGACGGCCACGTCGGCGTCCAGATCCACCCACGAAATATCGTGGCGTGGCGTCATGATCGAGCGCACCGACCGCTCGGCCAAGTCGAGCACGCCGCTGACCATGCTGCGCTCTTCGGGGCGGAACACAGTCTCGGGCACGTGCTGGCCCGCCTCGTGCGAAACCGCCTCGTGCGATTCGGACTCCGCCGGCGCGCCGCGACGCTCGCCCAGCAGGCTCAGCACGGCATCTGCGGTGCGCTCGCGCAGCGGGCGACGGCGCTCGTAGCGCACGGTATTGCGCTGGGCCACCTGGTTGAAGAACTCGATCAGGATCGAGAAGCCGATGGCGGCGTACAGATAGCCCTTCGGAATATGAAAGCCCAGCCCTTCGGCAACGAGCGAGAAGCCGATCATCAGCAGGAAGCTCAGGCACAGCACCACCACCGTGCGATGCGCGTTGACGAACTCCGTCAACGGGCGCGAGGCAAACAGCATGGCGCCCATGGCGATCACCACGGCCGCCATCATCACCGGCAGGTCGTTGACCATGCCCACGGCCGTGATGACGGAGTCGATGGAGAACACCGCATCGAGAATCACCACCTGCGCAATCACGTTCCAGAACTTGCCGTGCCCGCTGCCATGGCTTTCGTCCTGCGGCTGGCCGTCCAGACGTTCGTGCAGCTCCGACGTGGCCTTGAACAACAGGAAGAAGCCGCCTAGCAGCAGGATGAGCGATCGGCCCGACAGGTCGACGGGCCCCAGCGTAAGCAACGGCTTGGTCAGCCCGATCAGCCACGACATGGTCGCCAGCAGCACCATGCGCATGACCAGGGCCAGGCCCAGCCCGATCATCCGGGCACGGTCGCGCAGCGCCGGCGGCAACTTGTTGACCAGAATGGCGATGAAAACGAGGTTGTCGATGCCGAGAACAATCTCGAGCACCACGAGGGTGAACAGGCCGATCCAGATGGACGGGTCAGCAAGCCAAGTCATAGCGGGAAGTGGAAAACAGCAGAAAGACGATCCGCCGATGATAACCGCAGCGCACGCGCGGCCTTGCGCGAATCCCCCCGCAAGGTGTTGCAACAAACGGGCCGCGGCAGGCGCTGCGGACGTTTAGCGCTGTGCAACGCGGCTGCCGCCTTGGGCGCCGGCCTGCGCCGCCCGCGCGGGGCGGTAGCCGTCGGTGAGCGTCTTGAGGAAGGCAACGATGTCGCGCACGTCGGCCTCGGACAGCACGGGCTTATCGCCCGGCTTGCCCCCAAACGGCGGCTCCATGTTGACGTTGACGCGGTATTGGGCGGGCAGATCATCGAACTTGTCGACCGTGCCATCCGCCTTGCGCGGATACCACTTCTGCGGTTGCGTGTCGCGCTGGGCGTAGAAGCGCACCGCATCTTCCAGCGAATGGATCGCACCGTTGTGGAAGAACGACTTGCGCAGCGCCACGTTGCGCAGCGACGGCGTGCGGAAGCGGCCGCAATAGTCGGCGCGGTCTTTCAGATCGGTCCGGTCGGGGCCGCAGAGACCGAGGTCGAAGAACTTCGGGTCGGCATTGGCGGCCAGCGTGCGGTTGCGGGGCACGCCCACGGCAATGAGGCCGAAATCGGTAAAGGCGGGGAACGCGCCGTCCTGCTTGATGGCGCTCACGTGGCACGACGCGCAGTTGCCCTTGGCCGGATCGGCAAATGCCTGCAGACCGCGCATCTCCTGCGGCGACAGCTTCACCTGTTTGCGCAAGAACGCGTCGTACTTGCTGTCGTACGGATAGAACTCGGACGGCGTCTCCTGGAAGACCTCAAGCACCATCAGTGCGGCGCGGAAGGCGGTGTCTTCGTTGTCGAGGATGTCGTTGCCGAATACCTGGCGGAATGTCTGCGCGTGGCGGCCATTGCGCAGCTTGGCCACCACGCTGGCCTGCGTGCCGTTGGCCATCTCGTGTGCAGACAACAGCGGGATGCGCGCCTGCTCATGCGTGGACGACACGCGGCCGTCCCACGTGTAGCCGCCGGTCGGGCCCTGGTCTTCGGAGTCGTTGCCGTCGCTCTCGTAAAAGTGTTCCGTGAACGGCGGCACGTTCTGCAGGTAGCGCAGCGACGGCGCAGCGCGCACGCCCGTCCTGTTCATGCCCGTGCCGCCAAGCTGCACCGACAGATCGTTCGGCGGGCCGTAGGCATGCGTGGGGCTGTGGCAGCTTGCACAGGACAGTTTGCCCGAGGCCGACAGGGCCGGATCGAAGAACAGCGCCTTGCCCAATGCCGTCATCGCGGGCACCGATGGGCGGCGCGTCGCCATCATCGTGTAGAAGGCCTTTTCGTAAGCGGGGGCCGCTGCTGGCTTGGCAGCCGGCGCGGATGCCGCCTGCGTCACGGCCGCCTCCCCTCGCCGGCAGCCGCTCAACCCGGCAGCCAGCCCCACAAGCGCAAGCGCGGAAACGACGATCACGCGAAGAGTTGCAGGCAGAAGGCGGCGCATTTGCGATAGGCGAAATGTTGGGAGCCTTGCAACTTAGCATGGGTCCCATGACACTTTGATGTCGTCAAACGCGTGTCACGTCAGCCCTTGGAGAGGTCCCATGGTGGCAAATGTCTTCAAACGTTCGGTGGTGCCCCTGCTCATCCTGATGATGGTCATCACGCTCAACTGGGGCGAAATCGGTTCCACGCCTGCGTTTGCATCATCAACTTGTCACACACGAAGCACAGACTCCGGCTCGCTTTCGTCCCCCACACAACAAACCAGGGAAATCATGAGCCGAGCGCTTCGTCTTTTGCCGCTGACCGCGTTGGTCGCGGCCAGCATGTCTGCCTGTGGTGGCAGCGATTCGAGCAGCAATGCCTCCGCGTCCACCTCGGGCGTCGTGACGGGCAGCTACTTCGAGAATGCCAAGGTCTGTATCGACGCCAATAACAATGGCAAGTGCGATGCCGGTGAAACCAGCACGCGCACCGCCAAGGACGGCACGTACACGCTGTCGGGCACGGGCCCCGTCACCGTTGAAATCGGTACGGACGCGTTCCGCAACGACCCGGACACCGGCGCCCACACAGCCATCACGCAGCCGCTGGTGTTTCGCGCGCCGGCTGGCGCCAACGCCGTCGTCAGCGCCATTTCCACCGAACTGGCCGTGCTGATGGACAGCAACGGCGGCGACCTGAACGCGGCCAAGACGGCGCTCGCCGCCCGCCTTGGCGTGACGGTGGACAAGCTGCTCGAAGACCACAACAAGGAAGCCGACGCTGGCATCAAGGCTGCGCTGCAGGCTGAAATCGACCAAGCCATCGATCTGATCGCCGACGCCGTTGCCAATGGCGGCGACATCGGCAAGACCCTGCGCGACGGCGTGGCCAAGCGCGTGGCGCTGGCCAACAACGTCAAGACGATCGTGGTGATCTACGCAGAAAACCGCGGCTTCGACAACCTGTACGGCCTATTCCCGGGCGCCAACGGCATCCCCGGCGTGAACCCGACTTCGACCGGTACCGCCGTTGCGCAGAAGGACTTCGACGGCTCGGTGCTGCCGACGCTGCCGCCCACTTGGAAGGGCGTCACGGCTGCAGGCCAAGCTGTGCAAGTCTCGCAAGCCCAAACGAGTGGTTGGGCGAACAAGCCGTTCCAGATCGACGATCCCGCAGGCATCAACGGTACAGGTATCGTCGTCGGGCAGAACGTGATCACCCGCGACCTGTGGCACCGCTTCTATCAGAACCAGATGCAGATCAACGGCGGCAAGAACGACAAGTTCGCCGCGTATGCCGATGCCGGCGGCCTGACCATGGGCTACTACGACGGCAGCAAGATGGCCATGTGGAACATCGCCAAGCAATACACGCTGGCGGATAACTTCTTTATGGGCGCATTCGGCGGTTCGTTCCTGAACCACCAATACCTCGTTTGCGCCTGCGCGCCGATTTATCCGAACGTCGTTGGCTCGCCGGCAGAGGGGAGCCGCGCAACGGTTGCGTCCGTTGACGCCAACGGCACGCCCCAGCTCGCGCCGAGCGCCAGCTCCGTTATGGCAGGATCGCCGACGTTCGCCGGCGACGGCAACCTGACGCCACTGGAAAAGGACGGCAGTGCGTATGCAGTCAACACGATGCAGCCGCCGTACCAGCCGTCGGGCAACGCCGTGGCCAGCGGCAACGCGGCCTACGCCGATCCGACCAAGGCCACCACCCTGCCGAAGCAGTCGACCACCAACATCGGTGACCTGCTGACGGCCCGTGGCGTGGACTGGGCCTGGTACGCCGGCGCCTGGAACGCGGCCCTTGCCGACGCCCCCAACGCCACGCGCAGCGTGATCTACAGCGGCGCAATCCAGTTCCAGCCGCACCACCAGCCGTTCAACTACTTCAGCCGCTTCGACCCGGCCACGACGAGTGGCGCTGCCGAGCGTGCGGCCCACCTGCGCGATTACGATGCTGCGTTCCTGCAAGACGCAGCGGCAGGCAAGCTGCCCGCCGTCACGTTCTACAAGCCGCAAGGCAACCTGAACCAGCACCCGGGCTATGCCAACGTGGCTGACGGCGACGCGCACATCGCCAACGTGATCGCGCAACTGCAGAAGAGCCCGCAGTGGAAGAACATGGTGATCGTCGTGACGTATGACGAAAACGGTGGCTTCTACGACCACGCCCCGGTGCCGAAGGCCGACCGCTGGGGCCCGGGCACGCGTATCCCGGCGATCATCGTTTCGCCGTTCGCCAAGAAGGGTTTCGTCGACCACACGCAGTACGACACGGCTTCCGTCCTGCGCCTGATCACGCACCGCTTCGACCTGCCGACGCTGCCGGGTATCAAGCAACGTGACGCAGCGCTCGTCTCCAACGGCAACAAGCCGATGGGTGACCTGACCAACGCGCTGGACTTCACGCAGGCGCAATAACGCTGCAGCGCAGCCCTCACGAAAAAGGCGGCCGGAGCAATCCTGGCCGCCTTTTTTCTTGACCCGCTATTTGCCTTTCTTCTTGCCGGCGGGCTTTTCGCTCTCCAGCGTCTCGAGCCGCATTCCAACCTTGATCGTCACCTGCCAGTGGGCAATCCTGCCGTCGACGAGGTGGCCTCGCGTTTCCAGCACTTCAAACCAGTCCAGATGCTTGAGCGTCTCGCCCGCGCGCGCGATGGCGTTGCGGACCGCCGCATCGCTGGAGTCGGGTGAAGAACCGACCAGCTCGATCATCTTGTAGGTATGGGAACCCATATCGCCTCCTTGTTGGCATGGTTGGAACGTCGGCAGGGTGCTGCAAGGCGCGATGTGCATGCGGTTGGTTCGATGCGCGCGCCATGGCACTTACCAGAATGGCACCTGCCCCCGCACCTTGATAGCCCGGATTTGCACGGGGCTGAAAAATCCTGGCGGTTAATTGCGTTTACAAATCTGACAAATCTCGTCAACAGACCGACGCGTGACGTCAAACCCTCGCCGATCCCGCAGCTGTGACCGCAGCCGATGTGCCACTTTTCGGGCGGCCGTACGATGCGGCCACGTCAAACCGGGCTGGTACGGAACCTGCGTTGCGGTGGATACCCGTGTCCCCCAGAGAGGAGGCGCCATGCGCCATCCCGAACAACAAGCATCCGCCTCATACTCGCCGCTGTCGGCCGTGCCGCCGGCACCGCCGGCTTCGCACGACACCGCGCGCCTGATCGCCGAGACCATCCCGTTTCATATCGAACGCGGCGGCCGCAGCATCGAAGCCACCTATTCGACCCGCAACGGCATCGTCACGGTCAAATACCGGGGCAAGACACTGTCTACGTATTCGCCCCAGGGCGACGAGGCCGACTACAAGGCCGTCGCTCGCCAACTGCTCAGCGTCATGCTGACCATCTGAGCCGCGTCCGTTCCTCAATGCCGGACCTTCGCCGTGCCGTGCGCAGGGCGGCCAAACTCGGCACGCAGCGCGTCCTTGGCGCGTTCGAGAATCCGGCGCCGCCCGGCGCTCAGGTTGTGCCCCGCCCGATTGATATAGAACGTCAGCATCGACATGGCCGACTGGAATGCCGTCCCTTTGCGCCGCCGGCTGTGCTCGGCCGATGCCTTGAGCGATGCCGCAATCCGCGCGGGGCTGCGCGACTTGAAGATGTCGGGTTCGAGGTCCAGCGCGTCGCTGGTTTCCATCACATGGCGCGACCAACGGTGGTTCTGCTGCTTGGCCTTCGATTTGGCCGGCACCGGCTTGGACCGGGCGTGATGCGTGGCCATGATGAAATCTCCTGTAACGATGTACCGGCAGTTCCGCAAGCCACGTACCCGGGCGGCCGGCACCACAGGGCGGAGTTCCGTTACGATGACGGTCGGTTCACGCATTCTTTCCGCCTCCTTCATTGATCGCCGGCTTCCGGCGCACTTCCAACGTGTCTGGCGACGCCGGTCTTTCCCCCGCTTCCTCTTCCGCATCTGCGCAAACGCTGTCACATGCGCCGTTCTCCTACCCCGCCTTCCGGCTGTTCTGGTTCGCCAGGCTGTCCACCACGTTCGCCTACCAGATGTTCGGGGTGGCCGTCGGCTGGCAGGTCTACGACCTGACGCGCAGCGCCTATGTACTGGGGCTGGTCGGGCTGGCGCAGTTTCTGCCGTCGGTGGTGCTGGTGCTGGCCTCCGGCCATATTGCGGACCGCTACGATCGGCGGTACGTCGTACGCGCGTGTCAGGCCATCGAGGCGTTGGTGGCGCTTGCACTGGCCGTCATGGCAGCGAATGGGCATGCCGGCGTGCAGCCCATCTTCCTGTGCGTGGTCGTGATTGGCGCAATGCGCGCGTTCGAGACGCCGACGCTGCAAGCGCTGCTGCCCACGCTCGTGCCGCCGCAGGCATTGCCGCGCGCCGTGGCGCTGTCCAGCTCGGCGGGGCAGACCGGCGTCATCCTGGGGCCGGCGCTGGGCGGTTTTCTGTACGTGGCCGGTGCGCCCGTGGTGTATGCCACGGCAGCCGGGCTCTTTCTGCTCGCGCACGTGTTGCTGGCGCTGGTGCGGATGGAGCGTGCGGTGCCGGTCAGCACGCCGGTGAGCCTCGAATCGCTGTTTGCGGGTATCGCGTTCATCAAGAGGCGGCCGGTGGTGCTGGGCGCCATCTCGCTCGACCTGTTTGCCGTGCTGCTGGGCGGCGCGACGGCGTTGCTGCCGATCTATGCGCGCGACATCCTGGGCACGGGCGCGTGGGGGCTGGGGCTGCTGCGCTCGGCGCCGGCGGTTGGGGCGCTGGGCATGGCGCTCTTCCTGGCGCACCGTCCGCTGGATCGGCATGTTGGACGCGTGATGTTTGCCGCCGTGGCCGTGTTCGGGCTGGCGACGCTGGTGTTCGGGGTGTCGCGCTGGCTGCCGCTGTCAATGCTCGCGCTGGTGCTGCTCGGCGCATCGGACATGATCAGTGTGGTGATCCGCACGTCGCTGGTGCAGCTCGATACGCCCGATGCCATGCGCGGGCGCGTGAGTGCGGTCAATTCCGTGTTCGTGGGCGCGTCCAACCAGTTGGGCGAATTCGAGTCGGGCATGCTGGCCGGATTGTTTGGGCCGGTGGCCTCGGTGGTGATTGGCGGCCTCGGCACGCTGTTGGTGGTGGCCGCCTGGATGCGGCTGTTCCCCGCGCTGACGCAGCGCGACCGCATGCGCGATCCGCTCCCGGAACCAGCTGGACACCCCTCTTCAGGGGGATAAACCCGCCAGGCCGCGCCGCTGCTGGCCTGAGCAAGAATCGGGCGCTGTCTTGCAAGCGTGTCAGCGAAACCCCGATGGCATCGGAGGCGGCCAATTCGTATCCTGAGTCACCTTTGGCTGCCTTGTTCTACGCCCGGTATTGCGCCCGACTGTGACGTCCATCCTGCCCTCTTCATCCCGCCCGTCGGACGCGCGCGCTGCTGACCCTGCCCGGTTGCCGGACCCTGGGCCCTTCAGCACGACCGGGTTCAACGGTGCGCCGGCTATACGTCCGTCAGCATGGCTGGTGGCCATCGGTGCTGCCGTAGTCGGCACGATCGGGCGTTTGCTGCTCGAATCGGCGCTGGGCATCCACCTGCCCTTTTACCTGGCTTTTCCGGTGGTGACGATTGCCGCGTGGTACGGCGGCTTCTGGCCGGGGATCCTGGCGATCGTCTGCTATGCGGGGCTCTTCACGGGACTGGCCGCGCTGCAGAGCTGGCCCGCCGCCGTGCCGCTCACACCAATCCAGATGACGGTGTTTGGGGTCGGTGCGCTGCTCATCTGCGCCTTGTGCGAGCAGTTGCGCCGCGCCCGCGCGGGGGCCGAACGGCGCGCGCGGGCTGAGACCCAGCAACGCCTGTCACAGCAACGTCTGCTGGCCGCGCTGCAGGCGTCGCCCATTTCGCTGTACGACGTCGACAACACGATGCACTTCACGTGGGTGCACAACCCCGTGTTCGGCCTGCAGCCCGAGCAGCTGCTGGGGCGGACGGTGCGCGAGGTGTTCGGCCGCCGCGCCGCATCGCGCCTGACCGAGGCGGGCCAGCGCGTCATCGCAACCGGCACGCCCACGCGCGTGGAGTTCGCCTTCCGGCGGCGCCACACGCAGCGCGTGGTCTACGACGTGGTGGTCATGCCGCTGCGCGACGACACCGGCGAGATCATCGGCCTGACCAACGCCGTGATCGACATCAGCGAGCGCCGCCAGGTCGAGGCCCGCCGCACGCAGCTGCTCGAAGCCGAATCCCGCGCCCGCGAAGAAGCCGAGCGCGCCAGCCGCCTGAAAGACGACTTCCTGGCGACGGTCAGCCACGAACTGCGCACACCGCTCAACGCCGTGCTGGGCTGGGCCCAGCTGCTGAACATGCGCGCCTACGACGAGGCGATGTTCAAGCGCGGCATTGAAGCCATCGAGCGCAGCGCGCGCACGCAGGTTCACCTGATCGACGATCTGCTCGACATGTCGGCCATCCTCTCGGGCAAGGTCCCGCTGGAGATCGGCCCCGTGGATCTGGCCGACGTGCTGGAACGGGCGCGCGAGACCATCGAACCGATGGCGCGCCAGAAGAACATCACCATCGAGACCGAATTCCTGCCGGTGCCGACGCTGCAAGGCGATGCCGGACGACTGAAGCAGGTGTTCTGGAACCTGCTGGCCAATGCCGTCAAGTTCACGCCCGAGGGCGGGCACATCCGGCTTTCGGTGCATCCGGCGCCGGAAGGCGTGGTCGCTACCGTGCGCGACACGGGCATCGGCATCGAGCCCGCCTTCCTGCCGCATATCTTTGACCGGTTCCAGCAGGCGGATCTGTCCAGCACGCGCCGCCACGGCGGGCTCGGCCTGGGGCTGGCAATTGCCAAACAACTTGTCGAGCTGCATCACGGCCGCATCACCGCGGCCAGCAGCGGCGCGGACCGTGGCACCACCATGGCGGTGTCGCTGCCGTTGCATGCCGCGCAACCGGGCGAACAGGCCAACCGCACGCCGGGCCTCGTCGCAGGCACGGGCATGCCGACGCTGGACGGCATCCGCGTGCTGGCGGTGGATGACAACCCCGAATCGCTCGGCGTGATCGCCCTGATGCTGGAGCGCTACGGCGCCGAGGTTGTCACCGTATCCAGCGGGGCCGCCGCGCTCGATGCACTGGAACAGGCCGCCGCCGCCCACCCGTTCGATGCGCTGGTGAGCGACCTTGCCATGCCGGGCATGGACGGCATGCAGCTTGTGCGCGCCGTGCGCGACCGTGGTTTGACCGACCTGCCCGCCATCGCCGTGACGGCATTTGCCGACCCGATCCGCCTCAAGGCGGCAAAGGAAGCCGGTTACCAATCGGTCATCACCAAGCCGATCTTCCCGGGCGAGCTGGGTCACGTGCTGGCCGCCAATGTGCATCGCAAGACGGGGCCCGAAACGCTGGCATGACACATCGGCAACCATGCCTTGACGGAATGGTTGACCGAACAAAAGTCATTGGCGTATGTGGCGGCGCATCCGCATACTCGTTGGTCTGTGCCGATCGGTGGGGCATCTCTCCCCTAGCAGTTGCCAGCACCCGCTCAGCCGATCGGCCAGCTTGCCCTTCCCATCAGCCGCGCTCGCGGCTGTCTGCTGCATCCATAAGAACGCCTGAATCCTCCCTGCCCCATCTGGGCTGCGCGGGCATTCCGGGCTCAGAGAGGAGACTGCATCGCCATGCCTATCCGTTCGCTTCCCGTTCTGTTGTCTGCCGTTGCACTCGGCATTTCGACGCAGGCTGCAGCCAAAGACGCGCCCACGACGGCCACGCAGACCATCGCCGTACCCGGCCTGTCAAAGCCCGCCGATATCCTGATCGACCGCTGGGGCGTACCGCACATCTACGCCAAGAGCGAAGACGATGGCTTCTTCGCGCAAGGCTTCAATGCCGCGCGAGACCGTCTCTTCCAGATCGACCTGTGGCGCCGCCGGGGTCTGGGCGAACTGTCGGAAGTGTTCGGCCCGGCCTATGTGGAACAGGATCGCGCCACGCGGCTGTTTCTCTATCGCGGCGACATGCAGGTCGAATGGAACCGCTACAGCCCCGACGCGCAGCGCATTGCCACGCGCTTCGTAGCCGGCATCAACGCGTATGTCGACTGGCTGGCCAGGCATCCGGACCAGATGCCGTTCGAATTCCGCAAGCTGAACTACGCGCCAGCGCATTGGGCGCCGGAAGACGTGGTGCGCATCCGCAGCCACGGCCTGACGCGCAACCTGCAATCGGAAGTTGCACGCGCCAACGTGGCCTGCAAGGCCAATCTCGCCGACGACACCGTCCGCTTCGGCCTGCAGCCCGCCTGGCAAACCCAGTTGCCCGAAGGCCTAGACCCATGCCTGCCGAAGGACTTGCTGAAGGTCTTCACGCTCGCCACGCAAGGCGTGAAACTCACGCCGGAATCGCTCAAGGGTGTAGACGTCGACAGCACGCGCGTCGCGGCCGCCGCCAACCTCGAAGAGACGATGGAGGGCAGCAACAACTGGGTGATCGCGCCGGGCAAATCGACCACCGGCCGCGCCGTGATGGCCAACGACCCGCACCGCGCCTATTCCGCACCGAGCCTGCGCTACATCGCCCACATCAGCACACCCACGCTCGACATCATCGGCGCCGGAGAGCCCTCGCTGCCGGCCGTGTCGATCGGCCATAACGGCCACGTGGCGTTCGGGCTCACCATCTTCAACATCGACCAGGAAGACCTCTACGTCTACGAGCTGAATCCGGCCAACAACAGCGAATACCGCTACAACGGCGGCTGGGAGCCCTTCACCGTGCTGCACGAAACGGTGAAGGTGCGCGGCGGTGACTCCCGCCCCGTCGACCTCACCTTCACGCGCCACGGCCCGGTCATCTACGTCGACGCCGAGAAGCACCGCGCCTACGCGGTGCGCTCCGCGTGGCTGTCGCCGGGCATGTCGCCGTATTTCGGCTCGGTCGGCTACATGCGCGCACGCACCTTCGCGCAGTTCAAGCAGTCGATGATGAACTGGGGCGCCCCCACTGAAAACCAGGTCTATGCCGACACGAAGGGCAACATCGGCTGGGTGCCGGGCGGCCTCGCCCCGATCCGCCCGAACTGGGACGGCCTGCTGCCCGTGCCCGGCGACGGCCGCTTCGAATGGGCCGGCTTCTGGCGCGGCGATCAACTGCCCAGCACCTACAACCCGAAGTCGGGCTACTTCACCTCGTCCAACGAGATGAACCTGCCGCAGGATTACCCATACCGCGAGCGAAAACTCGGCTTCGAGTGGACCAACGGCTCGCGCCACGCACGCATTGACGAAGTGCTGGCCAAGCTCGACAAGGTGTCGATCGAAGATTCGATGCGCCTACAGAACGACATGGTGTCGATCCCCGCGCGCAGGCTGATGGCCCTGCTGGCGCCGCTGTCGTCCAACGACGCCGACACACAAGCCGCGCTCAACCTGTTCAAGGGCTGGAACGCGACCATGCTGGCGTATTCGCCGCAGGCCGCGCTGCATGAAGTCTGGTTCACACACCACCTTGGCGGCGCGTTCAAGAATGCCGTGCTGTCCAAAGCCGGCGCCGAGGCAATGGCCGCGCCCGATACCGCCGTCATGCTCGACACGCTGGAGCACCCGCAAGGCAGCGAACGCAAATTCGGCGAAGACCCGCAACAAGCCGCCGCCAAACGCGATGCCGTGCTGCTCGCCAGTCTGAAGAATGCGTGGGCCGATATGGTTAAGCGCCAGGGCCCGAACCCGCAAGCGTGGAACTGGGGCCAACTGCACCACAACCTGAACGCCCATCCGTTCGCCGCCATCGTCGACGAGGCCACGCGCGCCAAGCTCAACGTCGGCCCCACGCCTGAAGGCGGCAGTCCCTACACGCCCAACCAGTCGACGTACCGCGCCAGCGATTTCCTGCAGACCAACGGCCCATCGTTCCGCACGGTGGTGGACGTCGGCAACTGGGACAACTCCCGCGCCGTCAACCTCCCCGGCCAATCCGGCAACCCCGACAGCCCGCACTATCGCGACCTGGCACCGCTGTGGCTCAAGGGCGAATACTTCCCGCTGCTGTATTCGCGCAAGGCCGTCGAAGCCGCGACCGAGTCGCGCGTGCATCTGGTGCCTGGAAAGTAAGCACACGACCCACAAAGAAAAACGCCACCGCGCTATTTGCGCTGGCGTTTTTCTTTGTGCTTTGTACCGCCCAACTGGCGGCGTCGATCCAGATACGTGGACAACTCACTACCCTGGCGGATTGGATTATTTTGTGAATTCGCAGGCAGACGGACCTCTCGCTGGCTACGCTCCACAGCTTCCCGAGCTGGAGCGTTGCCGCCATGGGCCGTCGAGAGTTACCGTTTGCCACCCGAACCGTTACCGTCTCCGGGGCTGGATTGCCGGAGGTCATGGGCCAACCAGCCCTGGTGTTTTCCAAGCTCTTCGGTACCGAGCATCTGGGCGAGCTGTTCGAGTACGAAGTCGAACTTAAGACTCCCGACGATCGCAACGTTCTCTACGGCCCTGGGGCGAATCTCGACACCAACGCACTACGCGGACAGGAACTCACTGTCACCATTGCGCTGGATGGCAACGGCTTTGGCCTTGGACGTGGCATCGGTGCCGGCAGGCGCGAGATCACCGGTCTGGTCACCGACGTCGTTGGCCCCATCCCCGTGGACCATGGCCGGCAGATCAAATACCGCCTTACGCTTCGCCCCTGGCTCTGGTTGGCCACGCTCAACCGCGACACCCGCATCTTCCAGCAGCAAACCGTTGTCGAGATCCTCGACACCCTGCTCGCCGACTACATCTTCCCCGTTGAACTCCGTCTGGATGTCGCTCGCTACCCCAGGCGCGAGTACCAGGTTCAATACAACGAAAGCGACTTCCAGTTCTTCCAGCGCCTTACGCAAGAGTGGGGCATTTCCTGGCACATCGAGCACAGCGACGGCAAGCACCGTCTGATCCTCACCGATGGCAATGGCGCATTTGCTCCGTTCGCCAGCCCCGCATATCAAACGATCCGCTGGCAACCGTCCTCTGATCGCATCGACGAAGAACACCTGCACACCTTTGAGCTGCACGATCGCGTCGTCTCCGGCCAATGGGCCAGCACCGACTACGACTTCGTCAAGCCAACGGCGGACTTGACCGTCCGCGCCTCCGATCCGCTCGACACCGCCCACGCCGAAGCGGAAGTGCGCGAATGGCCCGGTGACCACAGCCAGCCCGCCACCGGCAACGACCCATGGGCCGAAGGCAATCAAATCGCCCGTCTGCGAGTGGAAGCCTTACGTCAGCACGGCCGGCGAGTCAGCGGGGCTGGCAACGTCCGCGCCATGGTGCCTGGCTGCACCTTCAGGCTGACGCACTTCTTGCAAGACGAAGCCAATCGGGAGTACCTGATCCTCGGCACGCAGCTCCGAATTGAGGACGTGCCCGAAGCATCAGGGGGTGGTCAACCGTGGTACTGCGAAGTCAGCTTCACCGCGCAGCCCAGCAACGAACTCTTCCGCCCCGAGCGCACGCAGCCCAAGCCGGGAACGACAGGCCCCCAAACGGCAAGCGTGGTCGGCCCCGAGAATCAGGAAGTCTGGACCGATGAATACGGCCGTGTCCGCCTGCAATTCCACTGGGACCGCATCGGTCAACGAAACGCCAACAGTTCCTGCTGGGTGCGGGTGTCGTCTTCATGGCAAGGCGAGCGCTTTGGGGCTATTCATATTCCGCGTATCGGCCAAGAAGTCATCGTCGATTTCATCAATGGCGATCCGGATTGCCCCATCATCATTGGCCGTGTCCCAAACCGGAACAACATGCCCCAGTGGCCAATGCCGGGGCATCACGCACTGTCCGGTTTCGTCAGTAAAGAACTACACGGGGGTGGCACCAACACCTTCGTGCAGGACGACACGCAGGGGCAAATTCAGACGCAACTGCAAAGCGATCACCAGAATTCCAGCCTCAGCCTTGGGTTTATCACACGCATCCTGCGCGGCATCGGGCGCCAGGAGAAACGCGGCGAAGGATTCGAATTGCGCACCGACGGGCACGGTGTCGTGCGCGGCGGCGACGGTTTGTTGATTAGTACCGAAGCCCGGCCCGATGCCAAAGCGCACCACAAAGACATGGGCGAAACGCTCGCCCGGTTGAAACAGGCACAGCATGCTCACGACATCACGGGTCAACTTGCGCAGCATCACAACGCACAAGATGCCGAACAACAAGACGTCGCCCAGGCGCTCAAAGCACAGCATGACGAAATCCATGGCTCTGGCGAGGTTCACGGTGAACTAAGCGCGCCGCACCTCGTGCTGGCGTCGCCTGCCGGTATGGCGGCTACAACGGCACGATCGAACCAATTGCACAGCGGCGAGCATCTAGCCGTTACCACAGGCAAGCACGCATCCTTCGTAAGCAATGGCGGGTTCTTTGCCAGCGCCGCGCGGCGCATTGCACTCTTCGCGCACAGTCTTGGCATCAAGCTCGTGGCCGCCACCGATCACATCGTGCTTGAGGCGCAGGACGGCGACATCAAAGGCATTGCCAGGCGCAAGATCCATCTCCGCTCGCTGGGTGAGATCGTGTTGGAGGCCGATCAAGGCATGTTGTTAAAGGTCGGTCAAACCTACCTGCGCTTAACGCCTCAGCAGATCGTTGAGGGCATGAGCGGGAAGAAGCAAGTTCATGCCGCGTCATACAGCCTCACCGGCCCTGATGGCATGAGCCTCGGCGCTGTTTAGCTGCCACACAGCGATTTCGATCAGGAGGTGTATCTGCACCTACCTGATGGCTCGCCCGCCGCAAACCGAAAATTCCGCATCACGCACGCCGATGGCACCGTCGTCGAAGGCGTAACAGACAGCGATGGGCTGACTAGGCTGCGCCAAAGCCAAAGCGCGGAAAACCTCCAAATTCAAATTCTGGATCTGCAGCATGGAAATTGATCGCATCCACCTGCCCGTCGGGGAAGAAATCGGCGGGCATGCCGGCGCTACCATTGCCCTCACACCTTCGGTTGACAAGGTCCGCGTCAGCCTGCCTGTGCCCCCGACCAAAGTGATCCCCATCATTTTTCTGCCGGGCGTCATGGGGACCAACCTGCGCATGAGCCGCCAGCGGCAAGCGTTTCTCAATCAAAAGGACAACAAGGCGTGGCGACCGGATGATTTGGGCCCCGCTGGCCTCTTCGGCGGCAACACGCACCAGGCACAGTACCTCACACCAAGTCAGCGGCAGCTTATGTTCGATCCAGACGAGGTCGAAGTCGACCGCTACGAGATCACGGAAGACGCGGGTAAGTTCGACCTGACGGGCGAGAAAACGCAAGATTCCGACGCGCGGCATCAGGATGTGCCAAACGGGTTGCCTGATATTGGCTTGTTGATGAGCGCGCCATTGCCACCGGCCGCCGAACAATGGAAAGCCAAACGCGGCAAGCACGAATCCACCGCTGCGCAGAAAGCGCGCTGGCGAGGCTGGAGCGAGGTGCTGTTTCGCTCGTCGTATGGCGATGTCATCAAGCTCATGGAAGAGCGACTGAACAACATGGTGCTACCGATATTTGGCGGCGGTGCAAAGATCAACCCGCTCTGGAGCAACGAAAACACGAACGCGCGGGTGTTGGGCGTCAACCCGTCAACGTGGGGTGGCACTGGCGACGCCCTGACCGAGGCTGACATTCTGCGCATAGCCAACTGCTGGTATCCGGTCTATGCGATGGGTTACAACTACCTGCAAAGCAATGGCCAATCCGCAAAGAAGATTGCCAAGCGCGTTACCGACATCATCCAGATGTACAAGGCCAATGGACGGCAATGCGAGAAGGTCATCATCGTCACGCATTCAATGGGCGGGCTGGTGACGCGCGCGCTGCTTCACTCCGAGTATGGAAACATCAAGGACAAGATTCTCGGCGTCTACCACAGCGTGCAGCCCGCGCTGGGCTCGGCGGCAGCCTACAAACGGGTGCGCACGGGGTTCGATGCCGTATCTACACTCAACGTGAAGGGGTGGGTTGCCCGCAACATCATGGGCAAGACTGGCAAGGAGGTTACGGCTGTCTTTGCCAACGCCCCGGGGCCGCTGGAGTTGCTACCGATCGCGTCCTATCCACGTGGTTGGCTGCGGGTGAAAGCCGCCCACGATGACCGACTGGCGATGGCGCTGCCAGCCACCTCAGACGAGCCGTTGAAGGCGTATCACGAAGAGATGCGCCTGCACCAGTCGCTGGGCGTGAAAAAGCCGACGCCACCCGCAGTCATTGGCGAGCCGGTGTACGACATCTATGGACGCAGCCCGAAGGAGTGGTGGCGGTTGCTGAATCCGGAGTGGATTAATCCTGCCAAGAAAAAGTATCTTGGGATCGCCCCATACGGAGCCGCACAACGACGGATTGCGCTTGCACAGGATTTCCACACAAACATCAAGAATCTGTACCACCCCACGACCTACGCCAGTTACGGCGCGGACACCTCGCAAAAGACCTATGGCAGTGTGACCTGGCGGGCGGATACGTCCGACCTCGCGTCTCACGGTGATCCTCTCATGTGGACCTTTGAGAGCGAGGATGCCGAGGGCAAGATCGTGGTGCGCACGCAGGGCAATAGATTGCTGACCCTAACCTTGGCACCCGCAGAAGAATCGGGCGATCAGACGGTGCCGGCCAAAGCGTCCGCCGAAGCAGTGGGTGGCACGCACTTCCGGCAAACCGGCTACGACCATCAGAAGAGCTATTTGGACGACAAGGTGTTGGCCAGCCTCTTGTATTCGATTGTCAAGATTGCCAACACTTCCACCTGGTGGGACAAATGAACCGTCGCCGTTTCTCAATCATCATCGGTGGCCTGCTGCTGGCGGGCTACGCGTCGACAGCCTTTGCGGAGAAAAATATGTCGGAACCCGTTGTCATGTCGCCTCGCCTGCAAAAGCTGTTTGCCAAGACTAAGCACGTCTGTTTTGGGCGCAATGTGGTGGAGGTCCCTGCTGAGGCGGAATTACTCTGGGGATTCCAAGAGTTCCCCGCAAAGATTGTTGTCCACGTTGGCGAAGCGGGCCGCCTAAAAGAAATGGCCGAAAGCTATCGTGCCAAGGTGCTCGCATCTAGCAAGACCGCGGAGATTACCTACTTCAGGCTAGAACCATCCAGTAACAGCATTGAAGTTCGGTCATTCGAAGACAAGTATGCACGGCAGTATGGGTTAGAAGCACACATGACCTTCGCCTCAAGCGGCTCCAATCTATATGAGTGGTTTACCGGCGGCAAGGAGCTTGGGCGACTACTGCATGGCCTCCGCGCGCGCAAGAACACAGAAATCCCCACCGCGCCCGGTGTATGCATCGACCACGGCTTCATTGCAGATTCATCTGGCAGCTTCCAGGAAATCTTTGGCGTAGGCATCAACTTCCCGAGCCTCCCCGATGTCAGTTTCTCAATTCTGTCCAACAAAGATGCAAGCACCGACGGCGACCCCGGCCTGATCGAACGCCACTACGACGCGATGGGCAAGGTGACACCCGCCGGAGTCAAGCGATTGCAATTGGGCAAGCGTGAAGTCAATGGCTGGAAAGGCGAGCAGGTCCTGCTACGGCGCGACGGAATCGAGAAAGGTGTATTCGCGCATGAATTCCTGTGGGCGTCCATCGGCAAGAGCGGCAGCGCACTGAACCCCGCCTCGGTCGACATTCAACTCAACACTGGCGTCAAGGCCAACCGGACACTGGGTCAATCCTCTTCACTCACGGACGAAGAAGCGCTGGCCTTGTGGAACCGGCTCCTGGACAGCGTGCGCTTTCGCGTCAACGCGCCACCCACGCAAACCGGTGCCCCGGTGACAGTGCGCTCGGGGGAACCGACTCCGCTGACTGGTTTGTGGCGGGCCTCGCTGCCTCCGGATCATCCGGAGGCTGCGTGGGTTGCCAATGGCCGCAGTGTCTTCCGTCAACGAGGCGAACCGATGGTCCGCTTCGGGTTGGGGTTGTCGCAAGACGAAGCGCTTGTCGTGTGGACATGGATGGGCGAGTACGACGCGTGAGCACCCATTACATCATTGCAGTTGATTGCCTTAGTTGAAAGGTGGATCTCATCGACACCACGCTATTTCTAGCAATTCTGGTACTGACCCTGGTACTAGTAGGTCGGGTTATCGCCCGCACCGTACCCAACTCTGACAACCCTTACATCGCATCAGTCATGTGGCCACTCTGTGGTGCGGCCGTGCCTGCCATCTGGTTCTACGTTGCTCAGTCTGGAAAGTTCTTGGGTTTTTCCTCTGCATGGCCCCTTGTTTATGCAATTTTCTTCTTGCCTACGGCCGGATCAGCAATCGTATTCAGTTGGTTGACCCAACGACGCAACAGGAAGAACCGAGGTTGACTAGGCACTGCCAAAGCGTTGCTTCCGGATATGACGACAAAAATCCTGAAAGACACATGAGCGCTGAAATCATCCGCGTAGGAGACCCAACCGACCACGGTGGTGTAGTGCTCGACGGCATCCTTGGCACCGACCTGTATGGCCTTCCGATGGCTGGTATCGGGAACTTGGTCATGTGTCCCAAGTGCGGCGGTCCGTTCCCGATCATCGAGGGCGCCTCCAACTATGAGGTCAACGGCGTAAAGGTGGCGCTGCGCGGCATGATGACCGCCTGCGGTGCTGTACTGATCGCTGGAGACCCGCGCACACAAGTCAGTGGCTAGCTCGCGAACCATTCCGATGCCGGTGACACGGTTCGCACACAGAGCGGCACGTCGATGCGCCACCTGCCTGACAGCAACGTCGGAGGTTCATTACCATTGGTCCGCAGAATACCCTTGGTGGATTTCTTCAGGCGAGACAACGCAATTCACCTGAAAGCAAAACGCCACCGCGTCATAGTGCGGTGGCGTTTTGCTTGCGGCAACAGACTCAGGAAATCGCCCTTCAGGCTGGCGGCCCCAACACCGCCCGCACAACCTCCGCCCGCGGAATCGGCGCCACAGCGCTATACCCCGTCGTAGAAATCGCAGCCGCCACATTGGCATACCGCGCCGCCTCCGCAGGCGAATCCCCGGCAACAATCCGCGCCACAAACGACCCACCAAAACAATCGCCCGCGCCGGTTGCATCAATCGCATTGACGGTATGACGCGGCACCAGCGTACGGGACTCCGGTGTGGCCACGTAGCAGCCTTCCGCGCCCATCTTCAGCGCCACCAGCTTCACGCCCCAGCCGAGCAGCCTATCGACAATGCCATCACGATCATGGCAGTCGAGCAGCACCGTCACGTCATCCCAACTCGGCAGGCACAGATCGCACGTGCGCATCGCTTCCTGCATCACGGCGCGGGCACGCGCGAGCGGCCACAGTCGCAAGCGCAGATTGGTGTCGAACGACACCAGCACACCCGACGCCCGCGCATGCGCCATCGCTGCCAAACCCGCGTCGCATGCAGTGTCGCTGATCGCCAGGCTGATCCCCGACAGGTGAAACGCCTTGGCCGCCGCAATCGCCTGCAGCGGCAGTTGCGCGGTCTGGAAGCGGCTGGCTGCCGAGCCTGCGCGCAGGTAGTCGAAATGGTGCCCACGCGCATCGTGCGAAACGAAGTACAGGCCGGTGGGGGCCTGCGCATCGGTGTGCACGTTGGTGTGGTCGACGCCTTCGTCCTGCCACAGCGCACGCAGCGCCTGGCCGAAGCGGTCGGCGCCTACCGCGCTGATGTAGCCCGTGCGCGCGCCCTGCCGCGCCGCGGCGATGCAGAAGTTCGACGTATCGCCGCCGAACCCGAAATTCCACGACGTGCTGCCGGGATCCGCCTGGTTGAACTCGATCAGCGCTTCGCCATAGGCGAGGATGTCAGCCATGGGCGCCCCGCTCAGAAGTAGGTCTGCACAACGTCGACCACGTTGTAGGCGTCGTCAACGACAGAAATCTGGCGCCACTTGTCGAACGTGAGGCACGGGTGCGAGATGTCGAAGGCGATCATGTCGCCGACCTTGATGTCGTCGCCCGGGGCGATCTTCAGGTAGGCATGCTGATCCATCATGCCGGTGACTTCCCAATGCGCCGGCGTGGCCGACGGCGTCTTGTCGCCCGGCCGGAAATGCAGCACCGGCAGCGGCAGACCGGCGTCGAATGCAGCATCGCGCTTGCCCAGCGCAATGATGGCGCGCTCAGCCTCGGGCACGGATTGCACATAGGCCCACAGTTGCAGCGCGGGCAGCAAGCTCGACCGCATCTTGTGCGCGATCGGGTTGTTGGCGTCGATACGGGCCTGCGCGGCGCGGTAGATGCCCACGTCGTGCGTCAGATAGCAGCCGGGGCGCAGCACCACATCCAGCGGCTGGCCGATATTGGCTTTGGCGAACTCTTCGGCCACGACGTCGTACCAGGCTGAACCGGCACCCGTCAGCACGGCGGGCGTGCGCTGCAGGCGCCCGTCCTTTGCAAGGTCACCCATCACCTTCACGGCGCGCTGCAGGAACGTGCGGATATCCGCCTCTTCCTTGATCACGCCTTCATAGACTTCAACGCCCGCGAGCTTGACGGCGCCATCGGCTCGCGAGAGCGCGTCGAGCACCGATTGCAGTTGCGCGTCGTCGCGCACGCCGGTGCGACCGCCCTGCACGCCCAGTTCGATCAGCACCTGGATCGGGCGCCCCGCCTTGCCGAAGAAGGCGGCAAGCTGATCGACCTGATCCGCCGCATCCACCAGGCAGAAGAACTCGAACGTCGGATCGGCCAGCAACTCGGCCAGGATCGCCATGTTGCGCTTGCCGACCAGCTGATTAGCCATCAGCACGCGACGCACGCCGTGGGCATACGCGATGCGTGTCTGGTGCGCCGTTGCCAGCGTGATGCCCCACGCACCGCCGGCCAGCTGACGTTGAAACAGGCGCGGCGCCATCGTCGTCTTGCCATGCGGCGCGAGCTTGGCACCGTATTCGCTCACGAAACGTTGCATCCACGCCAGGTTGTGCTCCACGCGCGACTGCGAGAGCACCGCCGCGGGCAGGTTCAGGTCTTCGTTCAATACATTCCAGCGCCGAGCAGCAATCTGCTCCGGCGCGCATGCGGTTTCCAACGCACCCAAGCCCTTGTCGAGCGGGTTGACAACGGCGTTGGCGTCTCCTTGGTACTTTGTATCACTCATGGGAATGGACTCGTGTTCCTTTGGGGGTAAACATCGGGTTGACACAATGATAGCGGCGAAATTATTCTCCGGGCCAGCCTGTTACAAAGTACCAAAGCACTCTCAAAGCCGCTATCCGGACGACTACCGGGGGCCAGAATGCGCGACCCTAAGCCCGACCCCATGCGTGAACCGATGGACATCGTGACCCGACTCTCCCAGCGTGCCGCTGAACTGCGCCCCGCCGAGCAGAAGGTCGCGCAGACCGTCCTGAGCGACATTGCAGAAGCCGCCGCCGGCAGCATCCAGACGCTCGCCGAACGCGCCGGGGTGAGTGAGGCCAGCGTCACCCGTTTTGCCAAGGCGATGGGTTGCCGCGACGTGCGCGAACTCAAGCTCAAGCTAGCGCAGGCAGCCGCAGTCGGCCAGCGCTTTCTGGATGGCGGCGCGGACCGCCCGCCCTCCAGCGCAGACGGCATCCTGGCCGACATCAGCAATGTGCTGGAGGCCAACCGCGCGCTGGTGCAGCCCGAGGCCTTCCGCACTGCCGCTGTCGCACTGGTGGCGGCGCGCATGATTGCCGTGTTCGGCATGGGCGGCGGCTCGACCACCATGGCCGACGAAATGCGCTACCGCCTCGCCCGCCTGGGACGGCCGGTCACCACCTATCATGATTCGATGCTGCAGCGGATGGTCGCGGCCACGCTCAGCCCGGACGATGTAGTGGTCGTGTTTTCCGTGACCGGCCACGTGCCGGAGGTGATCGACAGCGCGACCATCGCGCGCGAGTACGGCGCCCGGATCGTCGCCATCACGGCCATCGGCTCACCGCTGGCGGCGCTGGCCGATGTCTTGCTGCCGATCCAGGCCATGGAAACCGATTTCATCTTCAAGCCGTCGTCATCGCGCTACGCCATGATGATGATGATCGACCTGCTGGCGACCGAGGTCGCATTGCAGCAGGCCGATCGCAGCAAGGAGCTCTTACGGCGCATCAAGTACGTGCTCGATGCGCATCGCGGCGGCGGCAACCGCCAGCCGCTCGGAGATTGACATGCAGCAGTACGACACCGTCATCCGTCAGGTCCGCATTGTGGACGGCAGCGGCCACGAACCCGAGGCCACGCTGTTCGACGTGGCCATCACCGACGGCCGCATCGCCGCCATCGCCACATCCGACTCCACCGCGTGGCTGGGGGACGAGGAAATCGCCGGGGAGGGCCGCGTCCTTGCTCCTGGCTTCATCGACGTGCATACGCACGACGACACCAACGTGATCCGCACGCCCGACATGCTGTGCAAGGTGTCGCAAGGCATCACGACCGTCATCGTGGGCAACTGCGGCATCAGCGCGTCGCCGGCCACGCTCAGGGGCGACCCGCCCGACCCGATGAACCTGCTGGGCCCTGCCAGCGCGTTTGCGTATCCGACCTTCGCTTCATACGTGGACGCCGTCGAGCGCGCGCAACCGGCGGTGAACGTCGCCGCGCTGGTCGGGCACACGGCACTGCGCAACAACCATCTGGACCGCCTCGACCGCCCCGCCACCGCTGATGAAGTCGAAGGTATGCGCGCGCAACTGCGCGAGGCGCTCGACCACGGTGCGCTCGGCCTGTCGACCGGCCTGGCCTACGCCAACGCCTTTGCGTCGACTACCGAGGAAGTGATGGGCCTGGCGGAGCCGCTAGCCGAGGCCGGAGCCATCTACACGACGCATCTGCGTACCGAATTTGCCGCGATTCTCGATGCGATGGACGAGGCGTACCGCATCGGCAAACATGCGCGCGTGCCCATCGTGATTTCCCACCTGAAGTGCGCGGGCGCTGCCAATTGGGGCCGCGCGGGCGAGGTGCTCGAATCCATTGAAGGTGCGCAGCGCTATCAGTCGGTGGGCTGCGACTGCTATCCGTACACCGCAAGCTCGTCCACGCTGGACCTCAAGCAGGTGACGGACGAATTCGACATCTTCATCACGTGGTCGGAGCCGCATCCGGGCATGGCCGGCCAGACGCTCAAGGAGATTGCCGCCGCCTGGGGCACCGACCTGATGGAAGCCGCGCGGCGCCTGCAGCCGGCGGGCGCCGTGTACCACAACATGTCGGCGCAGGACCTGGACCGCATCATCACGCACCCCGCCACCGTCATCGGCTCCGACGGCCTGCCGAACGATCCGAAACCGCATCCGCGCCTGTGGGGCGCCTTCCCGCGCGTGCTCGGCTACTACAGCCGCGAGCGCAAGCTGCTCTCGCTTGCAGCCGCCATCCGAAAGATGACGGGCCAGTCGGCCGAGCGCTTTGGCCTGACCGAACGCGGCCTGGTGCGCGAAGGCTACTGGGCCGATCTCGTGCTGTTCGACCCGGAAACGGTGCGCGATGTCGCCACCTTTACCGACCCGCAGCAACCGGCGGCAGGCATTGCGGCGGTGTGGGTCAACGGCCATCTGTCGTATCAGGACGGTGCCGTGCAGCCCGCTGTGCGGACACCCGGCGCGGGCCGCTTCCTCAAGCGCGGGCCGCGTGCGCAGCCGGCTGCGGCCGCGGAAGTTCATTGAAATCCGAGTTTTGTTTGAAGGTTTGAAAGAAGGAACGTAGCGATGACGATTACCCGAATTGGCGTTGAAGGCGGCACCGGCACCGGTGGCCAGCACCTCCCCTTTGCCCGTGCGGCGGGCGCAGACGGCTGGCTGTTTGTGTCGGGCCAGACGCCCATGGTGAACGGCGAGGTGGTCGGCAACGGCATCGTCGAGCAATCGCACCAGACCATCAAGAATGTGCTGGCCATCCTGGCCGAAGCCGGCTACGGGCCAGAGCACGTCGTGCGCTGCGGCGTATGGCTGGATGATCCGCGCGACTTCCAGTCGTTCAACAAGGTGTTCAAGGAGTACTTCGGTGCCAACCCGCCCGCCCGCGCCTGCGTGGTGTCGAGCATGGTCATCGACTGCAAGGTCGAAGTCGATTGCGTGGCCTACAAGAAGCCGTAACCCGCATTTTCATAAGGTCGCCCTGCACGACGGGGCGCCCAGACAACAAGAGCCGTGAATATCCCTGAGGAGGAAACCCGATGGTCCCGATGCAAGGCAACTCGCTATTGCTGACCGCCGCGCTGGCGGTGGTGGCACTGATCTACCTGATCGCTGTCCAGAAACTGAACCCGTTCGTTACGCTGATCGTCGTCTCGCTTGTGCTGGGCGTGGTGGTTGGCATGCCGATGGGCAATATCGTCAAGGCGTTCGAAACCGGGGTGGGCAACACGCTCGGCCACATTGCGCTGGTGGTGGGCCTCGGGACGATGCTCGGCAAGATGATGGCGGAATCAGGCGGGGCCGAGCGCATCGCCAAAACGCTCATCAGTGCCTTTGGCGAGAAGAACGCGCACTGGGCCATGATGGTCGTGGCGTTCATCATCGGCTTGCCGGTGTTCTTCGAAGTCGGCTTCGTGCTGCTGATCCCGATTGCCTTCAACGTGGCCAAGCGCACGGGCACGCCGATCCTGCTGGTGGGCCTGCCGATGGTGGCCGGTCTGTCGGTCGTACATGGTCTGATCCCGCCGCACCCGGCTGCGCTGCTGGCCGTGACGGCGTATCAGGCGGACATCGGCAAGACCATCATGTATGCGCTGATCGTCGGCCTGCCGACCGCCATCCTGGCCGGTCCGCTGTGGGCGATGCTGGTCTCGCGCTACGTCAAGCCTGACGAGAACAACCCGCTTGCGGCGCAATTTGTTGAATCCGACCAGAAGCGCGAACTCCCGGGCTTTGGCGTGACGCTGTTCACGATCCTGCTGCCGGTGGTGCTGATGCTGATCGGCAGCTGGGCCGACCTGATCGTCCCGCCCAAGACGCTGGCAAACGACATCCTGAAGCTGGCCGGCAACTCCGTGATGGCCCTGTTGATTGCCGCCATCGTGAGCTTCTACACGTTCGGCAAGGCACGCGGCTTCAATCGCGACACCATTCTCAAGTTCACCAACGAGTGTCTGGCCCCGATCGCCACGATCACGCTGGTGGTGGGCGCAGGCGGCGGCTTTGGCCAGATCCTGCGTGATTCGGGTGTGTCGAAAGCCATCGTGGCCGTCGCCACCGATGCACACCTCTCGCCGCTGCTGCTGGGCTGGGTGGTGGCCGTGCTGATCCGTATCGCCACGGGTTCGGCCACCGTCGCCATGACAACTGCCTGCGGCATCGTCGCGCCGATCGCCGCAGCCTCGGGCGCCGCCGTCAAGCCGGAGCTGATGGTGCTGGCCACCGGCGCAGGCTCGCTGATCCTGTCGCACGTGAACGACGGCGGCTTCTGGCTGGTGAAGGAGTACTTCAACCTGACCGTGCCGCAAACTTTCAAGACGTGGACGGTGCTGGAAACCATCATCTCGATCGTCGCGCTGCTGCTCACGCTGGCGCTGGCGACCGTCGTTTAAGCTTGTTCCGTTGAAGTTGATCTAGGAGAACGTTGTGGGTATCGATTCCGTCGTCAAGGCCGGCCCGGTCATCCCGGTGCTGCAGTTCCAATCTGTCGATGAGGGCGTCAAGGTGTGCCGCGCGCTGTACGAGGGCGGTATCCGCACGTTCGAGATCACGATGCGCACGCCGGTGGCGCTGGATGTGATCCGTGCGGTGGTAAATGACCTGGGCAGCGATGCGATCGTCGGTGCCGGCACGCTCACCCGGCCCGAGCATTTCCAGCAGGCGAAGGATGCCGGTGCGGTGTTCGCGGTGTCGCCGGGCATTACGCCCATGCTGGCCGTGGCACAGGCGAAAGCTGAACTGGACTGGCTGCCGGGCATCGCCACGCCCTCCGAGCTGATCCTGGCACTGGAGTTCGGCCTGACCACGCTCAAGTTCTTCCCGGCCGAAGCGGCTGGCGGCATCCCGATGCTCAAGTCGATCTACGGACCGTTTGGCGATGTGCGTTTCTGCCCGACCGGCGGGATCACGCCGCAAAGCGCGCCAGACTATCTCGCGTTGCCCAACGTGGTGTGCGTGGGCGGCTCGTGGATGGTGCCTAAGGACAAGGTCGCGGCCGGCGATTGGGCAGGCATCACGGCGCTCGCCAAGGAAGCCGCCGCGCTCAAGCGGTAACCAGCGTCACCTCTCTCGCGCGGCCGGCTGGTCGTCAGACAAAGCTGACCGCGCGCTCCATCTGCTCCCGATATTGAACGATGTCTTCAATGGTCAGCACCGGCAGGTTGTGCTGATCGGCGAAGCGCACCGCGTCGTCACGGCGCGCCATGGTGCCATCCGGCAGCATCAGTTCGCATAGCACGGCGGCCGGCGGCAAGCCTGCCAGACGTGCCAGGTCGACCGAGCCTTCGGTATGACCGCGCCGCGTGAGCACCCCACCCTCCTTTGCCACCAGCGGGAATACGTGCCCCGGGCTGACGACCGATTGCGTATCGGCATCCGGCGCGATGGCCGCGCGGATGGTCGTGATGCGATCCGCCGCCGATACGCCGGTGCTCACGCCGGTGCGGGCTTCGATCGACACCGTGAACGCCGTGCCGTACTGGCTGCGGTTGTCTTCCACCATGGGGCGCAAGCCGAGCGACGCGCTCTTCTCCGCCGTCAGGCACAGGCAGACGATGCCGCTGCACTCGCGAATCAGCATGGCCATGCTGGCCTGCGTGAGCCTGTCGGCGGCGACGATGAGGTCGGCCTCGTTTTCGCGGTCGGCATCGTCGAGCACGACGACGGGCACGCCAAGCCGCACCGCGTCGAGGGCGGCGGCCATGCGCGCGGGCATGTCGGCCGGATCGAAGCGGGCTTCGATGGCGTCAAACGCCACATTCGCGGAAGGCAATGCGGGCGGGTGAACTGCTGGGGATTGCTGAGTGGACAACATGGAAACGCTCCTCGCAAGATTGGCGACAAGACGTTCCAGGGCAAGCAGACAAACAGGCACGGGCCATGCAGCGGCGCAGCCCGGCACAAAGCCAGGCGCGCTCCTTTGGCGCGGGCATGTTGTTCCGCACATCTTCTTCCATCCGGACTCTGACCGTCGGCCCCGGCATCTCACCGGATCTGCTGACCCCTGCATGCAGGCGCATGCAAGGCGCTCGCGGGCTCACGGACACACGGTCCGCATACCGCCGGTGGGGAATTCCACCCCGCCCTGAAGACGTACTGAACCGGCAGGATCGCCGGCAAACGCAATGCTACCGCAACAAGTTGCAACGATTCGACCCTACTGACGGGTCGGGCAAAGCGCTATGCCGTCATATCGTTATCACGCCATTTCGCTCACCGCGCCCGGGCCAGCATGGCATGCAGCAGCACATCGGCGCCGCGCGTCACATCTTCGGGAAGCGCGTCTTCCGCTTCGTTGTGGCTCAGACCGTTCACGCACGGGATGAAGATCATCGCCGTCGGGCAATGCTTGGCAATGTGGATGGCGTCGTGCCCCGCGCCGCTCACGATGCGCTGATGCGGGTAGTCGAGAGCCTCCACCGCATCGGCCACCGCCTTCACGCAAGCGGGGTCGAACGGCGTGGCCGGGCTGACCCAATGCTGGTCGATCTGCACGGTCAGGCCGCGGCGCTCGGCAATGTCGGCAAAGCGTTCACGCAGCGCCGCCTCCATCTCGGCAATGCGCGCGTCTTCGTGATGGCGCAAATCCACCGTAAACGTGAGATCTGCGGCGATGGTGTTGCGCGAGGCATTGCGGATGCCGAGTTCGCCAATCGTCACGAGGCCATGCGGCGCAAAACTGTCGACCAGCACTTCCAGCGAGGTCGCCATCTCCGCTGCTGCAAACATCGCGTCGCGGCGGAAACGCATGGGCGTGGTGCCCGCATGGGCGGCCTGGCCCTGCACATGCACATCGAGCCAGCGGATCGCCTGCCCGCCCGTCACCACGCCAATCGGCACGCCGTTCTCTTCGAGGATCGGCCCTTGCTCGATATGCGCCTCGAAGTAGGCGTCAAACGGCGCACCGGGGATGGCGCGTTCGCCCGCGTAGCCCGTCGCCGCCAGCGCTTCGGCCACGGAGATGCCCTGCGCGTCACGCGAGGTCAAGGCCTGTTCCAGCGGCATGACGCCTGCAAATGCGGCTGAACCCAACATGGCGGGCGTAAAGCGCGCGCCTTCCTCGTTGGTCCACACGACAATCTCGATGGGCTTGTCGGTTTCAATGCCCGCGTCGTTGAGCGTGCGCACGACTTCCAGCGCGGCCAGCACACCGTAGACGCCGTCGAAGCGCCCGCCTTCCGGCTGCGTGTCGAGATGACTGCCGCTCGCCACGGGGCGGGCTTGCGCCGATTTGCCGGCGCGACGCGCAAACAGATTGCCGACGCGGTCAAAGCTGAGCGTCATGCCCGCGTCTTTGCACCAGCGCGCGAACAGCGCGCGGCCGGCCGCATCTTCTTCCGTCAGCGCAAGGCGCCGCACGCCGCCTTTTGGCGTGGCACCGACCGCCGCCATTTCTATCAGGCTCGACCACAGCCGCGCCCCGTTGACCTTCAACATGTCTCCATTCCTTTTGCATGCGCGCCGACCGTCTCGGCGCATCCAGCCGCCTTTATCTGGCAATCGCAAAATGCGCGTCAAATTGCGAATGTTTATTCGGCCTATAAATCAGGCAAATACTGCTGGCCCGAAGCCTGCATCCACGCGCTGCCGGCGTCGCTCATACGCACCGCAATGGCGCGATCAAGGCGTGAAGCTCCCAATCCCAGGGCATAAGCCCGGCTAATACGGGGAATCAAAAATGCGAATTTGCCGCCGCCCGCGTCGATGCGCATAAATGGCGGCGTCGGCTGACGACCGACACCCCGCTTCCGCGACACAGACCGATGCCTGAACATCGGCGGCGCGCTGGCGGGGCCACGCCCAAAAGAGGAGGACGCCCCATGTCAACGCCGCAACCATCCACCGCGACGCACCAGCCCGTGCGCGCGGCCACCGCCGCCTTCATCGGCACCGCCGTCGAGTTCTACGACTACTACACCTACGCCACGGCCGCCGCGCTCGTGCTGGGCGAGGTGTTCTTTCCCAGCAGCAACCATTTCCTGAGCACGATGGCGTCGTTTGCCACGTTCTTTGTCGGCTTCATCGCACGGCCGTTGTCCGGCGCAGTGTTCGGGCATCTGGGCGACCGCATCGGCCGGAAAAAGATGCTGCTGGTGACGATGTTCCTGATGGGCATCGCCACGACCGGCATCGGCCTGCTTCCGGGCTACGCGACCATCGGCATCTGGGCGCCGATTCTGCTGGTGTTGCTGCGCGTGCTGCAGGGCATTGCGGTGGGCGGCGAATGGGGCGGCGCGGTGCTCATGGCAAGCGAGCATGCGCCGAAAGCCAAGCGCGTGTTTTTCGCGTCGTTCCCGCAGATGGGCAGCCCGGTCGGGTTAATCCTCTCGCTGCTGTCGTTCCGGCTGGTGTCGTCGCTCGACCATGAGAGCTTCATCACGTGGGGCTGGCGCCTGCCGTTCCTGGCCAGCTTCGTGTTGCTGCTCGTGGGAGTGGCGATCCGCATGGGCGTGAAGGAATCGCCCGAGTTCGAGCGCATGAAAAAGAACAACGAGGTGCTCAAGAACCCCGTGGGCGAAGTGCTGCGCACCGCGTGGCGCCCGATCGTGCTGGCGGCCATGGCCACCACCATCGGCTCCGCAGGGTTCTTCTTCACCAACACCTTCATGATTTCGTACGTGACGACGTACCTCGGCATGTCGAAGGCACTGATTCTCGATTGCCTGTTCGTCGTGACGATCCTGCAGCTCTTGTCGCAGCCGGTATCGGCGCTGCTGGCGCAACGCTACGGAGACACGCGCTTCCTGACGTGGGCCGCATTCATTTCGATGCTCACGCCGTATCCGATGTTCCTGCTGGTGAGCACACAGAACCCGGTGGCGATGGTGGCGGGCATCACGCTGGCGGTGGTCACGCTGTCGGCTGTGTATGCCGTCATCGCAGGCTTCATGACGCCCGCCTTCCCGACGCGCGTGCGCTACTCGGGTATCTCGATCGCCTATCAGGTCTGCACCATGATCGCCGGCGGCACCACCCCGCTGATCGGCACGATGCTGGCCGAACGCTACAAGGGCGAATGGCTGCCGCTGGCGCTGTTCTTTACGGTGCTCTCCGCGATCTCGCTGATCGGCATCATCGGCCTGGGTCGGTATCGCGACGGCAAGCAGCCTGAAGAATCCGCGGCGCTCGCCACAAATTGATGTCTACCTCCCTCCGTATTCCCATGGAAGCCCAACCCGTTTCGCTGCACACGCGCCGCCCCGCGGCCTTCTCTGAAACCGAATGGCAGGTTCGTACCGATCTGGCCGCGCTCTATCGGCTCGTCGATCATTTCCGCATGACGGACATGATCGACACGCACATCACCGCACGGCTGCCCGATGAAGACGGCCGCCCGACCTTCCTCATCAACCGCTACGGCGTGCTGTTCGGCGAGATGCGCGCATCGGATCTCGTCAAGATCGATCTGGAGGGCAACGTCATCGACGAACGCGCCGATGCGGACCCCGAGCACTACGCCGTCAATGCGGCCGGCTTCACGATCCACTCGGCCATCCATGCAGCGCGCGACGATCTGCATTTCGTGGTGCATACGCATACGGCCGCGGGCATTGCGGTGTCGGCACAAGAGCATGGCTTGTTGCCGATCAGCCAGCATGCGCTCAAGTTCTACGGCAAGCTCGCGTATCACGACTACGAAGGCATCGCGCTGGACCTGGGCGAGCGCGAACGCCTCGTGCACGACTTCGGCCAGCACAAGGCGATGATCCTGCGCAACCATGGCCTGCTCGCCGGCGGCCACACGGCAGCAGATGCGTTTCACGAAATCTACTTTCTCGAGCGCGCCTGTCAGGCACAGATCCAGGCGCTGGCGGGCGGCACGCCGCTGCGCTTTCCACCCGAAGAGGTGCGCCAGCGCACCGCCGCGCAGTTCAATCGGGAAGAGTCGCCCGTCATTGCGCGCCGAGCATGGCTGGCGGCACTGCGGCTGATCGACACGTCCCGCTCCGACTACCGGAGCTGATGCGCATGACGACCCTCGCCCTCATCAGCCGCGACTACGACATGTCGCACCTGGTGCCGTCCATCCTGCGCGCCGCGCCCGAGTTCGACGTGCGCATGTACGGCGAGCCCGCCGCGCGCGACGCCGAGATCGCCGTCTGCTGGAACCCGCCCGAAGGCGCCATCGCCGCCATGCCGCGCGTGCGACTCGTGCACAGCATCGCCGCGGGTGTCGACAACATCCTTACCGACCCGACATTGCCGGCGGTGCCGCTCTGCCGCGTGGTCGACCCACAGCACGCACGCGGCATGGCGGAGTTCGTCACCTGGGGCGTGCTGCATTTCCACCGGCAGTTGGACCGCGTGCTGGCCAACCAGCGCAGCGCCACATGGTTCCGGCCCGAACAGCAGCCTCCGTCAGCCTGCACCGTGGGTGTGATGGGCCTGGGAGAAATCGGTTCGCATGTCGCCGGAGAACTGCATCGCCTCGGCTTCAGCGTGCGGGGCTGGGCGCGTCAGTCGCGTGATTTGCCCGGTATCGGCGTGTACTGCGGGCAAGCCGGCCTGCCGATGTTCCTGGACGGCACCGATATCCTGATCTGCCTCTTGCCGCTCACCGACGCCACCCGCGGCTTGCTGAACGCCGCCACATTCGCGCGACTCAAGCCGGGCGCCAAGCTCATTCACGTCGGGCGCGGCGAGCATTTGGTCGCAGCGGATCTGCTCGACGCATTGCAAACCGGCCACCTCGGCGGCGCCATCGTCGATGTGTTTCCGAACGAGCCACTGCCCGCGAGCGATCCGCTCTGGCGCGCACCCAACCTGATCGTCACGCCGCACATGGCGTCTGTCGCAAGCGCCGACACCATTGGCTTGCAGGTCGCCCAGAACGTGCGGCGCCTGCTCAGGGGCGAAGCGCTCGCCAACGTGGTCGACGTCACGCGCGGTTATTGACCGCCCATCGTCCCCGACGCGGTCTCCGGATAGCGCGCATCGATAAAGCGATGCAGCGCTTCCAGAAACGCCGCTTCCGCCGCACTGAACTTGCGGTCGGCCATCCATAGCAGGTGCATGTCGACGTCGGCCACGCCGGCTTCGGGCGGCAAGCGCTGCAGGCGGCCCTGTTCGACGTCGTCCTGCGCCACGTGCTCGGGCAGGCAACCGATGCCGAATCCGGCCACGATCAGCCGCCGCACTTCCCACATGCTCGAAGACGAGCCGACCACGGGGCCGGTCAGGCCCATCTCGTCGCGAAAGAACGTGAGCATCGAGAGCGGATCGCCGATCTTGTCGCCCGTGAAGGAGACAAACTTCTCGCCGGCCAAATCGGCAATCTGCACATCGGCGCGACCGAACAGCGGGTGATATTGCCCGCAGAACAGGGCATAGCGCTGACGGAGGAACAACCGGTGTTCGATCTTCTTCGGCAGCGCGCGCTTGGGCGACAGACCCAGCGTGGCCGTGCGCAATTCCAGGCTGCGCACCACGTCGGCGCTGCGCATCTCCTGGCATTCGAGTTCAATGCGCGGGTAATCGCGGTGGAAGCGGCCGAGAAACGCGTCGTACTCCGGAAAGTCCAGCCCGCTGACGATGGCCACGCGCACCATGCCGGCAATCTCGTGCCCGCCTTCGCCACTGGCTTGCGACAGGCGCGAAATGGTGCCGTAGACCTCCTCGGCAATCAGCCGGACCTCCTCACCCGCCCGCGTGACTTCAATGGGATTGGCCTGGCGGTCGATCAATTGCAGGCCGAGCTGATCTTCAAGCCGCTTGAGCGCCTGGCTTACCGCCGGCTGCGTCAGGTGAAGGCGCGTGGCGGCACGGCTGATGCTGCGTTCCCGCGCGATAGCAAGGAACGTGCGCAGCAAATTCCAGTCGAGACGGTCGTTGAGGTAGGTGTCGAGCTTGGCCTTGCTCATGCGCAGTACCGGGAAGGATCATAGACATTTGGCCAGGCTAACCATCCGCTAATCCGGCATCGACTAGAATCCTACCCTTTCCGACCGTGCCCGCGAAGTTCATCCCACGCATGGAATCCCGCCTTGTTTCTTCCCGCCGCTCGCCGTGGATGGCGTTGATCGTTGTCGCGCTCATCGGCGTGTTCCTCGCGCTGTGGACGGACGACCTCTTCCAGCGCTCCACCCTGTTCCGGCCCGATGAAGGTCGCTATGCAGAAATCCCCCGCGAGATGGTGGCCTCCGGCGACTGGGTGACGCCGCGTCTGAACGATCTGAAATATTTCGAAAAGCCGCCCCTGCAGTACTGGACGACCGCCGCCACGTTCGAGGCATTCGGGGTCAACGCCTGGGGTGCACGCCTGTGGCCGGTGCTGTTCGGCCTGGGCGGAATCCTGATGACGGCATGGACGCTGGCCGTCTATCGCGGCGGGCGCACGGCGGCGACGGGCGCAGCGATTTTGGCCTCGTCGCTGCTGTATCTGCTGTTCGGGCAGGTCATCACGCTCGACATGGGCGTGGGCTTTTTCCTGACCGTCGGTGCGTGCGGCTTTGCACTGGCGCAGCGGTCGGGCGCATCGCGTGGCGGACGGCTCGGCTGGATGCTGGTGGTCTGGCTGGCGCTGGCCGGTGCAACCCTGACCAAAGGACTGATCGGGCTGGTCGTGCCCGGCCTGATCGGCGTGGCCTATCTGCTGATGACGCGCGACTGGGCGCTGATCCGCCGCATGCATTGGCTGCCGGGCCTGGCGCTGTACCTGATCGCCACGGCGCCGTGGTTCGTGATCGTGCAGCAGCGCAATCCCGAGTTCTTCAACTTCTTCTTCATCCACGAGCATTTTCAGCGCTTCCTCACCAACGAGCACCATCGCAGCGGCAAGTGGTGGTACTTCATCGCGGTAGGCGCGGCCGGGTTGCTGCCGTGGACGCCGCTGCTGTTTGCGGCCATCGGCCGGCGCCTGGGCCGCGTGGCTGATCTCTTTGTCGGCACGCGGCAGTTTGACCTGATGCGCTGGTCGATTGCCTGGGCGGGGATGATCTTCCTGTTCTTCTCAGCCTCCAGCTCGAAGCTGCCCGGCTACATCGTGCCCGCCTTCCCCGCGCTGGCCATTGTGCTGGCGCTGGCGCTGGAAAAAATGCCGACGCGCGCCGTGGCGTGGTCGCTGGGTGTCAATCTGCTGATCGCCATTGGGCTGTGGTTTGCCGTGCCGACGATCGGCGCCAAGGCCGGCGCAAAGATGCCCGCCGAACAGGTGGCGCTGGCCATGCCGGCACTGCGCGAAGTGATGGTCATGCTGGCCGTCGGCACGTTGGTCGCGCTCGCAGCCTTGCGCTGGCAGCGGCGCACCGTCGCCGTGATCGTGCTGTCGATTTCCGCCCTGTTCTGCTGGGACCGCGTGCTCAACGCCAGCGAAATCTTCCGCGATGCATTGTCTGCCCGCGATCTCATCGAAAAGACGCTGAATGCGACGGGCCCGATTCCGCCCGAAACGCCCTTTTACTCGGTCGAGTGGCTGGACCAGACAGCCATCTATTACCTCGGGCGGCCGATGACACTGGTGTCAGGCTTTGACGAACTCGAAATGGGCGCCGGGCTTGAACCAAGCAAGGTCGTTGCCACCACTGACGAATGGATCCGCCGCTGGATCGACGGGCCGCCCGCCTACGCCTTCATGCGCCGCACGACATGGCAGAACCTGCAAGCCGCTGGCGTGCCGATGCGGCTCGTGGCCGAATCCGCCGACAAGGTGGTGGTGGCGCGGCGGTAAGCCTCTCCAAACTAGCCGCAACCTCCAAACAGGAAGGGCCGCAACGTCTGCGGCCCTTTTTGTTACCTGCAGCGACTGCCGGCGCTTACCACGTACAACTGCCGCGTAGGAACGCCCATTCCTCACATTCATCGCCGCCAGGGCTCACGCAGATTCCCATATCGGCACCGTTGGCACGCGTGGAAAACTCAAGTTGACCGCCGCGCTGCAGGCAATACGTGGATGCCGGATTCGCCATGCCGGGCGTTGCGCGCGGCGGTTCGGTGTCAGCAGCAGGCGGTGCGGTGTAGGTCGGCGGCGGAGTGGGCACCGCCTGCATGGCAGGTGAAGGCGGCAGCGTCGTGGCAGGTGCAGGTGCGGGGGCCGGCGGGGGCGGCGGCGCGGGTTGGATGATCGTGCGCGGCGGCTCCCACGGAGGCATCGGCGACGAGCAACCCGCCAGACCCATCGCCAGCACACATGCGGCAACGGCAGCGGTCATGCGGGCCTGGCCAGCATCCTTGACGAGACAGACAGCGCGATCCATGCGTTTCCTCCCGGAGTTCTGGTGAGCGCACGCAACAAGCGTGCTTGCCTCGCCTAGGATAGCTTACGCAACCGCGTGCCCATATGTCAGTCGGGCGATTGGACGAATGGACGATCGGGCGATCAAGCCGCCGCAGTCGACACCGGAAACCGCATGGTGATGCGAAAACCGGGCGCGGACGCATCCGCCGCCGTCGGTCCGACCGCGAGGTCGCCGCCAAGATGACGCACCAGCCGATCGACGATCGCCAGGCCCAGCCCGCAGTGCGCGTTGCCGCCCCGCGCCGGGTCCAGGCGCACAAAGGGCCGCATGACGCGGTCGAAGTCGGCCGCGGGGATGCCGGCGCCGTGATCTTCCACCGTCAGCGTGTAGCTGGCATCGTCCACGGCGGTGCGCACGTTGACGGGCTCCGCGCCATACGCGAACGCGTTGTCGAGCAGATTGACGACGATGCGCTCCAGATGCGTCGGCTTGAGGCGGAAGCGGTCCCCCGCATGCAGATCGAGCGCGACATGCTTGCCCTGCTCGGCAAACGGCTGCACCAGGCCGCGCAGATGGCGGTCGACCGACACCTCGCGCGCCTCGCTGTCGCCGCTTTGGGCATAGGCAAGAAACTGCTCGACGATGGCCGACATGGACTCGACATCGCGTTCGATACCGGCGCCGGCTTTCTGGTCGGCCAGCATTTCGGCGCGCAGGCGCAGGCGTGACAGCGGCGTCTTCAGGTCATGCGCAATGCCGGCAAGCATGGTGTTGCGCTCTTCGTCGGCGGCCGACAGGTCTGCCGCCATATGGTTGAACTGCTCGGTCAGCTGGCGAAGCTCGTAGGGGCCGCGCTCCTTGAGCGGGGGCACGTATCGACGGCGGGCCAGCGCACCGGCTGCATCGGCCAGCTCGCGCACGGGGCGTTGGATCTGCCACGCCGCGAAGAGCGAAAACGCAATCGCAATCGCCAGCACCACCATCACGCCCGGCACCACGGCGGAAATGGTGGGCGGCGCATGCACCCACACCAGCGGCATGGCGATCCACTTGTTGCGCTGCGGAAAGCGCACGAACACGCGCGGCGTGGGGCCCGCTTCCAGCCGCAGCTGCGTGTCGGAAGGCAAGCGGCGCGCAAGCTGACGCACCAGTTCCGCAGACTTATCGGATGCCGACGAAGCGTCGCCTGCAGGCGGTTCATCGGTTTCGGTCACGAGATCAGGCAGCTTCACGCGCAGATGCCCATCCATCGCTGCCTGAAACGCCTGCAGCTGGAACGCCATCTGGTCTACCGACGCCTGGAACTGCCGCTCGCGCCGCTCCGCGCGCAGCACGCCCAGCCACGAAAAATGGCTGAGCACGAGCACCACCACGATCAGCACCGCCAGCCGGCCGAACAGCGTGTCGAATCTAGCCTTGAACTTCATTGACTTCTTCCCGCTCGTCCGGCACGAAGGTGTAGCCGCGGCCGCGTACGGTCTGGATATAGCGCGGGCGCTGCGCGTCTTCTTCCAGCACGCGACGCAGGCGCCAGATCTGCACGTCGATGCCGCGGTCCGACACGCCGCTGCCCGGCCCGTACATCAACTCGACGATGTGCTCACGCGTGAGCACCTGCATGGCATGCCCGATCAGCAACTTGAGCAGCGCGAATTCGGTATCGCTGATGGAAAGCGCGCTGTCGCCGCGAAACAGCGTACGCATGCGGAAATTGAGCTTGAACGGGCCGAAGCTGAAGCTGTCGCGGTCTTCCGGCGCCGAGGCCGGCACGGCCAGGCGCCGGCGCAGCACGGCATTGATACGGGCGAGCAGTTCCCGCGGCGAGAACGGCTTGCCGAGATAGTCGTCGGCGCCGATTTCCAGGCCGATGATGCGATCGATCTCGTCGCTGCGGGCGGTGAGCAGGATGACCGGCACGTCGTCGTTGCGGGCGCGCAGGTCCCGCAGGGCGGACAGCCCGTCCACCTTGGGCATCATCAGGTCGAGCACCACAAGCGCCGGGCGCTCGCGCTCAAGCCGGGCAGCCAGCCCGTCGCCGTCGTGCAGCACGGAAACGGCAAAGCCCTGCTGGGTCAGGTATTCGCGCAGGAGGTCGCGCAGTTCGACGTCGTCATCGACGACCAGGATCTTGGTGCCGCTCATCTGTCTGGTGGAGTGTCTGGTAGACGCAGGAAGGTGTGCTCATGATAGCGACTGTGGCCACCATGAATCGCGCGCACTTTCACCATATTGTTTCGCCCGGTAACACCGCAATGGGTTTGTAATCTGCCGTAATAGAACCCGCAGCGCGACTAATTCTGCGCAAAGACGTTGCCTTTAAGCTGCGGTCTGACTGGCACGGGCGCCCGCTATCATGTGCGCTCGTCCCCATATTGCCAAGAACAGGAACGCCAACATGTCCGATCCCAAGGACCAGAAGCCCGGTCAGTTTGATGACGCCGGTCGCCGTACGCACGACGGTGCAGAGACGCCCCACGAGGTGTCTTCGACGCTGCTGCCGCCCCCGCGTGAAGGCGGCAAGCGGCGTCGCTGGGGTATCTGGGTGGTGATCGTCATCCTGGTGTTGATCGGCTATGCGGTCTATCACGCGAAGTATCGCAACGCGGGCGGTCCAGGTGGGCCAGGTGGGCGGGGGGGGCCAGGCGGCCGCGGCGCCGCCATGGCCAACAAGCCGATGCCGGTAATGGTCGGCACGGCCGTCAAGGGCGACATCAACGTGGTGCTGTCGGCGCTGGGCAATGTCACGCCGGTCAACAACGTGACGGTCAAGACGCGCGTGGACGGCCAGCTCGTGCGCCTGGCGTTTACCGAGGGCCAGACCATCAAGGCCGGCGACCTGCTGGCCGAGATCGACCCGCGCACCTATCAAGCGCAGCTCGCGCAGGCGGAAGGTCAGCTGGCGCGCGATCAGGCGCTGCTGCAGAACGCGAAGCTCGACCTGCAGCGCTATCAGACGCTGCTTTCGCAGGATTCGATCTCAAAGCAGCAGGTGGATACGCAGGCCGCGCTCGTGCGCCAATACGACGGCACGGTCAAGCTGGACCAGGGCAACGTCGACAACGCGCGCGTGCAGCTTTCCTATACGCGCATCACGGCGCCGGTGTCGGGCCGGGTGGGCCTGCGCCAGGTCGATCCGGGCAACATCGTGCATGCGTCCGACACCAACGGCATCGTCGTCATCACGCAGATCGACCCGATCACGGTCATCTATTCGATTCCCGAAGACAGCCTGCCCAAAGTCATGCCGCGCCTGCAGTCCGGCGACAAGCTGCCGGTGGAAGCATGGGACCGCAGCCAGACCACGCAGCTCGCGCGCGGCGTGCTCATGACAGTGGACAACACCATCGACAACACCACCGGCACGGTCAAGCTGCGTGCGCAGTTCCCGAACCAGAACGCGATGCTGTTCCCCAACCAGTTCGTGAACGTTCGCATGCGAGTGGATACGCTGCGCGACGTGGTGATCGTGCCAGGCGCCGCCATCCAGCGCGGCACGCAGGGCACCTTCGTCTACGTGGTCGGCGACGACAACAAGGTGGCGCTGCGCGTGGTCAAGCTGGGCGTGACCGAAGGTGAGCGCGTGTCGGTGGCGCAAGGCCTGCAGCCCGGCGAGCGCGTGGTGATTGACGGCGCCGACAAGCTGCGCGACGGCTCGCCGGTTGAGGTGATCCAGCCGGGTGCCGCCGCAAGTGCCCCCGCCGCCGGCCAGGCCCATCAGGGCGGGCGTCATCGCCGGGGCCAGGGAGGCGCTTCGGCACCCGCGGCGAGCGCCCCGGCTGCCAAACCGTAAGCCCTGAGTCGTGCATTGCGTGCACGCGCCTGACGAAGTCTTCTGTTCCGAGCTGGCATGAATCCCTCCCGAATCTTCATCCTCCGGCCCGTGGCGACCACGCTGTTGATGGTCGCCATCCTGCTCTCGGGCCTGGTGGCGTACCGGATGCTGCCGCTCTCTGCGCTGCCCGAAGTCGACTACCCGACCATCCAGGTTACGACGCTGTACCCGGGTGCCAGCCCCGACGTGATGACGTCGTCCATCACGGCGCCGCTCGAACGCCAGTTCGGGCAGATGCCGGGCCTCAAGCAGATGACGTCGTCCAGCTCGGGCGGCGCCTCGGTCATCACGCTGCAGTTCGATCTGTCGCTCTCGCTCGACATTGCCGAGCAGGAAGTGCAGGCGGCCATCAACGCGGCCGGCAACCTGCTGCCGAACGACCTGCCGATGCCGCCGATCTACAGCAAGGTGAATCCGGCCGACGCGCCGATCCTCACGCTGGCGATCACCTCCAACACGATGCCGCTGCCCAAGCTGGAAGACTTGGTCGACACGCGCATCGCGCAGAAGCTGTCGCAGTTGCCAGGCATCGGCTTGGTGAGCATCAGCGGCGGACAGCGGCCGGCTGTGCGCATCCAGGCGAATACGTCGGCGTTGGCGGCGCTGGGGTTGTCGATTGACGACATCCGTACCGCCATCGGCACGGCCAACGTCAATGGGGCCAAGGGCAGCTTCGACGGCCCGGCGCGCGCCTCCACCATCGACGCCAACGACCAGCTCAAGTCGGCCGCTGAGTACGGCAAGATGATCGTCGCCTACAAGAACGGCGCGCCCATCCGCCTGACCGATGTGGCGCAGATCGTTGATGGCGCCGAAAACAGCAAGCTGGCCGCGTGGTCCAACACCACACCCGCCATCATCCTGAACGTGCAGCGCCAGCCGGGCGCCAACGTGATCGAAGTGGTCAACCGTGCCAAGGCCTTGCTGCCGCAGCTCAAGGACACGCTGCCCGGCAACGTGGAAGTGTCGCTGCTGACCGACCGCACCACGACCATCCGCGCCTCGGTATCGGATGTGCAGTTCGAGCTGATGCTCGCCGTGGCGCTGGTCGTGATGGTGATCTTCCTGTTCTTGCGCAACGTGCCGGCCACGGTCATTCCGGCGGTGGCGGTGCCGTTGTCGCTGGTCGGCACATTCGGCGTGATGTATCTGGCAGGTTTTTCGATCAACAACCTCACGCTGATGGCGTTGACCATCGCTACCGGCTTCGTGGTGGACGATGCCATCGTGATGATCGAAAACATCGCCCGCTACATCGAAGACGGCGACCCGCCGATGGAAGCCGCGCTCAAGGGCTCCAAGCAGATCGGCTTCACGATCATCTCGCTCACCTTCTCGCTCATCGCGGTGCTGATTCCGCTGCTGTTCATGGGCGATGTGGTGGGGCGGCTGTTCCGCGAGTTCGCCATCACGCTGGCGGTGTCGATCCTGATCTCGGCCGTGGTGTCGCTCACGCTCACGCCGATGATGTGCGCGCGTCTGCTCAAGCACATTCCCGAAGCTGAGCAATCGCGCTTCTATCACGCTGCGGGCGCGTTTTTCGACAACGTCATCGCGCGGTACGGCCGCATGCTGCAATGGGTGCTTGACCGGCAGAAGACGACGTTGCTGGTGGCCATCGGCACGCTGGTGCTGACGGGGCTGCTGTATGTGGTGGTGCCCAAAGGCTTCTTCCCGGTGCAGGACACGGGCGTCATCCAGGGCATTTCGGATGCGTCGCAGTCGATCTCGTTCTCGGCCATGGCCGAGCGGCAGCAGAAGCTGGCCGAAGTCGTGCTTAAGGACCCGGCGGTCGAGAGCCTGTCGTCGTTCATCGGCGTGGATGGGGTGAACACCACGCTCAACAGCGGCCGCATGCTCATCAACCTCAAGCCGAAGGATGAGCGCGACGCCGACGCCACCGAGATCATCCAGCGCCTGCAACCCGAACTGGCCAAGGTGGCTGGTATCCAGCTGTACATGCAGCCGGTACAGGATCTGACGATTGAAGACCGCGTCAGCCGCACGCAGTACCAGTTCACCGTGGAAGACCCGGACCCGAACAATCTTTCGAAGTGGGTGCCGAAACTCGTTGAACGCCTGCAGCAGACCCACGAGCTGCGCGATGTGGCCAGCGACCTGCAGGACAACGGCTTGCGCGCCTACGTGCAGGTCGACCGCGACAAGGCGGCGGTGTACGGCATCACGATGGCGGCTGTCGACAGCGCGCTGTACAGCGCCTATGGCCAACGCCTGGTGTCGACGATCTTCACGCAATCGAACCAATACCGCGTGGTGCTGGAAACCGACCCGAAGATGCAGCTGGGGCCGCAATCGCTGTATGACCTGCACGTGGCATCGAGCAGCGGCCAGCAGATTCCGTTGGGCGCGTTTGCCACGGTGGTGGAGCAGCCCGGCTCGCTCGTGGTGAACCATCAGGGCCAATTCCCGGCGGCGACCATTTCGTTCAACCTGGCGCCGCGTGCATCGCTGGGCGCCGCGGTCGACACCATCAATGCGGTGGAAGAGGAAATCGGCTTGCCGGCCAGCATGCAGACGAGTTTCCAGGGCGCGGCCCTGGCGTTCCGCGCTTCGCTGTCGAACCAGCTGTGGCTGATCCTTGCGGCCATCATCACGATGTACATCGTGCTGGGCGTGCTGTACGAGAGCACGATCCACCCGGTGACGATCCTGTCGACGCTGCCGTCGGCCGGCGTGGGCGCCCTGCTGTCGTTGCTGGTGTCGGGCAAGGACATGGGGATCATTGCCATCATCGGGATCATCCTGCTGATCGGCATCGTCAAGAAGAACGCGATCATGATGATCGACTTCGCGCTCGAGGCCGAGCGCGAGCAGGGCATGGCCCCGCGCGATGCCATCTACCAGGCGTGTCTGCTACGCTTCCGCCCGATTCTGATGACAACCATGGCCGCCCTGCTGGGCGCCCTGCCCCTGATGCTCGGCACCGGCGTGGGCTCCGAGCTGCGTCAGCCGCTGGGCATCACGATGGTGGGCGGCCTGCTGGTCAGCCAGGTGCTGACGCTGTTCACCACGCCGGTCATCTATCTGGCCTTCGACAACCTTGGCGCACGCATGCGCGACTGGCGCGCGCGCCGTGCCGCCCGACGCCACGGTACGGCTGGTGCCAACGAGTCTGGCGGGCCGCGATGAACCTGTCCGCCACTTTCATCGCACGGCCGGTTGCCACGGCGCTGCTGACCATCGGTGTGGCGCTGGCCGGTATCGCAGCGTTCCGCCTGCTGCCGGTGTCGCCGCTGCCGCAGGTGGACTTTCCGACAATCTCGGTCAGCGCATCGCTGCCGGGTGCCAGCCCAGAGACCATGGCGGCCACCGTCGCGACGCCGCTGGAGCGCTCGCTCGGCCGCATCGCGGGCATTACCGAGATGACCTCGTCCAGCTCGCTCGGTTCGTCGCGGATCACGCTGCAGTTCGATCTGTCGCGCGACATCGACGGCGCGGCGCGCGATGTGCAGGCGGCCATCAATGCTTCACGCAGCCTGCTGCCGTCTGGCCTGCCGAGCAACCCGACCTATCGCAAGGTCAACCCGGCCGACGCGCCGATCATGATCGTCGGGCTGACGTCCGACACCAAGTCGCGCGGCGAGCTGTACGACGCCGCGTCGACCATCCTTGCGCAGAAGCTGTCACAGATCAACGGCGTGGGCCAGGTCACCATCGGTGGTGCGTCGCTGCCGGCGGTGCGGGTCGAGCTGAACCCGATGGCGCTGAACAAGTACGGCATCTCGATGGAGACCGTGCGCACCGTCATCACCAGCACCAACGCCAACAAGCCCAAGGGCATGCTGGAATCCGGCGACCGCGTCTGGACCATCTACGCCAACGACCAGGCCAAGAAGGCCGTCGAATACCAATCGCTCATCATCGCCTGGCGCAATGGCTCGCCGGTGCGGCTGGCCGACGTGGCCGAGGTGACTGACAGCGTGCAGGACATCCGCAACTACGGCTCGGCCAACGGCAAACCTTCGGTGCTGCTCATCATCAGCCGGCAGCCGGGCGCCAACATCATCGACACGGTCGACCGCATCAACGACATCCTGCCGTACCTGCGCAACACCATTCCCGCGCAGATCAACCTCGATGTGATGATGGACCGCACGCCCACCATCCGCGCCTCGCTCAAGGATGTGGAGCGCACGCTGGTGCTGTCGATCGCGCTGGTGATCATGGTGGTGTTCCTGTTCCTGCGCAACGTGCGGGCGACGCTCATTCCCAGCGTGGCCGTACCGGTCTCGCTCATCGGCACATTCGGGGTGATGTACCTGTGCGGTTACAGCCTCGACAACCTTTCGCTGATGGCGCTGACCGTGGCGACGGGCTTTGTCGTGGACGATGCCATCGTCGTGCTGGAAAACGTCTCGCGCCACATCGAAAACGGCATGCGGCCCATGCAGGCTGCGCTCAAGGGCGCGCGCGAAGTCGGTTTCACCGTGGTGTCGATGAGTCTTTCGCTGATTGCCGTGTTCATTCCGCTGCTGATGATGGGCGGCATCGTCGGCCGGCTGTTCCGTGAGTTTGCGGTGACGCTGTCGGTGGCCATCCTGGTGTCGCTGGTGGTATCGCTGACGACTACGCCGATGATGTGCGCACGCTTGCTCAAGCCCGCCGCCGAGGAAGAACACGGCTGGTTCCATCGCAAGACCGAAGGCTTCTTCACCTTCCTGCTCGACCTCTACCGCAACTCGCTGGCGTGGGCGCTGCGGCACAGCTGGCTCACGCTGCTGATCCTGTTGGCCACGGTGTGCCTGAACGTCTACCTGTACATCATCGTGCCGAAGGGGTTCTTCCCGCAGCAGGATACCGGCCGGGTGATCGGCTTCATCCAGGCGGACCAGTCGATCTCCTTCCAGGCGATGCGCACCAAGTTGACCGACTTCATCACCATCGTTCGGCAAGACCCGGCGGTGGAGAACGTGGTGGGCTTTACGGGGGGCAGCCAGCGCAATACCGGGCAGATGTTCATTCAGCTCAAGCCGCTGGCCGAGCGCAAGATGTCGGCCGACCAGATCATCAACCGGCTGCGCGGCAAGCTCGCGCGTGAGCCGGGCGCCAGCCTGTTCCTGCAATCGGTACAGGACATCCGGGTGGGCGGTCGGGCCAGCAACGCGCAGTACCAATACACGCTGCAGGCCGACGACCTGAACGAGCTGCGCGCGTGGGATCCGAAGATCAAGCAGGCGCTCACGCAGGTGAAGTCGCTGACGGACGTCAACACCGATACGCAGGACAAGGGCCTGCAGACATCACTCGTCATCGACCGCGACAAGGCCAAATCGCTCGGCATCAACCCGAGCGATGTCGACAACGCCCTGAACAACGCGTTCGGGCAGCGCCAGGTATCGACCATCTACAACCCGCTCAACCAATACCGTGTTGTGATGGAAGCGGCGCCGCAGTACTGGCAGAACCCCGACGGCCTGCGCGACATCTACATCATCACGTCGACGGGTGCGCAGGTGCCGCTGTCGACCTTCTCGCATTACGAGCCCACCAACACGGCGCTGGCCGTCAATCACCAGGGGCAGTTTGCGGCCAGCACCATCTCGTTCAACCTCGCGCCGGGGGCATCGCTGTCGGGTGCCACGCAGGACATCCAGGATGCGATGAACCGCATCGGCGTGCCGTCCTCCGTGCACGGCAGTTTCCAGGGCACCGCCAAGGCGTTCCAGGATTCGCTCTCCAGCCAGCCCGTGCTGATCCTGTTTGCGCTCATCACCATCTACATCGTGCTGGGCGTGCTGTACGAGAGCTACGTGCATCCCATCACGATTCTCTCGACGCTGCCCTCGGCCGGTGTGGGGGCGCTGCTGGCGCTGATCATCACGGACACGGATTTCTCGATCATCGCGCTGATCGGCGTGATTCTGCTGATCGGCATCGTCAAGAAGAACGCCATCATGATGATCGACTTCGCGCTCGAGGCTGAGCGCAGCCAGGGCATGAGCCCCGCAGATGCGATCTTCCACGCCTGCGTGCTGCGCTTCCGGCCGATCCTGATGACGACGATGGCCGCGCTGCTGGGCGCCCTGCCCCTGGCGCTCGGCCACGGGGACGGCGCGGAGCTGCGCACGCCGCTGGGCATCTCCATCGTCGGGGGGCTGCTGGTCAGCCAGATCCTCACGCTCTACACCACGCCGGTGGTCTACCTGGCGCTCGACCGGCTGCGCCTGCGTCGCGCCGGCCGCAGCAAAGACGCACCGCTGCCCGCATTGGATTCGCAAGGAAGCTGAACATGACAAGAGGCACCCAAGCCCTTCGCATCTCGTTGCTCGCGCTGGCCGCGTGCGCGCTCGTCTCGGCCTGCGCGGTCGGGCCCGACTACAAGCGGCCCGACGCCGAAGTGCCGCAGCAATACAAGGAAGCCGGCGACTGGAAAATCGCCGACCCGAGCGACGCCATCGCCCGCGGCAAGTGGTGGGAGATCTTCAACGACCCGCAGTTGAATGCGCTGGAGGAACAAGTCGCGGCCGCCAACCAGAACATCCTGGTGGCCGAGGCGCAGTACCGCCAGGCCCAGGCGCTGGTGCAATCCGCGCAGGCTTCGTTCTTCCCGACGCTGGGTGCCAGTGCGTCCGCCACGCGCAGCCGTTCCGTGCGCACGTCGGTCAATCCGGACGGCAGCCTGTCGACCGGCAACCCGAGCCTGCTGAATTCGCAGAGCCTGTCGCTCAACGCCAGTTGGGAACTCGACCTGTGGGGCCGCATCCGCCGATCGGTGGAGTCGAACAAGGCCAGCGCGCAAGCCAGCGCAGGCGATTTATCGTCCGCTTTGCTGTCCGCCCAGGCGACGCTTGCGCAGAACTATTTTCAATTGCGTGTCACGGATACCCAGAAGGCCGTCTTGCAGCGCACCGTTGCGGACTACGAGCGCTTCCTGAAGCTCACGCAAAACCAGTACGCCGTGGGCGTGGCGCAGCGCTCGGATGTGCTGACCGCGCAGACGCAGCTCAAGCAGTCCCAGGCGCTGCTGCTGGATACGGAAGTCACCCGCGCACAACTCGAGCACGCCATTGCGGTGCTGATCGGCAAACCGCCTGCGGACTTTTCACTGGCGCCGGCCACCGCTGCCAGCGTGGCCGACTTGCCGGCACTGCCCGCCATTCCGCTGGAAGTGCCATCGGCCGTGCTGGAGCGGCGCCCCGACATTGCCGCCGCCGAGCGCCGCATGGCTGCCGCCAACGCACAGATCGGCGTGGCCAAGGCCGCGTACTTCCCCACGCTCACGCTGGGGGCATCGGCCGGCTTGGCGGCCAACACGCTTACACGCTTGGCAACGCTACCGAGCCGCGTCTGGTCGATCGGCCCGACGCTGGCGGCCACGCTGTTCGATGGCGGCGCGCGTGCAGCCGCTGTCGACAAGGCCGGCGCTGCCTACGATGCGTCTGTCGCAACGTACCGGCAGACCGTGCTCGGCGCGTTCCAGGATGTTGAAGACAACCTTGCCGCGCTGCGCTGGCAGACGCAGGAATTTGCGGTACAGGCCGACGCCGTCAAGGCCGCACAGGAAGCCGCGCAGCTCAACCTGAACCGGTATCGCGCCGGCACGGTGAGCTTCCTGGAAGTCATCACGGCACAAGCCACGGCCTACAGTGCCGAGCGCACGCTGCTCACGCTGCAAGGCAAGCAGTATTCGGCGGCGGTGCTGCTGGTGAAGGCGCTGGGCGGCGGCTGGCACGGCGAAGTGCCGGTGGTCGGCCAGGCGGCGCTGCAGCCCGCTTCCGCCCCGGCCGCCCAATAACCCTTCTGGCATTGCCGGTGGCCGACGACGTTTCGCCGCCGGCAATGTCCCCTTGTGCGTAAGCACGCACGCAGTCGGATAGTTCCCCCTATAATCGTCGGAATTTGTTCCGGACCGTCCCGATCATGTGGGCGGGCGGGTGCAGCAGCAGGCGCGCAAATTGCGTCGTCCGATGCCTTGCAAGCCCGCCCCGGTGCGATCCCGACCGTCCGTTTGCCTGCCACCATGTCCGCCGCGCGCGTGGTTGCCGACGCAGTTGCCCCGATTCACGCGCGCCGTTCAACTGATTCCGCTCTCTCTGATGATCCGATCCGCGCTTCCCCGCTCCGCCAAGTTGCTGGCCACCGCCCTGGGCGCCGCCACGCTGTTCGCCGCCCTGCCTGCGCAGGCTGACCCTTCCGTGCGCGTCATCTACGGCCGTGACAACAGCCACGGCATCGAGAAGTACGGCGTCGATCTGGATTTCGATTCGGGCTTCCACTGGGGCAACCCGCAAGGCTGGTTCGTGAACCTGGATTGGGAAGTGGCGCTGGGCCAATGGCGCTCGACCAAGGGCACCAACCGCCAGAACCTGACCGAATTCGGCGTGACGCCGCTGTTCCGCATCGAAAAGCGCGGGGGCTCATGGGTGCCGTTCATTGAAGCCGGCATCGGCCCGCGCCTGCTCTCGCACACCCGCACGTCGGATGAGCACAACTTCAGCACGGCCTTCCAGTTCTCCGACATGATCGGCGTGGGCGTGTCCTTCGGCAGCAAGCAGCAATTCCAGATGGGCTACCGCTTCGAACACCTGTCGAACGCGTCGATCAAGCGCCCGAACCCGGGCACGGATCTGAACGAGCTCTACTTGCGTTACACGTTCTGAGTTTCGAGCGTTTGCAACGCTTGAAGAAAAAAAAACGGCCTGCCTTGCGGCGGGCCGTTTTGTTTGGGTGCGCGGTAGCGGATCAGCGCGCGTCGGCTTCGCCGTCGAGATCGCGATTGCGCGATCGCATGCCCATCAGCCGCTCATAGTTGAGCGAGGCATGGAAACCCACGCCGTTGCCGCCGGCACGTTTGACTTCATACATCGCCGCGTCGGCGTTGCGGATGAGCGTCTGCGCGTCACGCCCGTCAGTCGGATACAGCGCCACACCGGCGCTCACACCCATCGACAGCACATGGCCCTCCACACGGAACGGCGTCTGCAATTGCTCGATCAGGCGTTCCACGGTTTGCGTCACATCGTCGCGCGTGGCGCAGTGCGTGAGGACGGCGACAAATTCATCGCCGCCCAGGCGGGCCACCGTGTCGGAGGCGCGCAGCCCGCTGCGCAACCGCATGGCAGTTGCCTTCAGGACGAGATCGCCAACCGCGTGGCCATACTCGTCGTTGACCGGCTTGAAGCGATCGAGATCGATGAACACGACGGCGACCTGCCCGCGCGCGCGGCGCGCCGCCTGAATGGCGACGAACAGGCGATCGCGAAGCAAACGTGCATTCGGCAAGTCCGTCAGCGGATCATGCAGCGCGAGGTGGTGCGCCTGATCCAGCGCCGTGCGCCGCTGCGTCACGTCGAGCAGCGTGCCGCTTACGCGCGTGGCCATGCCGCGTGCATCGCGCTCCGTCACGCGCCCGCGGGCGGCCACCCAGATCCATTGGCCATGGCGCGCGCGCATGCGCTGCTCGATTTCAAAGCTGTCGGCATCGCCGCGCATATGGCGATAGATACGCCGCGCGCTCAATGCTGCGTCTTGCGGATGCACCATGGCGAACCATGCATCCGGATCGTTGGGCAGATCCGCCGGCTCGTAGCCGAGCATGTCGGCCGTCCGGCGGTTGAACGACACATGCCGCGCGCGCGTCGACCAGTCGAACGTGCCCAGCCCCGCGCCGTCCAGCACATAGGCCAGCCGTTGCTCCGACGCGCGCAGCGATTCCAGCGCCAGGCGCCGCGCGGTCACATCCTGCATCTGCACGACAAGGTGCTGGCTGCCGTCGTCGCGCGCAACGGCCACGTCGGCCTGCACCCACACGGTTGTGCCGTCCTGGCGGACCAGGCGCGTCTCCATCGACAGCGCATCGCGCTGGCCGGCGAGCAGCGACTCGACACCATGTCGGGTGCGTTCAGTGTGATCGGGGTGGCACAGGTCGAACAGATCGCGCGTGCGCAGCGCCTGTGCTTCGTGACCGGTCAGCGCGCACAGCGCACGGTTCACGTCGAGGAAGCGACCCTCTGGCGCGCACAGGCCGATTCCTATCGGCGAATGTTCGATCGCAGCCTTGTACAAGTGGTGGTCCTCAAGCATGGCGATGCTGTTTCGCGAATGCGGCAGTCCCGGGGGTGGCTGATGTGGTGGCCATCGCGCCGCGGGGTCCATGACGCAATGGCTGCGTCAGGCGCGCGCGGTGGCGGTTGGCGTGATCCCCGTAACCGGTCTCGTGGTCTGTGCGGCCCAGTTGACGGCCGGCAATGACAGACCTTGGTGCGTTGCAAGCGCACGAATCGAGGCGGACTATAGAAGCCGCGAGTTAACGGGGCAATCCCTTCCCGCGAGGGGACATGGACCGCGAGCGCGCTTTCGGTCCCCTCGTGCGCGAAATGACGCGAAGGAAACGCGCCCCGCGTCATTCCCGTCTGCGTTTGTCGACGTCGATTGTCGACATCTGCCCGACGTCGCCGGACATCGGACAAAACTGTACACGGGCGCCCGTTGCGAAGCAGCTAGCCGTTCGGTTAGGTCGCACAGGCACTGCCCGAACGCAACCGTTTGCCACATGGCCGGGCGGCAATCTCCACATTGTGAATGTCTTAAGGTGAAGACAAGGCCCCTTGAACTCATCCGGAAGGACGAAACGCGCAATCGGACAGCTCCGTTACTATTCTTCAATATCGCTTCGGGGGGCGAATTCAAACACGGCGAGCCGCGGCACCAGCGCACGCGGTTGTAGGAGGTCGTATGGAATTGAGTTTTGTCGCCCCCGGCACGCAGACACATCGGTATGCGCTCAAGCTTGCGGGCCTGCCCGAAGGCACCGAGCCCGGCACGGCGCCAGTCGACCCGGCCTGGGTGGACGATGCCCTCACCGCCGCCGTGCGGGTATTCGATGCGCATCGCGTGCACTTTGCCGACGCCTACTTCGCCTATCGCGCACGTGAGACCGCGCAGCACTCCACGCGCGCTGGAAAGACCTCGTCCGCACGCGTTGTCGGCGACCTCCACGACGACACACCGCTGCTCGCGGATACGTTTGCGATTGCGCAGCTGGCAGCACTCGTCTCGTTGGAGGCGTCGGGCGTGGCCGACGTCATCGACGTTCACCTGGTGGTGGAACGCCTGCGTGACGATGCCCCGGTCCCGCCCGCCGATGGTATCGGCGATGTGGCGTTCGTCACGGAAACCGCTGCCGGCCTGCAGAGCGTGGGAAGCCGGCATTGACGCAGGAGGGCCCATCACGGGCCCTTATGCGGGGGCCGTTCCTGCACGATGACTGGTTGCGGCTCCGTCGGCGCGCCGACGGCATCGGCGTCACGGAACGTCCAATACCGGTGCACCAGAAAGTTGAAGACTGCCGTGATGGCCGAGGCGAATACCTGCGCGATCAGGTAATACAGGCCGATCCCGAGGCCGATGGCCATGATGGTCGCATTGCATCCCAGGGCGAGGAAGGCCACCAGACCGAAGCGCACCATCGCGCCGATGTGCCCGCGTGTGCTGTTGAAGACGGCCTGCCGGCTGATGAAGTAGTTGAGCGTGGCACCGATCACGCTGCCCGCCACCGATGCCCGCCACGGCGACACCCCCACCTGCACGAGTCCGAACAGCCCCACATAGTGCGCCAGCGTTGCGCCGCCGCCGATGACGACATAGCGCGCAAACTGCTCCACCACCGCCCAGAAATGCTGCCGAGACGCCATGCGCGCGCTCACCCCATCCACGTTGGAACCGCCATTGTGCTCGATCATGACGGGCGGGCCGCAACTCCCGTGCCACCGTCCCTGCACAATCAATAAGTGCGCTTAAAGTTGTGCAACATTTGGCCGTATAGAAACGTGGGGCCCCGCGCGGCTGTGGGGCCCCCATTGCCATGCTCGAACTTCAACCTCTCGACATTCCGCTTGCGATCCCCCTGCCGTGGCCGATGCTTGACGCCGACGGGCAGCTGCTCGTCCCGAAAGGCGACGTCATCCACTCGCCGGAAGAGATCGATCTGCTGTGCACGCTGCACCGCCCGCACCGTCTGGCGGACGGCACGCCCGCGCCTGCGCCCGCGTTTGCAAACACGCAGTTCCCGAACACGATGTTCCCGGACATGGGCGACGACCCTGACGGCGAACGCACGATCGCCATGGAGCTGCTGGGCCTGCGCCCCGGCGGCATGCTGACTGTGCGCCTGACGGCGGGTGCCGGTCAGACCAAGGGCGCCGCGCGCGTGATGGGCTATAGCCCGCAACGCCATCTGCTCATCACCATGCCCACCGACAGCGGCCGCACCGTCATGCCGGTCAAGGACGAACTCGTGGAAGTCCACGCCTTCTCGGGCGAGGGCATTGCCAGTTTCGAGTGCACGGTGATGGCGGTGTGCCGCATCCCGTTCGAATACGTCGTGTTGTCGCCGCCGCGGCGGATCAAGAGCCGCACGCTGCGCAAATCGCTGCGCGTGCGCGCCAACGTGGTGGGCAAGATGCTAGTGAGCGGCGACCCGCCGCGCATGATCCATATTTCCGACATCAGCACGACGGGCGCGTCGTTCCGCTCTGCGCATCGGCTTGAAGTCAGTGGCGCGCCGGCCCGCCTGCGCTTCCGCGTGAAAACGCGCGACTACCACTCCGAGCTGGTGGCCGCCGCCCTCGTGCGCAGTGAAAAGCCGGCCGACCTGCCCAATGTCTATCAATACGGCGTGGAATTCATCGAACTGGTCGCCGCCCAGAAGATGCTGCTGCAGTGCTTTATCTATGAGCAGTTGCTGTGGGGCGGTCAGCGCATGGTGTAACGGGCAGAAGGACTGATATTCGCGCCGCTTTGATCAGAATTAATTACCGCTAAACGTTAAAAACACGGGCCGGAAGCGCCCGAAAACATGCCGGCGATCGGCCACCCTGGCCGGTTTTCGGCTTATGATGCCGCAGGCTGGCTTGTGACAAAGCTCTACAATTGACAGTGCATCAAGCGTACGCATTTCCGTTTTAAAGGCATTTGCAGGACGATCCCCATTTATGAGCCGCGCAAGGTCTGCCGCGCCATCGAGTCTGGATCCCATCTCCGGATTGCCGGACCGCGAACGATTCGTCCAGCTGCTGGCGGCCATGCCGCAACCGGCTCGCCAGGACGCAATCGGCGCGCTGCTGCTCATCGGCTTCGACCATTTTGCCGAGGCGACCAACACGCTCGGGCCGCTGGCCGCGCGAGAGGTCATCGTCGAATGTGCATCGCGGCTTCAGGCGCTGAGCGTGCCACCTGCGGATGGCCCAGCCCCTATCGTCGGGCGCATCGGCCCCGAGACCTTTGCCGTTGCCTGCGCAGACTTCGTCTCGGCACAGGACGTGCACGATCTCGCGCGGCGGATTTCCGCGGCGCTCACGCGGCCTTTCATCACACACGGTTACGAGCTGGTCTGCTCTTGCAGCATCGGCATGACGCTTTTCGAAGGCATGCCCGCCGATGCGGCACGGCTGATTGAACAGGCCGACCGGGCGCTGTATGGCGTACAGCACGGTGCCGAACCCAGCCCAGCGCTGTACGCCCCGGCGGCCATGCCTCCACGCACGGGCCCCAACGTCGCCCATGCCGACGGATACGACGCCGTCGCCGAGCACCCGCGCCTGGCCGCGCAACTCCGCCACGCGCTTGCCCGCCGCCAGTTCAGCCTGAACCTCCAACCCCAGCTGAGCCTGACCGACGGACGGATCGTCGGCTACGAATTCTTGCTGCGCTGGATTTCACCCGAGCTGGGAGGCGTGGCACCAGCCGATTTTCTGCCGATCCTGGAGCAGACCGGCGACATTCGCGAGGTGGGCCACTGGGTGCTCGACAACGCCGCGCAGATGCTGGCCGGGCTGGTGCGCGAAGAAGCGCAGCGTGCAGGGCGCAACAGCCGGCACCAGCCGGGCGTGCATGCCGCCGTCAACTTGTCGGTGGCGCAGCTGCTTGATCCGCAATTGAGCGATGTCGTGCGCGAGATTGCCGCGCGACACGCGGTGCCGACCGCACGGCTGGTCTTCGAGATATCGGAACACACGCTGCACCGCGCCAACGGCTCAGCGCAGAAGGCCGTGGACGCCCTGCACGCCAGTGGCGCACGCGTGGCTGTGGAAGATTTTGGCGCCACCGCGCACAGCCTTGATTGCCTGGCAACGTTCCGGCCGGACCAGGTCAAGCTCGATCAGGCCATCGTCAACGCGGTGACCAACGCGAGCGACCACGCGGCACTGCAACGCTTGGTGACTGCCGCCCACGGTGCGGGCGTGCCCGTCACGGCCACGCGCGTGGAAACGGCGGCGCAGCTCCATGCGCTGCGTGCCTGCCGGTGCGACGTCATCCAGGGCTACCTGCTCTCGCAGCCCTTCCCGGCCCGCTGGATCGACGACACGCAAGACGTGATCGCCGAGCGCGCGCGCGATCTGCTGCCGTGAAAAAAAAACGCCCTCCCGCTGCAAAGCGGAAGGGCTTAGGTGCTTGCGCGTGTGCTGCTTATGCGTGCTCGACGCGGAAGACCGCCACCGCGCTGCGCAGCGCCTCAGCCTGTTCTTCCAGCGATTCCGCCGCAGCGGCTGCTTGCTCGACCAGCGCCGCATTCTGCTGCGTCACCTGATCCATCTGCGTGACGGCCTGGTTGACCTGCTCGATGCCGCTGCTCTGCTCTTCCGACGCGGCGCTGATCTCGCCCATGATGTCGGTCACGCGGCGCACGGCTACCACGACCTCGTCGATCACCGTGCCGGCTTCGGCCACCAGGGTCGAACCGTTCTGCACGCGGCCCACCGAATCGCCGATCAACTCCTTGATCTCCTTGGCGGCCGTGGCGCTGCGCTGCGCGAGGCTGCGCACCTCGCCGGCAACGACGGCAAAACCCCGGCCCTGCTCGCCAGCGCGTGCGGCTTCCACTGCGGCATTCAAGGCCAGGATGTTGGTCTGAAACGCAATGCCCTCGATCACGCCGATGATGTCGGCGATCTTGCGGCTGCTTTCGTTGATGCCGGCCATCGTGTCCACCACGCGCCCCACGACTTCCCCGCCCTTGACGGCGATGTCCGACGCGTTGACGGCGAGCGCGCTCGCCTGGCGTGCGTTGTCGGCGTTCTGCTTCACGATGCTGGTCAGTTCCTCCATGCTCGACGCGGTTTCTTCCAGCGACGAAGCCTGTTGCTCCGTGCGCTGCGAGAGGTCGGCATTGCCGGCTGCAATCTGCTTGGTGGCACTGGCGATCGAATCCGAGCCCGTACGCACCTGCCCGATGATCTGCTGCAGGCTCGTTTGCATGGACGACACCGCATGCATGAGCCGTGCGGTTTCGTCGCGGCGGCCGGCGGCGGTCTGGCCTTCCATGCGCGTGGCGAGGTCGCCCGACGCCATGCGCTCGAACACCTGGATGGCGCGTTCCAGCGGACGCACCACCGTGCGGCCGAGCACGCCGCGCGCCACCACCGACAGCACCAGCGCAGCGGCCAGCAAGCCGCCCGAGATCCAGATGCTCATCGCATAGCGCGATTGGGAATGGTCGAAGCGCTGCTGGCCGTACTTGAAGCGCGCCCCGACCAGCGGCCCGAGCGCCGCGTCGTAGTCGACAAACAGCTTCGGCACCAGGTTGGTGTTCAGCTCGCGATACGTGGTGAGGTCGCTGCGCTCCAGCGCGGCAATGGCCGGCTCCAGCGCGGTCTTGACGAACTTGGTGCGGGCGGCATCGGCGGCTTGCAGCTGGGCGCGGTCCGCATCCGGAATCGGCAGCTTCATGAACTGCGCCCACGCCTCGTTGGCCGAATTGACCATGGTGTGCGCGTCGGCCAGCAGCTTCTTGAGCTCTTCCGGCGACGAGACCGCATCGAAATTGGTCAGGTGGATGCGCGCCCACAGCAGGTTGATGGTGTCTTTGGCCAGCAGGTCAAGGCCTTTGGCATCTTCCAGATACACCGCGCGCAGATCTTCATTGGTGGCCCGGCCGGTGGTGATGCCGGCGAAACCCACCACCGCAATCATCACGGCAAATACCGCGACCAGGAACGTCAGCCGCGTGCGAATGCTCGTATCCATCCACTTCCACATGTGTTTTCCCCTGCATGGTTGGCCCGTGTGGCGCGGAGATCGTTTCCCCGCGCCCCTCTTCAGGCACCCTGTTCACTCCCAAAGGTGCTAACGGCAGGCGGCGGCGGAAATAGAGGGCCAGCACCCGAATGCCGGGGATGCGCCGCAAGTGATATGCAAGAAGGTAAAAAAGATGCGGCAGACGCACCCCACGTGCGCGGGGTGGCACTAAAATGCGGGTTGCGCCACCGGTTGGGGTGGCAATCACGCGAACATCGTGCGGGATACCGCACGGCTCACAAGGGGATCGAGATGAAGAAACTGATCGCACTGCTGGCCCTGGGCTGCGCCGTTCTGGCTGGCTGCAACACGATGGCAGGCATGGGCAAGGACATCCAGACCGGTGGCCAGAAGCTGGAAAACGCTGCTGACAACACCAAGCAGAAGATGTAATGAAGCAACGGCCGGGCGAGCCCTGGCCTACGCTGCAAAACGCCGCACTTCGCGGCGTTTTTCTTTTGGAGCCGCTACAGAAGCTCTTCCGGCGTAAACGGCGCCAGCATCTGGATCCACGTCCGGCGGCCCAGGCCGACTTCGGGCTCGTGATCGACCACGACCTCCTTGCCGTTCTCATGCGTGGTCCAGCGCAGGTGGCCGTCGTCCTTGGTCACCCGGTAGGCGCTGTCGCGCACCGAGTCGTCGAACAGCTTGGCCACCGCCTCCGCCAACACCGGGCTGCGGATGATCAGCCCCGTTTCCGTATTCAGGCCGATCGAGCGCGGGTCGATGTTCATTGAGCCGACAAACAGCGTGCTGCGGTCCACCACGATCGATTTCACGTGCAGGCTGGCCTGCGACGAACGGAACGTGCCGATCATCCTGGGGCGATCGCCCAGCGTCGGGCGCAGTTCGTACAGCTCGACACCGTCGTCGATCAGCGCGCTGCGATATTTCGCATAGCCGACATGCACGATGGGCGCGTCGGTCGCCGCCAGCGAATTGGTCAGCACGCGCAGGCGCACGCCGCGATCCTGCAGGCGCTTGGCCACCTCGATGCCGCGCTTGCCCGGCACGAAGTACGGTGAGATGAGCACCACCTCGCGCTTGGCCTCGTCAATCAGGCGCAGAAGCGTCTGGGCGAGACGCTCACCGCCAGGTTCCACCTCATCCCCCGACACCTTGGCCGGACGATCGACGATGACCTGCGCAGGCGCCCACTCCAGGCGCAGCCGGCCACGGGCAATCTGATCGGCGAGGAACCAGTCACGCGGGGCAGGTTTGAGCGGCAAGGGCTGCTCCGGCGCCGGGCTGGCGAGGTCAGTCCGGTTGCGGCGCTGCTCGAGCTGCGAGATCGTCTTGTCAGGCGAGGCCTTGCCGGAACCGGAGCCTGAACCCATGTCGATCGGCCGGGTCGGCACGTCGATATGCTGGGGCGGCCCTTCCGGCCGGTTCGGCATCGTCACGGGTGTGGGATAGTTGCCGTCTTTCTGCGCGGGCGGATGCGCCGTGCTCGGTTCGGGCGCCAACGCCTGCACCGGATAGGCAAATTCGCTGTTCCAGTACGCATCGAACGCCGACGACAACTGGCGCACCGCCGGCCCCGCGGCCAGCACGTCCAGGTCGACAAAGTTGGTGGTCTCGTTCTGGGTGAAATACTCGGCGCCCAGATTGCGCCCGCCCGTCACGGCCAGCGCGTTGTCGGCAATGAAGGCCTTGTTGTGCATGCGGCGATTGACGCGGCGGAACTCAGCCGCACCGCTCAGGTACCGCGTGACGTTCGACATGCGGCCGCCAGGAAACGGGTTGAACAGCCGTACGTCGATGTTCTTGTGCGACGAAAACTTCAGGAACGCCAGGTCGCGCCCGTCGCTGTGCAGATCGTCGACCAGCATGCGTACGCGCACGCCCCGGTCGGCAGCGGCCCGCACATGGCGCATCAGTTCGCGCACGCTGTTGTCGCTGGCGATGATGAAGTACTGCAGGTCCAACGTACGCTCGGCCCGGTCGGCCAGTGTAAGCAGCGTGGCATAGGCTTCTTCGCCCGAGGGGATCAGCCGGAAGCCGGACACATCGGCCGACGGCGCATTGGTCTGTGCGAGGCGCCCCAGCGAGGTGGCCGATTGGGCATTGGCCAGCGCCGTCGTCACGGGCCGATCGACATGCTCGGGCAGGCTTGCGCAGCCGGTCAGCAGCGCGATGGCCAGCCAGGCAAGCCACGCGCGTAGAAACGCGGTCGGGAGGTTCCTCGGGTGCCCTTGCATGTTCGAATGTCGGTTGGGTACGGCGGGTCGAGAGGACGTTGACTTCACACCAGCATGCGGCGTGCCTGACGTGGACGCCGCAGCCAGACTACGCGAGATATCCGCCAGGGCAATATCCGTGTTTGTCCGACGCCACCTGGACCGTGTCAAAATGGCCAACGGTGTGCCGTTTCCCCCGACGCTCTCAATGCTGACCAACACCACGGCATTTGCCGCCTTCCTCTTTCTTGTGCACTGCGTGGGCGTGCTCGCTGCCATGCATGCCGTGCTGACCGTGCGTACGTCGCAGGGCGCCATCGCGTGGGCCATCTCGCTGGTCACGCTGCCGGAATTCACGCTGATCCCCTATCTGATCTTCGGGCGCAGCACCTTTGCCGGCTATGTGGATGCACGCCGCTTTCACAACGCCCGCCTGCGAGAAATCACCCTCTCCGACGACTGGCGCCGCCTGCGCGACCATGAATCGAGCGTGGTCGCGCCGCAACACACCTGCATGCAGGCGTTGCCTCGCCTGACCGGCACACCGTGCCTGGCGCGCAACCGCGTGCGATTGCTTGTCAACGGCGCAGAAACCTTCGATGCGATCTTTGCGGCCATTGAGCAGGCGCGCCGGGTGCTGATCGTGCAGTTCTTCATCGTGCATGACGACACGCTCGGGCGCCGCCTGGCCGAACTGCTGCTCGACCGCGCGCGTGCCGGGGTGCGCGTGTACTTTCTCTTCGACAGCATCGGCTGCCACGCGCTGCCCCGCCACTATGTGCACCGGCTCGTCGAAGGCGGCGTGCTGGCCAAGCCCTTCTCTACCCACGCCGGGTTCGTCAACCGCTTCCAGCTCAACTTCCGCAACCACCGCAAACTCGTCGTGGTGGACGGCGAGCGCGCTTACGTTGGCGGCCACAACGTCGGCAACGAATACATGGGCGAAAAGCCGCCGCTTGCACCGTGGCGCGATACGCATATCGAGATCGTCGGTGCCGCGGTCATGGACTTGCAGCTGACCTTTGCCGAAGACTGGTATTGGGCTGCCCACGAAGTGCCGCAACTGATCGTGCCCGAACTGCGGCCGGAAGAAGACATGGTCTGCCAGGTGGTCGCCAGCGGCCCGGCCGACAAACAGGAAACCTGCTCGCTGTTCTTCATGGAGGCCATTCAGTCGGCGCGCAAGCGGCTGTGGATCACGTCGCCGTACTTCATTCCGGACGAAGCGGTGTTTGCTGCGCTGCGCCTCGCCGTGCTGCGCGGGGTGGACGTGCGCATCCTGATCCCGTCGCGGCCGGACCATCACATGGTGTTCCTGGCGTCGTCGCTGTATGCGTATCAGGCGATCCGCGCGGGCGTGAAGATCTACCGTTACCTGCCCGGCTTCCTGCACCAGAAGGTCGTGCTGATCGACGATGAGGCCGCCGCCGTGGGCAGCGCCAACCTTGACAACCGCTCGTTCCGCCTGAACTTCGAGCTGATGATCATGACCGCCGACCCGCGCTTCGCCAACGACGTCGCGCAGATGCTGGAAGTCGATTTTGCCGAAGCCGCCCGCGTCGGCCGCGACGAATACGAACACGCCCACCCGCTGCGCCGCGTGATCATGCACGTGGCCAAGCTATTCGCGCCCATCCTGTAGTCAGCGTCACGCCCGGAATTCGCCCGCAAGAAGCGGAGCGCACGCAGACATCGTCATCCCTACCCTGAGCGTACGTTTTCAGGAGTGTGCGATGTCCGATCCCCATGTCCCTGCTGTCGACCGCCTGCCGCCGGGCTTCAACCGGCTGGCTGGTTCCAACCTGGCCGCCCAGTCTGCCGAGCAGATTGCGCTGGCGGCCATGCCGATGGTTGCTGTGCTCACACTGCATGCCGACGCGAGCACGGCGAGCTGGCTGCAAGTGGCGCTCACGCTGCCCTTCGTGCTGTTTGCCATTCCCATCGGCATGCTGGCGGACCGTTGGCCCAAGCGCGCATTGATGGCCGGCGCGGAGGCGGTGCGCGCACTGGCGTTGTTTGTTGTGGCGGGGCTGCTGATCGCCGGGCGGTTGAACCTGACGGCGCTGGGCGTGCTCGGCTTTGTGGCGGTATGCGGCACGGTGGTGTTCAGTGTGGCGGCGCCCGCGCTGGTGCCGTCGCTTGTGCCGGCAGCGATGCTCGCGCGCGCAAACGGCCGCATCGAATTGGCGCGCACCGTTGCATTTGCGTGCGGCCCCGCCGTCGGCGGTGCGTTGATCGGCTGGACGGGCGCACTTGCGGCGTTCGTGCTGGCGGCGGCGTTGTCGGCCATGGCTTCGGCAATGTTGGCCGGCGTGACTGCGCAGGAGCCCGTGGCACGGCGCGCGGCGCATCCGCTGCGCGACGTTGTCGAAGGCGCGCACTTCGTGTTTCACCACCCGCTGCTACGGCCGGTGTTCATCACGCAATGCCTCTTCACCATGGCGTTCTTCATGGTGTCGGCCATCTTCGTTCCATATGCGGCGCATCGGTTGAACCTCTCTGCGCAGGCGATCGGGCTGACGCTCGGCATGTACGGCGCTGGCATGGTGGTCGGCGCCCTGCTGGCCGCGCGGATTCTCGCGCGCTGGCGCTTCGGCCACGTGGTGGCGACTGGCCCCGTGTGCGGCTTGGCGGGCGGTGCGCTGCTTGCGGCCACGCTGTGGCAGCCGTGGCCGGCGCTGGCACAAGCCGGCTTCTTTCTGCTGGGTTGCGGGCCGATTCTTTGGGTGGTGAGCACGACCACACTGCGGCAGACGGTGACGCCGCCCGCACTGCTGGCACGCGTGTCCGCGGTGAACGTGATGTCATATGGCGCTCGGCCGGTTGGCGCCGCGATGGCTGCGTGGCTTGCCGCACACGCCGGTGTGGGGGCATGCCTGCTCGTGGCGGTGGTGGGCTTTGCGCTGCAGTTGCTGTGCATCCTGCAATCGCCTGCGGTGCGGCTGGCGCGTCAGCCGCGTGCGGATGATGCGCCGGCCGGGCTGGAACCCGCCTGAGCCGCTTCGGCACCACGCTCGCCGCGCTGCGCCTCGCGCCACGCACGCGGCGTCATGCCAAAGTGGGCGATGAACCAGCGCGTGAACGACGCCTGCCGCGTATAGCCGAGCAGCGCTGCCACCCGCCCGATCCGGTAGCTGGGGTTGGCCATGTAGCGAACGGCAAGGTTGTGCCGCACCTCTTCCACCAGATCAGAGAACGTCATGCCGGCCAATTCCAGCTGCCGCTGCAAGGTGCGCACGCTCAGGTGGAGATGATCCGCCACCTGCTCCACCGACGCACGCTCCAACGGCAGCAGCAGGTAGATCGCACGACGCACATCCTGCACCACCGCCTCCTGCGCCGACACATTGAGCGGCTCGGCAAGACTCTCGGCATAGCGCACGAGCGCCGGGTCAGCGGCGGGATTGGGCGTTTCCAGATCGGCAGCCGCGCAGACGATGCCGTTGAAATCGCTGCCGAACACGATGGGGCAACCGAACACGCGCCTGTGCAGGCTCACGTCACCGGGGGCGGCATGGGTGAAATGGATGCTGCGCGGCTTCCAATGCACGCCGAGCAGCGCACTGCACGTCCGGGCGAGCACGCCGACAGCCAGTTCGTTGGCCTGTCGCAACGGCACCGGTGTTTCGGTGATGACCTCTTCGCGAATGACCACCATGTCGCCGTCGGATTCCAGGTAGATCGCCAACGCCTCGTTCAGCAGGTGGCGGTACTGGATGATGGCCTGCAGCGCCTCGCGCAGCGTGCGCTTATGGGCCAGCAATAACCCGAGCACACCGAAGTCCAGTTCCTGGCGCGCCTCGGCCATCTGCAGGCCAAGCGTCGGACACGGGGCATTCGCGGCAGTGATCTCCATCAACTGGCACGTCGCCACGACCGGCACAGGCTGTTCGGGATCGGCCAGCTTGGCTGGGTCCAGCCCCACCTGGCGCAGCGCTTCCTGCGGGTTGAAACCGAGCCGCCGCACGACCTGGAAGTAGCCGTTGAGCGACCGGGCACGCACCATCGTTTCCATCGATTTCAGGGCGCTCCGAACCGTCTTGGTGTTTACGCGGAATGGCGCGCAAAGAGAAAAACTTGGCGCCAATTGAGAAATTCAAAGCTACCGCTTCCCTATAGTGAAGTCCAGCCGAGACATCCCCTACAGGAGCCCCCAACATGCAATTCCTCGATGATTCGCTGCACCCGGAAAACCAGGACAAGGTCGTCATTACCGTTGCGCCGTACGGCCCGGAATGGATGCCGGAAGATTTTCCTGAAGACATTCCGGTGACGATGGAAGAACAGGTGCAGAAGGCCGTCGATTGCTACAACGCCGGCGCCACGGTCCTGCACCTGCATGTGCGCGAGCTGGACGGTAAGGGCTCCAAGCGGCTGTCGAAATTCAACGAGCTGATTGCCGGCGTGCGCGCGGCGGTGCCCGACATGATCATCCAGGTGGGCGGCTCGATTTCGTTTGCGCCGGAAGACGAAGGGCAAGCCGCCAAGTGGCTGTCCGACGACACCCGCCACATGCTGGCCGACCTCACGCCGTCGCCCGATCAGGTGACCGTGGCCGTCAACACCACGCAGATGAACATCATGGAGCTGCTGTATCCGGCGTATCTGGAAGGCACGTCGCTGGCCAACCCGGCGCTGGCCGCGGCCTATGCGGAAATGACCGTGCCCGCCGGCCCCGCCTGGCTGGAGGAGCACCTGCGCCGCCTGCAGGCCTCCGGCGTACAGCCGCACTTTCAGCTGACCGGCATCCACGCGCTGGAAACGCTGGAACGCGTCGTCCGCAAGGGCGTCTATAAGGGCCCGCTCAACCTGACGTGGATCGGCATTGGCGGCGGCTTCGACGGCCCCAATCCGTTCAACTTCTTCAACTTCATCCACCGCGCGCCGGATGGCTGCACGCTGACGGCCGAGTCGCTGCTCAAGAACGTGCTGCCCTTCAACATGATGGCCATGGCAATGGGCCTGCACCCGCGCTGCGGCATTGAAGACACGATCATCGACCAGCACGGCAACCGCATGACATCCGTGCAGCAGATCGAGCAGTGCGTGCGCGTGGCGCGTGAGCTGGGCCGCGACATTGCCAGCGGCAAGGAAGCGCGCGCCATCTACCGCATTGGCGTGCAATATGACAGCGTGGAAGAAACGCTGGCGAAGAACGGCATGTCCCCCAACCGTGCGCCGAACGTGAAGAACCTGCCGCTGCGCGCGGCCTAAACTAGAAGCCGCAGTATCACCGGGCCAACACAGGCGGCGCTCAACGCAAGCGTCGCCACTCGGAGACAACCATGAATCTGCATGCCGCCGACCCGCGCGCAGACCACGACGACTACCTCGTCAGCCGCCCCCAGGCGTGGTTTGCGTTTGCGATGACCTTTGCACTGATGCTGTTCGATTACATCGACCGGCAAGTCATCGTGTCGCTGTTTCCGCACCTGAAAACCGCCTGGGCGCTGTCCGACAAGCAGCTTGGCGCACTCGTCTCGGTCATCTCCATCGTGGTAGCGGTGGGTGGCTTGCCGGTGGCGCTGCTGGCCGACCGCTTCAGCCGCGTCAAGAGCATCGTCGTGATGGCCACCGTATGGAGCCTCGCAACGATCTCGTGCATGTTCACGCGCAACTACGCGCAGCTCTTCACCGCGCGCGCCATTGTGGGCGTGGGTGAAACCGGCTACGGCTCGGTGGGCGCAGCGCTCATTGCCAGCCTCTTCCCCAAGCGCCTGCGCGCCACGTTGATGGGCGCCTTCTTTGCCGCGGCATCCGTCGGTTCGGTGCTGGGCGTGTTGCTCGGCGGCGTAATCGCAGCGCGCTGGGGCTGGCAGGCGGCGTTTGGCGTGGTGGGCGTACCGGGCCTGGTGCTGGCGCTGCTTTACGTGTTCGTGCCCGACTACAAAACGGTGGCGATGGCGCCTGGCAGCACGCAAGCGCGGCAGCCTGCGGGCACGCTCCTGCAGCGCGTGGCAGGCGCGTTGACCAGTTCGCGCACGCTGTGGTGGACGTGCCTGGGCGCTGCCTTCCAGTTGATCGTCGTGTCGACCATCTGGTCATGGCTGCCGAGCTACCTGAATCGCTATCACGGCACGCCGCCGGACCGCGCCGCCATGCAAGCCGCGCTGGTGGTGCTGTGCGGCGCGCTGGGCGCCTTCGTATGGGGTGTGGTGGCCGATCTGGTTGCGGCACGCCGCCAGCGCAACCGGCTGATTGCCGTGGCCGTACTGGCCGTGGTGACGCTGCTCGTCTTCATGACGGCGTTCGGCACCACCATGCCGGCCAACCAGCAGTTCCTCATGATCGCCTTTGGCGGCTTCTTGATGACGTGCACGGTGGCGCCGGCATCGAGCGTCGTGTTCGACGTGGTGCACCCCGGCGTACGCTCGACAGGCGCCGCGGTGCTGTCGCTGTTCCAGAACCTGTTCGGCCTGGCGATCGGGCCGTTTGTGGGCGGTGCCATGTCCGACGCATGGGGCCTGCAGACCGCCCTGGCCGTGATGCCGATCTTCGGTGTGGTTGCAGCGGGCTGCTTCCTGCTGGCCGCACGCAGCTACGAAGCCGAACTCAAGCGCGTCGCCCACGTGCCGATCGACGCGGCACCCGCCGCCGCACCCACCGCTGTGGCTTCCGCATGATGGCCTTGCTCCGCTAACCGCGCGCCGCCCTCAAGGCACCCATCCCCTCTCCGCTTTGACCGCGTCTCCTGAGCGAGGCGCGCGGGCGGCGCGCACCCCGAACATCCGAAAAAAGCATCCAGGAGATACACATGGCAACCGCAATCCGCTTTCACGAAACCGGCGGCCCCGAGGTCTTGCGCTGCGAGACGGTCGAAGTCGGCCAACCCGGCCCGGGGCAGGTCCGTCTGCGCCACGAAGCCGTCGGCCTGAACTTTGCCGACACCTACTTCCGCTCGGGGCTCTACTCCGTACCGCGCCCGGCCGGCATGGGCGTTGAGGCGGCAGGCATCGTTGAGGCCGTGGGCGATGGCGTGGCCAATGTCGCCGTGGGCGATCGCGTGACCTACACAGGCTTCATCAACACGTTGGGCGCGTACAGCACCGAACGCCTCATTCCTGCCGCACCGCTCATCAAGCTGCCCGCCGCCATCGCGTGCGAAACCGCCGCCGCCATGACGATGCGCGGCCTGACGTCGGCCTACCTGCTGCGCCGCATCTACCCGTTTGCGAAGGGCAACACGATCTTGCTGCATGCGGCCGCAGGCGGCGTGGGGCTCATCGTCTCGCAGTGGGCCAAGCTGCTCGGGCTGACGGTGATCGGCACGGTATCGAGCGAAGCCAAGGCCGACATCGCCCGCGCGCACGGCTGCGACCACGTCATCAACTACGCGCACGAAGACGTTGCAAAACGCGTGCGCGAACTCACCGATGGCGTGGGCGTGAACGTGGTGTTCGACAGCGTGGGCAAGGCCACCTTCGATGCCTCGCTGGATTCGCTCAAGCGACGCGGCCTGATGGTGTGCGTCGGCACGGCGTCTGGCCCGATCCCGCCGTTCAACCCGCAACTGCTGGCGATGAAGGGATCGCTTTACCTCACGCGTCCGGCCCTGGCCGACTACATCGCCGATCCGGCCGAGAAAGCCGAGCTTGCCGGCGAGCTGTTCGACCATGTAGCCGCCGGCCGTATCAAGATCGAAATCCACCAGCGCTATGCGTTGGAAGACGCCGTGCAGGCACATCGCGATTTGGAATCGCGCAAGACGACGGGGTCGTCCGTCTTCGTCATCTGAGGGGCCGTCATGCGCATTGAACAACTGACCAACGCCCTGGGTGCCGAGCTGACCGGCGTGCAATTGCGCGACGCCATCGAAGACGATGGCCTGTTCGGCGAGATCCGCGCCGCGCTGCTCAAGCACCGCGTGATCTTCCTGCGCGACCAGGACCTGAGCCGCGCGCAGCACGTCGCATTTGCCCGCCGCTTCGGCGATCTGGAAGATCATCCCGTCGCCGGCAGCGACCCCGAACACCCCGGGCTCGTGCGCATCTACAAGACGCCCGATCACCCGAACGACCGCTACGAAAACTGCTGGCACGCCGACACCACCTGGCGCGAGGCACCGCAGTTTGGCGCCGTGCTGCGCTGCGTGGAATGCCCGCCCGTTGGCGGCGACACCATGTGGGCCAACATGGTGCTGGCGTACGAAAACCTGCCCGACGACGTCAAGCGCGACATTGCCGGCCTGCGCGCCCGCCACAGCATCGAAGCCAGTTTTGGCGCAGTCATGCCGATCGAAAAGCGCCTCGCGCTCAAGGCGCAGTACCCGGATCCCGAACACCCCGTTGTGCGCACCCATCCCGAGACCGACGAAAAGGTGCTGTACGTGAACGGTTTCACAACGCACTTCACGAACTACCACACACCCGCGCGCGTGCGCTTCGGACAGGACGCCACCGGTGGCGCGTCGGAGCTGCTGCGCTACCTCATCAGCCAGGCCTACATTCCTGAATACCAAGTGCGCTGGCGCTGGAAGCCGAACAGCGTGGCCATCTGGGACAACACCGCCACGCAGCACTACGCTGTCATGGATTACGCACCGTGCCATCGCAGGATGGAACGTGCCGGCATCATCGGCGGCAAGCCGTTCTAACGATCGTCGGGACACACTGGACCCGTCGGCGACAACACCAAGAGGAGACCCTGCAACATGAAGACGAAGCACCTCGCCCCCGCGGCGCTGCTGGCCTGTGCCGGCGCAGCCTGCGCGCAATCCGGCGTCACGCTGTACGGCGTTATCGACACCAATATCGAATACGCGACCAACCTGCCGGGCGCCACGCCGGGCAGCTCGGGCAATCGCGTTTCCATGCAAAGCGGCGGGCTGTCAGGCTCGCGCTGGGGCCTGCGCGGCGTGGAGGATCTGGGCGGCGGACTGAGCGCGCTGTTCGTTTTGGAGAGCGGCTTTGCAAGTGACACGGGCCAATCGCAGCAAGGCGGCCGGCTGTTCGGGCGTCAGGCCTACGCTGGGCTCAAGAGCAGCACGATCGGGCAGTTCACCTTCGGCCGCCAGTACACGACGCTGTTCCAGCTGCTGGCCAACTTCGAGCCGATGGCGTATTCCACGCAGTACGAACCGGCGGCCGTACAGACGGGCGTGAATTTCCGCTCCGACAACACGGCCATGTACACGGGCAACTTCGGCCCGGTGACGGCGCAGGCCCATTGGTCGTTCGGCACCGGTGCCCCGAGCGCCAACCCAACCGGCGGCGGCAACGGCGAGGTGCCCGGCCAAGCGCGACGCGACAGCGGCTACGGCGCGGGGGTGGCCTATTCGGCCGGACCACTGGGCGCCACGCTGGCGTATGACCAATACAACCCGAGCACCCCGCTCGGCGGCGGCGCGTTCAGCTCCGGCACGGTGCGCAAGGCAGCGCTGGCAGGCAGCTATCTGGTGGGCGATACGCTCAAGGTCATGGGCGGTTACCGCTGGGGCCAGAACAAGAACGCCAACGGCAGCGTGGCACTGCGCGATGACTACTTCTGGGCCGGCGCCAACTATCAGGCGACGAACGCGCTGATGCTCTCGCTCGAATACTCGTATCAGAAGATCAAAACCATCAACAGCGCACCGTCGACACAGGCCAACCCGTGGCAGGTCGCATTCATTGCCGACTACACGCTTTCGAAGCGCACCGATCTGTATCTGACGACGGCGTATGCGCGCAACGCTGGCCTGGCACTGGATCAGGCCGCCGTGGATCTCAACGCCACCGGTTACGGCTTGGCCGCCGGCAAGACCAGCATGCTGGGCGCGGCTATCGGCATCCGTCACAAGTTCTGAGCGGCCCACACCTCGGGAGGCGGGCTCCGCCGTCTCCCCGGTCGGCATTCGAGGAGGGCGACCTCCTCGTTTTTTCTGCATGGCGCTTCATCATGACGTTGTCCAACACCCCTTCCACCCTCCTTTTCGTGCCTGGCCTGCGCGACCACGTGGCCGAACACTGGCAGACATTGCTCGAAGCCAAGCTGCGGGCGGCCGGCCACAAGGCTGTGTCGGTCCCGCCGCTGGAGGTCGACAAGTTGAGCTGCGCGGCACGCGTCGCGGCCTTGGACAAGACCATCAACGCCATTGAGGGGCCGGTGATTCTGGTCGCGCATAGCGCCGGCGTGATGATCACCGTGCATTGGGCCCGGCGGCACACGCGCAAAATCCACGGCGCCCTGCTGGCCACACCGGCCGATCTCGACACGCCCCTGCCTTCGGGCTACCCCACGCGCGAGGTACTGCAGGAGAACGGCTGGCTGCCGTGCCCGCGCAATCCGCTGCCGTTTCCAAGCATCGTCGCGGCCAGCAGGGACGATCCGCTGGCCTCGTTCGAACGCGTGGCCGGTATGGCCGCCGACTGGGGCGGCCGCCTTGTCGATCTCGGAGAGGTGGGGCATCTGAATCCCGCCGCAGGCTTCGGCCCGTGGCCCATGGCGGAAGCGCTGATCCATGAACTCATTTGACTCGCCCGGGCAGGCAAGTCCTGCCGGCGTGAGCGGTCGGCGCGCCACGCTCACTGTCGATGTGTTCTTCGACTTCATTTGCCCGTGGTGCTGGATCGGTACGCGCCATCTGGCGAGCGCACTGCGTACGTTCGCAACGCTGCATCCGGAGGTGAAAACCAAGGTGCGGTGGCGCCCCTACCCCCTGTTGCCGGACACCCCGGCCGAAGGGCTGCCGCACCAGGCGTTTTACCTCAGCCGCCTGGGCAGCCCCACTGCCGTTTCGATGCGGCGTGCCCAGGTGCAACGCGCAGGGCACGCCGCCGGCATTGACTTCGATTTCACACGCATCAACGTCCTGCCCAATACCGACCGCGCGCACGGCGCGGTTCGGAAATACCGCCGCATCGATGCGGGCGGACAGCCGGCCCCGCTTATCGAACGCATCTTCAACGCCTATTTTGTGGAAGGCGCCGACATCGGTGACGAAGACGTGCTGCGACGGCTGGAGATCGAGAACAACATCGCCCCGGCGATAGGGCTCGATGCGGGCCCACCCAGCGTCTGCAAACCGGTTGGCCGCGGCGTGACCGTTTCCGGCGTGCCGCATTTCGTCTTCAACGCCGACGTGACAATCTCCGGTGCGCATCCTGCAACGACGCTCGTGCGCGCCATGCAAAACGCGCTGTCACCGTCGCACTCGCCATGCACATCATGACCCGCAATGTCACCGTGGCGTCCGCCAGCGAACTGCCTGCCGGCCAGCGCAAACTCGTCTTCGTCAACGGCCGAAGCATCGTCCTGCTCAACGTCGAAGGCCGGCTTCATGCCGTCGACAACAGCTGCCCTCACAACGGCGCGTCGCTCGCCGCCGGGGGTCTGGATGGCAATGTCCTGCAGTGCCCTGCGCACGGCCTGCGCTTCAACCTCACCACCGGTTGCATGCCCGGCGTCGGCGGCCTGTGCCTGAAGACCTACGCGATTCAGGAGACCGACGGCCACATCGTCATCCATGTGGAAGACGCTGCCTGAATCGCCACGTCGATTTGAACCTGCATACACAACAAGGCCCTTCAGAACATGCATGAGAACCTCATCACCCCGACACCGTCGGCGTACACCTATCCGCTGCTCGTCAAGCACTTGCTGACCAACGCGCAATGCCTCCATGGCGAGCAGGAAATCACGTATCGCGGGGCGCTGCGCTACAGCTATCGCACGTTTCGCGAGCGCATCGGCCGGCTTGCATCGGCGCTGAGCGCACTGGCGGTTCAACACGGTTCAACCGTGGCCGTCATGGATTGGGACAGCCACCGCTATCTCGAGTGTTACTTTGGCGTGCCGACGATGGGTGCCACGCTGTTCACCGTGAACGTGCGGCTCTCAGCCCAGCAGATTCTCTACACGCTCAACGATGCCTGTGCTGAAGTTGTGCTCGTGCACGCCGATTTCGTGCCGCTGCTCGAAGAGATCTGGGCCGAGCTGACGAGCGTGCGTCACGTTGTCGTGCTGGCCGACAACGCCCCCATGCCGCACACCACGCTGCCGGTGGCAGGTGAATACGAAGCGCTGCTCGCCCATGCCTCGCCTGATTTTTTATTTGCCGACTTCGAGGAACGCACGCGGGCCGCAACGTTCTATACGACCGGCACGACGGGTGACCCGAAAGGCGTGAGCTACAGCCACCGCGACATCGTGCTGCACGCCATGGCGACTGCCACGACCCTGTGCGCGCCGCGCGATGGCCAGCGCCTGCACCGTGAAGATGTCTACATGCCGATCACGCCGATGTTCCACGTGCTGGCCTGGGGCATGCCGTACATCGCCGTCATGCTCGGCCTGAAGATCGTGCTGCCGGGGCGCTATGCGGCCGACCTGCTCCTGAAGCTGCACGACACGGAGCGCGTGACCTTCTCGCATTGCGTGCCGACGCTGCTGCAAATGCTGCTGCAGGCGGCGGAAGGCGGCATGCACGACCTGTCGGGATGGAAGGTCCTGATTGGCGGCTCGGCGTTGTCTCCGGCGCTGTGCGAGGCAGCGCTTGATCGCGGCATTGACGTGTTTGCCGGTTATGGCATGTCCGAAACCGGCCCCGTGGTGGCGCTCGCGCAACTGCCGCCTGGCCGCAAGCCAGCAGACCTCCAGGAGGAGATCCGCATGCGCTGCGCCACGGGGCGGCCCGTGCCGCTGGCCGAGTTGCGCATCGTCGACGAGCATCTGCGCGATGTGCCGCACGACGGCAAGCACCAGGGCGAGATCGTGCTGCGCACGCCCTACCTCACGCAGGGCTATTTCAACAAGCCGGAAGCATCGGAAGAACTGTGGGCCGGCGGCTACCTGCACACGCAGGACATCGCCGTCATGACGCCTGATGGTTTCGTGCAGATCGTCGATCGCATCAAGGACGTGATCAAGACCGGCGGCGAATGGGTGTCGTCGATTGAAGTGGAAAGCCTGATCGCCCAGGTGCCGGGCGTGCAGGAGAGCGCCGTCATCGGCGTGCGGGACGCCAAGTGGGGCGAACGGCCAATGGCGTTTGTCGTGAGCAAGCCGGGGGCGCGCCTGAAGGCCGAGGCCATTCGCGACTCCCTTCTGGCACACGCCGACGCCAAACGCATCAGCAAATACGCCGTGCCGGAACTGGACCGTATCGCCTTCGTGGCGGAGATCCCGAAGACGAGCGTCGGCAAGATCAACAAGAAAGTCTTGCGCGAGAACGCCGCGTAAGTCCCGCACGCGCTCCACCGCCCGCCGCCCCTTTGGCAGCTGGCGGCGGCGTCGTCAGACCATGCGGCGGATGCCGAACCGCTGCGCGCGGCGGCGCCACACGAGCGCGTAATACAGCCCTTGCATCACGAACATGGCGAGGAAGGCGGCCGGGTATGCAGCCCAGATGCCATCGGTGCCGATATGCCGGCTCAGCACCCAGGCCACCGGCACTTCCACCGCCGCAATGGCGAGGATGGAAATTGCCGTTGGGGCCATCACCGTGCCGCTCGAGCGCATCACGCCCGAGAAGACGCTCGCCATGCCAAAGATGACCGAGCTCCACAGCGAGATGTGCAGCAGGCTCTGCGCAAGGCTCATCACTTCCGTGTTCGTGGTGAACCAGCCGATGACGGCGCGCGAGAACAGCAACGCCATCAGCACCAGCACGCCGGTAATGACCACGTTGAGCCACAAGCCGGTGCGCGTGATGGCGTCGAGCCGCTCCGTATTGCCTGAGCCGATGGCCTGCGCCCCGAGGATGGACGCCGTGATCGCAATCGACATGGCGGGAAATTGCACGTAGCTGATGATCTGCGTGCCGGCGCCGTAGGCGGCCGTCGCGTCGGAACCGAAGCCGTTGACGAAGGACAGCAGCGCCAGCTCGGCAATCGAGATGACCACAAGCTGCACGCCCGTCGGCACGCCGATCTTCAGCACGGTTTTGAGCACACCAACATCGACCCACAGATGCCGCGCCAGCACGGCATCGGGCGCGAGCGGATGGTTGCGGCGGCGCAGGAAGAAGGCGAGCCACACCAGCGCGATCGTGAACGAGATGATGGTCGCCGCGGCGCCGCTTGCCACACCCAGTTGCGGCAAGCCGAACCAGCCGCGAATGAAGGTCGGCGTCAGTACCAGCCCGATCGCCGTCGACAGCGCGAGCGTGCGCAGCGGCGTGCGCGTATCACCCACGCCGCGCATCATCGCCGTGGCCAGCAGGTAGACGAACAGGCCCGGCATGGCGTAGAGCATGACGCTGGCGTAAAGCGTGGCGTCCTGCAGGATGTCGGCCGGCGTGCCGAGCCAGCCCAGCAGCGCGTTCGCGAACGGGCCGCCCAGCAGCGCCACCGCCAGCCCTACGATGAAGCCCACCGACAACGTTGTCCCGGCCACGGTCTTGACTGCCTCGGGCTTCTTGGCGCCCCACGCCTGCCCGATCAGCACCGCCGCACCGGACCCGAGCCCGATGATGAAAGCGATGAAGAAAAACAGGATCGGAAAAAACGCCGACACCGCGGCGAGTGCCTTCACGCCCAGCATGTGCCCCACATAAACGTTGTTGAGCGTGCCCGACAACGATTGCAGGATGTTGGCAAGGATCAGCGGGCCGAGGAATGCGATGAATGTTCGCCACAACGGGCGAGCAGCAGGCGCTGTCATGCAGCCTCCTGTTGAGGATTGAAGGCCCGGCTTGCCAGTTCGCGTGCAAAGTCGCGCACGTCGGCGGGCCAGGAATGTGTGAGGGATTCGAACGCCGCGGCATCTGCGGCAAACAGGGCGCGCGCTGCCTCTTCAAAGCCAGCGGCGTTGCCGGCCATGGCGGACATGAAGCGGTACGCCGCCTCTTGCGCCACGCGACGGCGGTCGGCGCCTTCGGCAGCGCGGCGCGCATCTTCCACGAGCTTGCGCAGCGTAACCGATGCCCCGCCCGGCTGCGCGGCCAGCCAGTCCCAGTGGCGCGGCAGCAAGGTGACCTCGCGCGCAATCACGCCCAGCTTGGGGCGGCCTGGGCCACGCGGGCGACTTTCGGACTCGGCAGGTTCCGTGGCAGACGGTACGGTTTGATCCAGGCGCGCGAGCACGTCTTCAACCGTGCCGCGCAAGTCGAATTCGACCGGTTGTGCGGAGGTGTTGTCGAACACCAGCACCTGTGATTCGGGGTGTGCATCGACGTGGATCTTGACGGCCCGGGCGACGTCGCGGACGGGCCCGCCGGCCAGGCGTTGGGTGCCGGCAAAGGCCGTGCACGCGTGGATTGTTGCGGCATCCATGAGAAGCGCTCCTGCTGAAGTTTCAACAGGAACGCATTCTACCCGGATTAAATATCGGTAGCAATATCGCCCGGGTACAATTTAGATTAGTCGCGAGATAGCGGAATGGCTAGCAGGCGCTCGCCCAAACCTATTCGTGCATGGGCAGCCCTCCACCGCCCAACGCACAGGTCCGATTCGAGCATTGCGTCAAGTTTCGTCAATTCCGCTCCGGTGGCGCGACAGAGCAATGAGCATGTCCCCTCTTGACCTCTACTGGGAGACTGCTCGTGAGTCAAAACATCGCTCGCATCAACCGCCCCGCGAACGCGCGTAACGCAATCCCTCGACCCGGTCATCACCGCACAGTCAAAGCCACGAGTGCAGCGATCCCAGAGTTGCTGAGCGAGCCGCAGTTGGAATTCGTGCGCGTCTCGGGCCGCGAATCCCTGAGCGAACTGTTCACCTACACGGTCGACCTGCGCCCCGTCTCTGTCGGTGCAGCGCAAACCATGCTCGAAACCGACCCGGATGACGCCATTGGCCTGGAGATGACGTTGACGATTGAGTTGGACGGCATCGGCACCGGCTTGACGGGTGGTGTTGGCGCAGGCGAGCGCCAGATCACCGGCCTCATTACCGGCGTCGAGGTGATCGGTGGTATCTCCGACAACCGTCTCTACCGCTACACCCTGCGCCCGTGGCTGTGGCTCGCCACCCAGACCAGCGACTACAAATCCTTCCAGAACAAGAGCGTCGTCAATATCCTCGACGAAGTCCTGGCCGACTACACCTTCAGCATCGACAAGCGCCTGGACGAGGCCGCCTTCCCCAAGCTCGAATGGGAAGTCCAGCACGGCGAAACGGATTTCGCCTTCCTCCAACGGCTCACCGAAGAATGGGGCATCACCTACTTCTTCGAACACGATGGCGGCCACCACCGCCTCGTTCTCGTGTCCGAATCCGGCGCCTGGCACAAATTCCCCAGTGCTGCGTATCACACGCTGCCGATTTACCCACAGGGCTTCAAGGTCGACGAAGAACACCTCACGCGCTTCGAGCCCCTCAACCGCCTGCGTACCGGCAAGGTCACCCTCAAAGACTACGACCCGCGCCAGCCCAAGGCCGATCTCACCACGGGCGACAGCCTGCCGCGTGACACGCACCACTCCGAGTTCGAACGCTACGAATACGAACCCGGCGCCTATACGACCCGAGAAGTGGGCAGCCTGCGTGCCCGCATCCGCATGGAAGAGCGTCGCGCCAAAGGCCGCCGGATGCGTGGTGCTGGCGCCCTGCGCGGTATCGCTGCCGGCTGCACTTATCAGATCACCAACCACGACAAGGATGATCTCAATCGGGAATTTCTCGTCGTCAGCACCGAGCTTGAACTCGAAGACGTCGCCGTCCAATCGGGCGGCACCCAGCGCTACGCCTGTCGCGTCCGCTTTGAAGCTCACCCGACGGACGAAGTCTTCCGCCCGCCGCTGACCACTGCAAAACCGCGCGTCAAGGGCATCCAGCGCGCCGTCGTCACCGGCCCCGAAAACCAAGAGCTTTGGACCAACGACTTTGGCTGCGTCAAAGTCCAGTTCGAGTGGGACCGCTACGGCCAGTACAACGAAAACTCCTCCCCCTGGATCCGTGTCGCCAACGGCTGGTCAGGTGACCAATTCGGCGCCATGCACGTGCCCCGCATCGGGCAGGAAGTGCTCGTGGATTACCTCAACGGCGACCCGAACACGCCGATCATCATTGGGCGGGTGCCGAATCAGTTGAACCTGCCGCCGTGGCAACTGCCCGGTCAGCATGCTCTCAGTGGTATCGCCAGCAAGGAACTGTTCGGCAAGCGGCGCAACCACCTGTTGATGGACGACACGCAGGGCCAGATTCAGGCTCAGCTGTCGTCAGACCACCAGACCAGCCAGCTCAACCTGGGCTATCTGACCGGTGTACCTGGTAACCCTGGGCGCAAGGACCAGAGAGGTGAAGGCTTCGATCTGCGCACCGATGGGCACGGTGCCATCCGTGGGGCCAAGGGCTTGTTCCTCACCACCGAAGGACAAGTCGCTGCCGTGGGCGGCCACCTCGACCGGCAAGACTTCATTCGCTGCATGGAGGCTGCGCTCGAAGCCGCCAAGTCGTTGGGCGACTACAGCAGCCAGCACGAAGCCCTGAAAGCCGACGCTGGCCCGCAATCGACCCTCGCACAGGCCATTGAGGAATGGGATGCCGGGGCCAACAACCATCAGGACAAGCCAGGCCAAGGTGGCCAGCCCCTGCTGGGCGCCTACGCGCCGGCCGGCATCGCCTTGGCCACGCCCAAGAGCCTGACCAGCTATGCCGGCCAGCACATCGACACCGTTTCCAAACTGAACCAACAGCAAACGGCAGGGCAGCAATACCTCGTCAATGCCGGCACCGGTATCAGCCTGTTTGCCCACAGCGGCGCGTGGAAGGGCATTGCCCACCAGGGGCAACTCGTCCTGCAAGCCCAGCAGAAAAGCATCACGGCCAACGCCAAGCAGGATGTGGTTGTCACGGCGACGGACGGCTCCATTCTCCTCAATAGCAAGACGGGGATCACGATCATGAGCGGCAACGCTGGAATCCGCATCGCCGATGGGAAGGTCGAGGCCTTTGGGCCCACGCTCATCCACCTGCATACGGGGAACTTCGATGTGCCGGGGCCGGAGGGTGTCAATGGGGCGCTGCCGCAGTTTGATTCGGGCGACACCAAGCGCAGCTTTGCGCTGGTGCGCGAGATCGATGGCGAACCCATTTCCAGCGCCGCATACACCTTGACCACTGCCGATGGCGGCGTGGTTGGCGAGGGCGTTGCCGCGAATGACGTGACTCCGGAATCAACCTCGCAGCAGATCGAACACCTGCAAGCCGCCTTCAAGCTTCCCAAACTGTTCTGAGCACCTGCACCGTGACCACACAAGAATTCAGCCTCCCCGAAACGAACGTCATCGCCCGCGCCCGCGACATCACGCTCCCCGGTGGCGGTGTGTGTAAGACCCCATTCAACGCGCTGCCCGGCCTCATCATCTTCGTGCACGGCGTCAATTCCACAGGCGAGTGGTTTGATGCCACCGAAGCAGGGCTGTGCCAGGGGCTCAATGAACGCCTGCACCGCAGCAAGTTCGACCAGGCCCATGACACGAGCCTTGCCGGTTTGCTACGTGCTGCGCGGTACGCGCCCGAACTCACCCCTGACGGCTATCTCGCACGGACCAAGAGCGACACTGGCGTGCCAGCCAGCGAGTTCGTCAGTGACGAAGCAGCCAGCCCCGTGATCCGCTTCCGGTGGGGATTTGCAGCCCACAAGGAAGATTTGGCAGAAGTCGGTCCCAACATCCTGCTCGACGAAGACAACGCCTGGGGCGGTGGCCCATTTGCGAACGGTTGCACGGCGCTGCCCGACATGTGGGGCAGCGGCACCGCCACCGACCTGCTCATGGGCCTGACCGTACAAGACCTGAACACCGAGAGCAGCCGCCTCGTCTTCGACTGCCCGCCCCGGCACTACCAGGCTCACGCTGCGTGGCGTCTCGCCGCCCTGGTGGCGGAGGCACGCAACCGGCATCGGAATGAATACGACGGCGCGAAAGAATGCCCCATCACCATCGTCTGTCACAGCCAGGGCAACATGGTCGGCATTGCCTCCGCCTTCATCGGCAAGGCAAGGTTTGGCGGCGATGGCGTGGCGGATACCTACGTCCTCGCCAACCCGCCCTACGGCGTGTTGCCTAACTTCTTTGACAACTTCGCCCAATACGATGAGGTCACCCAAGAGGGACGTGTCACCGTCTTGGCGCGCCGCAAGACGCTGGACTCGTTCTTTGGCATCGTCAACGAACGTAAGGCCAAGACCGGCAACCTTGCCAGCCCCGCCTGTGTCGATCTCTACCTGAGCAACAAAAAGGCGCCGTGGAGCCACGCCCAAGACCAGAAGACCTACCCAACGCACGGCAACGTCTTTCTCTACGCCAACCCGCATGACCAGGTGATTGGCGTCGCTTCGGTCATGGGCATGGGATGGCTCGGCTTGCCGCAGGCCGTACTGGCTGGCAAGGACGACGACGCGGGCGACAAGCCCCACGTCTTCAAACACGCACACGGCGTGCTCTATCAACGCATCTGGGCCCAGGGCAACCCGCTCAAGTACAAGACCGAACCCTTCAAGGTGGGTGCCGCGCCCGGTAAGGATTTCGTCTACTACGACAAATACCACCCCGAACGGGCCGACACCATTCAAGGCAAGAGCGGCGCCTTCTGGCTGCGCACACCGCTAAACGCCCACGTCCACTTCACACGACCCTGGAAAGACAGTCGGCGCAGTATCCCCTCCAAGATCGGTGCCACCCTCATCGGTGGTGTCATCACCCTTGGCGGCATTCTCGTCAAAGTGCTCACCCTGGGTCAGAAAGGCGACATCCCCGTCAACGCCGATCCACCCGACGGCTGGAAGGTCAATATCAACGCCCACGCCGTGCCCAACCCGGTGGTGCCCATTGCGCACCACCTGTACCACCCGCAAACCGACGCCACCGGCCAACAGCCCAACGACGACGCGCAAGCACGGCTGGACGGCGGAACACCGGCCAGCGGCAAGGTGGCAGGCGTTTTCAACCAAGGGCCGGAATCTCATACCGACGCACTCAACCGCGGCGCCAAGACCAATGACATTTACGACCAATACCGCGCACAGGGCCAGGGCGGCGTTGGCGACGAAGCCGCGCTGCGCTACGAGCACAACGCCAGCGTGCGCCAGCTTGCGCGCGGCGTGAAAGGCAACCCCTTTGACAGCGCCATCGACCGGATGCGCCGCGGTGGCGACCTCTCGGGCGAAGAGCATGCCGCCTTCCGCCAGTTCGATCAGAACGTGCGCGAAGACTTCTTGAAGCAGGCCGTCAACCTGAATGCCAGCAACCACTCCACCATCCTCACCAACCCCGAGCACGCCAGGAGGGTGCTGGCCTACGACGTGAACGTGGGGCTGAACGTGCTGCCGCTGCATCAGATGAACTGGCTGCGGCAGTTTGCGGATTGGCGGTATGGGGATCCGGAGGATCCGGTGATGGAGGAATGGTGTCCGTATTACAGGACCGGGCGGTTACCTCAAAACATAAGGCTTGAAGACCACAAGTACTACCAACCTGCAGTGCCGGCAACACTCGGCATCGACGCCGAGCGCAACAACAGCGGCGGGTTCATACAAAGCTACCGCGAACCGCAGCCCGAGCCCCTGATGCCACGCGAGCGTAGCCCCGGAGAGGAGCTGCGCGACGCGCGACGCGCAGAACTGCTAAGGCAGCGGCAGCGCCCGAGTGAGATTGATCAAGTCTTTGGATTGGGCGACGCGCCGCAGCCTGAACCCCCTGGGCCAAGCCGCTCCGAAATTGACCGTGTCTTTGGATTGGATACCCCCGATGAATGACCTTCAGCCAAACCGCCCACGCCGGGCGACGCTCGCCGGCCTGTTGGCCGCTACCCTGCTGTTCACTGCCTGTACTGGAACCTCTATGTCGTCGCAATCCCGATACTTCCGCTTGCCAACCCCCTATCCACTGGCCGTCAAGACACCTGTAGAAGCCGGCCCCAACGCGCCCGCCGCCCACGTGCTAGGCGTGCTCTGGCGCAGCCCCCTGATGTGGATCGACTACCCCACGCACTGGAACCTGCTGTGGACCCAGGGCATGGCCGAGCGCAACCCCAATGACACCGACAGTCCAGAGCTGAAGCTGGGTGACCCTACCGGCGTACTGGTACGCCCTGTGCGCGTGGTGTGGAAGACGGACAACCCGAACCCGGTCTATTGGAAGCCATTGCGGGCATTGATTCGTGATCCGCTGTACCCCCTGGGCTATCACTACGCGGTGAACCGAAACTATTTCTATTCCATCCAGCACGGCACCAACCGGCCCGACTTTGCCGACGTCAAGGTGTTCGCGGGCATGCCCCGCGCGTGGATCGATACGCCGACCTATATCAAGGAGGAGCGGTATCGCAATGGCATGGATCGTCTGACCGATCACTTTGAGTATGGTATGCCCGCACCTTCAATCTTGGCCGAGAACGAAGCCCATGCCGAGGCACGCATGCCGTATTTCTTCACCAAGATGTACACCATCCGTGGGAAGCTCCGGCGAGGTCTTGGTGCCGACCAAGAAATGACCATCGGCCTGCCCACCTTCACCCTGAAGGCGGCGCGACGGCTGTTCACCAGCGAGATTTTCAGCGAAGCCGAGGCGATGAGCCTGAAGCTCTATCCCCAAACCAAAGTCCCTGACGTGACCGTCATGGCCGGCGATGAAACGGTGGGCTTCTATGACCTGAAAGAGGCCATCGCCTACCTGAACGCCAACCCGCGCAAGACAGTGTGGGTCTACACCATGGACGCGCCCGGCTATCCCAAGGGCGGCCGCACGGATGAAAACTCGGTCCTGCTCATCCTCGGCCACCCGAATGCCGATTGGGGCTACACACCGCTGTCGGCCCTCTACATCCCGCAGCATCACGAAGGCGGCATCGGCGCCAAGGCGGCCACGCCGGGCGGCGCCTGGAGTGCGCTCATGCAGACTATGCAGGCGCAAGCCCCGTCAGATCATCCGGTCGGCCGCGTCTATCACGACGTGGACAAGCATGTCGACAACGTCAACAAGTTGGTGGGGCCGCTGCGCGCCGCCGTGCATCAACAGTGGCCAGACCTGGACCCGATCGAGAACGTGCGCAGCGTCTCCGAGCACGCCATCGGCGGCCTGCGTGCCGCCAGCGCGGGGTTGAACATCGCACGCGCCACGGCGTATGCTGACCAGACCGGTAACAGCGCCGTCGTCACCAGCGCTGCGGATTCGGACGACGTTTGGAGCGTGTTGGTGGCCCCACCGCGGGGCTGGGTCAAGCGCGATCCGCCCAAGCAGTGGCCGCGCGCCGGTGGGCGGACCAATGCGTATCTGCCGTGGTTTGGGCAATGGACGAATGGAAAGTGACCGACATGCCTAAAGCCAAAATGCGAGGGCTGGCTCGCGGGGAACATTGCAACGCGCCGGGGCGCGTTGCGCTCGTGCTAGCCACATGCGTGCTGCTGGCGGCCTGTACTGGAACCTCCATGTCGTCGCGCTCGCAATCTCAATATTTCCGTCAACCCACGCCCTATCCGTTGGCCGTCAAGACACCGGTGGAAGCCGGCCCCAACGCGCCCGCCGCCCACGTGCTAGGCGTGCTCTGGCGCAGCCCCCTGATGTGGATCGACTATCCCACCCACTGGAACCTGCTGTGGACCCAGGGCATGGCCGAGCGCAACCCCAATGACACCGACAGTCCAGAGCTGAAGCTGGGTGACCCTACCGGCGTACTGGTACGCCCTGTGCGCGTGGTGTGGAAGACGGACAACCCGAACCCGGTCTATTGGAAGCCATTGCGGGCATTGATTCGTGATCCGCTGTACCCCCTGGGCTATCACTACGCGGTGAACCGAAACTATTTCTATTCCATCCAGCACGGCACCAACCGGCCCGACTTTGCCGACATCAAGGTGTTCGCGGGCATGCCCCGCGCGTGGATCGATACGCCGACCTATATCAAGGAGGAGCGGTATCGCAACGGAAGTGATCGTCTTGCCGACGATTTCCGGCTGGGTATGCCAGCACCTTCGATCCTGGCCGAGAACGAAGCCCATGCCGAAGCACGGATGCCGTATTACCTGACAAAAAATGTACAACGACGGTGGCACGCCACGGCGCGGCCTTGGTGCGGATGCCGAATTGGCTATCGGCCTGCCCACCTTCACCCCGAAGGCGGCGCGACGGCTGTTCACCAGCGAGATTTTCAGCGAAGCCGAGGCGATGAGCCTGAAGCTCTATCCCCAAACCAAAGTCCCTGACGTGACCGTCATGGCCGGCGATGAAACGGTTGGCTTCTATGACCTGAAAGAGGCCATCGCCTACCTGAACGCCAACCCGCGCAAGACGGTGTGGGTCTACACCATGGACGCGCCCGGCTACCCCAAGGGCGGGCGCACCGATGAGAACTCGGTCCTGCTCATCCTCGGCCACCCGAATGCCGATTGGGGCTACACACCGCTGTCGGCCCTCTACATCCCGCAGCATCACGAAGGCGGCATCGGCGCCAAGGCAGCCACGCCGGGCGGCGCCTGGAGCAATCTGATGCAGACCATGCAGGCGCAAGCCCCGTCTGATCATCCGGTCGGCCGCATCTATCACGACGTGGACAAGCATGCCGACAACGTCAACAAGTTGGTGGGGCCGCTGCGCGCCGCCGTGCATCAACAGTGGCCAGACCTGGACCCGATCGAGAACGTGCGCAGCGTCTCCGAGCACGCCATCGGCGGCCTGCGTGCCGCCAGCGCGGGGTTGAACATCGCACGCGCCACGGCGTATGCAGACCAGACCGGTAACAGCGCCGTCGTCACCAGCGCTGCGGATTCGGACGACGTTTGGAGCGTGTTGGTGGCCCCACCGCGGGGCTGGGTCAAGCGCGATCCGCCCAAGCAGTGGCCGCGCGCCGGTGGGCGGACCAATGCGTATCTGCCGTGGTTTGGGCAATGGACTGGCGGCAAATAGGTCCTCTTTGGAACTCGCTTTTTCGCCAGCCAGATAAGAGCACGGAGATGGTTGACATCTACCGTGCTTCGCCGCTAGGTGCACCGCACACGCCCCGTGCGGGCGACTTCGACCTCGACTGCCAGCCAATGCAGTGAATATCGGCAACCGCGGTATTCGCGGGCTATGAGCTCAAGGAACTCGAGTTTTGCCCCACCCACCGTTCTCGCGGTGCGCGTGCAAGTTACACCGCGAACCATTTCTCTAACGAGGGTTGCCAGCAAAGTCATGCCGCCTGCTGCACGCGCGCCTCCACCAGCAACCGCTTCAGCTCCGGCACGCACGAGCCGCAATTGCCGCCCGCCTTCAGGCAGGCCGTGATCTCGCCGGTGGAGTGCAGGCCCTGCGTGCGGATGGCATCGCAGATGGTGTTGCGGCCCACGCCAAAGCACGAGCAGACGGTGGGACCGACGTCGACGCCCGCTTCGATCGGCTGGCCGAGCAGCACGCCCGCCCGATCGACGTCTTCCAGCCGTTCTTGCGCGAACAGGCCTGCCAGCCAGTTGCGCGACGGCAGGTCCGGGCGCGGCGAGAGAAACACGCAGGCTTCGATGCGGTCATCCACCACGTGCACGGCGCGGTAGACACGCGCGGTGGCGTCTTCGTATTCGAGCCAGTCGGCGTGCGGATCCGTCACGCCGAGCAGCGCGCGCGCCCAATCGTGTACGGCCCCCAGTTGCTGGCGACCAGCCAGCTCGTAGCGCACGAACTGCTTGCCCTGGATGCGCGTCCACCACGTTGCATCGTCGGTGTCGAGCGCACGGCGCGAGAGTACGAAGCCGTGCCATGCCACATCGAACGGCTCGACCATCACGGGCGTGTGCTTGAACTCGGGCTCGCCGGACACCGGGTCAACCACAGGATTGACGACCGCGCCCACGCGCGCATCGGATGCAAACTGGCCGTTCCAGTGGATCGGCACGAACACGCTGCCACGCGCGATGCCGCCCGTCATGCGCACACGCGCCACCACGCTGCCCCAGCGCGACGACACGCGCGCCAGGCCACCCTCGCGCACGCCGGCCAGCAGCGCATCGTGCGGGTGCAGATCGACGAACGGTTCGGGTATGTGGTCCGCCAGCTTGGGCGCGCGGCCGGTGCGCGTCATGGTGTGCCATTGGTCGCGCACGCGGCCCGTGTTGAGGATGAGCGGATATTCACCGTCCGCCGCATGCGCGGGTGCGCGGGCGGGCGTCGGTACGAAGCGCGCGCGGCCATCGGCGTGGGCGAAGCGGCCATCGCTGAAGAGGCGCGCTTCGCCGTTGCCCGATGTTGCGATGGGCCATTGCACCGGCGACATGCCGTCATATGCCTCAGCATCGAGCCCCGCCAGGCCACCGAGGTGGAAGGCACGGCGAATGCCGCTCGCACCGTTGGCGTAAGCGGACAGGCGCGCATGTTCGTCGAACACATCGCGCGCGCTCTTGAAGTCGAAGCCGTCGTAACCCATGCGGCGGGCGACGTCGGCGATGATGTCCCAGTCGGCGCGTGCCTCGCCGGGTGCGGGCAGGAAGGCTCGCTGGCGCGAGATGCGGCGCTCCGAATTCGTCACCGTGCCATCCTTCTCGCCCCAGCCGAGCGCAGGCAGCAGGATGTCGGCCAGCACGGTCGTGTCGGTGGCTTCAACGATGTCGGAAGCGACGACGAGTTCGCACTTGGCGAGCGCACGGCGCGCCTGGTCCGCATCGGGCAGGCTGACCACGGGGTTGGTGCCCATGATCCACACGGCCTTCACGCGCCCGTCTTCAATGGCGTTGAACAGGTCGACCGCCTTGAGGCCCACCTTGTCGGCCATGCGCGGCGCGCCCCAGAACGTCTGCACGAGGTCGCGATGCGACGGCTCGTTCAGTTCCATGTGTGCGGCCAGCATGTTGGCCAACCCGCCCACCTCGCGGCCGCCCATGGCATTCGGCTGGCCGGTAATCGAAAACGGCCCCATGCCCGCGCGGCCGATGCGGCCGGTGAGCAAGTGGCAGTTGATGATGCTGTTGACCTTGTCCGTGCCCGCCGTCGACTGATTGACGCCCATCGAGAACGCGGTAATGGTGCGCTCGGTGTCGGCAAACCAGCTGTAGAAGGTCAGCAGATCGTCGAGTTTGAGCTTGCACGCCTTGGCGACGGCCTCAACGTCCTCGCTCTCGGTGCCGGCAGCTTCCAGTGCGGCGTCGGGGCCGTTGGTATGCAGCGTGACGAAATTCCTGTCCACCACGCCACGCCGCGAGAGGAATGACAGCAGGCCGTTGAAAAGCCGCACATCGGTACCGGGCTTGATGGGCAGATGCAGATCGGCCAGTTCGCACGTGGCCGTGTGGCGCGGGTCGACCACCACCACCTTCATCTCGGGCCGCGCTTCCTTGGCGCGCACGATGCGCTGGAACAGGATCGGGTGGCACCACGCGGTGTTGGAGCCGACCAGCACGATGAGGTCCGCCATTTCCAGATCGTCATAGCAGACGGGCACGAGGTCTTCGCCAAACGCGCGCTTGTGCCCTGCCACGGCCGACGACATGCACAGGCGCGAGTTCGTATCGATGTTGGCCGTGCCGATGAAGCCCTTCATCAGCTTATTGGCGACGTAGTAGTCCTCGGTCAGCAACTGGCCGGAGACGTAGAGCGCGACAGAATCCGGGCCGTGTTCTTCGGCGATGCGGCGAAAGCCTTGCGCGACGGCGTCGAGGGCGGTGTCCCATGTCACGCGCTGCAGCGGGGCAATGGAGGCGTCGAGGTCATGCGAGCGTTCGCGGATGGCGGGATAGAGCAGGCGACCATCGAGGCTGACGGTTTCCCCCAGCGCGGAGCCCTTTACGCACAGGCGCCCGGCGTTGGCGGGATGCGTTGGATCGCCTTGAATGCTGACGCTGCCATCCGCTTGCGGGGTCGCTAGCACGCCGCAGCCGACGCCGCAGTAGGGGCAGGTGGTGCGCACGGCGTTCGTTACTGGGTGGATGGGGATGGTGGTCATCGTCGTCTCTGTTTTGCTTTGCGTGATTGGTGCATCCCTTGTTTCATCCCCTGCCGGGGCTGACTCACTTTTCTTTGTCTTGCCAAAGAAAAGTAAGCAAAAGAAAGGCGCGCCCGAGATGGCGACTTCCCCTTGGATTTTTGTAACCGGGCGGAGACGGGGAAAACTCGCTGCGCTCAGACAGTTCCCCGTCTTTTTTCCGCCCGCTTACAAAAATCCAAGGCGCCATCTAGGGCCGGAACGGCCACACCGGCGGCGTGCAAAGGTGTTGCCGGTTTCGCGTCTTGCCGGTGTTCATTACGCCGCTTCCGCTTCGCAGAGCGCGCGGCCAAACAATAGGCGCTGGCGGATCGACGTGATGGGCACTTCGCGTTGGATCAGGTCGAAGTACCACGGGCCGTCGGCTACATCGCCGTACAGGACTGCGCCGACGATACGGTCTTCCTTCAGGACGAGTCGTTTGTAGACGCCGCGGCGCGGGTCGCGCAGCACGATGTCTTCGGTGCCGTCGCCGCCGATGAAATCGCCTGCCGAATACAAATCCACGCCCGTGACCTTCAGCTTGGTGGCCGTGGCCTGCTGGACATAGCGGCGGTGCCCGGCGCCGGCCAGGTGCGCGGCGCACACGCGGGCCTGGTCCCAGATGGGAGCAACGAGGCCGAACGTTGCGCTGCGGTGCTGCACACATTCGCCCACGGCGTAGATACGCGGGTCGTAGGTCTGCAGCGTGTCGTCAACGATGATGGCGCGCTCGCAATGCAGGCCGGCCGCCTTGGCAAGCTCGATGTTCGGGCGTACGCCGGCCGTCATAACGACGAGGTCGGCGGGGATCTCGGTGCCGTCCTTGAAGCGCACGGCGGTCACGCGGTCGGTGCCGAGCAGTTCCGCCGTGTGCGCGCCCAGCAGGAATCGCAGGCCCTTGGCTTCCAGCGCCTTCTGCAGCAGTTGCGCGGCGGGCTTGTCCAGCTGACGCTCCATCAGCGTGTCGGGCAAGTGGACGACCGTCACGTCCATGCCTTGGCGCATCAGCCCGTTGGCCGCTTCCAGCCCGAGCAGGCCGCCGCCGATGACGACCGCATGCCGGTGGTTGCGTGCGGCTTCCAGCATCGTCTCCACATCCTGAATGTCGCGAAAGGCGATCACGCCCGGCAGCAGATGCCCCGGCACCGGCAGGATGAACGGCCGCGAGCCCGTGGCGATCAGCAGCCGGTCGTAGCGCATCTCCACGCCGTCGCGCGAGCGCAGCGTGCGGCGCGGTCGGTCGATAGCCACCACCGGGTCGCCTGCATGCAGCGTGATGTGGTTCTGTTCGTACCACTCACGCGTGTTGAGCATGATGTCGTCAACCTGCTTTTCGCCCGCCAGCACAGGTGAGAGCAGGATGCGGTTGTAGTTGCCGTGCGGCTCTTCGCCAAACACGGTCACGTCGTACAGGTCCGGCGCGAGCTTGAGCAATTCTTCGACCGTGCGCATGCCGGCCATGCCGTTGCCGATGACGACCAGCTTGGGGCGTACGGTCTTGGCGTTCATGCTGCCCTCTCCTGAAGGTTGTCGGTCATTGATTCACTCAGTGCCGGCGGCCATGGCCCCGGCTTCACTGCTTACGGCTTGCGGCTCATGCCGCTACCCACACCTTGCCGTCTTCCACCTTGGTCGCGTACGCGTGCACGGAGTTGGCCGGCGCTTCCAGGCACTCGCCGGTGGTCAGGTCGAAATGCTGCTTGTAAATCGGCGAGGCGACGACGATGCGTTCGCCCAGGTTGCCGACCAGCCCGCGCGAGAGCACGGCGGCATCGGAGTTTGGATCGTAGTTGCCGATGGCGTACACGCCTTGCGACGTGTTGCCCGCCACACGGAACACGGCAACCTGGTCACCTTCCACCAGCGCGCAGACGCCGGTGTTGGGAACGATGTCGTCCAGGGCACAGATCGGGGTCCAACGGGATGCTTGCATGGCGTCCTCCTCTTCCTCTATCAGGCTCAAGCGGCTTCAGCAACAACGGGAATGCGCACGGGCCGTGTCTTGGCACGCTCCTCGACCGTGGCGGGGCGGATCTGGCCGCGCTCTTCGACGAAGACGACATTCGCATCGTTCGCCTCGCTGTTGACGAAGTGGCGGAAGCGCTTGCGAACGTCGGGGTTGGTCACGGCCGTCTTCCATTCGTCCTGGTAGGTGTCGACCACATGCTGCATCTCGGCTTCGAGTTCGGCCGCGATGCCCAGCTTGTCGTGGATGACCACGTCCTTCAGGTAGTCGAGGCCGCCCTCCAGGTTGTCGCGCCATGTGCTGGTGCGTTGCAGGCGATCGGCCGTGCGCACGTAGAACATCAGGAAGCGGTCGACATACTTGATGAGCGTTTCCTGGTCGAGGTCGGCCGCCAGCAGTTCGGCATGGCGGGGCTTCATGCCGCCGTTGCCGCACACGTACAGGTTCCAGCCCTTCTCGGTGGCGATGATGCCGACGTCCTTGCCTTGCGCCTCGGCGCATTCACGCGTGCAGCCCGACACGCCAAACTTCAGCTTGTGCGGCGAGCGCAGGCCCTTGTAGCGGTTCTCCAGCGCAATCGCAAAACCGACCGAATCGCCCACGCCATAGCGGCACCATGTGGAACCCACGCACGACTTCACCGTGCGCAGCGATTTGCCATACGCGTGGCCCGACTCGAAGCCTGCCGCGATCAACTCTTCCCAGATCAGCGGCAGTTGCTCCAGGCGCGCGCCGAACAGGTCGACACGCTGGCCGCCGGTGATCTTGGTGTACAGGCCGTATTTCTTGGCGACCTGGCCCACGGCGATCAGGCCGTCTGCCGTGACCTCGCCGCCGGGCATGCGCGGCACCACGGAGTACGTACCGTCCTTCTGGATGTTGGCGAGGAAGTAGTCGTTGGAATCCTGCAGGCTGGCGTGCTCCTTCTTGAGCACGAAGTCGTTCCAGCACGAAGCGAGGATGCTCGCCACAGCCGGCTTGCAGATGTCGCAGCCCATGCCGCTGCCGTGCGCTTCCAGCAGCGCTTCGAACGACTGGATGCGGCCCACGCGCACCAGGTGATACAGCTCCTGACGCGAATACGGAAAGTGCTCGCAGATGTGGTTGTTGACGGCCAGGCCCTGCTTCTTCATCTCGGCCTTCATCACCTGCGTCATGAGCGGCACGCAGCCGCCGCACGAGGTACCGGCCTTGGTCGCGTCCTTGAGCGCGCCTACCGACGTGGCGCCGGCACACACCGCTTGGCACAGCGCGCCCTTCGACACGTCGTTGCACGAGCAGATCTGCGCGCTGTCGGGCAGCGCGTCCACACCCAGCGCCGGGCGCGCATTGCCATCGGCCTGCGGCAGGATCAGGAATTCCGGTGCTTCGGGCAATTCGATGCGGTTGAGCATCATCTGCAGCAGCGTGCCGTATTCGGCCGCATCGCCCACCAGCACGCCGCCCAGCAAATACTTGCCGTCTTCCGACACCACCAGCTTCTTGTAGATCTGCTTGCGCTCGTCGGTGAACTGCACGCTGCGGCTGCCCGGCGTCACGCCCTGCGCATCGCCCAGGCTGGCGACATCCACGCCCATCAGCTTGAGCTTGGTGCTCATGTCGGCGCCGCTGAACTCCGACGCGTCGTCCGCCGCCAGGATCTGCTTGGCGGTGATGCGGGCCATCTCGTAACCCGGCGCAACCAGCCCGTAGACCTTGCCGCCCCACAGCGCGCATTCGCCAATCGCGTACACATCGGGCGCGGAGGTGCGGCACTCGGAGTCGATCACGATGCCGCCGCGCTCGCCCACTTCCAGCCCGCAAGCCCGCGCCAGCTCATCGCGCGGACGGATGCCGGCCGAGAAGACCACCATGTCGGCTTCCAGATGCGTGCCGTCGGCAAAGTTCAGGCGGTGCGTCGCCGTTTCGCCGTCGACGATTTCGGACGTGTTCTTCTGCGTGTGGACGGTCACGCCCAGGTCTTCGATCTTCCGGCGCAGCATGCGGCCGCCACCGTCGTCCACCTGCATCGCCATCAGGCGGCCGGCAAACTCGACCACGTGCGTTTGCAGGTTCATGTCACGCAGCGCCTTGGCGCATTCCAGCCCCAGGAGGCCGCCGCCGATGACGACGCCGGTCTTGGCCCGTTGGCCGCACTCGGCCATCGCTTCGAGGTCTTCGATGGTGCGATAGACGAAGCAGTCCTTGCGGTCGCGGCCCGGCACCGGCGGCACAAACGGCGAAGAGCCCGACGCGATGACGAGCTTGTCGTACGGCAGCACCTCGCCGGTGGACGCCGTCACGGTTTTGGCGGTGGTGTCGATGGCCGTGGCGCGGGCGTTGAGCTTGAGCACCACGTCATCGCGGTCAAAGAAGCCCGGCGCGACGAGCGAGAGATCTTCCGCCGTCTTGCCCGTGAAGAATTCCGACAGGTGCACGCGGTCGTAGGCGGGGCGCGGCTCTTCGCACAGCACCGTCACCTGAAGGTGATGGCCCGGTGCATGCAGCAGGCTTTCCAGAAACTTGTGGCCCACCATTCCGTGGCCAATGACGACGATCTTCATGGTCATGGTGATGTCCTCTTTCAGGCGTTGCCGGCAGCGGCCAGCGTGTTGTCGTAGAGCGCTTGTTCACGCGCCTTGTGTTCCGGCGAAAAGCGCACGGCAATCGCACAGATGGCAGACAGCCCGACCAGCACGCCCAGCACCGACAGCGTGGCCTGCGTATCCGCCATGCCCTTGAGCAGGAAGCCCGCGGCCACCGCGCCGGCGTTGCCGCCCGCGCCGATGATGCCGGCCACACCGCCCAGCGCACGGCGATCGATAAACGGCACCAGCGCATACGTCGCGCCGCATGCCATGTGCGTGAACAGGCCGAAGCCGAGCATCGCCAGGATGGCGATCGGCACGCTGCCCGCATGGGCAAATCCGAACAGGCCCAGGCCCTCGCCCACCATCAGCACGCACAGCAGTTGGGTCCGTGCATCCAGGCCGCGCTTGGCGGCCACGCGATCCGAAACGATGCCGCCCAGTGCGCGGGCAAACAGCGCCAGCAGGCCGAAGCTCGCGGCAGCCATGCCCGCGGCCGACAGCGACAGGCCGAAGTGGTCGACGTAGTAGGTAGCGGCGATGTTGTGGATGAAGATCTCCACGCCAAAGCACGCGCCGTAGGTGATGAACAGCAGCCACACACGGTAGTTGCCGGCAGCGGACACAAAGCTGCCCCAGCCGCCCTTCTTGCCGCCGTCGATGGTCTTGCCGGCGGCGCGCAGCGCGCTGAAGTTGCCCTCCGGGCAGTCCTGCGTATAGCGCCAGTACAGCGCCGCGACGATCAGCATCGCCACGCCCGGCACCACCATGGCGAGGCGCCACCCCAGGCTCTGCGTCACGCCCATCATCACGATGGCGGTCAGCAGCAGCGGCATCGTGCCTTGCGCCACACCGCCGCCTGCGTTGCCCCAGCCTGCAGCCGCCGCGTTGGCCGTGCCGACCACGTTGGGCGCGAACATGACCGACGTGTGGTACTGCGTGATGACGAAGCTCGCGCCGATCGCGCCGATCGCCAGGCGGAAGAACAGGAAGGCCTCGTAGCTTTGCGCCAGCGCCACGCCCAGCACGGGGACGGCGCCGAGCAGCAGCAAGCCGGTATAGGTATTGCGCGGGCCGAAGCGGTCGCACAGCGGGCCGACAATCAGCCGCACCAGGATCGTCACCGCCACGGCCGCGATGTTGATGTTGGCGATCTGGCCCGGCGTGAGGTGGAACTCGCCCTTGAGCACCGGCATGAGCGGCGCGCAGGCAAACCACGCGTAGAAACACACGAAGAACGCGAGCCACGTCAGATGGAAGGCGCGCATCTGCGGCGTGCGCAGGCTGAACAGGTCGATTCGGGTCGCTTTGCCGGTCATGTTGAATCCCATCAATCAGGGGCCAAAAAAAAAGAAAGGCGTCCGAGAGCCCGGCTGCAGTAGCCGGGGTCTGGGACGCCGTTGTCCAAGTAGCCCTGAGCACCAGGGCCTTCACCACGAAGAGCACGAATCGCCTTTGACCCGCGCAATGGTGCTATGCAACAGGTATGCCAGGCGGGCAAAGCCTTGAACTGTCGCGGTTTGCGGGAGATTCAGAAGAAATCGCCGCCCGCGCGTGCCTCATGCGGGAGCACCGCGCCGCACGGTTTCGGTGCAGATGCGGTCGGGATGGTGCGGCACAGCAAATGCGTGGGCCGCCGCCAATGGCGACCGGCACATCACGTGCATGACGTGTGGAAGGAGAAGCTGCCGGACCCGTAACCGACGTCAGTAGCCGTGCGTCACGATCGACAGCACGGACAAATCCGGATGCGTGCCGTCGACGATGCTGCGCGCCACGTGCACGGCTTCTTCCATGGCTTCTTCGGGGCTGCGGAAGGTCTCGTCGCCATCGGCATGAAACGCCACGACGTGACCGGGCAACTGCGGATCGGCGCCGGGGTGGCACACGTAGCCGGTGTAGGTGTAGCGCGTGGAGTTTGCCCGAGTCGGGCTTGGCACAACATGAATCTCGAACCCTTCGTAGAGTTCTTGCGGTGCGGTGGTGAGCTGGTCAGACATGGTGGCCTCGCCGGGTTAGCGTGTACCGGCCCCGCCGGCGCTTGTGGCGCGGCGCGGCTGCCCTTGGTTCAACCAGTCTAGGTGATGCGGTGCATGTTGAAATCCGGCGGTTGGATGACATCCGCATCCACCGCCGTTCTTGGGATTGGTGCTGCCTTGCGCTATGCGCGCTTGATGAGCCGGATGATGAACAGCAGGATCACCGCGCCGATGACCGCCGTGACGATCGAGCCGATCCACCCGCCGCCCAGCGAGATGCCCAGCACCCCCGCCAGCCATCCGCCGATGAACGCACCGACGATGCCGACCACGATGTCGACGAAGATGCCGAAACCACCGCCCTTGACCAGGATGCCGGCCAGCCAACCCGCTACCGCGCCGATGATCAACCAGGCAATCAAACCGTGTGAGGCCATGTTCGCGCTCCAATGAATGTGCGTTTTGAGGGACGTTACCGCACAGGCATAGTAGGCGAAGACCGCACAATCGCGATGCGGCGCTCACACGGTTTTTGCAATTGCGTCGTGTTCAACGGAACACGTTCACCGCCTCCACCAAGCGTGTCGCCTGGATGCGCAGGCCCTCGGCCGCCGCCGCGCTCTGGCCGACCAGCGTGGCGTTCTCCTGCGTGACCTGATCCAGATGGTTGACCGCCTGGCTGACCTGCGTGATGCCTTCGGTCTGCTGCGCCGTCGCCAGGCTGATGTCGGCGATCATGGCCGAGACCTTCTTGACCTGCTCGACGATGTCGTCCATGGTCTTGCCGGCGTCGTCCACCAGCCGCGAGCCGGATTCCACCTTGTCGACACTGGTGCCGATCAGCTCCTTGATCTCCTTGGCTGCACCGGCGCTGCGCTGCGCAAGCGCACGCACCTCGCCCGCGACGACAGCAAAACCACGCCCCTGTTCGCCGGCACGCGCGGCTTCCACGGCCGCATTGAGCGCCAGGATGTTGGTCTGGAACGCGATGCTGTCGATCACGCCGATGATGTCGGCAATCTGCTTGGCGCTCTGCGTGATGGCGCTCATGGTGGAGACCACCTGTTCCATGGCACGGCCGCCGTTGACCGCCGCCTGCGTGGCCGCGCTCGACAACGTGTTGGCCTGCCCGGCCGTCTCGGCATTGCTGGCCACCGTGGCGGTCATCTGCGTCATCGAGCTGGAGGTTTCTTCCAGGCTGGCAGCGGCCTGCTCCGTGCGGATGTTGATGTCGCCGTTGCCCTTGGCGATCTCCTGGCTGGCCGATTGCACGTTGACGACCTGCTCGGCCACGTCGTCGATCAACCAGCGAAACATCAGCCCGAGCTGACTGATCGTGCGCAGCGTCATGCCGATCTCGTCCACGCGGTCTGCGATGGCGACTTTCCGGCTCTCACCCGAGGCCACGCTCAGTGCGAGCTCCTGCAGCTTTTCAAGCGGCGTGGCGATCTGCACCTTCAATGACCACGACGCCAGCGCCAGCGCCACGAGCAACGCGCCGGCAAAACCGCCGAGCGCCGCGCCGGAGAGCCCAAACGCCCACGCCACCGCCACCAGCGCGGGCAGCAATGTGAGAAACGTGAGCCGGATGCGCCAGCGCACCGGCATCACCTGAAACACCGAACGCCAGGCCATCAACCCGGTTCGCACGATCAGACCCTTGTGAAACTTCCGGCTGCCGGCTTGGCCGGTGCGGAAATCCTTGTAGAGCGCCTCGGCTGCAGCGATCTCCTCGCGCGTGGGCTTGGTGCGCACTGACATATAGCCGCTGGTCCGGCCGTTACGCACCACGGGCGTTGCATTGGCACGCACCCAATAATGGTCGCCATTCTTGCGGCGGTTCTTGACCAGCGCCGTCCATGGTTGCCCCGCCTTGAGCGTGGCCCACATGTCGGCAAATGCCTCGGTTGGCATATCCGGGTGACGCACGATGTTATGTGGCTGCCCTTCGATCTCTTCGCGGGAAAAACCGCTCACCTCCACAAACGCTGCGTTCGCATACGCGATGTAGCTCTGGGTATCGGTGGTCGACATGAGCGTGGCGTTGTCCGGGAACTCGTATTCGCGCTGGGTAACAGGTTCGTTGACACGCATGGGGAATCTCCTTTGATGATTTGCTTCGCAACGGATTATCGGCACATAACCGGATTTATTAAGGCCGGATAACCCCGCTTTGGCGCTCACCAAACGCGACTCATTCCCTTGCCCGAGCAGATAAACGCATTATGAAAAATGATTCGCATCTACCTTATCCGGAGCAGATTTCTCGGCTCGCGCGACGAGCGCATCGGATTACCGCCGCCAAGCACGTTCGTTAATACCCCATCTGCGTTAATTCTTGGCGCCTGAACTTGAGATAAAACATAAAAACGGTGCGCCACATGCGCCGTTGTGAGCAAACCTCACATATTGCGACGCGATAGCTCCCGAACCACAGCACACCCCCCCGCGACAGCGCGCCACATTGCGAGGCCGGCCAAGACAGCTAAACTTTCACAAATTCCTAAAAATTGAGAAAAATCAAAACAATGCAACTCTCCCCCTTGAAACAGCGCTTCGTCCTGCATTTCGGCGAGATGGGCAGCCGCTGGGGCATCAACCGCACCGTCGGGCAGATCTACGCGCTGCTCTACGCCGCGCGCGAGCCGATCAACGCGGACGAGATCGCCGAGGCGCTGGGCTTCTCCCGCTCCAACGTGAGCATCGGGCTGAAAGAGCTGGAGTCGTGGAAGCTGGTCCGGCTCTCGCACAAGCCGGGCGACCGGCGCGAATATTTTTCCGCCCCCGACGACATCTGGACCATCTTCCGCACGCTGGCCGAAGAGCGCCGCAAGCGCGAGATCGACCCCACGCTTTCGCTGCTGCGCGACGTGATGCTCGAATCTCCCAACGATCCGGATGACCGCCACGCCCAGGCGCGCATGAAGGAGATGTACCAGCTCATCACGCTCATGACGAACTGGTTCGACGACGTGCAGAAGCTCGACGCCGAATCGCTGCAGCAGCTCATGAAGATGGGCGCCAAGGTGCACAAGCTGCTGGAAATGAAGAACAAGCTTGCCGTTGTCGTTGGCGGCAAATCGAAGTAGCCCGTATCAAGAAAAAAACCATGTCGCTCGATCCCGTTGTCCTGGCGCGCATCCAGTTTGGCGCCAACATCACCTTCCACATCCTCTTTCCCACCATCAGCATCGCGCTTGCGTGGGTGCTGCTGTTCTTCAAGCTGCGCTATCGCAAGACCAGTGACGAAGCCTGGATGTCCGCCTATCGCCTTTGGGTGAAGGTCTTTGCACTGACGTTCGCGCTGGGCGTGGTGTCCGGCGTGACGATGAGCTTCCAGTTCGGCACGAACTGGCCGGGCTATATGAATACCGTCGGCAACATCGCTGGGCCGCTGCTGGCGTATGAAGTGCTGACGGCGTTCTTTCTGGAAGCCAGCTTTCTCGGGATCATGCTGTTCGGCACGGGCCGCGTAAGCCCGCGCATCCACACATTCGCGACGTTCCTGGTTGCCCTGGGCACGACCATCTCGGTGTTCTGGATCATCGCGCTCAACTCGTGGATGCAGACCCCCGCCGGCTACGTGATGATCGACGGCCGCGCGCATCCGCAAAGCTGGCTGGCGATCATCTTCAACCCGTCGTTCCCCTACCGGTTCACGCATATGCTGCTGGCCTCAGGACTGACGGTGTCGTTCCTGCTGGCAGGGGTATCGGCCTACCGCTGGCTGCGCAACGACCGCGGCGGCGATGTGCGTGCGGCGCTCAAGACCGGCGTGGTGCTTGCAGCCATGCTGATCCCGCTGCAGATTGCCGCCGGCGATGCGCACGGCCTCAACACGCTGGAGCATCAACCGGCCAAGCTGGCCGCGATGGAAGGCATCTGGCAAACGGAACGCGGCGTGCCCGCCGTGCTGTTCGGCATTCCCGATGCGGCTTCGCACAGCAATCGCTACGAGATCGCGGTGCCGAAGCTGGCATCGCTGTATCTCACGCACTCGCTCGACGGCGAGGTACGCGGGCTCGACCAGTTTGACGAGCACCCGCCCGTGCTGCCCGTGTTCTTCGCCTTCCGCTTGATGGTGGGCGTGGGGCTGCTGATGCTGGCGGTGTCGTGGACAAGCGCCTGGCGCCTTCGCCGCAACGGCGAGCTGCCGCGCTGGCTGGCGCGTGCCCTCGTCGCCATGACGTTCTCCGGCTGGGTCGCTGTGGTGGCCGGCTGGTACGTCACCGAGATCGGCCGTCAGCCGTGGCTCGTCTACGGCGTGCTGACCACCGCGCAGGCAGCGTCGTCCGTGCCCGCGCGCATGATCGGCAGCACGCTGGCGATGTACCTGGCGCTGTACGCGTTCCTCATCGCCTCGTATATCGGCGTGGTGTTCTATCTGGCCCGCAAGGCCGGTGGCGTGATCGACCCCACCGACCCCGATGCCACCGGCACACCCGTCATCGAAACACCCAACCCGGTCTTCGCCCAACCCGCCCGGAGCCAAGCATGAGCACCATTCCCGACCTCGCCCAACCCGCCGGCTGGCTGCCGGTGGTCTTCATGGCCTTGATGGGGATTGCCGTGCTCGCCTACGTCGTCCTCGACGGCTACGACCTGGGCGTCGGCATCCTGCTGCGCCGCGCCGACGACGCCGAGAAGGACACCATGATCGCCTCCATCGGGCCGTTCTGGGACGCCAACGAAACCTGGCTCGTGCTCGGTGTCGGGCTGTTGCTGGTGGCGTTTCCCGCCGCGCATGGCGAGATCCTGGGCGCCCTCTATTTGCCCGTGGCGCTGATGCTGTTTGGCCTCATCCTGCGCGGGGTTGCATTCGACTTTCGGGTCAAGGCACGCGCGCACCACAAGCCGTGGTGGAACCGGGCGTTCTATGCCGGCTCCGTCATTGCCACCGCAGCGCAAGGCCTGATGCTCGGCCTATACATCACCGGCTTCCAGTACGACGCCGCCAACGTCATCTTTGCGATCTGCACGGCGGGCGGCCTGATTGCCGGCTACCTCCTGCTGGGCGCCACGTGGCTCATCATGAAGACGGAAGGCGCGCTGCAGCTGCGCGCGGTGCAGTGGGCACGCGGCAGCCTGTGGTTCACCGCGCTGGGCGTGGCTGCCGTGTCGCTGGCGACGCCGTGGGTCAGCACACGCGTGTTCGACAAGTGGTTTGCGCTGCCGAACATCATCCTGCTGGCGCCCGTGCCACTGGTGACCATCGTGCTGTTCCTGCTGATCGACTGGGTCCTGCGCCGCCTGCCGCAGCAGATTGCCAAGGGCGATGAACACCTGATCTGGGCGCCGTTCGTCGGTACCGGGGCCATCTTCCTGCTGGCCTTCAATGGCCTCGCTTACAGCCTCTTCCCGTATCTGGTGGTGGATCGGCTCGACATCTGGCAGGCCGCCAGCGCGCCGGAATCGCTTGAATTCATGCTGGTGGGCGTGGCGATTGTGCTACCGACCATCGTCGGCTACACGATCTACTCGTACAAGGTGTTCCACGGCAAGGCGACGGAGTTGCGCTACTACTGAGACTGAACACGCCGCCCGCACACGGCATTGACCGGACTGCGGGCGGACGTTTAGGCTGGTGCGCTTCCGACCTCACCACACGCGCCATGATCACCTGCTACCTCCGCTACATCATCAACCCGGCACGGCTTGCCGAATTCGAAGCCTACGGAAAGATGTGGATTCCGCTCGTCGAAAAATTCGGCGGCCAGCACCACGGCTACTTTCTCCCATCGGAAGGGGCGAACAACGTCGCGCTGGCCTTGTTCTCGTTTCCGAGTCTGGCGACCTACGAGGTCTATCGCGAGCGCGCCAAGACCGACCCCGATTGCATGGCGGCCTTCCAGTACGCCGAAGACACCGGCTGCATCGTCAGCTACGAGCGCAGCTTCTTCCGTCCGGTATTTTCCTGACAGCCGTCTAGCGTTGCGGCCTGCGCTGCGACAGCACCCACAGCATTGCGCCCACGGCCTCCGCCTGCGATCGCGTGCACGTCTTTTCAAAGATGGCCCGCAGCTGCGAACGCACGGTCGACATGGCGACGTTGGCGTTGGCTGCGTATTCGTCGGGCGTCTTGCCGGCGATCAGCGCTTCACCCACCGCCGCCTCCGCCGCTGACAAACCAAACGCCTGGCGCAGTTGCACGGCCGTCACCGGTGCGGCATCGCCCTTGCGGCGCGCCGTGACCAGCATGGCGGCATCGCCAAACGCGGCATGCGCGGCATTGGCCGGCAACTGCGAAATACCGAGGAAGACTTCGTGCGGCGCCCCGAGTGCCGGCCGCACGGCAAGGCTCTCGCCCTTGCGTGACTTCGCCACCCGCGCCAGCGCGGCTTGCAGGCCATCGTTGTCGGCGGCAAACGCGGCAACCAGCCGGCCGTGCTCCAGCCGCAGGCAAGTCGATGCGCGCAGCAACACTTCGGCCTGCGCGTTGGCAAACAGCACACGCTGATCCCGCCCGAGTGCGAACACGGCCAGGCCAAGCTGCTCCATCAGTTCTGCCCCGACGGCTGCATCGCGATGCAGCACGCGCGTGTCCTGCCAGAGATTGATGGTGCGCTGCAGGTGGCCCGTCATGCCGGCAGCCGTGGCGCGCTCCTCGTCGGAAAACGGAGCGCGGCCGTTCGCGCGCAGCATGCCCAGCAGGATGTCGCTGCCGCCGGGACGCGCCAGCCGCACGCCCATCAGGTAGCGAAATCCCGACGGAAGCTGAAAGTCCTGGTAGAACTCGCTGCGCTCGACGTAGGCATCGGACACGTAGTCCTGGCAGAAAGCAAACTCGCCCTGCGCGGCACGCTCGACATGCGCGCGCCGCGGATCAAGCGCGCCGTAGTACTGGTCGTAGCGGGCAATGGCATCGTCCCACCCCCGCCCTGGGGAGTAAGTCGAAAGATGCGGTGCATTCCGAACGGGGTCCCAACTGAACATGTGGAACACGTTGGCGCCCAGCGCTTCCGTGACGTCGTGAAACACGTCCAGGAAACCGTCCTGCGTCACCGCGGCTTCGTACAGATCACCAATGAGCTGGTCTTTAAGCACACTCCCCTCCCCCGAAGGATGGCTGTCTGGCCATGGCGCCCGCCGTGCTCACCCGGTGTAAACAAAGTGGCAGCGGACATGTTATGCGCGCAAACGTAACACGCGCGTGCGCCAATCAACATCGTTCATTTGGCGACGCTTTCCTCCAAATGAATGATGCGGGTGCCTGGGGCGTGCTTCGAGAATCTCCGTGCCGAATAACGGCGTCGCATGTACGGCGCACCCACGATCCAGGGAGGAACTCCATGAAACTCACCCCCATTGCAATCGCACTGGCCACGCTTGCCCTGTCGGCCTGCGGCGGTGGCGATTCCGGCAGCAACGCCAGCACGGCGCCAGGCACCAACGTTCCGGCAGCACAGACCGTCAGCGGGGTCGCTGCCACGGGTGCAGCCATGCAGGGCGCCACGGTCACGCTGATGGATGCGAGCGGCAAGTCGGTCGACTGCCCCGCTAACGCCACGACGGGCGCCTTCCAGTGCACGGTCACGGGCCTTACCGCGCCGTTCGTGCTGTCGGCAGCCGGCAACGTTGCCGATTCGCAGGCCACGCTGATTGCGCTGTCTGCCAGCGCCGGTACGCAGACGATCAACATCACGCCCATCACCAACGCCATTGCAGCCACCATCGTGGGCGACAACCCGAGCAAGCTCCTGGGCAACACGGGCCTGCTGCAGAGCAAGGTGACCGCGCAGACTGTCTCCAGCACCGTCGCCGCCTATGCCGCCGCGCTGGCCGACCTGCTGGCCGCCACCGGCAACACCGGGGTGGATCTGATCTCCGGTCCGCTGACGGCCGGCGCCCCTGGGCTGGACCGATTGCTCGACCAAGTGAAAGTAAATGTGCTACCGGACGGCAGCGTGCAGATCAGCTCCGTGGCAGGCGCGTCAAGCGATACGCCCGCGCAGCTGCAGCTCTCGCCTGGCGTAGCGCCCCAGCCCAGCGACAAGGCCAGCCTGCCAAGCGTGGCGACCATCAATGGCAACCCCGTCTCGAACCTGCCGACCGCGTCCGATCTGGTGGCGCTGCAAACGGCGCTCAATCAGTGCTTTGCGGGTTCCACGGGCGCGGCGCGCACGGGCGGCAGCGTACCCGTCTGCGGTCAGATCTTCGTGGACGACGTGGCCAACGGCGCGCTCATCAATGGCGTGCCGTCGGCCTACCTGAACAACGGCCTGACTGCCGACAAGGAATTCGGCCCCGCATTGGGCGGCGGCGCGCCCGGCCTGTTTGCCGATGACGCGATGAACAACGCCAGCTTCAGCCTGCCGGAGATCATCCGCGTGACATCCAGCAGCGGTGACACGCTGTGGGTCAAGCTCGCCTGGACCCGCGCCGATGGCCTTCGCGACGGCATGCAGCAGCACGTGCAAGTGGCGGTGCAGCCCGCCGCCCGCGCCAGCGGCGACAATGGCTGGCGCATCGTCGGCAACCAACGCGCCGTGTTCACCAAGGTCAACGCCAACGCGCAGAAGTGGGACTGGTTGAACAGCGCCACCGCAATGACGGGCACCAATGCGTTTGTCGATTCGATCAACATGCAGGTCGGCATCGTCGACGCCGCCGGCACGCCGGTCGATTTCGCGATCGTGACCGGCCCGGGCCTGCGCAATGGCGTGTTCCTGCAGCCGTCTTCCGGCACGTGCGACACGCTGAACATCCGTGCCCAGATTGGCGCCAGCCAGACCCCGGCGCAGCTTGCCGCGCTGACCAGGCAAAGCGCCTGCCGCAATAACTTCCGCTTGGCAGGCGTGGCCCAAGACCCGGCCAACCAGGGCAGCTTCACGTGGCCGGGCGATGCGCCGCGCAACAACACGGCCTGGGCCAAGCCGCAACTGACGGCTTCGGAGCTGGCGACCATCACGCCGTTCAGCGCCTACACGATCGCCATCTATCAGGGGGGCGTGACGAGTCAGCCGTCGAAGACCTACACGGTGCGCCTGCGCACGCCGTCGCCCTCGCCGGATGCGCTGCGCCAGTACACGTGGCAGGACATCTCGCAGGCCACGCGCGACATCCTCACCCCGGGCACGGCATCGACGTTTGCGGGCGGCCCCACCCTGCCCGTCACGTGGACGACCAAGGCCGGCGTGCCTTTCGTGAAGCGCGTCAATGTGCAGATCCGTTCCACGATGTCGGGCCAGCCGACGGTGTTCGTCAATGGCGTGGGCCGCGCCTCGCCGGCTGCGCCCGGGACCACGCTCACGCTGAACGTGGCGGGTGACCAGGGGACGGCCTTCCCGGCGGTGACGGGCTGGACGGGCACGCAGGACATGTCGTTCACCAACATGTCGTGGGCAGACCCGCTGGATCTGAACTTCACCACGTCGGTCGAGTACGACCGCTGATACACCGCTGACAAGCACGGCACACGGGGAAGTGCGGTGATCGGGCCCGCAAGGTTTTTGCCGCCTTGCGGGCGCCGATCAACCGACCGTCGCCTCGAACACGCGCCGGTAGTTGCCGCCCAGGATCTGGCCAACTTCCACTGACGTGAATCCCGCCTTCAGCAATGCCGTGGCCAGCGCCGGCAACTGCGTATAGCTGGTGAACACCGGCGGCCGGATGAAACCCAACATGTCAGTGCCCAGCCCCACGTGCGCCACGCCCACCACATCAGCCATGCGCTTGATGCCCAGCGCCATGGCATCGAGGCTGGGAAAATCCGCCGCATTGGGCCACACGCCAATCACGCCGCCGGTGTCCGCCACCGCGCGTGCATGGTCGGCGGAAATCAACCGGCTGCGCGGCCTGGGCGACCCTGACAACGCCGTATGCGACAGCACCAGCGGTTTGGTGGTCGTCGCTGCCGCTCGCTTGACGAGGTCGTACGTGCCGTGCGCTACGTCCACCACAATGCCCCGCGCGTTGCAGCGGCGCACCACGTCTGCGCCGAAATCGGTCAGGCCACCATGCACCGGCGGTTCGGTCTGAATATCGCCCAGTTCATTCACGCGGTAATGCGTCAGCTGCAGGTGCCGCAGACGGTGCTGCGTGTAGGCCTCGTCCACGCGTTCGATGCGGCCCTCCAGAAAGTCCGCACCTTCCGACGCGATGATGACGCTCGGCCCTTGTGTGCCCATGGCGGCCAGCGATGCGGCGTCGGTCACGACATGCAGTTGCTCGCGCTCGATCAGCCGCCGCGCGCGGGCAAATTCCGTCATGCCCACTTGATACAGCTCGCCTGGCTCCGGCGCGCGGAATGCCTCGAAACGGTTGCCGCCAGCGCCCACGTGCACGACCGTGGTGTCGGTCACGATGGCCAGGCAGATGACATTCATGCCTCCAGCGCGCATCGGCTCGGCCGCCGGCAAAAACGGCCGATTGGCGCCGATCTTGGGGTCGCGGGAGATGATGACGCGCCCGGCATGGGAATGCATGTCGATGGTGAGCGCGCCGGGTGGCGGCGTCCACCTGGAAGACGCGTCTGACGGCGCATCCGTGTAGTTGGCAAAGCGGCCCGGTGCACACGCCGCCAAGCCCATCGCGGCACCTGCGGCCAGGAACACGCGGCGGCTGACGCGCGGTGATCCGGCAACAGGTTGCCCCGGCGCGGTCGACGCATCCACCAATTGATAGCGCCAGCCCGCGGGGTCGTCCTGCAAACGCATCAACCGGCCGCGGACGCGCGTCACGTCCCCCACCGGCATCGGCTGCGCTGCAAGGACTTCGACGCTGGTGGCCGGGTTGCGCGACACGCAACCGCCGCAGCACGGCGTTTCGGCACTCAGCAGGAAGTAGTCGGCGGACTGCGCCGCGGCGTCCAGCGGCATCGCCCAGCCTTCCATGTCGACGACCGTGTCGTGCAGCGCGTCAGCCTCGCGCGTGGCGATGAGGGACCAATCGATGAGCATGCACACTCCGCAAAATTGAGCTGCGGTATTGTGCGCGCGATGGGCTCATCGCTCTATCGGCGTTGGTTACACGGTCCTACACCGCGAGACGCTCGCCGCAGCCGAAACGCGGGGCCCACCGGCGCCATTTGCGCTACGCTTACGGCCTTTCGCCCGACCGGGCCTTCATCGCCTCTTGCGTCACCTCATGCCCGCCCTGCAACACGTCGACCTCCGCACGGATCCCGCCGCCCGCCCCTTCGTCAAGGACGAGACTGTCCACGTCGACTTTGCCGCCGAAGCCGGCGAGCTGATGAGCCTGGAAGGCCCGAACCGCTACGCCCCCGGCGATGCGCTGATCACCGGTTCAACGGGCGACCGCTGGGTGGTCTCGCGCGAGCGTTTCGATGCGAAATACGTTCCCGCCGATGCATCGCTCGCGCATGGTCAGGCTGGCGCCTACCGCAACCGACCGAGCGTGGTGCTGGCCAAGCAGATGCGTGAAGCGTTCTCGATGGCGCGCTCCGAGGCCGGCGACGTGCTGCATGGCCAGGCCGGCGACTGGGTGCTCCAATACGCCCCCGGCGACTACGGCGTCGTGCAGGCGCAGCGCTTCGCCAAGGTCTACCGCCCGGCCTGAAGCGCTACTGCGCCGTCTGCTGCCGCTCGATTTCGTGATGCTTCATCTGCAGGTAATCCTGCCGTTCCACTTCATGCAGCTGGCGCGGGTACTGCTCGGTGGCGTTGAACCACGTGTTCAGCCGCTGCTGCACGCGCTTGTCCGGCGGCGCAGACAGCGACTTCAGATAGGCGTCGATCGCGAGGTAGTAGCGCATCGTGTTGCGCTCGAGCAGGCCCCGCACGCCGCCCACATATTCGGGCTCGCCGCCCGATGAGGATTCCGCCGTCTTGGTAAAACCGACCTTGCCGCTGCCCACGGTGGCGAGGTACGTGCGCATCGCCAGTCGACCGGCCGTTCCATAGCCGTACGCGTAGGTCAGGTGCAGGAAGGTGTGGTTGCCGGCGCCAGGGGCGGGAATGGCCTCCAGCATGATGTGGTAGTCCCGGGTGCTGAGCGGGCCGGAAGCCGCGCTGAGTTCCACGCGAAAGTAATCCGCATTGCTGACGACAGGGTGGTAGCCGAACTCGAGGCGGTAGCTGCTGGAAAGCGAGTCCTCCACCTTGCGGCCCAAATTCACGTTCAACACGCTGCTCTCCGTGCCCTGCGTGGCATGGCAGTACTTGATGTTCAGATGCAGGATCAGCACGTCGCACCAGTTGGCAGCGCCGCGCTCGGGGTCGCCCAATGCGCTCCTGACGGTGGCAAACGGGTAGTCGAGCACGCTATAGATGTCGCTCTTGAGCCGTTCGGGCGCTTCGGTGGATTCCAGGACCAGCGGGCGGTGGAACGCGTTGTCAGCCAACTGCGGCGCCACGGTCTGGTATTTGTCGCGCAGCGCTTGCGCGTTGTCCGCCGCACGCGCGGGGACGCTGAGGCACAGGCCTGCCATCAAAGCACTCAGGGCAAGCAGACCTGACCAGGCGGAATGTCGATGGGGGGTCATAGGCATGGCGTTCTCGTGGAATCGTTCTTCATTCTAGGAGGCGCGGATGCACATGCCGTCGCAACAAATGGTCCTGCGAAGGCACATCGGTCATGCGGCGTTCTGTCATCACGGCTGCCAAGGCATGCGCCGATGCGGCTCGGTAAAATGAGCGCTTCTCCGCCTCGTGCTTCCCGGCACCTTCGGCACCATGCCCTCGCCACTCGTCGCCATTCGCGAACGCATCGCCAATCAGATCCGCGGCCTGACGCGCGCCACCGGCAGCCTCACCCTCGACATTGCCTCGCCGCCCGGCGACCCGGGTCTGTTCGGCCCCGACGCGGTCTGCTGGAAAGTGCACGCCGATTTCCCGGCGATGATGGCCGGCGGCATCAGCGCATTGTTGTTGCAGGCGCTGCACCCACGAGCGCTGGCCGGCGTGTGGGATCACTCCAACTTTCGTGAAGACCTGCAGGGGCGCCTGGGCCGCACCGCGCAGTTCGTGGCCGGCACCACGTACGGCAGCCGGCAAGATGCGCTGGCGCTCATCGAGCGGGTGAAGACCATCCACGACCGCGTGCAGGGCATCGCGCCCGATGGCCGGCCGTATTCCGCCAACGACCCCGACCTGCTCACCTGGGTGCACGTGGCCGAGATGTCGAGCTTCCTGGCGGGCTATCTGCGCTATGTGGATGGCAGCCTGAGCGGCGCCCAGCAGGACCGTTACTTTGAAGAGACCGCGCTGGTGGCCGAGATGCTCGGCGCGCGCGACGTGCCGAAATCGCGCGCGGCGGTCCAGACCTATCTGAATGCGATGCGCGCCGAGCTGGTGGCCAGCGACCGCACGCGCGCGGTGGTGGAAGTCTTGATGACGTGGCAGGCGCCGCGCCCGGGGTTGCGCCCGGCGGTACGCCTCTTTCTGGACGCCGGCATCCAGTTGCTGCCGCCGTGGGCCATCCAGATGCTCGATCTCAAGCGGCCACCGCTGCAGGCGGCATTGGCATCGGCGGCCATGCGGACCGTGGCACCGACGCTGCGCTGGGCGCTGCATGACGGCAGCGTGGCACGCCGCGCTCGTCGGCGCGCGCTGGCGCCTGCCACGAGCTAGCCCACTTAGCTTTTACTCGATGGCTTCGGCAAGTGACACCTTGCCGCGCAGCGCCTTCTCTTCCAGCCGCACGATCAGCAGCGGCGAAATCACCGACACCGCAGCGGCAAAGAAAAACAGATGCCGGAACGCGCTCTCGCCTGCGCGTTGCAACGCCTGGGCGTCGGCACCGCTGCTGGCAAGTGCCGCGTGGAAAAGGTCCATCAGCACGTCGCCGCCGGCCGCCACCTGCGCTTCGGGCGCAGCCTGACGCAGCAGCGCAATCAGCACGGACGTCAGCACCGCTACACCCACAGCGCCGCCCAGCAGGCGCGAGAACGCCGTCAGCGCCGTGGCCAGGCCCACCGTCTGCGGCGGCACCGCGTTTTGCGTGGCGACCAGGCCAGTCGGAAACTGCACGCCAATTGCCAGGCCCAGCACGATCATCGCCAAGGTCAGCGCCAACACGCTGTGCGGGTCCAGCAAACCCAGCGATGCCACAGCAAACGGCACCACGCATGCGCCGCCCACCATCAGCGGCTTATAGCGGCCGCTGTGCGTCATCCACTTGCCGGCGATGAAGGCGCCGAGCGGAATCGACAGCGTCAGCGGCACGAGGCGCAGCGCCGCGGCGTCGGGGCTGGCACCGGCCACCATCTGGAAACGCAGCGGCATCAGCACCGAAGTGGCGATCAGCTGGAAGAAGCACAGGAACAGCGCCAGGCAGCAGATCGTGACCGTGCGCACCCGGAACATCGACAGCGGAATGATGGGTTCGACGGCGCGGTTTTCCTGCCAGACAAAGGCGCCGAGCAACACCACGGCCCCGGCCAGCAGGCCGAGGTTGTCGGGCTGCGTGAGCGGCGTGCCCTGCCCCACCCGGGTGATCATCAGCAAGAGCGCAGTCAGCCCCGCGGCAAAAAGCACCACGCCCGGCACGTCGATGGGGCGACGCTGATGCGCCACCGGCAGATGCCGCAGCGTGCGGCGCACGACGAGCAGCGCGACGATGCCCAGCGGCAGGTTGATCCAGAAGATCCAGCGCCACGACAGGTAATGGGTGAGATAGCCGCCGATCACCGGCCCGGCGAGGCTGGCCATGGCCCACATGCCGCTCACGTAGCCCTGGTAGCGGCCGCGCTCGCGCAGCGGCACCACATCGGCAATCGTCGCCTGCGACACCGAGATCAGACCGCCTCCACCCAGGCCCTGCAGCACGCGCGCAAACAGCAGCATCGGCATGCTGGTCGCCAGCGCACACGCCACCGATGCCAGCACAAACAGCACGATGGCCGTTGTCAGCATGGCGCGGCGGCCGTAGAGGTCGCTCAACTTGCCGTAGATGGGCGTGACGACGGTAGACGCCACCAGATACGCCGACACCAGCCACGCCATCAGCGCAAAGCCGTTGAATTCGCCGGCGATCACGGGCAGCGCCACCGCAACGATGGTCTGCTCCAGCGCGCCCAGCAAAATGGCGAGCATCAGCCCGCCCATCACCGCCATCACCGGAATGTCGGCCACCGGTAGCGCGTCCAACGGGCTGGGTGCCGACGCGATGGGCGCAGTGGGCGTGTCTGGCTTGGGCGGTTCAATGCTGGGGCGGGAGGACATGGGAATGTGCGCGAATGCCGCTCGGAGCACGCGCGCCAATGGGAGAAGCGAAGCCGTTGATGATACTGCCGATTCGCATTCGTTGCAGAGTCAACGATCGGGTTGGCGGACGATGTCCTCGTAGCACCGGCTGACGTTTGCCGTCATGTCCGGCAGCTCCTCGGCCAGGAATTCGATGAACGCGCGCACGGCCGGCACCAGCCCGCGGCGTGACGGAAACACCGCGTGAAACTGGTGCACCGGCAAGCGGTATTCCGGCAGCAGGACGACGAGCCGGCCATCGCGCACCGGCTCCGCGCACAGGTTGAACGGAAGCTGCGCAACGCCAATGCCGGCCAGTGCCGTCTGCCCCATCAGGTAGAGGTCGTCCGTCACCAGCGCGGGGGTGTATTCGATATCGACCGCGCCGCCTTCAGGCGCAGTCAGGCGCCAGCGCGTCCGCTCTCCGGCCGCGCCGTCGACGCCCACGCCCATCACGCCGCGCATCGATTCGGGCGTTTCGAACGGGCCATGCTCGGCGACAAACGACGGGCTGGCCACCAGCACCTGGTCGCTCACGCCAAAGCTGCGCACGACGAGGTTGGAATCGTCCAGCGTCGAGCGCACGCGCAGCGCCACGTCGTAGCCGTCGCCGATCACGTCGACACGGCGGTTCGTCACGTCCAGTTCCAGCCGCACATCGGGTTGCGCGCGCAGGAATTTGGACAGCACGGGTGCGATAAACACGTGCGCCACGCCCACCGGGCAACTTACGCGCAGCCGACCCGAAGGCTTTTCGCTCGCGTGCTCGGCCACTTCGAAGGCGGCACGCGCGGCCTGCGTCATCGATTCGCAATGCGTGAAGAACGCCGAGCCCACGTCCGTGACATGCACCGCCCGCGTTGAGCGCTGCAGCAACCGCACCCCCAGGCGCGTTTCCAGATCGGCCACACGCCGGCTCACGCGCGATTTGGGAATCCCGAGCGCCCGGGCGGCGCCCGAAAAACTGCCGTGCGTCACCACACTGGCAAACAGGACGAGGTCGTTCAGGTCTTCCATGGCCGTTCTCCAAAGCACCGGCGCATTGTCTCACTCATAGAACGATGTGTGTCGATTCAACCCACTACTGGAACTCGCTGCATCGCACTATCTTTGCAGCAACCCACCTTTTTCTTGGAGAGACACCATGCAAGTCCTTCACATTGATTCGAGCATCCTCGGTGACGCCTCGGCCTCGCGCCTCCTGAGCGCCGCCATTGTTGACGAACTGCGCCGCGAAAACCCCAGCGCCACCGTCGTCCACCGCGACCTGTCGGTCGAAGCCATTCCTCACCTGGACGGCGCCATTGCCGCCGGCTTCCGCGCCACGGGCGCTGACGAATTCGACGACGCGACCCGCGCCGAGCATGCCCGCTCGGAAACGCTCGTGAATGAACTGCTCGCCAGCGACGTGATCGTGGTAGGCGCGCCGATGTACAACTTCTCGGTGCCGAGCCAGCTCAAGGCCTGGATCGACCGCGTGGCGCAGGCCGGCCGTACGTTCAAGTACACGGAAACCGGCCCCGTCGGCCTGGCCGGCGGCAAGAAGGTGATCGTTGCATCGACGCGCGGCGGCATGTACTCCGCCGGTCCGGCCTCCGCCATGGATTTCCAGGAGGCGTATCTGAAGACCGTGTTCGGCTTCTTCGGCATCACCGATGTGCAATTCGTGCGCGCCGAACGCCTGGCGATGGGCCCGGACGCCCGCGCACAGGCCCTCGAAGCCGCTCACGCCGCCATGCGCGACGTTGTCAGCCAGGCCGTGGCAGCCTGAGCGAGCACGGTTGCGGCGCAACGGGACGCGTCGCGCTCTGCCTCGCAGAATGCCAAACGGGCGCCCACAGCAGTGCGGCGCCCGTTTTCGTTTTCAATCAGTGCGAGAAGCAGATGGGATCGGCGCAGCGGGCCGATCGGCCGATCACTCTTCGCGGTGTTCGCGCGCTTCGTGCATCGCTTCGAGCACACGGCGCGTGCGCAGCTTGCCCCACATGACCGGCACGACGATCGCGGTGGCGATCAGGCACGGTGCAGCCCAGGCGATGGTGGATTCCAGAATGTTGGCCATGATGCGTCCCCCCGATGTGTGTTGCCGACGCGCACGGTTGGGCGGTGCGCATCGCATGGTCCCCGCAGGGCTTTGCTGTCCCGGCTGGACCGAGACGCCCCGACATCTATATGAACGGCTATCGGCGCTGTGCGTTCAAACTTGAAGCCCAACGTTTGCCGTTTGTTGTATTTCCCGCCTATCTCGACGATCTGTCAATAGTGTGGCGATAAGTTCGTGGAACATTGTGGCGCTGTGCTGACAGTCGCGGAACAGGCCCGGTCTGCTCCACAGTCTGATCGCAAAGGTAACGGCAAATTACGGCCGCCACGGTGCGAGCGGGGTCCGCCTGAGGCCGGCCGCCGATCACCGGCTTGCGCGTCACAGTTTTGCTTACAAACGGTAAAGCGCGGTTGCGAAGCGTTTCCATACAGTGAGGCCAAGTCCAACGATCACCACGGAGCCTCATCATGAAACGCACCATCGCCCTGCTCATCCTTGCCGCTGCCGCGACCTCTGCGCTGAGTGCGTGCGTGGTGGTGCCGGCAGGCGGGTATTACGACCGCCCGCACTACTACCGCCCGTACTATCGCGGTTACTGATCTGCAGACCGCGCGGCGCGCAAGACATGCCCGCCACTCATGCCTTGCGCGCTTGCAGCATGCGGATGCGCGCGACGGCCTGGTGGTCGGTCGTGGCGGCGTCATATAAGCGCGCCAGGTCGGCCTTCAATGCCGTGCGCGAGCCGGCGTCCAGGTACACCATGTGCCCCGACGGATAAAACCCCGCCGAGAGGTTCTTGCGCACGCCCGCATCCAGCAACGGCATCGCCTTCAGGTCCAGCATGGTCTGGTAGAACGGTGTGACGAAGTCGTAATAGCCGTTGGCGGAAAACACCTTCAGATCCACGTTCAGGCTCATCGTCGCGGCGAGGTCGCCGGCGGTGTAGAGGGCGACGTTGCCGTTGGCATCGAGCCCCTTCTGCGCGCCGGTCGGGTCGGTATGGCGGAAATCCCAGTGACGGAAGGCTTGGTCGTTCAGATCCGTGAAGGCGGAGTTGGAGGTGAATTTCAGGTCGTCGTTCAGGTAGGTATTCCACATGGCCGTGTAGACGCCGGACACCGCCGTCATGGTCGGATCGTTGCCGCCGGAGTTCGGATCGACACTCGCTGCAATGCCGGTGTGGATGCCCGTGACGCGGCCGTCGTACGCTCCAAGCGACAAGCCCTTGTCGGCCAGCAGCGTGGTCAGGAACAGCGACGTGCCCGCCCCGTCATACGCGGCCACATCCAGCCGCCAGCCCTGCAGCGTTGCCGCATCGATGCCGGTATAGGCAGACAACGTTTTGAGCACCGCCGGATCGGCATGCGTGGGTTTAGCGAGCGCTTTTTCGTAATCGGTGCTCGCAAAGACGGCGGCGGCTTCGGCAAAGTCGCCCACGTCTGCGGGCAGCGAGCCGCCTTTGGGCGCAGTTGCACGCTTGTGAAACCACGCATCCGCTGCGCACGTCGGCAGGAGCCCCACGGGGTTGCCCGCCTGCGTGTAGTCGAGGATGGACGACTGCAGCGTGATGCCGTTCAGGTCGACCCCGTCTTCGTGCAGCACATACGAGAGCACGCAGGAACGCGCCGTGCCGTAAGACTCGCCAAACAGAAACTTGGGCGAATTCCATCGATCATTGGCCGTCAGCCAGCGCTTGATGAACTGCGCGATGCTGCGCGCGTCCTGATCCACACCCCAGAAATCCAGATTGCGCTTGGGCGCGATGGCCGTCGAATAGCCGGTGCCGACCGGGTTGATGAAGACGAGGTCGGAGCGATCGAGCAGGCTGTCGGGATTGTCTTCCATGCGATACGGCGCGGGCGGCGTGAAGGACGGCATCGCCGTCACGATGCGGCGCGGCGCAAACGAGCCGAGCAGCACAAACACTGCCGAAGACCCCGGCCCGCCGTTATAGAAAAACGTTACGGGCCGCGCCTGCGCGCCGCCTTCCGGAGCATCGGCCACAAAGGCCACATGGAACATCTTGGCCACCGGCTGCGAACTGCTCGGGTCGACCGTGACGAGGTGGCCGGCGTGCGCGGTGTAGGCGATGTCGCGTCCGCCGATGCGCACGGTGTGGTGCGTGATCGCCATGCCCTCGCTGGTGTCGGTCACGCTGTCGTCGGGGCCGTTGCCGTAGGCGGTGGGGTCGAAGAACGGCTGGTCGGTGCTGGTCATGCGTGCCTCGCTGCTAGAAAAGGTTCGCGATTGCGTCGCCCTTGGGGCTGCCCAGGCCGGTGCAGGCGTCCCAACCGGGCGCCGCGGCAAAGGTGCCGTTGTTGCCCTGCTTGATGTCGTTGAACGCGCCGGGGTTTTGATACAGCCGCGCGTGCAGATAACCCGCCGGGCGGCGCTTGATGGCGTTGATGCGCGCGATGAGCGCAGCCCACAGCGGCGCCGCAGCACTGGTGCCGCCCACGACGCCGGTCTCGCCATCCACGCGGACGACGTAGCCCGTCAGCGGGTCGGCATCGGCCGATACATCGGGCACGCCGCGCCGCGCCAGTGGCACACTCGCGCCCCGCGTCTGCTGGGCCGCCAAGCCTTGCTGCCAGCTGGGCAGCGCAAAGACGGCGCTCACCCCGCCGCCGCCCGCACCGCCCTGCGCGCCGTCGTTCCACACTGATTCCTCGGCGATGCGGTTTCCGTTGGCGCGCACGCTGGTGCCGCCGCATGCGAGCGCGTACGGGCTTGAGGCAGGAAAGTCGACGTGGTCCGCGCGATCGGGCAAGCCGTCGCTGGAGCCGCTGTCGCCCGAGGCCACACACACCGTCACGCCCATCGTCGCCGCGCTTTGCAGTGCAGCGTTCACGGCTTGCATGGCCTGAGGCGTCCAGGCGCTTTCAGGCGCGCCCCAACTGATGGACACCACCGATGGCCTCAGCTTGGTGTCATGAATGGCAGCGTTGATGGCCTGCACGAAGCCGGCATCGGTATTGACGGTGAAGTACACGGCCAGCGTGGCGCCCGGTGCCGCAGCGCCTGCCACCTCAAGATCGAGCATGACTTCGCCATCGGGACCGCTCGGGTCGCCCGTTGGCCGATTGGCGCCCTGCCCGACGGGCACGGCTGTCACCGTCGGCATCGGCACGCCCAGCTCCTGGAAGTACGCCCGTAGATCGTCTTCCCGATAGCCGCCGCCGAGTTCGATCAACGCAATGCACTGGCCCGCGCCGTCGCCCTCCGGAAAACCATAGAGCTGCGCGAGCTGCACCGGCGTGTACGACGCCGTAGGCGCTGCACGCGCGGGCCGGATGCCTCCGGGCTCGGTCGACCCGGTGGGCAGCGGCACGAAGCGGAAATGCGGCTCCGTCTGCGGGCGCGAGTCGAGCCCCAACACGGCAACAACCACGTCCTGCAAAGACTCTGGCAACCGCAGCGGGCCGGAACGCCCGCGGTATTCGCAATCGCCGTGGGCCACGCGGTGCAGGTGCGTATCGAAGGCCTTGCAGAACTGTTCGACGGAGCCTTCGAGCGTAACGGTGGCGGCGGCCACGTTCACCTCAGCCACCTGCAGGCCGTGTTCGCGGGCAAAGGCGCGGACGGCGTCGATGTCCTCGGTGGTTGCGCCAAACTGGGCCGCCCATTCTTCGCGGGTCAGCGGTGTGGGCGGCGGCGTCCCGGCGGCATGCGCGTGGGCAAATCCGGACAGGCGCGTATCCAGATCCGCCTCATTCGGGCGGCGCAATTGCACGAGCGCGTGGATCTGCTCCGCAGGGTGCGCATCGCCGAGGATGCGTGCGTCTTCAGGAATGGTGCGCTCGCTGCCGCGCAAGGGGTGCCGGACCATGGGCCATCTCCATGTAGGTAGGTGGCCCGTGCGTCGCAACCGGCGTGCCGAGGGTGCCCAGCGTGCCGGCAAGAAGCGGCGCCACCTCCAACCACGTTAGGCGAAGGCTTGCCCGCTTGATTTACAGGGCTCGTCAGTCGGCGAAATCGGCGCCGCCGGCCCCTTCTGCGGAATGCTGCGGCCTGCCTTCGGCAAAGGCACGGCGGATCAGTGCGCCGCATGCCGCGCTGCGCACATAGGCGCGGGGGCCCAGCGTCTCGCGTACGAGCATGCCGTAGTGCTGCTTGTCAGCGGTGATCCACGGATAGAAGCCGAAGGCGCCGGCCGAACTGAACGCGCCATCGCCGCCGGGCTGATCCTCGATCCAGTAGTTGAGCGCGTAATGCCACGGCAATGCGGCCGGCGTGCTGACGGCGGTCGGGCATGTGCCGGGCTCGGTGCAAACGGCATGCTGGCCGAGCATCTTGCCGAGCTGGTATTCGCCCCGGACGAGACGACGCAGGAACTGGCCGTAAGCCGCCGGCGTGGCGATCATTCCGCCGGCGGGTTCGGGGGCGAGATAGCGGATGCCGAGCGGTTGGCCGGCATCGCGCAGACCCGGCGCGTTGGCGAGTTGGCGGTCGAGATCGTTGTTGAGCGCCTCGGCATCGGCGCGGCCCAGACCAAGATCCATCAGCAGCTTCTGATCATGGCCGCCGTTGTAGCTGAAACGCCCGACGTGCCCCGGCGTGAAGGTGGCGTTGCGACCGCGCTCGAAGCAGCTTTGCACGGTGTCATTACGATTGCACAGCAGCGGATTGAGCCCGTCGTAGCCGGAGCGCATGGTGAGTGCGTCGATTTCTGCCGGTGTGGGCTTGCCGCGCGCCCGTTCGATCACGTAGGCGCCAAAGACCCATTTGGATGCCGACGCCAACCGGACCGTCTTGTTTGCGCCGATGCGTTGGCCCTGTTGTCCGTGCATCAGCTCGCCGTGGGCATCGCCGATTTCCCAGTAGTAGTCGCCCAGACGCTGACAACTGGCGGCATGCGCCAAGGTGGATTCCACAGCGGCACGGCGTGTTGCCAGACTCGGTGGGGCGGCCTGCGCGGCGGCCGTTGCCACCAACGCCGCCCATACCGCCAAAGCGGCACGCCGCCCTTGCCCGAACCCCGCGGACGCCCTGTTCTTCCGGGCGCGTCTTGCTTGCGTCATGTCGATGTCCTGCTCTTTCTCTGATGCCTTGCCAGCTCGGCGGCACTGTACCGCAGCACGCGTGGCATTTCGCTGTTTTACGCTCGGGCGCCTCTTGCCGTGCAGTCTTGCAACACGTCGCCCACGAACGCGCATGACTGTATCGGCCGCACCTTGCAGGCAGGTTGCGAGGGTGCCACGACATGCGTTTCAAACGTAAGCGTTTGCGTATCCATTAATCGTCTTGGAAAGTGATGAATATCACTTCATATTCGCACCCCCAATATGTCCTAAACCTCCCGTTTATGAGCCAAATGGACGATAAGAATCATGCCAAGGGGCGCTAGCGGTCTGCATAGCGTGTCCTAGAATGCAACCGAAGAATAGTAGATTTAAATAAAACTAAATACGCGGCAGCGGCGAGCTTTCGGGAGCGGCCATGGGAACAATCAAACGGGGAACAGCGAGCTTGACTGCTCGCCTGGGGTGGGAACGTCACCCTGCTAATTGGCAGGTGATTCCTACGCGTCGGCGCCTTTTTCAAACGCGGCTTCCGGCGACGCGCACCTCCACCGTCTTGCTGTGGCTGCTGGCCGTCTCGATTACCATAGGTGTCGGGCTGCTGCACCGGTTGTGGTAACGAAAAAAACATAAAGGAATTTTGTACGGGGAAGGTCGCAGCGCGAGAGCGAACCCGCAGTCAACTACCGAATTGACAGACCGTATAACGGCACCGAGGGATAGTCCGGCCCGCTTCACTGGGTCAAACGCATCCGGATGGATTCAACATCTGGAGCATCGTCATCCCTCCATTCGGCAACCACGCTCCTGCATGTGATCACTGCGCCGCGAAAGCGGCATGTGGGGCACGCCGCTCAATCGGCGCGTCTGATCAATGGGGGGAGCATCATGAACATTTCATTCACCGGCAAGACCTTCAGGTCCGTAGGCGACCTGTTCTTCCAAGCCATCGTCGACGGCAAGGTCGTGAGCTGTTTCGTCACGTCCGAAGCGCTGTCGCTCTGCGATTGCGCACATCAGAAGATCACGGCCGAAGAGGTCTATCGCAATTACCGCGACTGGATCGAACTGGCTGCATCGGACCTGATCCGCGCAGGCTCGCTCGCCCCGGTCATCGTGCGCGGCCGCGACCTGGCCGCCTCACGTGCCTCGCTGCCGCACGGCGGCGTGCCGGCCTACGATCTGGATCGCGCGCGTCAATTGCGCCTGGTCCCGCGCTCGTCGCGCTGATATCAGTCAGCGCTGGCGCAGCGGAACGTGCGGTCGGGGGGGCCGCACGTTCCGTGGGTGCCAAAGCCCGACGCACGCATCAATCGGTCGGGAAATCCTCTTCCCAATATTCCAGCAGGTTGCGTACGCCAGCGGTGTTCTCGCTGCGCGCGGCTTCTCGCATGCGCAGTTCGACGCGCCGGATCTTGCCCGAGATGGTTTTGGGCAGATCGGCAAATTCGATCCGGCGCACGCGCTTGTAGGAAGCCAATCGGCTGCGGCAAAAGCGGAGGATGTCGCGCGCCAGTTCCGGCCCGGCTTCGTGCCCCGCGCGCAGCACCAGGAAGGCTTTCGGCACGGCCAGGCGCAGCGGGTCGGGGCTCGGCACAACAGCAGCCTCGGCGATGGCGGGGTGCTCGATCAGCACGCTCTCCAGCTCGAACGGGCTGACTCGGTAATCCGATGCCTTGAATACGTCATCGGCGCGGCCGACGTAGGTCAGGTAGCCGCTGGCATCGCGCGCCGCAATGTCGGAGGTGTGATACACGCCGCCGCGCATCGCTTCGGCGGTTTTGTCGGCGTTGCCGGCGTAGCCTTCCATCAGGCCGGTCGGCCGTGCATTCAATTCGATGCAGATCTCCCCCTCTTCCGCCTCGTGGCCGTCGGGGTCGCGCAGCGTGATGCGGTAGCCCGGCAGCGGGCGCCCCATCGAGCCCGGCTTGACGGGCTGCCCCGGGCTGTTGCCGATCTGGCAGGTGGTTTCGGTCTGGCCATAGCCGTCGCGGATGGTGATGCCCCACGCGGCGCGCACCCGTTCGATCACCTCCGGGTTGAGCGGCTCGCCGGCGCCCACGAGTTCGCGCAGCGAGGGCTTCCACGCGGCCAGGTCTTCCTGGATCAACATGCGCCACACCGTGGGCGGTGCGCATAGTGTCGTCACCTTGGCCCGGCAGAGCACGTCGAGCGCCGCCTTGGGTTCGAAGCGCGCGTAGTTGTAGATGAAGACGGTGGCGCCGGCATTCCACGGCGCGAAGAAGCAGCTCCACGCGTGCTTGGCCCAGCCGGGCGAGCTGATGTTCCAGTGCACATCGCCCGGGCGCAGGCCGATCCAGTACAGCGTGGACAGATGCCCGACCGGATAGCTCGCCTGCGTGTGCATCACGAGTTTGGGTTTGGACGTGGTGCCGGACGTGAAATACAGCAGCAGCGGATCGCTCGCCTGCGTGGGCGCATCCGGCGTGAATTCGGCCGGGGCATCGTAGGCGTCTTCAAAGCGGTGCCAGCCGGCCGGCGCCTTGTCCGTACCGACCGCGATGCGCGTGAAGGTGCCCGATACCGCGTCGAGCTTGGCGCAATCCGTCGCGCCCACCACGACGTGGCTCACCTCGCCCATGGCAATGCGTTCGCGCAGGTCTTCGGCGGTGAGCAGCGTCGTGGCCGGGATGATGACCGCGCCGATCTTGATGCTGGCGAGCATCACGTCCCACAGCCCCGGCACGTTGCCGAGCATGAGCAGGATGCGGTCACCGCGCTGCACGCCCAGTGCCCGCAAATGGTTGGCGACGCGCGCCGAGCGCTCGGCCATCTGCGCGAACGACAGCCGCGTCTCGTTGCCTTGGTCGTCAACCACCCAGAGGGCGATCGCGTCGTTGCCGCGCGCCATGGTGTCGAAATAATCGAGCGCCCAATTGAAGCGGTCCAATTCGGGCCACGCAAAATCGCGCACGGCGGTGTCGTAATCCTCACGGTGCGCGAGCAGAAAGTCGCGGCACCGCAGGAAGGCATCCAGCGATGTCATGCCTGTCTCCTGAGGTTCGGAGCGTGTGATGCACGCTCCAACAGCACGCCTCGTCCGGGCGCTACAGTCCGGGCGCTACAGAAACGCACCTGCAACCGACATCGCCACTTATAGGAGGAATTCCTTCGCCAGACCAGCCCGGATTGTCCCGAGCCATGCGCTCATTGCGAGCGTGGCGGAAAGCGCAACGAACGGCCACCGCCCAGGCTCAGCCACGCCCAGGCCGTTGCGGCCATCACCACGCCCAGCACGACGATCCATTGCGCGCTGACGAGCATCAGCTCGATCGTGCCGGCCATGTCCGGCAAAATCTGCGGCCACGCGGGGGCAAGCCAGCCGTCGGCGTCGAACCATGCGCCGCGTCCGGCACCCGTGGCCAGCTCTACTGCCAGCAGCGCCGCGTTGACGGCCGCGAATGCCATGCCGCTGTGTGCCAGCAATCGGCTGAACACCGGCAGCTCATACAGCGGCTTCATATATTGGATGTGCCGCGTGAGCGACCACGCGCACACGATCAGCAGCGCAACGCTGATGGCCACCATCGGCGCCGGGCTGCGCAGGCACACGCCCAGCGCGATCCACGCCAGCGCATTGATCTCGTGGCGCCGATAGATGCGCAGTGCACGCGCGGCGTGCAGCAGGCCGATCGGCGGAACACCTGGGGGAACACCGGCAGACGCCATGATGTGCTCCATGAGCGGAGGTTGGTGCGGCGCCGCACGTCAGTAGCTGGGCAAACCGCAACTGCTTGCAGTGTACCGACGCGTTTTCAGCCGCGCGAGTTCAAACAGCATCTCTCCGCCAAATGACGGACACGCACCCCGCTCAGGCCTCGCGCAAATGCTCGATCAGCTGGCGCGCAAAGACGGGCAAGTCGTCGAAATGGCGCACGCAGATCCGCAGAAGGCGCGTCGCCCAGGCGTCGGTCAGGCGCACCCTGCGGATGCCCATGGAGCGCTGCAGCCGGATCGCCGCATGCTCGGGGATCACCCCCACGCCCACGTTGCGCTCCACCATGCGGCAGACGGCGTCGAAGCTGCGCAACCGCACGCGGTATTTGAGCCGATGGCCGGCGCGCGCAGCATGCCCTGCCAGATACGCCTGCAATGCGTTGTCGCCGGTCAGGCCGACAAAATCTTCCTGCAAGGTTTCAACGAAGGCCAGCTCGCGGCGCTCGGCCAGCGGGTGGTCGCGCGCGGTCACCAGCACGAGGCGGTCGTGGCGAAACGGAAAGGTCTCCAGCCCCGACAAGTCGACCGCGTCGTTGACGATACCGATGTCGGCGCGCCCCTGCGCAATCGCTTCGACAATCTCGTGGCTGACCAGCTCTTCCAGATCGACGTCGACTTCCGGATGGGCGGCCAGAAAAGCGCTGAGCGTTTCCGGCAAAAACTCGGTCATGGCGGCCGTGTTGGAAAGCAGCCGCACGTAGCCTTTGAGGCCACGCGCGTATTCCCCCAGCTCACCGCGCATGCGGTCCATCTGTTGCAGGACGACGCGGGCGTGGTGGACCAGGGTTCGGCCGGCCGCGGTGGTTTCCACGCCGCGACGATTGCGCGTGAGCAGCGGCACGCCCAGCGTGTCTTCCATGCCGCGGATGCGGGCGCTGGCCGACGCCAATGTCAGGTGTGCACGCTCGGCGCCTGCAGTGATGCTGCCCGCCTCGGCGGTGTGGAGAAAGAGTCGAAGGTCTGTGAGGTCGAAGCGCACAATGCGTCTCAAGTTGGCGTCAGCCTCAGTCCTGCACTGAGGCTCGGTCAATGTATCGCACATTGTGGCGGGGTCGCCAGTGTCGGAAACTGAGGCACCTAAAAACAGAACATCCCAGACATCGCCCCCAATGGAATCCGCCACGCTGCTGCTTTTTGGCGCGGGCCTGCTCGCCGGCATGATGAATGCGCTTGCCGGCGGCGGCTCGTTTGTCACCCTGCCCGCGCTCATGTTCGCGGGTGTGCCGTCCGTATTTGCCAATGCGTCGAGCACGGTCGCGCTCCTGCCCGGCGCGGCCACGTCGGCCTGGGCGTATCGCGCGGACTATCGCGGCTTTGGGCAGGTCTCGATGCGCGCCATGGTCGCCATCAGCCTGGTGGGCGGGCTGCTCGGCGCGCTGCTGCTGATGAACACGCCGTCTCGCGCGTTCGATTTCATCGTGCCGTGGCTGCTGCTGGTCGGCTCGCTGGCGTTCACCTTTGGCAAGCAGGCCGGTGCGTGGTTGCGCCGGCGCGTGCAGATCGGGCGGAAAACGCTGCTGGTCGCGCAAGGCGCGCTCGCCATCTATGGCGGCTACTTTGGCGGCGCGGTGGGAATCATGATGATGGCGGTCTGGGCACTGTTCGGCCACGACGACATCAAAGCATTGAACGCCTCGCGCACGCTGCTGGTGGGCGCGACCAACCTTGTGGCCGTGATCTGTTTTGCGCTGGCGAGGATGGTGTGGTGGCCGCAGACGCTCGTCATGCTGGTGGCCGCTGCGCTGGGCGGTTATCTCGGCGCGCATGTCGGCAAGCGCTTGCCGGTACCCGTTGTGCGGGCGTTGATTTCCACCTTCGGCTTTTCGATGACGGCGCTGCTGTTCTGGCGCGCCTGGTCGCACGCTTGAGCATGAGGAGAACCGCCATGTCGCACATGCAGCCTCATTCGACGCGCCGCACGGCCGTGCCACGCGCTCATCGCGATCCTCTAGCCTACCGGGCAGCGCGCAGTGCCTGGCACGCCCACATTACCGAAACCGCCTCTGCCGAGCCGGAAATGGCGGGGGCGCAAGCGGTGTTCTACATCGCGCGTGGTGTCGCGGTCTTGCTGGCCGCCCTATCGGTGGGCCTGGGAGCCCCATCCAATGACGCAGAGCCACGTTCCACGGCATACCCCTCTTCTTCGCACGCGACAGCGCGCTGAGCGCGCGCTATCATCCGCCCCCGCCGCAGCACAGATCCGGTAGCCGGCCGGACAAAGAAAAAGCCCGCGGGCCGGGGGGCGGGCGGGCTTAACATCTTCAGCCTTTGACGACGAAAGATGGTCGGGTGTGCTTTGTGAACGAGCAATGCGCCGGAATTCACAAAGCGAGGCCATTATAAAAAGTGCGCGCTCCCCGCCATACCCCAACAACGAGGGGGGTCCGTGTCGTTTTCTGATTAATCCCTGAGCGCTGCTTCCAATAGTTGAGGCGTCAGCAAGCCGCTCGATGCGTGGCGCTTACCGTCCGGGCGCAGGATGATCGTACGCGGCATCTCGCCCTGCCAGCCGGGGTCGAGCGCGGCGCGCAGGCGTTCCGGCATGTCTTCGGCATTGGCGTATTGCGGCACGCGGGCAATGTCGATCTTCCTGTCGCTGGCCAGCGGCGCCAGCGCGCGGTTCAGCATCTCGGCCTGGTCGGGGCCGTCCATCGACACCATCACCACATCGACGTTCTTCTTGGCCGTGCGCCGCCATTGCGCGATACGGGCGATGTTCTCGCGGCAGTAACTGCATTCCAACGACCAGATTTCGACGATGAGCGGCCGCGCATGTGGCGTCTGCAGCAGTGCTGGCACATCGTGCGCGAGCAGCGGCCGAAACTGCAGCGCGCCTGCGGCCTGCGCGGTGAAGGCGGCAGCAGATAACGCCGCGCCAATCGCAAACGATTTCCATCGTCCCTTCATTTCGATGCCTCCAATGATGGATTGGACGGACTGACATTGCCGATATCAATCAACCGGTAGCCCTCGGCCTGCGTGCGCCACGACAGATAGACATAGCCATCGCGTGCGAGCAGTTGCGGGTGGTCGCTGCCGCCATTGGTGCTTGTCACGCTGGCGGGCGCTGTCCAGTGTGCGCCGCCGTCCGTGGATTTGCGCAGCAGGATCTGCATGCGGTCGTCGGCAAATTGTTTCCAGACCAGCCACAGCGCGCCGTCCGCAGCGAGTAGCGCGGGGTGCGATGCCTGCGCGCCGGCTTGTGGCGAACCGGCAAAACCCCAAGCGCCGCCGATCGGTTTGCCGTCGGCCGAGAGCCGGCTGTAAAACAGGCCCGGCTTGTCCTGCTGCACAGAGAACCACGCCATGTGCCGCACGCCATCGGCCGTGACGGCCAACGCGGGGCCATGGTGCGGACACGCATCCACGCGCCAGTCCGAGAACGTCGCGCGCGTGACGGCAAGCGGCGTGTTATCGATCGGTAATGTTGCCAATGCGTGGTCGCGAATCTGCCCGGCAAACACGTTGCGCCACAGGGCGAGCATGTGGCCGTCGGCATCGGGCGCGAGCGCAATGCGGCAGCATTCGCAGGTCTGGTCGATGATCTTGCGCTCGGGCGCAAAGGTGGCGCCGCGGTCGGTCGAAACGGTGTAGTACACCGCCGCGCCGTCGTACGGCTGTTTGGCTGCCTGCGCGCGCAGGAGGTCGCGCTTGTCGATCCATGTGACGAAGATGCGGCCGGCGCTGTCGACCGCAATCGAATCGAAGCGGTGCGTGATCGGCTGGCGATCGTGGTGGACAGTGACCGGCGCGCTCCACGTCTTGCCGCCGTCGAGCGAGCGCGAGAAACGCACGAAACCCGTATACGGCGCATCGAGCGGGCGCGACCAGCTCACATACAGCGCACCGTCCGGGCTGGCGATGACTTTCGGGCGGTTCTCGCCGTCGGTATAGATCGGTTCCGGTTGCGGGTTCACGCGCTGCGGCACGGACAGCGTCTTGCCCAGATCGTCGGACGACGCGACCACCACGTGCTGCCCTTCCGCCCACGTCACCCACAGGCGCCCTGCCTTGTCGAACGCGGCCGTCGTGGCGAGCTGCGGTTTGGCGGCCGGCTTGGCTGCCATGGCGCCGTGGTCGTGGCCTTCATGCGCTGGCGCCACCGTGGCCGCCAAGGCCAGCAGCGCACCGGCAAGGAATCGAGGAATCGACTGCATTACAGACGCCATTTCAGTTGTCCATAGAAGGTGCGCGACGGATACGGGTGGTACACGAAATACCGCCGGTCGGTCAGGTTATCGACGCCCAGCGCCAGCGTGATGTGCTTGTCGATACGGTAGCTGGCCTTGAGGTCCACGGTGAAGAAGCTGCTGGTGCCGCCGTAGACGTTCGGCAGCACATCGGTGTTGTCGAGCGTGCCGTATTGGCGGCCGGAGTAACGCATGCCCGCGCCGACCGTCCAGTCCGGCGTGGCATGCCAACTCGCAAAGAGATTGGCGCGCACGCGCGGCATGCGCGGCCAGGTCTTGTCGACGTAGGTCGGGTTGGCGGCATCGGCCAGCGTCTTCGACTGCGTGAAGGCGACGTTGGCCTCGACGTCCACGCCACGCAGGCCTGCGCCCTGCAAGACGTCCTGCCCGGAGTACGCCAGTTCAATGCCGCGCGTGCGCACGCGACCGACGTTCTGCACGTTCGTCACGTTGGGCGTGACGGTGATGTTGGTCTGCGTGTAGATGCTGTCGCGCACGTCGCTCTGGAACAGGCTGGTACGCAGCACGCCGTACGGCACGGCCTGCTCGACGGTGAAGTCGAAATCATTGGCGCGTTCAGGCTTGAGATTCGGATCGTTGTTGACGATCGTGTTGCCGCTGATCGTGCCCTGGAACAGCTCCGCCACCGTCGGAAAGCGCACGGCGCGGCCGTACGACAGGCGCAGCAGCGTGTCTTGCGTGGCCTGCCACTGAATGGCCGCCTTGGGCGAAAACGCGTCTTCGGTGCGGCTGGCGTAGCCCAACGTACTCGTGCCGTTGCCCAGCTGGCCGTTGTAGGCGCGCCAGCTTTCGTAGCGCAGGCCCAGCGTGGCGAGCCAGCGCGGCGCAAACGCCCAGGCATCCTGCAGGAAGACGGCCTGCGTTTGCGTGTCGCCCTGGTAGCTGGATTTGAGCGTGGAGAGCGTTTCCGTCGACCAGTTCGTCGCGTTGAAGGTCTGGTTGCGCAGGTGGTATTGGTCGTAGTGGTAACCGGTCGTGAAGGTATGGCCGGACACCGTGGGCGACGTCGCCTTGATGTCGAAGTTGGACCAGCCGGTGCCGTCGCCGTAGAACACCGTGCCGGGCCCATTGCCGGCCGCCGTGTTCGACGCGCGAAGGATGTCGCGCGAAACGTTGTAGGCCGACGCGTTGGTGTCGATCTTCCAGCCACCGATCTTGCCCTTCACACCCAGGCCGTAGAGCCAGTTTTCCTGGTCGCCGTTTTGCGGGGCGAAGGTGTTCGGGGCGATCGTGTACGGCGTGCCGTTGATCAGCACATTGCCGCCCGTGACGGTGTTGCCGGCCGCATCGCGCAGGAAGCTGAGCGCCTGGTCGTTGAAATGGTTTTCCCAATGGCCCAGCGTGAGCGATGCTTCCAGGCTGTCGCTGAACACGTAGCCGAGTCGCAACGTCTCCTGCAGCTGCTGCGTGCGCTCGAGCATCTGCGGCCCGAGAATCACGCGGGGCTGGCCGTTGGGACCAAGATCCTGCCGCGCACCCGTGACCGGCACCGGCGTGCCGCCCGCGGTGAACCTCGAGTTGGGCGTGGCGTATTGCATCGGCTGGCTGTCGTTCTCCAGCCGGTCGACCGACAGCGCATACCAGAACTTGCCGATGCGGTCGCCCAGCGATGCGCTTTCGTGGTTTCCGGTGACGTTGCGCGAAAAGCCGTAAGCATCGTTGTAATGCTGGCTCATCACCTGCGTCTGCGCGGCGGCCTCGAATTTTTCGGGGCGGCGCAATGTCATCGCGATGGTCGTGCCCATCGAGTTGCCGGGCAGCAGCGCCGAGAACGGCCCATACAAAATATCGACGCGCGCCAGGTCATCCGGCCCGACCATCGACCAGCGCGGCGGGAAGCTGTAGCTGGAGCCCAGCAGGTTCGAAAGCAGGATGCCGTCGGCATACAGCAGGCCGCGTGCACTTTGAATCTCGTTGAAGTCGCGGCCGGCAAAGATGGAGTTGCGGTCGCCAATGAAGCGGCGGCGCACCATCACGTTGGGCTGGTATTTGACGGCGTCTTCGGTGGTGACGACGTTGCGGTCGGCCAGTTGATCGGCTGTGACGCTTTGCACGACGGCTGGCGTATTGCGCGCGAATGGCGCAGGGTTGGCGTTGGCCCGTACCACGGTGGGCGCAAGTTCCTGCATGACGGGCACGGGCGCAGATGCCGCGTCCTCGGCGGCAAAAGCGGACAGCGGTGCCGCCGCGCTCAGCGCGAGCGCTGCACGGCACACCAGCGTGCGCTTAGGGGCGGCGGCCCCGGCGCGCTTGTGGAATGACATCGGAAAGGTCTCCGGATTGCGATGGCGCTGGCCCCAACGAGGGCCGAACGCAAAGGCGCCACGGCATTACGTCCGCGGGCGCGTCAGATCGACAACGACGGAGACACAGGAGGCGCGCGCGACTCGGCCACGCGCAGCGCACTGCGCGCGTACACGGGCGCCGGGGTGGCCGGCTGCCGCACGCGATAGACAAAATGGGCGGAAGGAACATCCAGCGCCGGCAACGAGGCGAGCGCCAACCCGGCGGCAAACCCCGGGCAATACAGACAGTGCGCCACGCTGTGGTGGGCGGCCGAATCGTCGGCAGAGCCATCGCCAGGCACATCGATGGCGACCTGGACAGTGCTGCCATGCGGTGCCGTTGCGCTGCACAGCTCGACGGCCAGCGTGCCCGTGGCCGCCGCACGAGCGGAAGCGAGCACCGGCGACAGTACGTTCAGTACGATCGCAAGCCAGACGAGGAAGAGCCAACGGCGATGGAGCATGGATGGACAACGTCAGAATGTGTGGAGTATAGCGCTGCACACAGTTCCCCGAATTGCCTGCGGCACAGTGCCGCGCAAGGGCGGGATCGCCGAAGAACGACTGGCAATTCGATCGGAATTAGCCTTAATTATTGGATCAACTATAATTTATACCGATTTCCATAATCAGGTCTAAAACAGGGCTTTCCATGGATTCCCGACTCGACTCCGGCGATACCAGCCGCTTCAACTTCCACCGCCAGGACCTTGCCAACACGCTGTGCGACAGCCTGGAAGGCAAGGGGCTGGCCGACGCGCGCTCCGGGCTCTTCCTCGCGGCGCCCCGGCGCACGGGCAAAAGCACGTTCCTGCGCGAAGACCTGGTGCCGGAGGTCGAACGCCGCAAGTGGATCGCCATCTACGTCGATTTATGGGCCGACCGCGCCCGCGACCCCGGCCTGCTCATCGCCGACGCCATCAAATCGAAGCTGGCCCAGTTCGACGGGCCGATCGCGAAGCTCGCCAAGCAGGCCGGCATGGAGAAGGTCGACGTGCTGCGCACCTTCACCTTCAACCTCGGCAAGATCGGGCTGCCGCCGGGCATCACCCTGGCCGACGCGCTGGATGTGCTTTACAAGGCGGTGCAGCGGCCCGTCGTGCTGATCATCGACGAGGCGCAGCACGCGCTGTCCACCGAGGCCGGCACCAACGCCATGTTCGCGCTCAAGGCCGCGCGCGACCAGATGAACCAGGGGGTGGAAGAACCGCGCCTCTTTCTCGTCTTTACGGGGTCGAACCGCGACAAGCTCGCCAACCTGCTGCTCAATCGCACGCAGCCGTTTTTCGGCTCGCGCGTGACCAACTTCCCGCTGCTGGGGCGGCCGTATGTGTCGGCGTATACGGCCTGGGTCAACCAGCACCTGGCGCCGAACAACCAGTTCAAGGAAGACGACATGTTTGCCGCCTTCCAGCTGGTCGGGCACCGGCCGGAGATGCTCAAGGGCATCGTCAGCGAGATCGCCCTGGAGCTGGGCGAAGCCGCCAGCCTGGGAGAGCTGCTCAAGCGGGGCGCGCAGGGTTTTCGGGACCGCATCTGGGGCGAGATCGAAAGCGATTACAGCGCGCTGACGGAAATCCAGCGCGCCGTGCTGGCGGTGCTGATCGAGCGCGGGCAAGGCTATTCGCCGTTTTCGGAAGACTCGATGAAGGCGTATGCGGCCAAGCTCGGTCACAGTGAGTTTTCCACCGCCACTGTGCAGGCCGCGCTGGACGCGCTGCGCGACAAGAACCTGATCTGGAAGGAATCCCGCGGCGCCTACGCGCTGGAAGACGAAAGCCTGGCGCTGTGGTTTCGCGAGACGCGTGGCGCGCATGCCGTGCCCCCGAAGCTGAGCAAATAGCGCGTCTGGGGCGATCATCCCGCGGCACGCAATGGCTTGTGCCCGCTACACTGGACAGACGACACAACAATATTCGGGGAGCAGCCAAATGGCACGCAATCACACCACGTGGCGCGCGCTCGCGGCCGCGTTTTTTCTGCTGACGGGTACGGGCGCCGCTGTCGCGCAAGACGCAACGCCCGCACAGGCACAGGCCGCGGCACCGAACTGTCCGCCGCCCGCCTCCAGCTTCATCCCGAAGGACGGCTGGGCCGCCGCCGCACAACGCGCGACCGACCACGGCCTGCTCTGGCGCATCGAAAAGAACGGTCACACCTCGTGGCTCTACGGCACGATCCACGTGGCGCGGGCCGACTGGATGCTGCCCGGCCCCACCGTGCGCAGCGCGCTTCAGCAGGTCGACAGCATCGCGCTCGAACTCGACCTGCTCGACAAGGACACCGACCGCAAACCGCTGACCGCGCACAACAGCGCCGAAGACGGCCGACTCCTGACCGGCCGTCGCGGCGAACGCTTCAACAAGCTGCTCTCGGCGGCGTGCCTGCCCGACACGGCGCTCACACAGATCCGCAAGTTCCAGCCGACCATGCAGCTGGCCTCGCTAGCGGTGCTGGGGGTGCGCACGGACGGGCTCTATCCGGATTTCGGCATCGACCTGTTTCTCACCACCTACGCCAAGAGCGTGCACCTGCCGATCGTGCCGCTCGAAACGCTGGCGCAGCAGGTGCGCGTGCTCAACGAGATCGTGCCGAAGAACGAGGTTGCGCAGCAATTCGATACCGTGCTCGACGCGATTGAATCCGGCGAGGCGCGCACGCAGACGCTCACGCTCGCCAATGCATGGGCCGACAGCGACATCAGTACGCTCGAGCACTACCCGCAGTGGTGCGATTGCCTGAAGACGGCGTCGGACAAACGCGCCTTCCGGCGCCTGGTGACGAACCGCAACCGCGCCATGGCCGAAAACATCGCGCGCGTGCACAACAGCGGCCAGCGCGTGTTTGGCGCCGTGGGGGCGCTGCACATGATCGGACCCAAAGGGATTCCCGCGCTGCTGGCAGCACGCGGGTACAAGGTCACGCCGGTGTTGCCGGCACCCGAGCCGCGTTAGGCCGCGCGCGTTTTCGCTATTCGGTCAGCGCTATTCGGTCAGCCCTATTCCGTCAGCGCTTTGCCGGCGGCGTCGATCCAACGGCCGCCGCCAGTTCGGCATGCGCGGCCAAGTCAGCCCGGCGATGCTTGACCGTCGTACTGGCCGGATACTTGCCCAGGAAGTTGCCGTTCTTCCAATCCTTCGACGGGCGGATCGGCCGCGCCGTAAAGCCGCCGCCGCAGTTCGGGCAGACATTGCCGAACACGCCGTCCGCGCACGTCGCGCAGAACGTGCATTCGAATGAGCAGATGCGCGCGTGCTTCGCGTCGGGCGGCAGTGCGGTGTTGCAGTGTTCGCAGGTCCGGCGGAGTTCGAGCATCGTGTCTTCGGTGTGGTGAATCAGTTAATGGCAGCCAGGATGCGCTGCGCGCAGGCTTCGTCGGTCACAAGACCGGTCAGCCAGCCGCCCCGCAAGGCCGCCCCGATCGCGCCCGCTTTCGCCACGCTGCCGGCAACGGCGATGACGGGGCGAGACGGCATCGGCTTGAGCGGCAAACTGGTGATGCGGGTCTGCAAGGGCACCTCCAGCAAGCAGCCCTGGGCGTCGATCGGCCGGCCGATCAGCTCCCCCGCCGCGCCATGGGCGAGCAGATCGTCAACATCCTTCTCGCTGATGAAGCCGTCGACCTGCAATGGGCACCCCGGCTCGATCGTGCCGACACCGATGAAGGTGACATCCGCCTGCGCCGCCAGATCGGCCACCACGCCGTAGAGCCGGTGGTGACACCACTGCCGCGTGTCTTCGGCGCTGTCGGCAACGAGCGGCGCGGGCAGCAGGTAGTAGCGGCTGCGGGTTTTCTCCGCCGCGGCGAGCGCAACGTCGTAGCGGTTGGAGGACCCATCCGCCGCAATCGCCCCGACCATCGAGACGATGCGGTGTTGCGGCCGGTCAAGGTCGGGCAGTTGGTCGATCGCGGCGCGCAGCGTGCGGCCGGAGCCGACGTTCACCACGCGCGGCGCGTCGGCCAGCAGGTGGCGCTCCATGACTTCCGCGGCGGCCACGGCGATCATGCGTTGGGCGGCGTCCGCATTGTCGGCATTGGCGGGCACCACGTGGCAGGTCTCCAGCCGGAAACGGCTGCGCAGGCTCTCGGCCAGCTCCAGACACGCCGACACCGGGTGCGTCACGCGCACCTTCACCAGCCCATGCTCCACCGCATAGGCGACCAGCCGCTGGGCGATCTGGCGCGACACGCCCAACTGCTCGGCGATGTCCTGTTGCGTGTGGTTGCCCACGTAATAGAGCCACGCCGCGCGGGCGGCCTGGTCTCGTTTCTCTTGCTGCTTGGACACGCAGCGCCTCCTCTAGTACCTCGGCGATATGGGATGCATCGTAGCGTGCTTTTGCCCTTTCAACGAGCATTTGCTTGACAAGCGCAACATCGCATCCGATTATTTGCTCACAACACGGACAATTGCTCAAGCCCCGAAGCAAGTCCCGGCGGTGCGCCCGCATCGCCACATTCCAAGAAAGGAGACGACTGCATGTTCCGCACGCTTCTGCGCGGGATGGCCCGCCCATCCCGGCTACTCAAGCTGACCGCCTTCGCTGCCCTCCCGGCCTTCACCGCCATTTCCGCGCACGCCGCGCCCACCACGCTCACCATCGCCACGATCAACAACCCAGACATGATCGTGCTGCAGAAACTGTCGAGCCAGTTCGAGCAGGCGCATCCCGATATCAAACTGCGCTGGGTCACGCTGGAAGAAGGCGTGCTGCGTCAGCGCGTGACCACCGACATCGCCACCGGCAGCGGCCAGTTCGACCTGATGACGATCGGCGGCTACGAAGCGCCGCTGTGGGCCAAGAAGGGCTGGCTCACGCCGCTGGACATGCCCGCCAGCTACGACATGGCCGATCTGTTGCCGACGGTGCGCGATGGTCTGTCGCAGGGCGGCAAGCTCTTCGCCGTGCCCTTCTATGCCGAAAGCTCGATGACGTACTACCGGCGCGATCTGTTCAGCGCAGCGGGCCTGAAGATGCCCGAGCAACCGACGTATGACGACATCGCCAAGTTCGCCGCCAAGCTCCACGACCCGGCCAAAGGGGTGTACGGCATCTGCTTGCGCGGCCGTGCGGGCTGGGGCGAAAACATGGCGCTAGTGTCGACGATGGTCAACACGTTCGGCGGCCGCTGGTTCGACGAGAAATGGCAGCCGACCATCGATACGCCGCAGTGGAAACAGGCGGTCAACACATATGTCGACCTGCTGAAGAAATACGGCCCGCCCGGTGCAAGCAGCAACGGCTTCAACGAAAACCTCGTGCTGTTTTCGGGCGGCAAGTGCGGCATGTGGATCGACGCCACCGTCGCGGCCGGCATGGTCAGCAGCGCGAAGGATTCCAAGGTGGCCGACAAGGTGGGCTTTGCGAATGCGCCCGTCGCGAGCACACCGAAGGGCTCGCACTGGCTGTGGATCTGGGCGCTCGCGGTGCCGAAGTCGTCGAAATCGCCGGAGGCTGCCAAGACGTTCGCGGCCTGGGCGACATCGAAGGACTACATCCGCGCCGTGGCCAAGGCGCAGGGCTGGGGCGAGGTGCCGCCGGGCACGCGCGCATCGACGTATGACGACCCGGCCTACCAGAAAGCCGCGCCGTTCTCGGGCTTCGTGCGCCACGCCATCGAAACGGCCAACCCGAACGATCCGTCCGCACAGAAAGTGCCCTACACCGGCGTGCAGTTCGTGACGATTCCGGAGTTCCAGTCGCTGGGCACGGTGGTCGGCCAGGCAATCGCCGGCGCGCTCACGGGCAAGACGACCGTGGACGACGCGCTGCGTGTCTCGCAATCGCAGGCACAGCGTGCGATGCGCCAAGGCGGCTATCTGAAGTGATGCAGCCGCTGCTGCGCCCGGAGGTGTCATGGAACATGTATTGGAGTCGCGGGTGAACGGCATGGGCGGCACGCCGTCACCCGCCCAGCCCGTACAACCACAAAACGGCGCGCGGCGCTGGCTGCCGACGCTGCTGGTGTCGCCGTCGGTGCTGGTGCTGCTGTTGTGGATGACGGTGCCGCTGGCGATGACGCTGTATTTCTCCGTCAGCCGCTACAACCTGCTCAACCCCGATCAGACCGGCCTGGCGGGGCTCGACAACTACCGCTTCCTGATCGAGGACCCCGCCTTCTGGCCGGCCATCGGCAACACGCTCGTGCTGATCGGCTCGGTGCTGGTGATCAGCGTCGTGGCCGGCACGCTGCTGGCGGTGCTGTTCGACCAGCCGTTCGCGGGGCGCGGTGTGGCACGCATTCTCGTGATCAGCCCGTTCTTTGTCATGCCGACGGTGGCCGCGCTCATCTGGAAGAACATGATGCTGCACCCCGTGTACGGGCTGGCCGCCTGGGTGGCGCGCTTGTTCGGCGCCGAGCCGGTGGACTGGCTGGCCACGCATCCGATGCTTTCCGTGATCATCATCGTGGCGTGGCAGTGGACGCCGTTTGCCTTCCTGATCCTGCTGACGGCGCTGCAATCGCTCGACCCCGAGCAGAAGGAAGCCGCGCAGCTCGACGGCGCGAGCCCCGTGCGCATCTTCTGGCACATCGTGCTGCCGCACCTGAAGCGCGCGATTGCGGTGGTAGTGATGATCGAAACCATCTTCCTGCTGTCGATCTTTGCCGAAATCCACACCACCACCGCGGGCGGCCCCGGCACGGCCACGACCAACCTCGCCTACTTCGTCTACAGCCTCGGCCTGCAGCAGTTCGACATCGGCATTGCGTCGGCCGGCGGCATCGTGGCCGTGGTGCTGGCAAACGTGGTGGCGTTCTTCCTCGTCCGCATGTTGGCCCGCAACCTCAAGGGAGTGCACGAGCAATGAGCACCCTGACCTCAACCTGGCGCACGCGGCTGGCCGGTGTGCTGGCGTGGGCGATTGCCCTGGCGCTGTTCTTCCCCATCGCCTGGGCGGCGGTGACCGCCTTCAAGACCGAGCAGGACGCCTATACGCCCACGCTCCTGTTCACGCCGACGCTCGACAGCTTCCGCGAGGTGCTGGAGCGCGCGCACTACCCGAGCTTCCTCGGCAACTCGCTGGCGGTATCGATCATCTCCACGTTGCTGGCCCTGGCGATTGCCATTCCGGCGGGCTATGCGATGGCGTTCTTCCCGAACAAGCGCACGCAGCAGGTGCTGCTGTGGATGCTGTCGACGAAGATGATGCCGGCCGTGGGCGTGCTGCTGCCGGTGTACCTGCTGGCAAAAACGGCGGGGCTGCTGGATTCCATCACCGCGCTCGTCATCGTCTACACGCTCGCCAACCTGCCGATTGCCGTGTGGATGGTCTTCACCTACTGCAACGACGTGCCGCGCGAGATTCTGGAGGCCGCGCGCATGGACGGCGCCAACCTCTGGCAGGAACTCGTCTACGTGCTGCTGCCGACGATGCTGCCGGGGCTCGCCTCTACCGCGCTGCTCCTGCTGATCCTGTCGTGGAACGAAGCCTTCTGGAGCCTGAACCTGACGAGCATCGATGCCGCGCCGCTCACCGTATTCATCGCGTCGTACTCGAACCCCGAGGGGCTGTTCTGGGCGAAGCTGTCTGCGGCCTCGGTCCTGGCCATTGCGCCGATCCTCGTGCTGGGCTGGCTGGCACAACGGCAACTCGTGCGCGGCCTGACGTTCGGGGCCGTGAAATGACGCCACATGCCAACGAATATGCCAACGCGCGCCCGCCCGCCTACCTGATCTGCGATTGCGACGGCGTGCTGATCGACAGCGAATCGGTGGCGCTGCGCGCGCTGATCCGCTCGCTCGGTCCGCACGTGCCGCATCTATCGTCCGCCGCGCTGGAAGAAGCGCTCGAGCCGCGCCTGGGCATGAACACGATGGCGCTGCTGACCGAGCTGCAGAGCAGCATCGGCTTTCATCTGTCCGACACGCAACTGGCCGGCGTGCAGGCCGATGTCGAACACGACTGCGCCACGCAATCGCAGCCCGTGCCCGGCATTGCCAACCTGCTGGCCGCGCTGCCGCAGCCCAAGGCCGTCGCCAGCAACAGCAGCCGTCCGCGCATTGAAGCAAGCCTGCGCAGAGCGGGCCTGCTCGACGTATTTGGCCCGCACATCTATAGCGCCTACGAAACAGCGCGGCCCAAGCCGGCACCGGATGTGTACCTCGCCGCCTGTGCGGGCCTGGGCGCCAGCCCCACGCAATGCCTGGTCATTGAAGACAGCGACACCGGCGTGCGCGCCGCCCGCGCCGCCGGCCTGACCGTATTCGGCTTTGCCGGCGTCGCACATGTACCGGCAGTTGCCACACAGCGCCTGCTGGCTGCCGGCGCACGCCACGTCTTTACCGACACGCGGGCCCTGGCCGACGCGCTGACGTCGACGCTCGCCACGCCCGCCTGATCCGCACACAGAACACGCCCAAGGAGACCTCGCCATGGCCAGCCTGACCCTGCGCAATCTGCAGAAGCGTTACGAGCAGAACACCGTCCTGCACGACATCAACCTCGACATTGCCGATGGCGAATTCGTCGTCTTCGTCGGCCCATCGGGCTGCGGCAAGTCGACATTGCTGCGCACGATTGCGGGCCTGGAGGGCATCGATGGCGGCGACCTGTTGATCGGCGATACGCGCGTGAACGACGTGGTACCCGCCAAGCGCGGCATTGCAATGGTGTTCCAGTCGTACGCGCTATACCCGCACATGAGCGTGTACGACAACATGGCCTTTGGGCTGAAGCTCTCCGGCATGAAGCGCGAAGCCATCGACGCTGCCGTACGCCGCGCTGCCGAAGTGCTGCACATCGATGCCCTGCTCGATCGCAAGCCGCGCCAGCTCTCCGGCGGGCAACGCCAGCGCGTGGCTATCGGTCGCGCCATCACCCGCGAGCCCAAGGTCTTCCTGTTTGACGAGCCGCTCTCCAACCTCGATGCCGCGCTGCGCGTGAAGATGCGCCTCGAGTTTGCCCGCCTGCACGACGCACTGAAGACCACCATGATCTACGTCACGCACGATCAGGTGGAAGCCATGACGCTGGCCGACAAGATCGTCGTGCTGCGTGACGGACGCATCGAACAGGTCGGCTCTCCGCAGACGCTGTATCACCATCCGGCCAGCCAGTTTGTGGCCGGCTTCATCGGCTCGCCCAAGATGAACTTCCTGCGTGGCGTCGTCGATCGTGCCGATGCGTCGGGCGTCTCCGTGGCGCTCGGGGGCGGCCAACAGCCGGTGGCCGTGTCCCCGGGCGAGCTGCGTGCGGGGGACGCCGTCACGCTCGGCATCCGCCCGGAGCATCTGCATCTCGACGCGGCCGGCAGCCTGCGGGGCACCGTCACGCATATCGAATCCCTGGGCGACGTGGCCTATCTGCATGCCGACTGCGAAGCCGCACCCGACGGCCTTGTGCTGCGCGTGCCGGAATCGACGCGGCTCGCGCACGGCAGCGCCATCACGTTGTCTGCCGACGCCGCGCACTGCCATCTGTTCGACGCCGAAGGCCGCGCGCTGCCGCGCCTGCAAGCCCAACAGTCCCAACAGGCCGCCTGAGTTTCACACCGCAACGTTGCACGCCCCGACCATGCCTTCCCCCAACGCTTCTTCCACCTGGCTGCACCTGGGTGCCGGCTCGTTCCATCGCGCGCACCAGGCGTGGTATCTGCATCGCCTTCGCGAGACCGGCGGCACATCGTGGCGCCTGGCGCTTGCCAATATCCGCGACGATGCCGGCACGCTGCTGCATGACCTCGCTGCCCAGCACGGCGCTTACACGCTGGAGACGGTCGACACCGCCGGTCATCGCCAATACACGCGCATCGAGTCCATCGACGCGGTCGTGCCGTGGGATGCCGAACTTGCGGCACTGTGCGAGATCGGCGCGGCACCCGACACGCGCGTGATCTCGTTCACCGTGACGGAAGGCGGCTATTACCTCGACCAGCAGCACCAGCTCGACGCCACGCAGCCGGACATCGCCGCCGACCTGCGCGGCAGTGCCTGCACGCTCTACGGCGCACTGGCGCGCCTGCTGCGCCTGCGTTTGCAGCGCGGCGGCGCTCCGCTCACGCTGCTCAATTGCGACAACCTGCGCCACAACGGCGAGCGCTTCCGAAGCGGCTTGCGCCAGTTCCTCACGCTGCGGGGCGAGCCCGGCGACAGCGACCTCATCGCATGGCTGGACGCGCACACCAGCACGCCCAACACGATGGTCGACCGCATCACGCCGCGCCCCACCGACGCCTTGCGCCAACGGGTGGCCGCACAAACCGGCTCGCAAGACCGCTGCCCCGTGATGGCCGAAACCTTTGCGCAATGGGTGGTAGAAGACGACTTCCGCGCCGGGCGGCCCGCGCTCGAACGCGTGGGCGTGGACTTCGTCGCCTCGGTGCTGCCGTACGAGGAAGCGAAGATCCGCGTGCTCAACGCCAGCCATAGCTGCATCGCGTGGGCCGGCACGCTCCTCGGGCTGCACACCATCGATGAAAGCGTGGCCGTGCCGTCCATCCACCGCATGGCGAGCGCCTATGTGACCGACGATGTCATCCCGTGTCTCACGGCCAACCAGCCCTGCCCCATCGACCTGGCCGCCTACCGCGACACCGTGCTCGACCGTTTCGCCAATCCGCACATCCGTGACACCAACCAGCGCGTGGCGGCAGACGGCTTTTCGAAAATTCCCGGGTTCATTACGCCCACCCTGGCGGAGTCCTTTGCGCGCGGGCATGTGCCCCTTGCCACGGCGATGCTCCCGGCGCTGTTCTTCGTCTTCCTGGAGCGCTGGCAAGCGGGCACGCTGCCGTATGCCTACCAGGATGGCCAGTTCGATCCGGTTGCCGCGCGCGCCATGCTGGAGGCAGACGACCCGGTTGCCGAGTACTGCCGGAACACTGCACTGTGGGGCAGCCTCGCGGGCACGGAAGCGCTCACGGGCCTTGTCCGCAACGCCATCGAGCGTGTGCGGGCGTGGCTGGCAGTCGAACAAGCCGCCACTGCCGGCTAATCATCAGCAAACGCAACGGCGGATTCGCGCGACAATCCACGGTTCAAGCAACCGGACCCGGCGGCCTCATGTACCTCGGCATCGATCTCGGAACCTCGGAAATCAAAGTGCTGTTGCTAGACGCGGCGGGCACCATCGTCGGCACAGCCGGCGAGCCGCTCACCGTATCGCGGCCGCATCCGGGCTGGTCCGAGCAAACGCCGGAAGACTGGTGGCAGGCCACCACTGCCGCCATAGGCAAGCTGCGCGACACGGCGCCGGAAGCCTTTGCCGCCACACGCGCCATCGGACTGTCGGGGCAGATGCACGGCGCGGTGCTGCTCGACGCGCGCAACCGCGTGCTGCGCCCTGCCATGCTGTGGAACGACACCCGCAGCACCGCCGAATGCCTCGAACTCACCCGCCGCGTGCCTAACTTGCACGCCGTTGCCGGCAACCTGGCGATGCCCGGTTTTACCGCGCCGAAGCTGCTGTGGAGCGCGCGCCATGAACCCGACGTGTTCAGCGCCATCGATTGCGTGCTGCTGCCCAAGGACTACCTGCGCCTGCGCCTGACGGGTGAACGCGCGTCCGACCCGTCGGATGCGGGCGGCACGCTGTGGCTCGACATGGCACGACGCACGTGGTCTGACGAACTGCTCGCCGCGACGGGCTTGTCATGCAGCCAGATGCCGCGCCTGGTGGAAGGCAGCGCGCCCAGCGGCACGCTGCTGCCCGCGGTGGCCGACGCATGGGGCCTGCCGCGTGGCGTTGTCGTTGCCGGCGGCGGCGGCGATGGCGCGGCCAGCGCCGTGGGCATCGGCGCGACCCAGCCGGGCGATGGCTTTCTGTCGCTCGGCACGTCGGGCGTGATCTTTGTCGTCAATGACCGCTTCCGCCCGAACCCGGCCCAAGCCGTGCACGCGTTCTGCCATGCGCTGCCGGGACGCTGGCACCAGATGAGCGTGATGCTGTCTGCCGCAAGCTGCCTGCGTTGGTTCTGCCGGCTGACGAGCGTGCCGGAAGCCACGCTGCTGCCTGAGATCGCTGCGCTGGCTGAATCCGAACGCCAGTCAGCGCCGTTCTTCCTGCCCTACCTCAGCGGCGAGCGCACGCCGCACAACGATGCGTTTGCGCAAGGGCATTTTCACAACCTCACGCATGCCAGCGACCGCGCCGCGCTCGGTTACGCCGTGCTCGAAGGCGTCGCCTTTGGCATGGCGGATGGGCTGGACGCCTTGCGCGCAGCCGGCACGCAGGTGGCCTCGCTCTCGTTTGTGGGCGGCGGCTCGCGCAGCCCGTTCTGGGCGCAATTGCTGGCTGACACGCTCAACACCGAACTGACGACCCATGTCGGCAGCGAAGCCGGCGGCGCGCTCGGTGCCGCGCGCCTGGGCTGGATGGCCGACGGCGGCGTCGAAGCGGCCGTCTGCGCCAAGCCGCCCGTGCAAGCCACGTATCGGCCCGATGCCGCACGCCACGCGCGCCTTGCCGAACGGCTGTCGACATTCCGTGCGCTGTATCGGCGCGCTTCACCGCTGCCAGTCGCGCCTTCTGCCCAAACTTCCGATCTCCCCTTGCCTGCATGTCCGACGCCCTGCCCTTGCCCCGCCTCGTCGTCTTTGGCGAAGCGCTGACCGATTTCCTGCACCAAGGCAACGGCCAATGGCTCGCCCGGCCAGGCGGCGCGTGCTGGAACGTGGCGCGCGTGGCGGCGCGTCTGGGTGTACCCACGGGCTACGCGGGCGCCATCAGCAACGACGTGTTCGGCGATGCGCTCTTCGCCGATTCCCAGGCCGCCGGGCTCGACCTGCGCTATCTGCAGCGCGTGGATCGCTCGCCGTTACTGGCGATGGTCACGTCGACCCAGCCGCCGCACTACTTCTTCGTCGGCGATGACAGCGCCGACCTGCATTTCGATGCGCAAGCCCTGCCAGCCGGCTGGCAAACCGCCGTGGAGATCGCCCACTTCGGCTGCATCAGCCTGGCGCGCGAGCCGCTCGGCAGCCGCCTCGTGGCGCTGGCCGAAACGCTGGCCGCGCAAGGCACCCGCATCACCTTCGACCCGAACTGGCGCACGGCGATGGACGCACCGCACTACGCGCCACTGCTGCTGCGCATGGCCGCCATCGCATCGGTCATCAAGGTGTCGGATGAAGATTTGCGCCACCTGTTTCCCGGGGATGCCGATCCGCTGACCACGCTGCGCACCCTCGCGCCGCAGGCCGACATCCTGCTCACGCTCGGGGCGGAGGGCATGGAATGGCTGGCAGCGGCGCACGGCGAGCAAGACGATGCGCGTATCGCCCAACCGGCCTTTGCCGTACGGGTGGCAGACACCGTCGGCTGCGGCGATGCCGCGATGGGCGCTTGGCTGGCGAGCCAGCTGCAGTCGCCCGAGGCGCCACCGCAGGCGCATCTGCGCCAAGCCGCAGCGGCGGCCGCCCTCACCGCCACGCGCGCCGGCGCGTATGCCGGCACGCAAGCCGAAATCGATGCGCTGCTGGAGGCGCACACCGCCTCGCCCGCCTGAGACCGGGCGACCATCGCGGCAGCGCCGCCCCACATGCCACAATCGGCGCCGTCTGCGTCTTGATTGCTTCGGGGCCCGCTTTGGAACTGCTTCGTATTGCCGTGCTGTTCGCCGTCACCGCCGTGGCGGAAATCGTCGGTTGTTATCTGCCGTGGCTCGTGCTGCGGCAAGGCAAGCCGATCTGGCTGTTGCTGCCGGCGGCCGCCTCACTGGCGCTGTTTGCGTGGTTGCTGACATTGCATCCGACCGCGGCCGGCCGCACCTATGCCGCATACGGCGGCGTGTATATCGCCGTGGCACTGGTGTGGCTGCGTCTGGTCGACGGCGTGACGCTCACCCGCTGGGATATCGGCGGCGCGGCCATTGCGTTGACGGGGATGGCGGTGATTGCCCTGCAACCGCAGGCCAACTGATCGGATTGCGCGCCACATTGAGGATTTCCTGAGCGAAACGGAACCCTAAGCCACAGCCAGAATCGGAGGGTGGATCATTGCTGCGGCCGCCGCGTTGCACGCCGGTCGCCCCTCATCCAACCGCTTTGTCCCGGAGGCCGCGATGCCTGCCAATACCCTCAAACACCTCGTCGTGGCCACGATGCTGATGTCCGCAGCGATGACGGCCTCGGCCCTGACCACGTCAACGTTCACCTTCACCGATCAGGACCTGCAAGGGATGCTCGCCCACAGCCAGCCTCCGCAGGCCGCCCAGCAGCCGAAGCCAGCCGAACCCGCCGCTACAGAGAGGCTCAGTGTCGGCCTGAGCGATCCGGGCACGCAGCTTGTGCTGCCCTGGTTCCTGGCGGATCTGGTGGATGCGGTCAACCGGCGGGCATCGCCGCAGGACTTCGCGAAAAAGCTGCGGGACGGGATCTGATCGGCCACCGCCGTCAGCGTTCCGTTCACCACCCCCACTTTCCACAGGCAGGCATCACAGTGCTGTATATTCATACAGTTATTTTTTGTGACGCCCTGCCGTGCTTGCCGCCTCCCCCACCCCAGACACCGCCACTGTGCCGGCCACGCCCGGTTACCTGGCCCGGCTGAACGACCAGCAGCGCCAGGCGGTCGAGTTCGGTATTTCCGGGGCAGACGCGGCGGAAACCGGCCCGCTGCTCGTGCTCGCCGGTGCGGGCTCCGGCAAGACGCACACCCTGGGCTGGCGCGTGGCGCACCTGGTGGCCAACGGCGCCGATCCGCAACGCATCCTGCTGTTGACGTTTTCCCGCCGCGCGGCGAGCGAGCTGTCGAACCGTGCCGGCCACCTGCTGGCGCGCGCCATGCAAGGCGAGCGATCGAACAACGCGCTCAATTCCGCGGGCACGTCATACAAGACCACGCTGCCCTGGGCCGGCACCTTCCACGGCATCGGCGCGCGCCTGCTGCGCGAATATGCCGAGCGCGTCGGCCTCGCGCCCGATTTCACCATCCACGACCGCAGCGATTCGGCCGATCTGCTCAACGTCGTGCGCCATGAACTGAACCTGTCGACCAAGGAACGCCGCTTCCCGCTCAAGCAGACCTGCATCGCGATCTACTCGCGCGCCATCAACGCCGAGAGCCCGCTGAACGCCGTGCTCAAGCACCACTTTCCGTGGTGCGCGATGTGGGAGACGCAATTGCGCACGCTGTTCGATGCGTATGTCGAAGCCAAGCAGGCGCAGCACGTGCTCGACTACGACGATCTGCTGCTCTACTGGCACGCGATGGTGTCCGACGCAGAACTGGCGGCCGAGATCGGCGCGCGCTTCGACCACATCCTCGTCGACGAATACCAAGACACGAATCGGCTGCAGTCGTCCATCCTGCGTGCGCTGCGCCCGGACGGCCGCGGCGTCACCGTGGTGGGCGACGACGCGCAGTCGATCTACGCATTTCGCGCGGCGACGGTGCGCAATATCCTCGACTTCCCACGCCACTTTTCGCGGCCCGCGCACACGGTGCTGCTGGAGCGCAATTACCGTTCGACGCAACCGATTCTGGATGCTTCGAATGGCGTGATGCGTTTTGCCACGGAGCGCTTTGCCAAGACGTTGTGGACGGACCGCGCATCGACGCATCGCCCGCGGTTGATTTCGGTGCGTGACGAGGCCGAACAGGCGCGTTGCGTGGCCGAGCGGGTGCTGCATCACCGTGAAGGCGGCCTGACGCTGAAATCGCAAGCGGTGCTGTTTCGCACCGCGAGCCACAGCGCGCCGCTGGAAATCGAACTCACGCGCCGCAACATCCCGTTCGTGAAATACGGCGGCCTCAAGTTTCTGGAAGCCGCGCATGTGAAGGACGTGCTGTCGGTGCTGCGCTGGGCCGAGAACCCGCGCAACCGCATTGCCGGGTTTCGCGTGATCCAGTTGCTGCCGGGCGCTGGCCCGGCCACGGCGGCACGCGTGCTCGACGCCATGGCGGAAGCGGCGGACCCGATTGCGGCGCTGCTCGCCTACGAACCGCCGGCACGGCTGGCCGGCGACTGGACCGCGCTGATGGCGCTCATGCAAACCCTGCGCACGCCCAAAGACAGCCTGGAATGGGCCGGTGAACTCGAAGCCGTCGGCGCCTGGTATTCACCGCACATGGAGCGCCTGCACGACGACGCGGCCGTGCGCCAGGGCGATCTGGACCAGCTCGCTCGCATGGCCACCACCTACGCCACGCGCGAGCGGTTCCTGACCGAAATGACGCTCGACCCGCCCGAGCTGACCAGCGATGAATCGGGCGACCCGTACCGCGATGAGGACTACCTGATCCTCTCGACGATCCATTCATCGAAAGGCCAGGAGTGGAAGGCCGTGTATGTGCTGAACGCCGTGGACGGCTGCATGCCGGCCGATCTGGGCGCGGGTTCGCACGAAGAACTGGAAGAAGAACGCCGGCTGCTTTACGTGGCGATGACGCGTGCGCGCGAGCATCTGGACATCCTGGTGCCGCAGCGTTTCTACGTCACGCAGCAAACCCCCAACGGCGACCGGCACATCTACGCGTCGCGCACGCGCTTCATTCCGCCTGCGCTGCTGCCGCTGTTCGAAGCGTGCGCATGGCCAGAACCGGAGCCCGGCGCGGACCCCGCAGCCGAAGCACGTGCCGCGGCCAAGGTCGACCTGAGCAAGAAGATGCGCGGCTACTGGAAAAAGTAGTCAGCCGAATCGCCGGAGCGCACGCTCAATGCACTTCCATCTCGGGCCGCTTGACGACGTGCGTTGACTCGAAGCGCGAGAGCTGGGCAAAGATCCATGCGGCCGCACAGGTCATGACGCCCACGCAGACAAACGTCTTGTGGAACGCCGCCAGCGTGTCGCGTCCCTCCGGCCCGGCGGTGAAGTCGGTAAAGCCCGTCAGCAGTGCGCCGGCGGCGGCCACACCGAGGCTCATCGACAGCATCATCACCATCGACAGCATGCTGTTGCCCGCGCTGGCCAGCGGGCCGGTCAGGTCCTTCAGCGTGAGCGTGTTCATGGCCGTGAACTGCATCGAGTTGAAGGTGCCGAAGATCGCCAATTGCACGATGCGCAGCCACACCGGCACGTTGGGCGTCATCACGGCAAAGCTGGCCATCATCAGGCCGACCATGACCGTGTTGACGGACAGCATGCGGCGATATCCGTAGCGCTTGATAGCCCAGGTGCCCAAAGGCTTGGCGGCCATGCCGGCAGCGGCCACCGGCACCATCATCAGCCCGGCCTGCAGCGGCGTGTACCCCAGGCTCACCTGCAGCAGCAGCGGAATGAGGAACGGCATCCCGCCGCTGCCGATCCGTGCAAACAGGTTGCCGAGCACACCAATGGAAAAGCTGGGAATGCCGAACAGCGTGCGCGGAAACAGCGGCCCGGCCACGCGCCCCGCGTGCAGCCAGTACGCCGTGAGCGCGGCCAGGCCGAAGATCAGCAGCACCAGCACCGTCGCGTGCTGGAAGCCCAGCTCCGACAGCCCGTCGAGCGAGAACGACACCGCCGCCATGCCGAAGGCCAGCATCAGATAGCCGGACCAGTCGAAGCGGCTGTCGTCTTCAGCATGCACATCGGGCATCACCTTGAGCGTGACCAGCGCACCGATCACGCCCACCGGAATGTTGATCAGGAAGATCCAGTGCCACGACACGGCCTCCACCAGCCAGCCCCCCAGCGTCGGGCCGATCAGCGGACCGATCAGCCCCGGGATGGTGACGAAACTCATGGCCGGCAGGAACTGCTCGCGCGGCACCACGCGCAGCACGGTCAACCGCCCGACGGGCATCAGCAACGCGCCGCCCACACCTTGCACCACGCGCGAGGCAATCAGCATGGTCAGGCTGCGGGATTCCGCGCACAGCAAGGAGCCAATCGTGAACAGGAAGATGGCGGCGAAGAACATCTTTCGCGTGCCGAAGCGATCGGCCAGCCAACCGGAGGCGGGCATCAGCATGGCGGTCGTCAGCGTGTAGGCGATGATGACCGACTGCATCTTCAGCGGGCTCTCCGACAGGCTGCGCGCCATGGCCGGCAAGGCGGTGTTGACGATGGTCGAATCGAGCGTCTGCATGAACAGGCCCATCGCCACCAGCCAGAGCAGCGGTTTCAGAGATGCGTCGATGGAGGCTGAGGGCGTGGTGGGCATGGGACGGGGGGCGGGGGCGGAAGTGGCAGATGTGCGACGCAGCCGTCATTGTGGCGTGCCTCGCCTGCGCCCGCAAACGCTGTACCCGGCTGGCAGACGTATCTGCCCTACCGCCAACAAGGACACTGGGCTCTGCCTATACTGGAGCGTTCTTCCCCGTCACCTCGTGCCTTCCTTCAGCCATGACAACCCGTACTGAACGCGACACCTTTGGCCCTATTGAAGTCCCTGCCGACCACCTGTGGGGCGCGCAAACGCAACGCTCGCTGCAGAACTTCGACATTGCGGGCGACCGCATGCCGCGCGAGCTGATCGACGCGCTCGCCCGCATCAAACGTGCCAGCGCCGTCGTCAACCAGCGCCTGGGGCTGCTGTCCGCGGACAAGGCCAACGCCATCGTCAATGCCGCTGACGAGGTCATCGCGGGCAAACACCCGAATGAATTTCCGCTGGTGGTCTGGCAAACGGGTTCGGGCACGCAGACCAACATGAACATGAACGAGGTGCTCGCCAACCGCGCCAGCGAGCTGCTCGGCGGGGAGCGTGGCGAAGCGCGCCTCGTGCATCCGAACGATGACGTGAACCGCAGCCAGTCCTCCAACGATGTGTTCCCGACCGCGATGCACGTTGCCGCCGTGACGGCCATCACGCACCACCTCATTCCATCGCTGCGCACACTGCGCGAGACGCTTGCCAAGAAGGCCGCCGATTTCAACGACATCATCAAGATCGGCCGCACGCACCTGCAGGACGCGACGCCGCTCACGCTGGGCCAGGAGTTCTCCGGCTACGTGGCCCAGCTGCAGCACAACGAAACGCATCTGAACGCCGCCCTGCCGCACCTGTGCGAACTCGCGCTGGGCGGCACGGCGGTCGGCACCGGTCTCAACGCACCGGCCGGTTACGCCGAACAGGTGGCCGAAGAGCTGGCGCAACTGACCGGCCTGCCCTTCGTCACCTCGCCCAACAAGTTCGAGACCATGGCGTCGGCCGATGGCCTCGTGCATGCGCACGGCGCGCTGAAAACGCTGGCGGCGAGCCTGACCAAGATCGCCAACGACATCCGCTGGCTGGCGAGCGGCCCGCGCAGCGGGCTGGGCGAAATCTCCATCCCCGAAAACGAGCCGGGCTCGTCCATCATGCCCGGCAAGGTCAACCCCACGCAGAGCGAAGCGGTGACGATGCTGTGCGCGCAGGTCTTCGGCAACGATGTCGCCGTGAACGTGGGCGGCGCGTCGGGCAACTTCGAGCTGAACGTGTTCCGCCCGATGATCGCGTACAACTTCCTGCACAGCGTGCGCCTGCTGGCCGACGGCATGCGCAGCTTCAACGATCACTGCGCCGTGGGGATCGAGCCCAACCGCGACCGTATCGACGAGCTGGTGCAGCGCTCGCTGATGCTTGTGACGGCGCTCAACCCGCATATCGGCTACGACAAATCGGCGCAGATCGCCAAGAAGGCGCACAAGGAAGGCACCAGCCTGCGCGAGGCCGCCCTGGCGCTCGGCTATGTCACGCCGGAGCAGTTCGATGCCTGGGTACGGCCCGAGAACATGGTGGGCCGCTAAGTGATGTGTCACCGGCCCGCGGCTTGCTACACGTGGGCTATCCCCCTGTCGTTGGCTGTTTCGAGTGCGCCGGCCTGACCGGCGCCCCTTTGCGCATGAAAGCCGCCCCGATCCCGGATAACGAAGCACAACGTCTGGCCTCCTTGCAGGACATGCTGTTGCTGTCCACGCCCGATGAGGAACTGTTTGATCGCGTGACCCGTACCACCAAGCGGGTGTTCGACGCGCCGATCGTGCTGGTGTCGCTTATCGACGCGCAGCGGCAGTGGTTCAAGTCGTGCATCGGCCTGAACGTGCGCGAGACTGTGCGCGACATCTCGTTCTGCGGCCATGCCGTGGCCGAAGAGCAGATGCTCGTCATTCCGGACACCAAGGCCGACGCGCGCTTTGCCGACAACCCGCTGGTGACGGGCGCCCCGAACATCCGCTTCTATGCCGGGCGGCCCGTCAAGAACCTGGCGGGCTACGCCGTCGGCACGCTCTGCGTGATCGACCAGAAGCCGCGCGCGTTTGACCAGGCGGAGCGAGAGCTGCTCGATGACCTGGCCAGTTGGGTGGAGTCGGGTTTTCGCGAGCGCGAACTGAGCGAAACGCAGCGCTCCATCCTGACCGAGCTGCAGGTTGCCCGCCACGAGAGCCTGACCGATCCGATGCTGAGCATCTGGAACCGGCGCGCCGCGATGGAGCTGCTCACGCGCGAATGCGGCCACGCCATGCTGCACGGGCACCCGCTTTCACTGCTGGTGGTGGATGTCGACCACTTCAAGCGCGTGAACGATACCTACGGCCACCCCGTAGGCGATGCGGTGCTGGTTGAAATCGCACGTGTGCTGCGGGTGAATTCGCGCCCCGTCGACGCGGTGGGCCGCTACGGCGGCGAGGAATTCCTGGTGGTGCTGCCGGATACGACCACACTGCAGGCCACCGGCATTGCGGAACGGCTACGCGGCGCAGTGGAATCGCTGGAGATCGCCACGCCAGAGGCCAACATCCGCTGCACCATCAGCGTAGGCTTGGCAAGCTGCGAGGCGAGCAAGAACCTGTGCACGCCCACAGACCTCATCATGCGCGCCGATGCCGCCTTGCTGGCCGCCAAACGGCTGGGGCGCAATCGCGTGATATTTGACGGCCAGCCGGTGTAGATCAGTTCGGGGCGGGCTCGCCACCGCGGCGGGCGACGCGCACGTCAACGCGCTCCGGCCTCAAGGCCCGCTCGAACACCGCCCGCGCGGCATGCGTCGTACCGGTGCCGCACATGAATGCATCGATGGCGGCGAAGCCGTGCTCGGGCCAGGTGTGAATCGAAAGATGCGATTCGGCGAGCAGCAGCACGCCTGTCACGCCGCCCTGCTCGCCAACGGGCAAACCCGTGCGCACAAAATCGAAGCTATGCAGATGCGCGTGCAGGATGGTCGCGCCCAGCGCGTCGGCAGCATCGCGCAGCGCGGTTTCCAGCGCCACCGCATCGCGGAGCAGTGCGGGCGCCACGCCGTAAAGATCGAGCAGAAGATGCTCGCCCACAGCGGCGGGGGCTTCATCCACAGAAAGTGCCGCGTCGGTGCGCGTCACTTGTGGCCCCCGCTGAAACCACCACCATAGCCGCTACCGCCCGAAGAACCGCCCCAGTAGGACGATCCGCCCGTGCTGCTGCCGTAAGACGGCGTGCGCGGCGCAGCAAAGCCGGCCTTCCAGTCCATATACGTTGCCCCGATCACCACGGCCACGGCATAGAGAACGAACCAGTTCTTCATTCCCCGCCCCCAATCTTGGCGACCAGCCACGCGGGCACCAGCAACAGCAGCGCCGCGAAAAACGTGATCCCGAACACCGAGCCCGGCGCCATGAAAAAGGGCACGAGGTTCAGCAGACCAAGCAGCACGCAGGCGACCACCGCCACCGTCATGTAGTTCGACGACGATGCCTTGACGGGCTCGGCGACCACCTTGCCGAACCACGCCTTGATCTGCGCGGCGCTAACCGGCGTGCTCTTGGACCACGTCAGCTCATGCGCGTCGCTCTCCGCCGCGAGGCTTTCCTCGCCTGCGGTGTATTCGACTACGCGCGTCTGGTCGCCCGATTTGACACGCCAGTTGAAGGCGCCAGCGGCGTATGTCACGCGCGAGGTGTAGTCCTCGTCGCGGGCGTAGGCCTTGCCGTCGAGCACTGCCGTGCGCCCGTCCTTCTGGGTGGGCCAGCGGTCGAGCACGTTGGCGCGGAACCAGCCGTCATCGGTTTCGACCATCCAGCTGAAGCCGCGCTTAGGGGTGTACAGCAGGTATTCGAACCATTCGCCGCCGCCGTCAACGACCGTGCGACGCATCACGCCGATCACCTGCCACTGCAGGCCATCGATGAGCGCCTTGTCGCCCAGCTCCAGCGTGGTGGCAACCTGCGGTACCGACCGTGCGCGCGCAATGATGTCGCCGCGCGGCGTGGCCGCATCGATCGCCGCGCCGCAGCCGGGGCACAGCACATGGCCGGTTACGCCGGGGCTGAACGGGATCGACGTGCCGCACTGCGGGCAATCGAGATTCGTGAGCTTGCCGGGGACGCGGCCGGCAGTTTCCTTGATCTCGGCGTCGGTGCGCAGCAGCTGGCACTTGAGCACGTCCAGCGTGGTGGCTTCACCCACGTAGAGCGTTGGCGCCGTACCGTCGGAGTAGTCCAGCGTGATGAAGGCGTCTTCTCTGCGGCCATCGGCCACGCGCGCATGCCAGCCTTCGCCCACGCGGAACGGCAATTCGCCCTGGCCGCCCGTGCAATCGGCCTCGCGCACGTCGGACAGCACGTACTGCTTGCCATCTGCGTCGTACAGCTGCCCCGGGCGCAGCGCCTCGAACGCGACCGCGTTGGCGGGCGTGCCGCGCGCGAACGTCATCGTGACCTGCCCGGACGCTTCGGCCAGCCAGCCGTCGGTGCCGTCGTCGAACAGCACGTACCACTCGTTCCAGAAGCCCGCGTCGTAGCGCAGCTGGATGCGGCCGACGACGGTGAACGCCTTGTTCTTGTAGCGCCCGGTGGTGCCGATCTGCACGCGTGCGTAGTCCTCCAGCACGGCAGACATCTTGCCGATGTCGGAAAGCGTCTCGCCGTCGCGCAGGAGCGTGCTTTTGCAGAAGCTGCACACCGCCATCACGGCAGCTGCGGACTTCAGTTCCACCGGCGCGCCACACGCCGGGCAGTTGGCATGAAACATGGTCAGGTCGTTCGATTGCGCGAAAGATTGCGCAGAAAAACGGGCGGCTTGCGGTGCCGCCCGGTCATCCGATCAGCGGGGCCGAAGCTCAGCCTCCGGTCAGCGCCTTCAGCACAGCAGCCTTGCCGGCGTCAAAGTCGGCTTGCGTGATGAGGCCCTTGTCGAGCAGTTCCTTGAGCTTGGCCAGGCGCGCGGTGGGGTCGTCCGCCGCGGGCGCGGGAGCCTGCGTGGCGGCTGCGGGTGCGGGTGCGGCGCCGCCCTGTACGGCCGTGCGCAGGCTGTCGGCCATCGCCTGGCCCATCGCCAGGCCGGCTGCCAGGCCGGCGCCCGTGCCCGCGATGCCGCCCTCGTTGCGTGCCGCCAGCGGCAGCGATTCGGCCGTCTGGTATTGCGTGAAGCGCTGCATGTCGCCGGTCATGTCCATGCTGATGCGGCGGTCCAGCGCGGCCTGCAGTTCGTCCGGCAGCGTGACGCTGGACACCTGGAAGCTGTCGAGCGCCAGGCCGTACTGCGTGAACTGCGGCAGCAGCGCCTCGCGCACCTTGTTCGACATCAGCATCTGGTTGGCGGCCAGGTCCAGGAACGGCACACCGGATTCGCCAAACGCCGTCGCCATCGCACCCATGATGACGGGCGCGAGTTGCGCTTCGACTTCATCGACGGTGTAGATGTCGCGCGTGCCGCTCACCTGCTGGTAGAACAGCTTCGGATCGGCCACGTGGTAGGCGTACACGCCAAACGCGCGCAGGCGGATCATGCCGAAATCCTTGTCGCGCACCGTCACGGGCTGCGGCGTGCCCCAGCGGCGGCCGAGCTGCTGGCGCGTGCTGAAGTAGTAGACATCGGACTTGAAGGGGGACTCGAACAGCTTGTCCCAGTTCTTCAGGTACGTGAGAACGGGCAGCGTCTGCGTGGTCAGCTTGAAGGTGCCGGCGCTGAACACGTCGGCGATCTGGCCTTCGTTGACGAACATCGCCATCTGCGAGTCGCGCACGATCAGGGTGCCGCCGTTCTGGATTTCCATGTCCTGCATCGGATAGCGCCAGGCGAGCACGCCGTCTTCGCTTTCCGTCCATTGCAGGATGTCGATGAACTGCTTCTTGATGAAACTGGACAGGCTCACAGCAAACTCCTTCGCGATGATTCGCGGGGCAGGAACAATCAGGACAAGGTCACGACAGGCACGCCGCGTTGATCACGCCAACGGCCAGCGCGCTCACGCCAAACAGCATACCGGCGGCGATGTTGTTGTGCTCGATCTGCAGGCGGTAGTCCGGCATCAGCCGCGTGAGCACCAGGAAGACGATCAGTTGCACCACCGACGCCATCACCGCCCAGAACAGGAACGGCACCAAGCCATCGGCGTGCGTGATGCTCGACGCGATGGTCAGCACGAAACCGAGCAGCGCCCCGGCCAGCGACAGCGCCGCCGCGATATTGCCTTCGCGGATCAGCTTGAGCTCGTCATACGGCGTCAGGCGCAGGTAGATGAAGAAGAAGCCGGAGAACACCACGGCGCCCGCCAGCAGGTGCGAGGCGTAGGCGATCACGGAAGCGGTCATGTCGGGCATGGGATGGCCGGGCAGTACATAGGTGGCGCCACTATAGCGGCTGATGCGCCGCTTGCGTACCCCCCGATGCGGCCCCGCACCAATCGGCTCGCGGGCCGGGAAAAAAGGCGGCACAATCGCGCTCGCCTTGGCACCCGCCGTTTGTTAACACCCCTTCATTTTCCACCTTCGCAGCATGTCGACGCCGCAGCCTGACGCCACGTACGAACCCACGCAGCCCGCGGGCCGCGGCAATGCCCTGCTGGTCCTCGCCGTCTTCGTGGTGGCCTCGTGCGGGCTCGCGTACGAACTGATTGCCGGGGCATTGGCTTCGTATCTGCTGGGCGATTCCATCCTGCAGTTCTCTTCCATCATCGGCGCCTATCTGTTTGCCATGGGCATCGGCTCATGGCTCTCGCGCTACGTGGCGGACGAGGCGCTGCTCGCTCGCTTTGTCGATCTGGAATTGCTGGTCGGGCTGTTTGGCGGCGTGTCGGCTGCTGCGCTGTTTGCGTTGTTTGCGCTGGAATCGGCGCCGTTCCGGCTGGTGCTGTACGCGCTGGTCACGGTGATCGGCGTGCTGGTCGGCATGGAGATCCCGCTGGTGATGCGCATGCTGCATCGCCGGCAGGCCAAGTTTTCTGATCTCGTCAGCCGCGTGCTGACGTTCGATTACCTTGGCGCGCTGGCGGTGTCGCTGTTGTTTCCGCTGGTGCTGGCGCCGCGCCTGGGGCTGGTGCGCACCGGCTTCCTGTTCGGCCTGTTCAATACGGCGATTGCGGTCTGGACGCTGTGGCACTTTCGCGCCGAGCTGGCGCTCACGGCACGCATGCGCACGGCGATGGCGTGGCGCGCCGGCGCAGTGGCAGCGGCATTGCTGGCGGGCTTTGGTGCGTCGGACAAGCTCACACATTGGTCGGAACGCGCGCTCTTTGGCGACGAGATCATCCACGCGATTTCCTCGCCGTATCAACGGCTGGTGGTGACACGCTGGAAAGACGACCTGCGCCTGTACATCAACGGCAACCTGCAGTTTTCCTCGCGCGACGAATACCGCTATCACGAGGCGCTGGTGCTGCCCGCACTGGAATCCGTGCGCGGTGCGCGGCGCGTGCTCGTGCTGGGCGGCGGCGACGGCCTTGCGCTGCGGCAGATCCTGAAGTACCCGCAAATCGAGCATGTCACGCTGGTCGACCTGGACCCCCGCATGACGAATCTGTTCTCGCACGCCGAGGCGCTGGTCACGCTGAATCAGCATGCGTTCAGCGACCCGCGCGTGACGGTGGTCAACGCCGATGCGGCGCAATGGATGCAGACCGCCAACGATATGTTCGACGTGGCCATCGTCGATTTTCCGGACCCGTCCAACTTCAGCATCGGCAAGCTGTATTCGGTGCCGTTCTATCGGCTGCTGTCGCGCCATGTGGCGGATACGGGCCTGGTCGTCATTCAAGCGACGTCGCCCTATTTCGCGCCGCGTTCGTATTGGTGTGTGGATGCGACGCTGAAGGAAGCCGGCTATCGCACGTGGCCCTATCACGCGCTGGTGCCGTCGTTTGGCGAATGGGGCTTCATCCTGGCCGCACCGGGCCGCGCGGACTTCAAGCCGCCTACGTCGTACCGCGTGCCGACGCGCTTTCTGGACGCCGACACCACGCACCAGATGTTCAGCTTCGCGCCCGACATGCCGCGCCCGCAGGTGGAGCCGAACCGGCTGAACAACCAATCGCTGGTGCGGTATTTCGAAGAAGACTGGCACGGCGTGCTGCGCTGATGGCAACGCGACGCAGCTTTCTTGTGGGCGCAGCTGCGGCCGGTGTGGCTGCGGCGGGTGCCGCTTCGTGGGCAGGCTTTCGGGCCTTTACCGAAATCACGCCCAACGTGCGCATGCCCGGCCAGGCTGCAGGCCATCGGCTGCGCGACCTGCGCACGCTGCCGCCACCATCGGAAACGCGGCGCGTGGGCGTTGCCATTTGCGGCAGCGGCATCGGCGGATTGAGCTGTGCGTGGCGACTCGCAAAAAGCGGCCGGCGCGACGCGGTGGTCGTGGAAGGCCCGGAGCGCTATGGCAATGCCGCTGGCGGCGCCTTCGGTGCGCAGCGCTTCCCGACCGGTGCGCATTACCTGCCGCTGCCGTCGATGGAATCGACGCACGTGCGCGAGATGCTGGCCGACTTTGGCGTGATCGAGCGCGACCCGTTTGCGCTGCGCCCGACGTACGACGAACGCGTGCTCGTTCACGCGCCCGATGAGCGCCTGTGGCTGGGCAACCGCTGGCAAGACGGCTTTGTACCGCACGAGGGCATTACCGAAGCCGAACGCGCCGAGCACACGCGGTTCTTCGCCCACATCGACCGGCTGCGCCAGACCACCGGTGCCGACGGCCGCCGCGTCTTTGTCGTGCCGACGGCGCTCTCGTCCGCAGACCTGGCATGGCGCGCGCTCGATGCGCTCACCTTCCGCGACTGGCTGCACCGCGAGGGCTACCGCGCCGCCACGCTGCACTGGTATGCCGACTACTGCTGCCGCGACGACTACGGCGTCACTGCCAATCACGTTTCCGCCTGGGCCGGCATTGCCTATTTCGCCAGCCGAGGCGGCATGGCCAGCAATGCCGAACAAGGCACCGTGCTTACGTGGCCAGAGGGCCTGGACTGGATGGCGGAGCGGCTATTCCAAGCCGCCGGACTGAACGAACCGGGCCGCCTGCTGCCGGGCAGCGCCGCCCGCATCGGCACTACAACTGAGGCCGGCGCCCGCGGCTTCGCCGATGTGCTGCAAGCGGATGGCCGCGTCGTCCGGCTGCTGGCCGATCACGTGGTCAGCGCGATGCCGCTGCACGTTGCCAAACACATCGTCGACGGCTTTGACGTGCCCGCCGCCGAGTTGCCCGAAACCGCTCCGTGGCTGCTCGCCAACCTGCTCATCGAGGGCTTTCCGCCCGAACAAGACGACACGCCGCTGGCGTGGGACAACGTGGTCTATCGCGGCACGGGGCTGGGCTATGTGGTGGCCAATCACCAGGACATTCGCGTCGGGCCGCCCGCGCAGAGCGTGTTCACGGCCTACGTGGCGCTGTCGGACATGACGCCGAAGGCGGCGCGTGAATGGCTGCTGAAGGCATCGCCGCAAGCGTTGCTCGATCGCGCGTTGGCCGATCTGGATGCCGTGTACGGCATCCGCCTGCGCACGCAGATCCGCCGGGCCGACCTGACGCTACGCGGCCATGCGATGGCGATTCCCACACCCGGCTTCCTCTCCCGACCCGGCATTGCGCGCCTGCGTGAAAGCGCTGGGCCGATCCACTACGCGCATGCGGACCTGTCCGGCTATTCGGTTTTTGAAGAAGCGGCGTGGTGGGGGGATCGCGCGGCGCGGCGCATTCAGGGTGGCTGATTTCCCGGCTTTGCCGCAGGGCGTTCAGCGCAACCGCTCAACCGCGGCCATCAGTTCCCATGTGGCCGGATCGATATCGCTACGCTCAAGCGCCAGTGACACGTATGCGCCGATCATGTCGACAAACCCGCGCGCAAACGCAGGCGGGTACCCGCTGCCCGTGTACTCCATCAGTTGCTGCCGCAAGAGGCGCGGCCGATGCTGCCCGAACTGACGCACGTAGGCCTGCGTTCGGCAGAGGAAGGCTCGCGCTTCCAGCGCACCATCGAGGTAGACGCGACGTTTGGTGAGTGTCATGGGCGGCTCCCGAATCGCAACGGAACGGGACACAACCAAGGTGGAGAAGGAAAAGACGCGGGGCGACGCCCGCTGAATAAAACAGTCATGGAGCCTCCTACGGATTGCAAAAGGCCCGACGTTTCGCTGCTAAACGAGGGTGGCGGGCCCGACGACAGGGTTAGCAGACCGGCCCGTAGGACGCCGGCGACCCGAAGGTCCCCTGCCCGGCCCGCCAAAGTACAAGCGTGCGCGAGCACGGACGTAAAAAAGCCGCACAAGGCGGCCGTCCGGCCATACGGTAAGAATAGGCTGCTAAACCCAGCTGCCGTTGGTGCGGCAGCGCCGTGCATTATAGCGGCGGCAACAGCGCAGCCCACATGCGAAATTGCAGCATTTCGTGATCGCGCCGTACCGCCAAACCCGCCGTCCTGTGTGGGCTTACCAGAGCGTGCGGCCAAAGAACGTCAGCGCGCGGTCCCAGGCGTGTTGCGCCCACACCGGGTCGTATTGCGTGATGGCGATGCGGTTTTCGCCCACGGCCGTTTCATTGGCGAATGCGTGATGCGCGAGGTACCGGTGGAACTCGACATCGACGCCGGCATCGACGAGCTTCTTTTCCAGCGCATCCACGCCTTCGATCTTGAAGGCGGTGTCCTGCGTGCCCCAGTGGCCCTGCACCGGCACCTTGATCTTCGAGGCGTCGATGTATTCGAGCGGAGGATAGCCGTACCACACCACGCCGGCGTCGGCCTCCGGCACGTTGCTCAGCGTCAGGAGCGTCAGCGCGCCGCCCATGCAGTAACCCGTCACGCCGACGCGGGCGCAGGTCTGCTTGAGATATTGCACGGCGCCGCGCACATCCTGCGTGGCCGCGTCGCCAAAGTTGAGGTTGGTCATCAGGTGGTGCGCCTCTTCCTCTTCCACCGTCATGGTGCCGCGATAGAGGTCGGGCACCAGCGCCACGTAACCCGCGCGCGCGAGGCGGTCGGCCACGCCGCGAATCTGGTCGTTCAGGCCCCACCACTCCTGGATGACGACGATACCCGGGGCGCCCTCCGCCTTGGCCGGTTTGGCCAGATAGCCCTGGAGTTCCTGCCCATCCGGGCGCTTGAACGAAATCATGGATCCTTGCGATGCAGTCATGCGGTGGCTCCTCTGCCTGGAACGAAAGCGCACAGGATAGTCCCGGACGATGAAATTTGCAGCCGGCGCATCGCGCTGCAATGATGCTTCGCGCGGTCTTTGCCTTGCCAATACCCCTCCCTCAGGGTTACCGGTGCGCCGGGCAAAGTCACTATCATGGCGGCACGTTCACATCTGATTGCATCCCATGATCAAAACCCTCGCCCTCATCGTCTACCTGCTGGTGCTGCTGATCCACGTCTACATCGTCGTACTCGAAATGGTGCTTTGGAAGACGCGCGGGCCCAAGGTGTTCCGCATGACGCCCGAGAAAGCCGCTGAGACAGCCGCCATGGCGTCCAACCAGGGCTTGTACAACGGTTTTCTGGTGGCGGCGCTCGTCATTGGGCTGATCGCACCGGACCCGGCCATCAACGCTGCGTTTGCGCTCTTCGGGTTGATCTGCGTGGCGGTGGCCGGCATCTGGGGCGCCATCACCGTCAACAAGCGGATTCTCTTCGTGCAGACGGTGCCGGCCGTGGCGGCATTGGCGCTGGGGTGGTTTGCCTGAAGATTGAAGTGATCCTTACGGCCTGACCGGTGATGCAGGCGTTTTCGCGCCGCCGGGCACCACCGCACCGGCGCGGAACAGTGCATACGGCACACCGCGCTCGGGGTGCGCCGTTGTCTCGTCGATGAAGCGTTCCACATCGGGCACCTCGCGCAGCGCGGTCATGAACGGCGCCAACGTGTAGCCCGGCGCCACGCAGCCCTGCACGAGCATCCAGCGCTGCCATATCGTCACCCACAGCGTGGTGTTCTGCTTCCATCCCGGCACGTGGATGGACATCCATTGCAGGCGCCGCTTCGCCGTCTCGGCAATCTCGTCGTCGTAAGAAAACGCGTTCGGCAAGCGGCACCGGCCTTCGACCCAGCAATGGTTGCCGTGCTCGATGCGATGGTGCGAATCACGCTTCCATTCGGCTTCGCTGATGCGCGGGCCGGCAGGCTCAGGGCAGTTGGCAACACCGGAAGAAATCTGGAAGAACGGGTCGTGACCGCGATTCTGCAGGTCATCTTCGGCGTGGGCGGCGGGCGCTGCCAGCAGCAGCGCCAGGACAAGACAGCGTGGGGCAATCCTCACGGTGGCCTCCTCGCCCGCTCGGGGCGTCGGCTTGAGCAATGCTGCGAAGGATAGGCGCAAAGTGCCGCGCCAGCCAGACGCCCGGACGCCCCCGCTACCTCGATTTCACGTGCGCCGCCAGCATCGAGGCAAACACATCGTGCAGCTCCGTCTTGCCGAAACGCTGCTCGGATACGCCCTTCTCCACGTCGATCTGCCCAGCGTTGACCGCGTCGTAGAGTTCGGTCAGCAGCTGCACATGGTTCGCGCTCAGACCGGCACGCTGCAGCATCGGCGCCCGCGCGGTGCGCGGCACGGCGTCGGCGACAATCTCGCGGCCGACCACGGCGCTGAATGCGCGTGCGACATCGATCAGGCTCACGCGGCGCGGGCCTTCCACGCTGACAATGCGCGGCGGCTTGCCCGATGGCGCTTCGAGCAACAACTCAGCGGCCAAGGCGCCCACGTCCTGCGTGGCGACGGTCGCAAACGCGCGGTCAAGGGGATGGTGCAGGCTCGGCAGCCGCCCCGTCGCCAACATGACGGGCAGCATCGCCGCCCAGTTCTGCGCATGCTCAGCCGAACGCAGCAGCGTCAGATGGGTCGCCAGCGGTTTGAGCCGCGCTTCTAGGAGATGAAACAACTGCGTCAGGCCGGTGCCCCGCTCCAGCTCGGCGCCGTAGTCCGACAGGGCCAGGACAGCCGATGGCGTGTTCGCGCGCAGCGCACCGGCCGCCACGTCGATCATGCGCTCCATGGTCGACGCTGGGTCCGCATCGCGCACCGGCACCGGGCACAGGATCTGCACAGCCGTGGCGCCCTTGATGGCCGATGCGACGGAGGCGGCGTCGGTCAGGTCAGCAACGGCGATGTCGCAACCGAGTTTGGCCAACGCCTCGCCTTGCCGGGCATGGCGCACCACTGCGCGCACGGGCCGGCCCGCGTTGCGCAGCGCCGTAGCCGTCGCGGTGCCGACCTTGCCCGACGCCCCAAAGATGACAAACATGTTTGTGTTCCTCTCAAGTAGGAGGCACGAGCGTAGAGCGTCGGCGCCAGTCCAACTTGCAGGAACAGAGGAATCTGACAGATTCAGAGGATCGGCTACCTGCGCCGCATGCCCGCGAGAGCAGCCGCAGCCTTGCCCGCGCGGATGACCTCACGCGGGGCCACACCGAGCAGCCGTTGCATCCATTGCGTCATATGGCTCTGGTGTGCGAACCCCACGTCCAGCGCGATTTGTGACGCGCTGCACCGGCCCTCCAGCAGCATCGATTTCGCGCGCTCCACGCGGCGCTGCACGACATAGCGATGCACCGGCACGCCCAGCGTTGCACGAAACAGCACGTTGAAATGCGGCACGCTCAAGCCAGCCTGTGCCGCCAGTTCAGCCAGCGTCAGGCGCTGGTGCAGATGGGCTTCGATGTAATCGATCACGCGTGCAGCCACGCGGGGTGCCAGCGTGCGAGCGTTGTTGGACACATCCCGACTGCTGTTCAGCAGACGGACGACCAGCGCCGTGCACAGGCTTTCCGCATACAACGCATCGGATGCGTCTTCCGCTTCAAGCTCCGCCCCCAGCGCCGCGGCAAGATGCTGCACGCGCGTGTCGCGCCATTGCAGACGCGGCGTGATGTCGGCCCGCACGCCAATCTGCTCGCCGATGCCGCGCACAAACGTGTCGGTGATGGCGATCCGCAGAAACCGGCAGTCGGCATCGTCCGTCCACATGCCAGGCAGGCCGGCGGGAATCACGTCCGCGTCGCCATGTGCCTGGATACGCGAAGTGCGGCGGCCATCGCATGCGCAGTTCGCCCGCACGGGTGGGCCGACATGCACGCTGATCCGGTGATGCGCCATGGCGGGCACCCGGTACGTCCCGGGACGGATGCTGAGCAGCGTGGCGGCAAAGCCGTCCCAGCCGAGCCCGTCGCTGGAGCGCAGGGTGATGGGGGCGGGTTCAAGCAATGCGACGGGCGTGATGGCGTTCATGGCGGGCGTGGGCAGTCTTCGCTTCGACATTCTGCGCCAACGCCGTCGCATCGGCTGGCGACGGCTCGCCAGCCGCGGCATACCTCAGGCCGGTTGGGCCATCAAGCGCGCGCGGGATACTGCGCGAGCACCTTGTCGCGGATTGACGGCTTGATGTTCGCCAGCGACATGTTGCCGTTGTAATGCGCCACCACGCGCGGGTTCATCACGCGGAACCACAGCGGCGGCACATAGGCGATCAGGATCATCGCGGCATAGCCGGCTGGCAGTTGCGGCGAATGCTCGAAGTGCCGCAGCGCCTGGAATGACCGCGTCGGGTTGGCGTGGTGATCGGCATGCCGCTGCAGTTGATACAGGAACAGGTTCGTCACCACGTGGTTGCTGTTCCACGAATGCTGCGGCGTGCATCGCTCGTAGCGGCCGCTGGGCAATTGCTGGCGGCACAGGCCGTAGTGCTCCAGGTAGTTCACCACCTCCAGCAGCGATGCGCCGTAGATGGCCTGGATGATCAGGAACGGCACCGCCTTGGGCCCGACAAACGCGATGCACACGCCCCACAGCACCACCGTCATCGCCCAGGCGTTGAGCACATCGTTACGCCAGGACCAGACCGAGTGCCCCTGCTGCTCCAGCCGACGCTTCTCCAACGCCCACGCCGATTTGACGCTGCCCACCACCGTACGCGGCAGAAATTCCCAGAACGATTCGCCATAGCGCGCGCTTGCCGGGTCGGCCGGTGTAGCCACGCGGACGTGGTGGCCGCGGTTGTGCTCCACGAAGAAATGTCCATACGCCACGGGCGCGAGCGTGATCTTTGCGAGCCAGCGCTCGAAGCCATCGGTCTTGTGACCCAGCTCGTGCGCGGTATTGATCGAGATGCCCGTCACCACGCCCACCGAAAACGCGAACGCAATGTAGTCGTACCAGGCAAGGTCGTACGTGCGCAGCACCCACATCGCCACCGCAAAGCTCACGTAGAGCACGGTGGTCGCCAGGTAGACGATGCGGCGGTAGTAACGCTGTTTTTCCAGCGTGGGGACGACGTCTTCGGGCGGGTTGTCGCGGTCGTCGCCGATCAGGAAATCGAGCAGCGGGATGATCGTGAACACGATGAACGGCCCCGCCCACCAGAGCGGATGCCAGCCCGTCGCCAGTGCCGAAACGGCGGCGATGATGGGCAGCGTGATGGTCAGCGCGCCGAGCATCCAGAGATAGCGCTTGCCGTCGGTCCATTCCACGGACGCGACCATGCCGGGTGTTGCCATGTGTCTTCCTCCTGTTTTGCCCCGCTGGGTGGCTTGGCTTGTGTACGCACATGCGTGCGCCGCCGGGGTCGTGCCCGACATCTGCGTTATAGGCGCAGCAGGAGAAGAGACCAACGCCGGAAACTAGGTGCGAAACTCCAAACAAAAGGGCCGCCGGGCAGCCCTCTGAAGGCGGGAAAAAAGCAGGTGATTGAAACGGATGATTTAAAAACGGTCGTTCGATTTTGGTGCGACGCACCTGAACGGAGGCTGGATCAGGCGGAGGCGCTCAGGAAAACGTTGATGGCGTCGAGCACAGCAGCTTCCTGCTCCCGATGCGGCACGTGCCCGCAACGCTGTACGAGCTTGAGCGTGGCCGGCGCGCCGGCCAGCGTGACGATGCGCTCGGGCTGCGCGGTGGAGCCGTATTCGTCTTCGGTGCCGTGCAGCGCCAGCACCGGGCTGCGCACGGCAAGCAGCGCGTCGTCCACGCACCACTGCGCAAATGCCGGAGACAGCCACGCGTTGACCCACGCATCCAGCACCCATTGCGCCTTGCTGCCGTGGTACCGCTCGAGCCGGCCCATCTGGCCGGGTTCCGCAAATTGCGCCTGGGCGATTCGGATGCCTTGTCGCGTTTGCTCTTCCACAAACGCCTGCGCCGACTCGGTGATCAAGCCTGCGCAGCGGCCCGGATACGCTGCCGCGATCGACACCGCCATGCCACCGCCGACGCTGTGGCCGAAGACGATGAAGCGGTCCACGCCAAGCTGGTCCGTCAGCGCGGCAAAGCCGCCGTACGCTTCCTGCTGAATGAAGCTGGGATCCAACTGCCCGGGATATGCGTCGGATTGGCCAAAGCCGAGCCGGTCATAGGCGATGACTGCATGTCCGGTCGACTGCGCCAGACGCTGCGGAAAATCACGCCACAGCGCCACGCAGCCGAGCGAATCGTGCAGCAGCACGATGGGCGGTTTGGCGGCATCGTCCACCGGGCCGCCCCATTGCCGGACATAAAGCCGGCCATCGGGCGTGGTGATCCAGGCTTCGATGCCGTCAACGGACGGCGCGGAAAGCGATTCGGCCATCCGCGGCTCAGAACAGGCGGTCGAGCCAGCCGTGCGGATCCGGCGCGCGGCCGTTCTGCAAGTCCACCAGCGCCGCCTTCAGCTTGCTCGTCAGCTCACCCGCCTTGCCATCGCCGATGGTGAAGTTGTGCTTGTGGCCCTTGACCTTGCCGATGGGCGTGACGACCGCTGCGGTGCCGCAGGCAAAGGCTTCGCGCAGGCGGCCGCTTTGCGCGTCGGCCTGCCATTGGTCGATGGAGTACGGCTCTTCACGCACGGTCAGGCCCATGCCACGCGCCAGCGTGATCAGCGAGTCGCGCGTGATGCCCGGCAGGATCGTGCCGGTCAGCGGCGGCGTCTGCAGCGAACCATCGTCGAAGACAAAGAACACGTTCATGCCGCCCAGCTCTTCAATCCACTTGCGTTCCACCGCGTCGAGGAAGACGACCTGATCGCAGCCTTCGCGGGTGGCTTCGGCCTGGGCGACCAGGCTGGCAGCGTAGTTGCCGCCGCACTTGGCCTCGCCCGTACCGCCGGGTGCGGCGCGCGTGTAGTTGTCGGACACCCAGATGGTGACGCCCGCCGATGCATCGCCCTTGAAGTACGCGCCCACCGGGCAGGCAATCACGCAGAACAGGTATTCAGCCGACGGCTTCACGCCCAGGACGACTTCCGTGGCGATCATGAACGGGCGCAGGTACAGCGCCGAACCCTGACCCGACGGAATCCAGTCGCGGTCCAGCTTGACCAGCTCGCGCACGGCCTGCAGGAAGAGGTCTTCCGGCAGCGCAGGCATCGCCAGGCGCTTGGCCGAGTTCTGGAACCGGCGCGCATTGGCTTCCGGGCGGAACAGCGCGCCGCCGCCGTCGGGCAGGCGGTAGGCCTTCATGCCCTCGAAAATTTCCTGCGCGTAGTGCAGCACCAGCGTGGACGGATCGCACTGGATCGGGCCATGCGCGCCGATTTTGGCGTCGTGCCAGCCCTTGCCCTCGGTGTAACGGATGGTGGCCATGTGATCCGTGAATACGCGGCCGAAAGCCGGGTTTTCCAGCAGGCGCGCGCGCTCTTCCGCCGAAACAGGGTTCGGGCGCTTCTCGATCGAAATGGCCGATTCGACAACGTTGTTCATACCGTCTCCATGAGGTGCAGGGGGCGCAAAAAGACGCCCAAACCGCTATTTTGCGCCAACGGCGATGCAATTTGTTTGCGTATTGAAGCGCATATGGTATTGCCGGCGCCGGAAAAACGAGGCGCCCGACAAACGCGCGGGGCCTCCATCGCCATCGCTCAATGGCCGAGATGCCGCTTGGCCGAGTCAGAACCGGCGCCTCCTGGGTAGGCATCCAGACACGCCCGCAGCGCTCGCGCAAGGCGCCCGGCGTCCTTCGCGTCGACCACGTTGGCAAAGCCCATGACCAAGCCGCGCGGCGTGTGCCGCAAACGCGCATTCGCATACCACCACGACAGCGCGCCAACGGCGAGCCCCGCGTCGCGAGCGCGCATGGCCACAGCAACGTCGTCGACGGGACCATCGGGACCGACGGTGAAGCGCACTGGAAATTGGATGCCGCCGTGGGGCATGTCGACGATCATCCGGTCGCCAAACGCCTGCTTCAACGCGTCGGCAATCAGCGTGCGCCGCTCTCCGTACAGCGTCCGCATGCGCTTGATGTGCCTGGCGAAATGCCCCTGCTCGATGAAGTCGGCCAGGGCGGCCTGCAGCAACGCGGGGGATCCGGCATTCATGCTGCCGGCCACGCGCTGGACGCGTTCAACGGCGCGCTCGGGCACCACGGCGTAGGCCAGCCGCAAGCCGGGAAACATCACCTTGCTGAACGTGCCGCAGTAGATCACGCGGTCACTCTTGTCGAGGCTCTTGAGTGCCGGCAAGGGGCGACCGACGTAGCGGAATTCGCTGTCGTAATCGTCTTCGATGATCCAGCGCGATGCCTTCTCGGCCCAATCCAGCAACGCCATGCGGCGCGCAAGCGACAGCGTGTAGCCGAGCGGCGCCTGATGCGACGGCGTGACCAGCGCAAAGCGCGCCTGCGGGTCAAGCTCCATGCCGCGCGCGACATCGATGCCGTCTTCATCCACGGGCACCGGAACGAGGTGCACGCCCGTTTCGGACAGAAAGCCGCGCGCAAGGAGGTAGCCGGGGTCTTCAAACCACATGCGGTCGTTCGGGCTCGCCAGACTGCGCAAGACAAGCTCGAGCGTTGCACGGTAGCCGCTGGTCACGAACACCTGTTCCGGCAAGCACGTGACGCCGCGCGACAGGCCGAGATACGTGGCGATGTGTTCGCGCAGCGCCGGATAGCCCATGGGATTCGGGTAGGCAAGCATCGCGCGGTCGCCGCTACGCGCACGGCGTGACACCAGCCGGTTCCAGAGCTTGCGCGGAAACATGTCGAGCGCGGGCAGCCCCGGTTGCAGCGGCCTGGGCTCGCCGCTCATGTCGATGGCAATGGGAAGTTCGCGCCGCATCGGCTGGCTGCCCTGCGGGGCGCTCTCCGCCCTCGGCGCGCCTGATCGGTCTTGCCCGCCTTTCGCACGTTGCGCGCGCGTGGCGGCTTCCGGCAGCGACGGCGAGACGAACGTCCCCGCCGCCCCGCGCATGAGCAGATACCCTTCGCCCACGAGGATCGTGTAAGCCAGTTCCACCGTGCCCCGCGCGGTATTCAACTGCATGGCAAGGCCGCGCAACGCGGGCACGCGATCGCCAGGGCGCAAGTGCCCCGCCGCGATGGCGGTACGAAACCGTTCGCAGATCTGCAGATAGATCGGCACCGGTTTCTGTCGGTCAATCTCGATGCTCAGGGCGGGCGTTTTTACGGTCATGGCAATCTTTCCGGCAACTGAACTTGGCCTAGTCAAATCGATATTTCTTGGCCCTTACTCATGGGGCATGATTCTTCCACACTGTCTCCATCCAAGCGCTATGCGCATTCATCCACGTCCTCAGGAGACTCTGTCATGAAGATTGTCGTTATCGGTGGTTCGGGCCTGATCGGCTCGCGTCTTGTCAAGCGGCTTGCCGAAGCCGGCCATACGGCGGTTGCCGCCTCCCCGCGCACCGGGGTCAACACCATCACGGGCGAAGGCCTGAGCAACGCGCTGGTCGACGCAGACGTGGTCGTGGACGTCACCAACCCGCCGTCATGGGAGCCGCAGGCGGTGCTCGATTTCTTCCGCACCTCCGCGCGCAACCTTGGCAAGGCAGAACTGGCCGCCGGCGTGCGCCACCACGTGACTCTGTCGATTGTCGGCACCGATCGCATGCCCGAAAACCCGTACTTCGTCGCCAAGGTCGCGCAGGAAGAAGCTGTGGAAGCGTCCGGCGTGCCGTACACCATCGTGCGTGCCACGCAGTTCATGGAGTTCATCGGCGGCATTGCGGATCTCAGCACCAACGACGGCACGGTACGCATCGGCGATGGGCTGTTCCAGCCGATTGCCGTGGACGACGTCGTGGCCATCCTCGCGGAGGTCGTCGTGGGCGCCCCGCTGAACAGCACCATCGACATTGCCGGCCCCGACCGCGCACCCTTCGCGGAAACCGTCGCGCGCTATCTGAAGTCGGTCGGCGATGCACGCCCCGTCGTGAAAGACCGGAACGCGCGATACGTCGGCGGGCAGGTCGAGGAACTGTCGCTCGTGCCACTGGGCGAGGCACGCATCGGCCAACTGGGTTTCCAGCAATGGCTGGCCCGGAATCACGCGGAGTAACGCCATGCCGTTCCAAGCCATGAAAACCATCGTGTCGCGTGCGGCAACGTTGATGCTGCCGCTTCTGCTGGCTGCGGCGCCGGCGATGGCGGCACCGCAAGCGAGCGTCACGCCGTTGCGCACCGATACGCTGCCCGAATACCCGGGCAAGGAAGTGGAGATGATCGTGGTGGACTACCCGCCGGGCGCGGTCGACCCCGTGCATCGCCACGACGCCCACGCGTTTGTCTACGTGCTGGAGGGCAGCATCGTCATGGGCGTCAAGGGCGGCAAGGAGGCCACGCTCAAGCCAGGCGATACGTTCCATGAAGGCCCCAACGACGTCCACACCGTGGGGCGCAACGCCAGCGCGACGCAGCCGGCCAAGTTCGTGGTGCTGCTCATCAAGAACAAGGGCGCGCCGATCTTGACGCCTGTGAAGTAACGCGAAGCGTGTGCGGGCCCCGGCAACACCGGCGCCCCGCTACGCGGCCCGCAGTAGGAACTGCAGCCGCGTCAGGAAATCCTCGAAACTGGCCCGGTCTTCAAAGAGCCGTTCCGAGACCTGCGTTTTGGCATCGCCGCTGACGATGGTCAGGATGCGGGACGATTTCACGGTCTGCATCGTCATGCCGGCGATGTCGCGCAACGGCACAACGGTTTTCTCCGACGTGGAATACCGCACCGGAATGGCGACGTCGCTGGACGAAAGCGTGATGCACCGCTCCTTCGCGAGCGCAAGCCGCATGCTGGCAAACCCCGGCGCCACAAAGCCCAGCGAGACCAAGGCGATCAACCACCAGAAAACCCCTGCGCCGTCCAGATCAGGGGCGATCAGGCCATCGAGAATCCAGCCCGCGCCCATGTCCACGGCAAGGTAGCCGGCAAACACCGCGCAGAAGAGGAAGAACCCCGTGCCCAGCAATGCGCTTTCGAAGGTGGGCCGGTAGCGGTAGTCGATCGTTCTCTGCGGGTTCACGCTGCGCCTCCTGTGCAGTGCTCGCCAAATGATACAGATCAGTATCTTTTGGCGTCAATCGCATGGCCGCTCCGCACCTGCGCTCGTGCCGTCAGGACTGCCGGAGGCCTGAGGACCGGGCATCACCCCTGCGTGATATGAAGCCCTATGGTACGGTTGTCCGAATGAACGCCATGACCCGCCATCCGCTGCCGGTACACGGCGGCACAGCGTTGCCGCCAGGGAGCGTCACGCACCATGAGTGATGCGAAACACGATCCGCGCCGCCAGATCCACGCCGAGAAAGTCGCCGTCAGCCGCGCCTTGAGGCTCAGCGTGCCGGCAGAGGCACGGCCCGCGCCGGTGAGCCGAAAAGAGTGGCTCCGGCAACGGAAGGAACAACTGCAGGCTGCCCGCGTTGCCGCCAAACAGCGACGTGATCTGCTCAAGGCAGAAATCCTCTCGGCCGCACAGGAAGTGGCCCGCGAGGAGCGCGTTGCGGCACGGCGCGAAGCCGAACGCGTCAAGGCGGAAGCCAAGTCCGCCACCGTGCATGCCAAGGAAGATGCACGTGCGGCCGCCAAATTCGAGCGCGGCAAGCCCGCCCGCCCCGCGTCGAAGCGCAAGACGCTGGGACCAGGAAAACGCAAATTGGTCTCTTACGCAGATCTCCTGCGCATGCGCGGATGACCTGCCAGCCCTTTTGCGGGGCATTTAGTCAAAACATAACCCGCACGTCGCAGCACGTCCGCTGGGCAACCGACCTCTTTTACGTCTGACGACTTGCGCCGTACCGCGCGCCCGGCTCGTCCCGCTGCCTCTTGGCAAGCGACTCGGATGCGGCGCCTGCAATCGTTAGCGCGCCTGTACTGCCTCGGCCTCCACGTTTTCGGTACGAGACGGTTTGGGCCGCGCATCCAGCCGGCGAAAGATGAACGCAGAAAGTACGGTCACCACGCCCATGGTGAAGAATGCCAGCCGATACGCCGGCGCTGCCACGCCAAGCTTGACCGAGAACAGGCTGACAAGTCCGCCTCCAATCGACACGCCCAGGCCGATGGCGAGCATCTGCACCATCGAAAACAAGCTGTTGCCGCTGCCGGCATCCTGATGCGACAAGCCTTTGAGCGTGATGCTGTTCATGGCCGCAAACTGCATCGAATTCGCCCATCCGAACACCGACAGTTGCACGATCGACAGCGCCAGCGGCCAGCCCGGCGACATGGCCGCAAACGAGGCGATCGACACACCGACAACCCACGTGTTGACCTGCAGAAACACGTCATATCCAAAGCGGTTCACGAGGGGAACGACCCAGCGCTTGGCGAGCATGCCGGCAATAGCAATCGGCAATAGCAGCAACCCCGAATGGAACGGCGAATAGCCAAGCTGCAACTGGAACAGCAGCGGCAGCAGGAAGGGCACGGCGCCCGAGCCAATGCGGCAGAACAGGTTGCCGACGAGCCCAACGCTGAAATTCGGTTCACGAAACAGCGCAAGCTGGAACAGCGGCGCCGCCCGCCGCCTCGCGTGCGGAATATAGAGCAGCGCGCTGACCACGCTCACGGCGATCAGCACCGCGCTCCACGGGCTCTGCGCGCCGTTTTCGAGCGCCAGCGAGAACGCCACCATGCACAGCGACAGCAGCCCGCAGCCAAGCCAGTCGAATGGCGCCACGGCGCGCACGGCGTCGTGCGGCAGATAGCGCCGTACCGCGAACAAGCCCACGAAACCGACGGGCACGTTGATCAAGAAGATCCAGTGCCACGAGACATCCTGCACGAGCCAGCCGCCCAGGGCCGGCCCCAAGAGTGGCCCGACCTGCCCCGCCACCGACACGAAGGCCAATGCCGCGATGTACTGCTCGCCTGGAATATTGCGCAACACGGCCAGCCGGCCGATCGGCAACAGCATCGAACCACCAATCCCCTGCAGCACGCGTGCGATCACCAGTTGCGGCAGCGTATGGGCCGTCGCGCAGAACACCGAGCCGAGAACAAAAATCAGGATCGCGGTGAAATACACGCGCCGCGTGCCGAACTTGTCCGCCAGCCATCCTGATGCCGGCGTCAGCATCGCCATGGTGAGTGTGTAGGCCACCACCACCGATTTCAGGTCGAGCGGCTTTTCGCCGAGGCTGCGCGCCATCGACGGCAACGCGGTATTGACGATCGTTGTGTCCAGCGCCTGCATGAAAAAGCCGGCGAAGACGATCCACAGCATGGCCTTCTGGGAAGTGCTCTCTGGGGTGGCGGAAGTTGAGGCGGTCTGCATGTGAATCCTGGAATGCCTGTCCGGAAAGGGCCGGACATCCACCCGCAATGCTACCGACGAGCGGTCAATCGGGAACCCCTCTAGAGACGTTGACTGTTATCGGAAACTCCGATAACAATGCCGGCATGCTCAATCCCGTCTGGATCCAAACCTTCGCCACCGTGGCCGCGGCCCATAGCTTTACCGAGGCCGGGCGCCAGCTGGACCTGTCGCAATCGTCGGTCAGCGATCACATCCGCCGTCTGGAACACAGCGTCAACCGGCGGCTGTTTGTGCGCGATACCCATTCGGTGTCGCTCACGCCGGACGGCGAGGCGCTACTCGTTCACGCGAAGCTGATCCTCGAATCCTTGGCGCGCGCCGAGCTGCAGTTCAGTGCGCCCCGCCTGCAGGGCCGTGTCCGGCTCGGTTCGTCGGAAGACCTCGCGCAGGGGCCGCTGCCCAATCTGCTGGCTGCGTTTCGGGCGACGCATCCCGATGTCGAACTCGAGATCACGATGGGGATGACCAGCAAGCTGTACGAGGGCATCGAAGACGGCTCGCTCGACCTGATTGTCGGCAAGCGCCGCGAAGGCGGGCGACGCGGTGTGCCGCTGTTCCGCGGGCAGCTGGAATGGCTGGCCCGGCCCGGCACCGTGGTCGACGTGAGTCAGCCGCTGCCACTGATCCTCGTCAACGAGCCGAGCGTGACGCGCTCGATCGTGCTGGACACGCTGGCCGCAGCGGGCTGGCTGTGGCGCATCGTCTGCACCAGCAGCAGTCATTCCGGATGTATTGCCGCGGCGCGCGGCGGGTTGGGGATTACCGTCCGTGCGCAGAACCTGGCGGGCGGCGGGCTCGTGCCGCCCGTCAATGGCGATGTCTTGCCGCCGCTGCCCGCTATCGAATTCATCACGTTGGCTGCGCGGCGCCTGAGCAAGCCCGCGGAGACGCTGTTGCAGCTCATCCGCAAGAGCGACCTGCGCGCCGGGCGGGCGGACTGAGCAACGTCCACCGTTACGAAAGCACAGCCGCGTCGACCTCTCCGGCCGTCTGCGCCACTTCAAGCCGATTGCCGCCCAGCGATTTGGCGCGGTACAGCGCCTTGTCTGCCGCCGCCAGGGCATCCGCGAGGGACGGCATGGCGGCGTCCAACTGCGCCATGCCGATGCTGACCGTCGCCAGGATTCCAGCGCTGTCGCTGCGGCGTTGAACCGCCTCGGCAAAGCACCTGGCCACGGCCTCGCCCCGGGCTCTGGCTTGGCCTGCGTCATCGCCCAACAGCAACGCCGCGAATTCCTCGCCGCCAATGCGCGCAAGCACCACGTCGGGGCCGAGCACGCCCTGCGCGATTTCGGCAAACACCTTGAGGACAGTGTCGCCGGCCTGGTGTCCGTAGCGATCGTTGATGGCCTTGAACCGGTCGAGGTCGAACACGAGCGTGGCGACTGGGAGGTTGCTGCCGATACCGTCAATCAGGCGTGCGCCCTGTTCGAAGAACCAGCGGCGATTGCCAAGGCGGGTCAGGTAGTCCGTCTGGGATTCGGTCAGAAGCTGGCCGTGAGCCTCGTCGCGAATGAGCTTCAGCAGCGTCATTGGCAGGACCATCGCGTACAGGACGCCTTCGATCATCGTCAACTTGCTGGCCGCCGACTGGATGGCCGGCCCATATGCCGCGACGAGCCACGGCAATGCAAACCCGCGGGCCAGGTAAAGCGCGGCATGCAACGTCGTCACCACCACCACGAGTTGCCGCGGGCGCAGCGGCATCATCGCGTCGCATCGCCACATTTCGCGGGTCGTCATCGCGCTGACCAACGCGATCGGAATCGCGCTGACGTAGTTCCAGAGCAGGTCTTGCCTCTGCGCGCCCCACATCGCCCAAATCAAGGCCATACCGATGAGCACGCCCGCTGCTGCGCCACGATACTGGCGCCCATTCAGCGCAGCAACGCCGGACAGCACCAGCAGATAGCCGCACAGCATGATGAGGTTGCAGAGCGCCGCGCCCATCGCGCCGGGCACAGCATGGCGGAACAGCACGGCCGTGCAGCCGAGCGCGAGCGTCGCAAACCCGGCCGCCAGCAGGCGCAACGCCTTGCTGCGCCGGGGATTGGTCCGATGCTCCCAGAACAGCATTCCGGCGCTGGCGAGCAGGATCCCGACGGCAAGGAGGTAAAGGGTAAGAAGATCGACGTGCATCCGGATATCAAAACAGGGCGCCGAGCATGGCGGCGCGCTTGCGGATTTTACGTGGGAAAGCCGCTGCCTATCGGGCTCTGCAGCCCCCTCCCTAGGGGGTGATCGCGCTACCATGGGCCTTCTTGGTGCGCTCCGCGGCAAGGCGTTCTTGATTGCCCTACCGTGGCGACGGCAACGTGGTATCGCCGCACCCCGGACTTCAAACAAACGCAGGTACCACCGTTTTTGGGGGTGGCGCCGGCCACACATCGGAGCGCATGCATGATCCCCACCATTACCGCCTTTGAACGCTCCCCCGATGGCGGCAAAGGACTGGCGCGCGACACGCGCGTTCGCTGGGCGCTGGAAGAAGCCGGCCAGCCCTACAACGTCCGGCTGGTCTCATTTCAGGCGATGAAAGAGCCTGCGCACCTGCGCCTGCATCCGTTCGGCCAGATTCCCACCTACGAGGAAGGCGACCTGGCATTGTTCGAGACCGGCGCGATCGTGTTCCATATCGCCCAGCGGCACCCGGTTCTATTACCAGACGACGGCCATGCCCGGGCACGGGCGATCACGTGGATGTTTGCGGCCCTCAGCACCATCGAGCCGCCGATTCTTGAGCTGGTCACGGCCAAGTTCCAGGAGGGCGACAAGCCCTGGACTCCCGAGCGCCTGCCGCTGGTCATGGACCGCATCCGCCGTCGGCTGGATCAGCTGTCTGCGCGGCTGGGCAATGCCGATTGGCTCGATGGCGCATTCAGCGCGGGGGACTTGTTGATGGTGTCGGTGCTGCTCCGGCTGAGGCCGTCGGGCCTTCTGGACGAATTCCCGAGCCTTGCCGCCTATGTCGCACGTGGTGAAGCCCGCCCTGCATACAAGCGCGCTTTCGAGGCGCAACTGGCGGTGTTCACCGGGCAACCGCCAGCCGGCTGACGAAGCTCAGGCCGCCTTGGCCTGTTGCACGGCGTCGAGCTGATCACCGCCCAGGCTTTCGACCAGGTCGGAGAGCATCCGCGCCAGCTCGCCCGTCATCAGCGCGACATCGGAGTCGAAACGTTCGTCGTCGTTCTGCGCGGTGGGGTCTTCGGCTTCCTTGATCACGTCGAGCGGCGTCACACGCTTGATGAGGAGCGACGGCGTCAGCACGAAGGAGACGCGGTCGTCCCACGTCATGGCGAGCCGCATGCACTGCTTGCCGGCTTCGATGTGACGGCGCATGTCTTCTGCTTCCAGCGCATGGCCGACGTATCGCACCGTGGCGCCGCCCTCGCCCGTCGAGCGCAACTCGGCGTCCTGGTCGACGGTAAAGCCGCCAGGCGCCTCGCCGGACAGCAGCCACTCCGTCATTGCGGCCACCGGCGAATGCGCCACGTGCACATTGGTGAGCGGCAGTTGATCGATCGACTTCACGAGCAGGCCGCGCACGTCGTCGGCAACCGCCTGCGAAGCCGCATCGATCACGAGCCAGCCGTTTGCCGTGTCGATCCACACCCGCGTATCGCGCCGAATGCTGAAGGCGCGCGGCAGCAGTTCGTCGGTCACCTGCTCCTTGAGTTCGCGCAGTTGCTTTCGGCCGGGCTTGAAACCCTGCTGTTCTTCCAGCTCCAACGCCCGGGCCTTGGTCACCTGGTTGATGACGGACGCCGGCAGCAGCTTCTTTTCAGCGCGAAAGGTCAGCAGCATCTGCCCATTGTTTGCATACACGAGCGCGCCATCCTCGCGCGGCGAAGCCCAGCCGGAGGTCTGTTTCTCTACGCTGTTGCCCGGTTGAAACGCGTGGGGTGCCAGCCACTTTTCAAGCTGGTCGGGGGTCACGGCCCAAGGCGCCGGCAGACGATGAAGCTGAAGGTTTTTGAACCACATGGGAGTACGGGCAAAGTCCGCGATTCTAAAGGATGGCGCGCCCCTCCCCCCGATGGTCGATAGCCGATGTCCGGCGCGGCGCGTGCAGGCGTTCGGATGGCGCTGCTACTAATATGCAAATCCCGACGCTGGCAAAGCCCGAGTCAACCCCGGGGCGAGCTGTTCAACGGACGACGACAGGACACGATATGCCTGAACACGACACAAAGCTGCACGGCAGTTGGCGGCTGGTCTCTTTCGAGACCGAGCTTCAAGACACAAAGGAGCGCTCGCAGCCCTGGGGTGCGGAGCCCAAGGGTTCATTGGTCTTCGGCGCTGACGGGCGCATGATGGTGCTCCTCACCGCAAAGGTGCGCGAGCCGGGAAATACAGACGAAAAACTGTTGGCGCTGTTCCGCACGATCGTGGCTTACACCGGGCGGTATCGCGTCGAGGGCGATCGCTTCATCACGAAGGTCGACGCTTGCTGGAATGAAGCCTGGAACGGCACGGAGCAGGAACGGTTCTATACGCTGGACGGAGACACGCTGGAAGTGAGGACGGCGTGGATGCCGAATCCGCTGGTGTCCGAAAATGCAATGGGCAGAGGTGTTCTTGGCTTCAGGCGCGAATGACGCTAGCGACAAACCAATGGCGGATCCAACACTTTCCTTCACCAACCAGGAAGCCTGGGAAGCCTGGCTGGAAACCCACGCAGAGGCAGCGGCCGGCGTCTGGCTCCGCATCGCAAAGCGGTCGGCCGAGCAATCCACCGTGTCTTATGCAGAGGCCGTTGAAAGCGCTCTTTGCTACGGATGGATTGACGGCCAAAAGCAGGCGGAGAACGAGCACTACTGGCTGCAGCGGTTCACGCCCCGGACCGCCAAGAGCATCTGGTCAAAGATCAACACCGCCAAGGCCGAAGCGTTGATTGCCGCCGGGAGAATGCGCCCCGCTGGCCTTCGCGCCATCGATCTGGCCAAGCAGGACGGCCGCTGGGAGGCGGCCTATTCGTCTCCCAGTACATCCACGGTGCCCGATGATCTGCAGCAGGCTCTCGACGCCAACCCGAAGGCCAAGCGATTCTTCGCCACGCTAAATGGCCAGAACCGGTACGCGATTCTGTTCAGGATCCAGAACGTGAAAAAGGCCGAAACGCGCGCAAAAAAGATCGCTCAATTCGTCGATATGCTTAACAAAGGGGAGACGCTTCATCCATAGCCTTCGCCGAGGCTAAGCCTGATCGATTGCCGAGACCGCCGCGCGCAGCGCCAAAAGGTAGCTCTGTACGCCAAACCCGCAGATCTGCCCGCTCACGATGTCGGCAAACACGGAGTGATGCCGGAACGGCTCGCGTGCGTGGATATTGGACATATGCAATTCCACGACCGGACAGGTCAGGATCGCCAGCGCATCGCGAATGCCGTAGCTGTAATGCGTCCACGCGCCGGCGTTGATCAGCACGGCGTCCTGGCCGTCTTCGAACGCCCGGTGAATGCGCTCGCACATCGCCCCTTCGCTGTTCGTCTGGAACGACTCCACCTGCACGCCAAGTTCGGCGCCCAACGCCTGCAACCTTGCGTCGATCTCGGCCAGCGTGATCGTTCCGTACTGCATGGGGTCGCGCTTGCCGAACATGTTGTGATTGATGCCGTGCAGCATCAGGACGCGCTTCATTCGGGCCTCCGTGGTCGAGTCACGTCAATCAAGCGGGACGGTCAGCCGATCGATCACCGGGCGCGTGTCCGGACGCACGCCGCGCCACCACGCAAACGCCTCGGCGGCCTGTTCGACCAGCATGCCGACACCGTCGGCGAGATTGCGCACACCCGCGTTGCGGGCAAGCCGCAGGAACGGCGTCAGGCGCTTGCCATACGCCAGTTCATAGGCCATCCCGTCGGGGCGAAAGATGCTCGGCGGAACGGGCGGCAGATCCCCCGTGAGACTGGCCGAGGTGGCATTGACCACCAGATCGAAGCGGCCCATTGCCTCCAGGTCGGCATATCCGCAGGCGACGACCGCGCCGCGCCCGGCGACCTGCGCGGCCAGCGCCTGCGCTTTTGCGACATCGCGGTTTGCGATCACCAACTCTGCCGGCTTGGCCTCCAGGAACGGCAGCAGAGCCCCGCGCGCCGCACCGCCCGCCCCGAGCATCAGCACGCGCTTGCCTGCCATCGGCAGCCCCAGGTTGATCTCGATGTCGCGAACGAGCCCAATGCCGTCGAAGTTGTCGGCGAGGATGCGGCCGCCTTCAAACTTCATTGCGTTGACAGCACCGGACAACGCTGCGCGCTCACTGCGCTCATCGGCCATCGCAAACGCCTTGAGCTTGAACGGCGCCGTCACGTTCATGCCTTTGCCACCGCCCGCGGCAAACTTGCGCACAACATCGGCAAACGCGGTATCCGGCTCAACCGGGCCCTCGATGGCCGTGTATTGCATGTCCTGCCGCGCCTCTTGCGCAAAAAGGCCGTGAATGAGCGGCGACTTGGTGTGTGAGATCGGGTTGCCGATCACCGCATAGTGGTCAGTCATCATTGACTCGCTTCGAATAGAGAACGCCTTCGGCCTGCATCGCACGGATCTCGTCTGGGCTGAAACCCAGGGCGCGCGCCACTTCGGCGTTGTGCTGGCCCAGGTCGGGGGCCACGTCGCGCACGGTGGTATCGCAGTCGGAGAACTTGAACGGCAGGTTGGGCAGGCGCAACGTGCCGTAGCGCGGATGCTGTTGCTCGACCACCATCCCGCGCGCCTGAATTTGCGGATCGGTCAGCACCTCGTCGATGCGCTGCACCTTGGCGCACGGCACATCGATGCCATCCAGCAGTTCCAGCACCGATGCCACCGAACGCGCTGCCACCCAGGGCTCCACCACAGAAAGGATTTTGGCGCGGTGCGCGTTGCGCCCGGTGCCCGCATGAAACCGCGTGTCGGCGCCGAAGCCCGCCGGGCCGCCATGCGCTTCGACCAGCGCGGCAAAGCGCTTCCACGCGTCGTCCACCTGCGCGGCGATCACGAGGTCACCGTCCGCCGCGCGGAACACGCCGTAGAGCGTCGAGGTCGGCATGTCATGGCCGGTCTGCTCGGGCAGCACGCCCTGCAGGGTGTAGCACTGCACCGCGTATTCATGCATCGACACCAGCGTGTCGTACAGCGCCATGTCGATGTGCTGTCCGCGCTGGCTCTTCACGCGCCCCAGCAAGGCCGCGTTGATGGCGGCAACGGCGTGGATGCCCGTGTACATATCACCGAGCGAGATGCGCAACAGCGGCGGCCGTTCACCCGGCGTGCCAACCATCTGCATGATGCCGCTCTTGGCTTCGGCAATCAGCCCGAAACCGGCGCGATGCGCGTCTGGCCCGGTATGTCCGTAGGCCGAGATCGAGCAATAGACGAGGCCCGGATTGCGCGTCGACAGCTCGGCATAGCCCAGCCCGAGCTTGTCCAGCGCGCCGGGCCGGTAGTTCTCGATGAACACGTCTGCCGAATCGCACAGCCGCTGCATGAATGCCTTGCCGCGCGGATCCTTCATGTTGACGCTCACGCCGCGCTTGCCCATGTTGAGCTGCAAGAAATAGCCGCTTTGCTCGTCGTCGAGCACGGTGGCGTGCTGGCGGCCGGCGTCGCCGGTGCCGGGGCGCTCGACCTTGATCACCTCGGCGCCGAGTGCAGCCAGGCATCGGCCAACGTAGGGGCCAGCAAGAAAGTGGCTGTAGTCGACAACGCGAATACCTTCCAAAGGACGGGCCTGCATCAGAACGCTCCCGGCCGGCGCGGCACCATCAGGCGATGCTCGCCGCGTTGGACCACCTGACCTTCCTGGTTGATCAGCTCCGATGGCAGCACGACGATGCCCCAGCCCGGACGGCTCTTGCTTGCCCGCATCTCCCCGACGCGGAATTTCACGTACAGCACGTCGTTCACCTTGATCGGCAGCAGGAAATCCCAGGTCCAGCCGAGCGACATGCCGGGCAGGAAGCGGTAGTCGCTCTGCGTTTTCAGGCCGTCGGCAATCGACAGCCCAAACAGGCCATGCGCGACGATGCAGCCGAAGTGGCTGGCATTGGCATAGGCTTCATCCACGTGCACGGGCGTGTGGTCACCGGTGAGGTCTGCGTAAGCGAGGATGCGTTCCTTCGTGACGGTGTAACTGGGGCTCACACACGTGTCGCCCTCGCGGGCGTCATCCCAATATTTTTCGACGATCGTCATGGTCATGTTCATGCCTGTGCGCGTGGGTTGATGGCCAGCGCCTGCGCCACGCAAGACGCCGGCTTGGCCTGGATGAGTTCGACCGCCAGACCGTCCGGCAAGCGCAACCAGTTGCGGCCCTGCGGCATTTCGGTCACGCCGAAACCCTGTGCCAGGGCCAGCGCCGCTTCCAGGTCTTCGCACATCACGCCGAGGTGAGCCAGCCGTCCTTCGGGGCCTTCAAACTCCGGGGCGTGGATGAACTGCAGACCGCCGAGGGTCCAGTACTGCCGGGGCGTTTCTCGCGTGCCGTCGATCTCGCGCAAGGTCATGCCCAGCACGTCTTCGAAGAATCGGATGTGCCAGTGGATGTCTTTCACCCAGATGGCAACATGTTCCAGATAGGCCTTGGGGGCGCTCATGCGGCGGTCTCCTCGCGTTGGCGGTCAGCCATCGCGCGCTCGATGCCCTTGATGCAAGCGACCAGCGTGGCATTGACCGGTGTCGGCACGCCGTACTGCTGCCCATAGCGCACGACCGAACCGTTGATGAAATCGATCTCGGTGATCGACCCTTTCTCCAGGCTTTGCAGCATCGATGTCTTGAACGCCGCGGGAAGGCCCTCGGCGGCAAGCGTCCAGGCCTGCTCCGGATCGGTCATCGATAACTTCACGCCTGCGGCCTGCGCCGCCGCAATCGCCTCGGCCACCGCCGCAAGCGAGGTGGCCTTGAGCAGCGCATCGTCGTAGAGCTGGCCGTAGGTCAGGCGTGTGATGCCGGTCAGCGCCCCTGTGGCGACGTTCACCAGGAGCTTGTCCCACATCGTGCCGACGATGTTGTCGCTGACGGTGGTCGCCAGCCCGGCTGCGTTGAATGCGTCTGCGATGGCCTGCACGCGCTGTGTCAGGCGGCCGTCGAGTTCGCCGATGTACGTTGCCTTGCCAACCACGCCGGACTGAATGTGCCCCGGGCCGCGCAACACGCCGCCAACGTAAGTCTTGCCTGCCAGCACCCGTTCGCGGCCCACGATGTCGGCGAGGATCGCTTCATGCCCCAGGCCGTTCTGCAACGACAGCACCAGCGTATCGGGCCCGACCAGAGCAGCTGCGCCGCGCATGGCCGCATCGGTCTGGAAGGACTTGACGAGCACGATGACCAATTCCGCTACGCCAACTTCCGCAGCCTGCGTCGCTGCCAACACCGGGATGCGGCGCGTGCCCTGCGCGTCGTCAACCCGCAGGCCCTCGCCGCGCATGGCGTTGACGTGCGGCGGTGAACGGCTGATCAGCCAGGTTTCATGTCCGCCTTCCGTGAGCGCGGCACCGATGGCGCAGCCCAGTGCGCCGGCGCCCAGAATCGCAATCTTCAATGGCATCTCCTTGTCGTGTGGCTGCACGATAGGAGGCGGCACTTATACTGACAATACAATGATCCCAATACCGTTATTGCAATGGACAATAGTGCCGCGTCGCTGGCCGATCTGCCCGACCTGAAGCTGCTGCAACTCTTCGACCTGCTCTACGACGTGCGCAACGTCAGCCGCGTGGCCGAACAGCTCGGGCAGAGCCAGCCGACCATTAGCATCTGGCTCGGGCGTCTGCGGGACTACGTGCGAGACCCGCTCTTCATCCGCACACCGGGCGGCATGGCGCCGACACCGCAGGCCGACGCCCTGATCGGGCCGTGCCGGGAAATCCTCGAATCGTTGAGGCGTTTTACTGCGTGGGAGATTGCATTCGACCCGGCGACAGCGCAGCGGCGCTTTCGCATCTGCATGACGGACGCGAGCCACATCACGCTGCTGCCGCGTCTTCTGGCGCATGTACGGGCGCAGGCGCCCGGTGTCCGGCTGGAAGCTGCTCGAATTGACGGCAATACGGAACGCACGCTCGAATCCGGCGAGGCCGACCTTGCAATCGGCTACGTGCCCTGGCTGAGCGGCGGCATCTACCAGCAGCAACTGTATGAGCAGGACTGGGTATGCCTGGCCAACCGCCATCACCCCAGAATCCGCACCCGGTTTGGCGTAAAGCAGTACTGCGCAGAGGGACACGTCGCCGTCACCGCGGGCACCGGGGCGCAGCTCCTTCAGCAGGCGCTGACGAGAGAGCGCATCGAGCGCCAAGTCGTGCTGGAACTACCGGGGTTCCTCGGGCTGGGTGCGATTGTGCAAACGACGGACTTGATTACCACGCTACCCCGCCACATTGGCGAGACCCTGGCACAGGCCAATGATCTGGCGGTTCGCGCGTGCCCATTCCCGGTGGAAGGTTTTGCCGTTCGGCAGCATTGGCATGCGCGGTATCACCACGAAGCCGGCAACCGTTGGCTGCGCGGGGTGGTCAGTCAGCTCTTTGGTGGATCGCGCTAACTCAATACACGCTCGCGATAATGCGGGAGAGCGACAACGATCCGCCACCCTGCCCAGGCGCATAGCGTCGTCACCTGTTAGATCGGCGCTGCCGCGTGCTGCCGCCGCCACGAAACGTCAAAGCATCCTGCGAAGTTGCTGCGCCATGGAGGCAGCAGAACCGTTCTTCCCCCGCTCAAGCGGCCACCAATCGCCCCCCCTCCAAAAAGACTAATCATCGCCGGGCCCTGTGCAACTACCTGCTCAGGCAACGTGCGCCCCCACGGTATTTCGCCCTCGTGCTGGACTGAGATCGCGCCAGTCCATGACGCTCGCGCTGGTTGCACCAATTCTCAAAATTCCTCACATGGAGAGGATTACCCCCACTTGGTCGCTTCAGTATCAAGTTTCCTTGCCGTTGCAATTTTCGAGCAGTGCCATCGGGGCCTGCCATCAACAAACGGCGCAGTCAGAAGGCCGAACGACCGGGGAAACCACAATGGGGATCAACAACTTGACGGTGCGCACCAAGCTCACCTTGGCATTTGGCTTTCTGGCGGCGCTGGTGCTGCTGGTCTCAGCGCTTGCGGTCCAGGCGCTGAGCGAATCGAACGCGCGTTTTTCAAAGTACGTGAACGGCGTCAACGCCCGGGCCTTGCTGTCCGAACGCGTGCGCACGGCAGTGGACCGCCGCGCCATTGCGGCGCGCAACCTCGTGCTCGTGACCAAGCCTTCGGACATCGATCTGGAAAAAGCCGCTGTTAAGCAGGCGCATGAAGACGTGCAGAGCCGCCTGAGCAAACTCAAGGAGCTGACCGCGCAAGCCGGCGACACCGATGACCGCGCACGGGCCTTGGTTGCTGACATCGACAGCGTTGAGGTGAAGTACGGCCCCGTGGCGCTCGCCATTGTCAACGCCGCGCTTACGGGCAAGCACGAAGAATCGATCACGATGATGAACGAGCAGTGCCGCCCGCTGCTGGCCGCGCTCATCAAGGCCACCAATGCCTACAGCGAACACGCCCGCGATCGCGCCCACGAGATGGAGCAGCAGTCTGCCGAGCGCTACGCCTTCCAGCGCACGCTGCTCATCGGCATCTGCCTTGCCACTGTGCTGGGTGCCTTGGGTGCCGGCATTCTCATCACCCGCGGCCTGACCCGTGCCCTGGGTGCCGAGCCCGACGCCCTGAGCGACATCACGCGCCGCGTGGCCTCCGGAGACCTGGGCCCCGTGCCCGGCGGCGCAACGGCACCGCGCGGCAGCATCCTCGCCTCCATGTCGGACATGCAGGCCAGCCTCGTGAAGCTGATCGACCAGGTTCGCCAGGCTGCGCACGGCATCGCCAGCGATGTGGGCCAGATCGCCACCGGCAATCAAGACCTCTCTTCTCGCACCGAGCAACAGGCCTCGTCTCTGCAAGAGACGGCCTCCAGCATGGAAGAGCTGACCTCCACCGTGAAGCAGAACGCCGACAATGCCCAGCAGGCCAGCGTGCTCGCATCGGATGCCTCGGAGATCGCCCAACGCGGCAGCGCCGTGGTCGGCAACGTGGTCGACACCATGAGCGACATCCGCAGCAGCTCGACCAAGGTGGTCGACATCATTGGCCTGATTGAAGGCATTGCGTTCCAGACGAACATCCTCGCGCTCAACGCCGCAGTGGAAGCCGCTCGCGCCGGCGAACAAGGCCGCGGCTTTGCCGTGGTGGCCAGTGAAGTCCGCAGCCTTGCGCAGCGCTCATCCAGCGCCGCCAAGGAGATCAAGGAACTCATCAGCACCTCGGTGCAAAAGATCGAGGACGGCTCCTCACTGGTGGAAACCGCCGGCAAGACCATGACCGAAGTCACCCAGGCCGTGGCCCGCGTGACCGACATCATGGGCGAGATTGCCGCCGCCTCTGTCGAGCAGAGCCGTGGCATCGAGCAGATCAACCTGGCGATTACGCAGATGGACGAAGTGACCCAGCAGAACGCCGCGCTGGTCGAACAGGCAGCGGCCGCATCCACGTCATTGGAAGGTCAGGGCCAGCAACTGAGCCACGCGGTTGCGTTCTTCCGGTTGCACGGAGCAGCTGCGGCGGCCTGATGCAGCCACGCAGTGGCAGAAGAAGCGCGGTGGCGCTACGATCCATGCCCACCGTCCGCTTCTTTTCTGCTTCGCCACTCCGCTGGTGAAGCGCTCCCCATGCCACGTCACCACCACGTTTATGTCGTCGAGCTGTCGCGGCAAGTGCTGAGCGAAGCGCGCTTCGTGAAGGCCAATCCCGATTACCTCGGCGGCAAACCTTGCGTCTATGTCGGCATGACAGGACAGTCGCCGGACGTGCGCTTTGACAAGCACAAGGCGGGGCTGAAATCGAATCGGTTCGTACGCGAGTACGGCTTGCGCCTGATGCCCGAGCTGTACGAATGCTTCAACCCGATGCCTTATGAGGCGGCGCGGGAGATGGAGGTCGAACTGGCGATCGGATTGCGCGAGGAAGGGTATGCCGTGTGGCAGGCGTAGATTGGCAACGCGCGCCTTGCCTGCAAATCGGTGACCGGAATCGACACGCGCATCCGGAACCCCGACGCTAGTTGATCAGATCCTTGGCGGCCTTGGCGCCCTCTTCCATCAGCTTGGCTTGCGCGTTGGCGCGGTTCAGCACGTTCTGCATCTCCGCGCTGCGGATCATGGTTTCGGCCTGCATCTGCATGATGCGCTCCATGCGCGAGTCGGCATCACCGTGTGTGCGCGGGAGTTCCGAGCGGGGCAGATCCGCCCGGCGTTGCTTGGCTTGCGGCTGTGCAGCATCACCGCTCGACTCGCGTGGGCGCTTCGTACCGCGCGCAGACAGCGCGCCCAGCTCCCCTTGCGACGTACGCGCGGTGCGCTGGGGGGCCTGAGGGAGCGACGGCTTTACCGGCGACGAGCCGGGCGCGTCGTTGGGGCTGATGTGTGTCTGGACGCTCGGTCCGCTGATCTTCGATGGAATCGGCATGGCGGCAGCAATGGTCAATAACGCCTGCATGCTAGGCGGCCGATTGCAGCGTCCGGCACGATCATGCGAAAGTGCGATCGCATGTGCGAAGCCCGCCCATGCGCCATCGCATGTCGAGCAATCGCTCGCAACCACTCACACAATCAACTACGCGCTCGGAGGCGTTGATGCAGGTGCTGGACCACGAACCGCAGAGCTGGTTTTTATTTGAAGCGGACGGCGAACTGTATCTGGATGCCAACTGCAACCATGGCGCTTTTGGCTACAGCTTCATGATTCGGCTCACCACGGCGGAAGCTCGAAAATATCGCGATGAAGGTCGGGGTTATTTGAGCTGGCTGGCTGAGGACATACACAATTCCGCGCCGATTTTGTCGGCCAGTTCGTCGCCGTATAGAACCCGGAAGGCGACCAAGGAGGAAGAAGCCGACGCGAGCACTGCGTTGGCGGCATGGCAGGCGGAACGGATTCGGAGCCTCAAGCTCGGCGCTTGAGGGTTAATCCTCCGACTGCCGCCACTCAACCCCCGCTTGCCGCCCTCCAAGACCCGACCGCGAGGCTTTTTGCCCCGCCGCTGCTGCTTTTTGCAGCAATGAATCGGACCTTTGACCTCGACACACGGGGTTCCGAACGCCGCGCATGGGGTTCTGAACCCGACGCGTGACCCTTTTTGCCTCTCGCTTGCTGCTTTTTTCAGCAACACATGCTGCTTTTTTGAGCACGGTCGAAGGTCTGAACTCCGCGATTGAGGTTCTGAACTCGACCGTTGAGGTTCTGAACTCGACCGTTGAGGTTCTGAACTCGGCCGTTGGTGTTCTGGACTCGATGGCTGAGGCTCGGAACCCGGCGTGTCAGGCTTTTTGCTCGGCATTTGAGGTTCGGAACTCGGCGATTCGAGTTCCGAACCCGGCGCACGGCGTTCTGGACTCCACGAATACGTTCTGATTTGGCCCCGAGACAAACCGCAACTTGCCGCCGCTGCTTGCCGCCCCTAAACTCTGTCCCGCTCGCGCAAACCAAGCGCAGCCGGGACTGCAATCCCGAATTCAAGTTCACCCGTGAGTGCCGTTATAGCCCTCGCGTGCCGTCGTTCGTCCCTATGGGCGGGCCCGGCAGGGAGGGCCTCGGCCCTGCCGGTTGTGGTGAACTTGATCGGTATTGCAGACCTTGTCGTGTGCCCGCCCACCCTCCCAGGTGGGTGGCTCCTCACTTAACCAGAGGGCAAGACAATGGATCAACCGACCCAAGCTGTACCCATCCCACGCGGGCATCGCCCCGCAAACTCGCACTTCACCTGCATCGCACAACGTCCTCCGTCCGGAGGTGCGCGATGAACGTCGATGACAACCTCCTGTATGCGCAGGGCGCCTTGGCCGCGAAGGAATATCTGCAAAAAACGCGGATGAACATGAAGGTGCACCGGCTGTTCGAGCCCCATACGTTGCGCTTTCATTACGAGTTCCACGTCAGAAACAAGGCCCTCGAATACCAGGCCGGGTTTATGGACGCGATTGGGGCGTTCATGCTGACCGCGTTGGATGGCGCGGCAGTAGACCTGTACCGGTGGGAAGTGCTGCAGGTGCTGGACCGAGTGAATCGCAAGAAATAACTAGAACAGCAGTCAAAGCGAACCCGCGACGGGCGGGGGCGCTAGCGGTCGACGCGTCAGCAAGCACACTCATCATTGCCCGCACGGACCTGATTGATAGAGCGCTGTTCTTTCTTCTCTATCCAATTCCGCTCTTTATCTTTTTTTCAGCTACGAGAAAGCGTAGATCACTTGCATTGGTTGCATGAATCTATCGTAAGCGGTCCGTGGTACACGTCGGGCAAAGAGCAGTCCATCGTCCATAATGAATCGCACATCGTCCTCTATGAGGCACCATGATGTTCGATAGCGCCCCAGGCATCACTGTCAATACAGGCGAAGCCGAGATCTTTCTCAAAAGACTCGGCGCTGGTCCACCGTTGCTTCTGCTTCACGGCTTTCCTGAAACACATTTGATGTGGAGGGAAATCGCGTCACGACTCTCCGATCAGCATGAAGTGTTCTGCCCAGACCTGCGTGGATATGGAAAGAGCAGTTACCCGGCCTCGACTCCAGACCACGCGCCCTATAGCAAACGGGCAATAGCAAGAGACATGGTTGAACTCATGCGCGGATTCGGCCACGAGCAATTTTCGGTCGTCGGTCATGACCGAGGCGCCCGCGTTGCACACCGGATGGCGTTGGATTTCCCGGCTTGCGTCCGCCACCTTGCCGTGCTCGATATCTTGCCGACCGAAGTCGTCTGGAACAAGGCTGACGCCAAATTGGCATTGGCCTTCTGGCCATGGTCCCTACTATCTCAGCCCGCGCCGCTTCCAGAGCGGCTGATTTCCGCCGCGCCGGATGCGGTCATTAATAATGCATTGAACGATTGGGGAAGCCGGTCTGACGCATTCTCGCTAGACGTGCGAAATGCATATATTGACGCTTTACGCGATCCCGCGCGCGTTCATGCAATTTGTGAGGAATATCGAGCAGCCGCAACGATCGACCGTGAGCATGATGTTGCCGATATGGCTGCAAATAAAAAGGTGACCTGCCCGCTACTCGCTGTATGGAGTAAAAATGGTGGAATAGAAAAGTGGTACCAAGACGATGGCGGGCCGTTAGAAATCTGGCGGAATTTCGCGTGTGACGTTGAAGGTCATGCGCTTGATGGCGGCCACTTTTTTCCTGAAGAAATGCCGGAACGGACTGCGGATGTTCTTCGCAAGTTCCTGCAGAAGCGGGCCTGACATCGGCTGGCGGACGGCGCGACTTACAAACCGTCCTCCTCAATTCCACCCCTCCACCCCCGGCACCCGCATCCCCTCCACCTCGGGCAAATCAATCCCAAAGTACTCAACCAACAGCCCTCGCAACGCGCGGCGGTCTTCCAGCTCGAACCTGTACGGCGTATTCCCGCGCCAGATCGTGGCGTCCCGATTCATGACCGTCACGCGCCCTTCGTCGGTCAACGACCGCATGAGGATGCGGTTCATGAAGGGCGAGTTCGGATACGTGCTCGTGTAGTGGTTCGCCATTTCGAAATCGATCGGGTAGTCCTGCTCCATCGTGGTGACCCAGGCGTCGACCGGCGTGTCGCTGCGCACCTGGGCGCGGAGTATCCAGCGGTCTGCATCACGCACCATCCAGTGCAGTTCTCCGTCGATATCGGCCTGCGTGCCGTCCAGCGGCACAGGCACACGCGGGGCCAGCGAGCCAAAGCCGGGGTCGACGACAAAGGTGCCTTCGGGCAACTGCACGGTCAGGAACATGTGGGTGCGCGGCGCCTCGGTGCGCGGGGCAAGCAGGACGACGCGCGACGAGTGGCGCGTCGGCTGAAAGCCGAGCTGCTCCAACACCGCTGCAAACAAGGTGGCGTGCTCGAAGCAGTAGCCGCCGCGGCGTGCGTGAACGAGCTTGTTCTGCAAGCTTTCCAGGTCGATGCGGATGCCGCGCCCGAGCAGCACGTCGAGGTTTTCAAACGGGATGTGCCGCATGTGTGCGTGCAGCAACTGCGCGAGCGTGTCGTAGCTTGGGGTGGTGCTGCCGCCCCACTGGATGCGGTTGAAATAGGCATCCAGATTGAGTTGCGATGTCACGTACGGTCTCCTTGTGCGCCAGGGGCGACGCAAGGTCAGCCCGGTTTGCGGCGGCGGAATTGTTGTTCGGTTACGGTGCTGCCCCACTGCGTGCCGGCTTCTTCTTGCGTGAGTTCAAAGCCGAACGATTCGTAGAGGTGGCGGGCGGCATCCAGGCCCTTGAAGGTGTTGAGATAGGTCTCGTCAAAGCGCTCGTCGACAAAGCGCATGGCTTGCGACATGAGCTTGCGACCAATGCCCGTGCCGCGCAGTGAATCATCCACGATGAACCAGCGCAGGTGTGCAGCACGATAGTGCGGATTTCCGTCGATGGCCAGCGATGCGAGGCAGCGGCCATTCTCCACACACAACCAGAGTGCCTTGTCGGGGTCGGGCAAGGATTGCGCAAAGTCGGCGAGTTCCTTGGCAACGCGGCGCTCGAAGAACACGCCAAAGCCCCAGTGCTGCGCGTAGAAGCGGCCGTGCAGGCTGGCGATGTCGCCAATGCAGCCGGGCACGTAGCCTTGCACGATCTGGGGGCCGGCATCGGCGGGGGCTTGCGCGGGCTTGTGGTCGTTGTCATCGGCCAGCGCGCTGACGTATTGCGACAGCGATGCAACCAGTCGTTGCTGATCTGCCGGGGTCAGGTGGCGCAGCGCGTTGGAAACCTGCTCGGAGGCAAATGCGTCGATCTTGCGGCGCACCTGCTGGCCGCTCTTGGTCAGGTGCAGTTCGGAAGATCGGGCATCGTCGGCGCGCGTGCGACGTTCGACCAGCCCGGCAGATTCGAGCCGCGTGACTTGGCGGCTGGTGCTCGATTTGTCCAGCCGCAGGCGTTCGGCCAGGTCGCGCGCCTGGATGCCGGGCGCACCGGCAATCTCCAGAATCGCGTGTACGGCGGAGGGCGGCAGGTCGCTCTCGGCCAGCGTGTTGCGCATGAAGCCGAGTTCGCGGACGAGCTTGCGGGACACCTCTCGCAGCTCGCGGATGGTCTGTTCGCGCGATTGCGCGGGCGCTTCAATGATGTCCATGCCGGCCTCAGATAGTTGTTTCGCGCAACCAATATAGTTGCACGAAACAACTTTTACAAGACCGGCAATTCCTTAATGGAAGCGCGCCTGACGCCTCATCCGCAGGGCCGCTTAAGCAAACGCGGGCCGTCCCGCCCCGTCCGCCAAGCGGAACACCGACACCGCGCGTCGCAAGGTCGTCGCCTGCTCTTCCAGCGATTGCGCGGCGGCGGCGGCCTGCTCGACCAGGGCGGCGTTCTGCTGCGTGACCTCGTCCATCTGCGTGACAGCTTGGTTGACCTGCTCGATGCCACGGCTCTGCTCGGCAGAGGCGGCGGCAATCTCGGCCACGATCTCCGACACGCGGCGGATGGCGTCCTTCACTTCGCTCATGGTCTCGCCCACCGCAGCGGCCTGCTGCGAGCCCGCCTGCACGACGGCAGCAGAGTCGCCAATCAATCCCTTGATTTCCTTGGCGGCGGAGGCCGAGCGTTGCGCAAGCGTGCGTACCTCGCTGGCAACGACAGCAAAACCCCTGCCCTGCTCACCGGCGCGCGCCGCTTCCACTGCGGCGTTCAGCGCGAGGATGTTGGTCTGGAAGGCGATGCCCTCGATCAACCCCGTGATCTCGGAAATCTTGCCGGAGCTGGTGCTGATCCGGTCGATGGTGCCGACCATGGCCTGCACGGCCTCGTTGCCGGCCTGCGCGATCGTGCTGGCGCTGGAGGCAAGGCTGTCCGCCTGGGCGGCGTTCTCGGCGTTCTGCTTCACGGTCTCCGTCAACTGCGTCATGCTCGACGCGGTTTCCTCCAGCGATGCGGCCTGCTGTTCCGTGCGCGAAGACAAATCAATGTTGCCGGCCGCAATTTCCTTGGACGCCACCGTCACGGATTCGGCCGATACCTTGATGCCGCGCACCGTCTCGGCCAATTGGTGGTCCATCGTGCGCAGGGCGGCCAGCAGTTCGCCGAACTCGCCCCGCGTGTCGATCACGATGTTGTTCTCCAACTGCCCGCCGGCAATGTGGTTGGCAACGTTGACCGCGCGGCTCAGCGGACGAGAGATGGCGCGCAGCAGATACCAGCACATGCCCACGCCCACCGCAAACCCCGCACACATCAGCACAACGGCCACGCTGAAGATGGAGTGGTAGGTGGCCTCGCTATCGTCGACGGAGGCCTTGGCCTCTTCCAGGTTGAGCGCAATGTCTTTTGTGAGCAGGTCGCTCACGGCCTGTCCGGAGGAGGCATGGCGGTTGATGATCTGTGCGGCCGCGTCGTGGTGGCCGCTTTGCAGCGCTTCGATCGCTTCATTCGTTGCGGTGTTGAATTGCGGCAGGGCGTCGTTGATCTTGCTGGCGACTTCGCGTTCCTTTTCGCTCGTCACGCTGGCAGGGTAGTACTGCTTCCACGCACTGTTGATCTTGTCCAGATCTGCGCGCATGGTGCGCACGGCTCCTGCAACCTGCGCTGCATCGTCCGTGAAGACCTGTGCGCGGCGCAGTTGCAGGCGTACGTCCAGTTGCGTGCTACGAAGCTCGGCAAGCTTGGCGATGGGCAGCGTGTTGCTGGCGTACGCGTCGACAATGTTGCCGTTCAGACGCATCAGGCCGCGCACCCCAAAAACGCCCGTGGCCAACAGAAGCACCAGACACAGACCAAACGCGCCGAGCAATTTGAAGCGCACCGAATGCACGATAGACGGCATGATTTCCCCCCGCTTTGTTTGTCCGGAAGCGCATGTGCTCCGGGTTCTTGAGTCTTCTAAGTCTGCATATCGGTTAGGCCGTGAAATACCTTAAGTGCGTGAGTTGAAGCGTCCACATGACGCCCTGCATCGGCGCATGCATTGGCGATCTGGGTGTATGCGGGGAGACATTCGAGCGTCGGCCCGTACGAGTGACGGGCCGACATCGAGCAGGAAGACTGCGTGCGCCTAGTTGAACGGTGGCACGGCGTGCGACTGCATGAGCATGGCCGAGGCAGGAGTGTCCTTGGCCGATTCATTGGACCGCTGCGCCGGCCTGTGCGGGCTCGCGGGCGGCAATGACGTCCCCCGTTGCACGCGTCCCAGGAAACGCTGCATGAGGCAGAAGAGGCACAGCAGCACGCCAATGGCAATGCGTGCCCACCACGAGCTGAGCGTGCCGTCAAAGGTGATCAACGACTGGATGACACCCAGCAACAACACGCCGACCACGCTGCCGCTGATGAGCCCCACGCCACCGGTGAGCAGCGTGCCGCCGACCACCGTGGCGGCAATGGCGTCCAGTTCCATACCTTGCGCGTGCAGCCCGTAGCCGGACAGCATGTAGAACGTGACCAGCACACCGCCCAGCGCAGAGCAGAAGCCACTGAGCACATAGACGAGGATGCGCGTGCGCGCCACGGGCAGGCCCATCAGCAAGGCAGACCGCTCATTGCCGCCCAGCGCGTACACCGTGCGGCCAAAGCGGCTGCAATGCGCAAGCCACGCAGCCGCGGCGAACACGACCAGCGCAATTACCACGCTGGGCGACACGTAGTTGCCGCCGCCCACCTGGACCTTGTACTGCGAGAGCGCGGTGTAGATGGGGTCCGTAATGCTGATCGAGTCGATGCTGATGAGGTAGCACAGCCCCCGTGCGAGGAACATGCCGCCCAGCGTGACGATGAACGGCTGGATGCGGAATACCTGGATCAGCACGCCCATCACCAGGCCGAACAGGCACCCGACGGCGAGCACCAGCGGCACCACCACACCGATCGACCAGCCGTGATGCTCGACCAGCGCGGCAGAGATCATGGTGGTGAGCGCCACCACCGCCCCCACCGACAGATCGATGCCGCCCGACAGAATGACGAACGTCATGCCGATGGCAACGACGATCAGGAACGCGTTGTCGATCAGCAGATTGAGAAACACCTGCACGCTGAAGAAGCCGGTGTAAGTGACCGACCCAAAGCCGAACAACAGCGCAAACAGAAACAGCGTGACGTAGAACGGCAAGCGCCGTGGATTGATTTTCATGACTGCGCCCCTGCACGGCTGTGGCGTTGAAAGAGCATGCTGCGAAACGCCGGCGATTGCGCCAGGCACACGGCAAACACCACCACGGCTTTCACCACGAGGTTGATTTCTGGCGGCACACCCATCGAATAGATCGCGTAGGTAAGCGTCTGGATGATGAGCGCGCCGATCACGCTGCCCCACAGGCTGAACTTGCCGCCCGCCAGCGAGGTACCGCCCAGCGTGACGGCCAGGATGGCGTCAAGCTCCAGCAACAGCCCGGCGTTGTTGCCGTCCGCGCTCTTGACGTTGGAGCAGATGATGAGCCCCGCAACACCAGCCATGGCACCGCAGAACGCATAGATGCCAAACAGCAGCGCCTTGGTGTTCAGCCCAGCAAGCCGCGCGGCCACGGGGTTGATGCCGACGGCCTCGATGAACAAGCCCAGCGCCGTGCGATGCATCAACAGCAACAGCAGGCCCAGCACAGCGGCGGCGATGTACAGCCCGAACGGCAGCCCGAACAGATAGCCGTTGCCCACGAAAAAGAACGGCTCGTAGTAGACGGTGATGATCTGCCCGCCGGTAATGAGCTGCGCCACGCCGCGGCCGGCCACCATCAGGATCAGCGTGGCGATGATGGGCTGCATGCCCGCGCCCGCCACCAGCAGGCCGTTCCACATACCACACACCAGCGCCGCACCCACGGCCGCCAGCAGTGCCAGCAGCAGCGGCACCTTGGTCACGTAGACGGGCAGGCCGTTCTGCACGACCAGCGTGCCGCCGACAAGCGATGCCGCGATGGCACCGGAAATGGCGACCACCGCGCCCACCGAAATATCGATGCCGCCCACCGCAATCACCAGCGTCATGCCGAGGGAGACGAGCATCAGCGGCGCCGCGCGGTTGAGGATGTCGATCAGGCTGCCGTACAGATGCCCATTACGAACGTCGAGGTGAAAGAAATGCGGGTTGAACCACGCGTTGAGCAGGCACAGCAGAAGCAGCGTCACGCACGGCCAGAACAGCCGGTGGCCCGTGAGTGCGCGCAGATTGGCGAGTTTCATGCAGCGCCTCCGGTGGTGGTGGATTCGCGGGCGGGCACGGGCACGTCGCCGCCGGCAATCACGTGGCACAGGTTGTCTTCCGTCACATCGGCGCCGGCCAGCTCGCCCACCTTCTTGCGATCGCGCAGGATCGCCAGCCGGTGGCTTACGCGCAGCACCTCCGGCAGCTCGCTGGAGATGAACAGGATGGCCATGCCCTTGCGGCACTGCGCGGTCACCAGGTCCATGATGTCGAGCTTGGCGGCGATGTCGATGCCGCGCGTGGGCTCATCCAGGATCAGCATGGCGGGGTCGGTCGCCAGCCAGCGCGCGAGCACGGCCTTCTGCTGGTTGCCGCCCGAGAGCTGGCCGATGGGCTTTTCAGCGTCGGGCGTCTTGATGCCGAGCTGGGCGATGTACTGGTCGGCAATCTCACGCTGGCGCTTCTTGGGCAGATAGCGGAACACCCCGCGCTTGGCCTGCAGCGCGAGGATGATGTTTTCTCGAATCGACAGTTCGGCAATGATGCCTTCGGTCTTGCGGTCTTCCGGGCAAAAGCCGATGCCCTGCCGGATGGCGTCGCGCGGCGAGCTGAACTGATGCGTCCGGCCCTGCACGTTGATCGAGCCCGCATCGTTGCGGTCGACACCAAACAGCAGGCGTGCGGTCTCGGTGCGGCCCGAGCCCAGCAAGCCGCCCAGGCCCAACACCTGCCCGGGGCGGACATCCAGATCGAGCGGCTGCACCACGCCACGACGGCCCATGCCGCGCGCGCTGAGGAATGCTGGCGCCGTATCGTCCACGGGCGGCACTTCGGTGCGCTCGAAGCGGCTCGCATCGATATCGCGCCCGACCATCTTGTTGATCAGTTGCAACTGCGGCAGATCGCGCGCGGCGTATTCGCCTTCCAGCCGGCCGTTGCGCAGCACGGTAATGCGGTCGGCAATCGCGTACGTCTGCTCAAGAAAATGCGTGACGAACAGCACGGCCATGCCGCGTGCCTTGAGCGTGCGGATGGCGGCAAAGAGGCGAGCCACTTCATCGTCGTCCAGGCTGGAAGTGGGTTCGTCCAGGATCAGGATGCGGGCTTCAGTGGAGAGTGCGCGCGCAATCGCCACCATCTGCTGGATGGCCACCGGATACAGCGACAGCGGCAGCGTGACGTCGATGTGGATGTTCAGATCGGCCAGCAGCGCCTGCGCCGCCCGGTTGGTGGCCCGCCAGTCGATGCTGCCCAGCCGCATGGGAAAACGGCCGATGTGGATGTTCTCCGCCACGGTCAGGTTTGGGCACAGGTTGACCTCCTGATACACCGTGCTGATACCGAGCTTTTGCGCCTCCAGCGGCGAGCCCGGCGCGATGGGCTGACCGCCGAGCAGAATCTCGCCGGCATCGGGCGCTTCAACGCCGGTCAGCACTTTGATGAGCGTCGACTTGCCGGCACCGTTCTGCCCCATCAGGGCGTGCACTTCTCCGGGAAACAAGCGGAAATCCACCCCGGCCAGCGCCTGCACGCCGGGAAAGTTCTTGCAGATGCCGCGCATGTGCAGCAGCGCGCCGCGTGCATCGTGTGCGGCGGGTTGATCAACGTGATCGGACATGGGTGTCACCTGTTAACGTGGCGCAGCCGGCAGGGCGAGTCACCGTAACCCGCGCTGCCGGCATGCTCCACTTCAGCTAAGGGCTTGCGAACGCAATTGAGTACGCAATACGCAGTACTCAGTACTTGCGGTTCGGGAACTCCTTGGCCGCCACTTCCATCGGGAAGATGCCTTCCTTGGTGACGATGCGCTTGGGCACGGTCTTGCCCGCCAGCACGGCGCGCGCGGTATCCATCAGTTGCGGCCCGAGCAGCGGGCTGCATTCCACCGTGACGTTCAGCTTGCCGGCCATCATGGCTTCAAACGCGCCCTTCACACCGTCGATCGAGATGATGACGATGTCCTTGCCCGGCTTGAGCCCCGCCTCTTCAATGGCCTGGATGGCGCCGATCGCCATGTCGTCGTTGTGCGCGTACAGCACGTTGATCTTCTTGCCCTCGGCCTTGAGGAAGGCTTCCATCACTTCCTTGCCCTTGGCGCGAGTGAAGTCGCCGGTTTGCGAGCGGATGATCTTGTAGTGCGGGTCGGCCTTGATGATCTCTTCAAAGCCGCGCTTGCGGTCGATGGCGGGTGCGGAGCCGACCGTGCCTTGCAGCTCGACGATGTTCACGTCGCCCTTGGGCTTGACGTTCTCCAGCAGCCAGCGGCCCGCCTTGCGGCCTTCCTCGACGAAGTCCGAGCCGATGAACGTGGTGTAGAGCGAGGTGTCTTTGCTGTCGATGCCGCGGTCGGTCAGGATGACCGGGATCTTGGCGGCCTTGGCTTCTTGCAGCACGGTGTCCCAGCCGGATTCCACCACCGGCGAGAACGCAATCACATCGACCTTCTGCGCGATGTACGAGCGGATCGCCTTGATCTGGTTTTCCTGCTTCTGCTGCGCGTCGGAGAACTTCAGGTTCACGCCCTGCGCCTTGGCCGTCGATTTGATGGACTCCGAATTGGCGGTGCGCCATTCGCTTTCGGCACCCACCTGGGCGAAACCCATGGTGAACGACTTGTCGGCCGCGTGAGCCGCTGTCGTCAAGCCCGTGGCCAGCAACACGCCGGCCGTAGCCAGGAAGGTCAATACGGTCCGTCTGGCGCACGCAGCGCTCGTTTTTTGCATCGTTTGTCTCCGTTATGGTGGAACGCAGCCGGTAACTACCCCCGGGGCTGCGCACGTCGTCTTTGCAACGCGATACACGAGTCGAATCCGGCATGCGGCGCGCATCTTGCCCTGCCGGTGATTCGTGCTGAGCCATGGTATGGACAGCGAGACATGACCGTCTAATGCTTTTTTGGGGCCTTACCGATATCGGTTTTGATATCAGGACAGGCGTTTGCGCATCGTGCGGCGCACCAAAATCGCGCGCAGAGCGCAGGTGAAGGGCCGACGCAGGGGCGGCCGGTCAGCCCGATTCGGCCAGCGATGCCGCCACGTGCGAGAACGCCACGCGCTGGCGCCGGAAGTCATTGGGCGACAGCCCTTGCCGGCGCCGGAACACCACCGCAAAGTGGCTCGCACTTTCAAAGCCCACCGCGGTTGCGATCTCCAGGATGGACATGCGTGTCTCGGTCAGCAGACGGCTGGCAAGCTGCAGGCGGCGCTCAGTCACGTACTGATGCGGCGTGCGGCCGCTGGCCTCCTTGAAGCTGCGCGCGAAGTGATGCACGCTCAGGTCGGCAATTTCGGCCATGTCGCGCACGCTGATGGGCTGCGTCACGTTCGCTTCCACAAAGTCGATCACGCGGCGCAGGACATGCGCGGGCAGCGACGCGCGCGTGGCGATCTCCTTGTTGCGCTGGGCGCTGTCGCGCGCTTCTTCCAGATGCGTGCAGGCGCGCACGATGATGCGCATGGCGCCGCCCATCACCGTGTCGTTCATCCACGCGCGGTCTGGCCGGGAAGACGACAGGCTGCAGAAGACGATCCAGGTCGAGCGCGGCGTCATCTGATGGCGCAATGGGGCACCCCACACGATGCCGCTGTGCAGATTGAAGCGGGCCAGATCGGCAAGGAAGGTTTCGACGCGGGGGTCGCCCGGGCTGTTGCCCACGCGCTCACGCAGGTAGGGCATGTCCCACGCCAGAGGCAGGCCGCAGTCGCCCTGCAGCGCGATGCGCGGGTCGATCTCGAAATGGCGCTGCTCCAGATAGCGCTCTTCCCAGCCGGCGGGGGAATTGGTGTTGTAGAGCACGCGTTGCTCGCCCCGCTGCTTGCCCGCCTCGCCGATGTATTCCATCAGGCCAAACGAGAGCCACTCGAAGCCGACGTCGTGCATGGCTTGCCGCAACGTGTCAGCAAAGCCGGCAGAAAAATCTTGCAGGCGCGTGCCCTGGTCCATCACCCGTATCCGTTGTTTTCGTGCGCCGTCTGAAGTGCGGCGCTCCGTGCGTCCGGTGCCGGCCCGCGTGTGCGGTGCGCGGCGGCTCAAAACACTCTCGTCACTATAGCTGCGGCGCCTGTCAGAAACCGAGCATGCATATCGAAAAAGCTTCGTTCCGCTGCATACGTCTGCTTTTTACACTGGGCGCACTTGTTATGACGAGTTGCGCCCATCGATGACCACCTCTAATTTGCACCGCCAACCTGCCCCGCCGCTCTATGAGCGCATCAAGGGCACGCTGCGCGAGGGCATTCTCAGCGGCCACTACGCGCCGGCCTCGCTGCTGCCTTCGGAGGCGGCGCTGGGCGAGCAGTTCAACGCGAGCCGCATCACCGTGCGCCAGGCACTTGCCGATCTGCAGAACGAAGGGCTGATCTTCCGCCGCCACGGAAAAGGCACGTTTGTGAGCCAGCCGAAGGCGTTCCAGAACGTGACCGCGCTGCAGGGCTTTGCCGAGGCGATGTCGGCACAAGGTCACGCGATTCGCAATCGCGTGCTGACGCTGCGGACCGTCCCGGCACCGACCGACGTCGCGCAGGCGCTGCAGCTGGCGCCCGGCACGGCCGTCGTGGAGTTGCATCGCGTGCGCCTGCTGGACCAGTTGCCCGTGTCGCTCGAAGTGACGTGGCTGCCGGAGGCCCTGGGCAGCATCGTCGCCCGGGCCGACCTCGTCACGCGCGATGTGTTTCTCGTGTTGGAGCAGGACGCGGGTGTGGCGCTGGGCCACGCCACGCTGGCCATCGATGCGGCATTGGCCGATCACGCGACGGCCACCGCGCTCGACAACACGGGCGCAGGCGCGGCACTGCTGCGCGTAGAACGCCTGACGCACGACGCCCAGGGCGCGCCCATCGACTTCGAGCGCCTTTATTTTCGCGGCGACGCCTTCCAGTACCGGCTTCGGCTGGATCGGCAGGTGGCGTCGCATGCGCAATCCATCCTTCCTTTGCAAAGCACCGTATGAACACGTTGGAACTGGAGTACGACCTCGTCGTCGTGGGCGGCGGCACGGCCGGCCCGATGGCGGCCATCAAGGCAAAAGAACGCAACCCCGCGCTGCGTGTGCTGCTGATCGACAAGGCGCACGTCAAGCGCAGCGGCGCCATCTCGATGGGCATGGACGGGCTGAACAACGCGGTCATCCCCGGGCATGCCACGCCTGAGCAATACACGCGCGAGATCACGCTGGCCAACGATGGCATCGTCGATCAATCGGGCGTGTATGCGTATGCGCAGCACAGCTTCGCCACCATCGAACAACTCGACCGCTGGGGCGTGAAGTTCGAGAAGGACGAAACCGGCGACTATGCCGTCAAGAAGGTCCATCACATGGGCAGCTACGTGCTGCCGATGCCAGAGGGGCACGACATCAAGAAGGTGCTGTATCGGCAGCTCAAGCGTGCGCGGGTGGAGATCACGAACCGCATCGTCGTCACGCGCGTGCTGACGGATGCCGATGGGGCCGCCTGCGGCGTGCTCGGCTTCGATTGCCGCACGGCGGATTTTCTCGTGGTGCGCGCCAAGGCCGTGGTGCTGAGCTGCGGCGCCGCCGGGCGGCTTGGCCTGCCGGCTTCCGGCTACCTGATGGGCACGTACGAAAACCCCACCAACGCGGGCGATGGCTACGCGATGGCGTATCACGCAGGCGCGGAGCTTTCCAACCTGGAATGCTTCCAGATCAACCCGCTCATCAAGGACTACAACGGCCCCGCCTGTGCGTATGTGACCGGCCCGCTGGGCGGCTACACCGCCAACGCGCGCGGCGAGCGCTTCATCCAGTGCGACTACTGGAGCGGCCAGATGATGTGGGAGTTCTACCAGGAGCTGCAAGGCGGCAAGGGGCCGGTGTTTCTCAAGCTCGACCACCTGGCCGAAGAAACCATCCAGACCATCGAGACGATCCTGCACACCAACGAGCGCCCGAGCCGCGGCCGCTTCCACGCGGGGCGCGGCACCGATTACCGCACGCAGATGGTGGAGATGCACATCTCGGAAATCGGCTTCTGCAGCGGGCACAGCGCATCTGGCGTGTATGTGAATGCGCGCGCGGAAACCACCGTGCCGGGCCTTTACGCGGCGGGCGACATGGCCGCCGTGCCGCACAACTACATGCTCGGCGCGTTCACGTACGGCTGGTTTGCGGGGCAGAACGCGGCGGACTACATCGCCGGCCGGCAAGGCGACGCCCGCGTCGACGACGCGCAAATCGAACGCGAGCGCACGCGCATCTTTGCGCCGCTGCAACGCGATCATGGCCTCGCGCCTGCGCAAGTGGAATACAAGCTGCGCCGCATGGTGAACGATTACCTCCAGCCGCCCAAGGTCACGCGCAAGATGGAAATCGGCCTGCGGCGCTTCGACGAGATTGCCGAAGACATCACGCACCTGCACGCACGCAATCCGCATGAGCTGATGCGCGCGATGGAAGTCAGCTTCATCCGCGATTGCGCCGAGATGGCCGCGCGCGCCTCGCTCTTCCGCACCGAAAGCCGCTGGGGCCTGTATCACCATCGCGTGGACTACCCCGAACGCGACGACGCCAATTGGTTCTGCCACACACGCTTGTACAAGGACGCACACGGCGCCATGGCCAGCCGCAAGCAGGCCGTCGAGCCGTATGTCATCCCTGTCGATGTGCTCGGCACCGATTCCTACGCGCACATGCGCATTCCGAAGGCTGCATGACCATGCAACAGACGACCGTTCATTTCGCCCACACGCCGCACGACATCACCTCGCGCAGCAGCGCGCCCGTCACCATCGACGAAGCCAAGTGCATTGCCGACAAGGGCTGCACCGTGTGCGTCGATGTCTGCCCGCTCGACCTGCTCGCCATCGACCTGACCAAAGGCAAGGCTTTCATGCAGTTCGACGAATGCTGGTACTGCATGCCGTGCGAGCAGGATTGCCCGACCGGCGCGGTGAAGGTCGACATCCCGTATCTGCTGCGCTGAGGCCGCGATGACGACAACCCTCCTGGCGCGCCTGCACGACGCGGACGCCGCCACCCGCCGCGTCGCCCTCCTCCAGCTTGCCGATGCGGAAGACGCCGACGCGCTGCCCGATGTGATTGCGCTGCTGGCGCAGGACCCGGCGCCGGAAATCCGGCTCGAAGCCGCGCGCATCCTGGCGACCTGGGAACAGCCGGACACCGTGGCCGCCCTTGCCCGTGCACTGGAAGACGTGGATGGCACCGTGCGTGACGCGGCGGCAATCGGCCTGGCGGATTTGAAATCGCCCGACTCGGCGCCCGCGCTGTTGCCTTACGTCGACCATGCCAGCGCCTTTGTGCGCGCCGCCGCGTTGCGCGGGTTGCGTGAGCTTCGCGTGCCCGAGAGCGAAGCGCCCGCGCTGCACGCGCTGCAAGACGCTAACGCCGCCGTACGCCGCGAGGCCGTTGCGGTGCTCGGCTGGCGCAAGCATGTGGGTGCATTGCCCGCGCTGGCGGAACGCGCACGTCATGACGCAGATGTCGACGTGCGCCGTGCCGCAGTCGGCGCCCTCGGCCTCGCCACCGATGCCGCTGTGCTGCCCGCGCTGCTCGCTGCGCTGCATGACACCGCCTGGCGCGTGCGCGAGGAAAGCGCCAGCACGCTCGGCAAGCTGCGGGCGCTTGCTCCCGATGCGCATGTCACGCAAGCGTTGGTCGAGGCGCTGGCCGATGCGTATTGGCAAGTCCGCCTGCAGGCCGCCCGGGCGCTCGGCCGTTGGCGTGCTGCGCATGCCGTCGATGCGCTCGCCGCGTTGCTCACGCACCCGATCAGCAATCTGCGCAAGGAAGCCGCGCTCGCCTTGGGCGAAATCGGCGAAGCCTCTGCCCTGCCCGCCCTGCGCAGCGCAGAAACCGACGGCGACCCGGAAGTCGTCAAGGCGGTGCGGATTGCCTTGGCACAAATCGAGAGCGCCCGTGCAACCCCCTGAGCGCATCGACAACGACGTCGCACAGGGCCGGCTGCGGCTGCACTGGGCAGACGCCGTGGTCGCACTCGACCACGCCGCATTGCGCGAGGCGTGCCGCTGCGCGGAGTGCCAGTTCAAGCGCCATCACGGCACGCCGATCAACGTGCCGGCCGCCGTGCGCGTCACCACCATCGCGCCCGCGGGTTACGGCGTGCAACTGGTGTTCAGTGATGGCCATGCGCGCGGCATCTATCCGTGGGCGTATCTGGCGGAGCTTGCCGCTACTGCAGCACCGGGCTGACGTTGGCGGCGTCTATGCACATGCAATCTTGTTCGTTCCTTCGCGCGTGCGCGGTCCGTAGCATCGACCGCACAACACCTGACTCGCTGGAGGAATCATGCAAACCCAATCGCCCCATACCGCCGCATCGTTTGGCCGACGACGCTGGCTTGCCGCGCTGCTGGGCGCCGGCCTCGCCCTGAGCGCAGGGCTCACCCAAGCCGCAGACCCTGCCGGCACGGTGCGCGTCGGCTTTCAGAAAGCCGGATTGCTGGCCGTGCTGAAAGCGCAAGGCTCACTCGACAAACCGCTGGCCGAGCTTGGCTACAAGGTGGAATGGAAGGAATTCCCCGCCGGGCCCCAACTGCTGGAAGCGCTCAACACGGGCAGCATTGACTTTGGCTACACCGGCGCGCCGCCGGCCGTGTTTGCGCAGGCTGCAGGCGCGCGCCTTGTCTACGTGGGGGCCGAGCCCGGCGGCAAGACCAACGAGGCGCTGTTCGTGCTGGACAGCTCACCCGCGCACAGCGTGGCGGACCTGAAAGGCAAGCGCATCGCGTTGCAGAAGGGCTCCAGCTCCAACTACCTGCTGGTGCAGCTGCTTCGGCGCGCCAACCTCACGGTGCAGGACATTCAGCCGATCTACCTGCCGCCGGCCGAGGCGCGGGCCGCCTTCGAGAGCGGCGCGGTCGATGCGTGGGTCGTGTGGGATCCGTATTACGCGCTGGCACAGAAGGCGTTGAAGACGCGCACGCTGGGGGATTTCAGCGAGCTGCCGGTGTTCAACTTCTACGAAGCCACGCCGGAATTCGTGAAGACGCATCCGCGCGCGGTCAACGCGATCCTCGCCCAGTTGCGCACGGCCGGGCTATGGGTGAATCAGCATCCGCAGGAAACCGCCGCCCTGCTGGCGCCCAAGCTCGGCATCGAACAGCCCGTTGTCGAGACCTGGCTGCGCCGCGTGCCCTACGGCGTCACGCCGGTCACGCCGCAGATCGTGGCTTCGCAGCAGCAGATTGCAGACCTGTTTCTGCAGCAGAAGCTGATTCCGAAACCGGTGAACGTGCAAAGCGCTGTCTGGCAGGCGAGCTTCCCCGTCGCGGGGTTGTGATCGCATCTGCGTGGGTTGTCGTTGTCATGCAGTGCTAAGGTGCGGCACCGACACGTAATCGGAGCCGCATCGTGATTTCGAGAATCCCGTTTCTGGCAGCGCTCTTGGCGCTGTGCACCGCCGGCACCGTCGGCACCGTCGGAACGGCAAGCGCTGCAGACATCAGCGTCCTCACGGCCGGCGCATTCCGGCCCGTGCTGGACGCGCTGGCACCGTCGATCGAACGCACGGCCGGTGTCCACCTGATCATCGCCAACGGCACGGCGGGCGAACTGGCCAAACGCATTCAGAACGGCGAAGCCTTTGACGTGGCGATCCTGCCCGAGCCCGTGGCAAAGGCCCTCAGCGCGTCGGGCCATCTGGCCCCCACGCTCAGCAGCGTGGCCCGCGTCGGCATTGGTGTGGCGGTGCCCGAGGGCGCCTCCAGGCCCGATATCTCGACGGTCGAGCAGTTCAGACAGACCTTGCTGGCGGCGCCGTCGGTCGCGTATCTGGACCCGGCAGCCGGCGGATCGTCTGGCATGTATCTATCGAAGCTCTTCGAGACGCTCGGCATTGCGCAGGCGATTGCGCCGAAGGCTGTGCTTGTTCACGGCGGGCTGGTGGGCACGCGGCTCGTCGATGGCAGCGCCGCGCTGGCCGTGCATCAGATCAGCGAACTGCTTGCGGTGCCACGCATCCAGTACGTCGGGCCCTTGCCCGCAGCCGTCCAGAACTACACCGTGTATGCAGCAGGCGTGAGTCCCCATGCGAAGAACCCTGCGGACGCACAGACGCTGATACAGGCGGTGCATGGCAAGGACGCGGCGGCCCTCCTCGAGCGCAAGGGCATGGAACCGGCCGCGCCACGGTAAGCGCGGCGGCCAGCGTCTTCTCCTCAGAAGTTGCCGAAGCGGCCGATCCAGGCGGCGGCGCCTTTGCTATGCCCCTTGATGGCTGCGTCGAGTTCAGCCCGCGTAAGCCCATTGGGCAGCGCGTCCGGCGCCAGATCCGTGGCGATCAGCACAAAGACGTAGTGGTGCATGCCCGTGCCCTTGGGCGGACACGGCCCGAGATACGCCGGCTTGCCGATAGCGTTCTGGCCCATGCGCAGGGCATTGCCCGTGCCGGCGCCTTCCGGCAGGCTCGTCTGCGTGGCCGGGATTCCGTAAACCATCCAGTGGTTCACGCCCAGGCCGCCCGCGCCCTGCGGGTCGGTGGCAATCAGCACGAGGCTGTTGGTGCCGGCCGGAACGTTGGACCAATGCAGCGGCGGCGAGACGTTGTCGCCCGTGCAATTGGCGTTGGCGGCGTTCTTCCCGGCGTACTTGCGGTCCATGACGCCGTTGTCGGCAAAGGCAGGCGATTCGACGGTGAACGTGGTGTCGGCCTGCGCATGCACCTGCGGCACGGCAGACAGGCACGCCAGCGACAACAACGCGCGAAACAAGGTGGGTTTCAAGGCGGGTCTCCTCACACGGAAAACAGCGAACGGGCACCACAATACGCGAATGCGCCGCGCCTGCGCACAGGCATCGCCACACAGATGGCCGTCAGATTGCCGTGCGACAATACCGCGCCCCAGCACGCGCGTTTGCCGCGCGCTTTTGCCTGACCTGACCATAGGAGAACCGGACGCATGTTCGGCGATATCACGCGTTTTCTGCTCGACACGATCTTCTCGCTCTTTGGCGCGGCGCTGCTGCTGCGCGCCTGGACGCAAGCGGTGCGGCTGTCACCGCGCAATCCGCTGTCGCAGGCCATCTTCCAGCTGACCGGCTGGCTGGTGCACCCGCTGCGCCGGGTGATTCCGGCCACGGGCTATATCGACTGGTCGTCTCTGGTGGCGGCTTATGCCACGGCGCTCGTCTATCTGTTCCTGCTGCTCGCCTCGGTGGGCTTGAGCCCGGTGGCGCTTGTGCCGATGGGCTTTGTGGCCGCGTTGTTCACCGTGCTGAAGTGGGCGTTCAACGTGCTGGTGTGGGTGACCATTGCGTCGGCCGTCCTGTCGTGGATGGGGCCGGCGTCGCCCATGGGCGCGGTGCTCAATACGCTGGTCGACCCGCTCTTGCGCCCGATCCGCCGCGTGGTGCCGCCGCTGGGCGGGCGGCTCGATCTCTCTCCGTTGATCCTGCTGGTGATCGCGCAGGTGATCGTGATCGCGCTGTCGCATCTCTCGCTGTCACCGCTGTTCATGTGAGCGCGGCACGCGCTTTGCTCGACTGAGGGATATGCCGGCCGCTGCATTTGGCCGGCGACTCAGGAGGACATCATGAATGCATGGAAGACAGCGCTGATATGCGCACTTGCCGCGCTGGCGCCCACGCTCACGGCGTGTACGGCCGGTGGTGCGGTGGCAGGCGGTGTGGCCGGCCACGAAATGACGCACAGCACGGCCGGGACGATCGGGGGTGCCGCAGCCGGCGCCGTCATCGGCCACGAGCTGAGCAAGTAAGCAACACACCACAGCGGCTGACCAGCCGCTTTTTTTCTTTTCAGGCTTGCGCAAACAAGGCGCGGTAAGCGCTGGGCGACGTGTGATACGTCCGGCTGAAATGCTGCCGCAGCGACACCGCGCTGCCGAACCCCGCCAGTTGCGCAATCGCCTCGACAGGCTGGCGCGTGGTCTCCAGCATCCGCTGCGCATAGGCCAGACGCTGCCCCAGCAACCATTGGCCGACGGTGGTGCCAGTCAGCTCACGGAAGCGCCGCGTGAAATTGCGCCGGCTCATGGCCGCACGCTCGGCGAGCGAGTCCAGCGAGTGTGGCTGCGCGAGGTTGGCCACCGTCCAGTTCAGCAGATCCGACAGGCGATCGCCGCCGGGGGCATCGTGCAGCGGTTGCTCGATGTATTGGGCCTGGCCGCCCTGCCGGTGCGGCGCAACCACCAGCCGCCGTGCAATGCGGTTGGCCACCTCCGCACCATGCCAACGGCGCACGAGGTGCAGGCAGCAATCCAGCCCGGCGGCCGTGCCCGCGGAGGTCACCAGACGGCCGTCGGCAGCGTCCAGATAGAGCACATCCGGCACAAGCTTCACACGCGGGTAGCGCTGCGAGAACGCATCGGCTGCGCTCCAATGCGTGGTCGCCTCATGGCCGTCGAGCACGCCTGCTTCGGCCAGCACAAACGCGCCCAGGCACAGGCCGACCACGGTGGCACCGCGCGCATAGGCATCGCCCACCGCATTCACCATCGCCGCGGGCGGCCGCTCGTCCGTGTCACGCCATGACGGCACGATCAGCACGTCGGCGCGGGCGGCATCTTCGAGCGTGAACTCCGTCTGCACGGCAAACCCCGCCGTGGTGCGCAGGCCGCCCTTCCTCGCAGGCTCGCCGGCGCAGATCCGCAGGTGGTAGGACGGCAGTCCTGCCCAGACGCGGTCTTCAAACACAAGACATGGCACGGACAGGTGAAACGGGCTGATGTCGTTGAAGGCCAGAACGGCGATTTCCTGGGGATGCTGAGATGGCTGTGATGGCTGGGCTTGCATACAGGCTCCGCGCTTTGGCCCGATTCTTTCGATAAACGTCTTTCGGGCCACTGTCGGGAAGGATAGTCATCCGCGAAGATGCTGTCCACGGGCTCACGCAAATGCCCGATCCAACCGACCTTGAGGAGTCAGCCATGACTACGAACAACACCCCGAAGCGCGCCCTGATCGTCATCGATGTGCAGAACGAATATTTCACCGGCGGCCTGCCGATCGAGTATCCGGACCCGCAGCAGACCGTCGCCAACATCGGTGTCGCCATGGATGCGGCGCGCGAGGCCGGCATTCCGGTGATCGTCGTGCAGCAGACCTCGCCGGCCAGCTCGCCGCTGTTTGCCATCGATACCGACGGCTGGCAATTGCACCCCGTGGTGGCGTCGCGCCCGCATGACCACTACCTGCGCAAGCTGCTGCCCAGCGCCTATCCGGAGACGGACCTGGCGCAATGGCTGGAGGCGCGTGGCATCGATACGCTCACCGTGGTCGGCTACATGACGCACAACTGCGATGCATCCACGATCAATCACGCCCTGCACAACGGCACGGCCGTGGAATTCCTGCATGACGCGTCGGGCGCGGTGCCGTATCAGAACCAGGCCGGCTTTGCGAGCGCGGAAGAGATCCACCGCGTGTTCAGCGTGGTGCTCCAATCGCGCTTCGCAGCGGTCATGTCGACCCAGGAATGGGTGCACAGCGTGAAGACCGGTGCGGTGCCGGTGCGCGACAACATCTACAAGTCGAATCAGCGGGCGCGGGGGCTGCTCAAGGACGGGGTGGCGCAGCAGGCAGCGTGATGCCGCACGCGCAGGCCCAGCGCGGGCTGGTTCGAAGTTTTAATCACGGCCCGTCGCGCGAGCTTCAACGGCTTGAAAGGTGAAATCTTCACCGCGCCTGGTCACGCGGCCGATACCGGGAAAGTCGAGATGCGCGCCCGCGACGTAGTAGTCGGGGCGCGCTGTTCTTTCCAAGATCGCCTTGCGCGTAGCACGCGCCTGGGGCTGGCTGTCATCAAGCTCCCAAGTCAGTTCCGGACGTCCGAACTGAATGGACGGTACGTGAATGATGTCGCCCCACACCAGGAGGTGTCCGGCACTGCTTCTGACTTCGTAGACCGTATGCCCTTGCGAATGCCCCGCGGCCCGCACGGCGGTGATCCGGTCGCTGACGATCAGCCCGTCGTCAACCGGTGCCACACGATCGCGCACTGGAGCGAGCCGCCCGGTGATTTCCGATACCTCTTCCTTCGGGATCAGGATGCGTTCCGCCTTGGGAAATGCCTCCGAACCATCCGGAGCAATAAGCCCGTGCACATGGTCTTCATGCGTGTGCGTGACCGCTACCTGAGTGATGGTGTTTCTGTCGATGCCGCATTCCTGCAATCCGCTCAGGAGGCCGCCCATCGAATCGTCCAGTGCGTTCGATGCGCCGGTATCGATCAGCACAGACGTGCCCTTGTGGACCACCAGGAACGCGTTGACTGACAACCGCAGTTGGCCGTTCACGACGGGAACGCCGGCAGGCAGCGTGTCGAGGGGCTCACCGGATGCCTGGCACAGCCGTGTCGTCGGCACGTCGATGTAGCCATCGCGCAGCGCGACGACCCGGACATCGCCGAATTCAAAGTCAGCGTAGCGCTGGCCTTGCGAAATCAGTTTCATGCTGCACATGCTTCGCCTCCATTTCGTTATTCCGGAGAAACTTATCTTCTATAGAAGATTTTCGCAAGAAAAAACGGCATTTCGGCTTGGACGTTCTTCCATCGTGGACATAATGTCAGCCTGGCGAGTTTGCGTCGGTAAGGCAAAGGAGGCGTGTTGGCAAAGCAGGATGAAGACGTGAGGCAGCAAGAAGACGACGAGGCGTCGTCGCATGCCTTTGGTGCGCGTGTGCGCAAGCTGCGGGAGGCCGCCGGGCTGACGCTGGAACAGTTTTCCCAACGCTCGGGCGTCAGCCGGGCGATGCTGTCCAAAGTGGAGCGCGGAGAAAAAAGCCCGACCATCGGGATTGCAGCCAAAATCGCCCACAGCCTGCAGACGTCGTTGACAGAGCTGGCCGGGGGCGGTGCATCAGAGGGCTCGGTGGTGCGCATGCGCCGAGCTGAGCGGCCCGTCTTCCGCGATCCGGAAACCGGCTTTGAGCGGCATATCGTTTCACCAGCAACGGGCGGCGGACGCGTCGAACTCCTCTATCACTACCTTCCGCCCGGCGTCTCAACCGGGATACTGCCCGGCTACCCTACCGGGGCCGAAAAGCAGATCGTGGTAACCATCGGCAACCTCGTCGTCGAGTTCAAAAACGCCAAGGAATACCTGGGGCCCGGCGACTCGCTGTTCTTTGAGGCGAACGTGGAGCACGGCTTCGCCAATCAGACGGCGGAGCCTTGCGCGTATTTCATGGTCGTGTCGCGCCACGCGTGAGCAAAGCACTCAGCCGGCCACACCCTCTTCAGCCGGCAAAAACCCGCGGAACGACACTTCCACCTGTTCCACCATCGACGCCGATGTGGCTTCGCGCAGGGCCGCCAGCAGCGCATCGAACGCGCTTTCCACGGAAGCGCGGTCGGTGGCCTCCACCAGGCGCTGGCGGATCGGATGCTCGGCAGAGCTGAATGTGCGCGCCGCAATGTCCATGAGGTACATGCGCGCCGCCGCCAGCGAACGCTTGCGCGCCGGCGCAGCCGGCTTGGGCGTCTCGGGCTGCGGCGCGTCCACCTGAACGAAGACGGGCTCGCCGGCAACATCGGTGGCGCTTTGAATGAAGCCTGCCTGCACCAGCTCGAACACTGCCTGCGCTTCCAGGCCGAGCTGGCCGGCACGTACAGCGAGGTCCTCGCCCGTGACTTGGCCATCGACCATGATGAGCAGCGCGCGGCTTGAGCGGCTGAGCACGCCGCCACGCGTGGCGATTTCACGTCGACCCGCGTCCGTCTTTTCGAATCGTGCAGATAACGTCTGCATGGCAGCCCCCATCCTTCCCCCGAAGATCGGCCCAACATAGGGCGCGTTGTTTGCAGAATCGTGAAACCGCACGCCCTCCCCCACCAGCCGGGGGAGCAGCAAACGCTTGCGCTCAGGCAGGTGTCAGCAAATCCAAACACCCTCTCCGAAAGCAGGGCTGATAACACGCGCTATTGCCTGCGCCTTCTTCCGGCTCTACCATGCGTTGTTACCGGTACCAAAATTGCCTCCCAGGCTTCCGGAAAGCGCCACACCGATTCCCCGCAGAGGGAACCCTGTTCCACATAACAACCGAGACACCATGCCCGCCCAACCTCCACGCCGACTGCGCAGCCAGCTCTGGTTCGACGACCCAAGCCACGCAGACATGACCGCCCTCTACGTCGAACGCTTCATGAACTATGGCCTGACGCGCGAAGAGTTGCAGTCCGGCCGGCCGATCATCGGCATCGCGCAGACGGGCAGCGACCTGGCGCCGTGCAACCGGCACCACATCGAGCTGGCGCAGCGTGTGAAGGCCGGCATACGCGACGCGGGCGGCATTCCGATGGAGTTTCCGGTTCACCCGCTGGCCGAGCAGAGCCGCCGGCCGACCGCCGCGCTCGATCGCAATCTGGCCTATCTCGGTCTGGTCGAGATCCTCCACGGCTTCCCGCTCGACGGCGTTGTGCTGACCACCGGCTGCGACAAGACCACGCCCGCCTGCCTGATGGCCGCCGCCACGGTGAACCTGCCTGCCATCGTCCTGTCTGGCGGGCCGATGCTGGACGGCTGGCACGAAGGCAAACGGGTCGGCTCCGGCACCGTCATCTGGCATGCGCGCAACCGGCTGGCTGCCGGCGACATCGACTACGAAGGCTTCATGGAGCTGACCACCGCGTCGTCGCCGTCGATCGGCCACTGCAACACGATGGGCACGGCGCTGTCGATGAACAGCCTGGCCGAAGCGCTGGGCATGTCGCTGCCCGGGTGCGCCAGCATTCCGGCGGCATATCGCGAGCGCGGGCAGATGGCCTATGCCACGGGCAAGCGCATCGTCGACCTCGTGCGTGAAGACATCCGCCCCTCGACGATCATGACGCGCGCGGCATTCGAGAACGCCATCATGGTGGCTTCGGCGCTTGGTGCGTCGACCAACTGCCCGCCGCACCTCATCGCAATCGCGCGCCACATGGGCGTGGAACTGAGCCTTGAAGACTGGCAACGCCACGGAGAATCGGTGCCGCTGCTGGTGAACTGCATGCCGGCCGGCGAATATCTGGGGGAGAGCTTTCACCGCTCCGGCGGCGTGCCCGCCGTGTTGCGCCAATTGGACGCGGGCGGGTTGCTGCGGCGCGATTGCCGCACCGTGTCTGGCCGCACGATCGGCGCGATTGCCGATGCCGCGCCCGACGCCGACCGCGATGTCATCTTCCCTGTGGACGCGCCGCTCAAGCATCGCGCGGGCTTCATCGTCCTGTCGGGCAATTTCTTTGACAGCGCGATCATGAAGATGTCGGTAGTGGGCGAGGCATTCCGGCAGACCTACCTGAGCGAGCCCGGCGCGGAAAACGTCTTCGAGACGCGCGCGATCGTCTTCGATGGCCCAGAGGACTATCACGCCCGCATCAACGATCCGGCGCTCGAGATTGACGAACGCTGCATCCTCGTCATCCGCGGCTGCGGAACGGTCGGTTATCCGGGCAGCGCGGAGGTCGTCAACATGGCGCCGCCGGCGGCACTGGTCAAGCAGGGGATCGAATCGCTGCCGTGCATGGGCGATGGCCGGCAGAGCGGCACATCGGCGAGCCCGTCCATTTTGAACATGTCGCCCGAGGCGGCGGCGGGTGGCGGCCTGGCGCTACTGCGCACGGGCGATCGGATTCGTGTGGACCTCAACGCGCGCAAGGTCGACGTATTGGTCGACGCGGAAGAGCTTGAGCGCCGGCGTGAAACCGCAACGTTCAGCGTGCCGCAGTCGCAAACGCCTTGGCAGGAGATCTATCGGCAGTTTGTCGGGCAGCTTTCGACGGGCGGATGCCTGGAGCCGGCAACGCTGTATCTGAACGTGATCGAGACACGCGGCAATCCGCGGCACTCGCATTGACGCTGCGTATAAAGCCGCCGGCTATGCGCTCTCGCGCTCGACCACGCTGAAGTCGATGCGCGAGAGCTTGGGCGCGCCCGTGGCCTCGCCAACGCCGAGCGCATCGAGCAAGACCTCGCCCGTGCGCAGGCCGATGCCGTAAGCATCGACGGAAATCGTCGTGATGGTCGGGTGGCAGCACCACGCGACTTCAAAGTTGCCGAAGCCCGCAACGGCAATGTCGCCGGGCACGGACATGCCCCGCCGGTGGCATTCCATGATGGCGCCGAATGCGGACATATCGCTCACGCACATCACGGCATCGGTATCCGGCCAGGCTTCGAGCAGCGCGGCCATCGCGGGGCCGCCGTGGCTCATGGTGATGGGTGATTCGCCCAGGCGGATCACGCGCGGCTCGCCCAGGCCAAGCGCCTTGATTCCGCTGACGTATCCACGCATGCGGTCGGTGCCGCGCCGGTCCAGCTCGCTTGCGCCGCACAGGAAGCCGATGCGCCGGTAGCCCCGTTTGTGCAGGTGATGCACCATCGCGAGCGATGCCTTGGCGTTCGAGAACCCGACCGCCCTGTCGATCGGGCGCTCAGGCAGATCCCACATCTCCACGATCGGGATCCCGGCGCGCTCCAGCAGCGCGCGCGTGCCTGCACTGTGGTAGCGTCCGGTCAAGGCAATGCCACGCGGCTGATGGCGCAGCAGCGACTTCACCAGCGCCTCCTCCTGATCGAGGTGGTAGTCGGTATCACCCAGCAGCAGTTGCAGACCATGCGGCGCAAGCGCATCGCTGAGCCCGCGCACGGTATCGGCAAAGTTGGAACTGGCCAGCGAAGGCACCAGGGCGGCGACGAACTCCGATCGGCCGCTGGACAACATCCCGGCCGCAGCCGTGGCAACGTAGCCGAGCGCATCGATGGCCTCTTGCACGCGCGCGCGGGTTTCGGGCGACACGCTGCCGCCTGCCAACACACGTGACACGGTCATCTTCGACACGCCGGCAACGCGCGCAACATCGGCCATGCGAGGAGGAGTGGTGCCGGTGGTCATGAGAAACGCCTACGCGCCAAAGGAAAAGAGGACAGAAAAAAGAGGAGTGGCGATCATAGCGGAACCGGCCCTGCAGCGGCCCGCCCCTATGCCTGCGCGAGCGCGCGGCCGATGCGGTCCGCCATGCCTGCAACACCAACGACGAGGCGCTTCTCCCGGCGGGCGTCCAGTCGGCTGACCGGCACGCTGGAACTCACCGCAACGCGCTTACCGAGCGGCGTCACACCTACAAACGCCGCAAAGCAGGCGAGCCCTGCCACCACCTCCTCACGCTCCGTCGCCAGGCCCCGCACGCGAATGCGCTCAAGGTCATCGAGCAAATCGGCGCGGCGCGTGGTGGTGCGCTCGGTCATGGCGGCAAGACGCGCCGGCAGCAGCGCACACACCGCTTCGTCATCGAGGCTCGCCAGCAGTGCCTTGCCCAGCGCGCAGCAATGGGCCGGCAGGCGCAGGCCGACGTCCGATACCAGGCGCACCGGCCGCGGCGCATCCTCCCGGGCGATATAGACGACCTCCGTGCCGTCAAGCACGGCAAGCTGCACGACTTCGTTGTGCGTGGCCACGAACGCGGCGGATTCGCGCCGGAACGCGGCGAGCAGGCTGTCGTGGCGGAAATAGGCGTTGCCCAGCTCAAACAACGTCAAGCCGATCAGGTAGCCGTCGGCCCGCTTCTCGATCCACCGGCGCTTTTCGAGCGACTCCAGCAGCAGGTACAACGTGCTTCTGGACATGCCCGTCGCCTGCGCCAACGCCGCTGGCCGCACAGGAGACGTCGCCGCGCAGAGTATCTCCAGTACGTCGTGAATGCGCTTGAGCGCTGGCACCTCATAGTCTGTCTTCACTGAAAACCCGCCCTGTTCATGAGTGGCTAGATTGTCCAACAGGTTGGAAATTGCGTCACGCTGTTGGACACCCTGCATCGCCCTCTCTACGATCACGCGGGTTCCCTGGCAACAGGGGTGTCCAATTGACGGAGTGCACATGACCGACATCGCCAACTACTTGCCGCACGATCTTGAGCATGCAACGCTCGTGGGTCGGGTGTGGCGCAGAACGGCCAACGGCGAGGGGCCATCCGTCGTGGTGGTACGCAACGGTGTCGTTTTCGACATCACGGAAGCCGTGCCGACCGTGTCGGATCTGTTCGAGCATCCCGACGCAATGGCCGTCGCCCGGCAGGCACCCGGGGAAAACCTGGGCCGCGTCGAAGCGCTCGTCGAACGTTCCATGGCCGCCGACCGTGCAAGCAACGCTCCCGCCCTGCTCGCCCCGAATGATCTGCAGGCCATCAAGGCCTGCGGCGTGACGTTCGCCGTCAGCCTGATCGAACGTGTGATCGAAGAACAGGCCGGCGGCGATCCGACCAAGGCCCGCGACGTGCGCGAATCCATCGTCGGCGTGGTGGGCTCGGATCTTTCAAAAATCAAGCCCGGCTCCGATGCCGCCATGCGGCTCAAGGAAGAACTGCAGCGCCGGGGCGCGTGGTCGCAATACATGGAAGTCGGCATCGGCCCCGATGCGGAAGTGTTCTCCAAGTCGCAGCCGATGTCGGCAGTCGGGTTCGGTGCCGATGTGGGCCTGCATCCGGCCTCGCGCTGGAACAACCCGGAGCCGGAGATCGTGCTGGCGGTCAGCAGCGCCGGACATGTCGTGGGGGCGGCGCTGGGCAACGACGTGAACCTGCGCGACATCGAAGGGCGCTCGGCGCTGCTGCTGGGCAAATGCAAGGACAACAACGGCTCCTGCGCCATCGGCCCGTTCGTGCGCCTGTTTGACGAGCACTTCACGATCGACACGATTCGCACGACGCAGGTGTCGCTGCGCGTTGAGGGCGCCGACGACGGCTTCGTGCTCGACGGCGTGAGCCACATGAGCGAGATCAGCCGCGACCCGCTCGACCTCGTCGCCCAGACCTGTGGGCCGCACCATCAGTATCCGGACGGCTTCATGCTGTTCCTCGGCACGATGTTCTCGCCGATCAAGGACCGTGACGCGCCGGGCGCCGGCTTTACGCATCACCTCGGCGACCGCGTGACGATCAGCGCCCCACCCCTCGGCGCGCTGGTCAACACGGTCCGCCTGTCGACGGAGATCGCACCGTGGACGTTCGGTGTGCGCGCCCTGTATCGCAACCTGGCTGCACGCGGGCTCGTCCGTCAGGACTAATCGGGCTTCGCTGCGGAAACGTCCACGGCACATTCCGTGGATGGGAGTCCCTTGACCGGCGCGCGAAACGCAAACAAGCCGCCGGCAAGCGGCTCCTTCTGCAACGCCTCGTCCGTCAGGCCCTTTCGTGCGGTGGTTGCATAGACGGTCTGCAAGTCGTCGCCGCCGAACGCGAGCTTGGTGATGTTGGAACACGGAAAGGCGACGCGCCCGACGCATCGGCCGTCCGGTGAGAACCGCTCGATCCGGCCTCCGCCAAACAACGCGATCCACACGCACCCTTCTTCATCGACAGCCATGCCGTCGGGGTAGCCGGTGCCGTCGATGTTGGTGAAGACGCGCTTGCGTTGCAGGCTGCCGTCGTCACCGAGGTCGAAGGCGTAGACCACGCGCTGCAAGGTATCGGTGTGATACAGCGTGCGGCCGTCTGGGCTCGCGGTCGGGCCGTTCGTGATGACGTAGCCCGAATCGCGCACGCTCAGTCGGCCATCCCGACCGACGCGGTAGAGCTGCCCGCTCGCCTCGCGCTCCCCATCGTCCATCGAGCCGAACCACAGCGCCCCGGTGCGATCGACATAGCCGTCGTTCAAGCGGTTTCCCGGCCGATCGGTTTCGACGGGCAGCATGCGGCTGAAGATGCCGCTTGCGAAATCGAACCGATAGAGACCGCCCTGCACGCCGCAGACCCAGCTGCCGTCAACGCAGGGCAGCGCAAAGCCGATCTGGCCGGGCGCGACCCAACTGCGGCGCACATCGGTATCCGGGTCATAGCGATAGAGCCGCCGGCCCTTGATATCGACAAAGACCACGCAGCGCGACGCGGCGTGCCACACCGCGCCTTCCCCCAGCGTGGCACCGATGCGCCAGACGCATTCCGGATTGATAGGCGCCATCATCCGCCGTACCACCCGGCATCGACAAAGTATTCGCGCGCCGTGCAGCGGGCAGCGTCGTCCGATGCAAGAAACAGCGCCATGCGCGCCACGTGTTCCGGCTCGACGCGTTCATGCAAGCATTGCTCGCCCAGCAGCTTGGCCTCGCTTTCGGGCGATTGCCAGAGCGCCATCTGACGCGGCGTGCGCACCGCGCCGGGCACGATGCAATTGACGCGAATGCCGAACCCGCCAAGATCGCGCGCCAGGCCGCGCGTCAGACCTTCAATGCCGGCCTTGGCCGTCATGTAGATGGCGAGGTCTGGCTGGGCAAGGTGCCACGAGATGGACCCGAGGTTCAGGATCACGCCGCGTCCCTGTTTTTTCATGCCGGGCAGCACGGCTTGCGCGCAGAAGAACTGATGGCGCAGGTTCACCTCGATGCGGTTGTCCCAATACGCCGGCGTCACGGTTCCGATCTGATGGCGGTCATCGTTCGCGGCGTTGTTGATCAGGACGTCGATGGGGCCGGTGTCGGCCTCGATGTCCGCGAACGTGGCGTTGAGCGCGTCGATATCGCGCAAGTCGCAGTGGCGGAAGACCGGCGGATGCACGCATTCGCCCAGCGATGTCGCCAGCGCTTCGGAGTCAGCCCGCGCGATATCCAGAAACGTCACGCGCGCCCCCTGTTTCGCGAAGCCTTCAACGATGGCCGCGCCAATGCCGCTGCCGCCGCCGGTAATCACAACGTTCTTGTTAACGAGGCTCGGATAGATTGCATAAGACATAGGAGATTCCAGTTACAGCAAAAGAGGTAAAACCGATAGCGCAACCTCAGCGGCGGCCGGAGCGCGAGATGACATCGACCCAGACGGCCAGCACGAGAATCCCGCCCTTGACGATCATCTGCCAGTAGGCGTCGACGTCGAGCATCGACATGCCGTTGTCGAGGCTGGCCATGACCAGCGCGCCGACCAGCGCGCCGTACACGGTGCCTGCGCCGCCGCGCATGGAAGTGCCGCCGATGAAGCAGGCCGCAATGGCATCCAGCTCGCCCATGGTCCCGGCGGACGGTGAACCCGCCGCAAGACGCGCCGTATTGACGATGCCGGCAAACGCACACATCAGGCCCATGAGCCCGAAGATGGCAAGCTTCACGCGATCGGTGTTGATGCCCGACAGGCGCGTGGCCTCGAGGTTTGAACCCACGGAATAGATACGGCGGCCGAACACCGTCTGGCTGGCGATCCAAGAAAAAATACCGAGCAACGCCAGCACGAGCAGAACGGGCACCGGAATGCCGCCATAGCTATTGAGCGTGGCGACAAACGCGACGATGACCGCACCCGCCACGACAAGCTTGGCGACGTCCTGCCAGAGCGGTGCAACGTCGAGTTCATAACGGCGATGCTCACGCCGCTGCCGGATCACCACGAAGATCAACAGGCAGAAGATCAGCACCGCCATCAGGTCGCCCACGCGGCGCGGCAGGTAGCCCTGCCCGATCAGCACGAAGCTGTCCGAGACCGGCGCAACGGTTGAGCCATGTGTGAGGCCCAGCAGGATGCCGCGATACGCGAGCATGCCGCCCAGGCCGACGATGAATGACGGCACGCCGCGGTAGGTCGACCACCATCCGTTGAACAGGCCCATGCCCACGCCGAGCAGCAGCACCACGGGCACCGTCGCCGTGATCGGCCAGCCCAATCCTTGATCCAGAATGGCCGCCACGCCGCCGAGCAAGCCGAGCAGCGATCCGACGGAAAGATCGATCTCGCCCGCGATGATGACGAACACCATCCCGCAGGCCAGCATCCCCGTGATCGACATCTGGCGCAGCAGGTTGGACAGATTGCGCGGCGAGGTGAATGCGCCGTTGGTCAGCATCGAAAAGAACAGCCAGATCGCGGCCACGGCGATCAGCAACGCCAGGATCTTGTAGCGTGCGAACAGTTGCCTCAGGCGCTGGCTTGCCTTGAACGTATTGCGCGAATCGCCGACCCCGCCGGCGGCTTGTGGGCTGGTTTGAGAAGTCATGCGTGACCTGCCTGATGGAAAGTGGGTGCGTGCCTGGGTGTGTGCCGGACTGGCTGAATGGCGGCGGTCAGAATGTGTTCCTGCGTCAGTCCGTCGTTCACGAAATCGCCGCGCAGTTCACCCTCGCCGATCACGAGCACGCGGTCTGAAATGCCAAGCACTTCGGGCAGCTCCGACGAAATCACGATGATGGCCATGCCACGCTTAGCCAAGTCACCGATCAGCTTGTAGATCTCGTACTTGGCGCCGACGTCCACGCCGCGGGTTGGCTCATCCAGAATCAGGACGCGCGGCTCCGTGAGCAACATTCGGGTGAGGACCGCCTTCTGCTGATTGCCGCCCGACAGGCTGGCAATGGGAAGCATCGGATGCGCGGCACGCACGGCAAGCCGCCGCATCTCCTTGCGGATCGTGTCGAGTTCGGCCGCGCCGTCAATGCGTCCGAGACGCGAGAAACGCTGAAGGACGGCCAGCGTGATGTTGTGCCCAACGCTCATCAGCGAAACGATGCCGTGACGTTTGCGGTCTTCAGGCACCATCGCGATGCCCGCACGAATGGCGTCAAGCGGCGCGCGGACTTTCAGCGGTTTGCCGTCAAGTACAAGCTCCACTTCACTGGCACCTTCATACGCGCCAAACACTGCCTGCATCAGCTCGGTGCGCCCCGCCCCGACCAGCCCCGCCACGCCAAGAATTTCGCCACGCCGCACGGCGAACGACACATCGTCGACACGCTTGCGCCCCGGGTTGTTCACGTCGTAGCACGTCACATTGCGCGCCTCGAAAACCACCTCCCCGATGGGATGCGGTTCACGCGGAAACAGCTGTGTAATCTCGCGCCCGACCATCTGCGCGATGATGCGGTCGGTGCTCAGGTCGCGCATCGGCGCGGTGGACACATGGCGGCCGTCACGGATGACGGTGACCGTGTCGCACACCGCCTCCACCTCGTCGAGCTTGTGCGAGATATAGACGCACGCAATGCCGCGCGCCTTCAGGTCACGCACGATATCGAGCAGGATGCGCGTCTCCGCCGCCGTGAGCGATGACGATGGCTCATCCAGAATCAGCAGCTTGGCGCGCTTGTTGAGCGCCTTGGCGATTTCAATCAGCTGCTGGTGTCCGCCGCCGTAGTGCATCACGGGCAGCGCCACGTTGATGCCCTGGATGTTCAGGTCGCGCAGCAGCTTGTCGGCGCCCTGGTACATGGCCGCGTAGTTCATGCGCCCGCCGGGCAGCGTGATTTCGTTGCCGAGATAGATGTTCTCGGCCACCGACAGCTCCGGCACCAGCATCAGTTCCTGATGGATGATGACGATGCCGGCACGCTCGGTGTCGCGAATGCCGCTTGCGTGGAGCGGCTTGCCCTCCCAGAGGATTTCGCCATCCCAGGTGCCGCTCGGGTAGACGCCTGAGAGCACTTTCATGAGCGTCGACTTTCCGGCGCCGTTCTCGCCGCACAGCCCCACACACTCGCCCGGCCTCACGACCAGGTTGATACCGTCCAGCGCCTTCACACCGTCGAACGTCTTGACGATGCCGCGCATCTGCAACAGAGGTTCAGACATGCCCCGTCCTTGAGGTACGAACGCGGCCGGCGATGCAGCGTTGGCTCATCGCCGGCACAAAGCGGCCCTGACTACGCGACCTTACTGGCCGCCGATCTGCGCCTGCGTGTAGAAGCCGTCTTTCACCACCAGGTTGACGTTGTCCTTCGTGAGCTGGGTGGGCTGCAGCAGCACGGTGTCGACCTTCTTCTTGCCGTTGTCGTACTGCGCGTTGTACTTCGGCTTGTCACCCTTCGCGAGCGCGACCGAAAGCTGCGCAGCCTCGGTGGCAATCAGCTTGAGCGGCTTGTAGACCGTCATCGTCTGCGTGCCGGCAATCACACGCTTGACGGCAGCAAGGTCGGCATCCTGCCCCGACACCGGCACCTTGCCGGCCAGCTTCTGCGCAGCCAGCGCCTGGATCGCGCCCCCGGCCGTGCCGTCGTTGGAGGCGACCACGGCGTCGATCTTGTTGTTGTTCGCGGTCAACGCGTTTTCAACGATACCCAGCGCTGCAGAGGCGCTCCACTCCGGCACCCACTGCGAGCCCACCACCTTGATGTCGCCGCGGTCGATGGCCGGCTGCAGCACCTTCAACTGGCCCTGCCGCAGCATCTTCGCGTTGTTGTCCGTCGGCGCGCCGCCCAGCAGGAAGTAGTTGCCCTTCGGGCGCACGTTGTAGACGCCCTGCGCTTGCAGCTCGCCCACTTTTTCGTTGTCGAACGAGATATAGGCGTCGACGTCTGCATCGAGAATTAGGCGGTCATACGACACCACTTTGATGCCGGCCTTCTTGGCTTCGGCCACCACGTTGGTCAGCGCCTTCGAGTTGAACGGCACGATGACGATTACGTCGACGCCGCGCGAGATCAGGTTCTCGATCTGGGAGATCTGGCGCTGCTCGCTGGCGTCCGCCGATTGCACCGACACCTTGGCACCCAGTTTTTCTGCGGCGGCGACAAAGTAATCGCGGTCGCGCGACCAGCGCTCCACGCGCAGGTCGTCGATACAGAAACCAATTTCGGGATGCGCCTTGCTCGCGTGCGCCAGCGGCGCGGCCATCGACAGGCTGGCGAGCATTGCACCGCAAAACGCGGCCCTCAGAACACTACGGCGTTGGTTCGATTTCATGTCTCACTCCATCTTCTTTTGTTGGTGGGTACCGACGTGGCGTCTGCTGCGCCGCAATAGATTTCGGCCGGCTCGACGGCAGTCGCATGGTGCATGCGCCGCCTTCGCACCGGCAATTACGAAATTTCCCAACCGCCCTAACATTTCTTGCCACCCGGCGAGCATCCTCTGACAGCGCCGCACGCAGCCCATAGAATGTGCGGGCGAGCGGCACGCCCCGGGGCCGCCGCCGTATGGCAACCCCTGCCACCGCGAGCGCCCACAGCCCATGCATCGTCAACTGCCAGATCCATCGCAGCACGCGCGGATTCATCGCATTGCGCTGCTGTTCAACGCCAACAAGGTGTACGACCGCGAGATCATCGCGGGCATTGGGGACTACATGCGCTCCACCCGCGCGACGTGGGACCTGTTTCTGGAAGAGGATTTCCGCTGCCGGCTGCCTGGCATCGAGCGCTTTGACGGCGACGGCATCATTGCGGATTTCGACGACCCCGCCGTCGCCGAAGCATTACGCGGTTGCCCGCTGCCCGTGGTAGCCGTCGGGTCCTCGTATGAAGACCCGGAGCACTACCCGGCAAAGGAGCCTTACGTTGCAACGGACAACGGCAAGCTTGTCTCGCTCGCCTACCGACACCTGATCGAAGCGGGCTTGCAGCACTTTGCGCTGTACAGCCTGCCCCAAGCGCCCGAGAACCGCTGGGCACAGCAGCGCGAACTGGCCTTTACGCGCTTGCGCCGGCAGGACAATCCCGCCGCGCCCATTGAGCAGGAGATTTACCGCGGCCTGTCGACCAGCGCACCGACCTGGCATCAGGCGATCAGCCAGTTGATCGAATGGCTGCGCGGCTTGCCCAAGCCCATCGGCATCATCGCCGTGACGGATGCGCGGGCGCGGCATCTTCTGCAGGCGTGCATGACGGCAGGGTTCGCGGTGCCGGAAGAGATCGCCATCATCGGCATCGACAACGATCCGCTCACGCGCACGCTGAGCCGCATCCCGTTGTCGTCGGTCATTCAGGGCACCGTGGAGATGGGGCGCACCGCCGCCCATCTGCTGCACCAGATGCTGGGCGGCGCGCGCCTGGCAGGCCGGCAGATCCTCGTGCCGCCCGTGGGCATCAATGTGCTGGCGTCGTCCCGGCACCAGCCGCTTGCCAGCCCCTATGTCATGCGGGCGCGGCACTTCATTCGGCAGTACGCCTGCCAGGGAATCAAGACCGAGCAGGTCGCGGACTACGTCGGTATCTCGCGGTCATCGCTCGAAGAACACTTTCGTCGTGAGTTGAATTGCACCGTGCACCAGGAAATCCTTCGCCATAAGCTCGACGCGGCCAAGCACATGCTGGCCAGCCGTGATGTCGCCACCGCCGAGGTGGCGGTGCGCTGCGGCTTTACCTCCCCGCAATACATGCATGCCGTATTCCGCCGTGAGCTGGATTGCACGCCGCGCGAATACCAGGAACGCGCCACCACGGAGAGCCAATCATGAGCATCGCGCCCGCGCTCTCCGCACACGCGCCGCTCGACGGCGCCATCTCGTCAGCAACGTGGGGGCACTTGCCGGACGGCGAGCCCGTTCGGCTGTTCACGCTGCGCAATGCCTTGGGCATGCGCGTTTCGATCAGCGATCTCGGCGCGACCCTCGTCTCATGGCAAGCGCCGGACCGCAGCGGGCGCCTGGGCGAGATTCTGCTCAACCATGCGACGCCTGCTGCCTACCTTGAATCGGGCGGCTTTCTGGGGGGCTTGATCGGACGCTGGGCCAACCGGATCGCAGGCGCGCGCTTTACGCTCGACGGCATCGACTACGTGCTCGACCGCAATGAGGGCGGCAATCTGCTGCACGGCGGGGCGAGCGGTTTTCATCGGGCGCTATGGGACGCCGAGGATCAGGACGGAGCACTCGTCATGCGGCTCACATCTCCGGAAGGCGATGCGGGATTCCCCGGCAATGTCGCCGTGCAGGTCCGCTATGCGCTTGACGACGACGGCACGCTGTCGATCGACTACGAAGCCCGCGCCGATGCGTCCACGCCAATCAACCTGACCAGCCACGGATATTTCAACCTGAGCGGCAAGCCCGGCACCGACATCAGGGGCCACATCCTCTCGATCGATGCCGACGCCTATCTGGAAGTCGATGCCAAGCTGATTCCGACGCGAGCAATGAGTGTCGCGGGCACGCCATTCGATTTTCGGCAAGGGGCGCCCATTGGCGTGCGGCTGGACTGGCCCAACGCGCAGTTGGCGCAGGCCGGCGGGTTCGACCACTGCTTCGTGCTGCGCAATACGGCGCCGGACGATCGCCCGCATGTGCGCCCGGTCGCGCGGCTGTATGAACCCGGCAGCGGCCGCGAATTGACCGTGCTGACCGATCAGCGCGGGCTTCAGTTCTATTCGGGCCACATGCTGTCGGGCACGCACGCGCAACGCAGCGGCTTATGTCTGGAAGCGAGCGCGTTTCCGAACCAGGTCAACATGCCCGATGCAGAAGCGGTCATGCTGCGCCCGGGCCAGGTCTACCGGCAGCACACCGCATACCGCGTCTCGGTTGCCGGAGAAACCTGAACCGCGTTGAAGCGCGGCGTTGGATGTTCAATGCGCGGCAGCGGCCGCACCGTGCATGACTTCATGCGAGCCGCGGATGCCGTTAAACCAGGCGTTCAGCACCACGGCCACCAGCGTGCCCATCACGATGCCGCTGTGGGTGATCGGGCGCGTCCAGTCCGGGAAGTGATGGAAGAAGGCCGGCGCCAGCGTCGGCATCATGCCAAAGCCGACCGACACCGCGATGATCAGGAGGTTATGGCGCTGCTGCTGGAAATCGACCATGCCCAGCATGCGGATGCCGGCTGCGGCCACCATGCCGAACATCACGATGCCCGCCCCGCCCAGCACGTATTGCGGCACCGATGCCACCACGTACGACAGCTTCGGAAACAGCCCCAGCACGATCAGCAGCACCCCGCCGGCCGCCGCCACATAGCGCGACCGCACGCCCGTGATCGACACCAGGCCGATGTTCTGCGAAAACGACGTATGCGGGAACGTGTTGAACACCCCCGCCACCACCGTCGCCAGACCATCGGCCCGCAGGCCGTTGGTCAGTTCATTGCGTGAGATCGGCTTGCCGACCACGTGCGCCAGTGCGAGAAACATGCCGGTCGACTCCACCAGCGTGATCACGATCACGATGCACATCGAGATGATGGCCGACAGCTCGAACTTCGGCATGCCGAAGTAGAACGGCGTCACCAGCGTCATCAGGGGTGCGGCGCTCGCGTCGGCCAGCGACACCTTGCCGAACGCCGCCGCGACCAGCGTGCCCGTCACGATGCCCAGCAGCACGGCGATGTTGCACAGCAGTGCGTTGCCGAACTTGGTCAGCAGCAGGATCGTCACCAGCACAAGCGCGGCGATGGCCAGGCCGAACGGATCGCCAAACGCCGGGTTCGGCACCATGTGTTTCACGCCGTCCACCACCTGCGGAACCATCTGCTGGCCGCCCGCGGCCCAGTTGATCCCGACGCTCAGCAGCGAAAAACCGATCAGCATGATGACCGTGCCCGTCACCACGCGCGGGAACAGGCCGAGCAGCCGCCCCATCAGCGGCGCAACGGCAATGCCGAACACGCCTGAAACGATCGACGCCCCGAAGATGCCGGGCAGCCCCATGCCGGGCTCCACGCCGATGGCGATCATGGGCGCCACCGCCGCAAACGTGACGCCCATCATGACCGGCAGACGGATGCCGAAGATCAGGAAACCGAGCGATTGGATGAGCGTGCCGATCCCCGCCGCAAACAGGTCGCAATTAACGAGATACGAGAGATCGCTCTTCGACAGGCCAAGCGCATTGCCGACAATCAGCGGCACGGCGATCGCCCCGGCGTACATGACCAGCAGGTGCTGCAGGCCAAGCGCGAACAGGCGCGGCAGGGGCAGAAATTCGTTGACGGGATCTGCAACGGCGCCGGTGATTGTCGACGAAGTGGGCGAGGGTTGGCCGGGGGATTGGCGCATTGTCTGTCTCCTGGGGCCGCCCCCGTGTCAATGCCGGGAGCGTGCTTTAGGCGGATGGGGCGGGTTCCATTCGCCAGCATTCATGCGGCGTGATGCCGCGTATTTGCCGGAATCTTGGAGGGCTGCCCTTTTTCTGTCAACAATTCCATACGTTTTTTGTGTACATATTTTGCGTTCTGAAACGCGTGTGCGCTTCGGACACCATCCAACGCTGCTCGGCCCTAAAACAAAAAAGCAAACCGGTCAGCCGCGCGACGCATCCAGCTGCGCGGGCTCGGAATGTTCGTAGGCCTGCTGCCGCCGGAGCGTGACTAGACTGGGTCGGTCATTTTTCTACACGAGCCCATCATGACGATGATCGACGGAGCCAGCATCGGCTACTGGAAAGCGCACGCGCCGGCGCCGGAAACCACGGCCGCGCTGAACACGCTGAGGACCTTCAACGCCTCGCATCCGCTGAACGGCGGGCCCTCGCAAGTGCTCACGACCGCAAACCTGCTCGCCACGAAGACGTCCGAGCCTGGCGCCAGCGCGGCCATGGAGGCCGTCAACCGTGAGCGCCAAGAGGTCAGCGCCGCTGAGGATGCGTGCCGCACGCTGGTCGCCCAGGCGCGTGCCGGCAAGCTCGACACCGACATGCTGCGCGAGGTCCGCTCGCAGACGCAGCAGTTCCAGGACGTGGTCAACGCAGAGGCCAACAGCGGCAGTGAAGCCATCAAGACGAGTGTCCGGAACTACATGGCGGACGGCAAGCCGGCAGATTTCCTGGCCGACTTCCAAGTCGAGACCCAGCGCGCGGACGAGGTCAGGAACATCGTCGGTGCACAGAACAGCAGCCCCTACACGGTGATGGACACCGACAGCTATGCGCACAACACGGTTGCGCCGCTGTTGGACCAGACCCGACACGACATGCAGGCAGTCGCGCAACATCTGCCCGGCAGTCCGGAGAACAACGCCGCGCTGATCAACCTGACGCATGACCTGGACGTGCTGAAGACCACCCGGCAAACGCTCCAGCAGGATGGCGCTGCCGCCGGCAACATGCAGAACCTCGGCGGTGCCCTGCAAACGCAGGCCACGCAGCACATGACGTGGGGATTCAACCAGTTGAACCAACTGGAGCCGCTCATGCGGGACGCTACTCAAGTGCAGCGCCAGGGCGTGATCGATGTGGCGATCACGCATACGCCGAATCTGGCGGGCCTGCGTGACAACGCTCTGGCGGCCCTGAATGACGTCGAGGCGGCACACAAGAGCGTGATGGACCCATCCAACGCTGTGACCACGATCCAACAGGTGTTGGGAGGCGTGACTAACCCAACTGGCGAGGCAATGCTGCAAGCGGATATTTATTCGAGCAGTGGACTGGAAGCGCTTATCAGCGATCCTTCGTTGCGGTGGTCGCGCTGATAAGTCCGACGATAAGAGATGCAGGGATCGGCGCGAAAACCGGAAGCCAGCACAACGTCTCCGCTTTTGGTGGGTTCCTCTTGGCTCCTGCATCGAAATCCTCCCTTACCACTGCACCACCCGGCACACGCCTTACGAATCCGTGTGGTGCGCGTGGGATGCAGCGGCGCATGGCTATCGCTACTACACGCCGGACAAGGTCTATGTGGGCCGTCACGGCCGCGTGGTCCGCTACGAGCCCGGGCAGGACCTGAGCACCGTGGCGCCGGGGCAGATCTATCGCATCACGCTCACCAGCACGCTCACGAAGCGCAAGCCGATGGGCGATGCGCGCGCCATCCTGGCCGCCCACCCGGAATTGGCCGGCGGCCAGGCACGCATCGATTACTGACGCCCTGACGACGCTGCGGTGCCGCCATCGGCCTTTCGGCGCGGCCACATGCGGTACACCCAGTTCGACATGAAGTAGCAAAGCAGGCCGCCGATGAACACGCCCATGGGCGTCGTGCGGCCAACCCAGAACAAACCGATGGTGATCACCGCGAGCATGAGCGTGCTGATGGCTGTGACGACCGCCGGCAGCACGGAGGTGATTTCGACATCAGTCTCGCCGACGGCCTCGACGCCCTCGCCTTCCACGATCAGTCGGTCCCGCGCCAACGCGGGGTCGTACCCGCTGATCACGACGTGCCCGCGCCGCGCGCCCAGCCGTGCCGCACGCACCCGCGCTCCGAGCATCGTCAGCACCATCGACAGCGTCATGGTGAGCACCGCCCAGCCCATGCCCACCACCGCCATCAGCGGCGTCGATGCGCGTACTTGAGTGCGCAGGATATGGAGCGCAATGGCCCAGCAGATGACGACGCCCACCAGGAAAGCGCCGCCAACCACAATGAAGGCGATATACGCCTTCCGGCGCGGTTTGCTCGAAGCGTCGCGTTGCATGACGGGCTCCTGACCAGCAAGAAAAGCGATCCGTCGATTCTGGCAGCGGCCCGCACGCACGGTGCCTCCGAGAAATCGTGCGGCTGGTCCGGCTGTTGTCAAACGATGCGTCACGCACCGTAGGCCCGGGAGGGCTGGCGTAGCGTGCCAGGGAGCCTGCCGGGGAAGCGCGTCGCGCACTTTCACGCCGGCAAAGCCGCCCCTCATATGACGTAAGCCCCGGCGCCCATGCCTTTTCAGCATAAGGACTACGGTTTTGGCTATTGCGCCGCAAACCCATGCCCACGCTTTTGCCATGCCCAATGGCAGGAACCCGACAATCGTCGCAAGAAAGCGCGCACGCCCCATAAGCCAACGCGCTATCGTTTTCGCAGGCCCTTGAGCAGCGGCGCCCTACGAAAAGCCGGACAACTGCCCAAGTCTTGAAGACATACCCTAGCGGGGCGGATCACCGCCTCTGTTTCCACGATGTGTACGCGCATGGATCTGCGACAGCTTCGCTATTTCGTTACGGTTGCCACGACCGAGAACATTGCTCAAGCATCTGAACGCCTGCATATCTCGGCCTCGCCGCTCAGCCGGCAGATCATCCGCCTGGAAGAAGCGCTGGGTGTGATGCTGTTCGAGCGCGAGCGCAAGCGCCTCAAGCTGACCGAGGCCGGGCGCAGGCTGCTGACCGAGGCGCGGGCCCTGCTCCAGCAGGCCGACACGCTGGCCCGGCGCATCGTCCAGCCGGACACCAGCCAGACCGAAGCCGACGCCAAGCTACAGACCGAACCCCGTACGCCGCTGACATTCGCCTACACGCAGTCGTCGCTGATGCCCGGCATGCCTGCGGCACTCCAGCGCGTGGTGACGGCCTTGTCGACAAGCGCGCCCGGCATGCGCGCCGACATGCTGGTCATGGCGCCGGAACGCATCGTTGCCAACGTCATGCGCGGCGTGTTGCACGCCGGGCTGATTGCGGGCTACGTGCCCGTGCACAACGGTCTGGACCAGGTGTCGGTCGCCTACGAGCGCGTAACGCTGGTGGTCTCGGTCAACCATTGGCTGGCCCGCCAGAACGTGGTGGACGCCTGGCAGCTCGATAACGTGCCCATCGCGCTGGACGCCGCCTTGCACGACGGCCTGTTCGGCGCCCTGACGCACTGGTGTGGCCGACATGGCGCCACGCCCGGTCCGCTGCTGATCACGCCCGACGCTGCCGGCGCCAGCGACCTGGCTGCCAGCGGCATCGCCGTCACCCTGCAGGTGGGCCAGGCACATACCGCGCTGCCGCCGGACCTCGTGCGCGTGCAATTGGCGTGGGACGCCCCGCAGATCCATACTGCATTGGTGTACCCGAAGGTCGACTGCCATCCGGTCGTCCGTGCGGTGGTATCGGCGCTGGGCGGCACGCACACCGAAAGCGCACCGGCCCCGCAGTCGAAGCTCCTGTCGGTGCCCGGCCTCGGTGTGCTGACCGACAAGGGCACGCCCGTCACACCGGCCCCCGCCCACATTGAGATACCGACCACCGCGCCGTGCGGAAGCACGGTGCTCGTCGACGACCACCTGGGCTTCATGCACTCCATGCTGGCCTGACGCGCACCCTATCCGTAGCAGGCGGCCTTCACCAGTTGCACGCGCGTGGTCACGCCAAACAAGGCGCGCAGGCGGCGCAGGTGGTAGTCGACGTTGTGCGTGGTGAGTTCGAGCAGCTGGGCGATCTCGCGATCGGTCATCCCCTTGATGAGGCAATCCAGGATGCGCTGCTGCACCGGCGAGAGATGCGGATCGCCGGGCAGCGGTCGACTCGGCACCAGCTCGTAGGCGCTCTGGTATTCATGCACCGCCATGCCGAGTGCCAGCGCCTGACCGATCACGGCGTCAGAAATCCAGCGCCGGTTGCGGTTGCTGGAATGAAAGCGCACCACCACGCGCGCCCGCCCCTCCGGGGCCGGCCAGCAATACGTCACGCCGCTCGACACGCCAAAGGCCGCGCAGTCCAGCAGATACGCCTGCATGCGGGCGAGTCCCGGGGTGCGATCCGTCCACGCAGCAAGGTCATCGGCATCCCACACCAGCGGTGTGCCGCTGGCCAGGCACCGCTTGAGGCACGGATCGATCTCGTGGTAACGCTGCGAGAAATAGCGATGGATCCAGTCAGGCTTGCCGTAGGTGGTGAGGCTGGAGAGCACTTCCACCGTGCCGGAAATCATGCGCGCGACGCTGTACTCGAAGCTGTCGAAGCCGATGCTGGTCAGCACCTCCTGCACCTTCTGGCGGCGCTGATACGGCTGCATGCTGGCGGCCAGCTGCGCGGCGAGCTGCGGCGCATGGACGGCCAGCGTGTGCGGCGGCTGGCGCGTGATGATCTTCTGGTCGTCGAACAACAGAACGCCGCCCAGCGTGCGCATGTGCACGGCATCATGCAGCCCGGCGGTGGCCGACTGGGGCGTGAAGTAGGAAGCTCCGGCGTTGTCGCTGGCACTCGTCATGGTGGGTTCCCGGAAAAACCGCAATGGCTCTGCGTAGTCTTGTGGTTGCCTATGCCGCTGTCCATTGCCGAATGAGAACGAGATCGGACGCGTGCGGTCCGATGTTCCGCTCAGTGCCCAAGGCAGCGCACGCAAGTCCCGCGGCCGCAACTGACAAGCATGACCTGCCGTCCGGCGGTGCAACGTGCGGACGATGTCATCGGGCGTGTGGACAACGGCGACGGCGTGGGCGCTGGCATGGGCGCTGCAGCGGCCTGCACGCGCCGCGACGGCTCCGCCAGCGGGATCGGCTGCACGCGTGCGGGGGCAACGTCGATCGGCGGCACGCCCGCTTGCGCGTTGGCCACCACGCGGCTCACGTAGCCTTCTCGGTACCCCACGCTGAAGCCTCCCGAGTAGTAGCAGGACAGCGCATGCCGCAAGGCTTGCTGTTCGATGGCCGTGCTGCGCGTGGCCCGCGTGAAGCACTCGCCCAGGATGCGCTGGCTGGCGGCCAGATTCCGGCACGGGTCGAGCACCGTGGCGGTGGTCTCGCCCAGGCGGGCAAGGTTGCGCCGGTTGATCTGCGCAAGGCCCAGGCTGAAGTCGTAGCCGCGCTGCTCAAGCATCTGAATGGTCGCCTGCGCTTCTTCCATCGACACCGGTTGCCGCGCGAGCCGCGCGCCCACCACGCCGATCGCGTAGGGGTTGTAGCCGGACTCGGTTCGCACGAGCGCCGCCAGCGTCATCACATCCACGCGCGGTGCGCACTGCTGTGCCACCTGTGCAAACTCCGCGGCGGAAAGCGCGGGGCCCGCATGTGCCGGGCCGGCGGCAAACGCCACCACGGACATCAGCACGCCGAAAAAGACACGAAACCGCATGGCTGCCCCTTCCGTGTTGACGGTTCAGTGGTACGACAGCACCAGCCCGTGGATCAGCACGGCCCAGCCGTCCAGCATGACAAACAGCAGCAGCTTGAACGGCACCGAAATCGTCGTCGGCGAGATCATCTGCATGCCCAGCGCCAGCAGCACGTTGGCCACCAGCAGATCGACGATGACGAAGACGATGTAGACCACAAAGCCGATCTGGAACGCCTTGGTGAGTTCGGTCAGCGTGAAGCTCGGCACCAGCACCGTCAGGTCATCCGCCTGCAGGTTCTGGGCACGCCCGCTGGGCCAGATGTTGGTGGCGGATTTCAGGAAGAAATTGCGCTCGCGCTCCTGCGTGTGCTTCTGCAGGAAAGCCTTGATGGGCGGCACGCCCGCGTCAACGATGGCCATGACGTCGTCCACGCTGAACTGCGCGCCGGAATTGAAGTTGCGGCCCTTCAGGTTGTTGACCATGTCGCCGCCCACCGGGGCCATGATGAACAGCGTCAGGATCAGCGCAATGCCGTTGAGCACGAGGTTGGGCGGCACCTGCTGGATGCCCAGCGCATTGCGCGTGAGCCCGAAGACGATCACCAGCTTGGTGTAGCACGTCACCATGAGTGCCGCGAACGGGATCAGCCCGATCGCGACGATCATCGCGATCATCGGTACGGGATTCGGCAGGCTAGGCATGGTCTGGCGTGTCGTGCACGAAGGCGGCGACGCGCACGGCGAGCCGGTTGCCGACGGCCACCAGTTGGCCGCTGCCCACCAGGGTGCCGTTGGCGCGGATCTGCACGGTCGTGTGGTTCAGCGGCTGCTCCAGCTCGATGACCTGCCCGGGCGCCAGATTGCGCAGCACGTGCAGCGGCAGCGCCTGCTCGGCCAGTTCAAACGTGGTCAGCACCTCGATGTCGTCAAACGAGGCCACCGGGGCGCCTGCTGTGGCCGCACCGGGCAAGCCCTTGGCCTGCACCGGTTTGGCGGGGTTCCTCTCATCGGGCATGTCGCGCTCCGTGTGGCGGACGGCGTCCACCATGATTTGTTTGCCGAGTGCATGCGCGGCGATGCCCAGCGTGGGAATGCCCGGCACCGTGCCGACGCACTCCAGCGCCGCACCGCGCGAAGTCCATTTCTCGATGGCGATGATGTCGCCCTTGGCCACGCCACGCAGTTCGGAGGCGCGCAGCTGCGTCTGCCCGATCGAGAAATGCACACCGATCGCCAGGCGTTCCATCCATTGCGGGGCGCGGTTCGCGGTGTTCGCAGGCGCGTCGCGGTGCGCTTCTGCACTGGTCACTTCCTCCAATGCCTGCTGCCAACGCTGCCAGCCGGCAAGGTCATCCATGGCGATGGCGCCGCTGCCGCGTGTGGCGCCGTCGTCGGTGCCCACGGTAAAGCCCACGGCGTGCTGCATGAGCCATGCAGTGGTCGGGCGCATGGTGGCGTCTGGCTGCCAGCGCACCGGCTGGCGCAACTGCGTCTCCACCGCGCGCGACACGTTGCCCAGCGCATCGGCCGCCAGCGCGCAGAAGATGGCATGCGGCACATCGGGCTGCACGCCGTCATCGGCCAGGCGCGTGGCCAATGCCACGTCCGCCAGCAGCCAGCCTTCATGCTTGCCCACCGCAAAACGCAATGCATGCCAACCCGGCAGCGGCGCATCCGGCTGCGTTGCCGCATCCGCGCCCAGCGGCGTCCAGCGCAACCGCCAACGCTCGGTACCAACCTGCACCAGCGGCAGCGGCACGTCGCCATGCGCCTGCACGTACGCCCACGACTGGGCCCGCGCAACGCCGCTGTCCAGGCGCAGGAGTCCTTCGGCCTGCGCGAGGTCAGTGACCGACACGGGCATCTCTCGCTTCACGTTCTTTCGCGGCTCGCGGCTCGTTGGGAGGGTGGCTGGAAAACGGAGCCACTGTAGTGCCGATGCCCCCCCACGCCCGCTACTCGTTCTCGTAACCGTCGCAAACCCGACCTGCTGCCGTTACGTGAGTTCGGACGCGGCGCCGCGAAGGGCCGCTCTTACACTGGGCTCGCCTTGCAGCACGCCCTGCACCGCATGTGCAGGACAGCGTTCTTCAAGGCGCTGCTGCCCCGTCGTGCCCTGCACGCCGCCAACAGATAAGGAAGGTTAGGAAGGCCATGCCGAGCATCCCCAACGCGCAGGAAGCCCTCGCCAAACTGCGGTCCGACCCAGGCCATGCTGCGTTTGCCAGCGGCCTGCTGCGCTATGACCTGCTCATCGCGCTGTTCATCGGGTCCGTGGTGGCGCTGTTCGTGCTGCCGCTGCCCACGGTCGTGCTCGACGGGCTCATCTCGCTCAACCTGGCGGCGAGCGTGATCCTGCTGACGATCTCGATCTACCTGCCCTCGGCGCTGGCGTTCTCTTCTTTTCCGTCGCTGCTGCTGTTTACGACGCTGTTCCGGCTGTCGCTGAACATCGCCTCGTGCAAGCTGATCCTGCTGCAGGCCAACGCCGGCCACGTGATCGACACGTTCGGCAAGCTGGTGGTGGGCGGCAACGTTGTGGTGGGCGGCGTGGTGTTCACCGTCATCGCGATCGTGCAGTTCGTGGTCATTGCCAAGGGCTCGGAACGTGTGGCGGAGGTGGGCGCGCGCTTCACGCTCGATGCCATGCCCGGCAAGCAGATGAGCATCGACGCCGACCTGCGCGCCGGCATCATCACGTCGGATCAGGCCAAGCACCGCCGCGAGCTGCTCGAACAGGAATCGCAATTGCACGGCGCCATGGACGGCGCGATGAAGTTCGTCAAGGGCGATGCCATTGCCGGCATCCTCATCGCCGTCATCAACATTCTGGCCGGCATTGCGGTGGGCGCGCTCATGCACGACATGTCGGTGGCCGATGCGCTGCACCGCTATGCCGTGCTCACCGTCGGCGACGGCATGGCCTCGCAGATTCCCTCGCTGATGGTGTCGATTGCGGCGGGGGTGGTCACCACGCGCGTGTCGTCGCGCGAGATGAACGACCGCCACCTCGGTCAGTTGATCGGTGCGCAGATCGCCGCACACCCGCGCGGCCTGCTAATGGGCGCCCTGGTGCTGTTTGCGTTTGTGTTGGTGCCGGGCATGCCGAAGTGGGCATTCCTGTCGCTGGCCTTGCTGGCAGGCGCAAGCGCGATCCACTTCCTGCGCGAGCGCCAGGCGCCGCCGATCCTGAATCTGCTGTCGGTCGGCGCCGAGGGCGTTGGTGCGCAGCCGGGCCGCCCCGAAGAAGTGTCTGCGGCGGCGGGCATTGCCGCGCCGGTGGCCGTGCGCCTTGCCGAGAACCTGCGCAAGGACATCAAGCTGGTGCCGCTGCAGAACGCGCTGGCACGCTCCAAGGCGGCCGTGGAAGACGACATCGGCCTGGTGTTTCCGCGCGTGCACCTGACCTACAGCGCGCAGACGCTTCCCAATCACTACCGCATCTACGTGCAGGACGTGTTTGCCTCAGAGGGCACGCTGCAGGTCGCGCATCGCCTCTGGACGGAGGCCGCGCCGCCCGCCGGCGTGGACGCAGAAAGCACCGCAGCGTTCGGTCCATTCACCCACGCGTGGTGGATGACGATGCCGGCATCGCAGGCCGATGAGACCGCCAAGGCTGCATGGGGCCAGGCACTCGAGCCCGAGCAGGTCGTGGCGCGGCACGTGGAGGCCGTGATCCGCCGCCATGCCGCGCAGATGGTCGGCATCCAGGAAGTGCAGAACATGCTGCAGCTCGTGCGCCGCGACCGCGCCGAGCTGGTCGGCGAACTGACGCGCCTCGTACCGCTGCAGCGCGTGACCGACGTCCTGCGCCGCCTGCTGGACGAAGGCATCCCCATCCGCAACCTGAACACGATCCTCGAAAGCCTCATCGCCCGCTCGCCGCACGAGCCTGACGACGTGACCATGCTGGTGGAACTGGTGCGCATGGACCTGCGCCGGCAGATCACCGATCACTTCTGCGGGCCCGACCGCTCGCTGAACGTCGTGCTGTTCGAGCAAAGCCTGCAGGAACGCATTGAAGATGCGGTGGTGCGCACCAAGCAGGGCAACCTGCTCGGGCTCTCGCGCGAGGTCCGCACCAACATTGCCGACCAGGTCCAGAACGTGACCGAAGCGGTGCGCCACGGCGAGGCAACGGCGGGCCAACCACGCACCGCCATCATGGTGGCGATGACGTGCCGCGCCTATGTGCGCCGCCTGATCGAAGCGACCCTGCCCGACCTGCCGGTCGTCTCCCTGCAGGAAATCGAAGCCGACGTGCAGCTGCACACCGTCGGCTGGGTGCGCAACCCGCCCGAGGATCGCCCCAAGGCCGACCCTGCGGCCGCCGCCGGAGCCACCGCATGATGAACGCCGCCACCGTGATCGAGATCACGCGCCACGCGCTCACGCTCGTGCTGGTGCTGTCGCTGCCGGTGATCCTGGTGGCCGGCATCTCGGCGTTGCTGATCGCTGTGCTGCAGGCCGTCACGCAAGTCCAGGACCAGAGCATCGGCCTCACGGTGCGGATGATCGCCGTGATGGTGACCGTGCTGCTCATGGCCGGATGGGCCGGCCAGGAACTGCTGCGCTATGCCGGCGGTGCATTGGAACTCGTTTTGACGGGCCGTCCCGGCCTGCTTTGAGCACGCAGTCTTCATCCACCTTTCTTGAGCACCTCTTCGTGAACCCGCACCGTCTCCTGTGCCTCGCCGCACTGCTGGCCTGCTGTACCGTCGACTTGTCCACCTCGGCTGCTGCGGCCGAGCTGCACTGGCGCAATCGCCCTTACCAGATCGTGGCCGAGAACAAGCGGCTGACGGACTTCCTGCGCGAGCTGGCCGCCGCGCAGGGCGTCACGGCCGTGGTCGACAGCAAGATTGACGCGACGATCAGCGGACGCTTCTCCGGCTCGCCCGCCAGCACGCTCAACACGGTGTGCGCCACCTACGGGCTCACCTGGTATTACGACGGCTCGTTCCTCTACATCGATCGCGCAGAAGAGGCACAGACGCAGGTCTTTCCCATCCCGAAAGGCAGCGCCGAGCAGGTCGGCCAGGTGCTGCAGTCGATGCAGATCACGGACAAACGTTTTCCGCTCCTGGTAAGCGACAAGGACAGCACGGTGTATGTGTCCGGCCCGCGCCGCTATGTCGAACTGGTCAAGCAATCCATCTCCAGCGTGGGCGATGGCGCGCATTCGGGCGAGCGCGCGGAGATTCGCGCCTTTCCGCTCAAATACGCATGGGCGACGGACTTCCAGGTCAACCGCTCGGGCCGCTCGGTGACCGTGCCTGGCATTGCCACCATCCTGCGGCGCCTCTACGGGCAAGGGTCGAGCACGTCGAGCACCAGCGCGGCGCCGCGCCTGGGCAGTGCCACGCGGCAGGTCAAGCTCGGCCAGGGCGCCATGCTCAGCATCCCGCGCATCGACACCAGCAATTACACGGAGCCCCCTGCCGATTCCGGCCCGCCGCTGCTGGCGTCGAACGGCCCGGGGCCGGACCTGCCGCGCATCGAACCAGACCCCGGCATCAACTCGGTAGTGATTCGCGACCTGCCCGAGCGGCTGGCGCAGTATCAGAAGGTGATCTCGTCGCTCGACATCCGCCCGCGCTTGGTGGAAATCAGCCTGACCATCATCGACATCAGCGCCGATTCGCTCGACAGCCTAGGCGTCGATTGGCGCCTGCACACCACGCACGGCGACTTCCAATCGGGCAACGGGCAGAACCCGCCGCTCACCTTCAGCGTGGGCAGCACCGAGCAGGGCTCGACCGGACCAAGCACGCCGAACGGCATTGCGCTGACCGCGTCCATTGGTGGCAGCCTGCGCAACTACCTGCTGGCGCGCATCAACGCCCTGACACAGAGCGGCAACGCCCAGACGCAGGCCAAACCGAAGGTGCTGGCGCTCGACAACACCGAGGCCATTCTGGAAAACCTCACGCAGTTCTACATCCCGGTCAGCGGCTTTCAGGATTCGTCGCTCTATACCGTGCAAGCCGGCACCAGCGTGAAGGTGACGCCGCTGGTGGTGGATGAAAACGGCAACAAGAGCGTGATGCTCAGCATCAGCATCGACGACGGCAACGTCACGCAAGACACCGTGCAGAACCTGCCCGTGATCCAGCAGCGCGCCATCGTCACGCAGGCCATGGTGGAGGAAGGCAAGAGCCTGCTGATTGCCGGCTTCAACGCCGACGAGCAGCGCTTCACCAAGAGCGGTGTGCCGCTGCTGTCGGACATCCCCATCCTCGGCAACCTGTTCAAGTACACGACCAAGTCTGGCAAGCACATGGAGCGCTTCTATCTGCTGACGCCGCGGCTGGCCACCACGCCGTTCGCGGAGGCAGATGTGCCTGCCTTCCCGCAGCCGATGGAAGGCCCGAATGCGCCCCGCCCGCTGCCGGTGCCGAGCAGCGATGCGCCAGCCGCCCCATCGGCGCCTCCGTCACCCACATCGCCGGCGGCAGATCAACCCGCCACGCAGGCGCCGCGCCCCGTCGCCACTCTGCTGAAGACGCCGTATGCAACCGACCGCCTCGCTGCCTAAATCGCCGTGGAGCCTGCGCTTCCTGAGCGGGCCGCTGTATGGGCGCTCGATGCCGCTCAAGCGCGGGCAGAACTGGGTCGGCTCATCGGCCGACTGCGATGTGATCCTGCCGGACCGCGCCGTAGCAGGCCGCCACTTGTGCCTGGAGGTGGGCGACATTGCCGTGGCCGTGCGCAATGTCGCCGACACGCCCGCCGGTGCGGAAGCCACGCCCGTGCAACTGGGCGGCGCGCCGCTGCCGCAAGGTGTACGGCGCACGCTGTCACCGAGCGATGCGGTGGACCTTGGGCCCATCCGCTTTGGTGTCGAGCGCATCGGCGGCACCGCAACAGCGGTGCAGGAACCGCCCGCCCCCGTGCGCGAACGCGGCGTGCGCTGGCTGATCGACATGGCGGGTGTGGGGCGCTTTCTGCGTGGCCGAGGCTCCCGCGCCGCGCCCGCACTGGTGGCGCTGTGGTGCGTGCTGGCCATGATCACGCTGCTGGCGGCGGTGCTGGCCATTCGCGGCGAGTTCCGCTTTCGCAGCGAATCCACCGCCGAGCGCATCGCGCAGATTCAACAGGCGCTGGGCAATCCACGTGAAATCGTAGTGGCCCCGATGAGCGATGGCACGTATCAAGCAAGTGGGTACGTCGAAACGCAGGCCGACCGCAAGACGATCGGCGAACGCGCCGCGCGTATCCCCAAGCTCACGCTGGGCGAGATCTATGTGGTGGGCGATCTGCTGGCCACCGCGCAGCAGTTCGTGAGCGATGGTCGGCTCAAAGTGGAATACGCCGGACACGGCCGCGTGGTCGTGTCCGGCGAGACAAACGATTACCGGGTGCGCGATCACCTGCGCGTATTTGCGCGGGACGCACGCCCCGCCATCGAGGTCGTGGACAACGTGCAGTACAAGGACGGCGGCCCTGTCGAGGTGGGCCAGAACGTGGACATCGCCAAGAACAGCATCGTGGGCGTGTATGCCGATGAAGACGGCATGCGCTTTGTCACCACGCGCGACGGGCAGCATTACTTCGAGGGGTCCCGCATGCCCGACGGCGACGTGATCCGGCAGATCTCCACCACGGGTGTGACGTTCGACCACGGCGGTACGGCGTTTGTGCGGCCGATCCAGGGTGGGGGTGTGGATTTGCAGGCGGCGAGCGCCCCGGCCGCGCCGGACGCTGCTGCCAGTGCGGTCAATACAGCCAGCGCGCCCGGGCTCGCATCCGCTTCAGCACCGGCAGCAGCACCCACGCAATGAGGCCAATCGCCCACACCTTTGAAACCCTTTGTGCGCTCGTGCCGGCCTGCCGGCATGGCGAGCAACCGTTGCCTCTTACGAGGCGCATTTCCCCCTAGACCGACCTGGAGAAAACCATGGCTTTCGATGTGAACATCGGCAACACCACCAACAACCCGGCGGCTTCGAGCCAGGACACCATCAACCAAATGCAGGAGAACAACAAGATCCAGATGCAGCTCGCCAAGGTGAGCAGCGACGGACAGTTGACCACCATGCTGTGCACCACGCAGGAGCACAACGCGGAAAACCTCAAGCAGCTGGCGTCCGAGGGCTCGCGTCCCCAGTAACACACAAAGGGAGGATGGCACTGCTGCGTCCTCCCTTTGTTTCGGGACATCCTCCCTTTCCCCGGGGGCCATCCCTTCCCTCGTCAGGAGAACACACCATGTCGACTGAAATCGCGGCCGCAGCGATCGCACCGAGCCTCAACGCCTCCGCCCCCACTGCGCAGGCCGCCGCACACACCGCGCCCCACCAGGCGGCCGACGTGCAGCAGTTCGACGCCATGATGGCCAACGCTGCCATGTCGAACGCTTCCACCCACGCCAGCGCGCCCGCATCTAGCTCCGGCGTGATGGTCGAGCTGCGGCGCTACGGCAAGGACGTGGCAAACCGCTATGCCGATCTGGAAGACAAGATCACGCAGGTGCATCGCGCCTCGCAAAGCGGCGACATCATGCAGATGAGCGCTGCGAATACCGAGGCCAGCCTGCTGATCGCATCCACCACCGCCGACCTGCAGATGAACTACGGCCTCGCCAACGCCGCCAACGGCACCCTGAAATCGCTGCTGCACAACTCCAGTCAATGATGATGGCAATCCCTACCGGCTCGGCCCGCTGGCTGCGCTTTGGGCTGGCATGCGCCGCCGCCCTTCTCCTCTGCAGCTGCGACAAGGAGCTCGTCTCCAACCTCGGCGAGCCGCAGGCCAACGAAGTGCTGTCCGCCCTGAGCAACGCCGGCATCGGCGCGCGCAAGGAAGCCGTGGACGAGCACGGCTGGCAGGTGCTGGTCGACGACTCCGACATGGGGCAGGCGCTGGACGTGCTGCGTGCACAAGGCCTGCCGCGCGAACCGCTGGCACGCCTGGGCGAGATCTTCCGCAAGCAGGGTCTGGTCGCGACCCCGGCAGAGGAGCGCGTGCGCTATCTCTACGGCATGTCGGAAGAGCTTTCGCGCACGCTGCAGGCCATGGATGGTGTGGTCACCGCACGTGTGCACGTGGTGATTCCCGAGAACGATCCGCTGTCCGACAAGGTGCGGCCTTCCTCCGCGGCGGTCTACATCAAGTACCGCGACGGCGTGAACCTGCGCGCCATGACGCCGATGGTCAAAGACCTCGTCGCGCACAGCATCGAGGGGCTGAATTACGACAACGTCTCGCTCGTGCTGCAAGGTACCGATCTGGGCGCCAACGAACGCCGCTCGCGCGCAGCCACGTCGCCGTATCTGCTGATCAATGCGCGCAATCCGCTCGTCTGGCTGGTGGGCGTGCTGATCGTGCTGGGCGTGTTGGCGGCGCTGGCCACGGCATTGCGCCGCGGCTGGGAGCCCCGCTGGCCCGGGGCGCGTGGCCTGGGCGGACGTCGTGCGGGGCAGTTTGCCAATGACGGCGACCAGGCCGGCTGACCACAACAATGACCACCGCCGGCATGCTCACGCCCGACAGCGCCCGCCTGGCGCGTCTGCTGTGCGCGTGGAACCTGCACTTTGACCGGGCGCTGCACCCCAGCTGGCTGCCCGCCGAATGGCCGGCGCGCTTTCGCAACTGGGATCGCTTCGGCCCGCAGGGCCGGCGCGTGCTGATGCAGGAATTGCGCCGGCACGAGCCCGCGCTGGATGGCTTCATCGCCGATGTGGATTCGCGCGAGGCACGGCTGTGCCTGCTGCCGCGTCAGGCGCTGGCGCAACTGTCCACCGCCTGCGGCATCGTCCTGCACCGCGCTTGGATTGAAGACATGGCAGGCAAGCGCCTGACGCGCGTGCTTCACCTGGCGCTGGGCAGGCCGCTGATGGAGTCGGCCCTGCAGCATGCGGCCGCCTTCGATGCGGTGGCGGAAAGCCTGTCGCCGTATGCCAACACACCGCGACAGGTGATCGATGTCTTGCAGGAGCGCGGCGCCCGCCTGCTGATCGACCTGACGATGCGTGCGGCACCCGAGCACGGCCAGCGCCTGGCACTGACGTTCGCGCGCGCAGCGTTCGAGCGCGCGCCTTACACGCTGAACGCGCAACAGTGGCAGCAGGTGGCCGACCTCGTTTTCCTTTGCTTCATTCCTGAACAGCTACCGGCATGGGACTGGCTTTTCTGATCAGCAGCGAACACCTGCAAATCCTCAGTGAGCGCAAGGTGCTCAAGGAGCGCGAATACACCGCGCTGCTCGACGCCGAGGCGCTGCTTGGCGCCGCGCAGGCCGACCGCAAACGCCACGAAACCGAAGCCAAGCGGCAATACGCCGAACAGCGCCAGCTCGGCTATGACGATGGTTTCCAGGCTGGGCGTACCGAGGCCGCGCAATCCACCTACGCGACCGTGCTGCAGGCAGCGGCCATGCTGCAGGCCACACGCGGCAAGATGGCCGAACTGGTGGTACGCGCCGTCTCCGAAATCGTGGCCGACGCCGACCCGCGCGCCATCATGCTGAGCGCCGCCAAGCGCATCGCCCAGTATCTGCAGGACGAGACGTATCTCCACATCCGCGTGCATCCCGGGCGTGTGCACATGATGCAAGAGGTGCTTGCGGCGCTGCCAGGCGACCATCTGGAGCGACGCACCATTCGCGTGACGGGCGACCCCGCGCTGCGCTACGGCGACTGCTCCGTGCAGACCCCGTCGGGCACCATCGATGCGGGTGTCGACAGCCAGCTCGCCGCGCTGCGTAAGGCGCTGACCGGAGACGGCCAATGACCTCGCCTGATCCGCAGAGCGCGCTGCCCGACTGGAGCCGCGCATGGGGTGACGCCTTGGGTGGAGTATTTGATGCCCAAGCGCTGGAGGCCGAACTCTCGCAGGCACTTGATCGCTTTGCACCGATCCAGACGCAAGGCCGCGTCACGCGCGCCGTCGGGCTGCTGCTCAGCGCCTCCGGCCTGCAAGCGCGGCTGGGCGAAATTTGCCAACTGCGCACGCCCGGCACGCCGGACACGCTGGCCGAGGTGGTGGGCTTTTCGCGCTCGGGCACCTTGCTCACACCGCTGGGCGAAACCAGCGGCCTCTCGGCTGCCACCGCCGTCATCCCCACGGGGCGCGATCACAGTTTCCCGGTCGGCCCGGCGCTGCTCGGCCGCGTGCTCGACGGTTTCGGCCAGCCGCTGGACCGCGCGGGGCCCGTCGCGGCCGTGACGCGTGCCAGCGCGTACGGTACGCCACCCAACCCGCTCGATCGTCAGCTGGTGGACAAGCCGCTCGCCACGGGCGTACGCGCCATCGACGCGCTGCTCACCGTGGGCGTGGGGCAGCGCGTGGGCATCCTGGCGCCTGCCGGTGTGGGCAAAAGTACGCTGCTCGGCATGATCGCGCGCGGCGCCAGTGCCGATGTGAACGTGGTCGCCCTGATTGGCGAACGCGGACGCGAGGTGCGCGAGTTCATCGAGCACCATCTGCCCAAACAGGCGCGCGCGCGCACGGTGCTGGTGGTGTCCACCTCCGACCGCCCCGCCATGGAGCGCGTCAAGTCTGCATTTGTCGCCACCGCCATCGCCGAGTACTTCCGCGACCAGGGGCAAAGCGTGCTGCTGCTCATGGATTCGCTCACGCGTTTTGCCCGTGCGCAACGCGAGGTCGGCCTTGCCAGCGGCGAGCCCCCCGCGCGGCGCAGCTTTCCGCCATCGACGTTTGCCATGCTGCCGCGCTTGCTGGAGCGCGCAGGCCCCGGCGCCAAGGGTTCCATCACGGCGTTTTACACCGTGCTGGTGGAAGGCGAGGAAGAGTCCGATCCGATTGCCGAGGAAGTGCGCTCCATCGTGGACGGCCACATCGTGCTCACGCGCAAGCTGGCCACCGAGGGGCAATATCCGCCGATCGACCTGCTGACGAGCATCAGCCGCGTTATGCCCAACGTGGTCGATAGCGAGCATATGGAGACTGCCGGCCAGCTTAGACGCTGGCTCGCGCGCTATCAGGAAATCGAATTGCTGCTGCAGATTGGCGAGTACAAGGCCGGCAGCGATCCGGACGTCGACCGCGCCGTTGCCGCCCGCGATGCGATGCGCAAGTTCTTCGCCCAGCGCACCGACGAGCGCGTGCGCTTTGAAGACGTGCTGGCCGAAGCCCGCCAATTGGTAGAACGCTATGGACACGACACTGGCCACCCTGCGCCGCGTGCGTGACATCCGCCGCCGCAAGGCACTGGCGCGCACGCTTCAGGCCGCACACGTTGTGCGCGATGCGGAAGCGACCGTCAATGCGTCGCTGCAATCGATCCGCACGCAGACCGACTTCCGCCAGCAGCGCGCAAGGCTGCTCGATGCGGCGCCCCAGGGCGAGGCGTTGACGGTGGACACGCTGGCAATCGCGCATTACGAGCAAGCCCGGCTGCGGCATATCGTGGCCAATGTGCAGACGACGCTGCGGGAACAGCGCCAATCGCTGCAAAGCGGCCAGACACAGTTGCTGGAAGCGCGCACCGCCTTCGGCCGCGCAGAAGCCGCACGCAGCCGCATCCAGCACCTGGCCGAGCGCGCCAGCGCCCGGAGCGCCGCCCGCGCCGAGCTGCGCGCCGAAGACCAGCTCGACGACCACAACGCCCTGGCTTACGCACGCGCGCTCAGCCTTGCCGATGCCGAGGAGCCGCCCGCGACATGACCCCGTCCTTCAGTGGCTGGATGGAAACGGGACACAGCGTCACGCTGGTGCTGCCGCGCCTGTTGCCGATGTTCTTCGTGCTGCCCGTGTTTGGCGAACGCATGCTCACGGGCCTGGTGCGCAACGGCCTGATTGCCGTGGTGGCGATGTTCATTTCGCCGCTGGTGCCGCTGAGCGTGCTGGGCGAGCAGACACCAGTCATCTGGATGCTGCTGTTGATCAAGGAAGCGGCGCTTGGCCTGCTGCTTGCCATGGGCGCGTCGGCCATGCTGTGGGCCGTGCAGAACGTTGGTTACCTGATCGACTTCCAGACCGGCACGGGTAACGCCACGTTCTTCGATCCGCTCTCCGGGCAGGAGAGCGGCCCGACCGCCAGCTTCCTGGGCTTTCTCGCCATCACACTGTTCCTGACGGGTGGCGGCTTGCACGTGGTGCTGGGTGCGCTGTTCGAGTCGTACCGCGTGTGGCCGGTGCAGGCGCTGCTGCCCGATGTGCATGTGGCGCTGGATCAGTTCGCCATCCGAGAAGCCGACTCGATCATGACGTGGACGATCAAGCTGGCCGCGCCCATCGTGCTGCTGTTGCTCGTGGTGGAGATCGGCCTGAGCGCGATCAGTCGGTCGGTGCCCCAGTTGAACATCTTCATGTTCTCGCAGCCGATCAAGAGCGGTCTGGCGATGCTGATGATGGTGCTGTTCCTGCAGTTCCTGTATGACGCCCTGCGCCAGTTCATCGACACCGACAGCGGCATGCGCGGCCTGTTGCAGCTGCTCGGCTTTCCGGCGGCCGGGCCATGAGCGACAAGCCGCATCAGCCCACACGCAAGCGCCTGGAAGACCGCCGCAAACGCGGCGAAGTCGTGCGCAGCCAGGAAGTGGTGTCCGCGCTCGTCTTCACATGCATGGTGGGCGCGCTGTCGCTCACGCCCGCCTTGTGGATGGACAGCATCCGCGCCGGCCTCGCCGCCCTCGGCCGCGTGCTGGCAGCGCCGGAGCCCGCCAAGCTCATCGGCCCGCTGGTGGCCGATCTGGCCATCCATGCCGCAGGCCTTGCCGTCGGCATCATCGCGCTCAGCGGGGTGATCGCCGCCTTGACCGCGTTCGCGCAGGTTGGCGCGCTGATGAGCCCGGCCAAGATCACGCCCGACCTTTCGCGGCTCAACCCGGCCAATGGCCTGACGCGCATGTTTTCGATGCGCAATCTGGCGGGGCTCGGGCTGATGGTGCTGAAGGTGCTGTGTCTGCTTGGCATCCTCTTTGTGGTGGGTGCCGGCGCCATCGATGCGCTGCTCTCGGCCGGCCGGCAGTCGCCTGCGCAGATCCTGCACGTGGGCGCACACGTGGTGCTGGTGCTGCTGTCTTGCGTGGCCATCATGCTGCTGGTCCTGGCCGCGGCCGATTACATGGTGGTGCGCGCGCAATACATGAAGGAAGCGCGCATGACGACCGAAGAAATCCGCCGCGAATACCGCGAGAACGAAGGCGACCCGCACCTGCGCGCCCGGCGCCGGCAGCTTGCCCGCGAGGCGCAGTGGAGCGCCCTGCCCGACCGCATCCGGCTGGCCGTGGTGGTCGTGTACTCGCCGCAATACGCCGTTGCGCTGTGGTACGGCGGCCAGGGCACCCTGCCGGTAGTCGTGGCACGCGGCGAAGGCGAGATGGCCGAGCGCATCCGCAAACTGGCCGAAGCGCAGCTCATTCAAACGCACGGCAACCCGGGGCTTGCAAGCAAGCTCTACGAGCAGGTTCAGCTCGATGCCGCGATTGACCGCACGCTCTTCCGCGAGGTGGCCGAGACGCTGCGCTGGGCCACCGGCGCAAGCCAGACCAGCGCCTGATCTGCGGCACCTTTCCTTTGACTGAGCACATCGGACCGAAGCGGTCCGTTCTGTGTCCAAAGCGGACGTGGACGGCACATGGGCTGCCACGCTTCAATGTACGCATTGTCGTCGCCGCCCCGTCAAAACGCGCACCAGAACTGCGTTTTCCCGGACTGGGCGGTCGGTCAAAAGACCATGGCAGTGCGCAGCAGCATCGGTTGTCGGGACCCGCGCATCGCACATCAGGAACGGCAGCCCGCAAGGGCATCGGTTGGGGGATTGTTTGCACAATCAGAACATCCCGGAGCCACGCATGGACCTCTTGCATACGCAAGACCTGGACCGCACGTCCACCCTCCGGTTCGATTCCGCCCTGCCGGATTTCGAACTGGCCGCTGAACAACCGCCCATCCAGTCGCACGTGCGGTTCTTTACCGAAGAAGAGCTGACCGTCTGGCGCCCCGACGAAGCACCGCGTGGCACCGTCAACCTTCTGGTGGAGCTGCTTTCCTGCACAACCGCTGCTGAACGCAAGATGCTCGTGCGCCATCTGCTGTTCGACATGGGCTTCGATTCGATGGTCTATGCCACCGCGCGCGCCATCAACGCGCGCTCCACGGCCCGCACCTGCCTGGTGAGCTACACCGACGAAGAGTGGGCCCGCCGCTACTTTGAAGAACGCTTCTTCGAAGTGGACCCGCGCCGTGAATGGGTGACCCGCAGCGGCATGCCCATGATCTGGGAAGCCGACGACCTGCGTCGCGCCGCCCACGCCGAGCAGGATGCCGAACGCAAGCGCGCGTTCATCGAGATGTCGCTGGAATCCGGCGTCAGCAGCGGCGTGTTCATCGCCCTGCCCGGCGCACAGCACGGCACGCGTGCCGTGATCAGCCTCACGTCGAGCGTGCCGGGCCGGCGCTGGATGTCGGATGCGGTCACGGGCCGCGCGCTGGTGCTGGCGCTCGGCATCCACCAGTTCATCTCCGACTACACGAGCATGTCGCGCATGCTGCTCGGCATGGGCAGGAGCATTTCGCAAACGCAGAAGCGTGTGCTGGAATGCCTGGCCAGGGGCATGCGCGACAAGGAGATCGCCAGCCAGCTCGACATTCCCGTGCACAACGTCGACTACCACCTGCGACGCCTGCGGGGCGTGTTCGGCGTGCGCAACCGCGTGCAGCTGATCGAAGCCGCGCTTGAGCAACTGGCGTTCTAGCAGGGTCCGTTCAATCGCGCGCTCAAGTGGGCACGCAAGCGGCGCGGCACGCATATGGCACCGTATTCCAGGGCGGCTTTACGCCAACAGTGCAGGCGCCCTTACGGAAAGTCGGCGTTGTGTGGCATGCGGCGCGGCCCCAGCATGAACCGGTGTGGCGTGCGTTGCAGATGCTCCGAGCGCACCCACTGTTCATCTAGGAACGGCGTGCATGGGACCGAACTGGCCAGACGGCATCAAACCCCCGGATAGCGTTCTCGAGGCGCAACGCGAAGCGCAGGCCGCCTATGCCCGCGCGCAGGAGCAGGCCGCCGCCGCGCAACGGCAAAAGGCGGCCGAAGACGCGCACAAGGCCACGGTCGACCAGCTCGGCAAGCTCAAGCAGGCCGGCAACCCGACCGCGCTGAACCAGGCCGTGAGCGCCGAAATGGCCGCGCTCTACACCCAGGCGCACAACGCCCCCTACAACAGCGCAGACACCAAGCAGTTTGCCGAAGCGCTGGCCCTGCTGCAGAGCGCGCACGACAAGGGCAGCGCCGACACGCTGTTCGCCTCGGCCTGCGCCGATGCCGCCATCGACCGCGCCAACAAGGCCGTCAATGGGCCGAAGCAGGACTACGCGGCCGCCATCCGCTCCCTGGCTGGCGACCTGGACGTCAACCATGCCACGCCGGACGTCCTCAACTTCACGCTCGGCGACACGCGCACGCGCGACATCGCCAACCACGCGCGCGGCAGCTCGGCCGACGACCTGAAGAACATCGCGCAGGCCATCACGCGGCCTGATGCCAATGCGCCGGAGTTGCTGGCCATGCTGGTCGATCAGCAGCCGCTCGAAACGCTCACGAACCAGTCCGTCCGCAGTTCGGACCCCGCCGCAAAACACGACGCCCTGCTCAACGACCTGATGTTCATCAGCCAGCGGCTGCAGGGTGCGCGCAAGACGAGCTACTCGCCCAGCGGCGAGGAGTTGAACGATCGGCTGGCGCAATCGCTCGCGCATCGGCTGGAGAACGACCCGCTGGTCGATTACACCGGCAATCATCTGGACACCGCCGGTGAAACGTTTGGCATCAAGCAGCTCGTTGACAAGGGTGCCGATCCGACGCTGATGTTCAAGGTGGCCGACCAGATCGGCCGCGACGGCCAGGCGGGCAAGCTCAACAGCCGCGTGGAAAGCCTGTTCGAGGGCGGCACGCGCAACATCCTGCTCAAGGAGCTGGCCGGCAAGACGCCCGACAAGCCCATCCAGGCGCCGGTGGCGGCACCGATCAACCCCACGCAGATCCAGCAGATCACCGGCAAGATGCTCAGCAACCTGCCGGGCAATGGCACCACGCTGGCGCCGGGCGTGGACCCGCTGCAATACGCGGCCATCCTTACGCGGCTGCAGGCCGGCGCGCACGTCGACCCGACGGCATTCCAGACCGCGGCAACCGCAGCACAGGAGCAGCTCAAGCCCGAAGACCCGCACATCGATGCAAACCAGCGCACCGACGATGCCATCGGGCAGGTCAGCAACCTGCACCTGTTTGCCGACACACCGGCACCGGCCATCCACCAGCTGCTGGATGCGACACCGGCGCAGCAGGATTCCCCCGCGCTGCAGGCCGATCGACATCAGACCGACCAGGCCTGGAACGACCTCACGCAAGCGCAGATCCGGCAGAAGCGAGCGGCCGACAGCCACGGCGACGTGACGGGCGCCAACCAGGCGCTGGCCACCGCCACCACGGCGTACAACAAGGCGGTCGTCCAGGAACTCAAGGACACCTATCCGCAGATTCCCGGCGACGACCTGCTGCGTTACGGCCTGAACGGCGTCTACCAGAACGACCTGCAGGCCGCCGTGCAGCAGCTTTACCAGCATCACGATGCGCAGGTCCCGCAGTTGTCGGGCACCTATCTGCAGGCGGCCATCGTGACGGAGTTGGTAGACAACACCATGCGCAGCACGCCGCCGGGCCAGGGCGCGGAGGCCCCCGAATACAAGGGGCTGGAAGCGCTCAAGCAATACACGACCGCCATGGGCAACGCGCCGGGCGGCAACACCGTGCGCGACGCCATCCTCGGCGACAGCCGCATCCAGCACATGCGGCAGAACGTGGTGAACACCGTCATCGACCCCGTGCGTGGCGAGCCGCAAGACCGCATCAAGGCGCTGGATCAGATGAGCCACATGCTGTCGTCGTATCTGCCGGTGGATTTCGACCACGCCATCCAGAACGCCGTGGAGAACGACCCGAGCGTGCAGCACATGGTGGACGAAACCGCCCGGCTCACCACCACGCTGCCGCCGGCCGACGGCATCGCGCGCACGGCAGACCTGCTCGACAGCCTGGCCACCACGCCCAACCTGATGGCGCGGCTCTACGCCGTCATCGATCCGCCCGGCGGCAAGCCGCCCTCGCCGATGATGAACTGGATCGCCAACCACCCGCGCGACCAGAAAGCGGTGGATTACTACCGGAACCTCGCGCGCATCGGCAATCGGCTGTTCAACGGCGGGCTTATCTTGGGCAATGGCGAGAACGCGCTGGTGGATGGCTACGGGCGCCTCGTCCACGCATTCCAGCAGCGCCTGACCGGCGACAAGCCCGTGCTGTCGGACTACGGCGGCACCGAGGCCGGCATGCTCAGCGTCGACATGAACCTGATGCCCACCATCAGCAAGGCGCTCGAAGCGGGAGCGCCGCCCAAACTGTTCCTCTCTGCGCTCAACGGCTACAGCTACCGCGACAAGACCGGCGCCATGACGCAAGCGGCCGCCGGCCTTGCGCCGACCGACCGCGTGGTCGATCCGATGAACATGGCGCTCAAGGATGCCAAGGGCGGAGCCGCGTCGGACGACAGTCCTGCCGCCAAGGTCAACCAGTCGTTCTCGTCCGAATTCCAGCAACTGGCCAAGGCCAGCGGCCTCGCCCCGCGCAGCTTCGCCACGTTTTCGGATTTCAGCGATTACGTCGGCCAGCAGGCCGGCGTCAGCGCGCGCACGCCCGTGACCGCCGCCGACTGGCAGGCCGTGCATGACGGCACGTTCCGCTACTACGACCCCAACCAGCTCGTCTATCGCAACCAGGAGGGCAGCGGCACCACGCTCGACGACCTCGCCCGTGCAGCGTGGCAGGCCGGCGGCGGCGACACCGGCCCCGTCACCGTCACGGGCCTCACCTTTGTGCTGGCCGAAGGCAGCAACGACCCGCAGCAATCGGTGCTGCTCGACGTGCGCCGCGACGGCCACGACCGCTACGTCAGCGCGAGCACCGACAAGGCCCACAAGACCCGCGTGTACGACAGCTGGAGCGACTGGGTCAGCAACAACGATTTCGGCATCGGCCAGGTGTCGTACCTCGTGGGCGGACAGGCGATCTTTGACGACCAGGGCAACGCCATGGCGCTGGTGGCCACGCACGAGACCGGCCACGAACCTTGGCTGACGCCCGAGACGGCGATCATGATCAGCGCGGCCGTGGTCTCGATGGTGGCCGCGCCCTTTGCCGCGCCCGAGATGGTGCTGCTGGCGATGGCCGCGCGCGGCACGATGTTCGCCATCGGCGCCATGCAAACGAGCGAAGCCGCCGTGCGCGTGCTGGAACACCCGGGCAACGCCGCGGCTTGGGCCGATGCCGGCTTTGCGCTGCTCATGACCGCCACCGACGGCATCGGCACGCTGGGCAAGATCGGCCGGGTCGGCATGATCGGCCGCACTGCCGACGACGCCCGCGCGCTCGAACGCTGGATGGCCGCACGCCCCGTCAAAGGGTTCGCTGACGAGGTCAACACCTTCGCCGAAGACGTCGGGCGCACGCCGCTGTTCAAGGTCGCCAAATACGGATCGATGGCCGGCATGGGCTGGAACATGATCCAGACCGGCGCGCAATGGAACCAGATGACGCACCAGCAGCGTGCTGTCGCCATCGGCCAGACCTTCGGCTTCCTGGCCGCCGGCATGATCGAACAGCCGGGCGAGGCGCTCATGCTGCGCAAGGTCGCGCGGCGCAACGGCAACGCGGTCGGCACAACGTACGCGCCGATGAACGCCGAGCAGGCGGCCGTCGCCGACGGGTTGCTTGATCGATTGCACCAATGGATGCCCCAGCCTGGAGAACGTCTGCACCCCGCCGTTGCCAAGCTCGGAGCGGACGCACTCGATCATCTGCGCGATGCGCTCGTCGGCAGACAGCTGGACGGACGCGCGTTGCAGACGCTGGGCCAGTTTGCGGCAATGCACGATGAGGCTGCTGTGCTCGCCAACACCGCCGTACCCGTCGCGGCCTTGAGCGGCAACGTGATCCAGCTCGATGGTGACCCGCACGACAAGGCTGCCCATACCGAACCGGAGGTGCTTCCCAGCAATCGGCCCAGGCGCTATGGCACGCCGGGGCTGCATTTCAAGGACCTGGCCGACCCGCGTGTTTCGGCTCGGGAGCGTGTTGCCATCCTCGACGACCTGCACGAGGAGATCAACCGGCTGTATCTGTACGGCGGCGAACCGCACGCGGGCATGGGAATGGTCGTCTCCCGCGCCACGCCCGAAGAAGTGCAGCAGCATGGCCTGGACGCGCGGCAGATCCATCGCAACGTGACGGCCTTCGGCTTGTTGATGCACATGGAGCCGGACGAGTATCTCTATCTGCTCCCGCTGGGCAACCTGCGCCTGCCGGACGAGCCCGTGGCCGGGCGACGTACAGAGAACGGCAGGCCCGTCGCCGACGGCCTGCCCGTGGCAAGCATGCAGCCCGCCAGCAAGATCCTTGGCTATATCCCTTCTACCAGCGCGGGCCAGGGGGCGCCCCGGATCGAACTGAACTATGACCCGGATGGCCCCATGCGACCGTACGACGGCAGCCTCGCATTCCTGCCGAACGTCTACCGTGCCGCTTGCCACGACACGCCGAACATCAATCTGATCGACCCGGAGTTTCCAGACTCCGCGCCGTTCCTGCTGCACTTCCCGCAGCGTCGCGCCAACCTCAGCGGTGTACCCACCGACGTGCCGATTCCGTATGGCAGCCCCGCACCGGGCAAGAGCGGCATCACGCCGGCCTATGTGATTGCCGGCCAGGTCGAACACCACGGCATCTGGCTCGACGTGGAATCGGCCTACGGGTCCATCGAGCACGTCCCCGCAGGCTTGCCGACGCGGCAGACCGACCACGGTCTGCAGGTGCGGCTGGACGGTGTCGCGCTGGCCGAACGGGTGTGGAACGATCCGAACTTCAGCATGGAGACGACGAGCAACATCGTCGTGCTCGGCTGCGATACCCACTCGGGGACAGCACCGCCGCTGCTGGTGAATCTGTCGAACGAACTGTCCAACCGCATACGCCAGCGACGCAGCGCCGACGGGCAGATAGCCGATCCACGCCCAGGTATTCGCGTGCAGGGTCAGGATGGGCTCGACTGGTTGCAGCTTTCCGGCGGTGCACAAGACGGGCGCCGGCAAGTCATCAACGCCCATTTCGATGGGCAGACGCACGGCATCGTGGCACTGCCCGTCATCTCACATGCCGATGCGCTCTATGCCAAGACGAAAGAACGGCTGCGCATGCTGTATGACGGCGATGAGCCTGTCTTTCCCGAGGGCGACAGGATGATGCTGCTGCTCGACGAGGCGCACAGCCAGATCGCGGCGGCAAACGACCTGGCGCAACACGGCACGCCGTCGGGCGCCTACAGGACAGGGAGTGATCCGCTGGAACTCCTGGTGGGCTCGCCCGCATCGCACGTTGCCGATGCAGTCAACCAACGGCCGTTCGCAGACGCCTGCAACCAAATTCTCTCGCTGCTCAATGCGGACCTCCAGTCTTCCGTGCTTCGGATGCGGATTGCGGATGTGCTTGGCAGGGTGGTCGCGCATCCTCACCTCACCTACCAGCGTGAGGTGCCCGCCATGCCGGCGCTGGGCAAACCGCGCCCGGTTACGCTGACGCTCCACACGAAGGGCGCGCCGGACCCGGCCACCCCCGCGGTTCTCGTCAACGGGCGGCCGGCCTACGACTGCACCGCCTGGGACGACCTGCCCGCCCAGCCGTTGCTCGTGAATGCCAGCACCGTGTTCCACGACAACATGCATTTTCCGGCGGGCATGGTCGGTGCGGCATTCGACGGCCACGGCCCCATCGTCAACAGCGCGGACAACGCTCTCCTCACGCCGTTCGACATTGCGCGCGCGCTGGTCGACACGCCGTTCGACCAGATCCGTTTTGAAGGCGCCACCCACACACGGAACGTTGGCGCCGACGGCGCAATGCTCACGCTGCGCCGCGTGATGGAAATGAATCCGGAAATGGAAGCACCTGGGTTCTTCGTCGCGCTCCAGCATGGAGGCGCGATCATGCCGGAAGTGGCGCGCTGGCTGGCCTTCCTGCTCAAGCGCGACAACGTGCGCGTGTTCGGCTTGGACGGCCAGCGCGCGCCGCTGTCCGGCGGCGTCGTGAGAGACCCCGAAACCGGCAAACCGATCAGTGAACGCGTCCGCACGGTGCACGAAAACGGCACCGCAGGGCGCATCGTGCTCTACACCGCCAAGGACGGCAGCGACACACCGGCACTGCCGAGCATGATCAAACCCCGTACCGCCGATATCGGTGCGAAAACCATCGGCGGCATGCGGTACGCCTTGCCGGAAGACGTGCTGATCGTTGAGGGCAAACTGCTCGATGGCGATCTGAATGCGATCTGGCTCGACGGCATCGTTGAGAAAAATGGGCGGACCGAGCCATCGATTTTCTCCAGCACCGAACTGGCCGAGTTGATCAACGCCCGGCTATGGGCCAAAGGTTTCGAGAACGCAGATGCCGTGCCCGTCGTGTTGATGGTCGACAACGGGTTCAAACTCAGTCAGCGGCTCTCCGAGGCAATGCCCAACCCGGTGTTCGCGACCCAACACAAAATCGACCGCTCGCAGATACACAACCCCGACTGCCGGGTCGTGCCCGCGCACCCGGACGACCCCGCGTTCGCAGCTGCCCGTCAGCCTGGGTGGTCGCTGGAGCCAAACGGCCGTGCGTGGCCGCCTTCCGAAGAAACGCCCTGTGTACCGCCCACCGAGGCGTCATCTGAGCCACGAACACCGCAGGCACCCCGAGAAACACCGTCCGACGGAATGCCGGGCGATCCCGACGTCATCGCGCTCGACAGTGGGCGCGATCCGGCCGCACCGCAGGCGGGTTCGTCCACCGGCGGAACGAGCCAAAGCCCTGCCACCCAGCCAGTGCCAGCGGACAAGCCGCTCAGTCGGTTCAAGCGTGTGACGCGGGGTGTGCAGGACCTGCCCGCCCGCGCCGCCGTTGGCGCCATGGCCGGCCCCCGCCGCATGCTCGCCCTCATGCCGATGCGCACGGCGGCGGCGCGCGTGGAGCGCGGCCGCGCGCTGCATGTTTCCGGTGAAAACTTCCACCAGGTCGCCATGTCGCACAGCAATGGCGCGCTGGATAGCACGCGCCATTTCACCTACGCATTTGCCCGCAATGAGAACGGGCCGGATACGCTGCTCGGGCAAGTCGTGTTCGACGATAAGGGTGTGCCGTCCTGGCGTGCCCTGGATGCCGGCAAGCGCCACTTCGACGGGCTGGTCCCCATGGCGGACAGCCCGCTGGGCGCACAGACCTCCTACACGCCCGAAACCCTGTTCGTGGTCAGCCAGAGGCCACCTGCGGAAGTGGCCATCGATCAGAGCCTCAAGGAGCTGGGCCGAAAGCGCACGTATCGCGGCGCGGGGCTTGCCGAGTCGGACAAGGCGTCGGTGCGGCCGGAACTCGCCGCCATCGTCGAGACCGCAGGCACGCAGGGCAGCAAGATCAAGGAGCGCGGGATCCGCAACGTCGATGCGCCGGGGCTCGCCGCCGTCACGAAGCGCTCCCGCCAGAACAGCGATCTTCCGTTGCCTGCGCGCATGCGACGCACGTTCAAGGAATCGTTGTTCGTGATGCGCGACTACCCAACCGTGGGTCTGCTGCGCGAGCAGACAGCGCTCAAGCTGCTGGAGAACGCATGCAAGATGCTCAGCGTGCCGTTCCCGCGCAAGCTTGCCCAGCACTTCAGCGTAGCCAGTACAGCCGACCGCCGCGCCGTACGCGCCTACCTGAACCTGCCGCACAAGGAACAGGATCTGGTCACGCTGGCCGCGCGCACCATCTCCCCCTCGAACATCGAGACTGCCGGCGAAGCGCTGCTGTGCAAGAACATCGGCGTGATCACCGAGATCCGGGTGGTGGCAGCAGAAAGCATGTTGTCGGCTGCCGGCCTGGGGCGTCCGCTGCCGCACGTGCGCCGCCTGTGGCAGGCCGCAATGCGCGAGCACGGCGAAGTCTCGTTCGATGAGAACGTCGGCGGCCTGGTCAACAAGGACGGTGTGATGGTCGTCGCGCTGGACTGGTTGAACCAGGACTCCGTCAACAAGATGTTGGACTTCTCGGCCAAGACCGGCGCGCAGGTCACGCTGTGGATGGACCCGGCCAACATGCGCGTTGGCACCGACGGACGTCCGGTGCCGGGACCGAATCGCCCCATCAACATGGTGCGGTTTGGCAAGGCCTATGAAGCATGGATGCTCGACAACCCGGGCAAACACCCTACGGTGAACGTGTTTGGCACCGGCAACGACAACGTGCTCGATCCGGTGGAGGGCATCGCTTCGCTCAAAGTCGCTCGCACGCTGCTCGACAGTCCGTACATGACCGATGTGCACATTGCGCTCGACGGCACCTCGGACTACACGCGCTCGCAGGAGCTGACACGGGCCACGGCCGAGTTGATCCTTGAGAACGACAACTGGAAGCGCATCCACTTCGATGCTGCGCTCGGACGGCCGTTGAACCGCCTGACAAAGGAGGACATGTCGATCCTCTACGAGCCGCTGATGAATCAGGTGCGCGAGGTCATTGACGAGCGCAACCTGCAAGTCAAGTTCGAAGAGGTGCGTCGCGCGCTGTTCGCAGAGAACACAACCCATCGGGTCGAACAAGCGAAGTACAGCACGATCCAATGGGCGCGCTCGCATCGCGATGCACTCGGCGTGCAGTCCAACCCGCGTGCGGACGCCCATGCGCAGCGCTGGCTCGATCAGTACGGCGATGGTGTGCAGCGTCGCTACGTGGCCCCGGCAGAACCTGCTCACGATGCCGTCCTGACCGACTGGGACGGCTTGATGACCGACCCCGAACTTGACCCGGCACGCTACCAGCAGCACCGCGACCTGACACCGATTCCCGTGGCCGAAGACGATGCCGACGCCATGCTGCGCGCGCTCGGCTACGGCCCGATGCGCGCGCCGACCAAGCTGCTGCAACGCACCGATGCGCCGTCCGCCTATGGGTCGCTCAACCAGCGGGCGCTGCTGCAGATCGGCAAGGCGGTCGCGGCTGGCGCAGGCGGTGCCGCCCTCTCTGCCCTGCTCGTCAGCCTGGGCAAGGTGGACTTGCGCGATTCGGCCTCACTGGCGCGCGCGCTGCCGGCCTTCGGTCGCACGGCCCAGCAATGGCGCGCCATCCTCAGCTCGAGCATCCAGCGCGGCGATACCGCGATGATCGAAAACAAGCTCATCGCGTATTACGCAGGCATCGAACGCTATGCCAAGGCACGTGATGTCTCGCCGGAGCGCCTGCCCCACATCCGCGCGGTCATGGAAGAAACGCTGGCTGCGATCGGCATGCTGCGCGACCGGGCCAAGCCCGGTGCGCAGCCCCGACTCAGCGAGGAGGAGCGCGATACCCACATTGCGCGCGTCACGTCCACCTGTTTGCAACTCGTGGACGGTTACCTCGGGCTGCCCGCATCGCAGATGCACTTCATGCATTCGGGCGTGCGGTCGGGCCAACTTGGGCGCCTTGCATCCACCGTAGGCGGCGTGGTGGGCGTTGGTGCGTGGGGCGGCATGATGCTCGAAGGCTTTGTGCCTCCGGCGCTGGCCATCACCATGATGGCGGGCAGCACCCTCAACGCGTTCTATCACGGCCTGCTGCGCTACAGCTTCCGCCGCGGCTTCGACTTCAACAACAGCGATGTCGTCCGCTCGCTTGTGCACGGCGCGTACACGTTGTCTTCCACCGGCACCATCGTTTCGGCGATGACGCACCCGCCAAGCGTCGCCGGGGCCGTATCGGTGGGCGGTTCGGTGATCTACCTGATGTCGACGCTCAAGGCCGTGGTGCCGAACTTCATGCCGGGCGTGATCCGCGCCAGTGCGGGCCTCACTGCCTTGGCTGAAACCACCGCGCTGATTTCAGCCTGGATCAACTCGGGGCAGGGAGCACAACCCGTGCAGCCCAATCAGCCGCCCCAACAAACCGGCCCGGCACAGCCACCGCCCCATACGCCGGTCCTTCCGCCGCCTCCTGTCGTGCCGCCGGCACCCGTTACGCACCTTGTGCCCGCCGTCACACACGACGTACTGGCCGGCGAGTCACTCTCGCGCATCCTGCGCAACGAGGCGGACCGCGGCACGATCGTGGTCGGCCCGACGTATCGGGAATTGCAGGTCGTGATCGACGAGGTTGCGCGACTGAACCAGCTTGCCAATCCCGATCTGATCCATATCGGTCAGAACCTGATCATCGTGCCGGCGCATCAGGCGCCGGGGCCCGGCTGAGTGCGTGCGTGTTGCCGCGTCTACGCGCCCGCGTAGTCGCGCACGCGCATGCGCGACCCTACGCTGCACATTCCCCTTCACTACGGAGCACGCTCCATGTCGACCCATCACGCATTCCGTTCCCTTCAACCTGCCCTGCGCACTGCGCTGATGTGCGCCGCCTTGACGGCGTTGACCACTGCGCCGCAGCTCGCGCAGGCGCAGGTGGCGCCGCGTGTGGCGGTGTCGCATTACGACGTCCTGCGTACAGAGTTGTTCTCGGGCATTCCGGTCACGGCGGTCTTCTCGCCGTCGCAATGTCCGCATGGACAAGGCGCCGGCGCCAAGGCACCCGCGCCGGTCGTGCACGGTGGTTTTGCGGTGCGCGACTTCCTGGAGGTGGAAGGCAGCAACATCGGCTTCTCTAACCAGCATCTGACGCTGCGCCCCGACGGCACGCCTGTGCTGGAACTCGCGCAGTACCGCGTGACGCCCGACGACAAGGCCACGGTAACCGTCTCGTTTCTTTCGCCGCTGACATATCAGGCGGTGTCGGCGCCGCAGACGTTCCAGTGCGCGATCGGGGCGGGCCTGGACTTTTCGATTGGGCTGGCAGGTCTGCTGCGGCGGTAAGCGGACGCGGCCTGCGCGCGCTCACCCCTTGGCGATGTCGCGCAGGCCGGGCAGGTCGAGCAGTTCGATCTCGCCATAGGCGACCTTGAGAATGCCGCGTGCCTGAAAATCCTTGAGCACGAGATTGACGGTCTGGCGTGACAGCGCGAGCAGCAAGGCAAGCTGCTCCTGCGGCACGCGCAGCACGCGGCGGGTGCCGAGGCGCAAGTCGCCGTAGCCGGCGGCCATCAGCAACAGGCGTCGCGCCACCCGCACTGAGGCCGGCAACAGCGCCGTTTCTTCAAGCACGGAAAAAGCGAGGCGCAGCTTGTGCGTCAGCAGCAACGCAAAAGCGTGCGTGTGCTGCGGCGCACGTTCAAGCAGCTCCATCAACGCGGCTTGCGGCATGTGCAGCAGCACCGTATCGCCCTCGCCCCGGGCATCGTGTGTGCGCGCCTGGTTGTCGAACACGCCGATCTCGCCAAACCAGTTCACGGGCTCCAGCACGGCCAGCAGCGCCTCGCGGCCATCGGCCGTGGTGGCACGCACCCGAATGCCCCCTTCCACCACGCAATACAGCCCGTCGGGCGGGTCGCCGCGGCGAAACAGCACCTCCCCGTCGGCCAGCCTGCGCACGATCGCCATGTCGATGAGGATTTCCTGCAAGGGCTTGCCCAGACCGCCAAACCAGTTGCTGGCGTGCAGGCGGTCTCGGTACAGCGCGGCTGAGAGCGGGCCGGGCTGTGGATTGCTTCGGGCGGGGGCGGAATCCATGGGCGCGGGGCAGTGGAATGTGGCGGATGCGACAGGAGGGAGACACGAATGCGTTGTGTGCGCCACCATCCGGACGCAACGACACGCTCAACGCATGGCACTGTCTACGACTGGACGATGATAACGACGGCACCGCCAGGACGTCCACGCCGTACTTGCGTAAGCTATGCGGCACCAGGGCATCCCTTCAGGCGGACCGCCCCGCCAACACGGAACGCCGCGAAACACCACGGAACACTTCGCCCATGAAGAATCCCGACTACAACCCCGCCAAGCCGCACCACACGCCGGACGGATTCCGCAACCGCTATCCGCACCCACGCCCTGACGCCGATTTCTGGCAATGGCAACGGGAGCGCCGCCGCCTGAAGCTTCCCAAGCCGCCCACGCAAGACCTCTCCTGCATCGCGCCCAACCTCGGTGCCATCCACCAACCGCCCGAAGTTCCGCAGCTCACCTGGATCGGCCACGAAACGCTGCTGCTGCAGATCGACGGGTTGAATGTGCTGACCGACCCGGTCTTCTCCAAGCGCGCCTCGCCGCTGCCGTTTGCCGGGCCGCGCCGCCATCAGCCGCCAGGGCTGTCGCTCAAGCAGTTGCCGCATATCGACCTGGTGCTGATCTCGCACAACCATTACGACCACCTCGACCGCGCCAGCGTGCGTGCGCTGATGCGCCAGCCCGGCGGCGCCCCGATGTTTTTCGTGCCGCTGGGCATCGACCGCTGGTTTGCGCGCAACGTGCGCGGCACACGCCTTGCCGGTGACAACCCCAACGTGCGCGCATTCGACTGGGACGACGAGGCCCGCTTCGGCCCCTTCACCGCGCATTTCTGCGCCGTGCAGCACTGGTCCGCACGCGGCCTGTACGACCGCAACCACACGCTATGGGGCAGCTGGGCGCTGCTGCATCCGCACCTGCGCTTCTGGTTCTCGGGCGATCTGGGCTATTCGCAAGACACGCGCGACATCGGGGCGCGCTTCGGCCACTTCGATGTGGCAGCCATTGCCGTGGGCGCCTACGAGCCGCGCTGGTTCATGAAGGCGCAGCACATCGACCCGGCCGAAGCCGTGCAGGTCATGCAGGACATCGGCGCCCGGCAGGCCGTGGGCATCCACTGGGGCACGTTCCCGCTCACGGACGAAGCGCTGGATCAGCCCATCACCGATCTCGCCCGCGCGCTGAAGGCGGCCGACATGCCCGCCGAGCGCTTCGTTCTCTTCAAGCATGGCGAGACCCGCGTGTGGGATGCTGCCGCCTCGCGGCTCGTGACCGACGTGCCCAAAGAAAAAGCGCGGCCGCGAGATGACTCGCTGGCCGCGCAGTAAGAAACTGGCAGGTCAGGCACAGACCCGGCGTCGCTCGCCATTGGCAGCGGCGCCCGGTTGATATCGGATCAGGTCGGCGTCGGCAGCCATGCGCGATCGCGCAGGCGCGAGCGGATGCGGGCGATCGCCTGGCTGTGGATCTGGCACACACGCGATTCCGACACGCCCATCACGGCGCCGATTTCACGCAGGTTCAGGTCCTGCTCGTAGTAGAGGCTCATCATGAGCTTTTCGCGCTCAGGCAGTGCCTCGATGGCGGCCACAACCGATTCGCGCAGGTCGTGGTCCAGCAGCTGGTCCAGCGGCGTGGCGTCGTTCTCGGGTGCGCGGTTCTCGATGAAAGCGTCGGCGTCTTCGCGGTCGAAATCTTCGTAATACAGCAGCTGGCTGCCTTGCAGGTCGACCAGTTGCTTCTGGTATTCGGCCAGCGACATGCCCAGCGCTGCGGCAATCTCGGTTTCGGTGGGTGCGCGGCCCTTCTGCTGCTGCAGTTTCTGGATCGCCTGCTCGATCGTGCGCGCATTGCGGCGCAGGCCACGCGGCAGCCAGTCCGAGCCGCGCAGTTCGTCCAGGATGGCGCCGCGGATACGCTGGGCCGCGTAGAACTCGAACTGCACGCCCTGCGTTTCCTCGTAGCGCGACAGCGCATCGAGCAAGCCCATCATGCCGGCTTGGATCAGGTCGTCCAGCTCAACGCTGGCCGGCAGCTTCACCATCATCTGGTTGGCAATGCGACGTACCAGCGGTGCGTACGTGGCCATCTCGTCGGACTTGGTCTTGCGACCGGTTGCGGTGTACATATCCATGCCTGCCTTTGACGCTTCGTTCATGCTGCGCCTCAATAAACCAATTCGGCCGCGCGTGCGGTGGCGCCCAGCGTCGGAGTCGAGTTCGACATTGACGTTGCCTGCGCCGATTCATCTGCCGGCTGTGCCGGTGCCCGCGCCGACATGACCACCCGCGACGGCGCACTGCCATCACCGGCTTGGGCCTCGGCGCTGGCCCAGCTCAACATTTCTTCGGCAAGCTGGCGGAAGGCCATGGCCGAAGGCGATGCGGGAAACGCACTCGCCACGGGCTTGCCGAGCGAGAGCGCGAGTTCTACGTGCCGGTCCTCAGGGAGGTAGCCGGCGAAATCGATTCGGGTGTTCAGGTACTGGCCCACGGTGTTGGCCAGATTGCCGAACACGCGCACGGCGGAGTCCACCGAATGCGCGCCGCACACCACGGTGCGGATGCCGGCGCTGCCTTGCAGCACGGCGGTTTTCTTGAGCAGCGTGTACGCGCTCTTGATGCCTTCCGGGCCATCGGAGAAGGTCAGCAGCACGTCGTCGCAGACTTCAGCCACGGTGCTCAGCGCCCGGGTGCCGAAATGCGCGGCCACGAGCGTCACGTCCGCCGTCTCGTCGTACTGCTCGAGCACGCCGGGCATGGCGAGCATGGTCTGGGCGTTCACCACGGCCGTGTCGCGGCCCATGGCGGACAGCGCGATGCGCAGGTTGTCGACAAAGTCATCGACCTGCTCTTCCGCACCGATCACCAGCACACGGCGGGCAGCGGCATGACCGAGCATGCGCCGCAGCCCTGCGGCTTGATCCTTGGCGAATGGCGTCGTCATGGTCGCCCCCTTGTCAGGCGAAATCGAAAGCGGCCAGGCCAGGTTCGCGGTTACCTGAGTTACGTAACACCGCGCCTTGCGCCACGAGCAACGATTCATCCGAATCCAGCGTGAACGACGACTGCTCCGCACCGGCCCGGAACGAGCGGTGGATCAGCAGCTTCTTGTTCGGCACCGCAATGTCTTCCGGCACACGCTGGCCGTACGACACGTAGTGCAGCGGCAGGCGGCGGCGGATCATCACGTCCATCGCGTGGCCAACCGAGGCAGCCTCGTCGATCTTGGTCAGGATGCAGCCGGCCAGGTTGGCGTCGCGGTAGGCACCCACCACTTCATCGAGCGTCTTGCCGTTGCTGGCAGCGTTGAGCAGCAGCAGGCGCTTGATCGACGGGCCCACGGCATGCAGCATCGCCATCTGTTCGGACACGGCGCGGTCGCGCTGGCTCATGCCGATGGTGTCGATCAGCACCACGTGCTTCTCGCGCAAGTCGTTCAGCGCCAGGCTCAGGTCTTGCGCGTCTTTCACGGCATGCACCGAGACGCCCAGGATCTTGCCGTAGATGCGCAGTTGTTCATGGCCACCGATCCGGTAGCTGTCGGTCGAGAGCAGCGCCACGCGCGATGCGCCATGGCGCAGCACGAAGCGCGCGGCCAGCTTGGCGGTCGTGGTGGTCTTGCCCACGCCGGTCGGGCCCATCAGGGCAAACACGCCGCCCTGGTCGAGCAGGCTGTTTTCATCCGACACGGTGGTCAGGTTCTTTTCAATCGCGCGCTGCACGAAGTCCAGCGCACCTTCATACGAGTCGTGCTGCGGCATGTTTTCCAGCACGTAGCGCGTGAGCTGTGCCGAGAACCCTGCGTTGAGCATGGTCTGGAACAGGCGCGTACGCACCGGGTCGCCCAGCTTCACGCCCAGCGAGGCGAGGCTCGACATGGCGTCGTTCAGCGTGCTCTTGAGCGTTTCGATCTCGCCGACCATGCGGCGGGTCATCACGTCGGTCTCGGCGCGGATGCTTTCCTTCACGTCGGCCTGGATGGCCGAGCGCTGCAGGCTCACGTCGTCACGCGGGGCTTCGGGCTTGGCCATCGTGTCCTCCACGCGGACGAAAATGTCGGACGTCTTGTCTACGTCGGCTTGCGCTTCGATGCGCGCCTTCACAGGGGCTTCGGCCTTCTGCTGTTCTGCACGGAGCGTGCGTGCCTGGGCTTCCACGCGTTCGGCAAAGCTGCGCAGCGACACCGGGCGGTCATCCTGCTCGCGTGCCTGTTCACGCGCCTGGTCGCGACGGGCGGCAAAGCGGGCCGTCGATTCCATCTCCGGCTCGTCGTCTTCCACCGCGGTGCGGCGGGCGATGAACTGCGCGGTGCTGGCCAGGGCCTGCGCTGCGGACTGGGCCACCTCGGCATTGGCGCGGTCGAGCGACAGACCGGCCAGCATGCGGGTGGACGCGGCCAGTGCGTCTTCTTCGCCAAAGGCCACGTCGTCGTCCACGCGCGTTTGCAGCGTGCGGCCGGCCGGCTTGGCTGCCTGGGCGACCGGAGCCACCGGGGCTGCCGGTGCGTCTTCCTGTGCGGGGGCGCGGCGCGAAGCAATGAAGCGGTTACGCAGACGGGCCAGCGCGTTCGGTGCCGGGGCCTCGGCCTGCGGGGCCTCTGCAGCGGGTGCCTGAGCGGCAACGACGGCTGCGGTTGCAGCGGCAATCGGTGCGGGCTCGGGAATCGGGGCCGGTGCCATCGGACGGCGCTGCGCCGTCTTGGGCGCCGACGACTGCGTGTCGACCAGCGCATCGACGTGCGAGTCGCATGCGGCGATGATCTCGATGCCGCCCGGAATGGCGCGGTTCGACAGGATCAGAGCGCCATCGCCCAGTTGGTCGCGGACCTTGCGCAAGACGTCACGCGACGTCAGTCCGGTAAATCGATGCATTTTCATGCGCGGCCTCCAAGCATGGCGACAACCTTAATCGTTCGGTGATCTGGAATTTCTGCGTGCGACAGCACGCGCAGGTTCGGTGCGGCACGCTTGAACAGGCGTGCAAGCATCGGGCGCAGTGCGGGCGGTACGAGCAGGACGCCCGTCTGACCCATCTGTTCGTGCTGCCGCGACGAATCCGCTGCCGCTTGCATGAGCGAGTCAGCCAGTTGCGGTTCGATCGGGCCGGCGTTAGAGCCAACGACGCTTTGCAGCAAGATGTTCTCCAGATTCGGGTCAAGCGTGACGACCTGCATTTCGGTCTTGTTCGGGAAGAGCTGCTGGGCAATCGCCCGGCCCAGCGCCACACGCACGGCGGCGGTGAGTTCGGCGGGGTCTTGCGTCCTGCCTCCGTGTTCCGCCAGCGTCTCGACGATGGTGCGGATGTCGCGGATATGCAGGCCTTCGTCCAGCAGGTTCTGCAGCACCTTCTGCACGGTCGCGACGGGCAACAGCTTCGGTACAACGTCTTCGACCAGCTTCGGTGCTTCCTTGCCCAAATGATCGAGCAACTGCTGCACTTCCAAACGGCCGAGAAGCTCGGTGCTATGGGTGTAAATCAACTGATTGACGTGGGTGGCGATGACCGTGCTGCAATCGACCACGGTGTAGCCCTCGGCCTGCGCACGATCGCGCACATCGGCGTTGATCCACATGGCCGGCAGGCCGAACGTCGGGTCCACGGTGGGCGTGCCGGGCAGTTGCGTGCCCAGGCGACCACCCATGCCGCCATGACCGCCCAGGCCGTCCTGGCCACCCGGATTGATGGCGAGGAACTTGCCCTGCTGCACTTCGCCGTGGCCGATTTCCACACCCTTGAGCGTGATGCGGTACGACGACGGGCCCAGCTCCAGGTTGTCGCGGATATGCACCACCGGCGCCAGGAAGCCCATGTCCTGCGTGAATTTCTTGCGGATGCCCTTGATCCGGCGCAGCAGCTCGCCGTCCTGGCTCTTGTCGACCAGCGGGATCAGGCGGTAGCCGATTTCCAGGCCCAGCACGTCGACCCACGACACGTCGTCCCAGCTCGCCTCGGGCGTATCCACCGGGGCAATCGCCTGCAGCACGGGCTCGACCTCGGGCACTTCGCGCTTCTTCTTGAGGTACCAGCCCAGATAGCCCAGACCGCCGCCAAACAGCACGAACGGGATGTGCGGCATGCCCGGCACCAGGCCCAGCAGGCCCAGCACGCCGGCGGTCGTCATCAGCACCATCGGCATGGCAAACAGCTCACTCGACAGTTGCTGGCCGACGTCCTTGTCGGTGGAGACGCGGCTGACCATGATGCCCGCCGCGGTGGAGATCACCAGCGCCGGAATCTGTGCGACCAGGCCGTCGCCGATGGTCAGCAGCGTGTAGTTGGTGGCGGCGTGGCCCACGTCCATGCCGTGCTGGAGCACGCCCACGGCCAGGCCGCCAACGATGTTGATCAGCAGGATGGCGATACCCGCCACCGAATCGCCGCGCACAAATTTGCTCGCACCGTCCATGGAGCCGAAGAATTCAGCTTCCTGCGCGATGGCCGTGCGGCGCTTGCGGGCTTCGTCTTCGCGGATCAGGCCGGCGTTCAGGTCGGCGTCGATCGCCATCTGCTTGCCGGGCATCGCATCGAGGGTGAAGCGCGCGCTGACCTCGGCGATGCGGCCCGCGCCCTTGCTGATCACCATGAAGTTGATGATCACCAGGATGACGAACAGCACGATGCCGACGGTGTAGTTGCCGCCCACCAGGAAGTGGCCGAACGCCTCGATCACCTTGCCGGCGGCGTCGGGGCCGGTATGGCCTTCCATCAGCACCACGCGCGTGGACGCCACGTTCAGCGACAGCCGCATCAGCGTGGTGATCAGCAGAATGCTCGGGAACGACGAGAAATCCAGCGGCTTGAGCGTGTGCATGCTGATCAGCAGCACGATGATCGACAGCGCGATGTTGAAGGTGAACAGCAGATCCAGGATGAACGGCGGCAATGGCAGCACCATCATTGCCAGGATCAGGATGATGAGTACCGGGCCGGCGGCGGAGCGGTAGTCGCCCTTGCGCAGGATGTCGGTGACTCGGAGCAGTGCGGCGTTCATTGGCGGGTCGTGCAGCGGGGGGCTTTTCGATGGGTGCCATCTTGCCGTGGGGGCTGCCAAATCGAAGACGTGAGAAAGCCGCCCAAAAGGCGGCTTTTCTTTGAAATACCCTCCCGCCGGGGGGTGCGGAAGCGGCCATTGGCGCCGTCTGCCTGGTCAAGTTGCGCGCCAAGTCAGGCGCGCCCAAACCTCAAACGCCCGTCCGCCACGCAAAAAGTGTCGAGCGCGAGGCTTTTTGCTCGGCGATCCGAGCTCGGAGCTCGACGCGTGGAGCTTTTTGCTCGGCGGTCCGAGCTCGGAGCTCGGCGCGTGGAGCTTTTTGCTCGGCGATCCGAGCTCGGAGCTCGACGCATGGAGCTTTTCGCTCGGCCATCCGAGCTCGGAGCTCGACGCGTGAGGCTTTTTGCTCGGCGATCCGAGTTCGGAGCTCGACGCGTGAGGCTTTTTACTCGGCAAGCGACGGTTTAGGCGTCTTCCGGCTCGTCGTCCGGGCCGGGCTGCGGCCCCGGGTCCATATCGGCGGGCACCGGCAGGTCGGTCGGGCGCACCGGCACACGGCCGCCGACCTGATGCAGGCGGCGCAGCTGGTAGACATAGGCAAGCACCTCGGCCACGGCGGCGTACAGCGCTTCGGGAATCTGGTGGCCGATCTCGGTATGGCGGTACAGCGCACGGGCCAGCGGGGGCGCTTCCAGGATGGGAATCTTGTGCTCCGTCCCCAGCTCGCGAATCTTGGCTGCGACCATGTCGGCGCCCTTGGCCAGCACACGCGGCGCGCCGCCTTCCTTCTCGGAATAGCGCAGCGCGACAGCGTAGTGCGTCGGGTTGGTGACGATCACATCGGCCTTGGGCACGTCGGCCATCATGCGGCGCTGGGCGGCCTGGCGCTGCAGGTTGCGGATGCGGCCCTTGACGTGCGGATCGCCTTCGGACTCGCGGTGCTCCTTGCGCACTTCTTCCTTCGTCATGCGGTGCTTGCGCGCGTATTGCCACAACGAGAGCGGCACATCCACGGCCGCCACCAGCATCATCACCGCCGCCATGCAGAGGAACGCCACGCCGGCCACGTGCAGGGTGTCGCGCATGGCCACGCCCAGGTCCTGCTGCGGCAGTTCGATCAGGTCACCCCGGTAATACCGGACCAGCAGCCAGCCCACGCCGGCAATCAGGAACAGCTTGATCAGCAGGCGGGGCAGCTCCATCAGCCCCTCCAGCGAAAACATGCGCGTCAGCCCCTGCAGCTTGAACAGGCGCGAAATATCGGGGGCCAGCGGTTTGAACGAGATGGCCCCGCGCGTGAGCGCCAGCGGCGACAGCGCGGCAATCACCAGCATCAGCATCAACCCGCCCAGCGCCATCGCCAGCGGCATGAACTGGCCCGTCACGTAGTTCCACTGGTCCTGCCCGCTGGCGTAGTTGTAGCGGTGGAACTCCAGGCAGCGCGCCAGAAACGACGAAGCAGCCCGCACGATCGAGTCGCCCATCACCCACAAACCGCCCGCGGACACCGCCGTGAGGGCGAACGAAGCCAGTTCCCGTGATCTGGGAACGTCGCCTTCCTCGCGCGCCTGCTCGAGGCGCCTCGGAGAGGCTGGTTCGGTTTTTTCGAGATCGCTTTCTTCGGACATGCCGGGCGTGCGAGGGGTGGATGGAACAGGCCGGCAGGTTGGCCGACCGTCGCATTATCCAAGGCACCCCCGCCCATTGAAGCGCCGAAAAAGCGGCCTCTGGGGCGGCTTATCGACAGAAAGCCTCGGGAACCACGCCAACATGGGCCCTCCGGTGCAATCAAGCCTGCTCGGCCCACCAGCCTGCGTGCGCTAGGTGTGCTGACCGGCCGGATGGGGCTGCGTGGGCTCCAACGCCCGCAGGCGTTCTGCGGTAATGCCGGCGGAACCCATGACCGATCCGCCATGGCGCGCAATGAAAGCGCGCGCATCGGTGTGATTCTGGAAGGCCGGCAGATTGCCCCTGCGCATCGGCCCAGGCACATCGGAGCCCCATACGTAGACGGCCTGCAGCGCGGCGATCCAGCGCCCGTCGCCCACCGCGCGCACATAGGCCGCGGCAATGTCAGTGGCCTGCCGGCCGGCGGCGTAGCGCGGCAGGTTGCGCAAGTAGATGAACAGGCTCAAGGGCGAGTCGAAGAAGTACGCATCGCCATCGGCAAAGATCACCTGGGCTGCCCAGTCCGGCACGCGCGACGGAAATGCGCCGCAGACCGGGCAACGTGCGTGGGGCGGGATGGCGCGCGGCGCATCGGGCGCGACGCCGGAGCGCGGGTCATAGGGCGTGGGCGCTGCGACAAAGCAGATCTCGGTGGGGATCTCGGGCTCGACGCGGCGGCTCGCATGCACGCCATACCACCAGAGCGAGGCCGCCAGCAGAACCATTGCCGTCAAGCCTGATCGACGCAGCCGCATGGCTACATGCGCCCGTCGTGCAGCGCGCCGCCGCTGAGGTCGACCATGTCGGGCGTCACTTCGGCGTAGCGCAGCAGCTTGCCGCCGTCGCGTGCCATGAACGCGCGGGCATCGGCTTCCAGCCGGAAGCTGGCGACCGTCGGCCCCATCGAGCCGCGGCGCCGGCTGCCGAACACGTAATAGCCGGTCCTGGCATCAAACCAGTGGCCGCGAGGATGCTCCCAGTCGGCCTGGCCCATGTCCTGCACAAGCGCCGCCCGGATCGGCCGCGCCTGCTCCGGCTTGAGCAGCGTGTTGAACATTTCCACGGTATCGCAGCACCAGTGCGGCGTTGCGTCGCCCTGGTAATAGAGCTGCGCCTTGGGCCCGGGATACTCCGCCACCAGCATGCCGTCCAGGTCGCAGGTGGTGGCCGCGTCGGCTTCAGCGGGGACAAGGGTGGCTTCGGCCTGCCGGCCACAGGCAGCCAGGCCGACGAGGGTGGCCGATCCGGCCAGGGCAGCCGCCAGCAGGCGGCGACGATCCGGGTTCATGTGCGGAATCTCCAGGCGGCGAGTGCCAGCGGCGCGGCAATCCACGCCAGCATCGCCCCGCCCATTGCCCATGGGTTGCCCAGGGCAGGCGGCACGATGCTGACGAGGCCATGCAGGCCGCGCAGCTGGTCCAGCGAAAACACGTTGAGGATGCGGAAAATGTCGGTGGGGTTGAGCAACAGCAGATACGCCAGCACCTGGCCGCCAAAGCTGCCGCCGGTGGCCACCAACAGGCCGAGCAGCAACAGGTCGAACACCAGCACGAAGCCAAACCACAGCGCGATGGCGGCGCCTGAAGCCCGCGTGCGTTCACGGCTGACGACGGAAACGCACAGCGCCAGGCTCAGAAAGACGAGCCCAAGCAGCACTGAACTCAGCACGAAGCCGGCCGCCTGATACAGCCCCGCCCCGCCGAACTGGTGCCACAGGAGCACCGCCATCAGCGCGAACCCGCCCAGCGTGGACAGCGTGAGCGCCGCGGCGAGCCCGAGGTACTTGCCAAGCAGCAGTTCCACGCGAGTGAGCGGCAGTGCCAGCAGCAGATCGAGCGAGCCGCGCTCGCGCTCGCCGACAACCGCGTCGAACCCGAGCAACAGGGCAATCAGCGGGATCAGGTAGATGACGAGGCTGACCAGGCTGGTGATGACGAACTCGATGGAGCGCGGGCCGAGCGTGCCCTGCTCGGCGCCGCCAAAGTAGCTGATCACGAGCGAGAACACCGCAAACACGACGGCCACCGCAAGCACCCACCGGTTGCGCAGGCGATCGCGCAGTTCCTTGGCGGCGACGGCAGCCACCTGCCGATATTCGATGCCGATCATGCGGCCTCCGTTTGCCTGAGGCCGAAGAACACGTCTTCGAGCGACGGTTCATGGATCTGCAGATCGAGCAGGCGCCCGCCCAGCGGCTGCAGTGCCTGAAGGGCGTCCATCTTGAGCGAGCGGCTGCAGCGCAGCAGCATCTCGTGCTCGGCCTGCCCGTCGACGATCTCTGCGCCGTGTGCGCACAAGGGCGAGAGTTGCGCCCACAGTGCGCTGCGCGCGCCGGCCTCGACCCGCACGGCCAGCGTCAGGGGCAGATCGGCGCGAGCGCGCAGCGCAGCGACACTGCCCAGTGCAAGGACGCGGCCGTCGGCCAGGATGGCAAGGCGGTCGATGCGCTGCTGCAGCTCGGCCAGGATGTGCGATGTGATCAGGATCGTGACGCCCTGCTCGCGCAATCCTTGCAGCGTGGCGTAAAAGTCGTGAATGGCCGCCGGGTCCAGACCATTCGTCGGCTCATCGAGGAAAAGAACGCGTGGCGTACCCAACAGCGCCTGCGCAAACCCGAGGCGCTGCCGCATCCCCTTGGAGTAGGCACGCACCGGTTTGTCGGCCGCACCCGCAAGCCCCACGCGGGCAAGCAGCGGCGCGCAATCGGCCGCCGGTACGCCCTTGAGCCGGGCGAAAAACCGCAAGGTCTCCAGCCCGCTCAGGTTGTCGTACAGGACGAGGTTCTCGGGCAGGTAACCGATCTGCCGCCGGGCCGCCCGGAACGCGGCGCCGCGCACCGATGCACCGGCCACGCGGATGCTGCCGGTGGTGGCGGGAATCAGCCCCAGCATCATCTTGAAGAGCGTGCTCTTGCCGGCACCGTTGTGCCCGATCAGGCCGAACAGCTCGCCGTGGCCGACGTCCAGGTCAACGCCGTCGACCGCGCGCACGGCGCCATAGTGTTTGCTGACGCCGCGCAGTGAAATGGCGGCAGTCTCGTCAACGTGAAAGGGATCTGTCACGCCAGGTGCTCCAATGGGGGTTCGCGGGTTGCATGCGCGGATAGGCGTCGACCACGCTCGGCACACGCAGGATCGGAAACTGCCGGCTGACGAACCTGAGTGCCTGCACCGCCGGGCTCGCCAGCAGCAGTTGCACGCCGGGGTGGCGCCAGATCAGCCGGTCTACGACGTCGTTGGCCTCGTAAGGCAAATCGCCAATGCCATCGCCGTCGCGGTCCCAGCCGAGGTAGTCGCTCCAGAAGTTGCCCTGCCTGCGCTCGGCCGCCGTACGGGCACCCCATGCCTCGTCCCGCGCGCCAACGTAGCGGACTTGCTCGCGGTTGCCGATGAAGTCGTTGCCTTGGACCACGTTGCGTGTGGAACCCGCCGACAGGTGCACGCCCACCTGGTTGCCGACGATGAGGTTGCCGCGCAGTTGCGTGTATTCAACGTCGTAGATGAAGAAGCCGCGATCGTTGTCGGCCACCACGTTGTTCTCCACCACCGAATCCTGCAGCGTGCGCAGCATGATCCCGTGGTCCGCATTGCCCCAGGTGCGGTTGTTGCGCACGATCTGGTCGCGCACTTCCATCAAGGCCAGGCCGCCCCGGTTGGCATAGCTGTCGTTGTCCTCCCACAGGTTGTAGTAGGAGTTCATGTAGTGCGTGCCATAGCGGCTGTGGTGAAGCCGGTTGCCTTTGAACACGGCGTGATGCGATACGTCCACGTAAAGCGCATCGCGCACGAAGCTGATGTTGTTGCCGATGATGCGTGCGCCTTGCGTGTTGTACAGCTCCACCCCGTTGCCGCGCTGCGCAGAGTTGTAGTCGCGCTTGCCGGTGATGGTGTTGGCCTCGATGCGCACGTCGTTGGCTTTCTCGATCCACAAGCCAAACAGGTTGTAGGTCAGCTCGCACTGGCGCACCACGGCCCGATGCGCGCCGGGCAGGATGTTGATGCCTGCGTTCTGGTCTTTCAGGCTGTCGCCCGAATCACGGACGATCAGGCCCTCGATGACGACGTCCGGTGCGCTGATGCGGATCGTGTCGCCGCGCTGGCCGCCACTGAGCGTCGGGCGATCGAGGCCGCGCAGCGTCAGAGGCTTGTTGATGACGAGGTTGCCGGTGTACATGCCGCGCTCGATCTCGAGCACGTCGCGCGGATGTGCTGCGTCGATGGCCGCCTGCAGCGACTGCCCTGCCGCCACGCGCACCGTTGCCCCCGCGAATGCCTGGGCGCACCGAGCGCCCTGGGCAACCGCGAGCCAGCCGCAGACCACGAGCAACACCGGCAGCCATCTCATACCTGCAGCCACCCCAGCGCCTTCAGGGCCAGGAACAACGCGGCGCCGATCAGCAGGTTCTTGAAGCCGACGTAGCTCAGCATGTCCATGACGGTTGCACGCCGATAGTTGGCTTGCCACCACGGGCCGTCCTTGACGTAGCGTCGACCTGCCAGGCGGATCAGCACCTCATACACGCTCCAGCCGAACCACCATGCGATGACGGCGCCCGACGACAGCTGGCCCATCGCGGCCAGGACCCACGCCACGCTTGCCGCCAGCGCAAGCGAAGCCCCTGCGATCTGCAGGCCGCGCGCAGACGCCCAGCCCTTGCTGCTCCACGGCCACAGGTGATCGCGCACTTCCAGCATCAGCCAACGCAGGCCACGCGCGCCTTCGCGTCCGGGCGGCACCATGCGATCGGTCGGCATGCGCGGGTCGGGGCCTTGTGCCACGCGGGGGCTCATCGGTACCGGCTGGATGGGAATGAAGTAGCCGTCCTTGCCGATGGGGGTGATCTCCAGCCCGTCGCGCTCGCGGCGCTTGCGCTCCTTGGCCAGCGGCGGGCATCCCTTGACGTCGGTGTACAGGACCATGCAGTCGAGGCAGTGCAGGCATTCGCGGTGGTCGATGCGGCCATCCGGGTCGATTGCCAATGAGCCGCAACCCACGGCGCACGCCTTGCAACTGTTGCAGTCCTGCTTGCGGCGCAGGCCAAACCAGCGGAAGGTGCTCGGCATGGCAAGCGCGGCGCCCAGCGGGCAGATGTACTTGCAGTACGGGCGCTCCACAAACAACGAGATCCCGAGCAGCGTGCAGACAAACAGGCCGTAGGGCCACGCGCGGTGGCTGATGCCGACAAGGAATGTCGTCTTGAACGGTTCCACCTCGGCAAGCTTCTCTGCCAGCCCCATCGAGAACACCGACACCGTCAGCAGACCGAAGAAGATGGCGTACTTGAGCCACTTCAGCTTGTCGTGCCAGGCACGCGGCAGATGACGCTGCCAGCGCTTGAGGCCGAGCCTTCCGCCAATCTTGTACAGCGCTTCCGACAGCGAGCCGAACGGGCACAGCCATCCGCAGAACAGCCCCCGCCCAAACAGGAACACCGTCAGGATGATGAAGATCCAGAAGCAGAAGATGAACGGATCGGTCAGGAACAGCGACCACGTCCACTGGAACAGCAGCGAGTGGAACCAGGTCAGCACTTGCGTGATCGACGGCTGCGCCATCGCACCAAAGCCCACGAAGCCGATGCTCAGTGCCCACGCGGTGTACTTGAAGGCATTCACCGGCCATTTGTTCTTGTGCGTGGAGCGGCGCGTCAGGCGCTCGCGCAGCGCGTACACCACGCCCACCGAAACGAGCAGCGCGATGAACAGCGCGATCTGCGGCGCGCGCGTACGCCAGACCCGCCGCCAGGGTGCCTCCGGCTCGTCGATATGCGGGTGGCCGCCCTGCAGCAGCGCTTCGGGCATCCAGTACGGGGCATCGAACGTGACGAAGCTGCGCGTGCCGGTGGCCCGATCGACGCGGTTGCCCAGGAAGGACAGCTTCCACGGATATGCCGCCGAGAACGCTGGCGAGCGCACCACGAAGATGGCCGACTCGGTGTAGGCCGGCGCGCCTGGGGCTGCCAGGCCATAGAGGTTCAGGTAGTCCGAATCGCGGAAGGTGAAGGACTCCGCGCCTTGCTTGATCTGGATGCGGTCATAGATGCCGCCCCGCACGAAGCCCGACCCTTTGAACGACGCGGCGCCCGCGGTGCGGATGACGAAGATTGCATGCTCGTTCGGCTTGAGCTGCGCGTGCAGATCGTTCCACGCGGACTGGCCGAGCAGGCTCGCACCCAGGTCCGGATGATTGAGATCACCAAACCACAGTTCAATGAACGGTTCCTGCGCGCGTTCCAGACCAAGCTGCTCAGGCCGGATCAGCAAGCGCTGCACGCTGCCCTGCTTGACCAGCTCCGCCCAGGCAGCGCGCTGGCCGGTCTGCGCATAGCGTGCGGGCTCGTGGCGCGTGGGCGCAAGAATGCCGACTTGCCGCGCCACCGAAGACGTGGCTGTCGCCAGCACCTGGTTCTGCGCAATCACGGTCACGGTGGCGCCCGAGATCGCATCGACGCCCAGCACACCTTCGTCAGGCCGCGACTGGCCGACTTCGATCTTGTCCTTGACCGACTTGCCGATGTACTGCTTGTTGAAGTTCAGCAGCGCAGACTCGGGAATCCCGAGCAGCAGGATCGGCTCGGAGTGTTTCAGGACCTTGATGCCGACATAGCGGCCTTGCCGGTCCATGCCGATGAGCGTCACCACGGGCTTGCCTGAATAGGCCGGAATGTCCGTGATGTCGGTGGACAACATCACGTAGCCCAGCAGGGGCGCCTTGCCGCCTTGCGCTGCGCCGTACGCTTCTACATACGGTGGTTGCCCCATCCGTTCGGAGAAACGCACCGCGCCGGGAAACACGTCGGCGCACGGTACAAGCGAGCACAGGTCCTTGGCCTCGGCCAGGTTGGCAGGCAACTCGGCTTCATAGGCGCCGCGGCCCGCTTGCGCCGGCTGCACGCCCATGAACAGCATCAGGAGGAACGCAGCGACCCACGCCGCGAACCCTTGTTTTGGGGATGGCATCTTGGAGTTCGTGGGGCGCGCGGGCCCCCCCCCGGGCCCGCGCGCCTGCCCTCGGGATCAGGCCTCAACAATCATGCGGCTGCGCATTTCAAGATGCAGTGCATGGCAGAAATGCGTGCAGTAGCACCAGAACACGCCGGGCTTATCGGCAATGAACGTGACCGATGCGGTTTCCTGCGGGTTGACGATGAAGTTGATGTTGTATTTCGGAATGGCGAAGCCGTGCGTCAAGTCCTCGACCTTGTCGAGGTTGGTGAGGATCAGCGTGACCTCGTCGCCCTTCTTCAGCTTGAACTCGCGCAGGCTGTACGCCGGTGCCTGCGACGTCAGGCGCACCGTCACCTTCTTGCCATTGCGCACCACGCCGGATTGCTTCGGATCCTTGGTGGCGAGCGGGAAATCGTCCAGCGAGTAGACCTGCTTCGGGTGCAGCAGCTCGCGCTTGAAGATGATGAAGTCGTGCGGCTCGCTGCGGATCGGGTGGTCCTGCAGCAGCACCATCTTCTCGCCCGAGATGTCGATGAACTGTTCGTTTTCCGGGTGCAGTGGGCCAACGGGCAGGAAGCGGTCCTTGGAGAACTTGCAGCCCACGGCAAGGAATTTGCCATCGGCGGCCACCGTTTCGGATTGCGATGCGTTCAGGTGGCCCGGCTGGTAGTGCACGTCGAGGCGGTCGACCACGTACTTCGCGTTCTTGTCACCGTTGTGGAACTTGATCGCGGCATCGATGTTCCACTTCACGATCTGGCTGTCGAGGAACAGCGTCGTGTATGCGTTGCCGCGCCCGTCGAACGCCGTATGCAACGGCCCGAGGCCAAGTTCCACCTCCGCCACGATGGCGTCGTCGATCTTGGCGAGCTTGCCGTCAAACCAGTCAAGCACGCGGGACAGCTCGATCACCGTACCGGTGGGCGAGAGCTTGCCGGCACAGATGAAGTACTTCTGGTCTGGGCTGGCATTGACGCCGTGCGGATTCTTCGGCACCGACACATAGGCGGTCAGCGCCGTCTTCGGATCCTGGTTGGCCGCGTGCGTGCCGTCCACCACCGGCACCTTGGAGTCGCCGATGGTCTTGAACTTGCCGGCCTTGACCGCCGCTTCAATGCGCGCAATGTTGAAGAACAGGCAGGCGTCGCGCTCGGCAGACATCATGTCTTCGTAGTGCACGCCCATCTCGGTGTTGTACTGGTTGGTTGCGGCCAGCTTGCCGTCGTACGACGTTGCGACGAGATCGCAATTGCCGTCGATCAGCACCTGCCAGCGCACCTCCATGCTTTCGGCGTCCACGCAGGTGAACAGCGAGCGGTACTTGGACGGGTCGTCGATGCCTGCGGTGTTCGGTAGCGGGATCGCAAACTCGCCGCCGCAGAACACGCGCGTCGTGTAGTTGATCTTCGGGTCGAGCGGGTCGCGCTTGTCCGGGAAGATGCCGTGGAAGCCCTGCACGTTGGGCAGTTCGGTGATCTTGTCGCAGATGAAATAGTCGAGCCGCACACGCCCCAGGCGCGAGTTGATCTTGTCGTTGATCCACGCATAGCGGCCGTCGTAATTGCCATCCTTGTACGAGGCATGCACGTGGTGGGTATCGCCCACCGTGTACTTCAGACTGCCGTCGGGCTTGGTGCCCATCACCTTCTTCGATTCGTTCGTGATGCCCCAGCCGACCAGCGCATCCGGCACGAACATCGGAATGCGGTGGATCTCGCGGCCCGAGGGCATGCCCATGACGCGCATGTCGCCGGTATGTCCGCCGCTCCACAGGCCGTAATAGGTGTCGAGTTCACCCGGCTTCGGATGCAAGCCCGCAATGACGTGTTCCCCGGCGGCCGCGGCTGCGGGCGCACTGGCAGATGCGGCGGGTGCTGCTGCGGGCGTGCCCTTGTCTGTGCATGCCACCACCGTTGCCAACCCGGCGAGCGCTGCGCTGTTCATGAAGCGACGCCGCCCCGGTACGCTCAGCGCTTCTTCCTGCTGTGTGGATGGCGATTGTTGGTGCTTGGTCATCATCGATCCCTGTATCGATTCCTCTATCGGTTTTCACAAAGCCGGGCGGAAAGATGCCGGCTCACATCTGCGCTCTGACCTTCTCGGCAAGTGGCATCTTCAGGGTGCAGGCAGCCGAAGCAATTGACTTTCGTCACAGATTCTTGAAAAACGCATTTTTTATACATCTTTATGGGAAGGGAGCGTACAGAATGCGATTCGTGTTCATTTCGGAACCCGCGCCGACTCAAGGAGATTTCCATGCGCACGAAAACCACCCTAGGCCTGATGCTGATTTGCGCTGCCGTTCTTGCAGCGTGCGGTCAGAAGGAACCCGCCGCGCCGTCGGCTTCCGCCGCTGCGGCAGCCGCACCGGCGCAAACCAGTGCACCCCCTGCTGCAGCGACGGTTGCCGCAGCGGCGGAGCCCGAGAATGTGCTGGGCAAGCGCACGTTCGGCAACGTCTGCTCGATGTGCCACGCCGCAGGGGTGGCCGGAGCGCCAAAGCCCGGTGACAAGGCCGACTGGGGCCCGCGCATCGCACAAGGCAAGGACACCCTTTACAAGCACGCGCTGGAGGGGTTCAACGGCAGCAAGGGATCCATGCCCGCCCGTGGCGGATCGACCTTGCCCGACGATGCCATCAAGGCTGCGGTTGACTACATGGTGGCGAAGTCGCAGTAATGCCATGCATCCCCTGCCTCCTTCCAACCTAGCCCGGCGGCGCTGCCTGGCCGGGGTGCCGCTGCTGGCAGTCGGCATGTTCGTACGGCCCGCGCTGGCAGACCCTTTGGTCGAGCGTGCATCCACGCGGTTGCTCGGCACGCAAGTCGATATCGTCGCGCAAGGCGCGACACCGGGCGCCGCCGCTGCCGCCATCCCCGCTGCCTTTGCGGAGATGGCGCGGCTCGAATGCTTGATGAGCCGCTACCGGCCCGAGAGCCAGGTCAGCGCACTGGCACGCGCCGCGGGGCGGAACCCCGTGCCGGTGGCGCCTGAAGTCATGACGGTGCTCAAGCGCGCCAGACAGGTCTCGGAGCAAAGCCGCGGAGCCTTCGATATCACCGTCGGCGCGTACTCGGGCTGGAACTTTGAGCCCGAGCACGGCCGCATCCCGAGCCCCACGGAGTTGGCGCGTGAGCGGCGCTTCGTCAACTATCGGGACGTGGTTGTGGACGAGCACAACGGCAGCGCTTACTTGCGGCGCCAAGGCATGAAGCTGGATCTGGGTGGCATTGCCAAGCTGCCCATCCTGCAGGCAGGCATGCGCGTGCTACGAGAACACGGCATACGCGACGCCATGATCAACGGTGGCGGTGATGTGGTGGCCGGCGGAAAGCTGCAAGGACATGCATGGCGCATCGGCCTGCGCGATCCACTTGCGCCGGAGCGGCTGCTGGGCGTCGTCGGCCTCAGCGACGGGGTTGTGGCGTCATCCGGAGACTACGAGCGTTACTTCATGCGCAACGGTCAGCGGTTCCATCACGTGCTCGATCCGCAAACGGGTCTGCCTGCGCATGGGCCGCATGGCGTGACCCTGATCGCTCGCGACGTAGACGACGTCAACGGCCTTGGCGCGGCGATCATGGCCGCAGGCCACGCCGCCGGGCAACGGATGCTTGCACCGGTGCTCTCGCGGGTGGATGCGCTGATCGTGGGCGCTGGAGGTCGGCCTTGGATGTCGGCCGGAATGGCAACGCGCTTGCGGCAGTTCTCTGCAAGCAGTTGACGTTGATGCCGCCCGCTCGGGGTTCGGCAGAAGACGCGCCGGCCCTCGCGGCTGCGAGGGCCAGGCAATGCGGGTTCAGAACCCGAGGCTTTCCAGCAGGTCGTCCACCTGCTCCTGGTTGGCAACCACATCCGGATGGTCCGGATTGATCTGCGGGCCGTTGAGCAGCGACGTCGCAACATGCGCGGCTTCCACGCGCAGGTGTTCCGGCGCGTTGTCGAGCAGGATGCCGACTAGCTGGCTTTCGATGAGCTGGACGACATCCAGCACCTTCTTGATCACCTGGCCCGTCAAGTCCTGGAAGTCCTGGGCCATCAGGATTTCCATGAGCTGCTGGTTCGTGTCGCGCGTTTTTTCAGGCACGCTGCGCAGGAAGCCGTTGGTCTGGCCGACCAGCTCCCGGATCTCGTCGTCGCCCAGTTGGCGGTCCATCCACGACTGCCAGCGGTTGACCAGCGCCTGGGAGTCGGACTCCAGCGCGTCTTGCACGGGCCGCGCCGCGTCGATGGCGTTGAGCACGCGGGTGGCTGCCTGCTCGGTCATGTTGGCGATGTAGTTCAGGCGGTCGCGTGCGTCGGGGATGGCCGATGCGGCCTTCTCGACGCCCTTGTCCAGGCCCAGCTCGCGCATGCTCTCACGCAGCATGCGCGTGAGGTGGCCGATGCGCTGGAGCATTTCGGGCATGTCGCCGTGGTCTGCACCCTCGGCGGCCGGCGCCTGGGCGCCATCGTGCATCTCGCTCATCACGCCCCCTTTTCGAGCTTCTCGAAAATCTTGCCCAGCTTTTCGTCCAGCGTGGCGGCCGTAAAGGGCTTGACCACGTAGCCGTTGGCTCCTGCCTGGGCGGCGGCGATGATGTTTTCCTTCTTGGCCTCGGCCGTCACCATCAGCACCGGCAACTTGCTGATGGCGGTGTTGGCGTCGGCACGGATGCTCTGCAGCATCTGCAGGCCATCCATGTTCGGCATGTTCCAGTCCGAGATCACGAAATCGAACCGGCCTTCCTTGACCTTGGCCAGGCCGGCGGCGCCGTCTTCGGCCTCGTCGACGTTGGCAAAACCGAGTTCCTTGAGCAGGTTACGCACGATCCGGCGCATCGTCGGGAAATCGTCGACGACGAGGAATCGGTACTGGCTCTTGTCCATGGACACAATCTCCGCAAACTTACTGAATTGGGGGGTTTCGGGCTTCCTTGGCAATCTTATCGGCGCCTGGGGCCGATTCTTGAGCGCCGGAATGGTTTGGGGCGCCTGACTGCTGCGCCCCGCAACCAATGTACCCGCAAAGTGCAGCGTTAAACCCGCGTCACGCGGCCATGTGCCGACAGCTTGGCCAGCACGTGCGGGCCGATCTGCGACAGCGGCAGGACTTCGTGCACGCCGCCGTGGGCCACGGCTTCCTTGGGCATGCCGTAGACCACGCAGGACGCCTCGTCCTGCGCCACGTTGTAGGCGCCGGCGTTGCGCATTTCCAGCATGCCGACCGCACCGTCCTTGCCCATGCCGGTGAGGATGACGCCCAAGGCGTTGGCCCCGGCGTTGCGCGCGGCAGAGCGGAACAGCACGTCCACGGCCGGGCGATGGCGATTGACCGGCGGGCCCTGATCAAGCTCGGTGACGTAGTTGGCGCCGCTGCGGCCCAGCGACAGGTGCATGTCGCCCGGGGCAATGTAGGCGTGACCGGGCAGTACACGTTCACCATGCGCGGCTTCCTTCACGCGGATGCGGCACAGGCCGTCCAGCCGCTTGGCGAACGACGTGGTGAAACCCGCCGGCATGTGCTGCACGATCAGGATGCCGGGGCAGTCGGGCGGCATTTCCAGCAGGAAATCCTTGATGGCCTCGGTGCCGCCGGTGGAAGCGCCCACGATGATGAGCTTTTCCGTCGACGAGAAATGGGTACGCGCAGGGGCCGGCGCGGCGGCTGCGTGCTCCGCGCGAACGTGTGCGCCGGGTGCCGATGCCGATGCCGAGCCGGCCGCTGCAACCGGTGCGGCAGCGCGCGGACGCAGCCTTGCCCGGGCTGCCGCGCGGATCTTGTCGGCAATCTGGTCGGCGTATTCGTTCATGCCGTCGCGCATGCCCAGCTTGGGCTTGGCGACAAAATCCACCGCGCCCAGCTCCAGTGCGCGCAGCGTGGCTTCAGAACCGCGCTCGGTCAGCGAAGAGATCATGACCACCGGCGTCGGGCGCAGGCGCATGAGTTTTTCCAGGAAGTCGAGGCCGTCCATCTTCGGCATTTCGACGTCCAGCGTGAGCACGTCCGGATTGGTCTGCTTGATGAGGTCGCGCGCGATGATCGGATCGGGCGCCACACCCACCACTTCCATGTCCGGCTGGCTGTTGATGATCTCCTTCAGGATGCTGCGGATCAGTGCGGAATCGTCGATGCACAGCACCTGAATCTTGCGTTTGTCGTTCATGTTCGGGAGCAAGTCTTCTGGAATGTTGAGACCGTTGCAAAACGAAGCGAAGCGGTTCTGATGGATCAGTGCCGACGCAGACGGTACAAGTCGCACGGCAAGGCGGCGCTGGGCCGTCAGAATCGTTTTTCAGCGGTCTCCTAGGTAAAGAGTTGGAGGCGCGAGGCAGGCTTGGTCGTGATGGACTTCGACAGCTTGCTGGCGTATTGCGCCTCGCTGTCCAGGTCGGCCGCCGAGTTCTGCGAGCGCAGCTTGCGCACCATGATCTGACCGGTGGACGGGACGAAATACACCTTGCGCGGGTGCACGTCAAAGAGGTCCTTGGCGGCGACCGTCAGGCCTTCGTTGCGCAGGAATTCGAGTACGAACTTGCCGTTGCGCTCGCCCACGTCGAGCGTGCTCATGCCGGCCAGCACGGCGGCGCCGCCAAACACCTTGATCTCGAGGCGCTCGCGCTTGGCGCCGGCCTTGTAGAGCTGGTTGAGCAGCACTTCCATGGCGTGCGTGCCATAGCGCATGGACGGCGACAGGATCGATTCCCCTTCATTGCGCGAGGGCAGCATGAAATGGTTCATGCCGCCAATGCCGAGGGTCTTGTCGCGCACGCAGGCGGAGACGCACGAGCCGAGCACCGTGACCAGCATCAGGTCTTCGGTGGTGACGGAATACTCGCCGGGCAGCACTTTCATGGCGCGCCGGCCGAAGGTGGTGTCGTAGTACGCGTGCGTGCTGGCGGACGATTGCGCAAGCGTGGCCATGGCGCCCGCGCTCATGCCGCTGCTCATGCCGCTATCGCTGCGCACGGGCTCGGCCGCCGATTGCGGGGTCGCGCGTTTGCCGAATTCGATCATCGTGCCCCCATCTTGGCGCGCAGCTCGGGCGCGACCTCATACACGGTCTTGCCGCGCAGCGTCCACGCCTTGGTGACCTGCAGGAAGCTCTCCGAATGGCCGGCAAACAGCAGGCCATCGGGTTTCATCACGTCGATGAAATGCTCAAGAATCTTGGCCTGCGTGGGCTTGTCGAAATAGATCATCACGTTGCGGCAGAAGATCACGTCGAACTTCTGCTGCAGCGGCCAATCGCGGTCGAGCAGGTTGATCTGCCGGAAGTCGATCATGGCTTGCAGCTCGGGCCGCACGCGGGCATAGCCCTCTTGCTTGCCGGTGCCGCGCAGGAAGTATTTCTTCAGGCGCTCGGGCGACAGGGCCGCGACACGCTCCATCGGGTAGATGCCGGCTCGGGCGCGCGCCAGCGCGTTGGTATCCACATCGGAAGCGATCACGCTCACCTGGCTGGGCGACATCGAGCCAAAGGCCTCGGCCAGCGTGATGGCGATCGAGTACGGCTCTTCGCCCGTCGAAGACGCCGAGCACCACACGGTAAACGGCGTGCGCTTGGCCTTGGCGTGCTCGTGCAGGATCGGGAAGTGGTGCTGCTCGCGGAAGAACGCGGTCAGGTTGGTGGTCAGCGCGTTGGTGAAGGCCTCCCACTCGTCGGGCAGGTGACCTTTTTCCAGCGCATCCAGGTAGTCGCGGAACGAGCCGAGGTTCACCACACGCAGGCGTCGCGCCAGGCGGCTGTAGACCATTTCGCTCTTGCGGTCGGACAGTGAAATGCCGACGCGGCGGTAGATCAGGTCGCGAATGCGGCCGAAATCTTCGGCGGTGAAGGAAAACTCACGCGACGCGAGCGTCGGCGAAACTGGCGCCAAATTTTGTGCTGCCATGGATAACTAACCCCGTGTTTGGCGAGTCTTGATGCCCGCTCTCAGTCGTTGGCGGGTACCGTTTCCGCGGGCCGCGCCAAGTTTGCTGTTGGCGGGGCTGGCGTCAGAAGGTGCTCCAGTCATCTTCATCGGCAGAACCGGCGCTCAGCTTGAGGGCCGGGGCGACGGCGGCCTCGGAAACGGCAGCCGCGGCGACCGCGGCAACCACCGGTGCAACGGGTAAATGTGCTTCGTGATGCGCTTTTTCAGCTTGCGCGGCGGCGGGCGCCTGCTCGGGGGCCGTCTCCGGGGACACGGGCGGCTTGGCCGCCTTGCGCGAAGCCAGCGCGCGCGCCACGGCGGGCACCATTTCGGTCTTTGCAGGGCGGACCTCGCTGCGTGCGCCCAGCGCCGAAACCACGGCCGGCGCCCCGACGGCCAACTCGGCCGAAGCATCGGTGCGGAACGTCGCCACCGCGTTGCGCAGCAGTTGGGCCTGTTCTTCCAGCGACAGGGCCGCGGCGGCGGCTTGCTCCACCAGCGCAGCGTTCTGCTGCGTGACCTCGTCCATCTGGTTCACCGCCTGGTTGACCTGCTCGATGCCGGCGCTTTGCTCGTCCGACGCGGCGGAAATCTCGCCCATGATGTCGGTCACGCGGCGCACGGCCACCACGACCTCCTCAATGACCGTACCGGCTTCGGCCACCAGGGCCGACCCGTTGCGCACACGGCCGACGGAATCGCCGATCAGCTCCTTGATCTCCTTGGCCGCCGTGGCCGAGCGCTGCGCCAGGCTGCGGACCTCGCCCGCCACCACCGCAAACCCGCGGCCCTGCTCGCCCGCGCGCGCGGCTTCCACGGCGGCATTCAGGGCGAGGATGTTGGTCTGGAAGGCAATGCCTTCGATCACGCCGATGATGTCGGCGATCTTCTTGCTGCTGTCATTGATGCCGGCCATGGTTTCGACCACGCGGCCCACCACCTCGCCGCCCTTGACGGCGATGTCCGACGCGCTACCGGCGAGCTGGCTGGCCTGGCGGGCGTTGTCGGCGTTCTGCTTCACGATGCTGGTGAGTTCTTCCATGCTGGAAGCGGTTTCCTCCAGCGAGGATGCCTGCTCTTCCGTGCGCTGCGACAGATCGGCATTGCCGGCCGCGATCTGCTTGGTGGCGCTGGCAATGGAATCGGCGGAACTCTTGATGTTGGTGATCGTGCCGGTTAGTTGCTGCTGCATCTGCGCCATGGCGAAGAGCATGCTGTCGTGGTCGCCGGGGCGGGTCTGCACGTGCACGGCCAGATCGCCGGCGGCAATGCGGCGGGCAATCTCGGCCGCGTACGATGGTTCGCCACCCAACTGGCGAGACAGCCGGCGCGCAATGACCAGGCCGAGCACGATGCCGAGCAACGCGCCCGCACAGGCCATCACCATCATTACCAGACGCGAGCGGTGTGCGTCGTCGTGAGCCTTGACGGTGGACGCGGCGGAGACCTCCTCCACACGCTTGACCATCTTGTCGAGCGTCTTTTCAAACGCCGCGGTGTCGTCCAGCAAGCCGACGTTCTCTGCGGTGACGCGGCTGTCGAACTGGGTGGGGTCCAGGCCCTGCTTGTCCATCAGTGCCACGAAGTCGGTCATGCGCTTGCCCCAGACGGGGTAGATGGCGTCGACCTCGCGGATCATCTTCTTGCCTTCGTCCGAGGTAAACAGCGGGCGGACGTTCTCCACACCGTCTTTCAGGTGCTGCATGCTGTCGGCAATCTGCCCGCTGAGCGTCTTGCGCTCGGTGAGCGTGGTGGCAATCAGCAACGCCGTCTGCGCACGGCTGGCATGCGCCAGGCTGTTGGCCGCGGTGCCCATCTGCGTGATGGCGCGCATCTGCTTTTGTGCCAGCTCTTCGCTGGCTTTGGTCAGCTGCGTGATCGTGTAGATGCCCAACCCGCCGATGGCTGCGCCCATGGCCGCCACAATCAGGAATCCGCCTGTCAGCATCGTGGACACCGGCAAGCGCTTGATCCAACCCGTCATCTGTCTACCCCTCGTTTCTTATATGCCCCTCTAACCGCTATCGGTTCCGAGAGGACGGCTCTTTAGAACCGCCATGGGGTCATGCCACTTCAGTGGGGGGTGACCCCGGCTTCAGCGGGCACTAGCCCAGGCAAAAAAAAAACCTGCCCCAGAGGGCAGGCTGCACACCACAAACACACACGAGAGAGCTTTCGCGAGCAGCGAAGATCCCGTGCATACATGGTCAAAAGGTCTCCCAATCGCTATCGTCGCCGCCAGCGGCAACGAGCTTGGGTACGGGCAACTTGGGCGCTGACGCCGCCGCTTTGGTCACGGCAGCGGCGGCGGTGCGCTCGCGTTGTTGTTCTTTGGCGCCGGCCGGTGCTGCGGATGCAGCGGCGGTCTGCGCGACGGGTTCAGCGGTATTGCGTGCTGGGGCCTTCGGCTTGGCGGCACGGCGCGGTGCGGCCTTGGCCTTCGGCGCCGGCTTGGCAGCCGCACGAGCAGCCACGGACACCGCCGGCGCCACGTTTGCCTGCGTGCCGGCTTGCACACGGAACGCCGCCACAGCCTGGCGCAGCCCGCTGGCCTGCTCCTGCAGCGACATCGCGGCGGCCGCCGCTTGCTCCACCAGCGCGGCGTTCTGCTGCGTGCCTTCGTCCATCTGCGTGACGGCCTGGTTGATCTGCTCGATGCCGGCGCTTTGTTCGTCCGATGCAGAGCTGATCTCGCCCATGATGTCGGTCACGCGCTTGACGGCAACGACCACCTCGTCGATGACGCTGCCCGCTTCCGCCACCAGCGTGGTGCCGTTTTCAACGCGGCCGACCGAATCGCTGATGAGTTCCTTGATTTCCTTGGCTGCCGTGGCCGAGCGCTGCGCCAGGCTGCGCACCTCGCCCGCCACCACGGCAAAGCCGCGGCCCTGCTCGCCCGCGCGGGCCGCTTCCACTGCAGCGTTCAGCGCCAGGATGTTCGTCTGGAAGGCAATGCCTTCGATCACGCCGATGATGTCGGCGATCTTCTTGCTGCTGTCGTTGATGCCGGCCATGGTGTCCACCACCCGGCCGACGACTTCACCGCCCTTGACGGCGATGTCCGATGCGTTGCCGGCCAGCGTGCTGGCCTGGCGCGCGTTGTCCGCGTTCTGACGCACGATGCTCGTCAGTTCTTCCATGCTCGACGCGGTTTCTTCCAGCGCCGAAGCCTGTTGCTCCGTGCGCTGCGAGAGATCTGCGTTGCCGGCCGCGATCTGCTGCGTGGCACTGGCAATGGAGTCGGAGCCCGAGCGCACCTGCCCCACCATCTTCTGCAGGCTGTCCTGCATGCGTTGCAGGGCATGCAGCAGGCGCCCGGTTTCGTCGGCGCGGTCTACCTGGATGGTGTGCGTGAGGTCGCCCTGCGTAATGTGTTCTGCCTGTTCGATCGCCCGCATCAACGGTACCGTGATGGAGCGGCGCAACGCCCACGTCAGCAGCCCGCCCACCAGAATGCCGCCCAGCAGCAGGCCCGTGGTAAGGGCGCTGAGATTGTGATGCTCGGTCTGGCTGGCTTCGTAGCTGGCTTTGGCCGTGTCCATCTGCAGGCGGTTGAGCGCCGTGACCTTGTCGCCAAGGGGGCGGTACAGCGCCGGCATGACGTCCATGACCGTCTTGTTGATGCGCGCTTCGTCGTGTGCCTGCACGGCTTGCATCAACACCTGTGCGCCGTCACGCACGAAGGCATCGCGCAGGCCCTGGGCCTCGTCGGCCAGCTTGCGCTCGTCTGCCGTGGTGGGCAGCGCGCGGTAGCGCTTCCAGGCGGCGTCGGACTTGTCGAGGAACATCTTGGCGCGCTCGATCGTCTTTTCCATGCCCGGCGCGTTGGGCGCCATGGCTGCACGATCGAGCACGATGCGGAAGCTCAGGAGGTTGGAATCGGATTCGGCCAATGCCACGGTGCCCGCCAGCTGCACGGCATAGCCGTCCTGCACGCGGATGTTGGCGTGTCGCATGCCGATCAGGCCCGTCACGCCCACGATGACGGCGAGCACACCGATGCCCGCCATCATCAGCCCCAAGCGGAGCCGGATGGTCATTTTGCTGAACATGCTTCCCTCCCCTAACGGCGCCGCACCTGTTGTTTCGGTGTCTTGTCGCCCACCGGGCCCCTTCGGCCCGGCCTCAATCGCTGTGGACACGTCGCCGCGCCCCAGCCGGATTCATGTCGCGATCAGGCAGCTTCCGCTTCGTCGCACAGTGCCATGTCGGCCGACATCAGCAGACGCTCGATGTCCACCAGGATCAGCATGCGCTCGTCGATCGAACCCAGGCCGCGGATGTACTCCGTGTCCAGCGCGCCCGAGAACTCCGGCGCCGGCTTGATCTGCTGGCTTTGCAGCGTCAGCACGTCCGACACGCCATCCACGACGATGCCGACCACGCGGTCCATCAGGTTCAGGATGATGACGACGGTGTACTGGTTGTACTCGACGCGATCGAGCTGGAACTTGATGCGCAGATCAACGATCGGCACGATGATGCCGCGCAGGTTGATCACACCCTTGATGAAATCGGGCGCATTGGCAATGCGCGTGACGGTCTCGTAGCCGCGGATCTCCTGCACCTTCAGGATGTCGATGCCGTATTCCTCGCGGCCCAGCGTGAAGGCCAGGTATTCCTCCCCGCCGGTGTCTTCGCCGATCGCGTGTTCCTTGACTTCCATTGCGGCTCCCCTCGGCCCATCGGGCCACTAGATTGAATTCGTTGCGGTGGCGGATTCCACCCTGCAGGCGTGAACGCTTATGCCGCGGCCATCGCCTCGGTCGAGAAACGGCCGCCCTGTGCTTCGCCCATCTCGTGCTTTTCGGCAGTAACGGCACGCATCGCGTTTTCTGAATGGCCCGAGCGGGTCTCGCGCATCAGTGCCGACACGTCGACGATCAGTGCAACGCTGCCGTCGCCCAGGATGGTCGCCCCCGAAATGCCGGGCACGCGGCGGTAGTTGGTCTCGAGGTTCTTCACCACCACCTGCTGCTGGCCGACCAGTTCGTCCACCTGCAGCGCAATCTTCTTGCCTTCCGAATCCAGGATCACGACGATGCCTTCCGACGGATCGGGCAGCGACGGCGTGATGCGGAAGCGTTCGTACATCGGCACCAGCGTCAGGTATTCGTTGCGCACCTTCAGCAGGCGGCCACCGCCCGGCACGGCCTTGATGTCTTCCGGACGCGGCTGCAGCGATTCGGCCACGCACGACAGCGGGAGGATGAACACTTCGTCGCCGGTCTTGACGGACATGCCGTCCAGAATCGCGAGCGTGAGCGGCAGCACGATGCGGATCGTGGTGCCCTTGCCCTTCTGCGACTGGATCTCGACGTAGCCGCCCATCGACTGGATGTTCTGCTTGACCACGTCCATGCCGACGCCGCGGCCGGAGACGTCCGTCACCTGGTCGGCGGTGGAGAAGCCCGGCGCGAAGATGAGCTGGTTGATCTCGTCGTCGGTCATGTTGTCCGACACGGGCAGTCCGCGCTCGCGCGCCTTCTTGAGAATCTTGTCGCGGTTCAGGCCCTGGCCGTCGTCGCTGACTTCGATAACGATGTTGCCGCCCTGGTGTGCAGCGGAGAGCAGCAGCTGGCCGGTGGCGTCCTTGCCGGCGGCCACGCGGGCCTCGGGCAGTTCGATGCCGTGGTCCAGGCTGTTGCGCACCAGGTGCGTGAGCGGATCGATGATCCGTTCGATCAGGCCCTTGTCCAGTTCGGTCGACTTGCCGAACGTCGACAGCTCCACCTGCTTGCCCAGCTTGTGCGCCAGGTCGCGCACCAGGCGAGGGAAGCGGTTGAACACGTAGTCCATCGGCATCATGCGGATGGACATGGCGGCCTCTTGCAGGTCGCGCGCGTTGCGTGTGAGCTGCGACAGGCCGGCAAACAGGCGTTCGTTGAGCACCGGGTCGAAGGCCTGCGCGGTTTGCGCCAGCATGGCCTGCGTGATGACGAGTTCGCCCACCAGGTTGATGAGCTGATCGACCTTTTCCACGCCCACGCGGATCGACGTTTCTGCAGCCACGGCGGGCTTGTGGTCGGCAGCGGCCGGGCGGGTCGGCGCCGGGGCTGCGGCAGCGGCAACCGCCTGCGCCGGCGCGGCTTCGTTGGCAGCGGGGGCATGCACTTCCGTCTGTGCGGCGGCGGGCGTCGGTGCGGCGACAGCCGGTGCGGCGGCTTCGGCCGCGGCCGGCGCGGCGCCACCAACGTGCGGCGTGATGACGATCTGGTCGGCATCGATGATGAAGCAGCTCACCGCGGTGATGTCGTCGGCGGTGCAGGTGCTCTGCAGCACGATGTCGCTGTTGCGGCCGGTGCGCACGTGGCGCAGCACGGTGCCCAGGTGCTTGAGTTCGGTGACGATCAGCTCGCAGTCTTCATTCGAGACGTTGATGAGCTTGATGTCCAGGCCGCCTTCGATGTCGCCCACGGCGTCGGCCGCAGGCGCTTCGACGACCACCGGCTCGGGTTCAGGCGCAGCCACCGGTTCGGGCGTCGCCACCACGGGCGCCGCAGCCGCCGGTGCGGCGGCAACAGGGGCGCCTTCCTCGGCGGTCAGGCTGTTGAGCTTGGCCACCATGTATTCGAGCGTGGCCGTATCGATGGGGTGCTCTTGCCGGTAGGCATCAAGTTGGCTTTTCAACACGTCTTTCGTTTCCAGGAAGGCATCCACCATGTTTTCGCGCAGCTGCAAGGTACCGGTGCGGGCGCGGTCCAGAATCGATTCCGCCACATGCGTGAGTTCCGTCATGTGCGTGAAACCGAAGGTCGCGGCACCACCCTTGATGGAGTGCGCGCAGCGGAAGATGGCGTTCAGATCATCAGAAGAAGGGTTGGCGACATCGAGGTTGAGCAGCAGCCGCTCCATGTCGACGAGCAGCTCTTCCGCCTCTTCGAAGAAGGCGCCGAAAAACTGGCTAAGGTCGAGGTTCATATCTGTCGTCTCGGTCGTTTAATGCGTCGATGCAGACCCGTGGGTCTGCGCATGCCATTCGAGCAGTTGCATCACCGAATCCGTCAGCCCATCCGGGTCGAACGGCTTGGGCAGGAAGCCCGTCGCGCCGGCAGCGCGTGCCTGGTCGCGGATGGTGCTGTCTGCCTCGGTGGTCAGCATGAGGATCGGGGTGTCGGCGTAGGCCGGCAGCGTGCGCAGGGCACGGATAAGGGTCAGGCCGTCCATCGACGGCATCACCTGGTCGGTGATCACAAGGTGGTGGCTGCCCTGGGCCAGCGTGCGCGCGGCTTCCAGCGCGGCGGTGCCGTCGCCGGCTTCCGTCACGGCAAAGCCGCACTCGCGCAGGCACGCGGCAATCATGCGGCGGATCGATGTGGAATCGTCCACCACCAGGATGTGTTTCTCGCTCATCGACTGTTTCTCCCTCGGCGCTCTTTATGGCTTGGCCGCAGTCACCGCGTCTGCCACACCCGTGGCACGTGCGGCGGCGTCGGTCAGCGTGTCTTTGCCGTCATTGCGCAGGTCGGCCACCGGCTCGACCCCACCCGAACGCACGGCTTCAGCGGCGCGTGCGTTGAGCACGACGATGCTGATGCGGCGGTTGATCGGGTTGTAGATGTTGGTCTTGTCCAGCGGCACCGACGCCTCCAGGCCCACCACGCGGCTGACCTTCTCGGGCTTCATGCCGCCGGCCACCAACTCGCGTCGCGACGCGTTGGCGCGGTCAGCCGACAGTTCCCAGTTGCTGTAGCCGTGCTGCGTTGCGTACTGCGTGGCGTCGGTGTGGCCCGACAGGCTGATCGGGTTGGGCACGTCGTTCAGCGCCGAGCCCAGCTCGCGCAGGATGGTGCGCATGTAGGGCTGCACCTCGGCGCTGGCGTTGGCAAACATCGGGCGATTCTGCTGGTCGACGATCTGGATGCGCAGGCCCTCGGTGGTCATGTCGATCAGCAACTGGTGCTTGAACTGGCTCATCACTGGGTTCGTCTCGACCATCTCGGCAATCTTCTGCTTGAGCTTGTTGAGCGCCGCATCGTCCGATTCGTCGCGGATGTTGCGCTGGCGCTGCACGGTCGGGCTGGGGCTTGGGTTCGGCTGCGGCATGTTCTGCTTGAGCGCGGGGCTGCCCTGCAGGATGCTCGATTGGTCGCCCGAACCGGCGCCACCGAACAGCGCCACCTTCAGCGGCGTGCGGAAATACGTTTCGACCGACGACAGCTCGGCCTTGGTCACCGAGCTGAGCAGCCACATCAGCAGGAAGAACGCCATCATGGCGGTCACGAAGTCGGCGTAGGCGATCTTCCACGCGCCACCGTGGTGGCCGTGTCCGCCTTTCTTGTTGCGCCGAATGACAATGAAGGTCGGCGTGCTGGACTTGCTCATGGTCCGTTCCCGTCGGTGTGTGCTGCGTCGTTAATGGCTTGGCTCGTTGGCCACGCTCTGTGTCATATGGGGTTCAGCGCTACGCTGTCTTGGCGCCACGGACGTGGTCTTCCAGCTCGGCAAAGGACGGACGCTCGGTCGAGAACAGCACCTTGCGGCCGAACTCCACGGCAATGGCCGGGGCGTAGCCGTTCATGCTGGCCAGCAGCGTCACCTTGATGCACTGGAACAACTTGGTCGATTCTTCGGCGCGCTGCTCCAGCAGCGAACCCAGCGGCCCGATGAAGCCGTACGCCAGCAAGATCCCGAGGAACGTACCGACCAGCGCGGACGCGATCAGCTTGCCCAGCTCTGCCGGCGGCAGGCCGACCGAGCCCATGGTGTGCACCACGCCCATCACGGCGGCCACGATGCCGAAGGCCGGCATGGCGTCGCCCACTTTGGTGATGATGCGGGCCGGTTGTTCGGCTTCGTGGTGGTGGGTGTCGATTTCCTGATCCATCAGCGCTTCGATCTGGAATGGATTCAGGTTGCCGCCGACCATCAGACGGAGGTAATCGCAGATGAAATCCAGCGCGTGGTGATCAGCCTGGATGGCGGGGTAATTGGCGAACAGCGCGCTTTCGTGCGGGGCTTCGATGTCGGCTTCAATCGACATCATCCCTTCGCGGCGGATCTTGGACAGCACCACGTACAGCAGCGCCATCACTTCCATATAGAGGGCCTTGGTGTACTTCGAGCCTTTGAACAGGCCCGGCAGCGCCTTGACGGTGGCGTTGATGGCCTTTTTGTCGTTGCCGACCACGAAGGCGCCAATGCCGGCGCCGAAGATGATCAGCAGTTCGGTCGGCTGGAACAAGGGCCCGAGGTGTCCTCCGGCCAGCATGTAGCCGCCGAACACCGACGCGAGAATCACGATGTAACCGATGGCAACTAACACGGGGCGAACTCCTGAATGGGCGATCCTTCGATCAATACAAAGGGGAATATCGGCATTCCCCCGGTTAACTGAAGGCCGGAGCCCCTGGTTTTGCTGCTGCGCGAACCTTGCGAAACCCCGCCGCCGCGCCCTTCTTCCCCAAGAACGGCAACAAAACGGGCGGCTTGAGCACCACCTGGCTGAAAGAAGACGTTCCCCTGGGCGAATCCAAAGAAAAAAGGACGGAAATCGCTTTCCGTCCCGACTTTTTCGTCCGTTTTCTGCGCCCAGCGGCAAAAAAAATGCCGGTCCGCAGTTTCCTGCGACCGGCCTACCCCCTTCCCCTTTTGTCCTGCCTGAGCCCCTGTGCTTTCCTGCTCTGTGTTCCTGCTCTTTGTTCTTTGTATTGTTATGTGCCGATCTGGCCGGCTATTCCCGTATTTCCCGTACTGCTACCCGTATTTCCCGTCCGCCCTTTTTTTGTCCATCCCCCGGCGGTCCTGCAACTTCCGTGCTCCCGTCTTCCCGTATTCCCGTCTTCTTGCAAATGCCGTGATCAGGCGTCGACCGTCTTTTCTGCGATCGCATCAACCGGAGCAGCGACGCGCTTTTTCTTGCCTGCGCGTGACGGCGGCTGGCACACACCGCACACGAAATCGTGGTGCAGGTCGTCTGCGTGGGCCACGAAATGGCCGGTGCAGCGCTTGCACTTCACGGTGTGCAGCATCTTCCCCTCGAAGAATTTCAGCATCATCCACGCGCGGGTGATCGAAAGCACCTCTTCCTGTTCGTGGACGTGAATATGTTCCTGGTACAGCTTGTAGGCCGAGATCAAGCGGCGCACACCCGTGCTGCGGCTGTTCTCGCCCAGAAAACGGTAGATGTTCAGGAAGATCGACGAATGGATGTTCGGCGACCACGTCAGGAACCAGTCTGCCGAGAAAGGCAGCATGCCCTTGGGCGGCGATTCCCCACGGATTTCCTTGTACAGCTTGACCAGACGCTCACGGCTGAGCGTGGTTTCCTGTTCCAGCAATTGCAGGCGCGCACCGAGCGAAATCAATTCCGCTGCGAGGTGGATCTGCTGAACTTCGTTCATGACGCTGGTGTGACGCATGGCACTGCTCCCGCTTTCGCTTACTACCCATCCAAAGTGCAATCTCTGAACCCGGCGGAAAACCCGCCGCAAATGGCTCAGCTGATCTGCTCAACCGCCTGACGTGCCAGCAGAATCGACATTTGCGATTGCTGCAGGCCCTTGTCACGGTGCGGCTGGGTCACCAGACCCAGGATGGCGTGATCGTCGAAGCGGAAGCGGCACAGCATCATGTTCGTGCTGGCCAGCTTGACGATCTGCGCGGGCGACATCGTCAACAGGATGTCTGCCAATTCTTCAGAGATGCCCAGGCGAAAGAGCGCGGCATCGCGATCCTTGGCCAGCATCTGCTGGGCAAGCATCAAGTAGGTGAGATTCAGTTCGCTGATCTCGGAAACAATGTCTTGCGTGTCCATGTATGTCCCGTCGTGTGCAGTAAAAGTACAACTTGCATCCGATCTCGCATGGTGACGTCCGGTGGCGCTCTCTTTTTGCGCCTACCCTCGCCGGGCTGTTCACCAATCCCCACAGATCGGATGTTCCTGCAGTCGGCGCCGTTGCCGGCACTTCCTGCTCCTTCTTACTCACGTCGCTAAAGACATGGCGAAGTTGTTTTCTGTTGAACACATTGTGGGTTTACGTCCGGGCTAAGTAAAGAAGGGGGGACCCCTACGTCGGAGGGGTGAGGTAGTCCGATCTCTTGTAGGCGATTTTCCTACAAATCTGTTAATAAACGTTGCAAATGAAGCCTTTGCCGACGCAACAGCCCTGGGTGGACGATGCGCTAAAGCGGGTGTTTGACACGTATTTACCCCAATGAACGGCCAAAGATAGCAATTAAATTGCCTAAAGTTGCCGAAAATCAACAAAGAAGGCGTCGCACTTCTGCGACTGTGAGCATCGGATGCCGGGTTAACCGCTTGTAGGACACTTCTGACCCACTCCTACACGCCGTGTAGGACAGTTCCGACCCGTTTTTGGCCAATTTTGTAGGAGCGGTCCTACAGTCAAATGGCGATTTTGTAGGACGACTCCTACCTTTCAGTTTATCTAAACAAGACACGTCTACTTAAACGATACAAAAAGCCGTCGTGCGACGAGCTTGCCGAGGCGCGAAAGGACGGTACCGTCACTTCCCGTGCTGCAGCACAGCAAAAAGTGCGGCTTGACCGCCTTCATGAGGACAAATTGGGGAAATTTTGACGATCTGACGGCCGCCCTTCTTGTAGGACAGCTGTAGGACAACGTGAGCCGCAGCAACCGCTCACGTGTGCCGTCAATCTTGGAGCGGCGAGATCCAGCGGGCGCGCAATACGGTGCCCGTGGCGGATTCGGTGATGACGAGCGATTGCCCGTCGGGCGTGAGTGCAACGTTGGTGGTGGTGCGCCCCCGGCATGACGCGATGCGCGCCAGCGGTTCGCCATGCGGCGAGACGACGAACACCGCGCCCAGCGATGCATGCGCGACGAAGAGGTGGCCGGCTGCGTCCATCGCCATGCCGTCGGGGCCGCTGGTGCCGTAGAACTGCGCGAAGCGGCCGACCTTGCTCGTGCTGCCGTCGGCAAGCAACGGCAAACGCCAGACGGCGTTGTCGCGCGTCATGGCAACGAACAGCGCGGATTCGTCGGGCGTCAGCACCAAACCGTTGGGGCTCGGGCCATTGGCGAGCAGACAGTCGAGCCGGCCATCCGTGCGCAGGCGATACACACGGCCGGTCGGGTCATGCAGGCCGGTCTGGCCTTGGTCGGTGAAATACACATCACCGTTGCGGGCGACGATCAGATCGTTGGGGCCCTTGAAGCGCTCGCTGTTGCGCCGCGTAAGAAACGGTGCGACCGCGCCCGTCGCAGGGTCCAGCGACAGCAGGCCATTCTTGTAGTCCGCAATCAGCAGCGTGCCGTCGTGGCGCAGCGCCAGGCCGTTCGGTTCGCCGTCGTATTCGGCCACCACATCCCACACGCCCTGCGCAGAGACGCGCAGGATACGGCCATGCGGAATGTCGACCAGCCAGAGATTGCCGTGTGCATCCCAGCACGGGCCTTCCAGAAAGCAATCGACCGGCGCGCCGCCTTTGTTGGCGCGGGACCATTCGGTCGGCACGGGGCGGCGCAGCGCGCCGGGCATCTCCGCAAAGACGGTGGTTTCGATGACGGGCCAGTTGAAATACGTCATGGCGCGGTGGCGGGTTCAGGGTGAGCCAGATGCCGCGTGGCATGCCCGGTATAGCGGTACGGCAACTGGCGCGGCATCGGGCCCTTGTTGCGTTCACCGCGGCCGCTTTGCTCCCAGGCGTGCGCCAGGATGCCAACGGCACGCGACAGACAGAACACGCCGCGTGCAAGCGGCGCAGCAAAACCCAGTTCCGCATAGATGACGGCCGTGGCGCCATCGATGTTCATCGGAATCGGCTTGCCCTTGCGGCTGGAGAGCAGCGCTTCAATGGTGCGGCCGATAGCGGCATAGCGCCCGCCGACCACCCCGTCCTGCGCCGCCTCGTCCACGAGCGCGAGCAGGCGCCCCGCGCGCGGGTCTACGGGGTGAAAACGATGCCCAAAGCCCGGCAGGTATTTGCCATGCGCAGCGATGAACGCGTCGACACCCGCCGCCGTGGCCGCCTCCAGCGAGGCGCCGTCGAAGATGCGCGCCTCGATATCGTGGAACAGCTCGACCGCCTGCTGCCCCGCTCCGCCGTGCACGTCATCCAGCGCATTCAACGCAGACGCCATCGCGCCGTTGAGCGGCAGGCCACAGCTTGTCGCCATCTTCGCGATCGCAATGGATGGCGCATGCGGGCCGTGATCGACCGACGCCACCAGCGCCGCTTCCAGCAAAGCCGCCTGCCGCTTGCCCGGCAATTCGCCGCGCAGCATCAGCCAGATCATTTCGGCAAAGCCGATCTGGCCGATCAGCTCCTGGATCGGGTAGCCGCGTACGTGGATGCGGCCCGGTTCGATGTCAATGATGTCGGTGCGCCAGTAATCGGCAGCGAGGCCGGCGGCGTCCTGTGTCGGTGCGGTCGTCATGATCAGATGGCGCCTTCGGCGCGCAAGGCTTCGATTTGGTCGTGGCGGTAACCGAGCCTGGCGAGCCAGTCGTCGGTATGGGCAGAGAGCGATGGCGCCGGTGTCTGCGGGCACGGATCTTCGCCCGAGAGGCGGAAGCCCGCGCGCGTCACGTGCTGCCCGGCTTCCGGGAACGAGGTGACAAAGCCGCGGCCCGTCACCTGTTCGTGCGCCAGCACGCCAGGCACGTCGAGCACCAGCCCGGCCGGCACGCCGGCTTCGATCAGCAGCGGCTCCCATTCGGCGGCCGGGCGCGCGGCCAATGCCGCTTCCAGCGCGTCGTTGAGCTGCTGGCGATGTTCCTTGCGTGCATGGCGCTCGGCAAAGCGCGGGTCGGTGGCCAGCTCCGGATCCCCCACCACGCGGCACAGCGCGGCAAATTGCTTGTCTTCGTTGGCGGCGATGTTGATCAGTCCATCGCCCGTGGTGAATGTGCCCGACGGCGCGGCGGTGAAGTTCTGGTTGCCCATCGGCTGCGGCGTCACACCGGCGTTCAGGTAATTGGAGACGACCCAGCCCATGGTGGCAAGCGTCGATTCCAGCATCGACACGTCCACCATGCAGCCCTGCCCCGTACGCTGCGCGCCGAGCAGGCATGCGGTGACGGCCAGCGCCGCCGTGATCCCGCCCACCGTGTCGCTGATCGGGTAACCAACGCGCAGCGGCGCCGATGCATCGTCGCCGGTGACGCTCATCACGCCGGAAATGCCCTGGATGATCTGGTCGTATGCGGGTCTGCCGCTGAGCGGGCCGTCCTTGCCAAAGCCCGAGATGGCGCAGTAGACGAGACGCGGATTGACCTCGCGCAGCACGTCGTAGCCGAGTTCCAGGCGGTCCATCACGCCGGGGCGGTAGTTCTCGATCAGCGCATCGGCCTGCGCCACCAGCTTGAGCAGGATCGCGCGCCCCTCGGGGTGTTTCAGGTTGACGGTGACGGACTGCTTGCCCGCATTGACGGCAACGAACGAGGCGCCCATCTTGCGGCGCGCCTGCTCCGGATCGGCGCCCAGACGGCGGGCGAGATCGCCATTGCCCGGCACCTCGATCTTGATGACTTCAGCGCCGAGCAAACCCAGCTGATAGCCGCAGAACGGCCCGGCCAGCACGTTCGACAAGTCGAGCACGCGCAAACCCGCGAGAGGCAAAGCCATGAAAACAACTCCTGCTACACAGTCGGCTCCGCCCCTCGCCCGTTCAGGAAGTTGGGCGTCTTGGCGGAGCCTAGGTTTTAGAGATCAGTTGGGCAGCGAGACGCAGCGGCGCGGGGTCGCCGCCCAGCGTGGACGTGATTTGCGCAGCGTGCTCCAGCACCGGCACGCGCCACGACTGCAGCAGCGCCCCGTCGATGCGCGAAGCCGGGCCGGCCAGGCACAGCGCCCCGCGCAACGCCTGCTGCGCCCCAAACACCGGCACCGACAGGCCCACCGTTTCCCGATCTCGCTCGCCGATCGACACGTAGTAGTGATCGCGCCGGATCGCGTCGTACGTGGCGCCCTGCATGCCCGAGAACGCGCACAGCACGCGCCCGCCCGAACCGCGCTCCAGCGGCAGCACATCGCCCTCGCGCACGTGATCGCGGATCGAATGGTTTGAATCCACGCGGTGCAGGCAGACACGCACGTCGCGCTCGCGGATGTAGAGCGACACCGCCTCGCCCGTGGCTTCGGCCAGCGCGCGCATATGCGGCAGCACCACGTCGCCCAGGCGCATGCTGCGCTGGTAGAGCGCGCCCAGCATCAACGGCGCGGCACCGATCTGGTAGCGGCCGTCTTCGAGGCGAAACAGCATGCGGTGCTGGATGAGCGAGCCGGCAAGCCGCAGGATCGTGCTCTTGTAGAGCCCGGTGCGCGCGGCCAGCTCGGCCAGCGTCAACGCGTAATCGCCGGGGCGGAACGCAAACAGGATCGAGAACGCGCGGTCCAGCGCAGCCACGCCCGACTGCCCCGGCGTGGCGGCATCGCCTTCGTTGGCGGCGGGCGTGGTCTCGTTCTGGGCGGTTTGGCGCTCTGCGGTCATGGCGGGTTGGGCGAGACGGTTCACTTGACCGTCTTCAGGGCTTGGTCGACGAAGCGGTTAGTGTACGTTTTCGCCAGGTCGATCTTGGCGTTGCGGATCTTTTCGTCGTAGCTGGAAAGCACCGTCAGCGCCACCTTGGCATCGGCATCCGTCATCAGGCCGTCCTTGGAGAAGATCGGCTTGGAGTGGCGCAGCGCATCGACAAACACGTCGCGCCCACCCACCTGCTGCTCCTTGGGCATCTTGTCGGCAATGGCTTCTGGCGTGCTGGCGTCGATCCATTTGAGCGTGCGGATGAAGGCGTTCACCAGACGCTGCACGGTCTCCGGATTCTTCGTCATGAAGTCGCGCGTCACGTACAGCGTGGCGGTCGGGTAGCGGCCGCCGAACACGGCGTTGGAGCCGGCATCGGTGCGCGTATCGACGAGGAACTTGGCGGCGCGGCGCTTCTCCAGCAGGCTCGCCACGGGGTCGAAATTGACGAGTGCATCGATCTCCTTGCGATCCAGCGCCACCATGCCCGGCGCGCCGGAACCCACGGCGATGTACGACACGTCGTTCACCTGCAAGCCGCTCTTGATGGCGTAATAGCGGGCAAACAGATCGGTGGACGAGCCCGGCGCGGTGATGCCGATCTTCTTGCCCTTCAAGTCCTTGCCGCTCTTGATATCGAGGTCGGGCCGCACGGCCAGCACGATGCCGGGCGTGGTGTTGAGCAGCGCGACCGAGACGATGTCCTTGCCCTGCGCCTGGATGTGGATGGTGTGGTCATAGAAGCCCACCACCGCATCGGTCGAGCCGGCAATCAGCGCCTGCAGCGCCTTGCTGCCGCCGGCCTGGAAGTTCTCCACCTTCACGTTGAGCCCTTCCTTCTGGAAGTTGCCCAGCGACTGCGTGAGCGGCACCGGCATGTAGTTCAGGATCATCGAGCCGACCGACAGGCTCACGTCCTTCTTCTCCGGCTCGGCGGCGTTGGCTGCCGTGCAGACGGCCGCACACAGCAGGGCCGAAATCCATCGCTTCATGGTTGTCTCCATCATTGTGATTGGGGCTCAGGCGCCCGTTTCGGGGTCGACCTTCGGGCGCCACACCAGCAACTTGCCTTCGAGCGCATCGACGCTGCGGTCCAGCGCAATCACGAAAGCGGATAGCACGACGATCCCCGAAAACACGCCGGTGGCATCGAACACGCCTTCGGCCTGCGCAATCAGGTGGCCCAGGCCGGCAGACGAGCCGAGGTACTCCGCCACGATCGCGCCCATGACGGCCATGCCGACGGAAGCGCGCAGGCTCGAGAGAATCCAGCTGGTGGCCGACGGCACATACACGTGGCGCAGCAGGCTGATGCGGCTGGCCTTGAGCAGCCGCGCGTTGGCCAGGATGACGGGGTTCACCTCGCGCACGCCCTGGTACGTATTGAAGAACGTGATGAACAGCACCATCGTCGCGCCCAGCGCCACCTTGGAGGTCAGCCCCAGCCCGAACCACATCACGAAGATGGGCGCGAGCAGGATGCGCGGGATCGCATTGAAGACCTTGATGAACGGGTCCAGCACCTCGGCCGCGAGCTTGGACAAGCCGAGCCACAGCCCCAGGCTGATGCCGAGCAACGTGCCGATGCCGAACGAGAGAATCGTCTCGGCCAGGGTGATCGCCAGATGCGTGTAGATGTCGCCGCCGGAGAACCACTCCCAGATGCGCGCGACAATCGACGACGGCATCGAGAAATAGAACGGATCGACCACGCCCGCGCGGCCGACGCCCTCCCACGAGCCGAACATCAACACCACCACGGCCAGCTGGAACAGGCGGATCTTGGTCTTGTGCGCGAGACCGGCGCGCTGCGTGCCCACGGCAGACATCGTGTTAGTGCTGGACGGCATGGCTCTTCTCCACTTCGGTGCCGAGGATCGACCAGATCTCGCGATACAGGCGGATGAACGCGTCGGACATGTTGATTTCAGACACGTTGCGCGGGCGCGGCAGCGTGATTTCCACATCGCCAACCGGCCGGCTGGCGGGCCCGGCGGACATGACGACCACGCGGTCAGCCAGGGCAATGGCCTCCTCCAGGTCGTGCGTGATGAACAGCAGCGATTTGCGGTCTTCCTGCCAGAGGCGCAGCAACTCGCTCTGCATGAGATGGCGCGTGTGCACATCGAGCGCCGAGAACGGCTCGTCCATCAGCACGATCTTGGGCGAGAGGATCAGCGTCTGCGCCATGCTGATGCGCTTCTTCTGCCCGCCCGAGAGCTGGTGCGGATAGCGCGCCTCGAAGCCGGCCAGGCCGACCTTCTTCATCCACGGACGGGCGCGCTCGCGGGCTTCATCCACCGGCATGCCCTGGAACACCAGGCCGAGCGCGACGTTGTCAAGCGCCGTCTTCCAGGGCAGCAGCGAGTCCTGCTGCATCATGAAACCGGCATTGCCATTGAGCCCGGTCAGCGGCTCACCAAACACCGTGACGCTGCCGCCGGCCGGCTTGAGCAGCCCGGTCACGGCGTTCAGCAGCGTGCTCTTGCCGCAGCCCGTCGGCCCCACCACGGCCACGAATTCGCCTTCACCAATCGACAGGTCAACGCCCTGCACCGCGGTGAAGCTGCCGAACCGCACCGAAACCTGATTGAGCTGGACCGCCGGCAACCCGGCGTGGAGTCGGCCGCTTGGGGCCGGAGGGGAGGAAAGCATGGGCGTCTCCGTGAACGCGCTTTTTTCGATGCGTTCTATTCAATGGAATTTTGTTCTATTCTATCGACCATCAACGACCGGGTTAACGGGCGTAAACCCGTAAACATCCCAAATCATGGGGACAATTGACGTACATTGACCAGAAAAATCGCCACATTTGTTCTTTTGGACAAACCTTCGTTCTTTTAGACGGAACGTTAGCAATAAAGACTCGTAAGGTTTGTTGGGCCGAACCCTAAAGTTTTCCGCCCGCCATCCGTTGACAGGCGTACTGATCAGCGAGATGGCCATGCAACTTTCCTCCCCTTCCGTTTCTACTGCGACCGCCGGCGCATCGGGCAGCGGAAGCAGCTCGGGCGCCGACATCGAGCGCCTGCAGCGCCAGCTCAAGAACCTGCAGAAGTCGATGCAGGATCTTCCCGCGCAGAATCTGCCGCCCGATCAAGCACGCGAGCAGGCCCAGTTGCTGAGCCAGCAGATCCAGATCGTGCAGGCGCAGATCGCGCGCCTTCAGGCGCAGAACGGCCTCGAGCAAGCCGAGACCCGGCTGGAGAACCGCCACAACGCATCCAAGAACGCTTCGGGCACAAGCAATACCGATGCGGCCGCCAAGGCCCGCACGACCGACAAGGTCACCGGTTCGTCCACCGTAAGCGACACCCGGCAGCACACTCGCGAGGCAGCGCAGGCGCAGGCGGCACAGGCTGCCCACCCCGCCAGCGCGGAGGCCATCACGCCGGCCAAGCCACCGCTGGTTTCCGTCAGGGCCTGACGGGCGCAGCGCGGCGGCGGCTTTTTGTGGATGACGCCGTTGCCCACGCCTGACCGCCCTGCTCATCACCCCCTCCCATCGGGGGGACGCCAGCTTGCGGCGCCGACAGCGACAATCGCCGCGCCGCCATCCGATGTGCGGCATCGAGAACACGCATGACCTCCGCTGCCAGCGACGCCGCCCTGCCCCCAACCGCTCCTTCCGATCCGCATCGGGAGCGCACGCCATCGCGCAATTTCTTTGCACGCCACTGGCGCGGTGATTACAGCCTCGCCCGGTCGTACTGGCTGCACACGGCGCTGATGCAGTTTGGTGTGGTGGCGCTCAGCGCCGGTGTCACGCACGCGCTCGCGCATAACGCGCCGGCGCGCGCGGCATCTGCCGCGCTGCTCGTGATTTACGTGATGGGATTGGCGCTGTGGATCTGGGCGGTGGTCGGCACCTGGCGCTCGGCGGATCGCGAACAGGCACGCAACCGGATTGCCGGCATGTCGAATCTGTGGCCGCTGATCGCCAAGGTGATGATCGTGGTTGGCGCCGTGGGCACCAGCTCGCGCCTCATCAACGATGGGCCGCGCCTGGGCGCGCATCTGCGTACCGCGCTCGGTGAGCAGGCGGCCTCGCCATTTACCGTGATACCGCAGCGCGACGGGCGGGCCATCCTCTTCAATGGCGGCATCAACGACGGCGCCGCCGATGCGCTGGAAGCCGCGCTGCGCAAGGCGCCGAACGCCACGGCTGTCGTGCTGCGCTCCGAAGGCGGTTGGCTGCGCGAAGGAACGCTGGTGGCAGACGTCATCCGCCGCCACCATCTGCGCACGTATGTTGAGCGCAGCTGCGCTTCCGCTTGCACGATCGCCTTCCTCGCAGGAGCGGACCGCGCCGCAGCACCAGGCGCGCGCATCGGCTTCCACCGCCCACGTGCGGTCGGCGCCGAGCACGACCAAACCCCGGGCGCGATCGACAGCGAACTCTGGCGAGCATATTCGGATGCCGGTCTGCCCGACGCATTCGTGCGCCGCGTGCAGGACACGCCGTTCGACCAGATGTGGTTTCCCACCGCGCAGGAATTGCTCGCCGACCACGTCGTCACCCGCACATCGCCCGGTGGCGAATACGCGACGATGGCCACGCAGCTGAATACCCGCGAAGCGCTGGCGGCGGAATTGCGTAGCGCCCCGCTGTACGCCGCACTGGAACGCAAGTACCCCGCGCACTTCAGCCGGCTGATCGACACGCTGTGGCCAGAGCTGCAGCGCAACGTTACCGATGCGCAGATCGTGGCGCTGCTGCGCGAGCAGACGGGCAAGCTGTACCGCGCGCTGATTCCGACTGCGCCTGACGCGCTGCTCTTCGCCAACGCGCAACTTACGCTGGAACAGGCCCAGGCCTTGCAGCGCGTGAGCCCTGAAGCCTGCGTGGCCTATCTGGACGGCACGTCCGGCGCGAGCGCCGCCGCCGCGCGATTGCCGCGCGCCCTCGTGACGCGCGAGCAGGCTCTGTTTTCAGACCTGATGCAGGCCGCCGACCCAGACCACGCGCCGGTTGTCACGCGCGCTCAGACCCTGCCGGTGCTGCAACTCGCCGTGGCCGCGCTTCCCATGGCCGAGCAGCGCGTACTGACCGTCCCGGCGCTGCGCCACACGGCCCCGCCGGCCGAGCGCTGCCAGGCGCTGATCGGTTTCTCCCGCTCCATCCTGGCCCTGCCGGAAGCCGAACGCGCGCTGGCGCTGCGCGGCATGTACGCCGATACCTCCGCCCCCGATGCGTGAAGCGGTACGTCAGCTCGAACGCAGCGCAGCCAGCGACGCGCGCTGACGACCCGCCTCATCAAAGTTGTCTGGCGACAGCCATTGCTCGAATGCGGCCCGCACCTGCGGCCAATCGGCGTCGATGATGGAGAACCACGCGGTATCGCGGCTGCGTCCCTTGTAGACAACGGCCTGGCGGAAGATGCCCTCGAACTGGAAGCCAAGCCGCCGCGCGGTCTGCCGCGACGGTGCGTTCAAGCTGTCGCACTTCCACTCGTAGCGCCGGTAGCCGAGGTCTTCAAAGACGTGCTTCATCAGCAGAAACTGCGCTTCCGTCGATGCCGGCGTCCGTTGCAGCAACGGTGAAAACGTCACCGCTCCCACCTCCACCACGCCGTGGTCTGGCGTGATGCGCATCAGCGCCAGCGTGCCCACTGGGCGTTCAGTGCGCATGTCGACGACTGCGTACTGCAACGGATCGCGCTTCGCCGCAATGCGCTCGATATAGGCGCGGTGTGCCGCTGCATCGGCAAACGGGCCTTCCACCATGTAGGTCCAGACGCGGTCGTCCGGGGCTTGGCTGAACGCCTCGAACAACGCGTCGGCATGGCGTGCCGCATCAAGCGGCTCGAGCCGGCAGTAGCGGCCGGCGAGCGGCGTATGCGGCGGCAGCGGACGGGCCGTCCAGTCGGGCAGCGGCGCGCCAATGGGTTGCTGATAAGCGTTGAGGGTGGCCATGCGTGGAGCCTGAATCGAGAGCGACAAGGAGCCTTCACCCTACCGGACGCGCTGGCTCCAGGGAAAGAGCCATGGAAACCAACAACGATAGAGCCACATCCAGCACCCCACGCGCGGATTAATCCGTTCGATGCCCCGCCACACGCCGATAGCGCACGTGCATGCAAATCGATATGTTGGCGGCGGGGGAGACGGCGCCACGAATAGGCGCGGGCATAGGCATTGCTGTGCAGGGGTATGCACGCGCCCTCGGAATCGTCCGCCATCTTTTCTGCCAGGAGCCCGCGAGTGGCGCCGTTCATTACAGAGTGGTATCGCCGCTGGGGCCGCCACGTCCGCTACGCCTGCGCGGCCGCATGGATGGCCCTCGCCGGCATGGCGCCCGGCAGCCCGGCGTGGGGGGCGCCGAAATTCGCCTACCCCGTCACGCAGCGCATCGACGCCGGTGCGAGCATCGCCGTGCCGCGCACGTGGGGCCCATTGCGGCTGAACGGCGACACACCCATCCCGTCGGTTGCGGCGACCATCAACTCGCCTTTCGGTCCATCACGTCTGGTGTTTGCGCAGCAAACGGTGGCGCCGGAGAGCTTCGCGCTGGTCACGGTGCGTAAATCGGATTTCGACAAAGGCACGCCTGATTACCTGGAGACGTTGCGCCCGCGGGATCTGGCGATCCTGCTCACGCACATGGAGTCGCGCGTGCATGGCGATCGCCCGGCCTGGGCCTCCCGCCTCGTGCGCGGCCGGGCTCCGACGCAGCAGATCGTCGGCGGGCGCCGGGTCATTTACTGGGAAGGCGAATGGAACACGTCCGCGGCCCGGACAGTCGTCGTTCGGGGGTATGCATTCTTTGGCAACGGCGCCGTCTATCTGCTGCGCATATTCGGCACTGCGGGGCACAGCGAACCAGCCGAATTTGCCGAAGAAGCGCGCTTTGCCGACATGGTTGCCGCCACCTTCCGCACGAAATAGCCACCGCGCCTTCGCCCTGATTGTTGCAACGCAACAACAAGCGTCCCACGCCTAACAGCCCCGGTTCCCAAGCGCAGGCCCGTCCACGCAAGGGCTGAAATCTGTTGTTACTCTTGGAACAGTCTGTTCACCCGGCGCCGTATTGTTCTTCCGCATTGCAACACCTACACTTCGTGACAGTTGTTCAGACATCGATTGCCTGAACAAGCAATGCAAGTGTTGTAAGGAGAACAATGATGAAATGGTTGGATATTGGCGCCGTCATGGCCGCCTGGATTGCGAGCTGCGTGGCAGCCGGCTGGCTCATCAGCGCCGCCGCTTTCCTGGCTTAACGCCCCTGCCCTAAAGGCAAAACGGCCGAGCGGGAACCCCTTCCCCGCCCGGCCCTGAACACCCCGGTTGATCGATTCGTCAGGCTGGCTTCTGACCCGCCCACTCGACGAATCGGTCGACAAACCCCTGCAAGAACTGGCGCGTCCGCGCATCCGTCACCCCGCCCTGGGCATCAAAGGGCTCTCCCGCAAAGTGGAAGAACACCTCCGGCAACGGCAAGACCTTCACGCCGACCGCCGCGAGCACATTACGCAATTGCGCCTGCGACAGCGCCGTGCCGATTGCGCCCGGCGAAGCCCCCGCAATGCCGGCCGGTTTACCGCCCCACACGCTCTGGCCGTACGGCCGAGACCCCCAGTCGATCGCGTTTTTCAACACGCCCGGTATGCCGCGGTTGTATTCCGGCGTGACGAATAACAGGGCATCGACGCCCGCCACCGCCGCCTTGAAACGCTGTACCGGCTCGGGCAGGTTCGCATCCAGATCCTGGTTGTACAGCGGCAGCTCGCCAATCTCGATGAACCGCGCCGTCGCCCCCGACGGCAGCAAGCCCGCCAGCGCCTGCGCCAATTGGCGGTTGAACGACGCCTTGCGCAGACTGCCGACGATCACTCCGATAGTCAGATTGCTCATGAATGCTCCTTGCGTGCAAAACAGTTCGGGATGGCGCTGACGCTCAATCCGCCGTCGCCGGTTCGGGGGCCACCTCCCGCTTGAGGCGGTTGATCAGGGCAAACATCAGCGGGTTCAGCAGAATCGACAGGATCGCTGCCGACAACAGCAGCCCCCGCGCACGGTCGGGCAGGATTTGCAGACTGATCCCGAGCCCAATCAGGATGAACGAAAACTCGCCGATCTGCGCGAGGCTGGCGGAAATCGTGAGCGCCGTGCGGTTACCGTGGCCAAACGCGCGCACCACCGCAAACGCCGCCAGCGACTTGCCCACCACCACGATCAGCACCGTGCCCAGCACAGCCCAGGGGTCTTCGATCAACACCCTCGGGTCGAACAGCATCCCCACCGACACGAAGAACAGCACCGCAAACGCATCGCGCAGCGGCAGCGATTCTTCCGCCGCGCGCTGGCTGAATTCGGACTCGGCCAGCACCATGCCCGCAAAGAACGCGCCGAGCGCGAACGACACGCCAAACAGCACCGTCGCGCCATAGGCGACGCCCAGCGCCGTGGCCAGCACGCCCAGGCGGAATAGCTCGCGGCTGCCCGTCATGACGATGCGCTCGAGCATCCACGGGATCACGCGGCGGCCCACCACCAGCATCAGCGCGGCAAAGGCCACCACCTTGGAGAGCGTGACGGCCAGCACCTTGACGATGTCCCACGTGCTGACCGCCGTGCTGCCGGCGCCGCCCAGCGCACCCGCCAAGGCAGGCAGCAGCACGAGCGTCACCACCATCACCAAGTCTTCCACGATCAGCCAGCCGACGGCGATATGGCCCTCGTGCGAGTTGTCGATACCGCGATCTTCCAGCGCCTTGAGCAGCACCACCGTGCTCGCCACCGAGAGCGCTAGGCCGAATACCAGCCCCGGCCCCCAATCCCACCCGAGCAGCCACGCCAGCCCCATGCCCATGAGCGTGGCAAGCGCAATCTGTCCGATGGCGCCCGGAATGGCGATGGCCTTCACCGCCAGCAGCTCCTTCATCGAGAAGTGCAGCCCCACGCCGAACATCAGGAGGATCACGCCCAGCTCGGCCAGCTGCGGCGCGAGGCTTTGGTCGGCCACGAAACCGGGCGTGAACGGTCCGGCCACCACACCCGCCATCAGGTAGCCCACCAATGGCGGCAGCCGCAGGCGCTGCGCGATGGTGCCGAAGATGAAGGCCAGCACGATGCCGCCGATGATGGTGGAGATGAGCGGAGTGTCTACGTGCATGCGGTCCTGGAATGGAAATGCGGCGGGTTCAGAGACAGGAGGAGCGGAAATGCTGGGAAAGGGCCGATCGGCCCTGGTGCGACAACTGCGGCGCGGATTTGTTCTTGGTGCGTCACAACTATAAGGATTGCCCTTTGCGAAACCTTACGAAGCAAATGTCATGCAGAAGACATCGCGGCAGAAACACCGCTCCTACACTGCGCCGCAGACCGCTCGCCCAGGACGGCGAGGGCGACCCTCAGGAGACAACCCATGCGCTACGCCAACAAAGTCCTTCCCGTGGACGAGGCCATCGCCCACGTCCGCAGCGGCAGCCGCCTGATGCTGGGCGAATTCGTGGGCGCCGGCGAGCCGGCCTGCTGCATCGAGGCGCTGCTCGCCAGCGGCATCGGCCAGCTCACGCTAATCACCAACACGCCGGGGCTGCGCGGGGGCTTTCTCAAAGCCCGGCTGTTCAGCTCGGGCCAACTGGCCGAGTTCATCGGGACGCACGTCGGCACGACCGATGAGTCGACGCAGGCTTACCTGACCGACTCCGTGCGCGTGGCCGAGTTCTTTCCCATGGGCACCTGGGCGGAAAAAGTGCGCGCGGGTGCGCTGGGCCTGGGCGGCGCCCTCGTGCCGGTGGGCGTGGGCATCCTCGACCAGCCCGGGATGTTTCCCAAGCGCGGCGCCCCCAAGCAGACCCTCACCGTCGATGGCACGACGTGCTTCGTCGAGCCGCCCCTGCGCGCCGACGTGTCGATCATCAAGGGCTGGCGCGCCGATACCTTCGGCAACGTGGAGTTTCGCGGCACGGCACTGCAGAACCAGCGCGACATCGCCATGGCCGGCGACTACACCATCGTCGAGGTGAACGAGATCGTCGAAGTGGGCACGATTCCGCCCGAGCGCGTCGGCTGCCCGGGCGTGTTCGTCAATGCGGTGGTGCAGGGGCTGTCGCTGGACGACCAGCACGCGCTGTACAGGCACCACTGGACGAAGCTCGGCCGCCTGCCCGCCGCCGAAGCGTGATCGTCAGACCCACAACAAGGAGACCGCCATGCAAGCCCTGCCCGAAACGCCCAAGCAACGCATTGCCGCCCGCTGCGCACAAGAACTGCGCGCCGGCGAAGTCGTCAACCTTGGCCTGGGAATCCCCACGCTCACGGCCAACTACCTGGACGCCAATGCCGGCGTCATCTTCCATACCGAAAACGGCGCCTTCGGCTTTGGCGGACGCCCGCCGCTGGACGCCATCGACAGCGACTTCACCAACGCCGGTTGCGAACCCATCACGCTGATGCCGGGCGCGGCCCTCATGGACCTCGCCACCTCGCTCGGTGCAATGCGCAACGGCTACATCGACGTGACGATCCTCGGCGCGTTACAGGTGGATGCGCTGGGCAACCTCGCCAACTGGGCGTGCGATCGCAACGGCAAATGGTGGCCCGGCATCGGCGGGGCGATGGACCTCTGCTACGGCACGCGCAAGGTGATTGCCGCGCTGGCGCATACCGACAAACACGGCAACTCCAAGATCCTGCCGCGCTGCACGCTGCCGCTCACGGGCCGGGGATGCGTGAAGGTCATCGTCACCGAGCACGCCGTGTTCGACGTGACCGACGCGGGGCTGGTGCTGCGTGAAATCCTCTCGCATGCGACACTCGACGACATTCGCGCCATGACGGCAGCGCCCTTCACGCTGGCGCCGCTGCTGCAGATGCGCGCCGCCTGAGGAGACGCCATGCCCACCACCGTCGATTGGTTCTTCGATGTCATCTCGCCGTTTGCCTACCTGCAGCTCGAACAGTTCGATGCGCTGCAGCAGGCGAACGACATCGTCATCCGCCCGCGCCCACTGGTGCTGGGTGCGCTCCTGCATCACTGGGGGCAGAAGGGCCCGGCGGAGATCACCTCCAAACGCGTGTTCACGTATCGGCATGCGCTGTTTCGCGCGCAGCAGCTCGGCATTCCGTTTCGCATGCCGCCCGCGCACCCGTTCAACCCGATCAAGGCATTGCGGCTGACGATTGCGATGGGCGGCTCGCTCGACGCCGTCCGGGCGGTGTTCCGGCATATCTGGCGCGACGGCAACGATGTGGCGTCGCCGGAGGGCTTTGCCGCGCTGTGCGAGGCGGCCGGCTTTGCAGAAGGCGTCACCGCTGTCGAACAACCGGCCGTGAAAGACGTGCTGCGTGCGCACACCGATGCGGCCATCGCGCTCGGCGTGTTCGGGGTGCCCACGCTGGTGCACGACGGCGAGCTGTTCTGGGGTGAAGACGCGACCGACATGTTCCTGCAGAGCCTGCGCGCTGGCTGGCTCTCCACGCCCGAAGCGCAGCGCGTGAGCACGCTGCCGGTGGGCATTCAACGTGGCTGAACACGACACCAACTCGCGCCCCGGCATCAGCCGCGCGCGGCTGGCGCATATCGCGGCATGGTCGATCGATCTGCCCGCGGAAGAAGCCGACCGCGCCTGCGCCGGCATCGTTGAGAAAACCTACGCGCGGGGCGCCTGCATTTGCCCGAAAAACACGTTGCTGGAGAGCTGGACGGGCGTGGTGACGGGCCTCATCAAGATCGGCACGGTGTCGCCCGAAGGGCGCAGCGTCACGTTTACGGGCGTGCCGGCCGGCGGCTGGTTTGGCGAAGGCACGGTGCTCAAGAACGAGCCGCGCCGCTACGACATCGTTGCGCTGCGCGACACGCGCATGGCCTTCATGGACCGCACCACCTTCATGTGGCTCGTTGAAAACAGCGTCGCGTTCAACCGCTTCCTGGTGAAGCAGCTCAACGAGCGGCTCGGGCACTTCATGGCGCTGCTGGAATACGACCGGCTGCTCGATGTCACGCCGCGCCTGGCGCGTTGCATTGCGTCGCTGTTCAACCCGGTGCTCTACCCCGGCGCGGGCGACCACCTCGAGATCACGCAGGAAGAACTCGGCCTGCTTTCCGGCATGACGCGGCAGGTGGCCAACCAGTCGCTCAAGGCCCTGGAGAAGGACGGCGTGGTGCGGCTCGAATACGGCGGCGTGACGGTCGTCGACCTCGATCGGCTGCGCAGCTACGGCGCCTGAAGACGCCGCTTTTATTAACGAATCTTCATCCGGCAGAGCAAGCCGCACCCGCTAGAATCGCGGCACAACAAGACAAGATCATTACGCTGCGGCATGCGCCCCGCGCCGCCCGCAGCCGGAAGAGGGAACAGGGCATCGCACCATGTGCGTGCCTGCATCTATGCTGCCGATTCATCTGCTTTCCACCGGCAAGGCGCTGCCGGAGCAACAAGTCACGTCCGCTGAACTGGATGCCCGCCTCGGCCATCGGGCTGGGTACGTGCGCAAGAAGTCCGGCATCGACGTCCGCCACCATGCCACGCTGACCGAGCATCAGTCGGAACTCGCCGGCGCCGCCGTGCGCGATGCACTGCGCCGCGCCGATGTTCCGGCTGCGTCCATCGACCTGTTGATCTCCGCCTCGGGCGTGCAGGAACAGGCGCTGCCCAACACGGCCGCGCGCATCCTGGAGCCCGCCGGGCTGCCGGCCGGCACGCCCGCGTTTGACGTCAACGCCAGTTGCCTGAGCTTTCTCACGGCGCTGCATGTGGCAAGCAGCCTCCTGACCACGGGCGCGTACAAGCGCATCGCCGTGGTGGCGTCCGACCTCGCCTCGCGCGGCATCGATTGGGACGACGCCGAGACCGCATTGATTTTCGGCGACGGGGCAGCGGCGGTCATCGTTGAAGCGGCCCCATCGATATCCGGCGCGGGCATCCACGCCTACCGCATGGAAACCTACCCCGCCGGCAAAACCTATTGCGAAATCCGCGCGGGCGGCACGCGCCGCAACCCGCGCACCGGTGCGCAACCGACCGATTACCTGTTCCACATGGACGGCAAGCGCGTATTCAAGCTCGCCTCGCAATTGATGGACGGTTTTCTCGATCGTCTGTTCACGGGCAGCGGCTACACGCTGCGCGACATGCATGTCGTCGTGCCGCATCAGGCGAGCCACCTGGGGATGCAGCATCTGCGCAAGCGGTTGGGCGTGCCGGAAGCCAGCGTGGTCGATATCTACGCGCAGCACGGCAACCAGGTAGCCGCGTCGATTCCCACCGCGCTGCATGAAGCGGTGACGACCCAACGCATCGAGCCCGGCAAACCGGTGCTGCTTGTCGGCACGGCGGCCGGCCTGACGCTCGGCGGCATGGTGCTGACGCTATGACGACGCTGGTGACGGGCGCCACCGGTGGGCTCGGCCGCAACGCGGTCGACGCACTGCTCGCGCAAGGCGCCCGCGTGCGCGCGACGGGGCGCGATGCCACGCAACGCGACGCCTTTGCCGCCCGTGGCGCAGACTATGTGCCGGCCGACCTGGCACAGCCGACAGCGGCCACGCTGGATGCGCTGCTCGACGGTGTCGACACGGTCTGGCATTGCGCGGCGCTGTCATCGCCCTGGGGCGCGTATGCGGACTTCTACGCGGCCAATGTGCGCGCCACGGCGGCGCTTGCCGAAGGTGCCGTCAAGCATGGCGTCCGCCGCTTCGTGCATATCTCCACGCCGTCGATCTATTTCGACTACCAGCATCACGCCGATCTGCCCGAGAACTATCGTCCTGCGCGCTTCGCCAATCATTACGCGGCGACGAAGATGCTGGCAGAGGCGGCCATCCAGCAGCAGGTCGCCACGCAGCACCGCACGCACTTTGTCATCCTGCGGCCGCGCGGGCTGTTCGGCCCGCATGATCGCGTGGTACTGCCGCGCATCCTGCACTTGCTGGAGCTGCGCGGCGGCGTGCTGCCCCTGCCCCGTGGCGGCGCGGCGCGCATGGACCTGACGTATCTGGAAAACGTGGTGCACGCCATGCAGTGCGCCACCAGGGCGAGCGTGCCTTCCGGCGCCGCTTACAACATCACCAACCATGCGCCGGCCACGCTGCGCGATCTGCTCGATCAACTGCTGGCGCAGCAGCTCGGCCTGCGTTATCGCGTTCGCGCAGTGCCGTATCCCGCGATGGCATTGGCCGCACGCGCCATGGAAGCCGGCAGCGCCGTCACGCGTCGCGAGCCGCTGCTCACGCGCTACAGTGCCGCCGCGCTGCACTACGACATGACGCTCGCCAACGACCGCGCGCGCATCGAACTCGGCTACGTGCCGCCCATCGACATGGCCGAAGGCATCCGCCGCACGGCTCACTGGTTACGTGAACATGGCAACGTTGTCCGTTTTTGAAGCCGGGTACTGCACGCATACCGCGTGTGTGGCGCTGCGCGGCGCGGGCCTGCGCACCTGCGCGTTTCCCGCACGCGCCTGGCTGATCGAAGCCGCCGGGCGGCGCTGGCTGTGGGACACGGGCTATGCCTCGCATTTTCATGACCACACGCGCAGCGGCTTGTTTGCGATCTACCGCAAGGTCACTCCGGTGTATTTTGATGCGTCCGAATCCATGGCGGCGCAGCTCGCGCAACAGGGCGTGCGCCCAGCTGATCTGGACGGATTGATCGTCTCGCATTTCCACGGCGACCACGTTGCCGGCTTGCGCGACTTTCCGGGCGTGCCGGTCATCTGCTCCGGCGAGGGATGGATGCACCTGCGTGCGCTGCGTGGCGTTTCCGCGTTGCGGCGCGCTTTCGTGCCCGGGCTGATTCCCGAAGATTTTGAAACGCGCACGCGCTTTGTCGAACAATTCGAGCAAGTCGCGCTGCCGCCGGAGCTGGCGCCATTCACATCCGCCTGGGCCTTGCCCGACAGCAACGGCGACGTGCTGCTCGTGCCGCTGCCCGGCCACGCCGCCGGGCACCTCGGCGCGTTCGTGCGCACGCAGGAAGGCTGGGTGCTGCTGGCCGCCGACGCCGCCTGGTCGCCGCTGAGCTATCGCGAGCTGCGCGGGCCATCGGTATTGGCGTATTCGATCATGGAAGACCGCCACGCCTACTTCGACACACTGCGCAAGCTGCACGCGCTCGATGCGGGCGGCCACGTGCGCATCCTGCTCACACACGAGGGGGCGTTGTGACGGCGTTGCACCGCCTGCTGTGGTCGTACTGGCAAACGCGCCGGTTGCGGCTGCCTGATCGCGCCACGCTGGAAGCGCATCAGCAGCGGCAGATCTCGCGCTTCACGCAACGCGTGCTGACTCGCAGCCCGTATTTCCGCCCGTTCGCATCGAAGCCGATGCACGAATGGCCGTTGATGGACAAGGCCACGATGATGGCCAATTTCGACGCCATGAATACCGCCAGCCTGCGCCTGCACGACGTGCTGGCCTGTGCGCAACAGGCCGAGCAGTCACGCGATTTCCGGCCGACGGTCGGGGCGTATTCGGTGGGCTTGTCGTCTGGCACCTCCGGCGGACGCGGCGTATTCGTCGTCAGCCCGACCGAGCGCGCGCAGTGGGCCGGCATCCTGCTCGCCAAGCTGCTGCCGCGCGGGCTGTTGCACGGCGAGCGCGTCGCGCTGTTCCTGCGCGCCAACAGCAATCTGTACACGGCCGTGCGCAACCCGTGGCTGACGTTTTCATTCTTTGATCTGTTTGCGCCGTTCGAATCGCACCGCGCGCCGCTGGAAGCATTGCAGCCGACCATCATCGTGGGGCCGGCGCAGGTGCTGCGTGCCCTCGCCATGGAGAAGTTGGCTGGCCGGCTCGACATCGCGCCCGTGCAGGTGTTGTCCGGCGCCGAAGTGCTGGAACCGATGGACCGCGCACTGCTTGCGCAGGCCTTTGGCAACGTCGGCGAGGTCTACCAGGCCACCGAAGGCTTTCTGGGCGCGACGTGCGCGTACGGCACGCTGCACCTGAACGAAGCGCACGTGCACATCGAGCCGCAATGGCTGGACGCGCGCCGCTTCGTCCCCGTCATTACCGATTTCACGCGCAGTACGCAGCCCATCGTGCGCTACCGGCTGGATGACATCCTCATCCGCCGCGACCCGGCGCTGGGCGCCTGCCCCTGCGGCAATCCGGCGATGGCCATCGAGCGTATCGAAGGCCGCTGCGACGATACGCTCGTCCTGCCCGCGCTGGGCGGCGGCACTGTCACGCTGTTTGCCGACGTGTGTTCGCGGGCGCTGGCACAGGCGCTGCCGCTGCATGCGGATTACCGCCTGGTGCAGACCGATGCGAACACGCTGGCGTTGTCCATTCACCCGGCCGACGCCGACATTGCGCGCGCGTGCCGGGCGCACCTGGCCGATGTCTTCGCCTGCCAGGGCGTCGATGCATCGCGCGTGACGTGGCACGCCACACCCGAGCGCATCGCCACCGATTTCACCACCAAGCGCCGCCGCATCGTCCGGCTCGCGGCGCCGGGAGCGGCACGATGAGCCCGCTTGCCACGCGCCTGCGCCATATGGCCTTGGGCTGGTGTTCGGTGGGCCTCGTCTATGGTCTCTGCGGAGCGCTGCAAGGCGTTGGCACGATCGTGCCCGAGACTGCACTGGACCGCGCCATTCCGTTCAGCACGTCGGGCATCTGGCTGTACCTGTCGTTCTTCGTGCTGATTCCGCTGGCGTATCTGCGGGCCGACATGTCGCGCCTGCCTTGGCTGGAACGCGCCATGCAGATGAGCGCGCTCGTGAGCGGTGCGGTGTTCATGCTGTGGCCGACCACGCTGCACTACCCGCCGTTGGCGGATGCATCGTTGCCCGGCAGCGTGCAACGCATGCTGATCGCCATGGATTCGAGCCAGAACTGCCTGCCCTCGCTGCATGGGGCGCTTACGCTGCTCTCGGTATGGGCGCTGGCGGATTCGCGCAGGCCGATGCGCACAGCGCTCGCCGCAGCCTGGGGGCTCGGCATCCTGTACGCCACGATCCAGACGCGCCGGCACGTCGCACTTGACCTGTCGGCAGGCGTGGCCGTGGGCGTGCTGTGCGGCGCGGCTGTCCGTCTATGGTTGGCGCGGCGCGCGTCAACGCTCTCCATCGAACCGGTGTCCACATGAATGCCTTCGCCTTGCCGCTTGCATTGATGCTCGGCTGCGTGCTGCTGGAACTGGCTGCGCTCAAGTGGTGGCGCGGCCAACCGCTGCCGTGGCGCGACGTCATCCTCAACCTCAACTCCGGCCACGTGCTGATGTGGCTGTGCCGCGGCGTGGAAGTCGCGGGCTTCACGTGGCTATATGCCCATGCCAGCTTGCATTGGGTAGATGGCTGGCACCCGGTGGCGGGCTGGGCCTTCGCGTTTGTCGCGTGGGATCTCGGTTTCTACTGGCTGCACCGCATGCACCACAAGCTGGGCTTTCTGTGGGCGATCCATGCCGTGCATCACGAGGGCGAGCATTTCAACCTCTCGCTGGGCGTGCGCAACGCGTGGCTGTCGTCGCTCACATCGCTGCCGTTCTTCGTGCCGCTGGCGCTGTTGGGGGTCACGCCGGAAATGTTCGTGGCGGTGTCAGGCCTGCATTACTCGGTGCAGTTCTACAACCACTGCGGACTGGTCGGCCGCTCGGGCGTGCTCGACCGCTTCATGGTCACGCCCGCCAACCACCGCGTGCATCATGGCTGCAACCCGGAATACATCGATCGCAACTTCGGCGGCACGCTGCTGCTGTGGGACAAGCTGTTCGGCACCTATCAGCGCGCGCTGGCCGACGTGCCGATCCGCTACGGCGTGCACAAGCCCACCCACAGCGACAACCCGTTCTGGGCCAACGTGGTGCCGGCATTGCAGTGGCTGGGGCTGCGCACGCCGCATTTGCAACGCGATACGCGCACCACGCCCGCCGGCTGGATCGCCACCGGCGGTGTGCTGCTGTTTGGCGTGGTGATCGACTATGTGCGCACCGACGGCCTGTGGCCCGGGCACTGGCAAGCGGCCTGGTTCGCGCTCATCCTGCTGCTCACGCTGGCGCTGGGCGGTTTGTCGGATGGGCGCGGCTGGGGACGCTGGCTTTGGCCGTTGCTGGCGCTTGCGCTGCCCGTGCTGATGATCGGCATATGCGGCGCGGGCGATGCATTGTCCGACACGTTGGCCGTTGCGCTCGGGTTGCATGGTCTTGCTTGCGGACTGTGGCACGCGCTGCGGACCGAATCGCCGCTCTCTTCGTCGCCGCATGCCGAATCTCGCTAAGCTCCGCTACGCTTCACCGCGCGCCTCGTCGCTGGCCGAAGATTTACGCCGTGCCGCGCACGACCATCTGCAGGCGCACGGCGACCATCGCTTTGCCGATGCACAGTTCATTGCCAAGGGCGTCATCCTCGTTGCGGTATCCGTGCTGTTGTATGGCGCCATGGTCACGGCCACGCATGCGACGGCTTTCGTGCTCGCCTACATGGCCTTTCCGTTCATCGCGATGCTGCTGGCCATGAACGTGCTGCACGACGGCGCACACCGGGCGCTCTCCCCCCGGGCATGGCTGGACCGCCTCATGACGCGCGTGACCGCCATCCCGCTCGGCATCGAACCGGCCTACTGGACGGTGCGCCACGTGCACTATCACCACGCGCATGCCAACGTGGAGCACTACGATCTCGACACCGCCGCAAACCGCTTCCTGCGGCAGACGCCCTTTCAGCCGTGGTATCCGCAGTTTCGCTATCAGCATCGCTACTGGCCGCTGATTGCCGCCCTCTCGCTGCCGTACATCAACTGGATCTACGACTGGTCGGATCGCCTTGGCCTCACGCCGCTGGCGGCGGATCGCGTGTTGCCCGGCCTGCGCGGCTGGGTGACGTTCCTGTCTGCGAAGACGCTGCACTTGCTGATTGCCGTGGCGGTGCCGGCCTGGGTGGCACATCGGCTTGGGCTCGGCTGGGGCTGGGTGGCGTTCGGGTACTTCGCAGGGCAGATGCTGGCTTCATGCGTGCTGGTCGCGTTGATTCTGGGCACGCACTGGGCGGACGTGACGTTCTATCTGCCGCCCGAATCGGGCCAGCTGCCGCACACGTGGCACGAACATGCATTCCACACCGCGTGCGACTGGCGACCGCAACCGGCGTGGATCGGCTACTGGCTCGGGGGCCTGAACTGGCACCTCACGCATCACCTCTTCCCGACGTATAGCCACCGCCACTATCCGGCGCTGGCGGCACGTGTGGCGGAGGTGGCGCGCGCCCATGGGCTTGACTACCGCGCACTCACCTACCGCGAGTTGCTGACCGCGCAGCAGACCTTCCTGCGCGCCATGGGCCAACGCCCGAACTGACGCGCAGGCAACACGCGCGCGGCCTCAGTTACGCGCCTCGACCGCGTGCACCGCATCCAGAATCACCTTTGCCACATCCTGCGGCCGCGACTGCTGCGGCACGTGGCTCGTCGGTAGTGTCGTCACCTTGGCGCCAATCTTCCTGGCCATGGCGCGTTCCAGATCCGGCTGGATCATGCGGTCGTGCGCGCTGACGATGAACCACGACGGCTTGCTTTGCCATGCCGCCACCGTGGTGCGCTCCCCAAATGCCGTGGCCTTGATGGGACCTTGCGTCGCGGCCATCACGCGTGCCTGCGCGGCGGGCACATCCTGCGCAAAGTCGCTCGCCAGCGCCGCGGCGGGCAGTGACAGATAGCCGTTGGCGTCAGCGACAAGCTTGCCGATGCCCGGCGCGGGCGCGTAGTCCTTGCCCACCTCTTCCGTCGACTGGCCGGCGTCCGGCGCAAACGCCGCCACATACACGAGGCCGGCAACCTTGCTGTCCGCGCCGGCTTCGGTGATGACCGTGCCGCCCCACGAGTGCCCCACCAGCACGACCTTGCCCGGCTGGTTGCCGATGGCGCGGCGCGTGGCGGCCACGTCGTCGGCCAGCGAGTTCAGACGGTTCTGCACCGCCTGCACCTTCACGCCCTTGGCCTGCAGCAGCGGGATCACCTTGGCCCAGTCGGACCCATCGGCAAAGGCGCCGTGCACGATCACGACGGAAGGTTGATCGGCGTCGGCCGTCGTGGCGGCCAACAGGGGCGCACTGGCGGCCATGCCGAGTGCCAGCGCTGCGATGGAGACGGCTTTGCGGTTGAACATGTCGGGTCCTTGTTGTCTTCGGTTCTTGGTGGGAGGGGCGTGCGCGCTGCCGCCGCTTCAGGCGTGTGCACCGTCGTAGTACGGGTTCGCGCTGCGGGCACCGTCGGTGTAGATGTCGGTGGAGCGCGCACCGTCCGTATAGACGTCGGACGAACGCGCGCCCTCGGTGTAGGCATCCACGGCGCTCTGCACGGCGCGGGCGCCTTCGGTGTACGGGTCGCGAGCGCCAACAGATGAAGCCGCTTGCGCACCGGCAGCGGCCACAGCGAGAGCAACAACAGCAAGGGTCTTGGCGAGATTGCGGGTCATGATCGTTTTCCTTTTGAATGGTTGGGTTGGGATTGCGGCCCGCCGGTGCCTTGCTTGGCATCAGGCCGGCGTCTTGGCCACGGAATGCATTTAAGTCGCCCGACGTATCCGCCGCGTAGCGATGTGCTGCCCGTTTTGTCTGGACGTGTACCGGAGCCGCCACCGGATACAAACGCATACAAAACCCCGTCCATCGATGCCCATTGCTACAAAGCAATACAAATCGGCGGCATCGTGAAACCGACCGGATACATCGGGGGCGCCCAATGCTGGAAACGAGGAGAGCAAGACCCCGCCTCGTCATCCATCCTTGATCACTGGAGCCCTCATGCAACCGAAACGATTGACCGCAACCTTGCTCGTCCTCGCAAGCGCGCTGGGTGCGCACAGCGCATTTGCGCAAGCTGCAGGCGTGCATCGGACCGACCTCGTCCATCACGACCTGAGCGTGCCCGGCCGCGAAACCCTGCAAGTGCGCGTGGATTTTGATGAGCGTGCGTTTGCCCCCGCGCATGTCCACCCTGGCGAGGAAATCGCCCACGTCCTGCAGGGCACGATCGAATACCGGCTGGAGGGCCAGCCGCCCGTGACGCTGCACGCCGGCGATTCGCTGTTCATTCCGGCTGGCGTTGCGCACTCCGCGCGAAACGTCGGCAGCGGCAATGCCTCGGAACTGGCCACGTATGTCGTGAAGTCCGGTGAGCCGCTGGTCACGCTCGTTCACTAAACCTGTCGCCCTTCCCCCTCAAAGAGAGAACATCCATGTCGAACCCCGTCAACCTTCGCCGTCGCCGCCTTCTGGGCACCACCATCGCCAGCATTGGTGTGCTGGATCTCGGGCTGGCCGAACTTGTGCATGCGCAACCGGCACCGTCCTCCAGCGCAAGCACGCTGCTGAGCGGGCAGGCCAACCCGTTCGGCTCGCTGCAACAGATCGATGCCGGCGTGCTCAACATCGGCTATGCAGACCTGGGCCCCAAGAACGGCCCCGTGATGATCCTGCTGCATGGCTGGCCGTATGACATCTACAGCTATGCAGAGGTGGCACCGGCGCTGGCGGCGGCGGGCTATCGCGTGCTGGTGCCGTATCTGCGCGGCTATGGCACGACGCGCATCCGCTCAGCAGACACCCCGCGCAACGGGCAGCAGGCTGCGCTGGCCGCCGACATCATCGCGTTCATGGACGCGCTGAAGATCAAGCAGGCGCACTTTGGCGGATACGACTGGGGCGCGCGCACGGCGGACATCATCGCGGCGCTGTGGCCGGAACGCTGCAAGACGCTGGTGTCTGTGAGCGGCTACCTGATCGGCAGCCAGGAGGCGAACCGCAAGCCGCTGCCGCCGGCTGCGGAATTTGCGTGGTGGTACCAGTTCTATTTCACGACGGAACGCGGCGCGCAGGGCTACGCCGCCAACCGCAAGGAATTCAACCGCCTGATCTGGAAGCTCGCTTCGCCCACGTGGAAGTTTGACGACGCCACGTACGACCGCAGCGCCGCCGCCTTCGACAACCCCGATCACGTCGACATCGTCATCCACAACTACCGCTGGCGCCTGGGGCTGGCGCAGGGTGAAGCAAAGTACGACGCGCTGGAACAACGCCTGGCCGCGGGGCCCGCGATTACCGTGCCGACCATCACCATGGAAGGCGACGCCAACGGCGCTCCGCACCCCGAGCCGTCGGCTTACGCGAAGAAGTTCACGGGCAAGTACCAGCATCGCAACATCGGTGGCGGCATCGGGCACAACCTGCCCCAGGAAGCACCGAAGGCGTTTGTGCAAGCCATGCTGGATGTGGTGCACCTCTAAGCCGTCAGGCCGGCCGACGCTTCTGGCTCACAGCGCGGAGAGCAATCCTTGGGGCAATCCGCGTGTAAGCGCCAGCAGCGTCATCACGGCCGGCATGGCCGCCGCGGCCATCACCGTCTGCGCGGCGGTGATGCCGGCCATGAGCGGCGCGTCACCGCCCAGCTGGCGCGCCATGATGTACGACGAAGACGCGGTCGGCAGCGCCTGGAACAGCAGCGCCACGATCAATGCGGCATCGGTCAAGCCCAGCGCGTGGCCAAGAGCCAGCGTCAGCACGGGCATGGCCAGAAACTTGATGACCGACGACACGAGCACCGGCTGCGCCCACGACCTCACACCGCTGAAGTTCAGCGCAGCGCCCACACACAACAGCCCCAGCGGCATCGATGCCAGGCCGAGCGCCCGCACCGCCGGCTCGATGGCCGCAGGCATCTGCAGCCCCAGCAGCTGCATGGCAATCCCGAGCGAGCAGGCGACCACCGGCGGGTTCGTCACGATCTGACGCACCAGCGCACGGCCGGTGAGCCGCACCGACCCATAGCGTGCAAAAACGAGCACGCACAGCAGATTGACGGTCGGCACGATCGCCGCGTTGCATACCGCGGCCAGCGCAATCCCCTTGGCGCCGAAGAGGCCCGTGGCGAGCGACACGCCAACGTAGTTGTTGAACCGCACGGCCCCTTGGAACACCGAGGTGAAGGCCGCCCCGTCCACCTGCATCCAGGGCCGGGCCAGCATCAGCGCGACGGCCACCAGCAATGTCGCACCAATCAACGTCAGCACCAGCGGCAGCACGGGCAAGGACTGCATGTGCGCCGTGGCCAGACCATGCATGAATAGCGACGGCAACAGAACGTAGTAGCAGAGCCGCTCGGCCTGCGGCCAGAACGGTTCCGCGATAAAGGCGGAGCGCTTGAGCCAATGGCCAAGCGCCACCAGGAGGGCAACGGGTGCGAGCGCGAGCAGGATGGCAGCAGTCACGGCCGTGCTCCTGCAGAGCAACGTGCCCGCAATGTGGATGAGGGGCGCAGGAACTTCTGGAACAGCATGCGGATGCTCGGCAAAAACGGGAACACCGCCAAGCTATCACGCGGTCGCAGCAGCAATAATTGTTATTTATCTGGCAATCAATGAGAAATTCTCATTGCAGAAGCGACGACGGCATCGGCCAACGCCTGCGTAAAGCGCTGCGCAGCCCGCGATTGGTGTTCAAGCAGGACCACCGCGCGGTGCAATTGCGGTTGCCCGAATGGCAGGCGGGCAATGGGCGGCAATTGCGTCAGCTCCGAATCGGAAAGCGCCACCACAGCGGCCCCCAATCCGCTGGCCACCATCCGCACGATCGTGTCCTTGTTGTCGAGCACCATTTCTTCGCGCACGCGCACGCCCAGGCGACGCAGTTCGGAAGCGATCATGCGACCGGCCCAGGCCTGCGCATCGAAGCGGATAAACGGCAGCTCGGTCAGCAACGCACGCGCATCGTGCTCGGCATATTGGGCCGGCGCGAGCAGCCAGAAGCGGTCTTCATAGAGCGTCGTCCACACAAGCTCGGCCGGATGCGGCCGCACAGGGTGTGACGTGATCGCGGCGTCCAGCTCGCCGTCAGCCACGCGTTGCGCAAGCTCGGCCGACATGCCGGCGGCCACGTGCACGCGCAGGCCTGGATGCGCCGTCCGCAGAGCCAGCAGCGCATTGGGCAGCGGCCCCGACAGCGCCGTCTGGATGGCGCCGATGCGCAACCGTCCGACCAGCGCCCGCTCATCGCTTAGCGCGTCGGGAATGCGGTCATACAGCGCAAGGATCTGTTCGGCCTGGGCCAGCACGATGCGGCCGGCCTCTGTCAGCGCGGGCTCGCGGCGCGAGCGGTCGAACAGGCGGACGTTGAACTCCTCCTCCAGGGATTTCACCTGCAGGCTGACGGCCGATTGCGTGAGCCCGATGGCCTCGCCGGCACGCGCAAACGTGCGGTGGCGGGCGATGGCAACGAGCGTTCTCAAGGCGCGGAGGGACATGGCGGATGCGAAGGTGAACCGGAGGGACGGGATGGTGCATCGTACCTCTCCACCTGCCGCTTCCCCAACGGGGAGCCGCTGCGCCAGCCGCCTAGCCGCCTAGCCGCTCAGCGTTGCGCCGCCACCAGCTTGCGCATGGCATCCACCAGTTTCGGATCGACCGCGCCGAGCGTGTTGGTGCGCGCATTGATGCGCCCTTCCGCGTCCAGCAGCAGGATCGTGCTCGAATGGTTGAAATCGCCATCGGCCAGACGGCGGTATTGCACGCCCAGCAAGGCCGCCACCTCACGCGTGCCGCTCGCGTCAGCACGGGCGACCTGCCAGTGCTCGTCTGCGTTGTGCGCGGCGGCGGTCTTCTTGAGCGCCGCAACGGAATCACGCTCCGGATCGACCGTCACCATCAGGACACGCACGCCGTCGTGCGCGGGCTTACCGCCCTTTGCCAGCGTCGCCCGAATGGTCTCGAAGATCATCGGGCAGACCATCTGGCACGACGAATAGAACATGCTCACCAGCACCGGCTGGCCGCGCAGGTCGGCCAGGTGGAAGACGCGGCCGTTCTGGTCGGTCAGCGCCACTTCGGATTGATACAGCGAGCCCGAAGCCACGGGCCCGGCGGCAAGCGCGCCTGCAGCGGCACCCGCCAGCACACATGCCACGAAGGCACGGCAAAGTTGCTTAAGAAGCGTCATGGACGTTCTCCATTGATGGATCGGGCGCAGCGAAAGCCAAGGCTTCCCGTGGCATCGGCGCCTTCAAGTGATGACAGCAACGCCACGCGCATCAGCACGGCGTAACTGTCGCGGCGGACGATGCTGATGGCACCGGCGCCGCAAAACTTCTGCTTGTCGGGGTCGCCCTGGGTGCGGCTGTCTCCGGCAATGAACAGTGCGTTGAAATCGTCGACCCATTCCCAGATCAGGCCGTGCAGGTCGCGCACGCCATGGACATCCGCAGGGCCGCCAACGGGTGGCAACACACGCGTCGCGGGCCGTTCGTACCAGCCGAGAATGCGTTGCGCCCATTGCGGGTCGTCGCGGGCGTCAGCGCGCGTGGCGTCGGCCGCGGCGGCGGATTCCCACTCGAGCCACGTCGGCAGCCGCGCGCCTTCGCTTTCGCAATAGGCACGGGCGGCAAACCAGCTCACGCCGGTCACCGGCGCTTGCGGCGACGCTTGCGGATCGGCGTGCGTCGCATCGGCCCAGTCGGCAAGGTAGGCCTTGCCGGCAAAGACTTGCGGCACCCGGCCACGCTGCCAGGCTTCGTGGCGTTGCACGAAGGTCTGGAATTCGCCGATGGTGACGGGCGTGGTGCGCAGCTCAAACGGCTCGATACGCACCCGCTGCGGCTGCCCCGGTGCGTTCTGGGGCAGCACGCTGTCGAAGTCGCCGCCGGGCACCCGCACATAGGTGGCCCCGTGTGCGGTTGCACTGGCCAGCGCCATCAACATGGCAGCAAGGTGCAAGGTCAGGCGGGACATGGTCGTGCGGGTCCGCTCAATGTTCGGCCGCGGCCTTGGCAGGCGCCGGCTGGGCACGCACCTTCTTGACTTCGTCTGCGCTCACGCGGCCGCCGGGGTTGTCCCAGCTGTTGAGCACGTAGGTCAGGATGTTGGCGACCTCGTCGTCGTTGAGCTGCGTCATCGGCGGCATGACAGAGTCGTATTCCTGCCCGTTGACCTTGATCTTGCCGTTCAGGCCGTGCAGCACGATGTTCATCGCACGCTTCGGGTCTGCCGCGAGGAAATCCGACTTGGCCAGCGGCGGGAACACGCCAGGCAACCCGGCGCCATTGCCCTGGTGGCACACCGAGCAGGTACCCGCAAACAGCGCGCGGCCAGCCTGCACCTGATCCTGCACGGTCAGCGTGCCGCTCACGGATGCCTGGGTTGCCTTGGTGACGGCGCTCATGTTGGGAGCCGCGCGATCGCCCAGGTACACAGAATCCAGCTCCTTGCCGGAATAGACCAGCTTGTTCTCCGGCCCATCGATCTTGAGGATGGCCAGCGCACCCTTGTTGAAGGCACGGAAGATCGAGTGGTCGACCAGCACGTAGCTGCCAGGCACGCGCGCGGTGAACTTCACAACCGCCGCGCCGCCCGCCGGGATCAACGTGGTCTGCACGTTCTTCTGCACGTTGGTGCCGCCCTCGTAGCGCACCTGGTCGAAGATGGCGCCAATCACGTGGAAGCTGGAGACGAGGTTCGGCCCGCCATTGCCCACGAAGATGCGCACCGTTTCGCCCACCTTGGCATGCAGCGCCTTGTCACCGGTCAGTGCACCTTCCGCACCGTTGAACAGCACGTAGCTCGGACGTTCATCAATGGCCTTTTCCATGTCGAACGGCTGCAGGCCCTTCTCGCGGTACTTGCCGGCCGTGTAGAAATCGCCCTGCATGACGTAGTACTCGTGATCCACCTTGGGCAAGCCTTCGGGCGGCTCGACCAGGATCAGGCCGTACATGCCGTTGGCGATATGCATGCCCACGGGCGCGGTGGCGCAGTGGTAGACGTAGATGCCCTCGTTGAGCGCCTTGAAGGTGAATTGCGACTCATGGCCCGGTGCGGTGAAGCTCGATGCTGCGCCGCCGCCCGGCCCGGTCACGCCGTGCAGGTCGATGTTGTGCGGCATCTTGCTGCTCGGGTGGTTCTTGAGGTGGAACTCCACCGTGTCGCCCTGGCGCACGCGGATGAAGCTGCCGGGAACGGTGCCCCCGAAGGTCCAGAAGGTGTAGCTGACCCCTTCGGAGATCTGCATTTCCTTCTCGACCACTTCCAGTTCCACGATGACCTTGGCCGGATAGTTCCGGTTGACCGGCGGCGGCACAAGCGGCGGACTTGTCAGGACGGCGTGGATCGGCTCGCCGCGTGGCGGCCCGAAGTCGCCCGGCAATTTGGCGCTGGCGGCGCGGGCCGCAGTGCCCGCAAGCAGTGCGCCCATCACCACAGAAATCAGGCCCGCGCGCATGAGGCTGCGGACGGTGTGAAGACGGCTCATTTTTTCCCCCGTGTATCGGTCTGGTGTCGTCCGCTCCACGTTAGGCCCCGACAGCCAGTAGGGCTTTGATACAGCGCAAACGAAAAACGGCCCAAACCAGCACATCCGCCACGCCGTATAGCGGGCAACCCCAGTCGTGGCGCGATTCGCCGCATCAAGATACCCATAAAACAAGCATCTGACGTACATCAATAACGCCGGAGATTCCGGCCACTAATATAGTTGCATCCTTAATGCATCTTTTTGATGCGACACCCACAGAGGGCATCCCCATGACACAGTCCGCCTCCACCATCCAGCTCGACCTCCGCGTGCTGGCGCCGCGCGAGCGCCATCCGCTGATCTTCTCCGCCTTCGGGGAACTCGGCATCGGCCAGAGCCTGGAGCTGATCAACGATCACGATCCGCGCCCGCTGCAGTCGCAGTTTCAAGTGGAGCGCCCGGGCCAGTTTTCCTGGGACTACCTTGAGCGCGGCCCCGCCACGTGGCGCGTTGCCATCACCAAGGTGGCGTCTGCCGCCAGCGCCGGCCACTGCTGCGGCGGTTGCGGTGGTGGCGCCTGAATTTCCGATTGCATCCTGCAAGGAACCTTGTCATGAAAAACAACCAAAGGCTGTGGCGGTGGCTCGGCCTGATCTTCATCCTGTCGTTCGGGGCATTGGGCTATCTAGGCCGGCAGATCTATCTGGCTGCGCCGCCGATTCCGCATGCCGTCGTCACGTCTGTGGGCGAGGTGCTCTTTACCGGCGAACAAATCCAGCGCGGGCAAGAGGCCTGGCTGGCAGCCGGGGGCCAGCAGCTTGGCACCGTCTGGGGCCACGGCAGCTACGTTGCGCCTGACTGGTCTGCCGACTGGCTGCACCGGGAAGCCACGGCGCTGCAAGCCATCCGCGCGCGTCAGCAGTTCGATACCGACGCGCCGCTGACGACCGTGCAGCAGGCCGCCGTCGACGCCAGCGTGAAGGAGGAAATGCGCCGCAACACGTACGACGCCAATCACGACATCCTGACCGTATCGCGTGAGCGCGCAGAGGCCATCCGTGGTGTGGCACAGCACTTCCAGGCGCTGTTCGGCACCGATCCGTCGCTGGCAACGCTGCGCGACCAATACGCCATGGCCACCGGCGTGCTGCCGGAAGCGGCCGACCGCGAAGCCCTGGCGGCATTCTTCTTCTGGACATCGTGGGCCGCCGCAGCGGACCGCCCGGGCGAGACCGACATCTCGTACACGAGCAACTGGCCGCATGAACCGCTCGTGGGCAACACCATGACCGGCGGCGCCGCCATGTGGTCGATGGTCAGCATCGTGCTGCTGCTGGGCGGTATTGCCGCCATGCTGTGGCTGCACGGCAGCAGCAAGCACGAAGAAGAGGCTGCGCCGCTGCCGGCAGATCCGTTCCTCAACGTGGCCGCCACGCCGTCGATGAAGGCCACGCGCAAGTACTTCTTTGCCGTGATCGGCCTGATGCTGGTACAGATCGGCATGGGCGCCATCACCGCGCACTATGCGGTGGAAGGTGAATCGTTCTTCGGGATTCCGCTGGCACAGGTGCTGCCGTACGTGATCAGCCGCACCGTGCATACGCAACTCGGCGTGCTGTGGATTGCCACGGCGTGGCTCGCTACGGGCCTGTACATTGCGCCGCTGCTGTCGGGGCGTGAACCGAAGTTCCAGAAGCTTGGCGTTGATCTGCTGTTCTGGGCGCTGATCTTTATCGTGGTGGGCTCCATCGCCACCGGCTGGCTCGGCACGCTGCAACATCGCGGTGCGGACTTCGGCTTCTGGGTCGGCAACCAGGGGCTGGAATACACCAGCATGGGCCGCGTGTGGCAAATCTTGCTGTTCGTCGGCCTGCTGTTCTGGGTCGTGCTGCTGGGCCGGGCGCTGTGGCCGGCACTGAAGACACCGTCGGAATCGCGCGGGCTGATCGCCATGGTGTTCCTGTCGGCCACGTGCATCGGCGGGTTCTATTCGACGTCGCTGGTGTGGGGCCAACACACGCACTATTCGATGATCGAGTACTGGCGCTGGTGGCTCGTCCACCTGTGGGTCGAAGGCTTCTTTGAAGTGTTCGCCACCGCCGTCATCGCGCTCATCTTCACGCGCCTGGGCCTGATTCGCGCCAGCAGCGCCAACCGCGCCATCGTGGCCGAGACGATCGTGTTCCTGTTCGGCGGCATCCTGGGCACGCTCCACCACCTGTACTTCACGGGGACACCGACCTCGATCATCTCGGTGGGTGCCGTGTTTTCTGCGCTGGAAGTGGTGCCGCTCACGCTGATCGGGCTCGAAGCGCTGCAGAACTATCGCCGCACGCAAGGCACGCCATGGCTCAATGCCTACAAGTGGCCCGTGCTGTGCTTCGTGGCCGTGGGCTTCTGGAACACCGTCGGCGCCGGCCTGCTCGGCTTCGCCATCAACCCGCCGGCTTCGCTGTACTACGTGCAAGGTCTGAACATGACAGCCGCCCACGGGCACGCCGCACTGTTCGGGGTGTACGGCATGCTCGGTATCGGCCTGATGCTGTTCTGCCTGCGCGGCCTGTATGCGCGCAGCCTGCATGCCGACCGCCTGCTCAAGCCCGCGTTCTGGGGCCTGAACATCGGCCTGGCCATGATGGTGTTCATGTCGCTGCTGCCGGCCGGTATCTACCAGGCCTGGGCCAGCGTCACCAAGGGCATGTGGTACGCCCGCTCGCCGGAAGTCGTGCACTCGAAGGTGATGGAAACGCTGGTCTGGCTGCGTGTGCCGGGTGACATCGTGTTCGCCATCGGTGCGCTTGTGCTGGCCTGGTATGCGCTGCGGTTGCTGCGCCGTCCGAAGGCCCAACAGACCGAGCCGCTGCCGGCTTCGGCTCGCGCCACGCGTTAATTCTTGACCCAAGCAGTTCCACCAAAACCCGCAGGGCCCGTGTCGAGCAGACCGGGCCCTGCGGGTTTTCCTGTAATGCCCTCCGCCTTCAACCTCCCTACAATGACAAATCATATAGATGAATAGTTGACCACTTTTGATACCGATGCCCGCCGATCTCCGCCTGCCCCGCTACCAGCAATTGCGCGACGATCTGGCCGCGCAGATCGCCCAACAGCACTGGCGCCCGGGCGACGCCATCCCGACTGAAGCCGAGCTTGCCAAGACGTACAACGTGGCGGTCGGCACGGTCCGCAAAGCGGTCGATGTCTTGGTGGCCGAGGGCTTGCTCGAACGCTTCCAGGGCCGTGGCACCTTTGTGCGGCGCGCCAGCTTTGCCAGCTCCCTGTTCCGGTTCTTCCGCTTCCAGAGTGAAAGCGGCGAGCGACGCATTCCTGAGAGCCGCATCCTCAAACGCGATGTGCTCGATGCGCCGTCTGCACCGGCTGCGGGCTTGCAGATCGAAACGGGCTCACCGGTCATTCGCCTGACCCGGCTTCGCTTGTTGGATGGCGCGCCGATGCTGGCCGAAGAGATCTGGCTGCCTTACGACCGTTTTGCGCCGCTCGCCACGCTCGAACTCGACGCGTTTGGCGACCTGCTGTATCCGCTGTACGAATCCCACTGCGGCCAGATCATTGCCAGCGCTGAGGAAACGCTCACCGCCGAGGCCGTGAACGCAACGTATGCGCGGCTGTTGCGCATCCAGGCCGGCGATCCGGTGATGGTCATCGAACGCGTTGCGCGCGGCTACGACCGGGTACCGCTCGAATGGCGGCGCTCGCGCGGCGCGGCGGCGCACTTCCGCTACCACGTGGATATCCGGTAGCGCCGCATACGCCGCACCCCAATCCGACAAAAACACACACAGGAGACAACATCATGCAGGCCAACTCACCGACCGCGCCGCCGCTGGTGGACGTGCGCGGCGTCACGCTGCAGTACAAGACACGCCAGCATCTGGTGACGGCCACCTACCGCGTCGACTTCCACGTCTATCCCGGCGAGCGCTACATCCTGCTCGGGCCGTCGGGCTGCGGTAAATCGACATTGCTCAAGGCCATCGGCGGCTACCTCACGCCCACCGAGGGCGAGATCCGCCTGAAGGGCCAACCTGTGACCAAGCCGGGGCCCGATCGCATGATGGTGTTCCAGGAGTTCGACCAGCTCCTGCCGTGGAAGACGGTGAAAGAGAACGTGCTGTTCCCGCTGCTCTCCACGGGCAAGCTGGGCGCGCGCGAAGCCGAAGAACGCGCGCTGCACTACATCAACAAGGTCAACCTCACCAAGTTTGCCGACCACCACCCGCACATGCTGTCGGGCGGGATGAAGCAACGCGTGGCGATTGCGCGCGGCATGGCCATGGAGCCTGACGTGCTGCTGATGGATGAGCCGTTCGCCGCGCTCGACGCGCTCACGCGCCGCAAGATGCAGGACGAGCTGCTGCAGCTGTGGGACGAAACGCGCTTCACCGTGCTGTTCGTCACGCACTCGATTCCGGAGGCGATCCGCTGCGGCAGCCGCATCCTGATCCTGTCGCCGCATCCGGGCCAGGTCCGCGCAGAGCTGCCGAGCCTCGCGCGCGGCGATGATGACCCGGAGCGCTTCAAGGCGCTCGAAGCCGAGATCCACGACATGCTGTTCGCCCGCGCAGTGGAGGAAACCCATGCAGACTGAAACCCTTTCCATGCCGGCCACCCCCGACATCAGCAACCGCGCGCCCGTCTACAGCACGCCCGTGGCGTTCGAGCGCATCGGCGTAGTGGAAAAACCGCTCTCCATTGCCGAGCGTCTGTACGAACAGGCATGGCTGCGCAAGCTCGTCATCCTCGTCGTGCTGGCACTCGTCTGGGAAGGCGGGGCGCGCTGGCTCGACAACCCGCTGCTGATGCCGACGTTCTCCGACACCGTCCAGGCACTGTGGGCCGGGCTGGCCAGCGGCACGCTGTTCGCTCGTATCGGCACGTCGATGCAAACGCTGCTGGCGGGCTACGCGCTCGGCTTGGCGTTGTCCTGCGCGCTGGTCGTGCTCGGCATCAGCAACCGGCTCGGGCAGGACTTCCTGGAAACGCTCACCGCCATGTTCAACCCGCTGCCCGCCATCGCCCTGCTGCCGATCGCGCTGGTGTGGTTCGGCCTGGGCAACGGCAGCCTGATCTTCGTGATCGTGCATTCGGTGGTGTGGGCGGTGTCGCTCAACACGCATGCCGGTTTCCTGTCGGTATCGAACACGCTGCGCATGGTGGGCCGCAACTACGGGCTCTCCGGCATGGGATACCTCACCAAGATCCTGATCCCGGCCGCGTTCCCGTCCATCCTCACCGGCCTGAAGATCGGCTGGGCCTTCGCATGGCGCACGTTGATCGCGTCCGAACTGGTGTTTGGCGTCAGCTCCGGCCAGGGCGGCCTCGGCTGGTACATCTACGAAAACAAGAATCAACTGCAGATTCCCGAAGTGTTCGCCGGCCTGCTGACGGTGATCATCATCGGCCTGCTGGTAGAGAACCTAGTATTCCGCACGCTGGAAGCCCGCACCGTTAAACGCTGGGGCATGCAGAACTAAGGGAGCCCGCGCGACTACCGGGACCGTCCAGGCGCTTACGGTCGCCCCCAGACGGTTTGGCCGTACCCTGCCCTAGATGGCGCCTTGAATTTCTGTTGCAGGGAGGAAAAAGAAGGGAGGCTTGTCTGAGCGCAGCGAGTTTGCCTCCCTTCCCTCCCTGCGACATAAATTCAAGGAATGGGTCGCCATCTCGGGCGCGCCTTTCTTTGCTTACTTTCTTTGGCAAGACAAAGAAAGTGAGTCGCCCCCGGCAGGGGGTGAAACGAGAAATGCACCACCAACATACAGCCATACAAACAACGACAAGGAGACAACCAATGCAGCAAACACGACGTAACGTCCTCCGCCTGACAATCGCCGCCACGCTAGCCACATCGCTCCTGTCCGGCGCCATCAGGACCGCCCACGCAGAAGCCACCGAAGTCCGCATCTCCCACGGCTACGGCATCCTCTACCTGCCCATCATGGTCATGGCCAGCGAGCACCTGCTGGAGAAGCAGGCCAAGGCCGCCGGCCTGGGCGACGTGAAGGTCAGCTACCGCGTGCTCGACGGCGGCAACGTCATCAACGACGCCATGCTCTCCGGCGCGCTCGACATCGCCTCGCTGGGCGCGCCCGGCTTCCTCACGCTCTGGGACAAGACCCGCGGCAGCGCAATGGAAGTGCGCGGCCTGTCGTCGCTCAGCTCATCGTCGATGTACCTGATGACGCGCAACCCCAACGTCAAAACGCTGGCGGATTTCTCCGACAAGGACCGCATCGCCGTGCCGGGCATCAAGACCTCGCTGCCAGCCGTGGTGCTGCAAATGGCTGCCGCCAAGACCTTCGGCGACAAGCAGTTCAACAAGCTCGACCCGATCACCGTGCCGCTGCCGCACCCTGACGCCACCGCCGTCATGCTGGCCGGCGGCAGCCAGATCAACAGTCACATGGCCTCGCCGCCGTTCTCCTACACCGAGGCCGCAGCGCCCGGCCTGCACCGCGTGTTCAACACGGTCGACGTGCTCGGCAACATCACACTGGACATGACCTACACCAGCAAGAAGTTCTACGAGGCCAACCCGAAGCTGTCGGCGGCATTCGTGGCGGCGCTGGACGAAGCCAACGCATTCATCGCCAAGGACAAGACCAAGGCGGCGCAGATCTACATCGCTCAGTCGAAGGTGAAGAGTTCGCCGGAAGAGGTGAAGAAGATTCTGGACGATCCGGATTCTCGCTTCACGACCACGCCCGTGGGCGTCGCACACTATGCTGAGTTCATGCAGCGCGTGGGCACGCTCAAGAACAAGCCGGCGTCGTGGAAGGATCTGTTCTTTCCCACGGTGCAGAGCAGGCAGGGTTCGTAAGCAGGCCGCGCGCAGCATCCACACGGAGACATTCCATGGCACTACGCATCGTCCGGCTCGGCGAGCCGCGTCACCCCGATGAAGGCTTGCGCATCGGCACCGTGCGGCGCCCACCGCGCGGCGTGCCCAAGGAAGAATTCGCCAGCCGCGATTTCTACGATGTATGGATGCCGCTGCTCTCGCCCACGCCCGAACTGGTCAAGCAGGCGCAGGCCGCGCAAACCGCGCACGACGAGAAGGGCTGGCAAACCTTCGTACGCCACTTCCGCACCGAAATGCGCGACGGCGATGCAGCGCGCCTGCTCGACATGCTGGCCGCGCTATCGCACCAGACCAACCTGTCGGTGGGCTGCTATTGCGAAGACGAGGCGCATTGCCATCGCTCGGTGCTGCGCGCGTTGCTGGAGGAGCGTGGGGCGAAGGTGGTCGGCTAAAGGAAGGCTCAACAGGACGGCACGTACCCCACACGGGTGACGACGCGCCGCCGCGGCAAACCTATAACGAAGAGGCGCACGACCGGAGTCGCCCGCGTCGCGCCGTCGTCATTCGTCATTCCAGGAGCACCGCCATGGGCCGCCGCTACATCGATTGCCGCGCCTTCCCCAGCGAGACCAACTGCTCGGTCGCCATCAGCGCCGACAGCGATGCCGAACTGCTGGAGGCAGCTGTGCAGCATGCCGTTTCCGTGCACAAGCACACCGATTCGCCCGAGTTGCGGGCGCAACTGCAAACCCTTTTCCAGGACGGCACCCCCGCCGTGGCGCCACCAAAGATGGCTACCGCCTGATCCAGGCGCACATGGACCTACCGACGCGCCGACAGGGCCAGCATCAGCCGCACGACATCGCACTGGCTGTGCGTGTTGGTCTTGCGATAGACGTGCTTGAGGTGCGTGCGCACCGTATCGAGTGAAATGCCCAGCGTGCGGGCAATACAGGCCGGGTCCGAGCCGCTTGCGAGCAGATCGGCAACATCGGCTTCGCGGCGCGTCAGGTGGAACGCATCGGACAACCACAGACTGGCCGGCTGCGCAGGCGAGATACCCACTCGCGCCGCAACGCGTTGCCAGCACAAGGGCAGTGCCTGTGCAAAGTGCGGCAGCAAGGCTTGCGGCATCGCACCACGCCGCACAGGCTGCGGCACGCCGGCCTTGCGGTAATCGAGCCATACCGCGCCGCGCACTTCGGCATCGGCCACGGGCCAGGCCTCGACGCCATCACCGCGCACCGCGTGCAGCAGCACGTCGGCCGAGCATGCACCACGCGATGCCGCCCAGTGCCAACGTCCATCGACGCGCCAGCGGATCATGGCCGCAGCGTGGTCCGCACCGCACGCATCGCGCAGCACGTTCATCACGCCAACGGCGTCACCGGCGCAGGCCGCCACGTAGCATTGGCGCAGCACGGTTGCCGAGGCATGGGATGACGTAACGGAAAGACGCGGCATGAAGGCAATACGGGCGCAGCGGCTTGCGACCGCTGCGCCCGTCTTGAAAGGGACTTCATTATAGGAAGCGCGTCACCTTCCGCACTGCCCCTTTTGCCCTAAGCCCATCGTGCATCAGGCCAGCGCGCGGCGCGACATCCAGCGTGCGCGCAGATGGTCGTACGCGAGGTTGAAGAAAAACGTGTACGGCAGGAAGAACAGCATGATGCCGATGTCGATGACGAAGGCTTCCCAGAGGCTGACGTTCAGCCACCACGCACCCAGGGGCACCAGCATCACGACCAGCCCACCCTCGAACAGGCAGGCATGCACCACGCGCAGCATCAACGTGCGGGAGAGCCTGTAGCGATGCTCAATCCGCTCGAAGATCGCGTTGAACACCATGTTCCACGCCATCGCGACGCCGGCAAACATGAGGGTCAACGCGCCCATGTGCGCGAGCGGCACGCCCATGATCCAGCTGAACAGCGGCGCGCAGATGATGGTGGCGATCAACTCGAAACTCAGCGCGTGAAACACACGCTCGGCAGGGGTTTTGGCGGGAACTTGCATGGAAACGACTCCGAAGAATGGGCGTGATTTTCATCGGTGGAGACGGGTTTCGCCAGTTCGATACCATCGGCTTTTCCGATATATTGAGGCCATCCATCCACCCGGGAGCGATCGATGCGCCACTCACCTGAAGCCTTGCACGCCTTTGCCGAAGCCGCCACGCTGGGTTCGTTCTCGGCGGCGGCGCGCAAGTTGGGCAAGCGGCAATCCACCGTGAGCGAGGCGATCGCGAATCTGGAGATCGACCTGGGCCTGACGTTGTTCGACCGGACCACGCGACAGCCGAGGCTGACCGAAGCGGGCCGCGCGATGCTCACGCAGGTGCGCCGCGTGCTCGACGCCAGCGAGCAGATGGACCGCCTGGCGGCGCAAATGGCCGGTGGCCTGGAGGCGCGCCTGACGCTGGTGGTGTCCGATACGTATCAGTCCGATCGTTACGAGCAGACGCTCGCGTCACTCGAACAGCGCTTCCCCGAACTGGAGCTCGAATGCCTGATCGCCGAGTACGAAGACGTGCTCGACATCATCCAGCAGGGCCGCGCGCAGTTGGGGCTGGTGGCCACGCAGCCGACGTATCCGCCCGACATTGGCGCCGCAACGATCGCCGAACAATCCGAGATCGGCCTGTTCGTGGGACGCCAGCACCCGCTTGCGCAATATGGGCACGAAGAAGTGCCGCATGCGGTGCTGCGCGACACGCGCGAGCTGCGGCTGAACACGTTCGTCGATCCGGTCGGCCCCAGGGCGGAAACGACGCCCGTACGCGGCCTGCGCCGTTGGTCTGCGCCGAGCTACCTGATGCTGCTGGAAATGGCCGTACTCGGTTTCGGATGGACGGAACTGCCGCGCTGGCTGGTCGATCACTTCGCAGCGGATCGGCTGCACGAGGTGCAGGCACGCGGGTGGCCTCGTCATGTACCCGTGGATGCAGTGTGGTCACGCAAGCGCACACTCGGCCAAGCCGGCGCCTGGCTGCTGGAGACGATGCTGGCCGGCACCACGCCGCCCTGAGGCAAACGCTGGTCCCGATCGCTACTCGTCTAGCCGATCGATGATCAGATGCGAAAGCTGCGCCGTCTGCTCCTTCGACAAGGAAAACTCCATGCCAAACGACGGAAACGCAGATGCAGGCGCCCCCAGCGCGGGCGACCCGCTCGCCACGCGGCCCGTCAGGGAGAACGACTCCAGCTGACCATCCACGTAAGCGCTGAAATCGAGTGCCAGCCTGTCGCCGGGCTGAAACGCCGCGCTGGCGCTTTGCACAAGCGCCCCATTCAGGCAGATGTCGCGGATCACCGCCACGCGGTCTGCCGCTGACGCCGCCTGCCCGTCGGGGCGCAAGCGGGCACCGATCCGGACCTGCACACGCTTGGCACGGCGCAGCGGCATCTTCTGCATCTTGATCGGCGCAGACAGCACGAGATACGGCGCGGGAAATTGCCCCACCGACACCACGCTGCACATCATGGTGACGACCGCGCGGCCGGAAAATCCGCGCAGCAGGAGGATGTCCCGAATCTCTGGGCGCAGCGTCCGCTTGCCGTCGGCGGGCTGCGTGACGAACAGCGCCTCGCCTTCGATGTAGCCGATGAGCCTGCACGGCAGCAGCCCGCGCAGTGGCGCCGATTTTTCCTGCACCTGCAGGACGGTGCCCACACTGAGGCCGCTCGACGCGAGGCGGGGCTTGGCTTCACCGGATGCCGCAGGCGCAGCAACCTCAACGCCCTCGCCTTCATCCAACGCCAGCACCGGGCCGTGATGGAACAGGAGGCGGACGTCTTCGGCATCCGGAACCACGGCGCCGGCGGGCAGCAGCAGACGGCCTCCACTATCGGCGAGCGGGAACGGCAGCGGCTGGCCAACCGGCACGTCTTCCTGGGTAAGTTGCCGCGTTTTTTGCAGGGTCATGGGGGCGATGGATCTGTGCGTCTAGGCCGGGCATGTGCCTCGGCAGGCTTACCGGCCATTTTGCAACAATGGCGGGCAAACGGCCGGAGATCAACTCGCGCGAACCCTGCCTGCCTGACGCACATCAACTGCAAGCGTTTGCATCACGCCGCCAGTGCCGTCGCCTCGATTTCCACTGCCAGACCGTAGTGCAGCGTCGGCACCGGCACCACGGCGCGCGCCGGGCGCAAGTCACCGATCCACTCTCGGTAGAGCGCATCGAACGCGGGCCAGTGCGTTTCCATGTCGGTCACGTACACGCGCACCTGCACCAGACGCGAGCGGTCGGTGCCCGCGGCGGCAAGCACGGCGTCGACGTTGGACAGCACTTGCCGCACCTGCGTCTCGAACGGCGCGTCAACGAGCTTTTCGCCGGTGGGCGTCACGGGAATCTGTCCGGCGACGAACACGAAGCCATTGGCGCAGACCGCGTGCGAATAGTGCCCTGCCGGCGCACGCAATGCCGGCGCGTTCAGATAGCGCGCGCCGCTCATCTGGCTTCCTCCGCGCCCAGCACCAGCTTGGCGAAGAGCTGCAAGTCCACATTGCCGCCCGACAGGATCACGCCGACGCGCTTGCCGCGCACGTCGACCTTGCCGTTCAGCGCCGCAGCGGCGGCCAGGCAGCCGGTGGGCTCGACCACCGCCTTCATGCGCGAGGCGAAGAACTGCATGGCGTTGACGAGTTCTGTATCGGTCACGGTCACGATGTCGTCGACCAGTTCGCGAATCACGGCAAACGTGTGATTGCCCAGATGCTGCGTCTGCGCGCCGTCGGCCAGCGTCTTGGGTGTATCGATGTGGACGATCTGGCCCGTGCGGAAGCTCTGCTGGCCGTCGTTGCCGGCCTCGGGCTCCACGCCGAAGACCTTGCACGCCGGGTTCAGCGCGCGCGCTGCCGTGGCGCAGCCGGAGAGCAAACCGCCGCCGCCCAGCGGGGCCAGCAGCACATCGAGCGGGCCGACCTCTTCGATCAATTCCTTGGCGGCCGTGCCCTGCCCGGCCATCACGTGCGGATGGTCGTACGGCGGGATCAGCGTCAGACCCTGCTCTTCAGCCAGCTTGCGGCCGATGGCTTCGCGGTCTTCGGTGTAGCGGTCGAAGAACACCACCTCGCCGCCGTAGCCGCGCGTGGCTTCCACCTTCACGACAGGCGCGTCCTTCGGCATGACGATGACGGCGCGCATGCCGAGCAGCCTGGCCGACAACGCAATCGCCTGCGCGTGGTTGCCCGACGAAAACGTGATCACGCCGGCCTTGCGCTGCTCCGGCGTGAATTGCGACAGCGCGTTGTACGCCCCACGAAACTTGAACGCCCCCATGCGCTGGAAGCTCTCGGCCTTGAAGAACAGCTCGGCGCCGGTCATGGCGTTGGCGGTGGCCGACGTCAGCACCGGCGTCTTGTGGGCAACGCCGTGCAGGCGGGCGTGGGCGGCAACGACGTCGTCGTAGGAAATGGGCAGGCTCATGCGAGGTCCTCGGGAAGGTAGGTGTAGACGGTGGAGCGCGCCACGCCCAGCGTTTGCGCGACTTCAGTCAGCGCGCGGCGCAAGTTCAGCAAGCCGCTGGCGGCCAGCTCGCGCATGGCCTCGCGACGCTGGTCGAGCGTCATGGCCATGGGCGTGGTGTTGCGTGCGGCGGCAAATTGTTCGAGCGCGATGCGCACGTCTTCAACGCGGCGCGATGCGAGCGACTCGGGCACCGGCGGCGCTGCCACATCCACGCGCATCAGTTGCGTCAGGCCGGTGGTCACCGCGTTCAACATCGATACATCCATGTTCAGGCAGATGGCCACCACGTAATCGCCGCGGCTGTTCTTCAGGCCGATCGATGTGCTCTTGGCCGGGCGCCCGTCGGGAAACCGGTTGGCGTAGTTTTCGATGACTTCCGGGAAGTCCGGATCGGCCAGGCGCGCGAGACCCAACTCCGTCACGGCGTCGCCCACACGGCGGCCGGACAGGTTGTTGGCGATGGCGACGACGGCATGATCGGGATTGGTCAGATCGTGCAGGACGACTTCCACCAGCGGCGCCAGCGTCTTGCCCAGCGCCTCGACGATCTTCCGGCCTTCGCGCAGAAGAAGGCGGTTTTCTTCGATGGGCTTCATGGGTGTTGACGATACGTCAGTTACTGACATTTCGTCAATTCCGCATTCGGCGTCATCCACGCACTCATTTGGGGCGCGCGATGGGCTGGCGCATTTCAGGGCTCCGCCTGCGATGCAGCGGCCAGAAAACATCCTGAAGAAAGCTCACCAAATCTGCCCCTCCATGGAAGTCCGACGACGCATCGTGTCAGGCGTCGCGGCAAAAGAGGTCATCCCTTCGCACGGGCGGATGGCATGGTTCCTGCACGCCACCGCGCGTCGTATCACCAAAAAAGCGGTCGGGGAGTTGTGTGATGAAGGTGCAGTACGGAAGGGCAATCCGCCCGGCAAGAGAGAAGTGCGCAAGGGTTCACGCTACGCGGCACAGCCAGCGGCAGCGCTGCGTCGTGCAGACCCGCCATGGAGATGGAGCCCCGCACGCTAGGGTGACTGCAGAGCCCGCGGCCTGATCGCTGCGTCGCTTGCTTCACCATCATGCGGTCGTTTAACGCCTTTGCACGCGCTGCGGCGCAGGCCTGCCTGCCGCCGCGCACGGGCCGCACCGTGCAGCGGGTGCGGCTGCTGGGTCTTGCCGCGCTGTTCGCGGTGCAGTACGCCCATGCAGCGCCGCCGGGCACCTGGGATTTTTCAATCGAGCGGGCGCCCCTGGAGCGCGTGCTGATGGAAATCGCCCGCATAAGCGGACAGCCCATGTCATTTCCGTCCGGCCTTGCGAAAGACCTGTCGGCGGGTCCGATTCGGGGCACGATGTCTGCCCAACAGGCAGCACAGCAGGCACTGAAGGACAGCGGCTTGCAACTCACCACGCTGCCCGACAACACGTTGACCATCGTGCCGGCGCCCGACGCACCGCGCGACATCGGGACCTTGCCGCCAGCCGAGGTGCGCGCCAGCGTGGGCAGCGATTTTGCGGTCTTCACAACCGGCTTCGCCACGCACATCGAAACGCCCATCACGAGCGTGCCCCATGCCGTCAGCACGCTCACAAGAAACCTGCTTGCGAGCCAGAATGCGCCGTCGATTGCAGACGCCCTGGCGCTGGCCGGTGTCTCGTCAATGTCGCTCGATCCCACGGCCACCCCCCGCTACGCCACGCGGGGTTTCATGACGGGACAGATCACCGTTGATGGCCAGCCCGACAAGATGGCTTCGCTGCGGCCCGTCGAGGCGGTCGAAGATGTTTCGGTGATCAAGGGCGCGCATGCCGACATTGGCGGCACCCCGACAGCCGTGGGCGCCATCAATGCCAACCTCCGGGCGCCTGCCGTCATGCCACAGCGAACAGTCACCGTGGAAATCGGCTCGCATGCCGAGCGCAAGGCCGTGGTGGATCTGGCCGGCCCCATCGGATCAACCGACCTGTCTTATCGGACAGTGGCGTTGCAGGACACGACGGCCAACAGTGATTCGGGATACGCCGGCCGTCGCAAGAGCTACGGGCTTGCGGCGCTCGGCTGGCGAGATGCCGCAACGGAAGTCGCGGTCGGACTCGAATCCGCAACCAGCCGTCAGCCCATGCCGCCCGCCACGTTTGCGCTGAACGGCGCGCCTGTCCGGCTGGCCCTGCAAAGCCCGCTGGGCAATGCCGACGACAACGTGCAGTCCCGTGCGAGCCGCGGTTACTACAAGGTGTCGCGCACGCTCTCAGACGATTGGTCGTTGCACTCACGCGGCACGTACGAAACGCTCACCCAACAATCTGTGCTGTGGCATTTGGCCCCGGTGATCAACAACACCGCGCCCTCGCTTACGTTCAATCTGGGCGACCGCAGCGACAACACCGCGTGGGCCATCTCAAACGAACTGGCGGGCAAGTTCGCACACGGGCCGTTCGAGCACGCGCTGACGCTCGGTTGGGATGAATTCCACGAGCGGCAGGACATGGCGTTTGCGGCAACACCCATGCTGATGCCCCAGAATCCGTTTGCGCCTGTCCTGCTGCCGCCGGCCACCTTCGTGCCGGGCCTACAGGCTTCGCAGTCGGTGCGGCAATCAGTGTTCCGCGTGCGCGACCAGATTGCCATTGGCGACCGTTGGGAACTGTCCGGCGCCCTGTACGTGAATGACTACGTCGCCAAACTGCCGCGCACACAGCTTCAGGGCACGGCCTGGACACCGTCGATGGGTCTGCTCTACAAGCTTACGCCGCATACCGCATGGTTTGCCGACTACTCGCGCGGGTTCCGCCTCAACACCGGCTACTTCGACCCCTGCGAGACCTTGCTGCCCGAACGGAGCCGCCAGTTGGAAACCGGCCTGCGCTGGGCCGATGCCAACCGTGGGCTGACGATGCAGGCCGCGCTGTATCGCATCGATGCGCACAACGTGAGACTCGTGGACGTGGCGCCTGCCGGCTACGACACGCAAATCGCCAAACAGAGCAGCGAAGGGCTGGAAGTCTCGATGCAGGGTTCGGTCACAAGCGGCTTGGACGCTTCACTGTGGGTGGCACTGTCTCGTGTATCCGGCGTGTCGAGCACCGGGTTCCTGCCGCAGGCGCCATTCCTGAGCGGGTCGCTCTGGGCGACGTACACCATGCAGGCGGGGCAGTGGAAAGGCGCGGGCGCCGGGATTGGCATCACCGGCCAACGCGGCGCCCCCTGCTACGGCGACACCCCGTTTCGCATGCCCGGCTTCGTGCGCGTCGACACCAGTCTCTTCTGGCACCAGAAATCCTGGAGCGTCGATCTCTTCGCGCGCAACCTCTTCAATATCCGGGCTTATGGCAACGCACAGTCCGGAAACTTCATCCCCGTTCAGCCTGGCCGCACGCTGACACTGCGCGTGACCCGCAGCTTCTGACGCTGGCCGGCCAAACCGGATCGGGCCCACCCGCCAAGGGACGGGCTTAAAGCTGGCTCATGCCGCCGTCGGCAACGATTTCCGTGCCAACAATGAAGGCCGATTCCGGCGCCGAGAGATGCAGCACGGTCGACGCAATCTCGTCCGGCGTGCCAAAGCGGCCCAGTGGCACCTGGCCCTGTATCTGTGCGGCGGTGGCGGCCAGCGTGTCGGCATCCAGCCCAAGCTTGCCGTACAGCGGCGTTGCGACCGGGCCGGGGCTCACCACATTCACGCGGATGCCCGCACCAATCAGCTCACCCGAGAGCGTCTTCGCCAGCGAAATCAGCGCCGCCTTGCTCGCCGCATAGACCGACGAATTCGGCATGCCGATGTGCGCGTTGATGGAGCCGTTCAGCACGATCGACGTGCCCTTGTTGAGGATGGGCAGCAGCGCCTGGACCTGGAAAAACGCGCCCTTCACGTTGGCGTTGAAGGTCGCATCCCACAGGGCTTCGTCCACATCCGGCAAGGCGGCAAACCTAGCCATGCCGGCATTGATGAACACCGCATCCAGACGCACACCCGCCTCCTGCAGCTGACGGGTCAGCTCGCGTGCGGCCGCCACGGTGCCGGTTTCATTGCGGATGGCGATGGCCGCATTGCCGCCAACCGTGCCGAGCGTGGCGCGCGCCGTTTCCAGCGCTGCCGCATCGCGGCCGGTAATGACCACGCGGGCGCCTTCGCGCGCAAATGCCTGGGCGGCTGCCAGGCCAATACCGCTGTTGCCGCCAGTGACCAGAACGGTCTTGCCTTCGAAGCGATTCATGATGTCCTCCAGTAGGAAAGTTGAACGTGAACAATCGCGTGACTGCAGTGTGGACGCGGGCAAGCGGTTTGCCATACGATCCGGACGATGAACACGTTCGAAGGAATTGCACATGTTGACAGACGAAGAATTGGCGCTGCTGCAAGCCATCCGGCAAACCGGCAGCCTGTCGCGTGCGGCAGCGCACTTGGGCAAGGCGCCGTCGACCGTGTCGTACGCCGCACGGCAGCTGGAGCAGCGCTTCGACGCCCTGCTGTTTGACCGGCGCCGCTACCGGCTGCAGCTCACGCCAGCCGGGCAACTGCTCGTGGAAGAAGCCGCGCGGCTGGCGCAGGACGTCTCGCGCGTGACGCAGCGCGTGCGGCAAGTCGCCAACGGCTGGGAAGACCGCTTGTGGATCGTGACGGACGAGCTGCTGGAGTTCGAATCGCTCATGCCCGTGATGCACGCGTTCGATGCGCTGCAATCGGGCGTGACCCTGCGCGTGACGCACGAAGTGCTGGCCGGCACCTGGGAAGCGCTGCGCGATGGCCGTGCCGATCTCGTCATCGGGGCGACCAACGAGCCGCCTTCCATCCCGAACCTCGGGTGGTTTGAACTGGGCGTGGTGGAATGGGTGTTTGCCGTGTCGCCCCGGCATCCGCTCGCCGCCATCGACGCGCCCCTCACGCGCGAGGAAATCACCCGGCATCGCGCCGTGGTGGTGGCCGATTCGGCGCGCACTACGGCCGGCCGCGCCTACGGCATGCTCAGCGGGCAACCGACGCTTGCCGTGCCCAGCATGCGCGCCAAGACGCTTGCCCAGCGCGACGGCCTGGGCGTCGGCTGGCTGCCCAGGCACCGCGTCGCGTCCTTACTTGCGCGCGGCGAGCTGGTGGAAAAGCGCACCACCGATCCGCGCGAGCCCAACCTGCTCTACGTCGGCTGGCGCAGCGGTGGCGATGAAGACGGCGAAGGCCGCGCACTGCAATGGTGGCTTGAGCAGCTACGGCAGCCGCGTCTGGCCAAGCAGCTCGTGCAGGGTGTGGACGTGTTCGCCTGAAACTGCGCCGGGCCGTGCGATCTTGCCTATGCTGGGATGGCGTCGGCACCATACCGCCCGTCGGCGCAACACAAGCAACGCCGACTGTTGCGGAATGATCAACGTTGCCGCGTTTGTCTGCTGACAAACCCTCGGGTTGGTCAACGCGCGCTGTCGGCCGGCGTTAATCGGTCACGCACGTATCTCCGTGCCTCGTTGAGGGTCTCGTTATGAAACTGTCTGCGTTGATGTTTTCGATGGGTGCGCTGGTGATGGGGTCGGCGTTTGCGCAGGGCACCGCTGCACCTGCCACCGCCCCGGCGGCCGTTCATGCGGTCTGCAAGGACGGCACGCCCTACAGCGGCGCGACGCTCAAGGGCGCTTGCCGCGGCCATGGTGGAGTCGACAAGAAAGCCAGCACAGGCGGTACCCCGGCTGCCGCGCCAGCCGCGCCCGCAGCTGCACCTGCCGCTCCGGCTGCCGCCAAACCTGCGGCTGCAGCGCCGGCCGCGGCGCCCGCACCGGCACCGGCGCCTACCCCCGCAGCCAAGCCTGCTGCTACAGCGCCGGCCAAGCCGGCTCCGGCGGCCACCGTTGCTCCCGGCGGCGGCCCCGACAAGGTGTGGGCCAATGCCAGCACCAAGGTCTACCACTGCCCGGGCGATCGCTACTACGGCAAGACCAAGCAAGGCGAATACATGACCGAAGCCGATGCAAAGGCCGCCGGCATGCGCCCAAGCCGCAACAAGGCCTGTACCAAGTAAGACACGCCTGCAGCAAACCCGTACGCCGCGGCCCGCCCGGGTCGCGGCGTCGTCCATTTCAGCCGGACCACCGCGTCGCATGCCGCCAAGCAACGAACACCCCGCCGCCGCCCTGCAACACCCCGAGGGCTTCGCCCCGCTGGATGCGCCGCCACAGCCACCACAGCAGCGGGTGGTGCGCGACGTTATCGCCGGGTTCTCGATTGCGGGGCTGCTGCTGCCCGAAGCCGTTGCCTACGCGGGCATCGCAAGCCTGCCGCCGCAGGCCGGGTTGATCGCATTGCTGTGCGGGCTTGTGGTCTATTCGCTCGTCGGCACAAGCCGCTTTGCCATCGTTTCGGCCACGTCGTCGTCAGCGGCCGTGCTGTTTGCCACGGTGTTGTCGGAACCGGGCGCCAGCGGTGCGACGGCGCTCACGATGGCCGCGGCGCTCATCATCGCAACGGGCGTGCTCTTCATCCTGGCCGGTGCGGCGCGGCTGGGCGGCATGTCGGATTTCATCGCGCGGCCGGTGCTGCGCGGCTTCACCTTCGGGCTGGCGCTGACGATTGCCGTCAAGCAGTTGCCCAAGATCATCGACGTGACGGTGCACCACAGCGACACGCCCCGCGTTGCGCTGGATCTGATCACCAGCGCAGCGGGTGCCAACCCGTACAGCACCGCATTGGGCGCCATCGCACTCGCCCTGCTCTTCGGCCTGGGCCGGTGGGGGCGCATTCCCGCCACGCTGGTCGTTATCGTGATGGCGATTGCGGCCGGCTACTGGATCGACTGGCACGCGCACGGCATTGCCGTGGTCGGCCATATCGACCTGCAGAACATCAGCTTCGGCGTGCCGGCGCTGAATCGCGCGCAATGGATGGAAAGCGCCGAACTGGGCTTTGCGCTCATGCTGATCCTCTACGCCGAGTCCTACGGCTCGATCCGCAACTTCGCGCTCAAACACGGCGACAGCATCTCGGCCAACCGGGACCTCGTCGCGCTGGGCTGCGCCAATCTGCTCTCGGGCCTGCTGCACGGCATGCCCGTCGGCGCCGGATACTCAGCCACGTCTGCCAACGAAGCCGCGGGCGCGCAATCGCGTCTGGCCGGGCTGTGCGCGGCAGCCGTGGTGGCGCTGATCGTGTGGCTGTTCCTGCCGCAGCTCGCGCGCATTCCCGAACCGGTGCTGGCGGCCATCGTGATCTTTGCGGTCAGCCACTCGCTGCATCCGGCCGTCTTCAAACCGTACTGGGCGTGGCGCCGCGATCGGCTGGTGGTGATTGCCGCGTTGCTCGCCGTGCTGGTCCTGGGCGTGCTGCACGGGCTGCTGGCCGCGATCGGCGTGAGCCTGCTGCTCACGCTGCGCCAGCTCTCCGAGCCGAACGTCAGCGTGCTCGGCCGCCTGCGCCAGAGCCACGATTTCGTCGATGTGTCTTTGCACCCGGAAGCCAAGCCGGTGCCTGGCGTGCTGATCGTCCGGCCCGAAGTGCCGCTGTTCTTTGCCAACACCGAACGCGTGCTCGGCAAGGTGCGGGCGATGCTGCAACAGCCGCACGAGCCCGCGCTGCGCGCCATCATGCTCAGCCTGGAAGAAACGCCGGACGTGGACGGCTCGGCCATCGAAGCGCTGCGCATCTTTGCCGCCGAATGCGCGGCGCGCGGCCTGCAACTGATGCTGGTGCGGCTCAAGCCCCGCGCGCTGACGGGCTTGGAGCGCGCGACCGACAACACGCTGCGCCCCGAGATGCTGCACGAATTGAGTGTGGACGAGTGTGTGCAGTCGCTGGCAGCAGCGCCGGGCACACCCGCTGGCGCCCAGGTCGACAACGCCACAGCGTCACCGTCAGCCCCGGCGCCGGCAGACTAACGCGGCGCGTTGCCCGCTACGCGCGCACCTTCGAGAATGATGCGCGCCAGCTTGGCGTAATCACCATCAAAGTGATGGCCGCCCGGCAGCTTCACGAGCTGCACCTGCTTTGGGTCCAGGCCTGGGCAGTTGGTGTCTTTCTCTTCCTTGCCGTAGATGCACATGCCAATGCCCGCCGGCAGCTTCTGCACCTCGGGCAGGATCGGCAGGCCCGACGCACTGCTCGACACCCAGTTCGTCATGTGGAACTCAAAATCCGCACGCTTGCCCAGGCCCATCATCACGGCCAGGGCAACATGCTCGCGCGACGCCGCCGGCAACCGGTTGACGATGAAGGGCAGTACATCTGCGCCTTGCGAATAGCCGATCAGCAACGCCTTCTGCTTCTTCCAGCGCGCGGCGTAAAAGCGCACGAGGCGGTCCATGTCGGCGGCGGCAGAGGCCGGCGTGCGCGGCGTCCAGAAGTAGCGCAGCGAGTCGATGCCGACCACAGGCACGCCCGATTTGGACAGCGCGGCGGCCACCTCCTTGTCCAGCCCCGCCCAACCGCCGTCGCCCGACAGCAGCACCGCGAACAGTTCGGACGATGTACCGGGCTGCGCCGGGACTTCGATGATCGGCAAATCGGACACCGCCGCAGGCGGCGGCGGGGGCGGCGGTTTGCGCTGGGCGACAAGCTTGGCGAAGGCCGACTTGAACGGCTCGACGGCCGTCACAGGCGGCGCATTGGGCGCCGATGCCGTTGCCGGCAACGCCACCGATTGGGCACCCGAAATCGTATCGATGAAGGCTTGCGTGGCACGCGCCTCGCACAGCGGGCCGGAGCGCCGCGCAAACGACGTCGGCGTGGCCGATTGCAGCGCCACCCACGGCGCAGACAACTTCGTGGCGGGCAGAAGCACGACCCCGGCATTCTCGGGCGGCTTGACGCGTTTGGCGGTCGTGCGGCTCTCACTCATGCGTCGGCTGAAGTGCACGCCCTCGCCCTTGCACAACGGCTTGCGCAGCTCCAGCACGGGGCAGAACTCCATCGACATGGCCGCGGCAAAGATGTTCGGGCGCGCCTGGGCAATCATGGCGTAGGCCAGCGCACCGCCTTCGTTGTCGCCAACGAGGATGGGCGGGTAGTAGCCCGGCACCTTCTCGTAGGCCTGCAGGAAGCGGCTGAAGTTTTCAAGATCGCCATCGGGGAACGCGCAATCGCCGGGGTCGGCTTCCAGGCTTGCGAACAGCGCGGGCGTCGACAGGCCTGCCACCAATGCGCCCTGCTGCGCGAGGCTTTCTGCCATGCGCGATTCAGCCGACGTCCAGCCAAGATCGCCCGACAGCATCAGCACGACGGAGCGGATTTCGCCCTTCGGCTTGTAGACCGGCACATCGCGAAAACGCCCGTGCGTGACGAACTCGACCGCGCCCGGTGCGGCGGCGGGCGTAGCGGGCGCCACCACCGGCAGCGACAGCACGCCGCCGTTGGCCGCTTTGTTGGCCGTCACGGCGGCCCCACTCATCTGCAGGCGGGGGGGCATGTCGCCACGCGGCGGCACCGCCACGACACCGCTGGCGCCTGTCATGCCAACGGGCGGCACCAGAACCGGGCCCTGCGCGGGCGCAGGCCTGGCTGCAGCCGGAGCATCGGCGGCGATGGCCGAGGACATGGCCAGCACCATGCCGACCGCACTCACATGCCCGACCCAACGCAAGCCTTTGCGTAGCACTCCCCGATGCCGCGCCTCTTGCGTGCGCGGTGCTTGCCAACTCATTTGGAGATCACTCCCTTCAAGCCACCGCCGATCAGCGCAGCGACATCCGTCAATGTGAACAGCGGCGCAATCCCGCCACGTGCGAGCAGGTAGCGGGCTTCCCACACCGGCTCGAACTTGTCCTTGAAATTGCGCAACCCTCTGAAATTGTAGAAGCGCGCGCCGTGTCGGAACATCATCCGTCCGAAGCGGTGCCAGCGCGGCGCAAGCTGATGCTCAACCATGCCCGACATCGGCGCCATGCCCAGCCCGAAACGCTGGTACCCCTGCGCCTGGAAGTGGAGGATGACCTTGCCGAACAGGAAATCCATCGTGCCGGGCGGCACATTACTGCGATAGCGCATCAAGTCGACGCTCGCCTCGATGCGCAGCACGTCGGGGCACATCAGCGTGGCAAACGCGAGGATGACGCCCTCGCGGCGCACCACGGCCACGGGCTGGCTGCAGATGTAGCGGTCTTCAAATGCGCCGAGCGAGAAACCCTTCTCGCGTGCGTTCTGATTGCGCAGCCATTCATCGGAGATGGCGCGCAATTCGTCCAGCACGGTCGGCACCTCTTCCGTCGGGATGATCTCGAACGACAGCCCTTCGCGCTCGCCGCGCGTCACGCCGTGGCGCAGGTTGGCGCGACGCGAACCCTTCAGGCTGAACTCCGGCAGCGACACATACGCCTCTTCGCCCAGCTTGTAGGCACGCAGGCCCGCATCGAGATACAGCGACAGCGTCTGCGGCCGCGTCTTGTAGAACGCGGCGCGCCCGCCATGCGCGTCGGCCATTTCGATAAAGCGCCAGATCAGCTCGGGCCATTCCTGCTGCGCGCCCACGGGGTCGGACAGCGCCACCCACGAGCGCCCCTGCTTGGCGTACATGATGAACGCGTTGCCCGACGGCGAGAACAGCAGGCTCTTGTCGCCCATCAGCGCGAGCGTGGCATCGGCGGCGGGCTGCTTGCGGACGATCTCGGCCGCGCGGGCGAGCTCTTCGTCGCTCGGGAAGGTCGTAACGCCCGGCTCCTTGCGAAAGAGCTGGCGCATGCCAAAGCCGAGCCCCGTGACGGCCACCGCCATCAGCGCGCGGATGGAACGCGGCGCATCGCCGTCGAACGTGAACTGCCACCAGAGCTGGTTGGCGTAGGCGACCTCGCGGTAGGCGAAGAAGAGGATCCACACGCACGCCGCAAACACGCAGACCATGGCGAGCAGCCACCCCGCCTCGAGCCGCTGCGAGAACAACGACGAAGGCCGGTCAAACTGCCGGCGCGAGATGACGAGCAGCACCGCCAGCGTGACCAGCACGGCCATCTCCGACACGGCAATGCCCTTGGGCAGCGCCAGCACGCCGGTCAGCAGCGACAGCACCAGCGCCGCCCACCACGCGGCGTCCAGCCGGTGCAGCAGCCCGCGCGCGACAAACAGCATGATGAGCCCCGCCACGCTGCCGATCATGTGCGAGGCTTCCACCACGAACAGCGGCACGTGCATGCGCAGGAGGTCTTCTGCCTCGTCACTGGCTGGGGTGACGCCCGAGACCAGCAGCATCACGCCCGCCACCATCGTCAGCGCGGCCAGCAGCACCGGCGACAGCTTGACCGCCGCGCGGCCAAACGGGGCCCCGGCGCCGGAGCGCAGCTCGAACGCGCCGAGCATGGCGGCAGCCACGACGAGCGGCAGCAGGAAATAGATGACGCGGTAGAACAGCAGCGCGGCAAGCACCTCGGCCGGCGGCGCCTGGCCGCTGCAGCCCAGCAGGATGACGGCCTCGAACACGCCCAGGCCGCCGGGGCTCTGGCTCAGCACGCCCAGCGTGACAGCCAGCGCGTAGAACGCCACGAACGTCGGCAGATCGACCGCGCCGGCCGGCATCAGTACCCACAGCGCGGCCGCCGCCGCGATCATGTCCGCCGCCGAAATCGCAAACTGGCGCGCGGCCAGGCCCGGCGGGGGCAGGCGGATTTCCCACCGGCCGAACAGCGTCACATGGCGCTGCCGCATGCACAGCGCGAGCAACGCCACGACGCCGGCCAGCACCAGCAATGCCACGACTTCGAGCAGCGCGGCCGGCAAATGCGTAATGGCCGCGATGTGCGGCGCGCCCCACAGCAGCCCGACCGCGCCAAAGGCCGTGGTCGACACGCCCAGCGCCCCTGCATCAAACGCGACCGCCTCCGTCACGCGGGCGGCATCGACCCCGGCTGCCGTGTACAGCCGGGTGCGCACCGCGCCGGCCGTCAGCGAACCGAGGCCGACGGTGTTGCCCAGTGCATAAGCAATGAACGAGGTGGTTGCCACCGTGGCGGGGGCCACGTGCGCGCCGGCATAGCGCAGGCCGGACGCGTCGTAGCCGGTCAGGGCGATGTAGCTCAGCGCGGTGGCAAGAACGGCCAGCAGCAGATGCGAGCGTGGGGTGGCCTGCAGCGCCGCGACCATGTCGGCGTAGTGCACATGGTCGAGCAGCGCATACAGGCTGTCGAACACCAGCGCGCCCAGCACCAGCACCACGCCGATCACGATCCAGCCGGCGAGGCCGAGGCCCGAATCGGGTCGGGCAGGCGTGGCGGGCGCGGCAGGTGCAGCGTGGGCCGATGGTCGGCGGGGTGTTGGACTGGCGTCGTTGGACGCGGCGTCAGGCATGGTGAAAAACGAAATCCTGCTGGCTTGGCGGAGTGCCGGGTCGAATCGATTTGCGAATCCGGACAGGCAGACACGGGAAGCCGCGGCAAGCCAAACCGCCGAAGCCCTTGCTCCGCACGGTATCGACGTCTTGATTGGACCTTGGCCGACCGGCGCGGGCTTGTCGCGCGCGCCGGTGCTCGCTGGACCCGCGCTTCAGACGGCGCGTGTGCTGGATTCGCACGTTGTTTGCGGTCTACGTAATACGGCTGACGCCGCCGAAACGTTGACACGCAGTCCGCATTTTACGGTTTGGGCGCACTCCCCGGCGCCTTGGGCGGCACATCCGGCTTGCCGGCATCGACAGAAACCGGATCGCTGGCGGGAAAGGTTTCCTCGATGCCTTCGTCGAGTAGCGCTTCTTCGTGCGTGTCGGCCACGGGCGGATGCGGATTGGCAGGCGCCGGCGTGGGCCCGGGGGTGGACAAAACGCGATCGTCTGACTCTGGCATGGCGTTCTCCAAGGATGCTTACCCAGCATAGGCAAAGCCGGCTTGACAGGATGACATGGAGGGCGGCATGGGCGTATGTCGGGCCGGCGGCGTGCCTGGCGCCACGCGTGCGGCACTCAGCCGATGCTCAGCAAATCGTGCGCCAGTGCCTCGGGAAGCGTTGCGCAAACCGCGTCGAATGCGCATCCGCAAACGTTTTCTCTGCGGAAAACGTCTTAGATAGTATTGCGTAGGAAGGTGGAGTCCGGTACACAATCGGGGCTACCATTTTCAATATCTTCACAATTCTGCGCATGCCTTTACAGCGCGCCACCGGTGCATTCCTGCGGCGGCCTTCCCTGCTGATCATCGGCGCGTCGGTGCTGTCACTGATGCTGGCGGCACTCACCGCGCTCTCGCTCTGGGAAATGCGCACGGACGCGCTGGCCCGTGCGCGCGATGCTGCCGACAACCTCTCGCTGATCTTGCAGCGCGACATCGCCCGGAACATCGAGGTGTACGACCTCTCGCTGCAGGCCGTGATCGACGGGGTGCGCGACCCCGCCATGCTGGCGCTGCCGCCCAACGTCCGCCAGCTCGTGCTGTTCGACCGCTCGACCAACGCGCAGGATCTGGGCTCGCTGCTGGTCACGGACCAGACGGGTCAGGTGGTCATCGATTCGCGTTCGGTGCCGCCGCGGCATATCTATCTGGGCGACCGCGATTACTTTCAGGTGCATCGGGGTTCTGCAAACGTCGGGCTGTATATCAGCGAGCCGTTTACCCCGCGCGTGACCGGCCTCGACACGTCGCTTGGCCTCAGCCGGCGGCTGAATGGCCCTCACGGCGAATTCAACGGCATCGTGGTCGGCACGCTGCGCCTGAACTATTTCCGGCGACTGTTCGATGGCATCAATCTCGGACCGCACGCCACCGTCACGCTGGTACGCACCGACGGCACGCTGCTCATGCGGCGCCCGTATGACGCAAAGCTCATCGGCCGCAGCCTGGCCGATGCCGCTGCCTTCCAGAAGCGCCTGCTCGCGCCGCAAGGCTCCTATGTGGATGTCGCCGGCGTTGACGGCGTCGAGCGGCTGTTCAGTTTCCGCCATATCGGCGACCACCCGCTGATCGTGACCGTGGGCCTCGCCACCGAAGACATCTACGCCGAATGGCGGCAGCGCGCATGGGTCATCAGCGGCATCGTGCTGATGCTCGACGCGGTGTTCATGGGCCTGTCGTTCCTCTTTGCGCAGCAGCTGCGCAAGCGGCTCGAGATGGAGCAGCAATTGCATCTGCTGGCCAATACCGACAGCCTGACCGGACTCGGCACGCGCCGCGCACTGGACGCTGCGCTGGACGTGGAATGGCGCCGCACCAATCGGTATCACACCCCGATGTCGGTGCTGATGATCGACGTGGACGACTTCAAGCCCTACAACGACAGGTACGGCCACGCCGCAGGCGACACCGCGCTGCGCACGGTGGCACGCTGCATCAACGACTGCATCAAGCGCCCCGGCGACTTCGCCGGCCGCTATGGCGGCGAGGAATTCGTCGCCGTGTTGCCGAATACCGACCTGAGCGGCGCCGTGCGTGTTGCCGAAAGCATCCGCGTCGCCGTTCTGGCCGCCAACGAACCGAACGCGGGCAGCGCGTACGGCAAGCTGACGGTCAGCATCGGGGTGGCGTCCTACTCAGGCATCGCCGCGGCCGACGATACCGTCCAAGACCTGATCCACCTGGCAGACGGGCGCCTGTACGAAGCCAAGGCCGCCGGGCGCAACGTGGTCATGCCCAGGCAGGAAAGGCCGAAGCTGGCGGTCGTTTAGCCAGGCCCCGCCGGACACCCCACTTTGGGGGCATGCCATCATCTGCCACCGCTTCTGCACAATGCGCAGGGCTTTCAGGAAACCGCCGTGAGCAAACCTCCGCACTCCCACTTCGATACGTCTGCGCTGCCGCGCGAGCATCAATTTGCGGCGTGGCGGGATGCCATCAACGTGCTGTTCGACACGCGCTCCGCCGCGCCGCAGTCGCACGGCTTCCAGGCCAGCGTCGACGCCTATCTGTGCGGCGAGACGGGCGTGGGCATGATCAGCGCCCAGGCTCAGCACTATGACCGGTCCCGCTCCAAGCTGGGGCGCGACGGCATGGACGTCTACGTGCTCCAGTACTACCTGGAGGGCAGTTGCGGACAGCGCGACGGCGCAAGCGACAGCGCCACACGCCCGGGCGATCTTTTCATCGTTGACGCAGCCCAGCCGCTGGCCACCAGCACGAGCGACAGCCGCTTCCTGAGCCTGGCCGTGCCACGGCGCCTGCTGGCACCGCTGCTACGCGCACCCGACGAACTCAGCATGCGAGTGCTGCGTGGCGACGCCCCGATGGTCGGGCTGCTGCGCGATCACCTGTGTTCGCTCTATCAGTCCGTCGGGAAGTTGAGCGATGCCGAGGCACAGGCCGTCATCCCGGGCACCTTGCAACTGGCTGCGGCCGCCATCAACTGCCAGGTGACCGAAGCCAATGCGCCGTCCGTGAGGGAGAGCCTGTTTGCCTCGATCTGCCGGCATGTGCAGCACAACCTGTCGGACCTGGCGCTTTCGCCCGAAGGCGTGGCCGCGCAGTTCGGCATCTCGCGTGCCACGCTGTACCGGCTGTTCGAGCGCGAAGGCGGCTTCTTCAACTACCTGCGCATGCAGCGCCTGCGGCAGTGCCATGCGATCCTGGCCAACCGGTCGCAGACACACCGTTCGGTGGCCGAAATCGCGCAGACCTACGGCTTTTCCGACGCCTCGAACTTTACGCGTGCGTACCGGCGCGCGACCGGCATGTCGCCCCGCGAGACGCGCATGCTGGCCGTCGAAGGGCGCGCCGCCGCCATGCCGTTCGTGCAGCACAAGGACTGGCGCACCTGGGTCATGCAGATGCGCTGATGCGCGCGGCACCCTCTCTTCCCGCACCTCGTTTCCCTTCCCCCTCCCTTGCTTGCGGCGCCCAGGGCTGAGACGCGCTGACAGGTTCGCGCGACGGCCGAACCGGTTCGCAGCCACAGCGGCCATCTCCGTTGAATGCCGGCTGGCGTGCGTGCGAGCATCCGGCCCGACCTGACGAGTGCCCATGTGCTCGCGGCGGGCACGCCGGACGTGCCCTCTCTTCGTCGAACAGGTCGGAGCGGTGCGGACATTCCGCACCTCGCACAACACACAACACACAACGACAAAAAACGGGGGTCTTGTGAAAGACATAACGGGAAAATCGCTTGCCTTGACGCTCTTCGCCACCGTGGCGCTGGCCGCGTGCGGCGGTGGCGACTCGGGAAGCAACACCGCCAGCAACGGCGGCAACACCGGCGGCAACACGCCGCCCGCATCCACGTGCGCGGAAACCGGCGTTGATGCCAAGTACGCCTGCCAGACCGGCAGCACCGAGCCGCTGTACGCCTACCAATGGGCGCTCAAGCAGGCGACGAGCTTCTTCGCGGCGTTCGGCCTGGTGGCCAACGGCACGACCGACATCGACGTGGAAGACGCACACAAGGCCGGCATCAAGGGCCAGGGCGTGAACGTGCTCGTGCTCGATGACGGCATCGACGTGCACAACGAAGACCTGTTCGCCAATGCCAACTCGGACATGACGCACAACTTCGACGATGGTTCGAACGATCCGACACCGGCAGACATTCCCGCGAACATCAAGGACGCGCATGGCACCAACGTGGCCGGCATCATCGCGGCGGCGCAGAACGGCAAGGGTGTGATGGGGATCGCGCCGCGCGCGACGCTGGGCGGGGCGCGCTTTATCGGCGCGGCGAATCCGGACACGACCGCAGCCTACGGCGGCGCGGACTGGTCGAAGAACGGCCACATCATCAACGCGTCGTACGGCGCGAACCCGCAGGCGCCGCTGGAGTACGACACGTCCACCTCGACACAGGCAGCGGTGCGCGCCTTCCCGAACCTGCGTGGGGGCCGCGGGCTCGTCATGCTCAAGGCATCGGGCAACGAATATGAGTCCATCAACGACGGCGTCAATGTTCCGCCGCGCACGTGCCCGACCGTGGGTGCCAGCGCCGGCATGATCGGCTGCGAAACGCCGGCCAATGACCCCGAAGCGCTGGAGCCAGGGGTGATCGTGGTCGGCGCGGCAAACGCGCAGGGCATCAAGTCGAGCTACTCCAACGCCGGATCGGTGAACTGGATCACCGGCCTGGGCGGCGAATACGGCGACGGCGGCAAATACGGCGAAACCGGCAGCGGCCCCAAGATTTTCTCCACCGACCTCAGCGGCTGCGCACGCGGCTACAGCCGGGCCAATCCGGACGACACCAACGACTTTGCGATTGCTGGCACGACCACCAACCTGAAAGACAACGCGAAGTGCGACTACTCGAGCATGAACGGCACGTCGGCGGCTACGCCCACGCTGTCGGGCGTGGTGGCGCTGATGCTGGCTGCCAACCCGAACCTGACGTGGCGCGACGTGCGCGAGATCCTGCGTGCGACAGCCCGCAAGATCGACGCCGACTACGGCAGCCGTAACGGCCGCAACGCGCGGATCGACTTGCTCACCGGTGCGGCCACCGGCGATACCAGCGCCGCGCTCACCGACGGCGCGACCACCGCACGCCTGGACTACGGCTGGCAGACCAACGCCGCCGGCTATGCGTATTCAACGTGGTACGGCTTCGGGCTGGTCGACGCATCGGCCGCCGTGAAGATGGCCAAGGCGACCGTCGCCTACAAGCCGGCAGCGCTGTCGGTGCCCGATTTCGCGCCCGCGTTTGCCAACGTCAACCAGCTGAATTACGGCGCGGTGCAGAAGCTCGGCCAGTTCAACGTGTCAGGCACCGACAAGGTCGACGCCCTGCAGTTGCGTGTGTCGGGCTCAGTCTGCGTTGGTAGTGTTGGCTTCTTCGTGAAGTCGCCGTCGGGCACGGTGTCGGCGTTGTCCCTGCCGTACAACGGCTATTACAACAACGGCGTGGATACGGTGAACAAGTACGGCCTGGGCAGCTACGCCTTCTACGGCGAGAACGCCGCCGGCACGTGGGAGGTCTATGCCGTAAGCGGCGTGCCGACCAATGCCTGCTCGACGTACCAGCCCCAGGGCGGCACCCACACCGTGACCCTGACCACGCCGCTGGCCGTGGAATATCGCGTGATTGCTGCCAAGTGAGCCCGTTCGGAGACCATTCAACATGATCAATGCAACTCTTATGAAGACCGTGGCGCTGGCGGCGCTGCTCTCGATGGCGTCGGCGTGCCAGGCGGCCGACCTGACGGTGGGCAAACACCTCAGCACGCAAGAGCTGGCCCAGTACGCGAGCGCACCAACGGTGCAGATCGAATCGCAGTCGTTCAAGGTGCTCTCCAGCGGCACGCGAACCAAGGCGGCGGGTGCGACAGGATCCGCCGTCACGCAGGTCGTCAATGAACGCGGCGTGGTGGGCGAGAGCCGCAACGAGGTGGTCGTCTCGCAGGTGTCAGTCGACAGCGTGCGTCAGGCCGTGAGCAGCCTGCCCGCAACGCCCGTATCGGCTGAGTACTACGGGCACCTGAACATCAGCACCCTGCGCTTTGCTTCGTTCCAGGAAGCCGTGAACGCGCGGGCGCAGCTCCGGAAGGCGCTGCCGCAGGCGCGGGTGGATGTTCCGATCCAGTACGCCAAACCCGTGGCGCGCTGAGCGTCGCCGCCCCGTTGCACAAGACGCCCCGCCGCCGCGCGGGGCGTTTTGCATGGAAGGCGTATCATCCCGGCCTCTTCCCAAGCCAGGACAACATCATGACGAAGGCCACCGGCAGCTTCGAAGCGCTGGCCGCACGCGAAGGCGGCCTGCAGCACCGCCTCTCTTCCGCGCAGCTCACCATGATCGCCATCGGCAGCGCGATCGGCACAGGCTTGTTCCTGGGCAGCGGCGCGGCCATTCAACTGGCCGGCCCGGGCGTGATTGCCAGCTACGCCATCGGCGCATTCATTGCCCTGCTGCTCATGGGCTGCCTGGCAGAAATGGTGGTCGCGCATCCGACCACCGGGTCTTTCGGCGCCTATGCCGAGCACTACGTAAGCCCGCTTGCCGGCTTCCTCGTGCGCTATGCGTATTGGGCGGCCGTCGTCTTCGTGATCGGCGCCGAAGTGACCGCGGTGGCGGTGTACATGGCGTACTGGTTTCCGGGTGTGCCGGCGTGGGTGTGGATCGTGGGGTTCTCGGCCGTGCTGGTGTGGATCAATGCCAGCAGCGTCGACGTGTTTGGCGTGGCCGAATACTGGTGCTCGATGATCAAGGTGGTGGCCATCGTCGCGTTTCTGGCGGTAGCAAGCTACGCCATCCATGGCGCACCCGACGGCGGCCCGATCGGCTTTCACAACTACGTGAGCGCGGGCGGTTTTCTGCCGCACGGCTGGAACGGCGTGTGGTTCGGTGCGGTGGTCAGCATCTTCAGCTTCTTCGGCATCGAGCTGATTGCCGTGGCCGCCGGCGAGGCTCGCGAACCCGAAGCTGCCGCCACGAGCGCATTCCGCTCGACGCTGTTCCGTCTGGTGTTCTTCTACCTGTGCACGCTCGCGTTGATGCTCGCCGTGGTGCCGTGGCAGCAGGCCGGCACGGGCAAGAGCCCCTTCGTGCGGGTGATGGAAATCCTCGGTATTGCCGGGGGTGCGGGCGTGATGAACTTCGTTGTGCTGACTGCGGCGCTGTCGTCGATGAACGCGCAGTTGTATGTATCGACGCGCATGCTGTTCAGCCTCGCGCGCGGCGGCCAGGCGCCCAGGGCGCTTGGCGCGGTGAGCCAACGCGGCGTGCCGCTGCGCGCACTGGCGGTGTCCAGCTCCGGTGCGGCATTGGCCGCCGTGCTGAGCGTCGTGCTGCCGGGTCACTCGTTCCTGCTGATGATGTCGCTGGCGATGTTCGGTGCGCTGTTCACTTGGCTCGTCATCTTCATCACGCACCTGCGCTTTCGCCGCGCAGCGGAACGCGAAGGGCGCATGCTGCGGTTCCGCATGTGGGGGTTTCCGGCGCTGACCGTCATCGGTTCCGCCGCAATGGCAATCATCATCGTCAGTACGGCATGGATGGCGGACTTCCGCATGACGCTGGTGGTGGGTGTGCCGTTCCTGCTGCTGATGGCCCTGGTATTTCGGCAGGCGCGGCTGGGGGAGCCGCCTGCGCCTCAGCCCTCTGCGCGCAACTGATCCTCGACCAGCGCCACCCAGCATGCCGCGCCAATGGGGATGAGCTTGTCGTTGAAATCGTAGCCGTCGTTGTGCAGCGAGCAGCCGACCCACTGGCCGCCCAAGCCGTTGCCCAGCGCGAAGTAGCAGCCCGGGCGCTTCTCCAGCATCCAGGCAAAGTCTTCGCTACCCATCTGCGAGGACGGCGGCACCTGGATGACGCGCTCGTCGCCGAGCACACTCGCCACGGCACGGCGTGCGATAGCGGTCTGCTCTGGTGTATTGCAGATGGCCGGCACCAACCGCTCATAGACGATCTCCGCGTGCACGCCATGGGATGCGGCCTGGTGCGTAATGACCTCGCGAATGCGCGTCTCCAGCAGCTCGCGCACCTCCGGCTTGGTCGCGCGCACGCTCAACTTGAGCATGGCCGTTTCGGGGATGATGTTATGCGTCGTCCCGGCCTGCATTTGCCCGACGCTGATGACGGCCGCATCCACTGGGGCAACGTTGCGCGAGACGATGCCCTGCAACGCCACAACCGTCGAGGCCAGGGCCAGCGTCGGGTCCACCGCCAGGTTAGGCATGGCGCCATGGCCGCCGCGCCCGCTGAAGGTCACTGTCACGCGATCTGACGAACCTCCCAGCGGGCCGCTCTGCACCACGGCCACGCCCAGCGGCAAGCCCGGCGCGTTGTGAAACGCGTAGATGCCATCGCAGGGAAAGCGCTCGAACAGGCCGTCCTCCATCATGGCCACGGCACCGGCCAGGCCCTCCTCATCGGGCTGGAAGATGAGGTTAAGGGTGCCGTTGAAGTTGCGCGTGGCCGCCAGGTGCTCGGCGGCGGCAAGCAACGTGGCGGTATGGCCGTCGTGGCCACACGCATGCATGCGACCGGCCACCTGGCTGGCGTAAGGCAAGCCTGTGCGTTCCTGCATGGGCAGCGCGTCCATGTCGGCGCGCAGGCCGATCGTGCGCGTGCCGTTGCCCACTTTCAATTGCCCCACCAGGCCGTGGCCGCCGACGCTGTGCACGTCATAGCCCCATTCACGCAGCAGGCTGGCGACGAGCTGGGAGGTGTGCGGCACGTCGGCACCCAATTCCGGATTGGCATGGATGCGATGACGCAGTTCGGCAAAGCGATCAGCGCCCGCGTGCAGGGCCTGGGGGATGCTGGGTGAATTGGGATCGAGGTACATGGTGCGAGGTCAGAGGCGAACTGGGTAAAGGCAGCGATGGCGCGGTATCGATGTCAATCGCGGCCGGGATACGTCGGGAACAGCGTGAGCGCGCCCAGACTGATGGCGCTGCTGGCCAGCAGGTACCAGGCCGGTGCCATCGGGTTGCCGGTTACGCCCAGCAACCACGTAACGATGAGCGGCGCAAAGCCGCCGAACACGGTCACTCCCAGGCTGTACATCACCGACATGCCGGTTGCGCGATGTTGGCGTGGGAAGGCTTCCATCAGCAGCGCCGCGCCCGCGCCATTGCTGACCGACATGAAGGTCACGCCCAGCGCGATCAACCCCATGGTCAGTGCCAAGCCCGCGCCAGAAGAAAGCAGCACGAAGCCTGGGTACGTGCACGACAGGCTGACCGCAGCCGCGACATACAGCATCGGCTTGCGCGTCGGCAGACGATCGGCCAACAAGCCAAACAACGGCGACATGATCAGCATGGTGAGCCCCGCCACGCACGCCGTCAGAAATGCCGTGACAGGCGGCATGTGCAACGAGTGGATCAGGTACGTGGGCATGTAGAAGATCAGGATGTACATGGACGCAGTGGCCCCCGTCATCAGCAGCATGCCAAGCACGAGCGTGCGCGCATGCTCGCGAAGCACGCCGACCATGCTGCCGTGCGGGCCGCCCTCGTGCGTCTCCTTCAGATGCCGGCGGATGTACATGCCAACCGGCGCGATCAGCAAGCCCAGCAAGAACGGCAGCCGCCATCCCCAGCTCTGTAACGCCTCGGGGCTGAGCACGGCGCTCACCCCGGCCGCACTCAACGCGCCGAGCAGTGCAGCCGCACCCTGCGTGGCAGCCTGCCAGCTCACCAGGAAGCAACGCCGGCCCTTGCTCGCCGATTCCAGCAGCAGTGCCGACGCCGCACCGATTTCCCCGCCGGCCGACAGCCCCTGGAGCAAGCGCCCGAGCACCGCCAGCACCGTTGCCGTCACGCCGATCGTCGCGTGGCTGGGCGTGAAGGCGATCAGCGCGGTGCCTGCCGTCATCAAGGCAATCGTCAAGGTGAGTGCTGCCTTGCGGCCACGCCGATCGGCCATGTTGCCGATCAGCACCGCACCCAGCGGCCGCATGACAAAGCCCGCGCCAAACGTGGCGAATGACAACAGCAACGATGCCAGCGGGCTGCTCGATGGAAAGAACAATCGCCCGATGGTGGCGGCAAAGAAGCTGTAGACCGTGAAGTCGTACATTTCGAGGCCGTTGCCGATGGCGGCAGCAACGACTGCGCGCCTCGAATGCGGGGTGACGGTGGTGGTGCCTTGGCGCGGGGCGCCAGCGGGCACGGCGATCTGGGCATCCATCTTGATGTCTCCTCCAGTCGGGCGGGCTTCTATGAGCGTCCCGCAATGCGCTGGATTGAAGGGCAATAGTAGGAGCGGTCGGGCCGGTTCCGCCTCTCGCTTTTTTTCATGGCTATAGCTGTTGGCTATGGCGGGAGCCCGCACCCGGGCCTGCGCGGCTCGTCCAATGGCCGCCCCAGGAGGATTCCGCAGTACAGTTGCTGGCTGGCGGTGCGGCATGCCGGCTTTCCGCTGCGCCGGGTATCAAGGACACCTATGAAGCTCAACCAGCTACGCGCACTGGTCACCGTTGCCGAGACGGGCAGCATCCAGGAGGCTTCGCGCCTGCTTCACATCACGCAGCCCGCGCTCAGCAAGGCCATCAAGGAACTGGAAACCAGCGTGGGGGCCACGCTGTTCGTACGCTCCAGCAAGGGCATCCGGCTTACGCCGTATGGCCAGCGCCTGGTCGGGCATGCACGCTTGATCAACGAAAGCGTCAAGCGCGCACGAGAAGACCTGGAAGACATGAAAGGGGCGGTGACGAGCGAATTGACGGTGGGCGTCACGCCCGTCACCGCGCTCATCGGGCCGGTGGCTGACTGCCTCGTGACCTTCAGGCGCGAATTTCCCAATGCGCGGCTGCGCATCCTGGAGGCACGTCCGGGTCAATTGCTGGAACTGCTGCGCGAGGGCGCCATCGATTTTGCGCTGACGTCTCAGTTGCAGACGGGCGAACGCGGGTTCGACCACACCGTGGTGTGCCGCGCGCAGACGCTGATCGGCGTACGCAAGGGCCACGCGCTGCGGGGCCAGCAACCCCTGCATGCCTTGCAGCAGGAAGAGTGGCTCGCCCCCGATTCGCTTACCGACGAACACTCGCCGCTGTACCGGCTGTTTGCCGATGCCGGTCTCGCACCGCCCGAACGCGTGGTCGAATGCAACTCAATGACGCTGCTGCTTGAGCTGTGCTGGAAATCGGACGCCCTGCTCCTGCTCTCGAGCGAATCGACACGCTCGCCCATCATCCGTCAGACAATCGAGTTTATCGAGACCGATCAGCCAATGCCCGAGCGCGTCATCTCGCTGCTCACGCGGGACCGCCATGTTCTGACAGCGCTGGGCGCGCGCTTGCATGACGCGCTGGCACAGGCGTTGCGGCAAGCCTATCCGGAGCGGCCGGCGCAGCCGTGAGCCAGCGCGGTTCTGCGCGATCAGGCCAGCGCCAGCGCCTGATCCAGATCGGCGAGCAGGTCGTCGATATGCTCGATGCCAATCGATAACCGGATCGTCTCCTGCCGCACGCCAGCCTTGGCAAGTTCGGCTTCCGACAGCTGCCGGTGCGTGGTCGATGCCGGATGCGTTGCCAGCGATTTGGCGTCGCCAATGTTCACCAGCCGCGTGAACAACTGCAGCGCATCCTGAAAACGCGCGCCGGCGGCAAAGCCGCCCTTCACCCCAAACGTAAGCAACCCCGGAGCCTTGCCGGAGAGGTATTTGCGCACGAGCGCGTAGTCCGGGTGGTCGTCCAGGCTGGCGTGGTTGACCCACTCCACCTTGGCGTGGCCGCGCAGATGCCGGGCGATGTGCGCCGCGTTCTGCGCGATGCGGTCGATGCGCAGGCCCAGCGTTTCGATGCCCTGCAGGATCAGGAACGCGTTGAACGGCGACAGCGCCGCACCGGTGTTGCGCAGCGGCACCACGCGGGCGCGGCCGATATACGCCGCGTCGCCCAGCGCTTCCGTATAGACGACACCGTGGTAGCTGACATCCGGCTCGTTCAGCCGCTTGAAGCGCGCCTTGTGCTTGGCCCACGGAAACTTGCCCGAATCGACGATCGCGCCGCCCAGGCTCGTGCCGTGGCCGCCCAGGTACTTCGTCAGCGAATGCACGACGATGTCGGCGCCATGTTCGAAGGGCCGCGTCAGGTACGGGGTCGGCACCGTGTTGTCGACGATGAGCGGCACGCCGTGGCGGTGCGCGATCTCGGCCAGCGCGGCAATGTCGGTGATGTTGCCCAACGGGTTGCCGACGGTCTCGGCAAAGATCGCCTTGGTACGGTCGTCGATCAGCGCTTCGAACGAAGCGGGGTCGCGCGGATCGGCAAACCGCGTGGTGATGCCCGACAGCGGCAGCGTGTGCGCGAACAGGTTGTAGGTTCCGCCGTACAGCGTGCTGGCCGAGACGATGTTGTCGCCCGCTTCCGCAATGGTCTGGATCGCATACGTGACGGCCGCCTGCCCCGACGCCAGCGCAAGCGCCCCGATGCCGCCCTCAAGCGCGGCGATGCGCTTTTCCAGCACGTCGTTGGTCGGGTTCATGATGCGCGAGTAGATGTTGCCCGGCACCTTCAGGTCGAAGAGATCGGCGCCGTGCTGCGTGTCGTCAAACGCGAACGCAACGGTCTGGTAGATCGGCACGGCCACCGCGCGAGTGGTCGGGTCCGCGCTGTAGCCGCCGTGGACGGCTACGGTGTCGAGTTTCCAGGCAGGGGCAGTGCTTAAGGACGGCTGCGTCATGGTGCGTCTCCGGAAGGTTGGTCCGGCGAGCATATGGGCAGCGCATCGACGGCGGAACGACCGTTTTTGTCTTTGGTTATGCGCTCAGTCTTCTTAGACGCTCCCTTCACCGCGCCCCGTCTGCCTACGCGTGATCAACGTGCGCAGCGCTGTGTCTCGCACCTCCAGCGATCGCAAATACCCCTAGGGCACCGAGCGCGAGGAGCACCTCGCTGGACTCGCATTGAGTTCTTGATCTCAAAAGCCGTAAAGCTCTACCGGATTGGCCACAAAGATCATCTGCTGCCAATCCGCACGGCTGATCCACGTGGCCATCGTATCGACCAGCGCGGCATCGTCGGGCTTGTGCGTCTTCTCGGTCGGATGCGGCCAGTCGGTGCCCCAGAGCATCCGCTCGGGCGCCATGTTGATGAAGGCCTTGGCCACGGGTTCGACATCCGCATAAGCGGGCGCACCCGTCCTGGAATCGACGTAAGGACCAGACAGCGTGACCCACGTGTTGCCCTTGTCGACCAGGCGCTGCGCCGTGCGCATGGCGTCGGACTGCATGCCGCCCGGCTGTGGCACGTGCGCAATGTGATCGATGACAAGCGGACACGGCAGCGCAAGGAGATGCGGCTCCAGCGCGGGCAACTTGGCGCCTTGCACGACCAGTTCGACGTGCCACCCAAGCGCGCCGATGCGTGACGCCAGCGGTGCAAGCATCTCGACGGTGGTGGCGCCCGGATAGCTGAGGTTGAAGCGGATGGCCCGCACACCTGCCGCATGCATTTCCGCAAGCTGGGCGTCCGTCACGGACGTATCGACCACCGCAACACCGCGCGCATTGGGCCCGAAACGCTTGAGCGCATCCAGCGTGCAGCGGTTGTCCGTTCCGTACGTCGACGGCGTGACCACCACGTTGCGCTGCACGCCCAGACGCGCCTGCACCTTGCGGTACTGCTCGATGCTCGCGTTGGGCGGCCGCAGCGTGGTGCCTGGGGCGCTCGGGAATCGGTCATCGTAGATGTGCATGTGGCAATCCACGGCGCCGGCCGGCAGCTTGAACGTCGGCGGGGCGCTGCCGGTGGACCACAACTCTTCTGCGTCGGCCAGCCCCGGAACAGCGGCCGCCACGGCACCGGCGCCGGCCATCTGCAGGAACTGCCTTCTGTTGAGGGCGCGCATGGTCAGGCGGTCTCCGTCTTGTTCAGCACCTGTGCTTCGGGCGTGGAACGGCTCAACAGCAGTAGCGTCGTCACGCTCACCAGCGTCAGCACGGCCAACGGCATCAGCGCCAGTGCATAGCTGCCCGTGGCTTGCTGGACCCAGCCGTACACATTCACCATCAGGCCGCCGCCGATGAGGTTGGCAATCGCGTTGATGGTGGCGAGCCCCGCAGCGGCTGCACTGTTCGAGAGCATGCCGGAGGCCAGCGCCCAGAACGGCCCCTTGAACGAATAGGCCCCGACCAGCACCGCGCACAGCATCACCATGGTCGGCACGAGCGACCCGCTGAGCGACGTGCCGAACAGGCCCAGACCGATCAGCAGCATGGGAATGGCGGTGTGCCAGCGGCGCTCCTTCAGGCGGTCGGAGCGGCGGCCCCACAGCACCATCAGCACCGATGCCACGGCATACGGCACGGAGTTCAGCAGCCCCGTCTGCATGACGGTCAACCCGAACGATTTGAGAAGCTGCGGCTGCCATACCGACAGCGTGCTGCCGGCGGCCGATGCGCACACGTCCACCAGCGCGAGGCAGAGCACGTAGCGATTGCAGAACAGCTTGGCCAGCGGCATCTGCGCAACCTTCTTCGGCCCACGCGCTTCACCGGCCAACGTATTCGTGAGCCACTGGCGCTCTTCGTTCGACAGCCATTTGGCTTCCTCGGGCCGGTTGGTCAGCACGCGCAAGCAGGCGAAGCCCAGCAGCACCGTGGGGATGCCTTCGAGGATGAACAGCCAATGCCAGCCGCGCAGGCCGGCAAACCCATCCATCTGCAGCAGCGCAGCAGAGAGGGGCGAACCGATAAAGCTTGCCGCCGGGATTGCAACCATGAACGTCGCCACAATGCGCGCACGGTGCGTTGCCGGAATCCAGTACGAGAGGTACAGCAGCACGCCGGGGAAGAACCCCGCTTCTGCAGCACCCAGCAGGAAGCGCAAGGCATAGAACGAGGCCGGGCCGCTCACCAGCGCCGTGGCGGCCGAGACCAGCCCCCACGTGATCATGATCCGCGCGATCCAGATGCGTGCGCCGTAGCGTTGCAGCGCCAGGTTGCTCGGCACCTCGAAGAAGAAGTACGACACGAAAAAAAGGCTGCTGCCGAAACCGAACACACGGGCCGTCAGCCCGAGGTCATGGTTCATCTGCAGCGAGGCCATGCCTACGTTGCCGCGGTCGATGAAGGCCAGCAGATAGCAGACCATGAGAAACGGAACGAGCCGCCAGACCACCTTGCGAAGGGTCCGCTGCTCGATCTCTGTGACGCCGGTACCGCCGGTCACTTGCATGTGTGTCTCCTGGCGCCGTCGGGTGCTGTGCGGCGCTGTTTGAATGTCTGGGTAGAAAGGTACTGCGATCGCACGATCAGGGTGTTGCGGCTTCACCGGCATCGGCGCCCGGGTCGCCCAGCCAGGCGATGGACAGTGCGCCGATGATGAGCACGGCCGACACCGCCAGCAGCGGCGCCGTAAAGCCCTGCGAGTACTGCTTGATGGCACCGACCATCGACGGACCGACAAAGCCGCCGAGGTTGCCCACGGAAACGATCAGCGCGAGGCCGCCCGCGGCCGCACGGCCCGTAAGGAAGGTGGACGGAATCGCCCAGAACGTGGCCTGGAACGCCAGGATGCCGCTCACCGTCACGCACAGCGCCGCGAGCTTGAGCGCCGGTGCATCCAAGGCCGTGCTGGCCGCCAGCGCCACCGCTGCAACCACCAGCGCGGCAGCCACATACGGGACGCGGTTCTGCGCGCGGTTCGCCACGCGTGCCCACCACAGCATGACCACCGCACCGAGCGCGTACGGGATGGCCGTCAGCCACCCGACCACGGTGTGCTCGACGCCAAACTGCTTGATGATCTGCGGCATCCAGAGGCCCACGCCGATGGAGCCGACGATGCCGCAGAAGTTGATGAACGCCAGCACGAAGACGCGCCAGTTGGTCATGGCATCGCGCAGGGTCGCGCCGTGCTTGCTGGCGATGTCGCGTTGCTCCATGGCGAGGCTGCGCGCGAGTACGGTCTTCTCATCGTCGGTGAGCCATGTCGCCTTTTCCGGCCGATCCGCGAGCACGAACAGGCACGCGATGCCAAGCAGCACAGCCGGCAGCCCTTCGATCAGCAACAGCCATTGCCAGCTGCGCAGCCCATGCAGGCCGCCGAGTTCCAGCAGCGCGCCGGAAATGGGTGAGCCGATCATGTTCGCCACCGGAATGCCCACCAGGAACGCAGCCGTCACCTTGGCGCGCCACTTGCCCGGAAACCAATGCGTGAAGTAGAGGTAGATGCCCGGCGTGAAGCCCGCTTCGGCAAGACCCAGCAGAAAGCGCGCCGCCGCAAAACTCTTGGGCCCGACCACAAACGCCGTGGCCATCGAGAAGATGCCCCACGTGATCATGATCCGCGCGATCCAGATGCGCGCCCCCACCTTCTGCATGATGAGGTTGCTCGGGATCTCGAACAGGAAATACCCGATGAAGAACAACCCTGCGCCGAACCCGAACTGCTCGGCCGTGAGGCCAATGTCCTTGTTCATGGTGAGCGCGGCAAAGCCCACGTTGGTGCGATCGAGATAGCTGATCACATAGCAGGCGAAGATGAACGGCAGGATGCGGCGGAACGCCTTGGCCAGCGTGCGTTCGCTCGCCTGGTAGTCCGCATCGGGCAGCGTGGTGGCGGGGCGCACATCCGCGCCATGCGCTGGCGTGGTGGCAGTCAAGGTCTGGGACATTTGCATGGTCTCCTCCATCGCGCTTCTATGAGCGCTCAGGGTCGGGTATCGATGAGCTGGGGCTAGGTCGTGGCTTTTGTCTGCTTTGCCCGATGCGGCAGCGGGCCGGCGATGTCCATCTCGGTCTTGAGCACCGTGCCGGACACCGATTCGGTCATGAAAAGCGTCTTCATTCCGGGGCCACCAAAGCACAGGTTCGTGAGCGATGCACCTTCGGGGCTGGTCAAGACCATGTCCGGCTCTGCACGGTGGTTCAGCACCCACGCGCGGCCGAGTCCGGGGTTGGCCACGAACAGCCGCCCCGCTGTGTCGATCGTCAATCCATCCGGGCCGCTCGGGCCGTACGACGTGAAGAACTGGCCGACCTTGCTGACGGAGCCATCGGCCTGTAACGGCACACGCCACACGCAGTTGCCGCGCGTCATGGCGACGTACAGCACCTTCTCGTCGGGCGACAGCACAAGCCCGTTGGGGCTGGGGCAATTGCCCAGCAGCATGTCGAGCCTGCCTTCCGGCGAGAGGCGATAGACGCGACCCGTCGGGTCTTGCAGCCCGGTCTGGCCCTGGTCGGTGAAGTACAGGTTGCCGCGCGAATCGAACGTCAGATCGTTCACGCCCTTGAAGCGCTCGGAGTTGCGGCGCTCAAGATACGGCGTGACTTCGCCACGCTTGATGTCGAGCAGCATCAGCCCGTTGCGGTAGTCGGTGATGAGCAGGTGCGCATCGTCGACGAACTTCATGCCGTTGGGCTCACCGTCGTATTCGGTCACCAGTTCCCAATCGCCCGCCTTCGAGATGCGGAAGACGCGGCCGTGCGGGATATCGGTCACGTACAGATGACCGTGGCCGCGGCCGTCCGGACACCACACCGGTCCTTCCAGAAACGAGTCGGTGGCTTGCCCGCCGCGATTGGCGCGCGCCCATTCCGTCTGGACATCGGGCTTGCGAAACCTGGCAGGCATGCGCGTGAAGACTTCGGCTTCACGCACCGCCGGTGGCGAGAGCAGGAACATGGACATCACGCCGCCGTGCGGGCACGTTCCTCGATCACTGCGAGCACATTGGCCGCCGCGCCCTTGCCCATGTTCACGTAGGCCGCGTCGCTCACGCCGCCGACGTGCGGCGACAGAATGATGTTCGCAATACCCTGGAACGGATGCGGCACCGTCATCGGCTCCACACCGAAGCTGTCGAGCCCTGCTGCACGGAGTTGGCCAGTGGCCAGCGCTTCCACCAGCGCGGCTTCGTCAATGAGGCCACCGCGCGCCGTGTTGACCAGGATCGCGCCGGGCTTGAAGCAGTTGAACGCGTCGCGGTTCAGCATCTTGCGGTTCTGGGCGGTCAACGGGCAGTGCAGCGACACCACATCGGACTGCGCGTACAACTCGCCAAGGCTCACCAGCTTGACGCCTGCCGGCGTCTCCTTGGCGTACGGGTCGAAGGCGATGACATTCATACCGAACGCCAGCCCGATCGTGGCAGCCCGGCGGCCGATCGCGCCCAGGCCGACCACGCCCAGCGTGCGGCCATCCAGTTCGACTGACTTGTGCGTCGCCTTGTCCCAATGCCCCGCACGCATGCGCGCGTCGAGGTGCGGGACAGACTTGGCACACGCCAGAATCAGCGCCCACGCATGTTCGGCCACGGCCGCGGCATTGGCGCCCACTGCAGCCCGCACCGCGATGCCACGCGCCGCGGCAGCATCCTGATCGATGACGTCGATACCGCTGCCGTGCTTTGAGATCACCTGCAGGTTGCCGCCGGCTGCATCCATGATGCGGGCGTTGATCTTGCCGTAGCGCACGATGATCGCTACCGGCTTGTGCCGTGCGCAGAGCGCGAGGATGTCGTCTTCGGTGGGTTGCTTGCCGGCAAACACGACCTCGAAATCGCCCAGCATCTCCATTGCTTGCGGGGCCAGGTCAGCTGCCGTGACGAGCAGGACGGGCTTGGTTGCAGTCGTGCTCATTACAGTGCCTCGCCTTCGGCCAGCATGCCCGCCGCGCGCAGTTCTTTCTCGAGCCAGCCGGGGCGCGTATCGCCCTTGCGGATCGCCGCAATGCGGGCCGCTTCGGCATCCACCTTTTTCTGTGCGAGCACGAGAATGCGCTCGACGTCGGCACGCGGGATCACGACTACGCCATCTGCGTCGCCCACGACCAGGTCACCCGGGTGCACCGTTGCGCCGGCAGCCGATACAGGCAGGTTCACGCGGCCTGCCACGCTTTTGGTCGGGCCGCACGGGTTCAAGCCGGCAGAAAAGATCGGGAACGTGCCGTGCGCCAGCTCATGCGAATCGCGCACCGCGCCATCGATGACAAACCCGGCGATGCCCGTTGTCTGCGCCTGCGTGGCCATGATCTCGCCGATCAGCGCGCAACTCTGGTCGCCCTTGCCGTCCACCACGATCACATCGCCGGGCTTGGCGACCGCCAGGGCGGCATGGATGGCGAGATTGTCACCGGGGCGCACCTCCACCGTGACGGCCGGCCCGGCCACTTTCATGGTCGGCGCGAGCGGTTTGACGCGACAGTTCAAGGTGCCGCGGCGGCCGGCAACGTCAGCCAGGATGGCCGCCTGGAAGCGGGCAGCCGCCTCGACCAGCGCGGGCGAAACGCGTTCGATGTCGCGAACGATGGCGGAAGTGTTGTGTGAAAGGGTACTCATGAAAACCTGCCTCAGACTTTGATGTTTTACTGTGTAAAACTGTGGTGTACTCAGTGAAATCACTATAGCGACGGCAAGGGGGGCGATCCACTAGCGTTTACCCTTCCGCTAGATACAACAGCGTTGTACCCAGTACAATCGCACCGTTCGAAGTTCGGGGAGTCGGAAAATGGGAAATGACGGCGTTGCCGCAGTAGAAAAGGCGCTGGCCTTGCTGGATTGCTTCAAGCCGGGGGCGGAGGCCCTGTCACTCGCGGCCTTGGCGCAAGCGTCGGGCATGCACAAGACCACGGTGTATCGGCTGATGAACTCGCTGGAGCGCATGAGTTATGTCACCCGCTCCGAGTCCGGCGCGTACTCGCTCGGACCGCGCTTGCTGTATCTCGGCAAGCTCTACGAGCAGTCGTTCCACTTGTCTTCCGTGGTGGAGCCGGTGCTGCATGCGCTGGCGGCGGCCACGCGAGAGAGCGCATCGTACTACGTCGTCGATCACGGCCGGCGGCTGTGCCTGTTCCGCGCCGAGCCGTCCGAAGGCCTGCGCGAGACCCGCCTGCCCGGCACGTCGCTGCCGCTGGACGACACGGCCATCAGCCACGTGCTGCGTTATTGGGGGCTGGGTGAAGCGCTGTATGACGGCACCCCCGAATTACCGCTGTTCACCTCTGGCGCGCGCGACCAGCACACGGCGGCGTTCGCCACGCCCATCTTCGGTTCCGGCGACAAGTTCATGGCCGCGCTGACGCTGTCAGGCGCAGCTTCACGGCTGGAAGCGGCGCGCACCTCTGGGGAGGTCGTCACGAAGCAGTTGCAGGCGGCGTCCGAGCTGTCGCGCAAACTCGGCGCAAGTGCGGCGTTGTGCGAGCGCTTCTACGGCGGTTGATGGACGCCACGCTCGCGCCTCCGCGCTAAAAGCGCCCGGCGGATTCAGCCGGAGCCTGCGCCGCCGGTTCCGTGTCGGACGGGCGCTTCGCATGGCCAATGCGCTGCGCGTGATAGATGCCGGTGTGGCCCGAGAAGAGATAGCTCACCACGCAGGCAATGCCGGCAAACGTGCCGACTTCGGGGCCGAAGAGTTCCATCGCCATCAAGGTCGACGCGATGGGCGTATTGGCGGCGCCCGCAAACACGGCAACGAACCCCAGGCCCGCCAGCAGCGGGAACGGCAGCGGGAGCACGTAGCCCAGCGCATTGCCCAGCGTGGCGCCGATGTAGAACAGCGGCGTGACCTCGCCGCCCTTGAAGCCGGACGCCAGCGTGACGATCGTGAAGGCCGCCTTGCCGGCAAAGTCGTACGCCGGCAGCGGAATGTGGAATGCGTCCACGATGCCCGGAATGCCGAGGCCGAGATATTTATCCGTCCCCAGCGCCAGGGCCACCGCCACGACCACGCTGCCGCCCAGCACCGGGCGCAGCGGCCCGAAGGCGATGTGATGCTTCAACAGGCGGCTGAGCCGGTGCGTGAGCGCCGCGAACGTCATGCCCGCCAGACCGAAGACGATGCCCGCCACCACGACCAGGCCGATCGCGATGGGCGTGAGATGCGGCACAAACGGAATCGCATACGGCGTGTGGTGCACGCCCAGCAACGGCGGCACCAGGTCGCCCACGATGGCCGCGATAAAGCACGGCAGGATCGCGTCATAGCGCAGACGGCCGATCGCGAGCACCTCCAGCCCGAACACGGCGCCGGCCAGCGGCGTGCCGAACACCGACGCGAAACCCGCGCTGATGCCCGCCATCAGCAAGATGCGCCGGTCCGCCGGGGCCAGCGAGAACAGCCGCGTGAGGTAGTCCGCGAAGCTGCCGCCCATCTGGACGGCCGTGCCTTCGCGCCCGGCCGATCCGCCAAAGAGGTGCGTGACAACGGTGCCCAGCAGGATGAGCGGCGCCATGCGCTTGGGCACGACGCGCTTCGGGTCGTGGATCTCGTCGATCAGCAGGTTGTTGCCGCCTTCCACCGAGCGCCCCGTGTAGTGATAGAGCAAGCCGACGGCAAGGCCCGCCACGGGCAGGAACCACAGCAACCAAGGATGAGCCATGCGCGTGTCGGTCGCCCAGTCCAGCGCCAGCAGCAACACCGCGGAGCCCAAGCCCGCAAGCATGCCGACAAGCGCCCCCAATGAGAGCCAGCGCAGCAGATACCCGAACATGAGCAGCGGCTCGGAGCGTGTAACCATTTTCTTCATGATGACCAGATTCGAAGAACTCAAACCTGAGCGACAGAACGTCGTTTGGGCGTGTGCCTACAACTTCCTTCGTCCAGGAACTTGTAGGCATCATCAGCCGGACGCGTCATCCGCAGACCGGCGGTTAAGGGAGGCATGCCATCTCCACAAGGTTGCGCATTGTGCCTGAAGGCCGTCGTGGTCACAACCGGGCACAATCGCGCACCACCCGGAAAAATGCCCGCCCTGCCATCACACCGGACGGGCTTTTCGGCCTCCGGCGTGCCGCAGCATTCCGGTGGCTGGCTCCCGCTGCCAAGCGGTGCGTTGTCCAATGACATTCACCAGTGTGCGCAATTCACCGTGGATTGTTCAATACGGCTCGATCCGGCATGCTGCATGGATTCAGCAGCCGCCCACCAGAGACCCCGCGCAGGAGACACGCATGACCGCCCACCTGATCTTCGATGATCGCCCCACCGATGCCGATACGCTGCTCTCCCGCGGCGCCGCCCTTGCCGGCGGTCTGCGCCGCATGGGCGTGCAGGAGGGCGACGTGATCGGCGTGTTGCTGCGCAATGCACCGGCCTACATCGACGTGATGCACGCCTGCCGCATCGCGGGGTGCTACTTCTGCCCGATCAACTGGCACTTCACGCCGGCCGAGGTGGAGTTTCTCGTGCGCGATTCTGGCGCCAAGGTATTGATCGGCCATCGCGACCTCGTCGACGCGGTGGAACCGCTGCTGCCGGCCCACGTGCAGCTGCTGCGCGTGGACGCCGAAGGCACCGACCGTGCCGACGGCTATGCCAACTGGCTGGCGCTGCAGACGCCATACGACGGGCCGCTGGTATCGCCGCGCGGGCACATGGCCTATACCTCAGGCACCACGGGCCGGCCCAAGGGCGTGGTGCGCCAGGCCGTGCCGCTCGACCAGCTCGACGCGCATCTGCAGAAGGCGCGCGCCGTGGTGGCGGCCACGTTCGGTATCGTGCCGGGCTGCCGCGCGCTGGTGCCGGCGCCGCTCTATCACAGCGCGCCGAGTCTCTTCGCACAGCAGGCCGCGCAGATGGCAGAGCTGCTGGTGGTGAACGCGCGCTTTGATGCGCTGCGCGTGCTCGAGCAGATCGAGCGCTACCGCATCGACACCGTCTACCTCGTGCCGATCATGTATGTGCGCCTGCTCAAGTTGACGGACGAAGAACGCAGCCGCTACGACCTGTCTTCGCTGCGCTTCGTGGCGTCCACCGGCGCACCCTGCGCGCCCGAGATCAAGCGCAGGATGATCGACTGGCTTGGCCCCGTCATCTATGAAACGTATGCGTCGAGCGAGACCGGCATGATCACGGTGATGGACCCGCGCGACGCAGCCGCCCGCCCAGGGAGCGCCGGCCGCCCGGTGTGCGACGCGCGCGTGCGCATCCTGCGTGAAGACGGCACGCCGTGCGACACGGGCGAGATCGGTCTGATCTACAGCCACCAGCCCGCCTACCCCGATTTCACCTATCGCGGCAATGACGAGGCACGCCGCAAGGCCGAGCGCGATGGCCTCGTCACGCTCGGCGACATGGGCTACCTCGATGCGGACGGCTACTTGTACGTATGCGACCGCGCATCAGACATGGTCATCTCGGGCGGCGTGAACATCTACCCGGCCGAGATCGAACACGCGCTGCTGCGCCACCCCGATGTGGTCGACTGCGCCGTCTTTGGCGTACCCGACGACGAATACGGCGAGCGCCTCGTCGCGGTGGTGCAGACCGAGCGCGAAGACCTGCAGGCAGAGGCCGTGATCGAATGGCTGCGCGGTCAGATTGCCGGCTTCAAGATCCCGCGCCAGATTGAATTCACCACAGCACTGCCGCGCGACGACAACGGAAAGATCGCCAAGCGCCGGCTGCGCGATGCGTGGTGGGGCGACCGGCAGCGACGCGTTTAAGGCTGCACGCACCGCCGCCGGCATCGGTCACGCGACCACCGCCTCCTGCGCTGTGCCCGACTTGGCGAACAGCGTGCGCTCCGTGAACTTGATGTTTTGCGGATCGTAGTACGGGTCGGCCCACGCGCCGGTCGGCTTCAACACCAGCGGCTTGTCGGCCGTGGCCTTCGACTCCCCCGCGCGGAAGCGGTAGTGGTCGAACAGCCGGATGGCCTCGATCGCATAGGCCGTGACGATGGCCGGGTCGTAGATGGCGATCAGGCTGTCGCCGTTCTGCTCTTCGCCGCCCTTTGACAGGTTGGACGAGCCGCAGAACACCACCGGCTCATCGCCATTGAAATCGCACACGACAAACTTGTGGTGGATGTGCTGGCCGGCGCCGGCATCCACTTCCTGCTTGAACGGCGCAGGCGCGTCGTCCTTCAAATACGCGAACGACACGGTTTGCGACGGTACATCGCGGCCCGGCGCAAAGGCGTCGACACCACCCTGCTTGTCGATCACGCCCAGCGAGAGCAGCCCAGCCTTGTGCGGCACCACCTGTTCGAGCGTGGTCAGCATCTCGCCGCCGCCATCGGTGGCCATCACCGCAAACAGCACGGACGACAGCGCGCCCTTCACGCGGTCAGCCGCCTCCGTCAGCAACGCATCGGTCTGATGCGGCGAGAAGCCGAAGCGCGCACGCGGCGTGCTGCCTTGCGGCACCGCCTGCCAGCTGGCCGCCAGCGCATCGGCGCGGAAGGCTGCGGCCACCTTGCGGCTGCCGGCAGCGTCTTCGCCGTATTGGCCGATCCATCCCCACAGACGCTCGAATACCTGCGCATACAGCTGCGCGGCGTCTTGCTCGAACACGAGCACGCTGTTGGCCTGCACATACAAGCCGCGCAGCGAGAAGTTGGCAGAACCGGCCAGCACGCGCACCGGCTTGCCGGCCGCATCACGCAGCAAGATGGCCTTGTGGTGCTGAAACCGCGCCAAGTGCGTGCGGCGGACATCCGCGCCGGCTTGCCTGAAGTAGTCAGTCGCTTGCGTCTCAAACGCGTTGTCGGTGCCGTGGCCCGTCGGGCTGGCGCCGTTGCCGACGTAGTTGTCCTGAATCACGCGGACCTTGCGACCGTTCTGCGCAAGCCACGCAATCGCACGGATGATGTCAGGCTCATCCAGGTCATAGGCCAGCACGTCGATGCCGTAACCCTCGGACGCGTGGCAGTGGTTCAGCAGATCGATGATGAGACGGCGGCCGGTGGCGCCCAGGTAGGCGTACTTGTTCTGATACGGCTGCGTGTCGTACAGCAGCGGCGATTTTGTCTGCGCGCGCTTGTCCGGTGCCAAGGCCGTGTTGCCGCCGTAGTGATCGATGAACGCCTGCGACGACACATAGCCGCGCACCATGCCCACGGTGGCCCAATCGCTCATCGGCTGCTGCAGCGTGGCGGTGACGGTGCGCGTGGCGCGCGTCTCCAGTTGCACAGGGTTCGTCGACACAAAGTAGCGCGCGTGCACCGTGTAAGTCAGGTGCGCGGCGGCATGCGGCGGAAAGTGGACCCAGTGGAACGACTGAAACGGCGCGTCGATGGAATCGGCATAGTGGCCGGCCTTCAGCGGCGCATCTGCATGGATGGGCGTGTCGAAGGTGAGCCGGTTGGGCACCCAGTAAGGCGCCCCGCCCTGCGGCGTGCACTGGATGGCAAAACCGGCCAGATCGGCGCGATCGGCATCGGCCACATCAAAGGCGAACAGCACGGCGCTGTCACCCTGATACACCTTCACCTGAAATGAATCGACGGATGTCGCCATGGGAGCCTCCTGGGGAGTGGCAAAGCATCCGTCCAGTTAGCACCGCGATTGTGACAACCGTCTGACGCCGGGCACCGAAGCCGAGCTGCCATGCGGGTTGGCAGGCGGAGAATTCAACCAGGCTTCAATCCCATCTGCGTACGCGCCTGCAACTGAATGCGCCGCCTCCAGCGCAGCGCGTGTCGCCCATGCGCCGCTCCCCCCGACTCAACCAAGCCCCGCCAACGGGTGCGCCTCCGCCCGCCAGGGCGACGTCAGAAAATGCCGCACCCGCTCGGGCCGCACCTGCGGCAGCGTGGCCGGCGCCCAGCCGGGCCGGTGATCCTTATCCACCAGATGCGCGCGCACGCCTTCGCAGAAATCGCCTTCCTGGATTCCGCGCGCAACGATGCCCAGTTCCATTTGGAAGCATTCCGCCAGCGACAACTGCCGGCCCCGCAGCAACGCTTCGCGCGTGACGTGCAGCATCGTCGGCGAATGCGTGGTCATGGCGTCAAGCGTCGCCTGCAGCCACTGGCGCGGCTCGCGTGCCGATTCGCGCTCAAGGCTCTCTCGCAACGTGGCCACAATGCGATCGACCGAAGAACGCCGATCGAAATAGCGCAGCACCCATGGCATCGCCTGCGCCAGCGGCGCGTGCGGAACGACGTTGCACGGCGGCTCGAACACGCGGCGCAGCGCTTGCATGAGGTCGCCATCGTGCGGCATGCGCTGCAGCCGGTCTTCGAACGAGGCAAGCCATTCGGCAGGCACGCACACATCGGCCAGGTGGCAATGCAGCGCATCGGCACCGGTCAGCGTCACGCCTGTCAGACCGACATACAGCTCAAGCTCGGGCGACATCACGCTCAAAAAGCGCGTGGCGCCCACGTCGGGCAGAAAACCGATGCGCGTTTCGGGCATCGCCATCTTCGTCCGCTCGGTCACGACACGCAGCCTTGCGGCTTGCCCAAGGCCCATGCCGCCGCCCATGGTGATGCCATCCATCAGCGCAACGATGGGCTTCGGAAACTGGTGCAGCGCGTAGTCGAGCCGGTATTCGTCGACGAAGAATTGCAGCCAGCCGTCGTCGCCGTCCATGCGGCCCTGTTGGGCAAGCTGATAGAGCGCGCGGACATCACCGCCGGCGCAGAAGCCCTTCTGGCCCGCGCCGCGCAGCACCAGCGCGGCGATGCCGTCGTCATGGCGGCATTGCTCCAGCAGCGTCGCCAGTTGGCGCACCATGCCGTGCGACAGCGCATTCAGCGCAGACGGCCGGTTCAAGGTGATGACGGCCACGCGGTTCACCACGCGCATCAACACCTCGGGCTCGGCAGCGGCGGCCTCGGGCGGCGCCGCCTGCAGTTGGACGGCACTCATTGCAGCGTCTCCGATTCGTGTGTGGAATGCCAGCGCGGCGCGCGCTTCTCAAGGAAGGCGTTCACGCCTTCGCGCTGGTCCGGGTGGTCGAACAGATCGACAAAGCGCTCGCGCTCCACGGCCAGCGCCGCGCTGCGCGGCACGCCATTGCGCGCCTGATGGATCAGCTGCTTGCTGAAGGTGACGGCCTGCGGGCTCAACGTCGTTACACGCAGCGCCATGGCGATGGCGGCTTCGCGAGCAGCGCCCGTTTCCACCACCTCTTCCACCAGGCCGATGCGCAGGGCGGTCTGCGCGTCGACGCGCTCGCCAGTCAGGATCATGCGCTTGGCCCAGCCTTCACCCACGAGCCAGGGCAGCGTCTGCGTGCCGCAACCGCAGCACAGCAGGCCGACAGCCGTCTCCGGCACGGCCAGCTTGGCATGGGGCTCGGCGATGCGGATGTCGCATGCCAGCGCGCACTCCAGGCCACCGCCCATCGCAAAGCCGTTGATGGCAGCGATCACCACCGGGCGCGCATTCTGCAGCGCCTCGAACGCGGCACCGAAACGTGCAGCGGCCTCGCGCGCCACATCGCGATTGCCATCGGCAAAGGTGTTGAGGTCGGCGCCCGCGCTGAAGAACTTCGGCCCGTGGCCCGTGACGACGATGGCGCGTACGCGTGCATCGGCGTTCAATCGCTCGACAGTGCCTTGCAGCTGCAGCAGACCTTCCGGGGTGAACGCGTTGGCCGGCGGACGCTTGAGCGTCAGCACCGCAACGGTGCCCTCATGCAGCGTTTCCAGTTCGATCATCACGCCGCTCCGTCTTTCCGATACAGCTTGATGACGGCGGAGAAATCCAGCTTGCCATCGCCCTTGCTGCTCACGGTTTGATAGAGCTGCTGCGCCAACGCGCCCAGGTAGACCGGCTGACGGACGGACTTTGCCGCATCGCCTGCCAGGCCCAGATCCTTGAGCATCAGGTCGGTACCGAATCCGCCCGTATAGCCGCGCGACGACGGCGCGGTCTCGATCACGCCCGGGAACGGGTTGTAGGTATCCGAACTCCAGCACCGGCCCGTCGACGTGTTGATGATGCCGCCCAGCACCTTCGGGTCGATGCCCAGCGCTTCGCCCAGCGACATGGCTTCGGCCACGCCGGCCATGGTGATGCCGAGCACGAGGTTGTTGCAGATCTTCGCGCCTTGGCCGGCGCCGGTGTCGCCGCAATGCACGAGGTTGTTGCCCATGGCGGACAGCACCGGACGCACCTGCTCGAACGCCTGTGCGGTGCCGCCCACCATGAACGTCAGCGTGCCGGCCGCCGCGCCGCCCGTGCCGCCCGAGACCGGCGCATCGACAAAGGTGTTGCCGTGCTCGGCCGCCAGCGCGGCAAACGCCTTCACGCTGGCCGGGTCGATGGTGCTCGAATCGATGATGGGCACGCCCTTGGCAATGCCCGCCAGCACGCCGTCTTCCGCCGTCAGCACGTGGCGTACATGCGCGGCGGCGGGCAGCATGGTGATCACGGTTTCCGCGCCTGTCGCAGCGTCTTTGGGAGACGCGGCGGCCATGGCACCGGCTTCCACCAGCGCGCCCACGGCCTGCGTATTCAGATCAAAGACGGTCAGCGCGTGGCCCGCCTTGAGCAGGTTGCGCGCCATCGGGGCGCCCATGTTGCCCAGGCCGATGAATGCGATTTTCATGACAACGCTCCCGGTGCGATCAGCGCAGGCTGATGGTGGTATTCACGCCGCCGGCATCGACCGCGTCGTCAAACCAGCGCGCCGTGACCGTCTTCGTTTGCGTATAGAACTGCACGACCTGCTTGCCGTACGGGCCCAGATCACCCAGCTTGGAGCCGCGCGAGCCGGTAAAGCTGAAGTACGGCACGGGCACCGGAATGGGAATGTTGATACCGACCTGCCCAACGTCGATCTCGCTTTGGAACTTGCGCGCCGCCGCACCGCTCTGCGTGAACAGGCCCACGCCGTTGCCGAACGGGTTGGCATTGACCAGCGCAATCGCATCGTCCAGCGTGGGCGCCGTCAGCACCAGCAGCACGGGCCCGAAGATTTCGTTGGTGTAGATGTCCATGTCGGTCTTCACGTCGGTAAAGACCGTGGGGCCGATGAAGTTGCCGTCTTCGTAACCGGCGACGCGCACATTGCGGCCGTCGAGTGCGAGCGTCGCGCCCTGCTGCACGCCCGATTCGATCAGGCCGAGAATGCGTTGCTTGGCGGCACGCGAGACAACGGGGCCGACATCGGTACCCGTCTCCACACCGGCATTCACCTTGAGCGTTTTTGCCTTGGCGATCAGGTCCGGCACCCACTGCTGCGCGGCGCCCACCAGCACGACGACTGAGGTCGCCATGCAGCGTTGCCCCGCCGCGCCGAAGGCCGCACCCACCAGCGCATTGATGGCCTGCTCGCGATTCGCATCGGGCAGCACCACGGCGTGGTTCTTCGCGCCCATCATCGATTGCACGCGCTTGCCGTGCTCGCTGCCGAGGCGATAGACATGCGTGCCGACCGCGGTGGACCCGACAAACGAAATCGCCTTCACATGTTCGTGCGTGCACAGCGCATCCACCACGTCCTTGCCGCCGTGCACGACGTTCAGCACGCCCGGCGGCACGCCGGCCTCGAGCGCCAGTTCAACCAGCTGCATGGTCGACAGCGGATCCTGCTCTGAAGGCTTGAGCACGAACGTGTTGCCGCACACGATCGCCATCGGAAACATCCACAGCGGAATCATGGCCGGGAAGTTGAACGGCGTGATGCCCGCGCACACGCCAATCGGCTGGCGCAGCGTGTAGGTGTCGACCGCGCCCGCCACGTTCTCCAGAAATTCGCCCTGCTGCAGCGAGCCCACCGAGCACGCGTGCTCCACCACCTCCAGCCCGCGGAAGATGTCGCCTTCTGCATCGGGCAGCGTCTTGCCCTGCTCGGCCGTCAGCGTGCGGGCGATGCGCGGCGAGTGCTCGCGAATCAGCGCCTGGAACTTCAGCATGATGCGCATGCGCGCGCCGACCGGCGTGTTCTTCCACGTGGCAAACGCCGCATGTGCGGAGCGGATGGCCGCGTCCACTTCGTCGGCCGTGGCAAACGGCACGCGCGCCAGCACTTCCTGCGTGGCGGGGTTCACGATGTCGCGCCATTCCTTCGACTGCGATTCGACAAACTCGCCTCCGATCAGCAGCTTGACGGTGGGCGGGGTGTCCTGCTGTGCAGCAGGCTTGGCGGAAGCGAGGGAAGCAACGGCGCTCATGGGAGTCTCCTGGCGATTCGGTATCGGTTGCGGTGGCGGTAATGGGTTCAATGCGGGACGGGCAAATCAGGCGAAGTCTTCTTCCCAGTACTCGCCGGGCAGGCGAGCCGGTTGCGGCGTGCGTTCAAGCTCCAGCCGACGCAGTTCCACGCGGCGGATCTTTCCGGAGATGGTCTTGGGCAGCTCGCTGAACTGCAGCCGGCGGATGCGCTTGTAGGGCGCCAGCTTTTCGCGCGAGAAGAGGAACACGGCGCGCGCAAGCTCGGGGCCAGCCTCATAGCCCTGGCGCACCGTCACGAACGCCTTGGGCACGGACAGCCGCAGCGGATCGGAACTCGGCACCACGGCGGCCTCGGCAATGGCCTCGTGCTCGATCAGCACGCTTTCCAGCTCGAAGGGGCTCAGCCGATAGTCGGACGACTTGAACACGTCATCGGTGCGGCCCACGTAGACGAAGTAACCGTCGTCGCGGCGCATCGCCACGTCGGACGTGTGGTAATAGCCGTTGCGCATGGCCTCGCCCGTGGCCTTGGCGTTGTTGGCGTAGCCCTGCATCAGGCCGAGCGGGCGATGCGAGAGCGGCAGCACGATTTCGCCTTCGCTGGTGGGCTGATCGTCGTGGTCGACCAGTTCCACGCGGTAGCCGGGCAGCGGGCGCCCGACCGAGCCCGGCACGACCGGCTGGCCCGGCGTGTTGCCGATCTGGCAGGTGGTCTCGGTCTGGCCGAAGCCGTCCCGAATGGTCACGCCCCAGGCGCTGCGCACGCGCTCGATGATCTCGGGGTTGAGCGGCTCGCCCGCACCGACGATCTCGCGCAGCTTGACGGCGTATGAGGCCAGCGGCTCCTGCACCAGCATGCGCCACACGGTGGGCGGCGCGCACAGCGTGGTCACGTTGAAGCGCACCAGCACGTCCAGCGTGTCCTTCGGCACGAAGCGGGCGTAGTTGTAAACGAACACGCAGGCCTGCGCATTCCACGGGGCAAAGAAACAGCTCCACGCGTGTTTGGCCCAGCCGGGTGAGCTGATGTTCCAGTGGATGTCGCCGGGTTGCAGGCCGATCCAGTACATCGTCGACAGGTGCCCGACCGGATAGCTCTGGTGCGTGTGCTCGACCAGCTTCGGCTTGGACGTGGTGCCCGAGGTGAAGTACAGCAGCAACGGGTCGGTCGCCTTGGTTGGCCCCTCGGGCACGAACTGCGCGGGCGCATCGTAGGCGGCTGCCAGGTCGATCCAGCCTTCGCGCTGCGCGCCCACGGCGATGCGCTTGACGCTTGCATCCACACTGTCGAACTTGTGCAGCTCCGCCGCGTCGACAACCACGCAGTTCGCGCCGCCCAGTTCAACGCGGTCGCGCACGTCATCCGGCGAAAGCTGCGTCGTGGCCGGCAGCACCACCGCACCGAGCTTCATTGCCGCGAGCATCACGTCCCACAGTTCGACGCGGTTCGGCAGCATCAGCAGCAGACGGTCACCCCGCACGATGCCAAGCCCGCGCAGGAAGTTCGCCATGCGCGACGAGCGCTCCGACATCTGCGCAAACGACAGCTTCAACCCTTCGCCCTGCGCGTCATCGACGATCCACAGCGCCGGGTTGTCGTTGCCGCGCGCCATCACATCGAAGTAGTCGAGCGCCCAGTTGAACGTGTCCAGCGTCGGCCACGCAAATTCGCGATACGCCCGGTCGTAGTCGGTGCGATGGCGCAGCAGAAAATCGCGCGCTTCCACAAAACCCTGTGCTGCAGATACCGCTTGGTTCATCGTCGTCTCCTGGTCGGCGCGTTTGCGCTCTTTCGTATGCGGTCGATGTGCGCGGGGCGTGCTACACGTGCCGCGCGATCACCATCCGCTGGACTTCGCTGGTGCCTTCGTAGATCTGGGTGATGCGTGCATCGCGGTAGTGGCGCTCGACGGCGTAGTCGGCCAGATAGCCGTAGCCGCCGTGGATCTGGATGGCGTTGGAGCAGATTTCTTCCGCCAGTTCCGATGCGTAGAGCTTGGCCTGCGAGGCTTCCGACAAGCACGGCTTGTCTGCGCTGCGCAGGCGCGCCGCGTGGTGAACAAGCAAGCGCGCCGCATTCAGGCGCGTGGCCATGTCGGCCAGCATGTTGGCGATGGTCTGATGCTCGCGCAGCGCCTTGCCAAACTGGATGCGCTCATTCGCGTAGTTGCGTGCCGCATCGAACGCGGCGCGCGCAATGCCCACGGCCTGCGCGGCAATGCCGATGCGCCCACCTTCCAGGTTCGACAACGCGATCTTCAGGCCCTCGCCACGCTCGCCCAGCAGGTTCTCTTCGGGCACGGCGCAGTCTTCCAGCGTGATCGGGCAGGTGTCCGACGCGCGAATGCCGAGCTTGTGTTCGGGCCGCCCAACGTGAAAGCCCGGCGTGTCCGTCGGGACGATGAAGGCCGAGATGCCGCGCTTGCCCGCCTCAGGGTCCGTCACGGCAAAGACGATGGCGATGTTCGCGCGTGCGCCGTTGGTGACGAACTGCTTGTTGCCGTTGAGCACCCACTTGCCGTCGCGCAGCACCGCACGCGTGCGCAGGTTGTTGGCCTCGGAGCCGGCATGCGGCTCGGTCAGGCAGAACGCGCCAATCGCACGGCCGGTGGCCAGATCCGGCAGGTAACGCGCCTTCTGTGCCTCGGTGCCGAACTTGAGGATCGGGCCGCAGCCGACCGAGTTGTGCACGCTCATCATCGTCGCGCTGGCAGCGCAACCGGCGGCCACCTCTTCCAATGCGAGCGCATAGGCCACGTAGTCGGTGTACGAACCGCCCCACTCCGCCGGCACGATCATGCCCAGCAGGCCCAGCTCACCCATCTCGCGCACCACCTCGTCGGGCAAGGCGCCGTCACGGTCCCACTGCGCGGCGTTGGGCGCCAGGCGCTCGGTGGCAAAGTCGCGCGCAGCGTCGTGGATCATCCGCTGCTCTTCGGTATAGAAGTCGTCCATCGCTTGGCTCTTGCTTGTTTGCTGACCGGTGCCGCGTGACGCTGCCTGTGCAGGCGCCTTACACTGTGCAGCCCGCGGCGCTCGGGTTCGATGGGGGAAAAGTGTAGGCACGCGGCTGGGCGGCTTCGATGCCCGTCACGATCAACTTGCGTGAGCGGATTTGCCATACCGATGAAAAACAACGAAAAAGGAACGGTCTCTGTCAGCCTCGTCAACGAGGCCGTGACGCGCGCCCGCGCGCATGGCGTGGACATGCAGCCCATCATGGCCGCCGCGGGCATCACGCCGCAGATGCTGGCGCAGCCGCGCAGCCGCGTGTCATCGACGCAGTACGGCGCGCTGTGGGCCGGCATTGCGCAGGCCATGGACGACGAGTTCTTCGGGCAGGATGCGCACCCCATGCGCTGGGGCAGCTTCGTGGCGATGACGCAGGCGGCGCTGACGGCGCGCACGGGCAGGCAGGCGCTCGCCCGGGCCACGGGCTTTCTGCGGCTGGTGCTGGACGATCTGCATGTGCGCGTTGAAGAAGACGATCAGCGTGTGCGTCTTGTCTTTGTGCACCGCAAGGGCACGCGGGTGCCGCCCATGTTCACCTACGCCACGTGGCTCATCATGGTCTACGGGCTGGTGTGCTGGCTCGTGGGGCGGCGCATTCCGTTCATTGCCGCGCGCTTCCGTTGTGCGGCGCCGCAGGATGCGCAGGAATATCGCCTGATGTTCTGTGACGACATGGCGTTCAGGCACGATGCGTCGTACGTCGACCTATCGCCCGATTTTCTCGACCTGCCGGTCATTCAGACGGCGGCGTCCAGCAAGACATTTCTGCGGGATGCGCCGGGCAACTTCATCGTCAAGTACCGCAACCCGGATTCCTTCGCCGCGCGCGTACGCAAGACGCTGCGCAATCTGCCGGTGGCAGGCTGGCCCGCGTCGGACGCAATGGCGCTCAAGCTGAACGTGGCCGAGGCCACCATGCGGCGGCGCCTGAAGCTGGAGGGCCACACGTATCAGTCGATCAAGGACGACCTGCGGCGCGACATTGCCATCGGCCAGCTGCAGGACACGCGCCGCACCATCGCCGACATTGCCGTCGCGGTCGGCTTTGCGGAACCGAGCGCCTTTCACCGCGCCTTCCGCAAATGGACCGGCATGCGGCCAACGGACTATCGGCTGGCCAGCGCAGGCTGAGACTGCGCGGCGACGGCGTCCCCAGCGGTGTCGCTCACTTCCCGCAGCGTCTCCAGAAAAGCCCTGAGCACCGGCGAGTGATCGTCCACGCGATAGTGGACGTACAGCGGCACAGCAGGCAGCGCCGGCTCCAGCGGGCGGAAGACCACACCGGGCGGCGCCAGGTTCGCCGTGGAGCCCGGCAGCAGCGCCACACCAAAGCCCGCGCTCACCAGCGCCAACAGCGTCTGCACTTCGGTCACCTGCTGGCGCACAAGCGGCGCAAAGCCAGCCTGGATGCACAGATGCAGCAGGTGATCGGCAAAGCGCGATCGCTTGGATTCGAACGCAACAAACGGCTCGCCGGCAAAGTCGCCGAGGGCCAGGCTGGTGTGCCCGGCCAGGCGGTGCGTGGCGGGTAACGCCATCACGATCGGCTCGTGCTGCAGCAGTTCGCTGCGCACGGCGGGGTCTTCCTGCCCTAGCCGGAAGATGCATGCATCGATGCGGCGCTCCTTGAGTGCGGCCACCTGCGCGGCGGGCGTCATCTCCTGCAAGCGCCATTCGACGCCGGGGTAGCGCTCGCGAAACTGGCGTAGCGCTTCGGGCAGCAATCCCACCATCACCGAGCTGATCATGCCGATTTCCAGCTCGCCTACTTGCCCACGGCCCGCCTGCCGGGTGAGGTCCAGCGCGCGGTTGAGCTGGGCGAACACCAGCGGCGCCTGCTCCTTGAGCGTGCGCCCAGCGGCCGTCAGTTCCACGCGGTGGTGACTACGCACAAACAGCGGCGTGCCGATCTCGTCTTCCAGCAGCCGGATCTGCTGGCTCAGCGGCGGCTGCGACATGAACAGGCGGGCCGCCGCCCGGCCGAAGTGCAGCTCGTCGGCCAGCACCGAGAAATAACGCAGCAGGCGGATGTCCACGGTATGCGCTACGCCTTCAGGTCGAAGTTGAACGGTGTCTCGCGCTGGCGCTTGCCGGTCAACCGGAAGATGGCATTGGCAATGGCGGGCGCCACGGGCGGGTTGGCCAGCTCGCCCACACCACCCGGCTTGTCGCGGTTGCCATCGATGATGACGATGTCGATGGCGGGCATGTCCGACATGCGCATCACGGGGTAGTCGTGGAAGTTGCTCTGCTGCACCGCGCCGCCCTGGATGTCGATGCGATCGAACAGCGCATGGCCGAGGCCCCACATCAGGCCGCCGTACAGCTGCTCCTCCACGCCGGTGCGCGAGACCGCCAGGCCAACGTCGGCCACGCAGGTGAGCTTTTGGACGACGACGCGGCCGTCCTTGCGCGCCACCTGCGCCACCACGGCGATGTAGCTGTCATACGCCTGATGCGTGGCCACGCCCAGTGCGTGGCCGTGCGCCATGTTTCCCCACCCCGCACGCTGTGCGGCGGCGCGCAGCACGTCGACATGCCGGGGCCGGTCGGCCATGTGAGCGACGCGGAAATCAACCGGATCGCGCCTGGCCGCCACAGCGAGTTCATCGATGAAGCTCTCGGTGGCGAAGACGTTGGGGATGAAGCTGACGGCGCGGTACCAGCCCGTCGGGATGCCCGTTTCGTGCCGCACCCAGCCGATGTCCATGTGGTTGGCGCGGTATGGAAAATCCCACTTCGAGAGGGCCTCGGTGGTGCTGTAGTCCATGCGATCGGGGCGATCGAAGTAGCCGGGCTCCCACTGTTCCGGCGATGCGGGCGACACCGCGCGGATGCGCAGCGCATCGAGCCGGCCTTGCGCATCAAGCGCGCCTTCGAGGCGGTGATACGTGGCGGGGTGGCCGTACAGCGCGCGCATCTCGTCTTCGCGGCTGTTCATCAGCTTGACGGGCACGCCCGTCTTTTTGGCAAGGTAGGTGACTTCGAACAGCCAGTATTTGCTCTCGCGCGCGCCAAAGCTGCCGCCCGACACCATCTCGTGCAGCACCACCTTGTCGCGCAGCACGCCGCAGATCACCTCGGCAGCTTCCATCGCGGTGGATGGCACCTGGATGCCGCCCCAGTATTGAATGGCGCCGTCGTTGAACCACGCGGTGATGTTGACGGGTTCCAGCGGATTCTGCTGCTTGTACGGCATGCGATACGCCGCGTCGATGCACTTGGCGCCATGGGCCATCGCCACGTCCGTGTTGCCGGTCTGCACGGTGTGCACCACGCGCGCCTTGCCGCTGGCAAGCCATGCGGCCTGGTGCTGCGCGACATGGCCGCTGTCGAAATCGGCGAAGGCGCTGTCGTCCCACTCGACCTTGAGGGCCGCGCGGCCCTTGTCGGCGGCCCAGTAGTCGTCGGCCAGCACGGCCACGCCTTCCTGGTTACCGCCCAGCACATCGACGCGCATCGGGATGGTCATGACCTGGCGCACGCCGCGCACCTTCAACGCCTCGGCGCTGTCGACGCGGCGCACACGTGCACCGGGCATGGGCGCACGCTGCACGACTGCCACCAGCATGCCGGGCAACGACACATCGATGCCGTACTGGAACCGGCCCGTCGTCTTGGCCAGCGCATCACGCTTATGCCTGAGCTTGCCGATGTACTTGAAGTCCGCTGGATTCTTCAACGCCACATTGGCAGGCGCAGGCAGACGGCCCGCCGCATCGGCCAGTTCGCCGTAGGTGGCCTTGCGGCCGTCGGCATTGCAGATGACGGTGCCGTCTGCGGTGCTGCATGCGGCCACGGGCACGCCCCAGCGTTGCGCCGCCGCGCTGATGAGCATCGCGCGCGCCGTGGCGCCGGCTTGCCGCAGGCGCGCATATTCGAGCGACACGCTGGTGCTGCCGCCGGTGGAATACACCTTCCAGACCGGATGGATGTAGTCCTGGAAGAACGGATCTTCCGGCGTGACGACGGCAATGCGCATCGGGTCCACATCCAGCTCTTCGGCCACGCAGGCGGCCAGCGCGGTTTGCGTGCCGGTGCCGGAATCGTGCTTGTGGACGACGATCTTGACGGTGTTGTCGGCCAACACGCGGACCCACGCATTGGGTTCGAATTCCCCCGCGGCGCCATCCTTGCCGGCGGCCAGTGCATCGGGCAAGCGAAAGCCGACCGCCAGCCCCGCCGTCAGCAGCGCGCTCTGCTGTAGGAAGCGGCGGCGCGACGGTGCATGCAAGTCACGCGGCGCGTTCATGCCTTGCCTCGCTCGTCGGCGGCGGCGCGCTTGATGGCCTGGCGGATGCGCCCGTAGGTGCCGCAGCGGCAGATGTTGCCGGCCATGGCATTCGTGATGGCCTCGTCGTTGACGGGCGTGCCTGCCGCCAACAAGGCAGCGGCCGACATGATCTGCCCCGATTGGCAGTAGCCGCATTGCGGCACGTCTTCGGCCACCCAGGCGCGTTGCAGCGGGTGCGTGCCGTCCTTCGACAGGCCTTCGATGGTGGTCACGCTGTGCCCGGCCGCGGCCGACGCCGGCGTGATGCACGCGCGGATCGGTGCGCCATCCAGATGGACGGTGCAGGCCCCGCAAAAGCCGCCGCCGCAGCCAAACTTGGTGCCGGTCAGTTTCAGCCGATCGCGCAGTGCCCAGAGCAGCGGCATGTCGGCATCGGCGTCATCCAGCGCATGGGGCGCGCCATTGACCATAATCTCGGTCATCATTGTCTCCTCCAGAATCGGGCCGTCTTGTGCGGCCGCGCGTGACTGCAATATGAAGCCGCGTACGGGCGCCCCGCCAGCGACGATTTCTGCCAGCCCGTGTAAGTCGAACTAACAGCTCACCCACCGCCGCCATGTACAAGCGTTATCCGTCGATCCAGTCGATGCATGCCTTCCTGCAGGCGGCGCGCACCGGCAGCTTTACCAAGGCCGCCCAGCAACTGGACCTGACGCACAGCGCGATCAGCCAGCAGATCCGTTCGCTGGAGGAGTTCATCGGCCAGCCGCTGTTTGTGCGCGAGGCGGGCGGCATCGTGCTGACCGATGCGGGCCAGCTCTTTGCCAGCATGCTGACCGACGGCTTCGGGCAGGTGGACCGGGCGCTGTCTTCGGTGCGCAACCGGCACGTGCCGCAAACGCTCATCGTCGATGTCGACAGCGAACTGGCGCAGGGCTGGCTCAATGCGAGGCTGCCGCAATTGCTCGCGGCCCTGCCCGGCTACCAGGTGATGTTCCTGTCCACCACGCGCGGCGAGCGGCCCTCGTTCGAACGCGTGGACGTTTCGCTGCGCTACGGCTATGGCGAATGGGATGACTGCGAGATGGCGCTCGTCTGTGGCGACCACGTCACCGCTGTGGCGGCGCCCGCGCTGCTGACGCGGCATGGCGTGCAGGCGCCGCTGGCGCCGTCGGCTGCGATGACGCTGCCGCTGCTGGGCTACACGCGGCGCTCGTGGATTCCGTGGCTGGACGCCGCCGCGCTGGAACCGCTCGAGCCCGCCGTGGTGGCCGCGTTCGACAACGCCGCCAACATGGTCGCGGCCGCCGAAGCTGGCGTCGGCGTGGCGCTGGTGCGTGGGCTGCTGGCGGCCGATGCACTGCAACACGGGCGCCTCGTGCGGCTGACCGACGTGGCCATCCCGGCGCACTACAACCTGTATGCCGTCTGGCAGCGCGGCCAGGGTGAGCGCGCACAGGCGGTGGTGAACGCAGTGCAGCAACTCGCGCGCGACACGCTGGGCGCCTGAGCGCCCGCCGCCTTCCGACCGACTTGCCGATATCGGCAACGTATCAAGACCGCCGCCAAATAGTATTGGCCGGCCCCCGGCCCCGACTCCGATACTGCGCCCCAAGCAGCACGCATCCGGCATCACGCGATCCGGCGAGGGGAAGGCACACGCCTAGCAAAGAGCGCCGCGCTGCAGGACGTGCCTGCCCTCACCGGGAAGCCATCACGCGCTTCCTCCCAGTCATCAGGAGATCCAACGATGATCATCGACATCAGCTGCTACCCCACCGACCTGGTGGACCTCGCGTGGTGGCACGACGGCGACCCCTTCACCGGCGAGCGCCTGCTCGAAATGATGGACGGCCCTTACATGATCAACGGCAAGCCGCGCCGTATCGACAAGGCCTTCATCCAGCCGCCGCAGGGCAACACCATCTACACGTGGACGGACGGCGAGCTTTCGGGCCGCGAGTCCATCGACGCCTACATGGCGTACACGCTCAAGATGGTGCAGACCTACCCCGACCGCTTCATCGGGTGCTTCGTCTACAACCCGCGCTGCGGCGTGCAGAACGGCGTGGAGGCCATCGAGCGCTACGTCAAGGAGCACGGCTTCAAGATGGTCCAGACGCAGGCCAACATGCACGCCTACCGTCCGGACCGCGCGCTGGACTGGGTGATGCCCGCATTCGAGAAATGTGCCGAGCTGGGCGTGCCCGTCAAGCTGCATACGGGCGACGGCCCCTACAGCATTCCGTCGGAATGGATTCCGATGATCAAGCGCTTCCCGAATGTCGATTTCATCATGGCGCACTTCGGCGTGCAGACCGGCGGCGTCTACGTGTTCGAGCCGATGCAGTGGGCGATGGAGCTGCCCAATGTGTATTGCGAATCGGGCTGGTGCCTGCAGTCGCGCATCGTCGAATTTGCCAAGGTGCTGCCCAAGCACAAGATCCTGTTCGGCACCGACACGCCGCCCAACGAGCCCGGCATGTGGCTGCGTCTGCTGGAAGTCTTGTGCATGGACCCGCCGCAGGGCCTGAACCTCGATGAAGACACGCTCGAGGATTACCTGGGCAACAACATCGCCCGCATGATCGGCCTGGAGCCGACCCGTCCGCCCAAGACCGTGGCCGAAGCCGAAGCGCAGCTCGCGCTGGCTGCCGCCTGAGCCACCGCAGACCGCACGGAGCGCAACACATGATTATCGATACCCATCTGCACCCAACCAACCTGGTCGACGAGGCCTGGCGCCACACCGGCACGCCGTTCAACGGCGAGCGCATGATCCAGCTGATGGACGGCCCGTACATGATCAACGGCAAGCCGCGCCGCATCGACATGGGCTTCATCCAGCCGCCGCCGGGCAACACCGGCTACCGCGACGGCAACCGCCGCGGCCGCGAAGGCATTCGCGACTACATGGCGTACATCGCCGAACTGACGCAGAAGTACCCGGACCGCTTCATCGGCAACTTCACCTACAACCCGCGCTGGGGCCCGGAGAACGGCGCGGCGGAGCTGGAATTCCACATCAAGGAATACGGCTTCAAGATGGTCAAGCTGCACGCCAACATGCACGGCTACCGGCCCGACCGCGCGCTCGACTGGCTGCGCCCCGCGATGAAGGTCTGCGCCAAGTACAACATCGTGGTGCTGATCCACACCGGCGACGGCCCGTACACCATCCCGACAATGTTCTATCCGATCATCCGCGAGTTCCCGATGGTGAACTTCATCATCGGACACTTCGGTATCCAGACCGGCGGCAACTACTCGTTCGAAGCGTTCTGGATGGCAATGGATACGCCCAACGTGTACTGCGAATCGGGCTGGTGCTTCCAGTCGCGCATCGTCGAATTTGCGAAGCAGCTGCCGCGCGACAAGATCGTCTTCGGGACCGATTCGCCGCCCAACGAGCCCGGCATGTGGCTGCGCGAGCTGGAGGTGCTGTGCTCGGCGCCGCCGCAGGGGCTGGGCATCGATGAGGACCACCTCGAAGACTATCTGGGCAACAACATTGCGCGACTGGTCGGCATCGAACCCACCAAGCCGCCCAAGGACCTGGCCGAGGCGGAGCTTCGCCTGAAGTCGACCTACGTCCAGACAGCAGAAGCGGCCTGAGCGCCGATCCCGCGGGCGCCGTGCCTCTGTGGTATTCGGCGCCTGCCTCTAGCGAGGTGTGCCATGAGCATGACCCGGCTTGGCGAAGGCCAGGATTTCCACGTCTTCGCCAATCTCTATCGCGAGCTGTATCCCGAAGATGTGCTGACGGTGCGCCACGGCATCTCCGCCGATCAGGACGTCACCGCCGTCATCGATCAGCTTGCTGCGCGCAACCAGACCCCCATGCTGGTCTGCGAGCAGGTCAGCGGCCTGCAGGTGCCGCTGGTCACCAACGTCTTCGCCTCGCGGTCACGGCTGGCACGGTTGTTCGACGTGTTGCCGCATCAACTGCACGATGCCTTCCAGGCGCGCGCCAATGCGCCCATCGCACCGCGTGTCGTCTCGCACGGCCCCATCACCGACGAGGTGATCGAAGGCGACGCGGTCGACGTTGCGCTGCTGCCGATGATCAAGCACTTCGAAAGCGACCGCGCGCCCTACATCACCAACGCCATCATCGTGGCCGAGGACCCGGTGACGGGCGTGGCCAACATGAGCTATCACCGCTCGATGCGCCACGCACGCAACGCACTGGCGACGAGCCTGCACTCGCGCGGCCACCTGTGGCGCATGCTGCAGACCGCGCGCGAACGCGGCGACGTGCTGCGCGTGGCGATGGTGGTAGGCGCGCATCCGCTGTTCATGCTGGCCGCCGCCGCCCGCCTGCCCTTTGGCGCTGACGAACGCGCCGTGGCGGGTGGCCTGCTCGGCGCGCCGCTCGATATCGTCCGCACGCCGCGCTACGGCATCGGCGTGCCGGCGGCAGCGGAGTTCGTGCTCGAAGGCACCATCGACCCCGCCGCCTATGCAGAAGAAGGCCCGTTCGGTGAATTCACCGGCTATTCGTCCGACCGCTCCACCAACAATGTGCTGCGCATCGATGCCCTGATGCGTCGGCGCGATGCGTGGCTGGTCGACGTGGTGGGCGGCCCGTACGCCGAGCACCTGACGCTGGCCCGCTTGCCGCGCGAAGCCGAGATGAGCGAGAAGCTCAAGGCGCGCTTCCCATCGGTGACGGCGCTGCACTATCCGAACTCGGGCACGCACTTCCATTGCTACGTGGCGCTCAACCCGACGCGCGACGGCGAGGCGCGGCAGGTCATGCTGGCGCTGCTCGGCTGGGATCCGTACCTCAAGACTGTGATTGCCGTGGATTCCGATATCGACCTGCAGCAGGACGAGCAGGTGCTGTGGGCCATGGCCACACACTTCCAGCCGCACCAGGATGTGTTCATGGTCGATGGCCTGCCCGGCAGCCCGCTCGATCCGTCATCGTCCGTGCACGGCACGACTTCGCGCATGGGCATCGACGCCACGCGCGGTGCCGGCTTCGAAGGCATCCGCGCACGCATCGATCCGCAGGCGATTGCCCGCGCGGGCGACATCCTCCGTCAGGCCGGAGCGCGTCCATGAGCGCGCGCCACCCTCGCGCTCCCGCCCGGCCGCGCATGGTGGTCGGCATCAGCGGTGCATCGGGCTTCGTCTACGGCGTGCGGCTGCTCGAACTGCTGCGCGCGCTCGAGGTGGAGACGCACCTCGTCGTCACACGTTCTGCGCTGCTGACGATGGCGCACGAAACGCCGTACAAGCTGGCCGACGTGATCGACCGCGCTACGCATTACCACCGCGCGGACGACATGGCCGCCGGCATTGCCAGCGGATCGTTTCGCGCGCTGGGCATGATCGTGGCGCCGTGCTCGATGAAGTCTTTGGCGGAGATTGCCACGGGCGTCTCGTCGACGCTGCTGACACGCGCGGCAGACGTCACGCTCAAGGAGCGCCGTCCGCTTGTACTGATGGCGCGCGAGACGCCATTCACGCTCGCACACCTGCGCAACATGCAGGCCGTCACGGAGATGGGCGCCATCGTCGCGCCGCCCGTACCGGCCTTCTATGCGCGCCCCAATACGTTGGACGACATGATCGACCACACCCTCGGCCGCGTACTCGACCTGTTCGGGCTCGATGCCGGCACCGCCCTGCGCTGGGGCGAAGAAGCCTTACCTGCCTTAGTCCGTACCCCACCCACGCTCGACAAGGAGACAACATGAAACCCCAAGCCACGGCCCACGCCACGCTTCCCGGCCCGAACACCAAGATTCCGGTCACCATCCTCACCGGCTTCCTCGGCGCCGGCAAAACCACGCTGCTGAACTTCATCCTGCGCGAAAACCACGGCCGCAAGATCGCCGTGATCGAAAACGAGTTCGGTGAAGTCGGCATCGACGGCGGCCTCGTCATGGCCTCGGAAAACGAAGAGATCTACGAGATGGTCAACGGCTGCGTGTGCTGCACGGCCGAGGTGCGCGAAGACCTCGTGCGCATCGTGCGCCAGCTTGTCGCGCGGCCCGAACGGCTCGACCACATCCTGGTGGAAACCAGCGGCCTGGCCGATCCGTATCCGGTGGCGCAGTCGTTCTTCATCGACGACCCAATTGCCGAACATGTCGAGCTTGACGCCATCGTGACCATGGTCGACGCCAAGCACATCGCCGCGCATCTGGACGACCTGCAGCTGGACGGTGTCGACAACCAGGCCGTCGACCAGATCGTCTGCGCGGACCGCATCGTCATCAACAAGGTGGACCTTGTGGGCGGCGACGATATCGACGCGCTGCGCGGGCGCATCCGCGGCTTGAACGCCACGGCCGACATCGTCACCTCCAGCTATGCCGAGGTCGATCTGAACAAGATCATCGGTGTCGGCGCGTTCGAGGCGACGCAGAAGCTGCTGGAGATCGGCGCAGACGCCGGCCACGGCGAGCATGACCACGAACATGAACATGTTCACGCCGACGCTCACGAGCATGACCATGAGCACGAACATGAGCACGACCACCAGCACGATCCGAGCGTCTCGTCAGTGGGTTTTGACGTGCCGGCCGACGTGGATCTCGTGCGCTTCCACACGTGGATCGACACCCTGCGCACCGAGCAGGCGGAAACGCTGTTCCGCATGAAGGGCATCCTGGCCGTGAAGGGTCAGCCGCAGCGCTACGTGCTGCAGGGCGTGCACAGCCTCATCGACTTTCGCGCAACGCAGCCGTGGGGCAGCGAAGCGCGCAGCAGCAAGATCGTCTTCATCGGCCGCGACCTCGATCGTGCGGCCCTGCAGGACGGTTTCAACGCGTGTCTGGCGGCGTGAGCATGCCATGACATGACATCCCCCTGACCCGAGGGCGGCTCCTGGCACGCCCCGGGCATGACAACGATAGGAGACAACCATGACAACAGCCGTACACCCGGTCGACCAGATTCTGTCGACCCGACAGATGTTGACGTTGGGCTTGCAGCATATGGCGGTGTCGTACATCGGCGCCATCGCGGTACCGATGATCATCGCGTCGGCGCTCAAGATGTCGCAGGCGGACACCATTGTGCTCATCAGCACCACGTTGTTCTGCTCGGGCATCGCCACGCTGTTACAGACCATCGGGTTCTGGAAGTTCGGGGTGCGGCTGCCGATCCTGCAGGGGGTGGCGTTCAGCAGCGTGGGGCCGGTGATCGCCATCGGCACCAACCCTGCCGTAGGTTTCGCGGGCGTGTGCGGTGCGGTCATTGCGGCCGGGCTGTTTACGCTGCTCGCCGCACCGCTGGTGGGGCGGCTGCGGCGATTTTTTCCACCGGTGGTCACGGGCTGCATCGTGACCGTCATCGGCCTGCAGCTCTTTCCCGTCGCGTATGACTGGGTGGGCGGCGGACGCAACGCTGCCAACTTCGGTGCACCATCGTTTCTGCTGGTGGCCGCGGTGGTGGTCGCCACCATCCTCCTCATCAATCGCTTCGGCAGCCCGCTGCTGCGCAACCTCGCCGTGCTGGTGGGCATGATCGTCGGCACGTTGCTGGGCTGCGCCATGGGTATGGGCGACTTTCACGGCGTGGCAGACGCGCCGTGGGTCACGCTCCCGGTGCCGTTCCACTTTGGCGTGCCCGTGTTCGCCGTGGTCCCCGCGCTGACCATGATCGTGGTGATGATCGTGCAGATGGTGGAATCGATGGGCTTGTTCCTGGCCATCGGCGACATCGTCGAAAAGCCGATCGAAGAAGAGGAAGCCATCAACGGCCTGCGCGCCAACGGGCTGGCCAGCGCCATCGCGGGCATGTTCGCCGCATTCCCCTTCATCGCCTTCATGGAAAACGTCGGGCTGGTGGTGCTCACCGGCGTGCGCAGCCGCTGGGTGGTCGCCGTGAGCGGCGTGCTGATGTGCCTCGTGGCGCTGGTGCCCAAGGCGGGCGCCGTGATTGCGGCCACGCCGACAGCCGCATTGGGCGGCGCCGGCATGGCCATGTTCGGCGTGGTGGCCGCGGCGGGCATCCAGACGCTGGCGCGCGTCGACTACGAGCACAACCGCTACAACGTGCTCATCGTCGGTTTCACGATTGCCGCCGCGCTGGTGCCGGTGCTGGCGCCGACGTTGTTCAAGCAGCTGCCCGACTGGTCGCAACCGTTCCTGCACAGCGGCGTGGTCATCGCCTGCCTGGTGTCGGTGGCGCTGAACCTGCTGCTCAACGGTACCGAAGAAGCGCACGTGCCCGCGTCGGTCGTGCGCACGGCGGGCCGCGCCTGATTTTCCAATGGACCTCTCCATGCACAACACGCCTCAAGACATCCTCATCCGCCGCCCCTTGGCCGTCATGACCGGCCTGCGCGGTGACGCAGCACGCGCCGGTGCGGTCGACATCCGCATCGCCGACGGGCGCATCGCCGAGATGGGCCCCGACCTCATGCCCCGCCCCGGCGAGCGCATCGTCGACGCCAGCGACTGCATCGTCTACCCGGGCTGGATCAACACGCATCACCACCTGTTCCAGAACCTGCTCAAGGCCGTGCCGGAAGGCATGAACCAGGATCTGCAAGGGTGGCTGGCGAGCGTGCCGTATCCGCGCCTGCCGCTCTTCACGCCGGAGCTGATGCGCACAGCTGCGCGCCTGGGCATGGCGGAGCTGCTGCTGTCGGGCGCCACCACCTGCGCCGACCACCACTACCTCTATCACGCAGGCGGCGGCACCGAATCGGGCGACATGCTGTTCGACGTGGCCGATGAATTCGGCATGCGCTTCGTGCTCTGCCGCGGCGGCGCCATCGAATCGGCCAGCAGCCACCCGGGTTTCTCGAAGACGGCGCTGCAGCCCGAAACGCTGGACCAGATGCTGGCCGACATCGAGCGGCTCAAGCACCGCTATCACGACGACGCACCCGACGCGATGCGCCGCGTGGTGGTGGCGCCGACCACCCCGACGTTCTCGTTGCCGCCGGCATTGCTGGTCGAGCTGGCACGTGCCGCGCGCGGGATGCGCCTGCGCATGCATACGCATTTGTCGGAGACCGACAACTACGTGCGTTTCTGCCGCGAGAAATACAACTGTCTGCCCGTGGAGTTCGTGGCCGAGCACGAGTGGCTGGGCCCGGACGTCTGGTTTGCGCACCTCGTGCACCTGCAGCCGTCGGAGATCCGCATGCTGGCCCAGACGGGCAGCGGCATCGCGCACTGCCCGGTCAGCAACAGCCGGCTGGGCAGCGGCATCGCACCGGTGCCGCAACTGGCGGCGGCCGGCGTGCCGGTGTCATTGGGCGTGGACGGCGTGGCGTCCAACGAATCGGGCAGCATGACCGGCGAGGTCAACACCGCGTGGCTCATCCACCGTGCCGCGCAGGGTGCCGGCGCCACCACCGCCGAAGACGTCATCCACTGGGCGACCGCAGGCGGTGCGCGCGTGCTCGGCCTGAGCGAAGTCGGCACGCTGCAGGTCGGGCAAGCCGCCGATCTGGTGCTCTACGACATCAACCACCCGCGCTTCTACGGCTTCCACGACCCCGCGCTCGCGCCCGTGGTCGCCGGCGAGCCCATCACCGTGCGCACCAGCATCATCGGCGGGCGCGTTGTGGTGGACGAAGGTGTGGTGTGCGGGCTGGATGTGGCGAGCATCCGCGCCGAAGCCAGCCGGGGCGTAGCCGACCTGATGGCGTGTGCTTGACGGTTCAGACGTCTAGCCGCAGCGCCATGTGTTCTTCGTCGTAGAAGCGGTCACCGACACGCATGGCGCGGCGCTCGACGCCGAAGGTTTCGAAACCCGCGTTGCGATACAGCGTTTGCGCACGCGGGTTCTCGGCATTGACACACAGGTGGATCTGCAACACGCGCGCCGCACGCGCATGCGCAATGGCGGCGTCGAGCAGACGGGCCGCAATACCGCCCCGCCGATGTGCCGGGTCAACAAACACGCCCCACAGCACGGCCTTGTGGGCGACCTGCGCCAGCGGCTCGCGACGCAGTCCGGCAATGCCGATCAGCTCCGGCCCCGCAAATGCACCGAAGACGATCTGATACTCGGTCGCCCGGATGCGGTTGCGGGTTTCCTCCAGCGTGCGGCCCGACTCTTCATCGTGCGTCGGCCAGATGGCGGTCGGCGAATCCTCAATGGCCTTCAGGCGGAGCACCTTGAACGCTGCCGCATCCTCATCGATCAACGGGCGGATGGCGATGTCGCTCATGGCTGTTTGGGCTCCACGGTAAATGCATCGCCGGTTTCGAAGAACGCGCCGCCCGCCAGGTAATGCACGGTCTTGCTGCCCGCATCGGTAAAGTGCCAGCGGCCGTTGCTGAACAGCGCTGGGTCCGCCCAGGCGGCGGTCACTTCAGCAATGAAGAGGTCGTAGCGCTTCTCGTTGTGCGGTTCCGGAATGACGCGGCATTCCAGCCACCCTGCGCAGCCTTCGACGAGCGGCACGTCGATCGTGCGGGCTGGCACCGTGGCCAGGCCGAGCGCATCGAACTTGTCGCCGTCCCGGCCAGACAGCGTGCCCACCGTGAGCGTGGTCTCGGCAATTGCACGGGTGGGAATGTTGAGCGCAAACACGCCCGAGGCTTCGACCAGCTCGCGTGTGAGGGTGCGGCTGTCGACCACGACCAGCACCTTGGGCGGGTCAAAGTCGAGCGGCATCGCCCAGGCTGCTGCCATGACGTTGCGGACACCGTTGTGGGCGCTGGTGACCAGCGTGGTCGGGCCGTGGTTCAGGAGGCGGTAGGACTTTGCGAGTTCGACTGGGGCGAGTGTGATGGGGTTGGGCATGATGGCGCGGGGACTGAGGGGGAGGCGTCATCATAGGGTAATGGTGTTGGAGGGGGTGGGCGGGGGTTTCTGCCTTGTTCTTTTGTTGTTGGTGCATCCCCCTTTCGTACCCTGCCGGGCACGACTCACTTTTCTTTGTCTTGCCAAAGAAAAGTAAGCAAAAGAAAGGCGCGCCCGAGATGGCGACTTCCCCTTGGATTTGTGCCGCGGGAAGGGAGGGGAGGCAAACTCGCTTCGCTCAGACAGGCCTCCCCTCTTTATCCTTCCCGCAACAAAAATCCAAGGCGCCATCAAGGGCTCAACGTCAAAAGAAAAAAGGCCAACCCATCGCGCGGTTAGCCTTTGTCGTTTGGGCTTGTGCCCAGATGGTGTGGCTTTTGTCTTTTGACTTTCCTGCCCTAGATGGCGCCTTGAATTTCTGTTGCAGGGAGGAAAAAGGAAGGGAAACTGTCTGAGCGCAGCGAGTTTTTCCCTTCCCCTCCCTGCGACATAAATTCAAGGAGTCTTTCGCCATCTCGGGCGCGCATTTCTTTGCTTACTTTCTTTGGGCAAAACCAAAGAAAGTGAGTCAGCCCCGGCAGGGGATGAAACAAGGGATGCACCACAAAACCAAAAACAAAACCCCAGCGAACTTCACTGGGGTTCTAATTTACTCAGCAACGCGCCGCGCAATATGCTCCAACGCCTCCTCCACCTGATCAATCAAAATCAGGCAGAGATCACCGGGCTGCAACCGCCCCAGCGCGGTGTCGATGGCCAGAAATTCACCACGGATTTCCTCAACACGGCTCGTGCGCGATGCACCCTGCAGTCCTTCGCGCAGCAACGCAAGCACTTCACCGTCAGCACGCCCACGCTGGCATTGGTCTTCGTACAGCACGACATCGTCAAACACGCCGCCAAGAATCTGCGTCTGCTTGCGGATGTCTTCATCGCGGCGGTCGCCGGCACCGCTGATCACCACCATGCGGCGCTGCGCCGGCATGGTTGCCACGGCGTTGCACAGTGCCTGGATGGCATCCGGGTTGTGGCCGTAGTCGGCGATGAGCGTGGCGCCCTTGTAGTCGAACAGGTTGAAGCGGCCTGGCGCAGTGGCGGCGTCATTCACAAAGGTGGCGAGACCGCGGCGGATCACCGCCCAGTCGATGCCGAGGGCCCATGCAGCGGCAATCGACGACATCGCGTTTTCCACCTGGAAGCCGATCGTGCCGTTGCGCGTGAGCGGAATGTCGGCCAGTGCGATGCGCGTTTCGTTGGCACCTTCGGCGGCGACGATCTCGGCGCCGTCGACAAACACCACCCGCTTGCCCTGCGCGCGGTGCAGCGCCATGGTCGGCAGGCTGGCGTCGTGCGCGAAGAACGTGACCGAACCGGGGCAGCCGTCGGCCATGCGCGCGACCATCGGGTCGGCGGCGTTGAGCACCGCCATGCCGTGCGGCGCCACGTTCTGCACGATCACGCTCTTCAGCACGGCCAGGTCTTCCACCGTGCTGATGTAGTTCAGGCCCAGGTGGTCGCCTTCGCCCACGTTGGTCACCACGGCCACATCGCAGCGGTCGAACGCGAGACCTTCGCGCAGCAGCCCGCCGCGCGCGGTTTCGAAGACGGCGGCATCGACATCGGGATGCAGCAGCACGTTGCGCGCGCTGCGCGGGCCGCTGCAATCGCCGGTGTCGATGCGCTGGCCCTGGATGTACACGCCGTCGGTGCCGGTCATGCCCATGCGCAGGCCGCTGGACGCCAGCAGATGCGTGATCAGGCGCACGGTCGTGGTCTTGCCGTTGGTGCCGGACACCGCCACCACGGGGATGCGGCCGTCGTCGCCATCGGCGAACATCGTCGAGACGATGGCCTCGCCCACGGCGCGGCCCTTGCCGTATGACGGCTGCAAATGCATGCGCAAACCCGGCGCGGCGTTCACTTCAACGATGCCGCCGGCCTGGTCTTCGAACGGCTTGAGCATCGTCTCGCACACGGCATCCACGCCGCAGATATCGAGTCCGACCATCTGCGCGGCCGCCACCGCACGCGCCGCGATGGCGGGATGCACGTCGTCGGTCACGTCGGTGGCGGTGCCGCCCGTGGAGAGGTTCGCGTTGTTGCGCAAGACCACGCGCGTGCCCTTCGGCGGCACAGCGTCGGCACTCAGGCCCTGCTTGGCGAGCGTGGCCAGCGCAATGTCGTCAAAGCGGATTTTCGTGAGCGACGTGGCGTGGCCTTCGCCGCGGCGCGGGTCGCGGTTCACTTCGTCGACCAGCTCGCGCACGGTGTGCTTGCCGTCGCCGATGACTTGCGGCGGGTCGCGGCGCGCGGCCGCCACCAGGTGCTTGCCCACCACGAGCAGACGGAAGTCATGGCCGGGGATGTAGCGCTCGACGATGACGTCCGAAGAAATGTCGGCGGCCACTTCGTACGCCGTCATCACTTCTTCGCGCGTGCGGATGCGCACCGCCACGCCCTTGCCCTGGTTGCCGTCGCGCGGCTTGACCACCACGGGGCCGTGGATTTCCTGCGCGGCTTCCCACGCCTCTTCGGCGCTGCGCACCGAACGGCCCAACGGCACCGGCACGCCCGCCGCATGCAGCAGGGTCTTCGTCAGGTCCTTGTCCTGCGCGATGGATTCGGCCACGGCGCTGGTCATGTCGGTTTCGGCGGCCTGGATGCGGCGCTGCTTGCTGCCCCAGCCGAACTGCACCATCGAGCCCTGCGTGAGGCGGCGGTACGGAATGCCCCGCGCCACGGCGGCGTAGACGATGGAACCGGTGCTCGGCCCCAGGCGCACGTCTTCGTCCAGCTCGCGCAGGCGGTGCAGCGCATCGTCCAGATCGAACGGCTGGTCGTCGCGCGCGGCCAGGCAAAGCTGGCCGGCCAGCTCGAATGCAAGTCGGCCCACTTCTTCTTCGCTGTATTCCACAACGACCTGGTAGGTGCCGGGTTCGAGTGTGGGCTCGGTGTGGCTGAACGTCACCGGGCAACCGGCCGCAGCTTGCAGGCCCAGGGCAGCGGCTTCCAGCGCGTGCGCAATCGATGGCGCATCGGCTTCGTCATCTGGGCGCATCGGGCCAATTGCCGGAAAGCGCGCGCGCAGGCGGTCTTCAAAACCGGGCAGCTCGGCCAGCAGTTGGGATTGGTCCGAGCAGGCCACGATGGCCTCGATGGCCGTATGGCGGCACCAGAGATTTGGGCCGCGCAAGGCCCGGATACGAGAGACTTCCATGCAATCAGCTTTCCGTTGTGCTTTGGGCGTTCTTTCTGACTCAGGCCCGATCGTCAGGTCTTGGATTCGGTGCGGCCCATCCACTGGTGAACCTGCTCGACGGTGCCCTCGATGGCGCATTCGTCGCATTGCAGAACCAGCAAGTCGCCTGCGTGGAGCTGCGAGAGCGCCGCTTCCACGGCATCCCGGCGCTTGCCGCCTTCGACAACGACTTCGGCCACGCGACCGCCGGCCTGTAGCCCCTGCTTGAGCAGCGCGTGCGCCTGGCGGTCGAACTCGGCATCGGCGCGTTTGACGCTGCCGTCTTCGCACAGCAGCACGCGGTCGAACGTCTGTCCGATGACGGTGCCTTGCGCCACCAGGTCTTCATCGCGGCGCTGCAGGCCGGCGCCGAACACAAGGGTGCGGCGTTGCGCGGGGAAGTTGTCCAGCGCAGCCCCCAGGGCTTCCAGTGCCGACGCGTTGTGCGCGTCGTCCACCACGATCGTGGCGCCGTGGTGCTGGAACAGCGTGAAGCGGCCCGGCACATCGACCTGGCCCACGTCGAAGGTGACGATGCCGGCGCGCATCAGGTCGTTCGAAATGCCCAGTGCCCAGCCCGTGGCCACGGCCGCCAGCACGTTTTCAAGCTGGAACGGCACGCGGCCGGCGTAGGTCAGCGGAATGGCGGACACGTCGGCCAGCGCCAATTCGGTCGGGCCGGTGGCGAGCACCACCTTGCCGTCACGCACGAACACGGCACGCTTACCGGCGGCGCGATGCTCGGTAATGGCCGGCAGATCGCCCGACAACGCGAAGAAGATCACATCACCGTCGCACAGATCGGCCATTTCAACGAGACGCGCATCGGCGGCATTCAGCACGCCGACGCCGGTCTTCAGCACAACGTCGATCTGCGTGCGCAGGACGCTATACATGCGGTCTTCGTCTTCGACGTAGAAATCGCCCAGGTGATCGGGCTTGCCGAAGTTGGTCACCACGCCGACCTGGCAGCGGTCATACGGCAGCCCCTGCGAGAGGATCATGCCGCTATCGCTCTCGAACACGGCCGCTTCCACGGCTCGGTTCATCAGGATGCGATGGCAGGCATCCCATGCGGCGCGGTCGGTGCGCGCGCCGGTTTCCACCTGGCGGCGATCGAGGTACAGGCCGTCGCTGCAGCCCAGCCCCGTGTGCCTGCCCGACAGTTGCAGCATTTGCGCGACGAGCTTGGCGACGACGGTCTTGCCGTTGGTGCCCGTGATGCCGACGATGGGAATGCGGCCATCGTCCTGCGCGCCGTCCTTGTCGGAAAACAGGTGATCGACAATCGCGCGGCCCACGGGACGTGGTTCGCCCTGTGCCGGCCGGATGTGCATCAGCAACCCCGGCCCGGCGTTGACCTCGACGATAGCGCCGCGCTGTTGGTCCAGCGGGCGCGAGATGTCGTCGGCCACGAGGTCCACACCGGCAATGTCGAGCCCGACCACGCGCGCGGCCAGCGCCGCATGGGCGGCCACGCTGGGGTGCACCCGGTCGGTCACGTCAAACGCGACGTTGCCGTTGCGCTGGATCAGCACGCTGCGGCCTGCGGGCGGCACGGCGCTGCCGTCGGCATAGCCCTGGCGCTTGAGTTCGAGGCGCGCGGCCGAATCCAGGCGAACGCAGTTCAGCGGGTGTTCCTCGGTGTTGCCGCGGCGCGGGTCGGAGTTGATCTGCGATTCGATGAGTTCTTCGATGGTCGAAGTGCCGTCGCCGACCACCGAGGCGGTTTCGCCCATCGCCGCCGCCGCCACGCGGCCGCCCACCACCAGCAGGCGGTGTTCGTTGCCGGAAACAAAGCGCTCGACGATCACGCCGTTGCCTTCCTCGATGGCCACGGCGTAAGCCGTTTCCACCTCTTCGCGCGTCATCAGGTTCGTGAACACGCCGCGGCCGTGGTTGCCGTCGTACGGCTTGACGACCACCGGCACGCCGATGTCTTCGGCCGCGTCCCAGGCGTCTTCGGCGCTGTCGACCATGCGGCCTTCCGGCACCGGCACGCCGCACGACTGCAGCAGGCTCTTGGTCAGGTCCTTGTCGCGCGAGATCGATTCGGCAATGGCGCTGGTGCGGTCGGTTTCGGCCGTCCAGATGCGGCGCTGGCGAGCACCGTAGCCGAGCTGCACGAGGTTGCCGTCCGACAGGCGGATCGACGGGATATTGCGGTCATCGGCGGCGTCGACGATGCACGCGGTGCTGGGGCCGAGGCAGTGTTCGTCCACCAGGTCGCGCAACGTCTCGACGGCGGCATTCACGTCGTACGGGCGGTCTTCGATGGCCGCCATGACGAGATCACGGGCGGCCAGCAGGGCAGCGCGGGTCACGTCTTCGTGCCACGCACGGACGATCACCTTGTAGACGCCGCGCACGGGCGTCTCGCGCGCCTTGCCGAAACCGCCGGGCATGCCGGCCAGGTTCTGCAATTCGAGGGTGACGTGTTCCAGGATGTGGCCGGGCCAGGTGCCTTCCTTCAGGCGCATCAGGAAACCACCGCGCACGCCGGGGCTGCAGCGGTGCTCGATCAGCGTTGGGAGCCATGTCGAGAGGCGCTCGTAGAACCCGGGAATCGTGTTGGAAGGAAAATCCTCCAGTTCACCAATATCGACCCATGCCTCCAGCACTGGCCGATATGTCCACATATTCGGGCCGCGCAGCGACATGACATCGAGAATCTCAATGTCCTTCTTCTTCATTGAATTTGCTTGGAAGCAGGGGGCGATGTACCCGTGAATTGGTCCGTGGAATCGAACCGTTACCTTTCAATAACGTTACAACGGCGTCGGCGTTGACGTCTTGAGCCCGGAGTGCGTTGTGCAGCGCACCAAATGCCGTGCTGGCGTGGCTATGTATACTTGCGAGCAAAATTTGCAGGCCGCAACAATTGCGACGCCGCGCTCTTGCCTCGATTTATGTTCGTCCTTTTCCCGTTTTGGGCTGTTTTTTGGCCATTTGGACGCGCTTTTTGAATTCTTTGCGCCACTGATGACCGAGTCCTCCCCATCGTCCGCCCCCACCGTCGCCCGCGCTCAGGAACCCTGGAGTGTCGTGCTGGCCCCAAGCCTCGCTCCAGAAGAAACCGTCCTGGCCGGGCTGCAGCTGGATTTGGACGCAAGGCTACATTTTACCCACGGGTGGCTGGCGGTTACGAACCGCCGCCTGGTTGGCCAAGCACCCGGCGAAAAGGATTTCCAAAGCTGGGACATCGCTCCTGGCATGACGCTTGCCCATAGCGACCACGCCGGCGTCGGCACGCTGGAGCTGTCCGACGGTCAGCGCCGGCTGGCCAGCTGGCGGTACACGCTGGGCCGCAACACCGACGCGCTGCGGCTGGCCGACGCCTTTGACGCCCAGCGCAACGCCCTGCTCACCGGCGCCCAGGCCGCGCAGCCCGACGCAGAGGTCTGCCCGACCTGCAAGGCGCCCCTGCCGCCCGGCGAAGACAACTGCCCGCAATGCAGCCGTGAACTGGAGCAGCCGCCCTCGACCTGGGCGCTGCTGCGCCTCTGGCGCTTTGCCCGGCCGTATCGGTGGGAATTGCTGGCCGGCTTCGCCCTGCTGCTGATCGGCACGGCCGCCACGCTGGTGCCGCCGTACCTGACGATGCCCTTGATGGACAAGGTGCTGATCCCCTATCAGAACGGCCAACCCGTCGATTACCGCCTGGTCACGCTCTACCTGTCAGGGCTGTTTGGCGCCGCGCTGGTGGCGTGGGTGCTGGGCTGGGCGCGCACCTATCTGCTGGCGCGCGTGTCCGAGCGCATCAGCGCCGATCTGCGCACGACCACCTACGAGCACCTGCTCAAGCTGTCGCTCGAGTACTTTGGCGGCAAGCGCACCGGCGACCTCATGGCGCGCATCGGTTCGGAAAGCGACCGCATCAGCGTGTTCCTGTCGTTGCACCTGCTCGACTTCGCCACCGATGTGCTGATGATCGCGATGACGGCCGTCATCCTGGTCTCGATCGACCCATGGCTGGCGCTCGTGACGCTCGTGCCGCTGCCGTTCATCGCGTGGATGATCCACCTGGTGCGCGACCGCCTGCGCCACGGCTTCGAGAAGATCGACCGGATCTGGTCGGAAATCACCAACGTGCTGGCCGATACGATTCCGGGCATCCGCGTGGTCAAGGCCTTTGCCCAGGAAAAGCGCGAAGTGACGCGCTTCGCCGAGGCCAACAAGCACAACCTAGCGATCAACGATCGCGTCAACGCGGTGTGGTCGTTGTTTACCCCGACCGTCACGCTGCTGACCGAAGTCGGCCTGCTGGTGGTGTGGATCTTCGGCATCTGGCAGGTGAGCCACGACGCCATCACCGTCGGTGTGCTGGTGGCGTTCCTGACCTATATCAGCCGCTTCTACACGCGCCTGGATTCCATGAGCCGCATCGTGTCCGTCACGCAGAAGGCGGCGGCCGGCGCCAAGCGGATCTTCGACATCCTCGACCACGTATCGAGCGTGCCCGAGCCGGCCAAGCCCGTGCACATCGGGAAGGTGAACGGCGCGATCGAGCTGCGCGACCTGGGCTTCCGCTACGGCAACCGCGCGGTGATCCGCGGCCTGAACCTGTCGATCCAGCCGGGCGAGATGATCGGGCTGGTCGGGCACAGCGGCTCGGGCAAGAGCACGCTCGTCAACCTGATCTGCCGCTTCTACGATGTGTCTGAAGGCGCGATCCGCCTGGACGGCACCGACATCCGCTCGCTGCCCGTCTCGGAATTCCGCCGCAACATCGGCCTGGTGCTGCAGGAGCCGTTCCTGTTCTTCGGGACGATTGCCGACAACATTGCCTACGGCAAGCCCGACGCCACGCGCGAAGAGATCATCGCCGCCGCACGTGCCGCCCACGCCCACGAATTCATCCTGCGCCTGCCGCACGGCTACGACTCGCTGGTGGGCGAACGTGGCCAGGCCCTGTCGGGCGGCGAGCGCCAGCGCATTTCGATTGCGCGCGCGCTGCTCATCAACCCGCGCATCCTGATCATGGACGAGGCCACGTCTTCCGTGGACACGACCACCGAGAAGGAAATCCAGAAGGCGCTCGACAACCTCGTGCAGGGCCGCACGACGATTGCCATCGCGCACCGCTTGTCGACGCTGCGCAAGGCGGATCGCCTGGTCGTCATGGATCGCGGGCAGATCGTCGAAGTGGGCAACCACGATGAACTGCTCGCGCGCGAAGGGGCCTACTACAAGCTGTATCAGGCGCAGGCCCGCAATGTCGACGCTGACACCGATCTGACCAGCGACGGCGAGCGCGTGGACGCCGCCGCGCCGGCTTACGCGCAGTGATCCCCTTTTCTGAAATGACTGCGATGCAAACGCCCGACTTCAGCCTGAGCCGCAACGGCTTCGGCAAGCTTGTCATGACCCTGGCCGACGGCACCGTGCACGAAGGCGTGGTGCCCGTGCGCGCCTTCCCCATCTCCGCCGCCGACGAGGGCTTGAGCCTGATGAGCACCGACGGCCGCGAGCTGGCATGGATCACACGGCCTGCAGCGCTGCCCGCGCCGATGCGTGCGCTGATCGACGCCGAACTCGGCGCGCGTGAGTTCATGCCCGAGATCCGCAAGATCGTCGGCGTATCGACCTACGCCACACCGAGCACATGGACGGTGCAGACCGACCGCGGCCAGACCGACCTCGTGCTGCGCGGCGAAGAAGACATCCGCCGCCTGACCGGCACCACGCTGCTCATTTCCGACAGCCACGGCATCCACTACCTGATCCGCGATCTGCTGGCGCTGGACAAGCACAGCCGCAAGATCCTCGACCGGTTCCTGTAGGCCCGGTTCAACCGCTCAACCGTGCAGCCGCGCAGCCGTTACCGGGGCGCCGGCTGCACGGCGGTCATCACCTCGTTGAGCAGGTTTTCGGCCTGTTTCCAGACCGCACGCTGGTTGTAATCGCCCGCCGTGGTGACGACCACCATGTCGAGCCCCGGCACGATCCACAGGCGCTGGCCGCCGTTGCCGATGCCACCGATCCAGGCGTATTCCGCGCCGCCCGCCACCACCTTGCCGAGCCACCACTGATAGCCGTATTGCAGGCCCATGCCCGTGTCGATGTGCGAACGCGTGGAGTCGGCAATCCACTCCGCGGGCACAAGTTGCCGGCCATTCCACCGGCCGTGCTGCAGCACGAGCTGGCCGATGCGCGCCAGGTCTCGGGGGCGCAGGCGGACGCCGGCAAACGCCAGCGGGCGGCCGCGGTAGTCGTCCACCCATTCCCAATCGGTGATGCCCAGCGGCTCGAACAGTTGCTTGCGCGCGTACTCCGGCAACGGCATGCCGACGCGCTCTGCCAGCAACTGCGCCAGGACCGCCGTGTTGCCGCCGTTGTAATTGAACTGCGTGCCCGCCGACGCCGCCATCGGGCGATCGAACACGTAGTGCGCTTGAGACGTGTGCCAGAACAACCCGAACTCGTCGTTGTTGAACAGGCTCGTCGCACGCCATTCATTCCAGGCCAGGCCGCTCGACATCGACAGCATCTGCGAGAGCGTGATCGCCTCGCGGCCGTCGCGGTTCAGCTCCGCCAGCGCCGGAAACAGCGACAGCACCGGCGTGTCGAGCGGCGGCGTCTTGCCTTGCCCTTGCGCAATGCCCCACAGCAGGCTGGTCACCGATTTGCTGATTGAGCGAACGTCGTGAAGCGTGCTGGCGTCGAACGTGCGCGTGGTGCGGAACAGGTCCTTCACCCGCTCGTCCTTGCCTGCACGATAGACCTCCGCGACCAGGCGTCCATGTCGCACCACGAGCAGGCTGTGGACATTGATATCGGCGTCTGCAACCTTGTGCAGGACGGCACAGAGCTTGCGGGCGTCGAACGCCGCCGCGGCCGGTTCCGCCTCGATTTGCCAGCCGTCGTTCAACGGGGCAGGCGCGTCGCAAGGTGCCGCCTGCGCGCTGCATAACGCGCAGGCCAATGCCAAAGCGATGCCGATGCTGCCAAAGCGTTGCGTCATCCGAGCCCCCAGGTCGATGTGCCGCCAAGTATCGCAACCGGCACTTCAAGGCGCAAACCCGCTGCGACGAACGGTCGATTTGGCCGCTTGGGCCGCCTGGGCCGCGACGGATCGGCCATCCGGACGACCCTTCAGCGCGCGTCGGAACCCCGGCGCGCGTTACCATGTCGGACCATTCTTATTCACCAGCTACATCACAGGCACCTATGGTCACACGTCGAACCCTTCTTGCCTCCGCCTCGGTTACCGTCACGCTGGCGGCGCTCGGTATCACAACCGAAGCGCTGGCCGCCGATCGCGTCAAGCTCGGCGATGCGGCGCCGTTCTCTTTCGATGCGCTGATCGAGCGCGCCCGCACGATGGCCGGCAAGCCGTACACGCCGCCTGCCACGGCGCCGGCTGACATCCTGTCCAAGATCGACTACGAAGCGCACGGCAAGATCAAGTTCGACACCGCCCATGCGCTGTTTGCCGACGGCCCCGGCCAGTTTCCGGTGACGTTCTTCCACCTGGGCACGTTCTTCCGCGCGCCAGTGCGCATGCACGTGGTGGAAAAAGGCGCCGCACGCGAGATCGTCTACGACGAGTCGTACTTCGACATGCCGGCCGACAGCCCCGCGCGCAAACTGCCGCGCGGCAGCGGTTTTGCCGGCTTCCGCTTCCAGGAAAGCCGCCTGGGCGACCAGAAAAAACTCGACTGGAAGAAAAACGACTGGGTCGCCTTCCTGGGCGCGTCGTACTTCCGCGCCATCGGCGAGCTGTATCAATACGGGCTTTCCGCACGCGGCATCGCGCTCGACGTGGCGCAGGCCGGCAAGCCGGAGGAGTTTCCCAATTTCACGCACGTGTGGTTCGACACGCCGGCAGACAACCGCGCCGATTCCGTGACGATCTACACGCTGCTCGACGGCCCGAGCATCACCGGCGCATATCGCTTCGTGATGCACCGCACGAAGGGCGTGGTGATGGACATCGACACGGCCATCTTCCTGCGCAAGGACGTCGAGCGCTTCGGCATCGCGCCGGCCACGTCGATGTACTGGTTCTCGGAAACCGCCAAGGGCACCGCCACCGATTGGCGCCCCGAGGTGCACGACTCCGACGGCCTGGCCCTCTGGACCGGCAGCGGCGAACGCATCTGGCGCCCGCTGAACGATCCGCCGCGCACGATGGCGTCTGCCTTTGGCGACAACAACCCACGCGGCTTCGGCCTGCTGCAGCGCGACCGCGACTTCAACAACTATCAGGACGGTGTGCACTACGAGCGCCGCCCGAGCCTGTGGGTCGAGCCGCTGGAAGGCTGGGGCGAAGGCGCCGTGCAGCTCATCGAAATCCCGACCGACGACGAGATCCACGACAACATCGTCGCGATGTGGGTGCCGAAGGCGCCGGCCCGTGCGGGCGGCCAGTATCGTCTGCGCTATCGCCTGCACTGGCTGGCCGATGAGCCGTATCCGACGCCACTGGCGCGCTGCGTGGCGACGCGCATGGGCAACGGCGGGCAACCTGGCCAGCCGCGGCCGCGCGGCGTGCGCAAGTTCATGGTCGAGTTCAAGGGCGGCCCGCTGGAGAAGCTGCCGTTCGGCACCAAGCCGGAGGCCGTGCTCAGCACCTCGCGCGGCACGTTCTCGTATGTGTTTACCGAAGCCGTGCCGAATGGCGTGCCGGGGCACTGGCGCGCGCAGTTCGACCTGACGGTCGACGGGAAGGAACCGGTCGACATGCGGCTGTTTTTGCGTGTGGACGGCAAGCCGCTGTCGGAGACGTGGTTGTACCAATACCACCCATTCCAATCGCCGGTGGGGCCGGTGGCGTCGTAAACGCCATCGCAGCGCTCAACAAACAAGGCGGGAATTCCCGCCTTTTTCATTACTGGTAGGACAGCGTCACCACCGCCAGCGCTGGCTCCGCCCCCGGCGCGCGCGACAAGGTGAGCGTGCCGTTGTTTGCCGTCAGCAGGTGGGCCTTGAAGCCGCCGAATTTGACCAGGACGTCGGCCTTGCCGTGTGCATCGCCCACCCGCAGGGGCTTGAGCGAAGATGCGGTGCGCGCCTCCACCGACACATCGATCGGCACCACGCGCACCGCTGTCGAGCGGAAGTCCAACACCACCTGATCGCCGGACGCAGATCGACGCGCCTGCAGCCCCGCGCCCGCGCCCGGCGCCTGCAGCGCAGGCTGGACACGGAATCCGGCCTCGACAATGGCGCCCGTGAAATAGATCACGCCGCCTTGGCTGCCGCCCGCAAGCGCGCCACTCGCGCTGACGGCCGCCGCCATGGCAACGGCCGCTGCCTTGTAGACCCTGAACATAAGACCCCCGATGCCCGACCCTTGGGCGATGTGTCGCGTCCGCCCGTTTCCTTTTCCGACGGACCGGCGCAATAGTTTTTTACGATTCGCATCGTCCTCAGGATCGATCTCATTGTGGATTGCGGGCATCCCTGATTGCGGGTCAGATGGACAAAGCTGCAGGCGCGCAGCTCATGGCGCCGGCCACACCGCCAGCGCCTGCATCAATTGCTTGCCCAGCGGAATACGCTTGGCCATATCGCCCTCGCGCGGCATGTCGATGTTCAGTGCAAACGCATAGACGCGCCCGGCACGCTCGACCCAGCCGACCCACCAGCCGATCTCCGGCTGGTATTCGGTGGCGACGCCGGTCTTGGCATACAGCGCGGCATCGCCCTGCTGCTCGATCAGCAGCATGCGGTGGACCATGTCCCACGTGCGCGGCTTCACCGGCAACTGCTTGAGCGCCATGCGGCTGGTGAAGCGTGCTTCTTCGAACGCGGAAATCTCCAGCGGGCCGCGCAGCCAGAACTGGTCGATCACGCTGCCGAGCTGGCGATTGCCGTAGTCGAACGCATCAACGTAGGCCTGCATGCGCTCAAACCCAACGCGGCGCGCGACTTCCTGATAGATCGGCACCGCCGACAGGCGAATCGCCTCGGGCAACGCCATGTCGTGCTCCCATTGCTTGTAAGGCTGCGGCTTGCCGCCGTAGGGCAGCACTTCCTGATCGTCGCGCACGGCCCCGGTGTCGAAGGCGATCAGGCTGTTCGGAATCTTGAACGTCGATGCGGGATGGATGCGCCGCGCGGCGCGTGCCGGATCGACGACATAGGTGCGGTCGGCGCCGATGTCCATCAGCACGAAGGTGCCGGAGACGCCGGCGTCGTCGAACACGCGCTTGAGGTCATTGCGCACGACCAGCTCGGCATGAGCGGTAGCGGTGCCGAGGGCAACGGCGCAGGCCGCGAGGCCAAACGCGAAGGTCTTCGACCAGCGAGAAAACATGAGGGGCTCCATGAAATGAGTGGATGGCTGCCGGCTCCCGTCGATGCGGACAAGAGCCGGCGCTGCGCATCGTAGGGAGCACGCCATGCCGCCGCCAGCGTGCAAGGCACGCCTCACGTCACGCGCGTAACGCCTGTAACAACGAGCTTGGCGCACAATGGCGCCACGTTTTCGCTTCGCCAGATTGTTTGCATGACGCCTCCGCCCCTGCCCGCCCTCCATGTCGAGCTGACCACGCCGCAAACCGTGGATGGGCGGCGCGCGTCGTTCCAGAGCCTGTGGCTGCTGGTGCGGCTGGCTTACGCGCATCGTCTGTCGCCGGAACAACCGCTGGTGCGCCTGGCCGACCTGCGCGGCGCCGTGTCGGACGCCAGCACGCAGCGCATGATGATCAGCCGCGCCTTTCGCGACTGGCAGAACTGGGGTGTACAAGCCGGCTGGGGTGAACAGCGCGATCGCGAGCCGCGCTTCCTCAACGCAGACAAGCGCAGCCAGGGCCCGTTCTGGCTCACTCCTAAAGACGCAGCACGCGTGATCTGCCTGGTTGAAGGACGGATTGCCGATGACACCGATGTGCGCGCCTTCCTTGGTATCGCCGCGCCGGAGCGCAGCCCGGACATCGGCGCTGAACCCAACGCCAGCGCACTTTCCGGGCCCGCGCCCGGCACGCCAAACCCGGCTTTCTGGCACGCTTTTCTGACCGCGCGCCACGCCATGCGCGAAGGCCGCCTGCTGCATGCGCTGAGCACCGGCGCAAGCACCTCCGACACCGAGCGCGGCGGCGCCCTGCTCGCCTTGCGCCACGCCGGAGACGCCGCAGACAACGACTTCCAGCGCGCCCTCGTCACCCTGGGCGAGGCAATGGCCGCGCGCCGGCTGGGCGACTCCACACGCGCCAGCGCCTTGCTCTCGCAACTGCGTGCGCACCGCCGGCAGCGCCACGTGCTGGGCAACGATTACCTCGCCGCCATGGAGCGCATCGTCACCGCATGGTGCGCGTATGACCGGCGCGACCTCGACCTTGCCGCGGGCCTGCTTGCACGTCTGGCCGATGCCGAGCCCGGCCGCAGCCTGCTGCGATATCACCCGCAGATTCGCTTCGAGTGGAACAACCTCAGCGCACTCATCGAGCGCGCCCGCCTGCTCTACGCCGATGCCGACGACATTGCATCGGACGTACGCGCCCGGGCCGCGCAGCGCATCGTCGCGCAGTTCGAAACCGCGCTGGCTGCCGCGCTGGAAAGCCAGGCCTCCGACGCCGTGCAGCAGGTTGCCGCCAACCTCGGCATGACGTGCTGGCTGCTGCGTGATGTGCTTGGCAACGCGGTGCATGCCGACGGCACGGTCGATGCCGTCCGTTGGCTGGCCATGAGCGAATGGCAGGCGCTGCGCAACGGCGGGCCGCTGCAATCGGCGTGGAACGCCATCGCGCTCATGCGCATTGCACGCGCAGACACAAGCCGCACTGCGCTCACGTTGAACGACCTGCGCACGCAGGCCGGACCGTTTGCCGAAGCCTTTGACGCGCGCTACTGGCCGCAGCGCTGGACCGACGTGGCCGCGCTGCGTCTGCGCGAGCACGACAGCGGCCGGCATCGCTACGGCCACGTGCAGGTGAGTGGCTTGCTGCTGGAGCTGGCGTGGTTTGCCCACGCAGATGGCGATCACGTCATCGCACGCACGACAATGGAGCGCCTCTCGCAAACCATGCAAGACCTGGCGCCGCATGATCGCGCGTACTTCGTGCAGGCGCTGAAGGCGCTGACTCACACGGCGGAAGCGGCGCCCTGAGCCCCACCTCCCCTGCGCCAAACCTCACGCCACCAGCGGCACGAGCAACATCCGCGCGGCCAGTTCCTGCCGGAACCGTTCGAAGGCCTGCGCGACGGAATCCGCGCCGCGCGCGGTGTTCTGCAAGCGGATACCTTCCACCTGATGGATGCCCACCGTGGCGAACACGTAACGCAGATACGGCATCAGGAAATCGGTCTGCGCGTGGGCGCCGTCAAAGTTGCCGCCGGAAGCGGACACCACCAACACCGAACGATCCGCCAGCATGCCGACCTTGCCCATTGGCGTGCGGCGGAACGTGCGTTCGGGCCGCACCACGAGATCGATCCACGCTTTCAACGCTGAAGGCACCGTGTAGTTGTGAACCGGGGTGGAGATCAGCACGGCGTCCGCCGCTTCCAGTTCTCTGATCAGCGTTTCCGACAACGCAAGCTCCGCGCGGTGCGCAGCGGTACGGTCGGCATCGGGCATGAGGCTGGCTTCGACGAAACCGGCATCGGGGTGCGGCAGCGGTGTCGCTGCCAGGTCGCGCTCGATGACGCGCAAGCCGCCCACGGCTTCGCCCAATTGTGCAACCACCAACCGGCCTCCACGGCGGCTGTGCGAGCGATCGTCGCGCGGGCTTGCGGTGACGTGCAGCAGTGTGGTCATCGGGCAGCTCCCGGTCGCGTGTTCATGCCAAAGCGCAAGGCGCCCGCGAGCAACCCGTTGCGATAGTAGAAACGATGGCCGAGCACGTTGGACAGCGGCGTGTCGAGCACGAGCCGTGCGCACCCGAGGCGCTCTGCCTCGGCCTTGAGGTGGTCCATCAACACATTGCCGAGGCCGCTGCTGCGCAGGTTGGCATCGGTCACCAGATCGTCGACATACAGGAACGGGCCGTAGACGAGATTCTCCTGCTGCCGATAGCCTGCCAGCGCAACCGGCACCCCGTCACGCCAGACGGCGACGAGCCGATAACCGTCTTCCACCTGCCGGCGCCAGCGCGTGACGAGCTCGTCGGCGTCGGCAAGATGCGGCCGCAGTTGATGCATGACAGGAAAGCAGGCACGCAGCGCGGCTTCGTCCCCAATTGGGCGGATGACGTCCACGATCATGCAGCCTCTACGCCGGCGGCGGCCGGTACCTGCGGCGCAAAGCGCATCGCAACGGCAATCCGGTTCCACGCTTGGATGTTGGCGACGGCGGCCGTCAGGAAGGCGACTTCCGTCCGGGAAAAATGCTCCAGCACGGCGTCGTATTCATGGTCTTCGACGCCGTGCCCGGCGGCGCGGGCCAAGGTGGTCAACGCTTCGGTCCAAGCCAGCGCAGCCCGCTCGCGTGGGGTGAAAACGGCGGGCGTGTCGCGCCAGACCGCCACCAGGTCGAGCTTGGCCGGCGCCACGCGCAGCTTGCGCGCCAGGTTCAAGTGAAACTGCACGCAAAACGCGCAGCCGTTGATTTGCGATGCGCGCAGCTTGACCAGCTCGGTCAGCGGCTTTTCCAGCCCGGAGGCGTCCACCGCCTTGCCGAGCGCCTGCAGCGCCGAGGCCACGCCGACGGCAGTATCGACAAATTCCGGGTAATCCATGCGAGGGGAGAGATCTTCCATGTCTGACTCCTGTTGAGGGTTCGCGTAGGATGAGTGGTAATATCAGTGCTCGAACATCATATTCGAACTCTGATATCATGAGCAAGCGCTCCACGCCTGCGGGCAAGGAAAACGACACGCCACGCAATCCGCCTTGCATTCCCGAGCCCGGCCAGGGCAAGCGCGGTGAAGAAGGCTATCTTGGCTACTTGCTCCGGCAAGCCAGCGCGGCCCAGCGGCTGCGCATGGAGCGCGCCATGGCTGACGTGGGCGTTACCCTGCCGCAATTCCTCGTGCTCACGATGCTCCGCGCCTATCCAGGTATCTCGAACGCCGATCTCGCCAGGCTGGCGATGCTGACGCCTCAGACAGTGAGCGTGATCGTCACCAATCTGGAGCGCAGCGGCGCCATTACACGTCGGCCCCACGCGGTGCACGGTCGCATCCAGCACATCGATGTCACCCCTGAAGGGTCAGCGCTGCTCGCCGCGTGCCGCCAACGCTCGGGCGGCATCGAACAGGACCTGCTGGAGGGGTTCACGCGCGAGGAAGAAGAGGTCGTGCGGCGCTGGCTCGTACACGTCGCCAAACTCGGTAGCGACAAACCGTCTTCGTAATCCTCGCGTTGTTTTTTTCTCTGCTGTCCTTGACTTCCGGATCGCCGCCACTATCATCCGATGTATCTTAAGATATATCTGATGATGTTCTTCAGGAGAATGGCAATGCGCGGTTGGTTCGGACATCACCACAAAATGTGGATCGAGAAACACTTCATGATGGGCCGTCACGGTCATGGCGGACACGGTTTCGGACGTGGCATGGGCGGTTTTGGCGGGCCCGGCGGCTACGGCGAAGGCGATGACGAAGGCGGCAGCCCCTGGCGCGGTCGTCGCCTCAGTTCAGCAGACTTGCAGCTGGTATTGCTGGCGCTCCTCAAAGGCACGCCCCGCCACGGCTATGAGTTGATCAAGGCGGTGGAAGAGCATTCGCTCGGTTTCTATACGCCGAGTCCGGGCATGGTGTACCCAGCGCTGTCGTATCTGGAAGATCACGGTTTGGCTTCTGTCACGGCCGAGGGCAACAAGAAGCGCTACGGCATCACCCCCGAAGGCGAAACATGGCTGGCCGAGCGTCAGCACAGTGCCGACGCCATCCTCGCGCAACTGCGCGCCATGGGCGAGCGCGTCAAGCGCATGAACGAAGCCATGGCGTTCGACCGCGAAACCGACAACGCCGCCGAATGGACGGACACGGGCCACGACCCGCTGCGCACCGCGCGCTGGCGCCTGAAGTTCGCCCTCATGGAAAAACGCTTCGCCTCGCGCGAAGAACAGCAACGCGTGGCAGACATCCTGCTACGTGCCCTCAAGGAAATCACCGGCGAGCGCTAAGCGGCAGGCAGCAATCTGTTCAGCCCCCGGGCGTTGTTCGGTCGCCCGGGCCACCGCGTCAGTCCAGTCGGTTCAGCCGGTTCACTCCGCAGCCATCTATGTTTGCCTTCAATCGCACACAAGGTCTCATGTCGCAGTTGCTCGGTTCCGTCAAACCCGCCACACGCCGCATGCGTGTGCGCGCCATCCATACACTCTCGCCGCGCATGCGCCGCGTGGTGTTTACCGGCGTGGCCGCTACGGATCTCGCTGATCTGGCCGGCGCTGCGCCCGGCGCGGCCATCAAGCTGATGTTTCCGCACGATGCCGCAGGCGCCGGCCGCACGCTGGGGCGTGCTTACACCATCCGCCGCTATGACGCGGCCCGCGATGAACTGGAAATTGATTTCGTCGTGCACGACGAAACGCCCGCCGCGCAACACGGTCCCGCCGCACGGTGGCTGGAGCATGCGGCGCCCGGCGATGAAGTCGAATTTGCCGGCCCCAAGCGCGGGTTCCGTGCCGACCCGGCCGCGCCATGGACGCTGTTGATCGGCGACGAAACGGCGTTGCCCGCCATCTTCGCCATCCTGGAAACGTTGCCGGAGCACGCGCAGGTCCTGACCTACATCGCCATCGGCGACGCCCGGGCGCGCCTGCCGCTGGAAGGCGCCCTCGCCGCGCACCCCCGCAGCCGCAGCATCCACTGGGTGGAAAGCGATACGGCGCACGCCGGCGCGATGATGGTCGGCGCACTCAGCGCCCAGGCCATGCCGGCCGGCACGCCGCAAGTGTTCCTGGCCGGCGAGGCATCCATGCTCAAACAAGTCCGGACGCTGCTCGAAGGTGCCTGGGCCGTGCCGCGCGACGCCATCGACGCCAAGGGCTATTGGACGGCCGGGCTCTCGCGCGAAGAACGCAAGGCGGCCGAGGCGCGCTGAGCCTGGCGTCGCCTTAGGTGGCGACTTCTGCACTGGGCGTGGCACCCCGCACCCAGTCGCGCAGCAGGCGTTGCCCGTAAAGCAGCGCCGCATCCATCGCTTCGCGCGGGGAGCCGAAGGTGCATCCGGGCCGCACCGGCTGCGAACCCGACAACGATTGCCCTTCCGCGCCGCGGAACACCACTTCGACGCGCGCCTCCCAGCCTCGCCCGCCGGCGGGCACCACACGCGGGACGATCTCAACGTCTCCACAGATCTTGTGCACCTCGTTCCTCCGTCTGCAGCGCCTGAACGGCGCATTGCCAGCAAGCTAGCAACGGGCATGCCCATCTGCTCGACGCCGCGAGATTTGATCGAGATCAACTGGCGGTCCAGGCATCACCTTTAGCCCGTCGCCGGCGTGCCGATGCAAGACAGGACAGTGCGTGGCGGCCCACGCGCACCCTCCTTCCGTCCATCCGCGCCGCAAAGCGCGGCACCACCATGCGCAAAAATCTACCGGTCACCCAAGCCGAAACCGCCCTCAACCCGACGGACTACCTCATCTCCCGCACCGATCTCAAGGGTCGCATCGTCTTCGCCAACCCGGCGTTCGTGCGCATCAGCGGCTACACGCAGGAAGAGCTGGTGGGCGCGCCGCACAACCTCGTGCGCCACCCTGACATGCCCGAAGCCGCCTTCGCCGATCTGTGGGCCACGCTGCAAGCCGGCAAGCCGTGGCGCGGCTTCGTCAAGAATCGCCGCAAAGACGGCGGCTTCTACTGGGTGCTGGCCAACGTGACGCCGGTGTTTCAGAACAATGCGGTGGTCGGCTATACGTCGGTGCGTTCCCTGGCTACGCCTGCGCAGATCGCGCGCGCGCAACGCGCCTATACCGCCATCAACGAAGGGGACACCTCGTACACCGTGCGCGCGGGCCGCATTCTGCGCACGGGATGGCGGCGCGCCGTCAATCTGTTCCAGATCGACAGCCTGCGCTTCAAGGTGATCGGGCTGCAAACGCTGATTGCATCGGCGATCCTGATCGGCACGCTGTGGGCGCACATCGCACTGGAAGCTGCCGATCTGCATGGCGCAGCGTGGCTGGTGTTCAGCCGCGACTGGCTGTGGCTCACCGGTGTCGGTTGCGCAGGGCTGGCAACGGGGTCAGGCGTGCTGCTCGCCCGCACGCTCATCCGCCCACTGGAGGAAGCCGCGATGCTGGCCACGCGACTGGCTGCCGGCGATCTGACCACCGTGGTCGAAGCCCGCTCCAACGACGAGCTGGGCGAAGTCATGCGCGCCATGGGCACCATGCGCGCGAGCCTGTCGTCGATCGTGCGCGACATCCAGGACGGCGCTGCCAGCGTCGCGCACAGCACGCTGCAGATTTCCGCCGGCAACCATGATCTGTCCGCCCGCACCGAGCAGCAGGCTGCCGCGCTGGAAGAAACCGCATCGAGCATGGAAGAGCTGACGTCGATGGTTGCGCAGAACGCCGATCATGCCCGCACGGCCAGCGCCCTTGCCGAGGAGGCATCGACGATCGCGGCCGACGGCGGCCAGGTCGTGCAGCGCGTCGTGCAAACCATGGACGCCATCCGCGCCGACAGCCAGCGCGTGACCGAGATCATCGCCACCATCGAAAGCATCGCGTTCCAGACCAACATCCTTGCGCTCAACGCTGCGGTTGAAGCTGCGCGTGCGGGCGAGGAAGGCCGTGGCTTTGCAGTCGTCGCCGGCGAGGTGCGCAGTCTCGCTCAACGCAGCGCGCAGGCCGCCGCCCAGAGCAAGGAGATCATCCGCGCATCCGACCAGTCCGTGCGCGACGGCGTTGATCTCGTCCACAAGGCCGGTGCCACCATGACGCAGATCGTGCAATCGGTGCAGACCGTCACGCAGCTCATGTCGGAAATCTCGGCCAGCTCGCGCGAGCAGAGCAGCGGCATTGCACAGATCAATGCGTCGGTTTCGCAGCTCGATGGCGTCACGCAGCAGAACGCCACGCTGGTGGAAGAAGCGGCGGCCGCCACGTCGGTGCTGGCGCGCCAGTCGGAAGATCTGAAGCACGCCGTCGCGGTGTTCCGCGCGTAGCGCCGCAGCGGCAGCGCTGCCTTACACGGTGAAGCGCGTGTCGCGTTCCAGCAAGGCCGTCACCGCCTCAGGCAACAGCGGCTCGCTGAAGTAATAGCCCTGCAGCACGTCGCATTGGTGGGAGGCCAGGAAGGCCGACTGTGCAGCATCTTCCACGCCTTCCGCGCACACTTTCACGCCAAGGTTGTGGGCCAGCACGACCACCGTCGTGCAGATGGCGGCATCGTTCGAATCGCGGTCGATGTCCTTGACGAAGGCACGGTCGATCTTGATGAGGTCGATCGGCAAGCGCTTCAGATACGCCAGGCTCGAATACCCCGTACCGAAATCGTCGATGGCAATGCGCACACCAAGCTGGCGAATGGCCGTGAGGTCTTCGATGGTGCGTTCGGTGCCTTCCATCAGCATCGACTCGGTCACTTCGAGTTCAAGGAAGCCCGAGCCGAGGCCATATTGGCGCTGCAGCTTGAGCAGCGTCGGCAGCACGGTGCCGCGTTTGAACTGCAAGGGCGACACGTTCACCGCGAGCGTCAGGTCATCAGCCAGGCCGCGCTTGTGCCACTCGGCGCGCTGCTGCGCGGCCTCGGTCAAGACCCAGTTGCCGATCTCGACAATCAGCCCGCTCTCTTCGGCCACCGGAATGAACGCAGCCGGCGGCAGCAACCCGCGCGTCGGATGAATCCAGCGGATCAGCGCTTCCAGCCCGCACACGCGGCCGGTCTTGGTGTCGATCTGCGGCTGGTACAGCAGGCGGAACTGGCCCTGCTCCAGCGCGGCGCGAATCTGGTGTTCCAGGTTCAGCCGGTACGACACGCCGATGTCCATCTCGGGCGCGAAGAATTCCAGGCGGTTGCGGCCGTTCTGCTTGGCGTAGTACATCGCCATCTCGGCATGGCGGATCAGGGTATCGGCGTCCGCGCCATGCGCGGGGTATTCCGCCACGCCGATGCTTGCCGTCACGAACACCTCGTGCCCTTCCACGCGCACCGGCTCGGCAAACAGATCAAAGCCGAAATCGACACCGCGCGAACCGGCGTGCGAGATCACCAATGCAAACACGTCGCCGCCAAAGCGTGCAACGGTGTCCACCGTATCGGCGGCATCGCGCAGGCGCTCGGCCACCCGGCGCAGCACCTCGTCGCCCAGCAGGTGGCCCAGGCTATCGTTGACGACCTTGAAGCGATCGATGTTGACCAGCGCCACATAGAAGCGGCTGCGCTGGCGCGCGGCCATTTCCACCGACTGCTGCACCCGGTCGGCCAGCAGCGTGCGGTTGGGCAGGCCCGTGAGCGGATCGATCGTGGCGTGCTGCGCCAGGCGCGTGCGCGTCATCTCCTGCTCGGTCACGTCGTCCTGGATGCCGACGTAGTGCGTGACCGCACCCTTGGCATCTCGCACGGGCGAGAGCAGGAAGTTGTTCAGGAACGCGTGGCCGTCCTTGCGGAAATTGCGCAGCAGCACGCGGATCTCGCTCTCGTCGCGCAGGGCGGCGCGCACTTCACTGAGCGCAGGCTGCCCCGGCTCCGATGAATGCAGAAAGCGCGCGTTGCGGCCCAGCACTTCTTCTGCGCGATAGCCCGTCATGCGCTCGAAGCCCGGGTTCACGTACACGATCGGGAGGTCGGGCTGCTGCGCATCGGCCACGGTAATGCCCGACGGCACCGATTCGACCACGCGGCGCAGCAAGCGCAATTGCTCGTCGGATTCACGCCGCTCGGTGATGTCCTGCATGGTGCCGAACAGCGCGATGACCTCGTCGCGCTCGTTGCGCTCGATATTGCCGCGCGATAGCACCCAGCGGTGCTCACCGTCGCGGCGGATCATCTCCAGGTCAAGCGAGTACGGCTCACCCTCGGTCACGGCTCGGCTGGCGGCTTCACGCAGGCGGTTATAGCTGTCGGCCGTAAAGAACTGCGCCTGCTGCGCAAAGGCGGGCGGCGCGCCCGGCGGCATGCCCGTCAACACGTACATGCCCGAAGACCACGTGGTCGAATCGCGCAGCACGTCCCAGCGCCAGCTGCCCAGGAGCGCAATCTGCTCCGCCACGCGCAGGTTGGCTTCGCTGCTGCGCAGTTCCTGCTCAATTGCAGAGCGCTGCGAAATGTCGGTCACCCCGCCGACCATGCGGACCGCGCGGCCGTTCTGATCACGATAAAGGCTCGCGCGAATTTCCACTGTGCGCGTGGCGCGGTTGGCGTCGATCACCCGGCAGACGTGCTGCCAGCTGTCACGGTCCGAATTCAGCACCGCGCGCAACTCGCGGGCGAAGGCATCGACGTCGTCCGGGTGTACAAACTGTTGGAAGGTCAGCGTGCGCGACGTGCCCCCACCTGCGCCATCGTCGTCCCCCGGACCCAGCAGCGCGTCGCTGCCAAGCAGCCGATGCAGGCTGGCGTTGGCCCAGGACTCGCCGGTCGCGATATCCCAGTCGAAGATCCAGTCGTTGGTGGCACGCGCCACGCGCTGGAAGCGTTCGGTCAGGCGGTGGACGGTGGCGTCGTGGCGCTGGATGGCGGCGCGCATTTCGTTGAAGGTGCGCTCAAGCAGCGAGAGTTCGTCGCGCGAGGCACCGTGCTCCGGCACGCGCGCAGAAAAATCGCCCGTGGCGTAGTGGCGTGCGGCGTCGACGAGCGCGTCGATGCGCGGCATGACCATCCGGCGCAGCGCCAACTGGATCAGTGCGAGCAGCATCACGACCATCAGGACGATGGCGCCCCCGCCGGCCAGCGTCACGTTGCGCTGCTGACGAACGATGTCGGTGGCGTCCACGCCCCGCACGATCCGCAAATGCCCGCCGGCAGCATGCGGCACCACCATGGCGGCGTAGGCGCGGCGTACGCCGTCGGCGTCGTCCACCAGCAGCGGCTCGCCCGGCTGCTGCCCGGCTGTAGCCAGCAACGGCCCCTGCACCACGGCCGGCACTTGCGCAGCGCGCAAGGTGCCCTGCTTTGACAGCACGTTGCCGTCGGCATCCACCAGATAGACCGGCGCTTCCGGCATGCCATCCACGGCTGCCGCAATCAATGCGCTCTGCCGCACGGCCGCATACGCCACACCGCGGATGGCACCGTCGCTGCCTGCCATCGGGCGCGCCAAAATCAGTACCGCCTGGCTGGAGGCGCGCCCGGTCACGAACGTCGACAAGGAAGGCTGGCCTGTCGCCAGGATCTCGTTGAGGTACGGCCGGTCCGACAGATCGACGCCGAGCTTCGCCGTGTCGGGCGTACATACCAGCTTGCGGTGGGCATCGATGATGCCGAGGTTCGCGAGTTCAGTCTGGTTATGGAAGACGCGATTGACGAAGCTGCTGCACTCTTGCTGCTCCATGCGCAGCGCAGAATCGTCGGCAAGCAGCACCGAGAGAAGCGTATTGGCGTTGGAGAGCACCATGCCGACGCGCGCGGCTGCGGCCTCGGTTTCATGGGTCAGATGCTGGGCAAGGTGATCATTGAGCCGGTCACGGTAGAGCGCCACACCAGCAATCGCCACGACGATGGCCGGCAAGGCGGCCACCGCGGCCAGGGCGAGCAAGCGGCCGCGCAGCGTGGTGGGAAAGAAAGCGTGCTTCGGCACTTGAATGACCGGTAGAGCCTTATGTGGAGAGCGGATGCACTCTGCGGTTGCACGATGCGCGGCTCAAGGACCATCCCTCGGCGCACGATGCAGTTGCGGCATCGTGCCGGCTGACGGCTGACGCAGTGCGCAAGCATTTTGCTTGCAATTCCTATCACACGCAACTTGTGGATAGCCTGTAGTGGGCCCGGCCGCAAATCGGCGCGGCAGGCGGCATGAGGGGCGCCGGGAGCGTCGGTGATATGGCGCCCGGGGCATCGTTGCCGCTGCCCGATCGACGGCACTGCAAGCTCGTGGCCACGGAGGCGGCACCCTTGAGCGAAGGCCGCCCGCAGAGGGCGCGCGCCCATAGAAAAAGCCACCGGATAGCGGTATCCGGTGGCTTCAAGAATACGCTTTGAACGGGGAAGTTCAGCGCAGTTGAAGAATAGGCAATGGTCCCCGGTCAGGCCAATACCCAGGATAGGGTAATTTGGGAAAAACCCTGCATGGGCAGCGGATTTGGCCGCCGACACCGTCTGCGTGTGCGTTCCGCACAACGCCCCGCTCCGCAACAACCCGTCCTCCGAAATATCCATCCTAGCGACCCGGTGCCGCAGTCCGTCACACGGGATGTTGCGTTATAATGAAAACGATTCGCATTTAGCCTCCTTGCCTTACCACGTCACGTTAACGATCACGCACGATGCGGCTTTCCGAGCTTTCCCGCCGGGCGACGGCGGTGGTGGATCACGTTGAAGACCGTGAACCCGCCGATCCCATCAGCCAACGCCTGCGCGAACTCGGGTTCGTAACGGGTGAAGAGGTGCGCGTGGTGGCCGTCGGACCGTTCGGCGGCGACCCGATCGTCGTGCAGGTGGGCTTTACCCGCTTTGCACTGCGCCGCCAGGAAGCTGCCCGCGTTCGCGTGCGCGCCGAGCCGGCCACGCAGCCCGCCGCCGCCATCCAGGCCTCCAAAACGGCCCCGCCCGCCAAGGTGCGCGAGGCGGCATAGCCCGCCTCCCACCGCCGCCGCTTTCCGGCTCCGCTTATCCGGCTTCATGCAGATGCACGCTTCTTCCTCCTCCGCTTCCACCCCCGCATTGCGCGTTGCCCTGGTCGGCAACCCCAACTGCGGCAAGACCGCGCTGTTCAATTTGCTGACGGGCAGCCGCCAGAAGGTCGCCAACTATGCGGGCGTGACGGTCGAGCGCAAGGAAGGCCGCTTCACCGCGCCGTCGGGCCGCCATGTGCAGATTCTGGATCTGCCCGGCGCCTACAGTCTGGTCGCCACCAGCCCGGACGAGGCCATCACGCGCGATATCTGCCTTGGCACGTTCCGCGGCGAGTCGCGCCCCGACATGCTGATCTGCGTGGTCGACGCCACCAACCTGCGGCTGCACCTGCGCTTCGTACTGGAACTGCAGCGCCTCGGCTTGCCGATGGTGCTGGCGCTGAATATGGTTGACGCGGCCGAGCGGCGCGGCATCCGCATCGACCGCGCCAAGCTGGAAGCCGCCCTGGGCATGCCGGTGGTGCAGACCGTGGCCATCAAACGGAATGGTGCGGCCGACCTTGTCGCGCATATCGATCACGAACAACTGCCGGCCGTGCCGGTCGGCCTACCGGCCGATGCGGATCCGCACGTCGAAGTGAAGCGCCTGCTTGATGCCGCCGTGACCATGCCGCGCAGCACGGCCGAGCTGGACGATCGGCTCGATCGCATCGTCCTGCACCCGGTGCTGGGCCTGATGCTGCTGGCCGTGCTGATGTTCTTCATGTTCCAGGCGGTGTTCTCGTGGGCGCAGCCGCTCATGGACGGCATCCAGGGTGCCGTGGAAGCCGTGGGCGTGTGGGTCGGCAATGTCATGCCCGACGGCATGCTCAAGAGCCTGCTGGTCAACGGCATCATCGCCGGCACGGGCAGCGTGCTGGTGTTCCTGCCGCAGATCCTCATCCTGTTCCTTTTCATCCTGTCGCTGGAAGAATCGGGCTATCTGCCGCGCGCGGCCTTCCTGCTCGACCGGTTGATGGCGGGCGCGGGGTTGTCGGGGCGCTCGTTCATTCCGCTGCTGTCGAGCTTTGCGTGCGCGATTCCCGGCGTGATGGCCACGCGCACGATTCAGGACCCGCGCGACCGGCTGGTGACGATTCTCGTGGCGCCGCTGATGACCTGCTCAGCGCGGCTGCCCGTGTATGCGCTGCTGATCGGTGCGTTCATCCCGGTGCGGCAGGTGTGGGGCCTCTTCAATCTGCAGGGGCTGGTGCTGTTCGGGCTGTACATGGCGGGCATCGTGTCGGCACTGATCGTCGCTTACGTACTGAAGTACCTGAAGCGCGATCGCAACGAGCACCCGCTCATCCTTGAATTGCCGTCGTACCGTCTGCCCAGCGTGCGCAACCTGATCGTGGGCCTCGTCGAGCGGGCACGCATTTTCCTGCGCCGCATCGGCACGGTCATCCTCAAGATGATGGTGGTGCTGTGGTTCCTCTCGACGTTCCCGGCGCCGCCGGCCAACGCCACGCTGCCGGCCATCGATTACAGCTTTGCCGGGATGATCGGCCGTGCGCTTGAAGTCGTGTTCGCGCCGATCGGCTTCACATGGCAGATGTGTATTGCGCTGATCCCAGGCATGGCGGCACGTGAGGTGGCCGTGGGCGCGCTGGCGACGGTGTACTCGCTGTCGGCAACGCATGAAGATGCGGCTGCGCAACTGGCGCCGATCATCTCGCAGCAATGGTCGCTGGCCACGGCATTGGCCTTCCTGGCGTGGTACGTCTACGCGCCGCAATGCATCTCGACGCTGGCCACCATCCGCCGCGAGACCAACTCGTGGAAGGTCATGGCGGGCACCGCCGGCTACCTTTTCGCGCTGGCCTACCTGGCCGCCTTCGCTACCTACCAGATCGCACGGGTGCTGACATGAGCGTGTACCACGTTGTCGAAACCGGCGTTGTCGCCACGGTCGTGGCATTGAGCGCGTTGTCGCTGACCGGCCGCTATGCGCCGGCGATGCGCGCCCGCACGGCGGCGCGCGTGGCAGGCTGGTGTGATCGGCCGTCGCGGCCGGGCTGGATGCGCGCCTTCGGGCAGCGCTTGCTCACGCCGGGCGAGGCGCCTTCCTGCCACTCCGATCCGCTGTCGGGCAGCGCATGCGGCAGTGGTTGCAGCGGCTGCGCCTCGGGTGAATCGTCATCCGCCGCGCCGGTTGAACAGCCGATCCACTTCGTGCGGCGCAAATAACAGCCGACGCAACGCCACAACACTCACGGGCTCGCATCACGCGGGCCCGTTTTGTTTTTGCGCAACGCAGGCGTAGACTGGTCCAAACCTGAACGGGGGACGCGTCATGACCGAAGAGCTGCTGGTCCAGTTGATTGCGGAAGTCGAGAAGGAAGACCCGGTGGATTTCGCCAACCTGCCCTTCGACGAGCAGATGTTGCGAGACCTGGTCTGCAAGCTGGTGTCGCGCCAGCTGACGCAAATGGAAAATGCCCACTTCAGCCAGGACGAGGTGATCGTCTCGCTCACGGCGAGCATCGCCAAGCTGGTCCTCGAAAATCTCGTGCTGAATGCGCGCCTGCTGGCACAGCAGGGGCACGGCGAAAGCGCACGCGCGCTGCTGGAGCGGATCTCCCGCCAGGCGAAGGGATAAGCGCCGCGATTACGGCGCCGGCACCACGTTGTACTGCGTGCGGGCCCGCGTCAGCAGGCGCTTGGCGACGGAGAGGCCGCGAATGGCGGCGGCATCGTCGTCCACGGGAAAATCAAACTCGGCGCTCCAATTGCAGCCGGTGTGATCAGGGCGGTGAATGCACATCGCGCGCAGTTGGCACTGTGCGCATTCCGGGTGTTGCTGGACGCAGCGGGCCAGCAAGGTCTTGAGTTCATCTTCGGACTTCAGACGGCGTTGCATCGGCATCTCCTGAATAACAGGGAGTTGGAACCCCGAGCGCGCGGTGAGTTTCGCCATGATCCCGTCGATACTGTTTCAGCAAGTTACCGGGTCACATCACGCATTCAACCCAATCGCGCCGGACACGCCCGCACTTGCCTGACACGCAGGGCAGACGCCGTAGAGCGCAAGCGCGTGATCGCGCAGCACGAAGCCGCGCTCGTTGGCCACACGCTCCTGCCGCGACTCGATGGCGTCGTCGTGAAACTCCTCCACGCGGCCGCACGTCAGGCAGATCAGGTGATCGTGATGCGCGCCCTCGTTCAGCTCATACACCGCATGGCCGGCCTCGAATGCATGGCGCAGCAGCACGCCGGCATCCACCAGCTGATTGAGCACGCGATAGACCGTGGAGATGCCGATGTCGAGTTCCGACGTGAGCAACTGGCGGTACACATCTTCCGCGCTCAGGTGGCGGCCGTGTTCCGTACCGGCGGTGAGGATTTCCAGAATCTTGACGCGCGGCGACGTGGCTTTGAGCCCCGCCCGGCGCAGGTCGGTCGAGTTTGGCATGGCGTTCGTTGGGGCGAGATTTGGGTACAGCAGGCGGGGCGCTACAGCGGGCGAGAACCCAAAACGGCAACGTCGCACGCATGCACGCCGGGTCGCTGAGTTCTTAAAAAAAACGGCATGGCTGGCGGCCCGGAAAGTCGCAGTCGGGAAAGCGGGGTCTGAGTGCTTTCCCGACTGTCGGGCGGCTTGCTACTGCCAAACGCTCTGTGTGTCAGAGCGGTCCCCACAAAAGATCGGTTGCCGGGCGCCAGCCCATGAACCAGCAGGCGCGCAGCGAAATTCGGTTCGATGCGCCGTGCCTTGGAGGATTTGCCCTGGGAGCGAATCCATCGGCTGCAGCGCTGTCGATGGACACACTATAAATGCGAATGATTCGCATTACAAGCATTTTCTTTACGAACTGTGGAAGGCCCCATCGGGAGCATGGTCACTCGCACAGGCAGGTGTTACACAGGCCCGATCGCGCGGGCGTAGCCGCTGGGGGCAAAGCGCAACGTCGTCACCATCGATGCGATCACGATGGCAATCAGCAGCGCCCACGGCAGTTGGAAACCGCCCGTCAGCTCGCGCAGCCAGCCGACTGCGTAGGGAATGATTCCCGTGATGATGAAACCGATGCCTTGCACGAACGCTGCGAGGTAACCGGCAGCGCGTGCGTCGGGCAGGTGGTCCAGCGTGAGCGTCAGGCACAGCGAGAACATCGAGCCGAGCCCACCGCCAATGAGGGCGACCCACAGCGTGGTGCCGGTTTGCGGCGCAAGCAGCAAGCCGACCATACCGATGAGCTGCATGACCAGCACGACCACCAACCACGGGCGCCGGTCGGGCCAGCGGCGCGCAAGCAGCGGTGCAGCCAATGCGCCAATCACCTGGAAGATCGTCATCAGGCCGATCAGGCTGCCTGCGTCCTGCGCGCTCCAGCCGAGTTGACGATAGAACATCGGCAGCCACGCGATCATGCTGGTGTAGCCGCCGTTGGCCGCGCCAAAGTAGATGGCCAGCAGCCATGCGCGCCGGTTGCCGAAGAAATTGAGCACAGGGCCGCGCTGCGCCGGTGCGGCGGCTTCACGCGGGCGAGCCGTCGCCCACAACACGAGGGCCACCAACGCCGGCAGCGCCCACACGCCGAGACCGGCATGCCAATCTGCGATGTGTGTAATGCGCGGGCTGAGCGTCGCCGCGATGCCGCCGCCGGCCATCAGCGAGGCGGAATACAAACCCAGCGCCATCGGCACACGCTGCGGAAACCATCGCTTGACGAGGCCGGGCACCAGCGCCTGGACAATCGCCACGCCCGTGCCGGCCAGCGCGGCGCTTGCGATCAGGGCCGCGCCCTGCCCGGCCCACAGTCGCCACAGGCACGCGCCCGCGATGGCCAGCAGGCTGCATGCCACACCGCGATGCTCGGGCAGCCAGCGCGCTAGCCAGGGCAGGAACAGGGCGACGCTGCCCATGCACAGCACGGGAATCACGGTCAGCAGCGAAGCGCCCTGCAAGCCGAGCCCGGTGCCCGCGCGAATTTCAGCCAGCAGCGGCCCGATGGTCGTGAGGATCGGCCGCAGGTTCATGCCAAGCGCAACCACGACCACCACGCCGAGCCAACCGGCATCAGCGCGCATCGACGGGGCTGCGGCTTGAGGTGACGCGCCGGCGGCGGTGCCCTGTGCGGCCACGTCGCTCACGCTTGATGTGCCTGCCATGCTTCGTAGAGGCCCTGCTCGCCTGTCGGCCGGCACGAACGCAGTTGCAACTCGCCGCACTCCGGTGCTCCGCGCATCTCGGCATACAGGGCAGCGGTCGACATGCCGAAGGGCTCGCCATCTTCGTTCGAATACGCGAAGTACGCCGTGCGAATGCCGCAGCGGTGCATCGCGGCAAAGCACATCGGGCACGGATGGCCGCTCGCGTACATCACCGCACCGCGCAAGTCCGGCGTGGCCAGCGCACGGCTTGCCTCGCGGATCGCCTGCATTTCGGCATGGGCGGTCGGGTCGTGGGTGGCGCGCACCTCGTTCACGGCACGGGCAACGATCTTGCCGTCGCGCACGAGCACCGCGCCAAACGGCAGCCCGCCGGCGTTGACGTTGCCGCGTGCCAGCTCCACCGCCTCACGCATGTACTGCTCATCGGACATCGAGGTTCTCCACAGACGAAATTGCGGGTCGATTATGGTTGCGCCCCTAAACATGTTCAAATTAAATAGTGAAATGATGTTCAGTGGATTTTCAAATGATTGATCTTCTCTTGCTGCGCAGCTTTGTCACGGTCGTGGATACCGGCAACTTCACCCGGGCGGCCGAGCATCTGCATCTGACGCAGTCGACGGTCAGCCAGCAGATCCTGCGGCTGGAGCAGCAATTGGACTGTCGCCTGCTCGACCGCAGCCAGCGCCAGGTGCTGCCCACCGAAGAAGGCGACCGCCTGCTCGGCTACGCCCGCCGCCTGCTGCGCCTGGCCAACGAAGCGAGCGAAGCGCTCAGCCCCGAGCACACCGGGGGCGTGCTGCGGCTGGGCGTGCCCGAAGACCTCGGCAGCGGCGCGCTGATGCCGCTCATCGCCAGCTTTGCGCGCGAGCGCCCCCGGCTGCGGCTGGAAGTGGAAAGCGGCCTCTCTCACCACCTCCTGCGTCTGTATCGCAACGGCGATCTCGACATGCTGCTCGTCAAGCAATGGGGCACTGACAGCGACTGCCATGCACGCTGGGCTGAGCCGGTCTGCTGGATCGACAGCGCCGAGCGGCCGCACACGCTGCCGCTCGGGCCATCGCAACCGTCCTTGCCGCTGGTGGTGTTTCCGGTGGGCGCGCTCTATCGGCAGGAGATGCTGCATGCGCTGGAATCGATCGGCCAGCCGTGGCGCATCACGTATTCGAGCCCGAGCCTGGCGAGCCTGTGTGCTGCCGTCAGCGCGGGGCTGGGCGTGAGCCTGCTGCCGGCCAGCACCGTGCAGGCCGGGCATCGCGTGCTCGGCGCTGCGGATGGTTTTCCGGAGATCGGCGGGCTGGAACTGGCGCTGTTTGCACGACCGGATCTCGACAGCGCGGGGCGTGCGCTGCGCGATCGTCTTGTCGAGATGTGCGCGGCGCGTGCGCAGGCGCTGCAGTCGGCTGCCGGCTGAACGCCGAGGCACCAAAGAAAAAGCCGGACCCGCTTGTCGCGAAGTCCGGCTTGGTACGGATACGGCTCAGTTCAGCTTCAGGCAGCTTCGGCCAGCGGCACGCGGATCAGATGATCGAACGCCGACAGTGCGGCCTTCGCGCCATCGCCGGTGGCGATGATGATCTGCTTGTACGGCGTCGTGGTCGCATCGCCTGCGGCAAACACGCCTTCCGCGCTGGTCTGGCCGCGTGCATCGACGACGATCTCGCCAAAGCGATTGCGCTCGACCGCACCGTCCAGCCATTCGGTGTTGGGCACCAGGCCGATCTGCACGAACACGCCTTCCAGCGCGACAGTGTGCTCAACGCCATCGACGCGGCTCTTGTAGCGCAGGCCATTGACCTTCTGGCCGTCACCGGTGATCTCGGTGGTCTGCGCGTTGGTGACGATCGTCGCATTCGGCAGGCTTTGCAGCTTGCGCACCAGCACGGCATCGGCCTTCAGCTCGCTGGCGAATTCCAGCAGCGTGACGTGGTTCACCAGGCCGGCCAGGTCGATGGCCGCTTCCACGCCCGAGTTGCCGCCGCCGATGACGGCCACGCGCTTGCCCTTGAACAGCGGGCCATCGCAGTGCGGGCAGTACGCCACGCCCTTGTTCTTGTACTCCTGCTCACCCGGCACGTTGACGTTGCGCCAACGCGCGCCGGTCGACAGGATGACCGAGCGGCCTTTGAGCACCGCGCCGTTGGCGAGCGTCACCTCGGCAAGGCCGCCCGGCTTGTCTGCCGGCGTGAGCTTGACCGCGCGCTGCGTATTCATGATGTCGACGTCGTACTGGCGCACGTGCTGCTCCAGCGCGGCGGCAAACTTCGGCCCTTCGGTCTCCTGCACGGAGATGAAGTTCTCGATGCCCAGCGTGTCGAGCACCTGGCCGCCAAAACGCTCGGCCACCACGCCGGTGCGCACGCCCTTGCGGGCCGCGTACACGGCAGCCGCCGCGCCGGCCGGGCCACCACCGACGATCAGCACATCGAACGCTTCCTTGGCGGCCAGCTTTTCAGCATCACGCGCGGCAGCGCCGGTGTCGATCTTGGCGAGAATTTCTTCCACGCCCATGCGGCCCGTGCCGAACGTCTCGCCGTTCAGGAACACGGTCGGCACGGCCATGATCTGGCGTGCCTCGATTTCGCCCTGATACAGCGCGCCGTCGATGGCGACGTGCTGGATGCGCGGGTTGATCACGGACATCACGTTCAGCGCCTGGACCACGTCCGGGCAGTTCTGGCACGTGAGCGACATGTAGGTCTCGAAGCGGAAATCCCCTTCGATATTGCGAATCTGCTCGATGACGTCGGCTTCGAGCTTGGGCGCATAGCCTCCCACTTGCAGCAGTGCCAGCACGAGCGAGGTGAACTCGTGGCCAGTCGGGATGGCGGCAAAACGCACGCTCACATCGGCGCCGGTGCGGCGGATCAGGAACGACGGTGCGCGCTCGGCGGCATCGCGTTGCTCGGTCAGCACGATCATGCTGGACTGCTCGGCCACGTCGCGCAGCAGGTCCATCATGTCGCGGGAGCCCTCGCTGTCATCGACGTTGGCGACCAGCTCAATGGGCTGCACGAGGCGTTCGAGGTAGGCCTTCAGTTGGGCCTTGACATCAGCATCCAGCATGACGACTTCCTTTATTCGTTTTGATTCAGTGACAGGGCGCGGCACATGCCTGCGCCCTTAAGCAAACGGCCGGCAGAGCCGGCCGTTTTTCACGCTGCATTTCTGCAGCAACAGCCTTGACTACTTAGATCTTGCCGACCAGGTCCAGCGACGGCTTGATGGTCTTCGCGCCTTCGTTCCACTTGGCCGGGCACACGTTGCCCGGGTTGTTGGCGACGAACTGGGCAGCCTTGAGCTTGCGCAGGGTTTCCTTCACGTCACGGGCGATGGCGTTGTCGTGCACTTCCATCGTCTTGATCACGCCTTGCGGGTCGATCACGAACGTGCCGCGCAGTGCCAGGCCTTCTTCCGGAATGTGCACGCCGAATGCGTTGGTCAGCGCGTGCGTCGGGTCACCCACCAGCGGGAACTGAGCCTTGCCCACGGCCGGCGACGTTTCGTGCCACACCTTGTGCGAGAAGTGCGTGTCGGTCGTGACGATGTAGACCTCGGCGCCAGCCTTCTGGAATTCAGCGTAGTTGTCCGCTGCGTCTTCCACTTCGGTCGGGCAGTTGAAGGTGAATGCGGCCGGCATGAAGATCAGCACGGACCACTTGCCCTTGAGCGACTCATCCGTGACTTCGATGAACTTGCCGTTGTGGAACGCTTGGGCCTTGAACGGTTGGACTTGAGTATTGATCAGCGACATAGTGGTTTTCGGTTGGGTTGCTTGGTTGACAACGGAGTGGATCGTATCGTCGATCAGTGCATTGCACAAGTTGATTGATATGATTTCGTCGATTGTTTTTTTCTATTGCGCGGCCAGCTCGGCCTTCGGAGCCTGAACCGGCCCATCTCCCAACGTGCGCCCGCACGCATAGACGAAATTACACAGCGCACCCGCAGGTTGCACACGCTGCACGTGCCACTGCCGCGCGTACATCACGTACAGCCCAGGCCGCGCCAGCAAAGACCCCCTGCCTTGTCAGCGTCTGTCTGACTGGCATAGGTCTTGCGCGAGGAGGTCGATCGCAACCCCCTCCGCCATGCATCGGCGCCTCCGCTGTTGATCAGCTGGACGGCCCGGCAGGCGAATTCCCTCGGGAGCATGACCTTGTCGCTGAACGTTCTCTTCGTCGCTTCTGAAGCTGTGCCGCTGGCCAAGACCGGTGGGCTCGGAGATATGGTTGGAGCGTGCGCGAGCGCGCTTCGGCGCGCCGGCATGAAAGTCACGGTGATGCTGCCGGGCTATCCCGACGCCATCGCCCAGCTGCAGCACACGCACACGGTGTGCGAATGGACCGACCTGCCTGGCGGCCGCGCGCGCCTCTTGAGCGGCCGCATGGGCGCACAGGGCATTCCGGTCCTGCTGTTCGACGCACCGGCCCTATTCGCGCGGCCGGGCAACCCATACCTGGACGACCACGGCGAGCCGTACGAAGACAACGCGCTGCGCTTTGCGGCATTCAGCCAGGCGGCTGCGCGCGTGGCCGGGGGCGTGCCGGGCGTGCATCGCGCTGACATCGTGCAGGCGCACGACTGGCACGCGGGGCTGGTGCCGCTGTTCGTCAAGCGGGCGCAGGTGCCGGTGAAAACGGTGTTTACCGTCCATAACCTTGCGTTCCAGGGCAATTTCCCGATGCACGTGGTGCCGGACATTGGCGTGCCGCCCGATGCGGCGCACGAAGCCGAGTTCTGGGGCCAGTTCAGCTTCCTGAAGGCGGGCCTGCTGTGGGCCGATCGCATCACCACCGTGAGCCACGCCTATGCGCGCGAAATCCTGTCCGAAGCGGCAGGTTGCGGCATGCAGGACCTGCTGCGCGCACGCCAGCAAGACTTGGTCGCCATCCTCAACGGCATCGACAACGATGTGTGGAACCCCTCGAAGGATCCGCTTCTGCCGCAGCCGTTTGTTGCTTCCAACCTGAGCGGCAAGCAAACCGCCAAGCGCGTCCTGCAGCAACGCTTCGGCCTGCCGGAAGACCCGAAGGCGCCGCTCCTGGCCGTGGGCAGCCGCTTGACGCATCAGAAGATGGCTGACGTGACCTTGCAGGCGCTGCCGCAGCTGCTCGAATCCAACCCGCAATTGCAGGTGGCCGTGCTCGGCTGCGGTGAACACGCATACGAGACCGGCATGGCCGAACTGGCGGCGCGCTATCCGCGCCAGGTGGCCGCGAAGATCGGCTACACCGAGGCCTATGCGCACCTGCTGCACGCCGGCGCCGACATCCTGCTGCATGGCAGCCGCTTCGAGCCGTGTGGCCTGACGCCGCTCTATTCGATGCGCTACGGCACGGTGCCGATCGCCTCGCGCGTGGGCGGCCTGATGGACACGATCACCGACCATGGCTCGCCCGAAGCGGCGCTGCACGGGGCCACAGGTTTCCTGTTTGACGGCGACACCGCCGACGCCATGGTCGCCGCCGTGGAGCGTGCGCTGCATGTCTTCGCCCAGCCGCAGGCGTGGCGCATCCTGCAATACAACGGCATGACGACCGACTTCGGCTGGTCGCAGCCGGCCCGCGAATACATCGCGCTGTACCGCAACCTGGTACCTGCTGCCACACCCATGCCCGCCGTTGCGCTTGCGCAGACGCCGGCCGCAACCGACGCGCTGCACACGCCCCGCCCCGAACAACCTGTGCGTACGCCGGCGCGGCGACGCTCGACGGCGCTGTCCGACGAGATCCGGGCGCACGCGGTGGCGCGCGCAGCCAGTGCCGAAAAAATCCGTGCCTGACCGCGCCTGACGCCCTGCCCCGCTTTCACGCATGCCCGAGACCAAGTCGCCCAAGCCCGCCTCTTCACGTAAAAACACGGCCGCACTGAAGGCGGCCAAGCCGCCCGGCAGCAAAGCCCAGTCGGTAGCGAAGCCGGCCGCCACGCCCACCGCAGCCCCGCCGGCCGCCGTCGAGCCTGCGTATGCGCCCGCCATCTGCTACGTCCATCCATTGCAGCTGGGCAGGCTCGACCGATGGGATGGCGTGCTCGATCGCATTGCCGCACTGGGTTTTGACCATGTGTTGATGGCGCCGCCGTTTGCCGTGGGTGCGGCCGGCAACGTCTTCGTCACGCGGGACCATGCGCAGCTGCATGCAGCGCTGGGCGGCGGGCCGGCCGACGCCGCGCTCGGCACGCTGGCCGAAGCCTGCCGCGCGCGCGGGCTGACGTTGTTGCTCGACCTCGTGATCGACCGCGTTGCCATCGATGCGCCGCTGCGTGCCGACCACCCCGACTGGTTCGCCAGCCACGCCGAAGACGGCGACGCGCTCGACCCGCGCCTGCCGCCGTCGCACCTCGAGGTGGCTTCGTTCCGCCACGACGACCCGCGCACCGCCGACGCCATCCTCACGTGGTGGACGCAGCAGCTGCGCAACTGGGCCGCATTGGGCATCGGCGGATTCCGCTGCGAAGCGCCGGGCCGCTTGCCTGCCGAACGTTGGCGCACGCTGATCGCCGACGTGCGCAAGGAGGCCGATGCCGTCCGCTTCCTGGCGTGGACGCCCGGCATGGACGGCGCGGCCATCGACGCACTGGCGGGCGCCGGCTTTGACGCGACGTTTTCGTCGCTGCGCTGGTGGGATTTCCGCGCCGGCTGGATGGTGGAAGAACACGCGCGCCTCGTCGCCGTCGCACCGCCCATCGCCACGGTGGAAGCGCCGTTCGGCACGCGCTACGGCCAGGCGTTTGGCGACGCGATGATCCGCGAACGGGCCTACCGCCGTCTCCTGCACGTGGCGGATACGCTCGATGCCGGCTGGCTGATGCCGCTGGGCTTCGAACGCGGCGCACTGCTGCCGATGCTGGCCGAGCGCGGTGACCCCTCCGACCAGCAATGGATCGACGCGCACGCCGCATTCGACCTGAGCGATGCAGTGCGTGATGTGAATGCGACCATCCGCGCCGCACGCCAGACGAATACCGTCGCGCCGCACGCCGAACTGCGCATGCTGACCGGCCCCGACGCGCCGGCCACCGCCCTCTTGCGCGCCGATGGCCCGGACCTGCGCGCAGGCGATGCCGCCACGCTGACGGTCATCAACCCCGACCTCTACATGGGCGTGTCGGTGCATGCCGACCACTTCCTGCCCGGCGTGGCCGGCGGCTTTACGCGCGGCGTGGCGCTCGATCTGCTGACGGAGCCCGTCGGCAGTTGCGACGACACGCTGCGTGCCAACGCCCGGCCCTTGGCCGAGATCGATCTGCTGCCCGGCGATGTGCAGGTCTGGCGCGTCTTCCGCAATGCCCCGGTGCGCGCTCCTGCGGCCGCCAAGCCCGCCAAGAGCCCGCGCGCCAAGGCCGGCGAAGCGAAGGACCCTGTCAACGCAGCCATTGCCGCGCCGCGCATCGGTATCGAACAGGTGCAGCCCTCCGTTGAAGACGGACGCTTTGCCGTCAAGCGCCTGGTGGGCGACGACATCGTGGTCGAGGCCGACGTGCTGATGGACGGGCACGACAAATTGGCCGTCCACCTGCTGTGGCGTGCACAGGATGAAGAGGCCTGGCAGCACGTGCCGATGGTGGCCCTGGGCAACGATCGCTGGCGCGGCGCATTCCGGCCGGAACGGCTGGGGCGGCACCTGTACGCCGTTGCTGCGTGGCGCGATGCCTTCGGCACCTATCGGTCTGAGCTGGAGAAGAAGCATACGGCCGGCGTTGACGTGACGCTGGAGCTGGAAGAAGGCGCACGGCTGGTCGCACAGGCAGCCGAGCACGCCCCGCAGGACGCAGCCGCCGAGGCGCTGCACAAGCTGGCCCGACTGCTGGCGGATGCCGATCACGCGCACCGTCTCAAGCTGCTGCTGGACCCGGTGACCGCACAGGTGATGGCGCAGGCCTCGCACTACCGGCCCTTCTATGTCGAAAGCGTGGCGTACCCGCTCGACGTGGAACGTGCTGGCGCAGCGTTCGCGAGCTGGTACGAACTGTTTCCGCGTTCCGCGTCGGATGACGAACAGCGGCACGGCACCTTCGACGATGTGATCCGCCGCCTGGGCGCCATCCGCGGCATGGGCTTCGACGTGCTGTACTTCCCGCCCATCCACCCCATCGGGCGCACCAACCGCAAGGGACGCAACAACAGCCTGCGCGCGGAGCCCGACGACCCGGGCAGCCCATACGCGATCGGCGCTGCCGAAGGCGGGCACGACGCCATCCATCCGCAGCTCGGTACGCTCGAAGACTTCCGCCGCCTGATGCGCGCGGCGCGTGAGAAGGGCCTGGAGCTGGCGCTGGACTTCGCCATTCAATGCTCACCCGATCACCCTTGGCTGCGCGAGCACCCCGGCTGGTTTGCATGGCGCCCCGACGGCAGCATCAAATACGCCGAGAACCCGCCCAAGAAGTACGAAGACATCGTCAACGTCGACTTCTATGCCGACGACGCCAAGCCCGGCCTGTGGACGGCGCTGCGCGACGTGGTGATGTTCTGGGCAGACGAAGGCGTGCGCCTGTTCCGCGTCGATAACCCGCACACCAAGCCGCTGCCGTTCTGGGAATGGATGATCGGCGAGGTGCGCGCGCGCTATCCGGATACGGTGTTCCTGTCGGAAGCCTTTACGCGGCCCAAGGTGATGTACCGGCTGGCGAAGGTCGGCTTCTCGCAGTCGTACACGTACTTCACGTGGCGGCACACCAAGCAGGAATTCATCGATTACCTGACCGAGCTGACGCGCACGCCGGTGCGTGAATATTTCCGCCCGCACTTCTTCGTCAACACGCCCGACATCAACCCGGTGTTCCTGCAGACGTCGGGCAGGCCGGGCTTCCTGATTCGTGCGGCGCTGGCGGCCACGCTGTCGGGCCTGTGGGGCGTCTATAACGGCTTCGAGCTGTGCGAAGGCGCCGCGGTGCCCGGCAAGGAGGAGTACCTCGACTCCGAGAAATACCAGTTGCGTGCGTGGGACCACAACCGCCCCGGCAACATCGTCAAGGAAATCGCCCTGCTCAATCGCATCCGGCGGGCCAACCCGGCGCTGCACTCGCATCTGGGCGTGACGTTCCAGCCGGCCTCGGGCGACCAGATCCTGTTCTTCAGCAAATCGACGCCGCCCGTGCTGCCGGCGCGGTTGGAAACCTCGCAGGCCGAACTGGCCAACGCCCTGTCGCCGGACCGCTTTGGTGACAACACGGTGTTCGTCGCCATCAACCTCGACCCGCACCACGCGCACGAATCCGACATCGAACTGCCACTGTGGCAATGGGGCCTGCCCGACCACGGCGCGCTGATGGCCGAGAACCTGGTCAACGGCCAGCGCACGGTCTGGCGCGGCAAGTGGCAGCACATCCGCCTTGAACCCGAGCAGCCGTTTGCCATCTGGCGCGTGCGCCCGGCCCTGCCTTCGGAGGAAAACCCGTCATGACGCGCAATCCGACCGCGCTGCTGGTGGACGACGCGCTCTGGTACAAGGACGCCGTCATCTATCAGCTGCATGTCAAATCGTTCTGCGATTCCGACAACGACGGCGTCGGCGACTTCCCCGGTTTGATCTCCAAGCTCGACTACATCGCCGAGCTGGGCGTGGACGTCATCTGGCTGCTGCCGTTCTATCCGTCGCCGCGCCGTGACGACGGCTACGACATCGCCGAATACCGCGGCGTCCACCCTGATTACGGCACCATGGCCGACGTGCGCCGCTTCATTGCCGAAGCGCATGCGCGGGGCCTGCGCGTGATCACGGAACTGGTCATCAACCACACGTCGGATCAGCACCCGTGGTTCCAGCGTGCGCGGCGCGCCAAGCCGGGTTCTGCGCTGCGCGACTTCTACGTGTGGTCCGACAACGACAAGAAGTACGCCGGCACGCGCATCATCTTCATCGACACCGAGCCCTCCAACTGGACGTGGGACCCGGTCGCCAATGCGTACTACTGGCACCGTTTCTACTCGCACCAGCCCGATCTCAACTTCGACAACCCGCGCGTGCTCAAGGCCGTGATCGGCGTGATGAAGTTCTGGCTGAACCTGGGCGTGGATGGTCTGCGGCTCGATGCCGTACCGTATCTCGTGGAACGCGAAGGCACGTCGAACGAGAACCTGCCCGAGACGCACGAAGTCCTGCGCAAGATTCGCGCGGCCATGGACGGCGAATTCAAGAACCGCCTCCTGCTGGCCGAGGCCAACCAGTGGCCGGAAGACACGCAGGAATACTTCGGTGCCGGCGACGAGTGCCACATGGCGTTCCACTTCCCGCTGATGCCGCGCATGTACATGGCGATCGCGCGTGAAGACCGTTTCCCGATCACCGACATCATGCGTCAGACGCCGGAGGTGCCGCCCGGCTGCCAATGGGCCATCTTCCTGCGCAATCACGACGAATTGACGCTCGAAATGGTGACCGACGCCGAGCGCGACTACCTCTGGGAGGTCTACGCCAGCGACCGCCGTGCGCGCCTGAATCTGGGCATCCGACGCCGGCTCGCACCGCTGCTCGAACGCGACCGCCGCCGCGTCGAGCTGATGAACAGCCTGCTGTTCTCCATGCCCGGCACGCCCGTCATGTACTACGGCGACGAAATCGGCATGGGCGACAACATCCACCTGGGCGACCGCGACGGCGTGCGCACGCCGATGCAGTGGTCCCCCGACCGCAACGGCGGCTTCTCGCGCGCCGACCCCGAACAGCTCGTGCTGCCCGCCATCATGGGCTCGCTGTACGGCTATGAATCGGTGAATGTGGAAGCGCAGAGCCGCGACGCACATTCGCTGCTGAACTGGACACGCCGGCTGCTGGCCACGCGCAAGCGGCATCGCGTGTTCGGCCGGGGTTCCATCCAGTTCCTGCAGCCGTCCAACCGCAAGGTGCTGGCGTATATCCGCGCGCTGGAAGGCGAGGCGCCCATCCTCTGCGTGGCCAATCTCTCCCGCGCCTCGCAGGCTGTGGAGCTGGACTTGTCCGCCTTTGCGCAGCGCGTGCCGGTGGAACTGATCGGCGGGACGGCGTTTCCGCCCATCGGGCAGTTGTCGTATCTGCTCACGCTGCCGCCGTACGCCTTCTATTGGCTGGAGCTGCGCGAGAACGAGCCGGGGCCGACCTGGGCGCAACCGGCCGCCGAGCAGCTGCCCGAGTTCACGACGCTCGTGCTGCGCGCGGGGCTCGATGCCCTGGCCGACACGCGGCAGCGCGAGGCGCACCGCCAGTTGATCGAACGCGAAATCCTGCCGACGTATCTGCCGAAGCGCCGCTGGTTTGCCGCCAAGGACAGCGTGCTGCGCGGCGCGAAGTTTGCATGGGGCGCGACCGTGCCTGTAGATGCGGCATCCACCAATCGCCCGCTGGCCGGAGCAACGCGGCCCGAGGTGTTCTTCAACGAAGTGGCCGTCACACTGGGCAGCCCCGACGGCACCGAGCGCGTCGAGCGCTACCTGCTGCCGCTTTCCATCGCCTGGGAATCGTCCACGCTGCCGGCACTGCCCATTCAGCTGGCGCTGGCGCGCGTGCGGCGCGGCCGCCATGTCGGCTACCTGACCGACGCCTTCACCACCGAGACCTTCGCCCGCGCGCTGCTCACCAACCTCGTGCGCGGTACCACATTGGAGGCCAATGACGGCACCGTGCGGTTCGAGCCCGAGCCGCACATCGCAGAACTGGCAGAGCCCGCTGTGTCGCCCGAAGCCGGCAGCACACGGCCTGCGCCGCTGCCGCTGGCGCCCGACACGCCCATCCAGTGGCTCGCGGCCGAACAATCCAACAGCTCGCTGGTGATTGGCGAGTCTGTCATCGTCAAGCTCATCCGGCGTATCGCAGCGGGCGTCCACCCCGAGGTGGAGATGACGCGCCACCTCACGCGCGTGGGCTATGCCAACACAGCGGCGCTGATCGGCGAGGTTTCTCACCACGCTGCCGACGGCGAACGTTCGACGCTGGCGGTCATGCAGAGCTTTGTGCCCAACCAGGGCGATGCCTGGACATGGGCGCTGGACTACCTGCGGCGCACCATCGACGAACTGGCCGTGCAGATGGAAGGCGTGACCACGGGCGATGGTGAATCGTCTCCGGTGGCCGTCTCGGAAGCGCGCGTGGATACCGACGAGGCGCTGGCCGGCTACGTCAACTTCATCGGCGTGATCGGCACGCGGCTGGGCGAACTGCATGCCGCACTGGCGGCGCCCACCGAAGACCCGAACTTCGGTGCGCGCATTGCCGACACTGACGATGCCGCCTACTGGATCGCCCGCGTGAGCGAACAGCTGACCCGCGCGCACGACAACCTCATGGCTTGGCAACAGCAAAACCCCGACAGCCCGCGGCAACCCGACGTGCAATGGCTGCTGTCGCAACACCAGTCGCTGCTCGACGCCGCGCGCGCGCATGCCGAAGACGGCCTGGGCGCCACGCTGTCGCGCATCCATGGTGATTTCCACCTCGGCCAGGTGCTGGTGGCGCAGGGCGATGCCTTCCTGATCGACTTTGAAGGCGAGCCGTCGCGCCCTGTGGAAGAACGCCGGCGCAAGACGAGCCCGCTGCGCGACGTCGCCGGGCTGATGCGCTCGCTCGACTACGTGGTGGGCGCCATGCGGCAAGGCCCCGAGCACGTGGCCGGGCCCGCGCAGGAGCGCCGCAACGTCCTGCTGGAGCGCTTCCGCGCTGCGTCCACCGAGCGCTTCCTGGAGGCGTACGCCGCTGCCATTCGCGGGCCCGATCTGAACGCGCTCGATCAGCCCGTGATCGATCTGCACCTGCTCGATCTTTTCCTGCTGGAAAAGGCCGCGTACGAGGTCAACTACGAAGCATCCAACCGTCCGACCTGGCTGCCCATTCCGCTGGAAGGCTTCACGCGGGTGGCACGTCGCCTGCTGCATGCAGAGCCACCACCGCCCGCTGCGGAAGACTCGACCGGAGGCCCACCGTGACCGCGCTCGACTTTGCCACCCCAACCAAGACCGCCACCGAACCCGAGGCGCCGATCGTGCCGCCACCGGGCGTCGACCAGATGCGCGTCGATGCGCTCACGCATGGCCGCCTGGGTGATCCATTCGCCGTGCTGGGCCCGCATCGCCTGGACACCGAGGACGGCGCGCGCTGGGTCGTGCGCGCTTTCTACCCGGGCGCGCGCCGCGTGCAGGCCATCGACTCGCGCGGCCAGATCATCACGGAGATGACGCAGGTCGGGCGTACGGGGCTGTTCCACGGGCCACTGCGCGCCGATGCGCAGGACGTGTATGGCCACCCGGAGCTGTATCGCCTGCGCATCATCTGGCCTGCGGGCACCGGCCATGAAGCCGTGCAGGAAACCGAAGACCCATACGCCTTTGGGCTGCTGCTGGGCGATCTGGACCTGCATCTGCTGAACGAGGGCACGCACTGGGCGCTCGCAAGCTGCCTGGGCGCGCAGGCGATGCGCATCGACGGCATCAGCGGCGTGCGCTTTGCGGTGTGGGCACCGAATGCGCAGCGTGTGTCGGTGGTGGGCGAGTTCAACCAGTGGGACGGCCGTCGCCACCCCATGCGCCTGCGCCATCAGGCCGGTGTGTGGGAACTGTTTTTGCCCAGCGGCCTGGGCGTCGGCCCCGGCGCGCGCTACAAGTTCGAACTGATCGGCGCCGACGGCCGGCTGATGGTCAAGGCCGACCCCGCCGCCCGCCAGACCGAACCGCCGCCCGCCACCGCCTCGGTGGTGGCCGACCCGGCGCCGCTGCGCTGGAACGACGACGCGTGGATGCAAACGCGCGCCGAACGCCAAAAACCCGACGCGCCCATCAGCATCTATGAAGTGCATGCCGGCTCGTGGCTGCGCGATCTGGAAGACGGCGGCCGCAACCTGCAATGGGATGAACTGGCCGACCGGCTGATTCCGTACGTCACGGCGCTTGGCTTCACGCACATTGAACTGCTGCCGGTGGCGGAGCATCCGTTTGGCGGCAGTTGGGGCTATCAGCCGCTGGGGCTGTTTGCGCCCTCTGCGCGCTTTGGGGCGCCGGAGGCGTTTGCGCGCTTTGTGGACCGCTGCCACCAGGCTGGCCTGGGCGTCATCGTCGACTGGGTGCCCGCGCACTTCCCGACCGACGCGCACGGGCTGGCGCAATTTGACGGCACCGCGCTGTACGAACACCAGGACCCGCGCGAAGGTTTCCATCAGGACTGGAACACGCTCATCTACAACTTCGGCCGCAACGAAGTGCGCGGCTTTTTGATCGCCAGCGGGCTGGAGTGGCTGGAGCGCTTCCATATCGACGGCCTGCGCGTGGATGCCGTGGCGTCGATGCTCTATCGCGACTACTCGCGCCGCGCCGGCGAATGGGTGCCCAACCGCTACGGCGGCCGCGAAAACCTGGAGGCCGTCGCGTTCATCCAGCAGATGAACACGGTCGTGCACGAACGCTGCCCCGGCGCCATCACCATCGCCGAAGAATCGACCGCCTGGCCCGGCGTGACCGCGCCCGTGGAATTCAACGGCCTGGGCTTCGACTACAAGTGGAACATGGGCTGGATGCACGACACGCTGCACTACATGCAGCGCGACCCGGTGTACCGCCAGCACCATCACGACGGCATGACGTTCGGGCTGGTGTACGCGTTCTCCGAGCACTTCATCCTGCCGATCTCGCACGACGAGGTGGTCCACGGCAAGGGCTCGCTGCTGGGCAAGATGCCCGGCGATGAATGGCAACGGCTGGCGAACCTGCGCGCCTATCTCGCGTTCATGTGGACGCACCCGGGCAAGAAGCTGCTGTTCATGGGCAGCGAGTTCGGGCAGGTGGGCGAATGGAACCACGATGCCTCGCCCGAATGGCACCTGCTGGACGACCCGCGGCACCGTGGCGTGCAGCGGCTGGTGCATGACCTGAACGCGCTGTACCGGAATGAACCGTCATTGCATGCGCGGGACACGGCGCCCGAGGGGTTTAACTGGGTGATTGGCGACGACCGCACCAACAGCGTGTTTGCGTTCCTGCGGCTGGATGGCGAAGGGCGGCCGATGCTGGTGGTGGCGAACATGACGCCGGTGCCGCGGGAGGGGTATCGCATTGGCGTGCCGCCGGCGGACGGGGCCACGCACTGGCGGGAGGTGCTGAACACGGATGCTGCCGTGTATGGCGGCAGCGATTTCGGGAACGGCGGGGCGGTGGATGTGGACCACGTGGCCGCGCATGGGCAGGGGCAGTCGTTGGTGTTGAGGCTGCCGCCGTTGGGGGTTGTGGTTTTGAAGGTTTGATTTTTGTTTTGGGTTTTTGTTTTGGTGTTGGTGGTTTGCCTTTCTTTCATCCCCTGCCGGGGCTGACTCACTTTCTTTGTCTTGCCAAAGAAAGTAAGCAAAGAAAGGCGCGCCCGAGATGGCGAAAGACTCCTTGAATTTATGTCGCAGAGAGGGGAAGGGAAAAACTCGCTTCGCTCAGACAGTTTCCCTTCCTTTTTCCTCTCTGCAACAGAAATTCAAGGCGCCATCTAGGGCAGGGTACGGCTACACCGTCGTGGCACTAGCGTTGGCGTGGGAGCACGCGGCTTCGTGCGCCATGTTCTTGCTGTGACTGGGGGTTCTGCAGTTCAACTTCGAAGTTCAGAACGCGTACATCGAAGTTGTGAACGGGTGCTTTGGAGTTGAGAGACTTCGACTTTGAGGTTCTGAACCTGGACTTTGAGGTTCTGAACTCGGACTTTGAGGTTCTGAACCTCAGCTTTGCGGTTCGGAGACTTCGACATCAAGGTTCTGAACGCCGACGTTGAAGTACTCGAACGCCAACGTTGAGGTTCTGAACTTCATCGTTGAGGTTCCGAACGCCAACGTTGACGTTCAGAAACCCAATCCCGGGGCTTTGAGCCTCGACAGAAAGAAGCACCCAGCGCCACGGGCGGTGCCGAGCCGGTTTGGCCGTCCCTGCCCTAGATGGCGCCTTGAATTTTCGTAAGCGGGCGGAAAAAAGAACGGGAACTGTCTGAGCGCAGCGAGTTTTCCCGTTCTCCGCCCGCTTACGAAAATTCAAGGAGGGGGTCGCCATCTCGGGCGCGCCTTTCTTTTGCTTACTTTTCTTTGGCAAGACAAAGAAAAGTAAGTCGTGCCCGGCAGGGTACGAAACAAGGATGCACCACCAAGCCAAAAAGACGCACAACGAAACAGCCTCTAATGCTCCGCTTCCCCAAAACCCTCTCCCCCGGCAAACCCTTCCCCCTAGGCGCCCAATGGGACGGCCTGGGCATCAACTTCGCCGTCTTCTCGGCCAACGCCAGCAAGATCGAACTCTGCATCTTCGACCCCACCGGCCGAAAGGAACTGACCCGCTTCGCCCTGCCCGAATGCACCGATGAGGTCTGGCACGGCTACCTGCCCGGTGTGGAAGCCGGCCTCGTCTACGGCTACCGTGCCTACGGCCCGTGGGAGCCGCAGCACGGCCATCGCTTCAACCCGCACAAGCTGCTGCTCGACCCTTACGCCCGCCGGCTGGTGGGCTCGCTGCGCTGGTCCGATGCGCTGTTCGGCTATCGGCTCAATTCCAACCGTGGGGACCTTTCGTTCGACCGCCGCGACAGCGCCCCCGCCATGCCCAAGGCCGTCGTCACCGATGAGTCGTTCAACTGGGGCAACGATGTCCGCCCGAACACGCCGTGGTCGCGCACGGTCATCTATGAGGGCCACGTGCGGGGGATGTCGATGCTGCGCGAAGACCTGCTGCCCCCCGAGCGCGGCACGTTCAGCGCGCTCGGCGATAGCGTCTTCATTGACCACCTGCAGCGGCTGGGCATCACCGCCATCGAACTGCTGCCCATTCATGCCTTCCTGCAGGACCAGTTTCTGGTCGAGCGCGGCCTGCGCAACTACTGGGGCTACAACACGCTGTGCTTCTTTGCGCCCGAGCCGTCGTACCTGTCGGCGCCATCGCTGCATGAGCTGAAGGTGGCGATCCGGCGGCTGCATGCGGCGGGCATCGAGGTGTTGCTCGACGTGGTCTACAACCACACGTGCGAAGGCAGCGAGCTGGGGCCGACGCTGTCGTTCCGCGGGCTGGACAACGCGAGCTATTACCGCCTCGTGCCGGGCCAGGAGCGTTACTACATCAACGACACGGGCTGCGGCAACACGCTCAACCTGTCGCACCCGCGCGTGCTGCAGATGGTGATGGATTCGCTGCGCTACTGGGTCAACGCATTCCACGTGGACGGCTTCCGCTTTGACCTGGGCGTCACGCTCGGGCGCGAGGGTAACGGCTTCGATCAGGGCTCGGGCTTCTTCGATGCCATACGGCAAGACCCCGTGCTTTCCACCGTCAAGCTGATCTCCGAACCTTGGGACGTGGGCCCTGACGGCTACCAGGTCGGCAACCACCCGCCCGGTTTTGCGGAATGGAACGACCGCTTTCGTGATGGCATCCGCCGCTTCTGGCGCGGTGACTCGGGCCAGCGGCCCGACCTCGCCGCGCGCCTGACGGGCAGTGGCGACTTGTTCGACCGCCGTCACCGCCGGCCTTGGGCATCGATCAACTACGTGGCCTCGCATGACGGTTTCACGCTGCACGACTTGGTCAGTTACGCCGACAAGCACAACGATGCCAACGGCGAAGACAACCGCGACGGCCACAACGACAACTGCAGCGCCAACTGGGGCACCGAGGGCCCCACCCAGGACCCCGCCATCCAGGCCCTGCGCGAACGCGTGACGCGTGCGCTGCTGGCGACGGTGTTCTTCTCGAATGGCACGCCGATGCTACTGGCGGGCGATGAATTCGGCCGCACGCAAGACGGCAACAACAACGCCTATTGCCAAGACAACGCCCTGTCGTGGCTCGACTGGTCATTGCTGCAGAAAGACCCCGGGCAGGCGCTCGCGCGCTATACGGCGCGGCTGATCGCGCTGCGCAAGGCAAGCCCCGCGCTGCGCTGGCCGCATTACGTGCACGGCAACACCGAGATCCTGCCGGGCGTGCCGGACATCGCCTGGTTCGATGAGCGCGGCCAGGTACTCTCGCCCGACGCATGGAACGACAGCGAGGCGCGGGCGTTGGCGGTGCGCCGCGCCTGCATCGAGACCGTCGACGCGGAGGCACGCCCGCATGTGGCTCTGCTGCTCATCAACGGTGCGGCGACGGACCTGACCTTCACGCTGCCCGAGCCGGCCATGGACTGGCTGCTCGCCATCGATAGCGCAGCGCCCGACGAAGACGCTCGGCCGCACAGCGACGGCACGCTGAAAGTAGCGGGGCGCAGCGTTGTGCTGCTGCTGGCCACGCAGCTCGCCACGATCGCGCAGATTGCCGGGCAGCCGGACGCAGACGCCAGCGGCGAAACCCTCGGGCAGGTTCCCGATACACAAAACGCACCACAGAGCGCACCACAGAACGACACGCCCGAACAACCTGCGACCGACGACGAGCGCGCCGCACCGACCGCCGGCCAAGCAGCCAGCGATGACAATGGAGACGCCACGCGATGACCGCACCCGCCCCCCGGTTTGCACACGACATGCCGTTCGGCGCCACCGTCCTGGCTGATGGCAACACCCGCTTCCGGCTGTGGGCACCGGACGCGACCGCCGCCTGGATCGACCTCGACGATGCGCGGGGCGACGGAGCCATCCGCATGGATGCCGAACCCGACGGCTGGTACGCAGCGGTCGCCCCCGTGAGTGCCGGCACGTGCTATCGGTACCGCATCACCAACCGCGACGGCGTGACGCTGTCGGTGCCAGACCCGGCCGCACGCGCGCAATGGCAGGACATTCCCGGCCCGAGCCTCGTCGTCGATCCGCAGCGCTACCGCTGGCAGCACGCCGATTGGCAGGGGCGGCCCTGGCACGAGACGGTGCTGTACGAACTGCACGTCGGCGCGCTGGGCGGCTTCAAGGGGGTGCGGGGGCGGCTGCCGGAACTGGCACGGCTGGGCATCACGGCAATCGAGCTGATGCCGGTGGCGGAGTTTCCGGGCGCGCGCAACTGGGGCTATGACGGCGTACTGCCCTTTGCGCCTGACGCCAGCTACGGCACGCCGGACGACCTCAAGGCGTTGATCGACACCGCGCACGGGCTCGGCATGATGGTGTTTCTCGATGTGGTCTACAACCACTTCGGGCCCGACGGCAACTACCTGCACCACTACGCGCGCAGCTTCTTCCGCGACGATGTGCATACGCCCTGGGGCGCCGCCATCGATTTCCGCATGCCGCAGGTGCGCGAGTTCTTTATCCAGAACGCGTTGATGTGGCTGATGGAATATCGCTTTGACGGCCTGCGGCTCGACGCCGTGCACGCCATCACCGAGCGCGATTGGCTGGGCGAACTCGCCGCCCGCGTACGGCTGTCGGCCGAGCCTGGCCGGCATGTGCATCTGGTGCTGGAGAACGAGCAGAACGCCGCGTCGCTGCTGCGCGATGGCGATACCCATGGCGACTTCGATGCGCAGTGGAACGACGACGGCCACAACGTGCTGCACGTGCTGCTGACCGGCGAACGTGAAGCGTATTACGCCGCCTATGCGGACGCGCCCGCGCAGCGCCTGGCGCGCGTGCTGCAGGACGGCTTCTGCTACCAGGGCGAGCCGTCGCCCATCCACGAAAACGCGCCGCGCGGTGAGCCGAGCGCGCACTTGCCGCCCACCGCGTTCGTCCTGTTCCTGCAGAACCACGACCAGATCGGCAACCGCGCCTTTGGCGAACGGCTGACGCAGCTCGCGCACCCCGATGCGTTGCACGCCGCGCAGGTGCTGTTGCTGCTGAGCCCGCAGATTCCGATGCTGTTCATGGGTGAGGAATGGGGCAGCACATGCCCGTTCCAGTACTTCACCAGCCACCACGGCATGCTGGCCGAAGCCGTGCGGGAAGGCCGGCGCAGGGAGTTTGCGAAGTTCGCGGCATTTGCCGACCCGCACCAGCGCGAGCGCATCCCCGACCCGAACGATGAAATCACCTACCTCGCCTCCTGCCCCGGCGAGGCCAACCTGGCCGAACCGGGACAACTCAACACACTGAACCGCATGCACCGCCTGCTGGCGCTGCGTCACGCAGAGATCATCCCGCGGCTGCCCAATGCACGCGCGCTCGATGCGGTTGCACTGGGCCACGCCGGCGCCCTGGCCCGCTGGCGCATGGGCGATGGCAGCGTGCTCACCATGATGGTGAATCTGTCCGATCAAGCCGTGGCGGTGCCTACGGTGCTGGCCGGCAGCCCTGCCGATCTGCTGCACGAATCACGCGAGGGCGCCGCCGCCGCGCTCATCGCGCATCGCCTGCCGGGGCGCGCCTGCGTGGCCTTACTGCACACGCCGTCGTCCACCTGACATCGGACAACCGCAACGCACCAACACACCAACCCACCAACGCACCATGGACCGCACCAGCAACGCCTCCGGCACGCAGCGCACGCCGCTTCAGCAACTGGCCACCGATGCGGGCCTGCTGGTCGACTGGGAAGACGCTGCCAGCCGCCCCATGCGCGTGGCCGACGACGTGCTGCGCGCCGTGCTGCACACGCTGGGCCTGCCTGCCGGCACGCCGGCCCAGGTGTCGGAAAGCCAGGCGCGCCTGCGTGCGGAAGCCGAAGCGGTGGCCATCCCCCCGCTTGTGACGGGCGTGGTCGGACAGCCGATCGTGCTGCAGACCTCGGCGCCGCAGGCCGCGTTGCTGGACGGTCAGCCCTATCGGGTCGACTTGGAAAAGGACGGCAGCGCCGAGGGCAAGATCAGCGTCAGCGCAAGCGAGCACCATGCAACGCTGCGCCTGGGGCCGGTGCACGCCGTGGGCTACCACCGCCTGACCATCGACGCCGGACCAGGCGCCGTGATCGAAGCCACGCTCGCCATCGCCCCAGCGCGTTGCTATGGCGTGGCCGACGCGCTGCGCCAGCACGATCGCCCAGCCGACACCCGCGTGTGGGGCGCCTCCGCGCAGCTCTATGGCTTGCGATGCGAGGCCGAACGCGCCGCCAGCAGCGCGGGCCTGGGCGACTACACCGCGGCGGGCACGCTGGCGCGCCACCTTGCACAGCGCGGTGCGGATGCACTGGCGCTCAGCCCCGTGCACGCCATGTTCACGGCCGACGCGCGTCGCTATTCGCCGTACTCGCCGTCGAGCCGCCTGTTCCTGAACGCATGGATGATCGACCCCGCCGCGCTCTTCGGAGACGAAGCCGTGCGGCAAGCCGTGGTCGACTGCAACCTCGTCGCCGACTATGCCCGGCTGGAAGCCGCCCAGCTCATCGACTGGCCGGCCAGCGGCAACGCCCGCATGACGGTGCTGCGTGCGCTGCACCACCGCCTGTTGCAGGCGCCGCTCGGGGACGCCGTCGCCCAGCGGCTGCTGGACGATTTCCGCGCGTACTGCATCGATGGCGGCGCCAGCCTGCGCGACCACGCGCATTTTGAAGCGCTGAATGCGCACCTTGGGCCTGCGCATTGGAAGCAGTGGCCCGCGCAATATCAGGATCCGAGCTACCTGGGCGTACAGGCCTTCGCACGCGAGCATGAGGACGCGGTGAACTTCCACCTCTTCCTGCAATGGGCGGCCGCCCGGCAGTGGGCCATCGCGCAGCGCACCGCGGAAAGCGCCGGCATGGCCATCGGCCTCATCGCCGACCTGGCTGTGGGCACCGACAGCGCGGGCAGCCACGCATGGGCCCGGCAGCGCGACTTGCTGATCGGCGTGACGGTGGGGGCACCGCCCGATGTGTTCAACGCGCAGGGCCAAGGCTGGGGGCTGACGACCTTCAGTCCGCGCGCCATGCGCACACAGGGCTTCTCGGCCTTCATCGAGATGCTGCGGGCGGTGATGGCCGTGCCCGGCGGCGTGCGCATCGACCACGTGCTGGGGCTCATGCGGCTGTGGGTCATTCCGGATGGCGCACGGCCGCTCGACGGCGTGTACCTGCGCTACCCGATGCAGGATCTGCTGCGGCTGGTGGCGCTGGAATCGTGGCGCAACCGCTGCATCGTCATTGGTGAAGACCTTGGCACCGTGCCGCCAGGGCTGCGTGAAAAGCTCGCCGACGACGGCCTGCTCGGCATGCGCATCCTCTGGTTCGAGCGTGAATACACGCGCGACGATGCGCCCTTCAAGGCCCCGCGCACGTGGGCGCCGGCGTCCGTCGCGATGACGAGCACGCACGATCTGCCCACGCTCGTCGGCTGGTGGATCGGCAACGATCTGCGCTGGCAAGCCCAGCTCGGCCTGCTGCCCGCCGGCATGAGCGAGAGCGAGGCGCACGCGCGCCGCATGGACGATCGCGCCGCGCTCGTCGCCGCCTTTGCCGAGCACAACCGGCTGGTGCTGGCCGATGGCGGGGTGCCGATGATCGGCGTGGCGCCGCTGCAGGCTGCGCTGGAGCAGGCGCGTGCCGCCAACGCGGCGCAAGCCGACGTCATCCTGCAAGCCAGCGCGCAGGACTTTGCCACGGCGGCCACGGTGTTCACGGGCGCCGCCAACACGCCGCTGGCGCTGGTGCCGCTGGAAGATTTGCTTGGCCTTGTCGAGCAGCCGAACCTGCCGAGCACGATCGACACGCACCCGAACTGGCGCCGCCGTCTGCCGGCGCCCGCCCCGACGCTGCTCGACGCGCCCACGGTCCAGGCGCGCCTGTCAGCGCTGACCAACGCGCGCATCGGCATGTCATGAGCGAACAGACCACACCCCTCACAACCCCCGCGCCCGTCACCCTCCAACGCGTGCCGCGCGCCACGGTGCGCCTGCAACTGCACCGCGACTTCACCTTCGACCATGCGCGCGCGCTGCTGGACGACTTTGCGGCGCTCGGCATTTCGCATCTGTACACGTCGCCCATCACCACGGCGCAACCGGGCTCCACGCACGGCTATGACGTTGTCGACCCCACACACGTGAACCCCGAGCTGGGCGGGGAACCGGCGCTCGAACGGCTGGTGGATGCACTGCATGCGCGCGACATGGGGCTCGTCGTCGATATCGTGCCGAACCACATGGGTGTGGGCGGCGCACACAACGCGTGGTGGCTGGACGTGCTCGAATCCGGCCCTGACAGCGCGTACGCCAACTTCTTCGATATCGAGTGGCAGCCATCCAACCCGGCGCTGCGCAACAAGGTGCTCGCGCCGTTCCTGGGTGAAAGCTACGCCGACGCGCTAGCCAGCGGCCGACTGCAACTCACCTACGACGACACGGCGGCGCGGTTGGCCATTGCGTATTACGACCACCGCTTCCCGATTGCGCTGGCCGACTACGCCACGCTGCTTCGCGCCGGCAATGCCGACACCGCCACGCATGCGGTGGCAGACCGCTTTGCCGCGCTCGGTACCCATCGCTCATTGCGCACGCGCCGCGAACGTGCCGCCGAAGCGCGCGACGCGCTGCGCAACCTCGCCACCACCGAAGCCGGCGCCGCACATATCGCCGAAGCCGTACGCACGCTCAACGCGCAGCCCGATCAGCTCGATGCGCTGATGGCGCGCCAGCACTGGCGCCTGACTCACTGGTGCACCGCCAACGACGAGATCAACTGGCGCCGCTTCTTCGACATCGGCTCGCTGGCCGGCCTGCGCATGGAGCGCGCCGAAGTCTTTGAAGCGACGCACGCGCTGCTGTTCCGGCTCTACCGTCTGGGCTGGATTGACGGTGTGCGCATCGACCACGTTGATGGCCTGGCCGACCCGGCCGCGTACTGCCGCCAACTACGCCGCCGGCTGCAGGCCGAACACGCTGCGCGCCCCGCTGACCGGCTCACGAATCACCCGTGGATCGTCGTCGAAAAGATCCTCGCCCCCGATGAAGCCATGCGAACCGACTGGGGCGTGGACGGTACCAGCGGCTACGACTTCATGAACCAGGTGGGCGCCCTGTTGCACGATGCACATGGCGAAACCGCGCTCACGCAGGGCTGGCTGGAATGGATTGGCGCACCGGTGGCTGAAGCGCCGTTCTCGGCGACGGCTGTACCCGCACGTCGCCAGGTCCTGCATGCGCACTTTGCGGCGGAACTCGATGCAGCCGCGTCGGCGTTGCATGCGGTCGCGCAGCAAGACCGCAGCAGCCACGACGTGACATGGCACGCCATCCGACGCGCGCTGGCCGAGGTGATCGTCCACTTTCCGGTGTATCGCACCTATGCGAATGCGCAGCAACGCGATGCGCAGGATTCGGCCATCGTGCAGACCGCCATGTCGGGGGCGGCAACCTGCCTGCGGCGCGTTGATCAACCGGTGCTCGGCCGGCTCGACGCCTGGCTGGGCGGGCAACCTGCCGGGCAGGACAAGCTGCGCCAGCTCGCATTGCGGCGGTGCCAGCAGTTGTCGTCGCCGGTGGCGGCCAAGGCGGTGGAAGACACGGCGTGCTACCGCTACGGGCGGCTGCTGTCGCGCAACGAGGTCGGGGCGGACCCGGGCGAGTTCTCGATGAGCGCCAACGCGTTCCATCACGCCATGCAAGCGCGTGCCAACACCTGGCCGCACGCCATGCTCACCACCGCCACGCACGACCACAAGCGCGGTGAAGACGTGCGGGCCCGGTTGGCCGTGCTGTCGGAACGGCCCGCGCAATGGCTGGCCGCCGCACATCAATGGCGTACGGAACACGCCGCATGGATTCGCCATCTGCAGACCGGCCCCGCCCCGTCGCCGGCCGCGCAGTGGATGCTGTATCAAACGCTGGTCGGGATCTGGCCGGCAGATCTCGACTGGCATGACGCCGATGCCGTGCGCGAGCTGGCCGAGCGTGTCGCGCAGTGGCAAGAAAAAGCCCAGCGCGAAGCCAAGCTGCGCACCGACTGGTTCGCGCCCGATGCGGACTACGAAGCCGCCAGCCGCGATTTCGTCTTGACGCTGCTGACGGGCGAGGCCGCACTGGCCTTCCTGCCTTCTCTCTCGGCCTTCGTGCAAAGCGTGGCACCGGCTGCGGCGGTCAACAGCCTCGCGCAGACCTTGCTGCGCACCACGCTGCCCGGCGTGCCCGACCTGTATCAGGGCGCCGATTTCTGGGACACCAGCCTGGTCGATCCCGATAACCGCCGGCCGGTCGATTACGCTGCCCGCCACCGCGCATTGCGGGCATTGCACGCGCACGCCGGCCATAGCCTCGCGTCGCTGCTCGGCCACTGGACCGACGGCCGCATCAAGCAAGCCGTGCTGGCACGTGCGCTCGCCTTGCGCGCCGCACTGCCAGCGGTGTTCGAATCGGGCGATTACCAACCGCTGGCCGTGACCGGCAGCGGCGCACAGCATGTGTTGGCGTTTGCGCGCACGCATGGCGCCGACGCGATCGTAGTCATCGTGCCGCTGCATGCCTCCGCGCTGCTGGGCCACGCCCCCACGCCAACGTTCGCGGACGGTGCATGGCGGGACACCACCGTCTGCCTGCCGCCGGCGCTCTCCCACACCCCGCTGCACAGCGCATTCGACGGCCAGACGCTGCAGAGTCCGCGGCTGGCGCTCGGCCAAGTGCTGGCGCACCTGCCGGTCGCCCTGCTGCACAGCTGATCGCCGATTTCCTCCGCTCGGGTTAACACCGACTGCACCGTCTCCTGCTGCGCCCTAGAATTCCTCTATTCATATAGATGACTAGAGCAATGCGTGATGAACACGCCGCTCACGTCACCCGGAGGAGACCGCATGTTCGGCTGGTTCAAAGAGATTTCAAAAGGGGAAAAGCGCACGTTCTGGGCCTGCTTTGGAGGCTGGGCGCTCGACGCGCTGGACGTGCAGATGTTCAGCCTCGTCATCCCGACCATCATCGCAGCGTGGCACATCGGCAAGGCCGAGGCCGGGCTGGTGTCGGGCGTCACGCTGGTGGCGTCGGCGCTGGGCGGCTGGATTGCCGGGGCGTTGACGGACCGCTTCGGCCGCGTGCGCACGCTGCAGATTACGGTGCTGTGGTTTTCGCTGGCCACATTTGCCTCGGCCTTCGCACAGAACTTCGAGCAGTTCCTGGTGCTGAAGGCCATCCAGGGCTTCGGCTTTGGCGGCGAATGGGCGGCAGGCGCCGTGCTGATGGCCGAGAGCATCCGCGCCAGCCACCGCGGCAAGGCCATGGGCACCGTGCAGAGCGCATGGGCCGTGGGCTGGGGCGCGGCGGTGCTGCTGTATGCGCTCACCTATTCCTTTATCGAGCCCGACCTCGCTTGGCGCGTGATGTTTGCTGCGGGATTGCTGCCGGCGCTGCTCATCATCTACATCCGCCGTGGCGTGAAGGAACCCGTACCGGCCGCCAAGCCGGATGCGAACGCCAATGCGATGCCGATCTCGCGCTTTCCGCTGCTCGACATCTTCCGCCCGCAGGTGCTGCGCATGACGCTGATCGGCGGCCTGCTCGGCGTGGGTGCACACGGCGGTTACTACGCGCTGATGACGTGGCTGCCGACGTACCTCAAGACGGAGCGCCATTTGTCTGTGCTCGGCACGGGCGGCTACCTGGCGGTGATCATCTTCGCCTTCTGGTGCGGCTGCGTGGCCAGCGCATGGCTGCTGGACGTGCTCGGCCGGCGCGGCAACATCCTGCTGTTTTCGTGCTGCTGTGTGGTGACGGTGCTGGTGTATCTGCTGGTGCCGCTGTCGGACGGGGCGATGCTGGTGCTGGGCTTTCCGCTAGGCTTCTTTGCGGCGGGCATTCCCGCCAGCATGGGCGCGCTGTTCAACGAGCTGTATCCGCAGGGCGTGCGCGGCACGGGCGTCGGCTTTTGCTACAACTTCGGCCGCGTGGTGTCTGCCGCGTTCCCGGTGCTGGTGGGCAAGATGAGCGCCTCGATGTCGCTGGGCACGGCCATCGGCATCGACGCGGCCATCGCGTATTCGATCGTCGCTGTGGCGGTGCTGATGCTGCCCGAGACGAAGGGCCGCGATCTCGCTGCCGTCACGGTCTGAACGCCCATCACAACATCATGACGACGCACTCGATCCGTCGCCGCCAGGAGACCCCATGCCCACTCGCCGCGCCTTCAACACCGGATTGCTTGCCATGCTAGGTTCCACCGCCCTTGCCGGCTGCGCCGCCACCGGCAACAGCGACGCCACGCGCGGCGCCCCTGCCCGCATCACCGCCATCGATACGCATGCGCATGTGTTCGAGCGCGGCTTGCCGCTCGCCAATGCGCGCCGCTATGCCCCCACGTATGACGCGCCGCTGCCGGCCTACCTGGCGCAGCTCGATGCGCATGGGGTATCGCACGGTGTGTTGATCCAGCCGAGTTTCCTGGGCGTTGACAACAGCTACCTGCTGGCCGCGCTCAAGCAGGCGCCGCAGCGCTTGCGCGGTGTGGCCGTCATCGACCCGGCCGCGCCCGAAACGCTGCTCACGCAGATGAACGCCGAGGGCATCGTCGGCATCCGCCTGAACCTGATCGGTGCGGCGGACCCGCAATTGAAATCGCCCGTGTGGCAAGCCGCGCTGGCACGCCTGCATGCGCTGGGCTGGCATGTGGAACTGCACGTCGAGGCACGCCGCCTGCCAGCGCTGCTGCAGCCGCTGCTGGAAGCGCAGGTGAACGTGGTGGTCGATCATTTCGGCCGCCCCGATCCCGCACTCGGCGTGGACGACCCCGGCTTCGCCGCATTGCTCGCCGCCGGCCGCTCGCGCCGCGTGTGGGTGAAGATTTCCGGCGCTTACCGGAACGGTGCCAACGGACGCGGCGAAGCCATCGCCCAGGCCGCCATGCCGCGCCTGAAAGACGCACTCGGCCTGGACCGCCTGGTCTGGGGCAGCGACTGGCCGCACACGCAGTTCGAATCGCAGATCAACTACGACAAGATGTGGGCCTTCGCCGGCGTGCTGCTGCCCAGCGCAGCGGACCGCAAGCAGGTGCTGGTCGACACGCCTGCGCAGCTGTTCCGCTTCGTTTGACCACGCAATAGCTGCAACGCGCTCGCGCGATACCCCGTTTCGCGAATCACGAATTTCGCCGCGCGGGCCGCGCTCCTACACTAGCCGCTCCTCGTCCCCACACGCCATAAGGAGCAGCCATGCAGCAGCATCGACTCGTCGACCAGCAATTCGGCCAGGTCGCCCAGGCCTACCTGACCAGCGCCGTGCACGCACAGGGCGCCGATCTGGACGCGCTGGCCGCGCTGGCGCAATCCGTGCCGCACGCCAAGGTGCTCGATCTGGGCTGCGGCGGCGGGCACGTGAGCTTTGCCATGGCGCCGCACGTGGCCGCCATGGTGGCGTACGACCTGTCGGAAGACATGCTGGGCGTGGTGGCCGCCGAAGCAGCGCGCCGCGGCCTCGCGCAATTGCACACGCAAGCGGGCCGCGCCGAGACCCTGCCGTTTGACGATGCCGCGTTCGACATCGTTGCCACGCGGTTTTCCGCTCACCACTGGTACGACGTGCGCAAAGGCCTGGCCGAAGCGCGCCGCGTGCTCAAACCCGGCGGCACGCTCGTGGTCGTGGATATCGTGGCGCCGGAAGTGCCGCTGCTCGACACACTGCTGCAAACCGCCGAGGTGCTGCGCGATGCGTCGCACGTGCGCGACTACCGTGTGTCCGAATGGCAAACCATGCTGGCCGAGGCGGGTTTCAAGCCCGGCACGCCGCGCACCTGGAAACTGACGATGGCCTTCGACAGCTGGATCGCCCGCATCCGCACCCCGCAGGTCCGGGCCGATGCCATCCGCGACCTGTTCGACCGCGCCGCCGACGAAGCGCGCGCGTACTTTGCCGTGGCGCCAGACCATTCGTTTGCGATCGACGCGATGCTCGTCGAGGCGACATGAGGCACGTGAGCGGCTTTGGCGCCTTGATCCCCTCTCATCCTTTTTGTCACACCCGTTAGAGGGGTACCGCGATGCGACGCCATTTCAGGGTTCCGCTTAATCCTGAATGAAAAAAATGTGATATCGGAACACGTGTACGAACGCGGGGTTGCCGGTAGCCTTCCGGGTTACCGTCGACTCCGGTCGGCATTGGCGCGCGGCCACTGCGCCGACTTCCGATTTCCATGTACGCCCTGTTCCCTGCCTTCGTCTCGTCGCTCTTCCTGTTCTACGGCGTCTACGTCGTGACCACGCGCGGCCGCACGCGCGCGAGCCTGGCGTTTCTCGGCATGACCACGCTCACGTGCCTGTGGCAAGGCATCTGGGCGTTTCTCTTCCAGACGCATGACGTAGGCACGGCCCAGGTGCTCGCCAAGCTCGGCTGGATCGCCATCCTGGTCATGCCGACCATGCTGTATCACTTTGCCGTGGAAGTGGCCGAAGCGCCGGGCGAGCGGCACTGGCTCCTCGCCGCCTATGCGCTGGACGCTGCGTTGATCGCGTTGCTGTTGACCACCAACCTTGTCATCGATGGCGTGCATCAGTTCCACTTCGGTTTCTATCCGAAGGCGGGCGTGCTGGAAGCCGTGCATATCGCGCAGACAGTCGCGCTCGTCACGCGCGGCATGTGGGTGCTCTACCGCGAGCAGCGACATGCCACCGCCGAAAAGCGCAAACGGTTGCTGACGTGCCTGTTCGGCGTCGGGCTGATTTCACTGGCGGCGGCCGACTACGCGGTCAACTACGGCATGGCGTTCTACCCGCCGGGTGTGCTGCCCCTGGCCATTGCGCTGGGCATCATTGCCGTGGGCGTGGTCAAGTTCGACCTGATGCGCCCTTACGCACTGGCCGCCACCGTTGCACACGAAGTGCGCACGCCGCTGACGACCATCCGCCTGCAGGCCGCCGAAATCGCCCGCGCGTGGCCCGACGTCTACCGCGGCTATCAGCTCGCCATCGACAACGGCCTGTGCCAGCCGCCGCAACATCCGGCCATGCTGGATCGTCTGTCCAAACTGGCGGGCGCCATCACGTCGGAAGTCGCGTCCGCACACAGCGTGATCGAAATGGCGTTGGCCTCCGTCACGCTGGAGCGCCTCGACCGGCGCACCTTTGCGGCCCACTCACTGCGCGAATGCGTGGAGACGGCCGTGGCGCAGTATCCGTTTCAGGCCGGCGAGCGCGAACGCGTGCACGTTGAGGCCTTCAACGCCGACTGGCGCTTTGTGGGCTCCGACACGCTGCTCGTCTATGTGCTGTTCAACCTGCTGAAGAACGCGCTGCATGCCATCCAGATCGCGCGCAAGGGGCACATTGAAATCTCCGCCCGCCAGGATGGCGACAGCTACGTGCTCGTCGTGCGCGACAGCGCCACCGGCATTCCGCCCAGCGTGCAGCGCCGCATGTTCGACCCGTTCTTCTCCACCAAGCATGTCGGCAAGGGCTCGGGCGTGGGGCTGACGTTCTGCCGCCGCGTCATGCAGGCATTCGGCGGGCGCATCCAGTGCGAATCCGTGGTTGGGGAATACACGCTGTTCTCCATGCGGTTTCCCCAACCTCCTGCTATCTGACGTTCACACCTTCAGAGCGTCAGGACACCTGCGCCAGCTCCGGCAGCGTGTCCAGCTCGTACGCCTTCACGCGCGTGCGCACGTGTTCCGGCAAGCGCTGAATCACGCGCTCGGCGTTGGCGCACACCACCTGCTGATACCCCAGCGACACCAGCCGCCCGCCTGAAACAAACCGGAACACCATGTAGAACGAGCACGGCTGCACCCGGAAGGTGTTCAGGTGGCATTCCACGCGCTGAAACGGAAATGTCTCTTCAACGAATTCCTGATGCGCCAGCTTGGTCACGAAGATCACGCGCCCGCTCATGAGCAGGTCAGCGTCAATGCATTCGTGGAACCAGCGCTCGCGCACCACGCCCTGCCACTCGAAATACCGGGCGAAATACGTGTTCGCGTAGGCGTTGGAATCCTTCAGATAGACATCGAAGGCGTGCTGGAACGTCTGCTGCGCAGAAATGGCTTCGGGCAGCTCGGCATTGCGCAGATAGTGGTCGACGACTGTGGCAATGGATTGGCCTGTCGGCATCGCATACTCCAAGAATGGAATTGGCTGCTGGCGGCAGCCGCGCATGCGCGGTGGTCCGCGCATGTGTCCATTCTTCCGAGGCACCTGCCGTTGCGTAACAAGGCAATGCCGTAGCCCTACGAACGGGCGGCCTACTCCCCGCTCGCAACACTCCGCAGCCCTGGCGGACTCTGGTGAAAGCGGAATGTATTGCGCCCGCTGCGCTTGGCATCGTAGAGCGCCGCGTCCGCCCATTCGAACAGCACGTCCAGGGGTTCGTCGGCGGGCGTAAGCGTGACGGCGCCGGCTGACAGCGTGACGTACGGCGCCGCGATGGAGGCAGCGTGCGGCTCGGCCCGTTCGGCCACCATCGCCACGGCACGGGCCACGGCCTGGCGTGCGTCGTCGCGGCTCAGGTCGAACAGCATGGCGACGAATTCTTCGCCGCCCACGCGCGCGATGAAATCGTCAGGGTGACGGCACGCCATACCCAGCGTGTCGGCCACCATGCGCAGGCATTCGTCGCCTTGCAGGTGGCCGTAGGTGTCGTTGTATTGCTTGAAGCAATCGATGTCGAACAGCGCCAGCGTGACGGGGCGATTCTCCCGGCGGGCATGGTCGAACAGGCGGGGGGCCTGTGTCTCAAAAAAACGGCGGTTGAACAGCTGCGTAAGCGCGTCGCGATTGACATCGTTCTCGAGCACGCTGAGCTTGGCCTGCGTACGCTGCAGCTCGCCGCGCAGTGCATCCTGGGCGCTGGCCATGCCCGCACGCTGCATCTGCTCGACCGTCACGTCGCGCAGCAACAGGAACACGCCCGCGTGGCGTCCGCGCGCGTCGCTCAGGCCTTCGAGCGTGACTTCCAGCGTGCGGCCCGTTTCGGGCAGCCAGACTTGGTGGCGGTTGGGCAGACGCGTCCGCTCGAATTCGCGCAGGATGCCCGCCACGTTCAGCACGGCGGGCGGCATTGCATGCATCTGGGCGCTGGGCAGCAGATCGCGCGCGGCGGCGTTGATGCTGGCAATGGAACCATCGCGGGCCAGCACGATGCAGCCGTCACGCATGGCATCGGCGATCTTGCCCCGGGCATAGGAGGCGGTATCGCGCAGGCGGGGCCGCAACACGATCCAGCCGAGCAATGCGGTGCTGACCGCAAACGTGGCGGGGGTGAGGTCGCCGCCGATCGCCGTCGTCCAGTGCTGCAGATAGGCCAGATGCGCGACCAGCGGCAGCAGTTGCCCGATGACCAGCGCCAGGCGCACCTGCGTGCGCGACGACATGTACAGTCCGCTTGCGGCTTCGCCGGGAGGCAGCACCAGCAGCACAAGGCTGATGGCCAGCAGCACGTAGTTGTAGGCGGTGCCAACCCAGAAGACCTGCCCGTGATCGAACACGGCGCGCCGTACGCCGTCAATGACGACGAAGCGCGCATCGAGCCATACCAGGTGGTGCAGTTCGTTCGTGGCGACCAGCCCGATGAACACCGCAGCCACAACCAGCGTCAGCACCCAGCCCGCGCGCACCAGCGGCAGTGCATTGAATTCGGGCCGTATAAGGCCGACGACCATACGCAGCCATGCGGCCGGCACCATCATGATGCCGAGATAGGCAACCTTGGCCCAGCCCACACGCACGGGCATGTCGAAAGTCACGACTTCCATGAGACGCGCGCCGCTCCACAGCGCGGTGCCGATCGCCAACAGCATGAAAGCGGAGACTTCCGTGTCGTCACGGCGCGGCCATGACAGGCCGATCAGCGCGATCGAGACGAGCGCAGCGCACGCCAGTGCCGCGATCAGCATGATCGGCACGCCCCGCGCGCATGGCGATGCCGGCGGATGACGACGCCAGCCGTTTGGTCCACGTGTATTCCCCGTCCGTTCGTTGTTCTTGCAGTGTATCGGGCACTGTTGTCGGGTGAATGATTGCGTGGTGCGCACCCGATCACCTCCCCCTTCATCGGCAGGAAATGTAAAAACTGAAGGCCCGGGCGGCTTTGCGGCGCATGGCGGCGCCGGTTGCGACCGGGACGCGTATATCGATCTGCCAAGGAATTCGTTTGCGCGGCGCAGCAATCACCCTACGCTTGAACCCCTAAAAATCATCAGGGGGTTGTCATGCAAGCAAGCGTTTCGGGCGCATTCTCGTTGCCGGGTCTGGCGCAGGCGCTGGCAAAATCGTCGCGCCAGGCGGTGGGGGTGGTCATCGGGGCGGCGCTCGCGGTGGCGGTGCTGCACGCACCGCAAGCCCACGCCGACAAGCTCGACGACATCAAGAAGGCGGGTGTGCTGCGGGTGGGCGTGTTCGACGCCAATCCGCCGTTCGGTTACGCCGATGCCAAGACCGGTCAGCCTGTTGGCTTGGATGTGGATTACGCGCAGGAAATCGCCAACAAGCTGGGCGTCAAGCTGGAACTGCGCGCCACCAACCCGGCCAACCGCGTGCCGCTGCTTACGTCCGGCAAGGTCGACATCGTGGCCGCCAACTTCACCATTACCGACGAGCGCAAGAAGCAGATCGAATTCAGCACGCCGTACTTTGCCAGCGGCCTGCAGTTCATCGCCAAGAAGGGTGTGCTGAAGCAGCCGGACGATTTGAAGAAAGACGGCATCCGCCTGGGCGTCGACAAGGGCACCACGCAGGAAACCACGCTGCGCGACGGCTATCCCAACGCGCGCGTGATCGCCTATGACGATTCCCCGCTCGCGCTCACCGCACTGCGCACCGGTGCCATCCAGGCTTTTGCGCAGGACGGTGCCAAGCTGGGCGCGCTGCTGGCCACGCTGCCCAATCGCAGCGAGCTGGAGATCTCGCCTTTCGTGCTGACGCGCGAGTACATGGGCATCGGTGTGCCGAAGGGTGAAACCAAGCTGACGGCCACCATCGACCAGATCCTGCAGGGTCTCGAGAAGGACGGCACCGCCGGCCGCATCTATGACCGCTGGTTCGGTCCGAAGAGCGCCGCCCCGCTGCCCCGCGACTTCATCATCGGCAGCACCAAGTGAGCTTGAGCCTGCCGGCACTCCTCCAGCCCCTGCCGCCGCGTTATCTCGGCTGGATGCTGGAGGGCTTCGGGATGACGCTGCTGGTGTCGGCGGCTGCCATCGCGGGCGGGCTGGCCATTGCCCTGCTCCTGACGGCGCTGCGCGCGAGTGCTCAGCCGTGGCTGCACTTGCCGGCCCGCGCGCTGGTGGCCTTCCTGCGCAAGACGCCGTTATTGGTGCAACTGTTCTTCTGGTATTTCGGCGCGGCGCAATTGCTGGGCGAAGACGTGGTCGGTGCCATCACCGGCTGGGGCGGCATCGCCGTGGGTGCCTGGCGGTTGCCTGCGCCGTCGTTCGAATTTGTGGCGGCGGCGTTCGGCATCGCGCTGTACGCCGGCGCGTTCTTCTCGGAAGAGCTGCGCGCCGGCATCCGGGCCGTACCGCGCGGGCAGCGCGAGGCCGCGCTGTCGCTGGGCTTCACGCCGCGTGCCGCCTTCCTGCGTGTGGTGCTGCCGCAGGCGCTGCGCGTGTCGGCGCTGCCGCTGCTGGGGCAATGTGCCAACACCATCAAGAACACCTCGCTCGCCATGGGCATCGGGCTGGCTGAGCTTGCGTATAGCGCGCGACAGGTGGAAACCGACACGCTGCTCGCCTTCCAGGCCTTTGCCGTGGCAACCGTGCTGTATGCCGGGGCGATCCTGTTGCTGCAATGGGCCGCGCCCCGGGTGCTGCGGCGGCTCGGCTGGGCATCGACGTCGACGCTGCCGAACGGAGCGCCCTCGTGACGACGGAAGCCGTGCTCCTGCACCTGCGTTACCTGCTGATCGGTCCGTATCCGAATGGCCCGCTGGCGGGCGCGGCGCTCACCTTGTGGATGGCGCTGTGGTCGTGCGTGGTCGCCACGGCAGTGGGTGTCGGTGCGGCACTGTTGCTCGACCGGCTCGACGCCATGCCAGCGCTGCGCCGTCTGGCGCGTCTGCTGCGCCGGCTGCTGGCCACGCTGCGCGCCATCCCGGTACTGATGCTGATGTTCTGGGCGTACTTTCTGGTCCCGATGGCGCTGGGCGTGGCGGTGCCGGAAACCGCCACGGTCGTCGCCGCGCTTGCCGCCGTGGGCGCTGCCTACATCACCCAAAGCATGGAGGCCGGCTTGCGCGCCGTCGGTGCCGGGCAGCGCAACGCGGCGCTGGCGCTGGGCATGTCGCCCACACAGGCGTTGCTGACCGTGGTGCTGCCGCAGGCGTGGCGCATCATGCTGCCGTCGCTCGCCAATCAATGGGTGTCGACGGTCAAGGACACATCGCTGGCCTACATCGTGGGCGTGGTGGAATTGTCCACTGCCGCCAGCCAGGTCAACAGCCGCACCGTGGCCTACCCGGCCGAGGTATTCGGCGCGGTGGCCGTGCTGTATTTCCTGCTGTGCACCGGCATCGAGGCCTTGCCCAATGGGCTGCGCGCGGGCCCCCGCACGCCGCTCGCGCAACCGGCCCACATGTCGACCTGGCAACGCTTTTTGCGCTGGCGTGAACGCCCTGTTTCAGATGCCGTGACTTAGGTCACACCACTATCTTGGCTTCACAAAACGTCGGTATCATCGAACACATGACCGATACCCGCGCCACAGCCCATCTCTATCCCGCGCACGACCTGGCGATCTGCACCGACGCCAACACCGCCGTCGAGCGCATCACGGCCATCTACGAGCGCTCCGCGCAGGCAATCCGCGACCGCTTCCACGCCTTTGCGCGTGGAGAGGACTGCAGCGAAGACCTCTCCGCCTGCTACCCGTACCTCGGCATTACCGTCGACCCTAAAACGCTGGTGAGCGATGCGCGGCCGGCATGGGGCACGGTGGCGTATCCGGGCGTGTACGGCACGACGCTCACGCGGCCGGACTTGTTCCGTGATTACTACCGCGTGCAGATCGAGCGCCTGCTGCACTATCACAACAGCCCCGTCGTGGTGGGCGTAAGCAACCGGCCGATTCCGCTGCCGTTCGTGGTCGAAGCGTCCACCGTGGACATCACGCCGGAACAGGCGCGCGCGCTGGGCGGCGCGTTCACGCTGCCCGACCTTGCGCAGATCGACGATTCCATCGCCAACGGCACATACCGCCCGATTGGCGACGAACCGCAACCGCTGTCGATGTTCACGGCCGAGCGGGTCGACCTGGCCCTGCAGCGCCTGTACCACTACACCGCCACGCACCCGAAGCACTTCCAGCGCTTCGTGCTGTTCACCAACTATCAGCGCTATGTCGACGAGTTTGCCGCCCTCGGCCGCAAGCTGATGGAGGACGGCAACGACGAGGGCTACATCCGCTTTGTCGAGCCCGGCGACACCGAACACGAACTCGGCACGCCGGCACCCGATGATTCGCACCGCATCAAGGGCCTCCCGCAGATGCCCGCCTACCACCTGGTGCGCGAAGACCGCCTGGGCGTGACGCTGGTGAACATCGGCGTGGGCCCGTCCAACGCCAAGACCATCACCGACCATCTGGCTGTGCTGCGTCCGCACTGCTGGATGATGATCGGCCACTGCGGCGGCCTGCGCCGCTCACAGCAGCTGGGCGACTACGTGCTCGCCCACGCCTATGTGCGCGACGACCACGTGCTCGACCAGGACCTGCCCCCTTGGGTGCCCGTGCCGCCCATCGCCGAGATCCAGGTGGCGCTGCAGGAGGCTGTGGCGCGCATCACGGGGCTCTCGGGCGCCGACATGAAATCGCGCATGCGCACCGGCACGGTGGTCTCCACCGACGACCGCAACTGGGAGCTGAAGTACCAGGCGCTGTACAGCCGCTTCAACCAGTCGCGCGCGATTGCGATCGACATGGAAAGCGCGACCATTGCCGCCAACGGCTTCCGCCTGCGCGTGCCCTACGGCACCCTGCTGTGCGTGTCGGACAAGCCGCTGCACGGCGAACTGAAGCTGCGCGGCATGGCCAACCTGTTCTACCGCCAGCGTGTCAGCCAGCACTTGGACATCGGCATGGAGGCCGTGCGCCTGTTGCGCGAAAGCGGCGTCGAGGCGCTGCACTCGCGCAAACTGCGCAGCTTTGACGAACCCGCGTTCCGATAGCGCGGGTGAGCGCCGATTACGCCGGTTAGCGCGGGGGCTGCTCCGGCAGCCCCTCGCGCAGGAAGTCGAGAAACACCCGCACCACCTCGGGCAAGGTGCGGCCCGCCAGGGTCTGCAGTTCCACCGTCCGCCCACGCATGCCGCGCTCGCGGATCTCCGCGGCATGCAGTTCACCGCGCCGCACGCGCTCGCGCACGGTGATTTCCCCGGCAATGCCCAAGCCGCCGCCTTGCAGCACGAAACTCAACAGCCCGTCGAAGCGGTTGCTGACCAGCACCGGCTCGAACACGAGCCCGCGTTGACTGCAGCCCATGTCGAACAACTGGCGCACCGTGTTGTCCGGCCCGGAAAGCGCGATCGGAAATGGATGCATCTGCGCCAGCGTCACGCTGCTGAACTTCGCCAGCGGGTGGTCGGGCCGCATGATGGCAAACACCGAGCCACGCTGCTGATACGCCACGCGAATGCCGTGCACGGCGGCGCGGCTGTAGGTCAGGCCGATGTCCACATCGCCACGCAGGACAGCCTCGGTCACGCGCATGGGCTCTTCGGCGCGCAGGTCGAACTGAATGCCCGGATGGCGCTCGCGAAACGCCACGATGGCGCGCGGCACAAACTCGATCGCAAAGCCATCGGAACACGCAATGCGCACGCGGCCGCGCTGCAGCCCTTGCAGGCGTTGGATATCCGAGACCACGCGCTCTGCCTCCAGCGCCCCGCGCAAGGCATGCGCGGCAAGCAGTTCGCCGGCGGCGCTGGGCCGCATACCGCGCGGCTGACGCTCGAACAGCGGCACGCCCAACAGCTCTTCAAGCATTGCCACTTGGCGGCTGATGGCCGAGGCGCTGACATGCAGTCGCGCGGCCGCCTCCGTCAACGAGCCAGTCCGCACGACCTCCAGAAAATAGCGGAGGGACGTCTCCTGCAGGCGATGAGATGACATAGGCGACGTAGGCGCAAGGCCCTTCTGCTTTGCATGAAACGCAAAGATATCCCAAGAAAATTCTAATGGTCAAAAAGGTATGGGTTGCGCAGACTCATGCGGAACTGTTCGACCAGCGGAGTGTCCTGATGCCCCTTCAGCAAGCAGCACGTCCATCTGCCGTCCCCCGCGTTTGCCGTCGCCTCCTGGCGTTGGTGCCGGCCCTCATGCTCGGAGCTTCCGGCCTCGCTTGCGCCGCCGAACTCTTTGCTGCAGACGCCGAACGCCATGCGCAGGGCACCTACCGCGAATACTTCGAGCTGCTCTCCCTGCCCAACGACGCCATCGTGCCGGAAGACGTCCGCAAGAATGCCGACTGGCTGGAGCAGGCGTTCCGCAAGCGCGGCTTCACAACAAAACAGTTGGCGAACAACGGCAAACCGATGCTCTACGCCGAGCTGCCGAACCCGGATGGCGCGCGCAAGACGGTGCTGTTCTACATGCACCTCGACGGCCAGCCGGTGATTCCCGCGCAGTGGGCGCAGAAGAGCCCTTGGACGCCCGTGCTGAAGCACAAGACCGCACAAGGCAACTGGGAAGAGATCGACTCCGCGCAGCTCTTCAGCGGCCCGCTGGATCCGGAATGGCGTGTATTCGGCCGTTCGTCCGCCGACGACAAGGGCCCGATCATGATGATGCTGGCCGCCATCGACGCACTGAAGGCCAGCGGCGGCCAGCCCGCCGTCAACGTCAAGATCATTCTCGACAGCGAAGAAGAGAAAGGCTCGCCGTCGATCAGCAAGGTCATGCAGGCAAACCGCGAGCTGCTGCGCTGCGACGCCATCGTCATCCACGACGGCCCGATGCATGCGAGCAACCTGCCGACGCTGGTCTTTGGCAATCGCGGCGCGGCCGAAGCCCGGCTCACCGTCTACGGCGCCAAGGTGCCGCTGCACAGCGGGCACTACGGCAACTACGCCCGCAATCCAGCCCAGCAGTTGGCGAACCTGCTGGCATCGATGAAGAACGACGCGGGCCGGGTGACGGTGCCGGGCTATTACGACCACGTGAAGATCAGCCAGGCCGACCGCAAGATCATGGCCGCCGTGCCCGACGACCAGGCAGCGCTCAACAAGCGCCTCGGCATTGCCCATGCAGACAAGGTCGGCGCCAATTATCAGGAGGCGATGCAGTACCCGTCATTGAACGTGCGCGGCATGGCGTCTGCGGCGGTGGGCGACAAGGTGGCGAACATCGTGCCCGACAAGGCCCTCGCCGAACTGGACCTGCGCACCACGCCGGACTCCAGCGCGGCCTACCTCGGCAAACTCATCGAGCAGCATATCGAGCGCCAGGGCTACCACCTCGTCAAGAACGCCCCGACCGACGAAGAGCGCAGCCGCTACGACAAGCTGGCCACGTTCACGTATCAGAGCGAAGGCGCGGATGCCGCGGGTTCACCCATCGACTCGGCAGTGGGCACATGGGCCTACAAGTCGCTGACCGACACCTTTGGCGCGAATCCGGCGCCGGTCCGCATCCGCATGATGGGCGGGACGGTGCCGACCGCAGAAATCGTTGGCGTGCTGCAGGTGCCGTTCGCGATCATTCCTCTGGTCAATGCCGATAACAACCAGCATGCCGCCAACGAGAACCTGCGGATGGGCAACTACGTGAGCGGCGTGCGAACGATCTACGGCCTGCTAACGCACCCGCTCTGACGGGCGGGCGCTTTAAGCCCTTTAACCCCTTTAAGCCGCGCGGAACAATCCATGCAGCCCGAGCGGCGCCACGCCGTTCAGGCTTGCCATGGCGACGGGCCCCGCTGAAACATTTTGCGCATCGAACGCCGTCAGCCTGGTGCTGCCGGCATCCACATCGAACACCGTGCCGATCAGCCAGCCCTCGCCTTCACGGGCGCTGGCCGATGCCGGCACGAACACGTGTTCTTCCACCAGCGTGCGGTGCCCGAAGCGGTACTGCTGGACCCGCCCCGAATCCGTATCGACGCGCATGACGGTGTCAAAGCCGTGCACGGCCTGCGGATTGCCATTCGACGACGGCGCCGTGTGAGCCACCACGAACAGCGCGCGATGACGCTGTGCGGTGCGCCGGGAGTCGATCTTCGGAAATTCGGCAACGTGGTCGGTGCTGAACTGCTCGGCGCGGCCCGTTCGCAGATTCAGTTGCACTTGCGTGAGACGCGCGCCGGGCGATGGGCGAATCTGCCCGCGCATCAATTCACGCAGGGACGTGGTGACGACCGAGGCATCGTCCGAGCGGATGTAATCGAGGTGAATCTCCTGCCCATCTGCCGACGACCACGCATTGCCCAGGTGGAAGACGAAGCCCGCCGGCAACTGCAGCCAGCGCATGCGCGTGACGTCGTCCTTGTCCAGTACCAGCACGCGCATGCCCAGCTCCGGCCGCCACACATGTGAATCGAGAAACGACATGCCGGCGTGCGAGCGTTCAAGGTCGTACACGAACGGCGGCAGCAGAAACACCAGGTGGCGCTGCGTCACGGCAAAGTCGTGCACCATCGCCACGTCTGGCACCTTGATGGACTCCACGCGCTTGAGCGCACCGTCCGCGCCTATGCAATAGACGGTGAGCAGACCGGCCGCGCTGCTCACGCCAAAATTCCACAGCGTGCCGTCAGGTTCGACCCTGGGATGGGCGGAAAACGGCATGCCCCTGTAGTCGTCGCGCCAGGTCTGCACGCCTAGCGTACGCAGTGAATCCGGATCGACACGCGTCGCCGAGCCGCCTTCCCACAGCGCGAGCATCTCGTCGCCGTGCATTACCAGGCTGGTGTTGGCAACGTTGATGCTGTCGGGCGAGGCCACCGGCTCCATCTCGGGGTTGGCGGTGCCGAACGTCGCCCGCAACGGCCGGCCGGCGGTGGTGTCGGCGATGAACTTGTCGGTACGCACGAACACGCCGCGATGTGTCACGCCCTGCTCGCTGATGTCGTAGCGCTGGATCATGCCGTCGCCATCAAACAGATGGTGATAACGCACACCGCCGATCTCGTGCCGCGCTGGGCCGTTTCGATAAAAGGCGCCGCGCAACGCAGGCGGGAAGACGCCCTCCACCTTCAGCGCGCGGGTCGGCATGTCGGCGTTGACGCCCTGGTAGCCCGCCAGCCACGGGTATTGCGCGCGTGCCACTGCAAACCCGGCGGCCCAAGCGTCCGGGGTGGCGGCCATTACGTCGGTCAGAGTCAAGCCAAAGGGTGCGGCGCCCAAGGCCGCAATGAAGGATCGGCGTTGCATGACGGGCCCTCGCTCAGCATCAGTGCAAGTGAATCGTCACGCGCTGGTCGCCCTGCACGTCGATGGCGGCATCGTCAAATGCGGGCGGCCCGAAACGGCCACGTGCATCACGGCTGAAGCCGTAAGGCTCGATGGGAATGCCGGCCGGGTTGGTGCCAAGTTTGCCGTCGTTGTTGGCGTCATGGAAGACCGACAACGCGTAGCGCCCCGCCGGCAAATCCGGATAGATGAAGGTGACGTTGCTGCCGGACACGCTTTCGAGCGCGGCAATGTCGGCACGGACGGCCGAATCGGGCTTCAGCCAACCGGTGGTGTCGCGGAACATCGCGGCGCGCACCGCGCCTTGGCGCCCTTGTGCGCCCTCCACCACAACAGTCAGCGTCGCGGCGGATGCGCTTGCGGCGAGCGTCATCGCTAGTAGGGCCAGCGCAGTACGCGGCAGAGAAAACATGGCTGTCATGAAAGTCTCCTGAGTGGCCGGCGATGCGTTGGTCAGCCGGCGGTCAGGAGGCAATGTAGGGGCGCGCGCTGTACCGGTCAGCGCGCATGCGACGAAGTGCGGGCGCCGGGGCGCAAACGGTCGCTTGCGGGCGATGAACGGATCACGAGCATTGGAACGGATCACGCCGGACGTGCAGACTAAAACGCCCGCCGGAGGGGGCGGGCGTGACGTGGTGTCGGCGGCTAATGCGGCAAGCTCGACAACCGGTGGTCGGCCAGCAGCACGCTGGCGCTCAAGGCAAGCTGCGCGGAGATGAACCCCTCGGGCATTTCAACGTCTTCCCAGTCGCAGACGATATGGCCAGCGCGGCAAATCTGGAAACGGGCCGTCCAGCGATGATCATCGCGTTGCAGCGGATCAACGAAGATGACATGCGCACCATGTGTCACTTCCTGAATCGGCATTGTGGTTCCCCGTTGTTGATCGTTGGAGGACCACCTTAACAAAGGCACGTGACACAAATCTGTCCGCCGCTCACCTACAAATGGGGGAGGGCGCACCTCAACCGACCAGCGGATCGGGACGCGCAGACGAGCGCGTACCGGGCAGCGGATGGTTATCGGGGCCGTAATACGTAAACACTGCCGAGAATTTGACCGCGCCAGTTTGGTTGGCGCGGGCCGCATGGAAGGTGTTGCAATGAAAGAGCAGCACGTCGCCGGGCAGCAATGGCACGGGGCGCGCTGTGTCGATCAGCGCGCGGTTTTCTGGCAAGTCCTGGCGCAGAAACAGCTTGGCGTCGAACCGGTCGGCGGGCAAATCGAGCGTGTGGCTGCCGGGAATCACCCACAGACAACCGTTGTCGACCGTTTCTTCCACCAGAGCCAGCCACGACGACACCAGCTCATTGCGCGCGAACGACCAATAACGGCTGTCGCGGTGCCAATGCGTGGCGGTGCCAAACGCCGGGTGCTTCGTCATCACGCAGTTGTGGTGCGCGAGCGAAAGATGCACAGGGCTCCCAATCAGTTGCGCAATCGCGGCCGCCACGCGCGGGTCGCGCGCCCATTCCGTATAAGGGGTGCCGCGAGAATCCGCGTCGAGCAGACGGCGCACCGTGTGGCCTCCCTCGGCCTCGCGCGAAAGGGGGGCCCCGGCATAGCCGACGTCGGTTTCCAGCTCCACCGGCGCCGCAGCGCGGGCCAGCCCGTCCTGCGCGGCCGCAAGCAACGCCGCGCTCACCTGCTGGCTGACAAACCCGCGCAACACGACGTAGCCATGCTCCTTGAAGAAGGCTTGCTGCTCGTCGGAAAGCGGGTGTGCGTGGGTGGCAGTGGGGGCAGACGCGGACATGGCGGAAAGAGCGTACGGAGACGGCGAAAGAGAACGAGTGTAACGCGCCGCCGTATGCGTTGCAGGCCCGACATCCGGCGGGCCTGCGCAGGATCAAACGCGATATGCGCGGTCCTGCTGGGGCCCTACCAAAACGCCTGTTGGCCCGACAGGCGGAAATACTTTGCGATCACCATCAAACCGAGCAGGCGCTCCTGGTCTCGGTTCATGAATTGCGCCACCCACTGATTGGCGTTGCGCACGATCGCCAATGCATCACCAGGATATTTACTGTAATGCTCCATTTTCTCCTGAAGGTCGGAATAATCGTCCTTCAGCAGGACATAATGGACATCCGGAATCAACCGCCCTTCCATGAACCACGTTTCATACCGGGGGCGTCGCATAAAGCAAAGCGAATTGGATGCCATGATCCATTTCAGGTTCGTTGCCACGTCGTTCCCCTCGACGCTCACAATAAACTTGTATTGCAGTTGCTCCGCAATCGTCATGGGCGCTTTGTAAGTCGCCTTCCCAATCTCCGATTTTCGTGTGTCGCCGATGTTGACGTGCGGCAAATCATGGCACCGCTCCACGAAGGCTTTGCGGTGTTCCTGATGACAAGGGCCACGAAACACCGCCATGGGTTTCTTGTCGTGGAAGTCGATCGTGTCGCGCGCCAGCGAAAAATGCCGGATGGCGTCCAGCTTCAAGAGAATCCCTTTATGCGACGTGCTCTTGATGGGACGGCTCTTCACGAACGCGGGGTGGTTCGGCTCGGCCGTGACGTCTCCGCAGTCGTAGTCGAAGCTGTAGCCCGGGCCGAAATAATCCATCAGATCGACAAGATCATAGAAATAGGTGCTGCCTATTTCACAATCCTTGTCGACAACCGTGCTTGTCGAGGATTTCAACAGGAAATTCGAATACTCGACAGCGTTGCGGCTCGGCTGGAATGTCTCTGAAATCGAATTGTAATAACTCAATCGATCAATGACATTCTGCATGGCATGACGTCCGCCTCTGCTCTTCAGAAGCGCCTCTGCCCTTCCATTTTTTGTCGCAGGGGCCAGAAAATGGCTGGAGGCATTTGAAAAGTAATACCAGAATTTTCTTGCAGAGACCCTGCTCAAGCGGTATTTGAAATGACGCATGAACCAAAAGATGCAGCGGAAATTTAAACCGGGAGCGCCGCTTTTCGGGTGAATGTCGCAGCCCCACGCGCAGATAAAAAGTGGCGAGAGGCCTACTTTTTTGCTCGCCGCCGATGCTTGGTACTGCCGGTCGCGCTGCCGTTCACATAGCGCACCGCCCCTTTTCCTATCCGCATCCGCAGCGGGCCTTACTTTACCGTAAGAAACTTGCGTCTCATTCCGTTTCTGGTGGGGCGAGCCGCGTCCGCCGGTGTCGGGTCTGTTCACGGCCGCTTGGCCGTTGTCACGGCGTCACAGTTTCCTTGCAGCGGGGGGGGGGGAGGCCGGCCCGTCACGCAGCGCCCCCGGCTCCGGAAGCGAGCCGGTGGCCCTTCCCCCCTCTTGTTACTGCACTTCCAACGCGGTCACGGTCAGTGCGCCGTTGACCTTCTCGGCGACAAAGTGGACTTTGCTGCCCACCTGTACTTTGGCGAGCATTGCCGGATCCTGGACGCGGAACACCATCGTCATGGCGTCCATGTCGAGATTGACGAGCGGCCCGTGCTTGATGGTCAGCTTGCCGGCAGCGGTATCGATCTTCTTGATCTCACCCTCAGACATCGGGGCGGGAGTGGTGACGGCAGGCGCGGAAGCGCCATCTTCGGCCGCCTGGGCGAACGGTGTGCCGGCGAGCAGCGCGGCGAGCATCAGGGCGTGACGAAACATCTTGGGCTCCTTGTCGAAAGAGGTGTTGAAGAGAGATCAGGACTTGGTGCCGCGCACCTGCACGGCGCCGCGCATGCCGGCCTCGAAATGTCCGGGCTGCAGACACGCAAACTCGACCGAGCCGCTGCGCGTGAAGTGCCAGACGATCTCGCCGCGCTGGCCCGGGTCAACGGTGACGGCGTTGCCGTCGGCGTGCTCCATTTCGGGGTGCTTGCGCATTTGTTCGGCGTGGGAGAGGAGGTCGGCCGGTGTGCCCAGCGTCATCTCATGCCGCACGCGGCCGTTGTTGACGACCTCGAAGCGGATCGTCTCGCCGCGCTGGACGATGATCTGCGCGGGCGTAAAGCGCATGGTGTCGGCCATGTCGACGCGCACGTTGCGTGTGATGCGGGCGGCGTCGCCGGGTTCGCCGATGGCGGCATCGCCATGGTCATGCCCGCCGGCGTGATCGCCGGATGCGTGCGCGATGGCGGCCATCGACATCAGCGCGGCCAGGAAGGTGGAACGGATCAGATTGCGTTGCATGTTCGGTCTCGGTTTCGTATGGGATGTGGATTCAGCTTCGATCAGTCGTCGATGCCGGTGCCGGTGTATTCGTAGGCGACGGTGCCCTTCGGGTGCTTGTACCAACCGGGGTCGGCGTAGCTGTTGCGCGGCAGATCGCGGCGCACCTTCATCACCGTGAACATGCCGCCCATTTCAATGGCGCCGAACGGGCCCTGCCCCGTCATCATCGGCAGCGTGTTGTCGGGCAGCGGCATTTCCATCTCGCCCATGTCGGCCATGCCGGCCTGGCCCATGCCCATGTAGTCGGGCACCAGCGCGTTCATCTTCTTGGCGAGGTCTTTCTGCTGCACGCCGATCATGGTCGGCACGTTGTGCCCCATGGCGTTCATCGTGTGGTGCGACTTGTGGCAGTGGAAAGCCCAGTCGCCGGGGTTGTCGGCAATGAATTCGATGGCGCGCATCTGGCCTACGGCAATGTCCGTCGTCACCTCCGGCCAGCGCGCGCTGGGCTGAACCCAGCCGCCGTCGGTGCCTGCGACTTCGAAGGTATGGCCATGCAGATGCATCGGGTGGTTCGTCATGGTGAGGTTGCCCATGCGGATGCGCACGCGATCGCCCAGACGCACGGGCAATGGGTCGATGCCGGGGAAGACGCGGCTGTTCCACGTCCACATGTTGAAGTCGGTCATCTGGGCAACGCGCGGCGTGTAGGAGCCGGGATCGATGTCGTATGCGGCGAGCAGGAAGACAAAGTCGCGGTCGACGCGGTGCTGCGCCGGGTCTTTCGGATGCACGATGATCGAGCCCATCATGCCCATCGCCATCTGCACCATCTCGTCGGAATGCGGGTGGTACATGAAGGTGCCGGACTTCTTCATCTCGAACTCGTAGACGGAGGTTTTGCCGGGCGGAATGTGCGGCTGCGACAGACCGCCCACGCCGTCCATGCCGGCGGGCAGGATCATGCCGTGCCAGTGCACCGTGGTGTGCTCGGGCAGCTTGTTGGTCACGAAGATGCGCACACGATCGCCTTCCACGCATTCGATCGTCGGACCGGGGCTCTGGCCGTTGTAACCCCAGAGGTGGCCCGTCATGCCAGGGGCGAATTCGCGCTCGACGGGCTCGGCCACGAGGTGGAACTCCTTCCAGCCGCCGCGCATGCGCCACGGCAGCGTCCAGCCGTTGAGCGTGACGACCGGGTTGTAGGGCCGGCCGTTGGGCGGCGCGAGCGGCGGCTGCGTGGCGGGCTTCGATTGCAGCGGTGCCTCGGGCAGCGAGGCGGCGCCGGCGCGCGAGACCATCGCTGCGCCCAGCATGGCCACGCCCGTGCCGCCGAGAAATTGACGTCGGGAAATCATGTTCAATGTCCTTGGGGAGAGGTCGGCGCAGGGGCTGCCGCATTTGCTTCAGCCGGCGGCAGCTTGCCGCCCAGCGCCATCTGCAAGTCGGTCTGTGCAATCCAGTAACCGCGCAGCGCGTCGATGTAGCCGTTCACGGCATTCACCTGCTCGCGCGCATCGGCCAGCAGTTCGAACACGCTCGCGAGCATGCCGTTGTAGCGCAGCAGCATCTCGTCGGAGATGCGCTTGCGCACGGGCACGACCTCATCGCGGTAGTGGCGGGTGAGGTCATATGCCGTCTGGCAGCGCACATACGATTCGCGCACTTCCGAACGCGCACGCACAGCCGTGTCGGCAAGCTGGTCGGCCGCCTGCATGTAGATCGACTGCGCGCGCGCCACGCGGGCACCGCCCCAATCGAACAGCGGGATCTCGATGCTGATCTCGTAGCCCGTTTCACGTGGCTCGTTGGATTTGCTGTTGCGCACGTAGCCGAGATCCAGCACGTTGATGAAGCGCGTGGCCTGCGTGAGCCCCAGCGACGATGCCAAGCCCTCGACCTGCAACTTGCCGGCCTGGATATCGAGCCGGTTGCGCAGCGCGTAGGCTTCGATCTGCTGCAGTTCCGGGCGATCCTTCGGCAGGTCGGGCAGCCGTTCCGGCAGCTTGAAGTCGGTATCTGCGCCCCACACACCCAGCAGGCGGATCAACGCCTCGCGTTCGGCCTGGGCCTGCTGACGCGCGCGCGCCAGGCTTGCGGTGGCGTCCGCATAGAAGGCGTGTTCACGGGCGCGATCGAGCTTGCTGAAGTTGCCGGCAGATGCCAGGCGCTTGGCGAACTCGGCCCCGGCTTCGGCAGCCTGCTGAACCTGCTCCGCATAGCGCGCGGATTGCTCCGCCGCCACGGCATTGACGTAGGCGCGGCGTGTGTCTGCGGCCACCTGCAGCATCTGGTTGGCGACCAGCAGCTTGGTCTGCTCGAAGTAGCGGCTTTCGATGCGCGTGGCCATCGGCAGCGTCAGCAGGTTCAGGAACGACAGCGAGAACGTGCGTTCGATCGAGAGGTCGTCGCCGCTGCGCGTGCGCTTGAAACTGAAGCCGGGATTCGGCAGGCGGCTGGCCTGCACGAGCGCGGCTTCCGATAGCCCCAGCTCCGCATACGAAGCCTGCAAGCCACGGTTGTTCAGCAGCGCGATCTGCACGGCGCTGTCCATCGTCAGCGGCGGGGCCAGCAGCTCGCGCGTGCGTTGCGCGGCGCTGTCGCGTGCTTCCGCTGAACGCTGCCAGGTGGCGTCCTTGCCCAGCCGCTCGCGCGCCACATCGGCAACGCTCTTGAAACCGCTGTCTTGCGTGATGGTGGCGCAGCCGCTCACCAGCAGCGTGGCCGCCAGGGCGCACAGGGCCAGGCGACGTGTGGAAAGTTTGAGCACGGCGCCTCCTAATGGTGATGCATGCCGGGCATGGATTCGCCGGCAGGCTTGTTGGAGGGAGCGACCGGCGCACTCGCGGGCATGGCGTGCCCTGCGTGGCCGCCCTGCGCGGAGGCACCGGACTTGGGCTTCGGGCTTACGGCCGCGTTGGTCTCGCGCCAGGGTGCAGGACCGCTATCGCGATACGCGTGGTAACTGTCGAATGTGCGGGGCACGGTTACGGCCGGCACAGCGGCGTCCGCATTCAGTGGATCAGACGGAGATGCCATCGGCGCTGACGCAGCGCCCTGCGCCAACACCCATGGCGGCGCCAGCGCCAGCAGCGTGGCGGCCACGAACCATCGTGTGAGAAACATGAGAAACCTCGATCAAGCGTGATGACGTACGGCCGCATGCGGCACATGGAGCCGTCAAACCAGATGCCAGCCCGTTCTATGGACGGACTGGTGGCGTCAAACGCGAATCGAGGGTGGACGTTGCAGCGCTTCGGGAATGAAGCTGCGGAAGGAAACAGCCAAGCCGCGCGGCGCAGCGGCCGGCAGCTTGATCAGCGGCATGCCAAGGCTGGCAGCCAGGGGAACGACCGAACCGAGCGAACAGGCCGCGCAGATCGGGCAGGTCTTGCAGTGCGACTGTGCCGGCGCTTTCGATTCGTTGCCAGCTGCCGCGGCGTCTTCGTGCTCATGGCAGGCATCGGACATGACGGCGTCGTCATCCGGCGTTGCCATGGCAACCATCGCATCATCCATTGCACCGCCGCGCGCCATCATGGTCGTCGCGGCAAACCCTTGCAGGGGCAGTGCCAGGACAACCAGCCAGAGCAGGAGGCGGGTGAGGAATCGATACATGGAAAACAGGACGGGCTGAAAATCGTTTGCCGCGGAAACCGGTAGTGTAGCGCGATGCCATCAAATTTCGCGCAATGCAGCACAAGATGGGTCGAGCGCGGCACAATGACGCCCTGCTGCGTACCCATTTCTGCGCACCCTGCTTTTCCCATCATTCCAGCTTCAACGCCCCCATGAATACGCAATCCCACCAGCTCAGCATGACCGTGCTGATGACGCCCGACATGGCCAATTTTTCCGGCAACGTGCACGGCGGCCACATCCTCAAGCTGCTCGATCAGGTCGCCTATGCGTGCGCGAGCCGCTACGCCGGTCGCTATGTCGTGACGCTGTCGGTGGACCAGGTGGTGTTCCGCCAGCCGATTCACGTGGGTGAGCTGGTGACGTTCCTCGCGTCGGTCAACTACACGGGGCGCACGTCGATGGAAATCGGTATCAAGGTCGTGACGGAGAACATCCGCAACCAGGTGGTGCGCCATACCAACAGCTGCTACTTCACGATGGTGGCTGTGGATGACGACGGCAAACCGGCCGACGTGCCCCCGTTGGCGCCGGCCAACGCAGAAGAACAGGAACGCTTCGAAGCCGCGCAGCAGCGCCGCGCCCTGCGGCAGGAAATGGAAGCCCGGCACAAGGCGATCAAGGCCACCTACAGCACGCCGGTTTCGGGCGCCTGAGCGGCCTGCCTACGCAGTCAGCAAAGAACCCCAGGCCGCGTGGTATCGCGGTCGCGCATCGTTATCCACAGGCTTACCCACTGTTTCTGTGGATAACGCGCGCCGCCCGTGTTGCGCAAACGCGCTCCGGCTCGATGCGGCCTACGGCTGAGGGAGCCCGCGCAGGAACACGAGCATCGCGACGTTGAACAACGCGGGGCGCTGCAACGGCGCGAAATGGCTTACGCCCGGCAGCAACACGAACTGTGCATCCGGAATGGTGTGCGCCAGATAGTGTGCGTGCTCGGGCCGGATGAACTCGTCGTGTTCGCTCTGCGCGATCGTCACCGGCACGCGCGTCGCGGCAAGTTCCGCGGCCGTTGCGTTGGGCTGCGTCTGCATCATTTCGGTGACGGCCGCGACGAATGCATCGAAATCGTCGGGTGTGGATGAGAGCGCGGTGTAATCCTTTCGGTGGCGCTCGAAGCAGCGATCGATGACGGGCGTGGGCGAAAAGGGCCTGACGCCGGTCGGGTCCATGTTGCAGCCGAAAAAGAACACGCCCGTGGCGCGTTCGGGCGTCTGCATGGCGAGGGTCAGCGCGACGCAAGCGCCGTCGCTCCAGCCGATGAAGGCGGCGCGGTCGATGTGCAACGCATCCATGACGGCCCGCACGTCGGAAGCCATGCGCGTGTAGGCGTAAGGTTGCGCATCGCGTGTGCTGCGGCCGTGCCCACGGCTGTCAATGACGATGGGCCGGTAGCCCCCGCCCGTGAGTGCCGGAACCTGATACCCCCAATTGCCGCTATGGCCAAGCCCGCCGTGCAGCAGGATCACAGGCGTGCCGGCGCCGAAGGTGGCGTACCAGATGCGGGCGCCGTCGTGCTCGACATGGCCTTGCTCGACGGCGGTGGGCAGCGGTTCAGCGCCGTGGGCGGCAAACCGCGTCAGATCGTCATCGAAGGCGTCCACGTCGATCGGGGGTTCAACCTGCGTAGCCCAGCGCTGCGAACTGCTGCTTGAACCACCAGTAGCAAAGCGCCGCAGCCGCCGCAAAGATGGCGACGAGCACCCAGCCAAGCGGCGTGAGGCGCTTGCGTTCGGCGTCACGGTAGGCCAGCTTGTCGCCGCCCACCACAAACGCCAAGCCGAACACCAGACACGCCGGCACCAGCACCATCGCCTTGAGCGAGTACCGCACCGTGGGCGCGCCAGCCTGTGCCTCGTGCAGCGGCCCGAGGATGAAGAACCAGCCGATCACCGCGCCGACGATGAGCACCAGCACGCCGCCAAGGCGGGTCTTGAGATCTTGAGACATGGGGGTTTCCGAGGGATGAGTCGACCAGCGCCATAAACCGGCGCCATCGTGATCCCGCGAGAATAGGCAAGGCGCATCAGTCATGCAACTTGTGTTAAGCCCGTTAACACAAGCGGCAAACCCGACGCAGATTAGCGCCCTTCTTCGATCTGGATGCCGAGCTCATTGAGCACCTCGCGCGCCGATCGAAATGCTTCGATGGCCGCCGGCGCACCCGCATAGATGGCGCTATGCAGCAGCACTTCGCGGATCTCCACCGCCGTTGCGCCGTTGTTGATGGCGCCGCGCACATGACCTTTGAGTTCGGTGCTGCGGCCCAGCGCGGCAAGCATCGCGCAGGTGCACAGGCTGCGCGTCTTGAGGTCGATGCCGTCACGCTGCCACGTGCTGCCCCAGGCGTGTTCGTTGAGCCAATCCTGCAGCGGTGCCGAGAAGGCATCCAGCCCGCTCATCGCGCGTTCCACGAATGCGTCGCCCATCACCTGGGCGCGGCGTACACGCCCTGCCTGCTTGTCTTGTTCCGACACGATGCCCTCCTCGTCTTGAAAACCAGGTCGATCAGGCCGGCTTGACCAGCAACATCATCAGCGCGGTACCCAACAGCACTGCGCAGAAGGCCAACCGCAGACGCCGCGCTGAAAACCGATACGCCAACGCCACACCCCACGACACGCTGGCAATACCACCGGCGGCCAGCGGAATGCCCGTTCCCCAATCCACATGGCCGGCATGCGCATACGTTGCAAGTGCGATGAGGGAGCCGGGCACCACCAGCGCGAGCGCCATGCCCTGGGCGCGTGTCTGCGGCATACCGAAGAACGTCACCAACGCCGGCACTACCACCAGGCCGCCGCCCACCGTGAAGATGCCCGACATCGCCCCGCTTGCAATGCCCATCAATGGCAGCGCGGCCGCCGGCATGGCATGCGGAGCGGCGGGCGCAGGATCAGCAGCATTCGGTTTCTCTTTGATCTGTGAAGCGAAGTACAGCGCCAGGACGATCAGGAATACGGCAAACGCCGTATGCAGGAGGTGCGCGTCCAGCCCCGCCGCAAAGCGCGCGGCAACGTAGGTCGCCGCCATCGAGAACACGCAGATCAGCGCGACGGAACGCAGATGCACCGGATGCCGCTGGTGATACCGCCAGAAGCCGATCAGCACATTGGGCGCAATCATCACCAGCGCGGTGCCCTGCGCCAGGTGCTGGTCCATTCCGTACAGGTAGCCGAGCACAGGGATGGCGATCAGCCCGCCGCCAATGCCGAGCAAACCGCCTGCAACGCCAAGGCCCATGCCGAGCAGCAAATTGACCAGACCCGTGAGAACCGCGTGAGACGCCATGCCGACAAGAAAGGAGGGACGAGAAACAAACGCGGCGGCGCGCTGTATCCGCTACAGCGCGCCGCCGGAAGTGAAGCTCGGATTGTAGCGCCCGCCGTTACGCCGGGGTTTAGGCAAGATGCGCAGCGAAGCCCGATTTTCCCGGCGCGATTTCCGCCCGCAGCGTGAGTGCCGGAATCTCGTAATCACCGGCGTTCTGCCGACGGAACGGGATCGGCGCAGTGGTGAACAAGGTGTCGAGTCGCTCGCCCAGCGCGCGCGTGGTCTGCGCAAAGCGCGCCTCGTCCATGCGGCCGGTGCGGTAGCTCACGAACGGCGGCACCACATCGAAACCGGGGTAGTACAGGATGCCGTGCTGGATCGGAAACAGGATGTCGTCGATCGGGCCGTTGATGCCGCGCGGGCTGTAGTGCGACTCCCAGCCGCCGGTCGTCACGATCAGCATGGCGCGTTTGCCGGCGAGCGTGCCTTCACCGTAGCGGTCGCCCCAGTGGGTGTCGGAGTGCTCGCCAACGCCATAGGCGAAGCCGTACGCATAGACGCGCTCGACCCAGCCCTTGAGGATGGCCGGCATCGAAAACCACCACAGCGGAAACTGCAGGATCACAGCGTCGGCCCAGCGCAGCTTGGCTTGCTCCGCGGCGATGTCCGGGGCCTGCAGGCCGTTCTCGAAGGCGTACTTGGAATCCAGCGACGGGTCGAAACGCCGGCCAACCGGCGCAACGGTGCTGTCACTGGCATCGAGCACTGCCTTCCACTGCATGGCGTACAGATCCGATACCTGCACGGTGTGGCCGGCGGCCTGCAGACGCTGGACGGCAAAGTCCTTGAGGGCACCGTTGAGCGACTTGGGTTCGGGATGGGCGTAAACAATCAGAACATTCATGGTGGCAGCTCCAAATGAGGAATTGGCTCCAGAATGCGGTCCGGCCAGGTATATTGGAAATGAATTGTTCATATTCCAGGCATAGCCATGAATAATCTCAGACGGTTGGACCTGAACCTGCTGGTGACGCTCGATGTGCTGCTGACCGAGCACAACGTCACGCGTGCGGCGGAGCGGCTGAACTTCTCGCAGCCTTCCGTGAGCGTGCATCTGGCCAAGCTGCGTGCCATCTTCCGCGACCCGCTTTTGCTGCCGGGCCCGCGCGGTATGCGCCCCACCGCCCGCGCTGAAAGCCTGCGTGAACCGCTGCGGTTGGCGCTGGAAGCACTGGAGCAGGCGGTCGCGCCCGCCAGCCCGTTCGACCCGGCACACGCCGCCAACACCTGGCGCGTGGCCGCCACGGATTACGGCGAATCCACCATCGCGCTGCCGGCGCTGAACACGCTGCGATCAAGCGCGCCGGGCACGCGGCTCGCCATACTGGAGCTGGTCCCTACTCGCCTGGAAAAGCAAGCCGAGCAAGGGGAGATCGATCTCGCGTTCCACACCACAGAGGGCGCACCACCGGGCCTGCGCCGCCGTACGCTGTTCACTGAACGCTATGTGCTGATCGGCCGCGCGGGGCACCCGCGCCTGAAGCGCAAGCCCACACTGGCGCAGTTCTGCACGCTCGATCACGTGATCGTGTCGCCCGATGGCGGTGGCTTCTTCGGCGTGACAGACGAAGCCCTGGCGGCAGCCGGTGCCACTCGGCGCGTCGTGCTCTCGGTGCCGCACTTCCTGTTTGTGATGACAGCGGTGGCGAGCACTGACATGGTCGCCATGCTGCCCGAGCGGCTCGTGCGCGGCGCCAGCGCGCTGCAGGTGGTCGAACCGCCGGTGGAGGTGCCCGGCTATGAGATGTCGATGCTGTGGCACGAGCGCGTGCATCGAGACCCCGGGCATCAGTGGTTGCGGGATGTGATTGCAGGCGCGGTCTGAAGAACCGCGCCGCCACCGTTCCCCTACTTGCACTGCTGTTTCTTGATGGACACGTCAGTCAAGTCGGCGGCGGTGTAGAGCGCCGGCACGTTCGGGTCGCCGGCAATCGTCATTGCCGCGTTCAGGTTCGCCAAGGCCTGGAGGTGGCCGGCCTCGCCGCTTGCAAAGCGCTGCTGTTCCGATTTCGATGCGCCGTACATGCCGTTGCACAGCAACGCCTTGCGGAAGATTTCCAACACCGCGATCCGCGCAAAGTATGTCTCGCGCCGCTCGGCCGCTGTGGCGGGCGCGTGGTTGATCTTGGCGTAGTGGTGGGTGCACTGGGCGCCGAGAATCGGGTACGCCTCCTTGATGCCGTCACATGTTGCGACGGTCGCGGGCGGCGCAGCCAATGCGGCGGCAGCCGCCAGCGATGCAATCAGGGACACCAACGCCAACAGCGCGATGCGGATGACGGGCACATTCGAGCGGATGTTCATTGCAGGTTCTCCTCAGTCAGTTACGTGAACAAGAAACACAGCGGCAACCGATAGCGCTGCGTGAACTGACGATACGGGGGAGCTCTGTGGCGGCGGAATGCACCAGACGTTCTGGCGCAGGCCAGGGGAAACGTGGCATGGGAGAAACGGGCCAAGCCGCCCGAGGTGCATTTGGCGTCGACGGTTGATTGCCATGGCAATGCGCAACGTGGGCTGCAGACAACGCTTCACGCGGCAGCCGGCCCGTTTGCGCAATCTCCGTTTGCCCGCTCCGCGCGGCCCCGGTAGAGTCTTCCCCCAATGGGTTCACACCCAGAGGTCTGGGCAAAACCGGAGTGATCCGGCGACGCAAAGCTATAGGGACTTCGCTGGACGAAGTCAGCCAGTTGCCCGCCAACCCGCAACGGGAGCGGGCCTGATGACATACGCAACGAACTGCGTGGTCGGGGGCACATAATGAAAACGATACAAACGGGGGGGCGTTCGCCCACATTCGCCACGCTGGCCGTGGCATCGCAAATGGGCAACGCAAAGCGCAGGTTCGCACGGGCCGCCTATGCCGCATTCGCCCTGATGTCCGGCGCGCTGATGGGCGCATCGCATGCCAGCGCTGAAGGGCTGCTGGTGCCGTCGTACATCTATCCGTCAGGCACAGGCGCAACGCAGTGGAGTGCGCTGGCCACAGCGGCAACGTCGGTACCCACCACGGTCATCCTCAACCCGAACAGCGGCCCGGGCACCACGCAGGATGCCAACTACGTTGCTGCCGTCGCCAAGGTCCGTGCCGCAGGCGGCAAGGTGATCGGGTACGTCTCCAGCTCGTACGCCAACCGGTCGTTGTCGGCCGTGGTGCAGGACATCAACACCTACCAGGCGCTGTACCAGGTCGACGGCTTCTTCATCGACGAGATGACCGCCGACAGCACGACCGCGCACATCCAGTTCTATCAGTCGGTCTACAACTACATCAAGGGGTTGTCGCCCAACTACACGGTCACGGGCAACCCGGGCACCAATGTGCCGGAGATCTACGCCAGCCTGCCGGTGGCAGACCAGATCGTGGTGTTCGAAGACAGCGCCAAGCACTACGCCAGCTATGCGCCGCTGGCGTGGCAGGCCAACTATCCGAAGGCGCGCTTTGCGCACATCGTCTACGCCGCGTCGGCCACGCAGATGCAAACTTTCGTTCGCAACGCGTCAGGCAAGGGCGCTGCTGCGGTGTTCATCACGAACAAGACGTTGCCGAACCCGTATGGCGCGCTGCCGACTTACTGGAGCCAGGAGGTGTCCGCCACGGCCGTTGCCCCGTGACCGCGCGGGCGTGACGCACGCCGCATGTGCGGGCTGATGCTCCGCACATGCTTTATATTCGGGGCCACACTGCATCCCCCCTTCGCCGCCTGCCGGCGTTGAGGCAACAACAAGGAGAACCCCGTGGCCCTTTCTTCCAACAAGCTGCCCCCCTGGACTGTCGCCGCCCCGCTGCTCGCGTGGGTGGTGCTGGTCGGCGGCTCGTTCATGACGCCCCCCGGCTGGCTCATCGCACTGATGGCGCTGGCACTGGCGGGGGCCGTCTTCGCTGCCGTCCACCATGCCGAAGTCGTCGCGCACAAGGTGGGCGAGCCCTTCGGCACGCTCGTCCTGGCAATTGCCGTGACCGTGATCGAAGTCGCGCTGATCGTGTCCGTCATGCTCTCGTCCGGGCCAGAGAAAGCAGGCCTAGCGCGCGACACGGTGTTTGCCGCCGTCATGCTGATCTGCAACGGCATCGTCGGCGTGTGCCTGTTCGTGGGCGGCCTGCGCCACCGCGAGCAAGCGTTTCAGGCACCGGGCGCCACCGCCGCGTTGGCCGTGCTGGCTGCGCTGGTCACGCTGACCATGGTGCTGCCCAACTACACCAGTTCCACGCCGGGCCCCGTCTTGTCTTCGTCGCAGTTGGCCTTTGCCGGCGTGACTTCGCTCGTGCTGTACGGCTGCTTCGTCATCGTGCAGACCATCCGCCACCGCGACTACTTCCTCGTCGACAGCGCCAATGAAGACGTACACGCACCGCCGCCGCCCGCACGCGTGGCGGCGCTCAGCGCGGTGTTGCTGATGGTGTCGCTGGTGGCCGTCGTCGGGCTGGCGAAGGTGCTGTCGCCTTCAGTGGAAGCCGCCATCCTGAATGCCGGCGCGCCGCCCGCCACGGTCGGCATCGTCATCGCCGCGCTGGTGCTGCTGCCGGAATGCCTGGCAGCCCTGCGCGCCGCCAATGCAGACCGCATTCAGACCAGCCTGAACCTCGCGCTGGGCTCGGCGCTGGCGAGTATCGGCCTGACCATCCCGACCGTAGCCGCCGTGTTCATCTGGATCGGCCGTCCGCTCGAGCTGGGCCTCGGTCCCAAGGAAATGGTCCTGCTGTTCCTCACGCTGATCGTGTCGTCGCTCACGCTGGGCAAGGGCCGCACGACCATCCTGCAAGGCGTCGTGCATCTGGCGATCTTTGCGGCGTACCTGTTTCTCTCGATCGTGCCCTGAGCAGCGCGCACGGTAGCGAGTCGAAGTGTTGGGCGCCCTGGGCGCCCTTCTTTTTTGGCGCCACGCCCGGCGCTACTCCACCGGCTCCATGCTTTGCAGCAACGTGGGAATCAACTCCGACACCGTCGGGTGAATGTGCATGGCGCGGCTGATGGTCGTGTACGGCGCCTTGGCATACATCACGTCGAGAATCGAATGCACGGCCTCGTCGCCGCCCACGCCGAGGATCGACGCGCCCAGGATTTCGTGCGTCTGCGCATCGACCACGACGCGCATGAAACCCTGGCTCTCGCCCTTCTCCACTGCGCGGCCGACGCGCGTCATCGGGCGGTTGCCGACCAGCAGCTTGCGCCCTGATTGCTTTGCCTCCGAGAGCGACATGCCGACGCACGCAAGCGGCGGGTCGATGTACATGGCGTAGGCCTGAATGCGGTCCGACACCTTGCGCGGGTCGTCGTCCAGCAGATTGGCCGCCACGATCTCGTAATCGTTGTAGGCCGTGTGCGTGAAGGCGCCGCGGCCGTTGCAATCGCCCAGGGCCCAGATGCCCGACACGTTGGTGCGCAACTGATCGTCAACGACGATATTGCCGCGCTTGTCGATTTCCACGCCGGCCTTGTCGAGGCCGAGATCGTCGGTATTGGGCACACGCCCCACGGCCATCAGCAGATGCGAGCCCGACACCTCGCGCGCGCCGCTGCCGCACTCCAGGCCGACCACGACGTTGGCGCCGTCGCGTCGCACGCTCAGGCAATCGGCGTTGACCTGCACGTCGATGCCTTCCGCTTCCAGAATCTCGCGCACCGCCTGCGATACGTCTTCGTCTTCACGCGCGATCAGGCGCGGGCCTTTCTCGACAATCGTCACGCGCGAACCGAAGCGGCGGAACATCTGGCCGAACTCCAGCCCGACGTAGCTCCCGCCGATCACCACAAGGTGATCGGGCAGAAAATCCACGTCCATCATGGTGGAGTTGGTGAGAAACGGCACGTGGTCGAGCCCTGGCATGGAGGGCACCAACGCCCGGCCGCCAACGTTGACGAAGATGCGTTCGGCTTCAAGCAGCTCGTCGCCAACGCGCACCGTGCGCGCGCTTTCGAAGCGGGCATGGCCCTGGAAGACCATGCAGTGCTCCAGGCCGCGCACCCATTGCTCTACGCCATGGCTGGAACGTCCGGAAATCTCATCCTTACGGGCCTTCACGCGCTGCATGTCGACGGTGACACCGCCGTCGATCATCACGCCGTATTCGGCCGCACGCTGGGCCATGCGCGCTGCATAGGCGCTGGCCACCATGGCTTTCGTGGGGATGCAGCCGGTGTTGACGCACGTACCGCCAAAGCGGCCGCGCTCGACGATGGCGACCTTCATGCCGGCGCCCGACAGGCGCGCCGCCAGCGGAGGGCCGGCCTGGCCGGTGCCGATGATGATGGCGTCGAAGCGTTGCGTCATGGCGCTCTCCTTCGTGTGGTTGCCGACGGCAGCCGTCTCGCTATGGTAGGCGCCGCACGTGGCAACGGCGAGTCGCGACGACAGGTTTTGCCGACCGCGCCGTCGCCGGAAGGAAAGCAAGAAAGCGGCCGGTGCGCTCAGTGGCGAGCGCACCGGCGCATCAGATCAGTGGTGGTGATGGTGCTTGCCGTGGCGACGGTAGCCGCGGCCGCGGTCGTCGCGGTCGGAGTACGAATTGCGCTGCACGTTGCCGCCCAGTGCTGCACCCGCGCCGCCACCCAGGCCGGCGCCCACGATGCCGCCCGTATGGCCGCCCATGGCATTGCCTGCAGCCGCCCCCACGCCGCCGCCCAATGCGCCGCCCACGATGGCGCCCTTGCGCTCGCGGCCGTTGGCCGTCAACGCGCCGCCAGCGCCGCCGCCGATCGCCCCGCCGATCACCGAGCCGGTCTGCCCGCCGAGCGCGCCGCCCACGGCCGCGCCGCCAGCGCCACCCAGCGCGCCGCCCAGGGCATTGCGCAGGTCATCCGCCGCTGCGGGCAAGGCCGTCAGGCCGGCGAGCGTTGCCACAATCACGGCCGGTGCAATTTTCTTCAACATGGTGTTCTCCTTATGCGCAAATGCAGGATGCGGCACTCGCCTCAATGGGGGGCCGATCCGGGCTCGATGAGTTCGGAGCGGAGAATACAAGCCGCCCAACGGGCCGGGTTAAACACATTCGTCAATCTCGTAACAGAATGTTGCCGATTTGAGCCCATCCGTAAGCCGTTGATAAGACACACAGAACAGGAGAACCCATGCCCAGCTACATCGCCTTCCTCCGCGCCGTGAACGTGGGCGGCACCGGCAAACTGCCCATGGCCGAGTTACGCGCAATGTGTGAATCCATCGGCCTGACCGGCGTACGCACCTACATTGCCAGCGGCAACGTGGTCTTTCAGAGCCGGCTGGCGGAAGCGACCATCAAGTCGAAGCTGGAACGCTGCCTGGAGGACTACGCCGGCAAACCCGTGGGCGTACTTGTGCGCACGGGCGCCGAGCTGGCGGCGGTGCTGGAAGGCAATCCGTTCAAGACGGCGGCGCCCAACCGGACAGTCGCGATCTTCCTGGACACCCCACCGCCCCCCGATGCATTGGCCGCCGCCACCGGCCTTCGGACGGAAGAGATGGCCCTGGGCACCCGCGAAATCTACGTGCACTACGGCGACGGCATGGCCGATTCCAAACTGAAGATCCCCGCCGCCAAGACGGGGACGGCGCGCAACATGAACACCATCGCCACGCTGGTCGACTGGGCCGCCGAATAGCGGCCCTCAGCGCCCGTCATTGCGCTGCCGATTTGCGCTTGGTCATGTGGTGAAAATACGCCAGCAGATCGTTGAGCTGCGCATCGGACAGCGTCTTCTCGTCGATGGCCGACATGCGTGCGTTGGGCCACCAGCGCAGGGATTGCGGATCGCGGATCAGGTGGCGCAGTTTCTCGTCGCCGAGGTATTCCACCGGGCTGTACGGCACGTTCAGATCGGGCCCCAGGTTGGCATCGCCGGCGCGATTGAGGGTGTGGCACGAAAAGCAGACGCGCTGGAACGTGGCGAAACCGCGCATGACCGGGCCGTCTGCGGGCAGCCCCGCGGCGGGCCGGATGGCCGCGAAGCGCTCGCCCGGCAGCGCGGCCACGTCGATGCGCACGATGCTGTAAGTCCACAGGCTTTCGTTCACGAGCGACGCCTTGGCCGGCGGCGCCGTCCAGATCAGCCGGAACGGGCCAATGTCCTGGCCCTTGAGCGTCGGCCACGGCGCGGCGGGGTCTTCCACGGCCAGCCAGGCGCGCGGGCCGTCGGCGCGATCGCCCAGCAGCAGGCGCATCGGCAGGTGCGAAACGTAGCCGTCGCTGGCGGCGGTGGTGGCACTGGCCTCGGGGCTGACCGCCTGCCCTTGGAACAGCGCCGTCACCGGGATCGCCTTGAAGGTCAGGCGGGCCTTCAGGTTCTGGTCTTCCACGGTCACGCTGGTCAGGTGCGGATCGCGCAGCAATGCCTCGCGCGACAGCGTGCGGTGCTCGGTGCCGATGTTGACGGTCAGCGTCGCGCCGTCATCGGGGGCATCGGCCGCATGGGCGGCGCTGCCGAACGCCACGCATGCGCAGAGCGTCCATCCAGCGATCGTCGCAAGCCAGGTCTTCATGGGGTCTCCTGTCGGCACATCGGGCCGGAAATCGGGTCATTTCGTTGCGACGAGAGTGTAGGCAAGCGCACGAGGTTTGGCACGGTTTTCGTTATCGATCCACCTGCGCCTGCACGTGCTGCTTGACGGTCTGCAACGCGGCGTCGAGCCGGTCGAGCGCGACGGAGCCCAGCGCCAGCCGCAACGCATGCGGTACCTGCTTCGATGTCGCAAACGGCTCTGCGGTGGACACGGAGATGCCGTCCTGCTGCAGCGCCACGGCAACGCGGTCGGCGCGCACCTCGGGCGGCAGCGCAAGCCAGACAAAGTACGAGGTTGGATGCGTGACCAGCGTCAGCCCGGCCAGCGCCTTGCGGGCAATCGCCTGACGGGCTGCCGCATCGCGCCGTTTCTCGGCCTCCAGGCGCTCGACGGTGCCGTCGTCCAGCCATGCGCAGGCGAGGCTCGTGACAATGGCCGGGGTGTTCCACGTCGTGGCGCGGATGGCGCGTTCCAGCTGCGGCATCCACGCTGCGGGCGCGGCAACGAAGCCGAAACGCAGGCCGGTGGCCACGCTCTTCGAGAGGCCGGAGATGTAGACCGTCGATTCCGGCGCCAGCGCGGCCAGCGGCGCGGGCGGGTTGTCTTCCAGAAAGGCGTAGGCCGCGTCTTCCACGGCGAGCAGGCCGTGGCGACGCACGATGGCCGCCAGCTGGCGCCGCCAGCCGATGCCGCTCACCCAGCCGAGCGGGTTGTGCAGGGTCGGCATGACGTAGACGGCGCGCACACGGCGGCGTGCGCACAACCGCTCCAGTGCATCCAGGTCCAACCCTTGCCCGGCGGCCGGCAGCGGCGCCAGTTCCAGATGCAGCATCTCGGCGACGACCTTGAAACCGGGATACGTCAGCGCGTCCACCGCCACCACATCGCCGGGCTTGAGCAGCGCCATCGCCGTCACGGCCAGGCCGTGCTGCGCGCCGTCAACCACAAGTACGTTGTCCGGCGCGACAGGCAAACCGCGCTGTGCCAGATGGCGCGCCAGGCAGGCGCGTTCATGCGCGCGGCCGCCATGCGGTGCATAGCGCAACAGCGCCTCCAGATCGCCTCCGGCGGCCAGCTTGCGCAGTGCGCGGCTCAGCAGCCGGGCTTGGCCGGGCAGCGACGGGTAGTTGAAGTTCAGGTCCACCACGCCGGCAGCCACGGCCTGCTGGTCGATACCCAGCCCGCGCGGCAGCGTGTTTTCGCGCACGAACGTGCCGCGCCCCACTTCGCCGCTCACCAGGCCCATCGCTTCGAGTTCGGCATATACGCGCGTGGCCGTGACCAGCGCAACGCCGTGGCGCTGCGCCAGTTGCCGGTGCGTCGGCAGGCGTGTGCCGGGCGGCAGATGGCCGCTGCGGATCTGCGTGGCCAGTTCGTCGACGAGCGGCTGGTAGCGGGCCTGGGTCATTTCCGGGGTGTACTAAGGACAATTTTTTGATTGTATTGCCCCACGCCCCTAGCATGCGGTCTATCTAAACGCGGCTGCACACGATCATGCACATCGCCATCCTGACCTTCGACGGCTTCAACGAGCTGGATTCGCTCATCGCCTTTGGCGTGCTTCACCGCATCAAGAAACCGGACTGGCGCGTGAGCCTGTGTTGCCCGCACACCGAAGTCACGTCGATGAACGGCGTGACGATGCATGCGCAATCGATGCTGGAAGACGCCCGCACCGCAGATGCCGTGCTCGTCGGCAGCGGCATCCGCACGCGCGATGTGGTGGCCGATCCGGCGTTGATGGCGCGGCTGGCGCTCGATCCGTCACGCCAGTTGATCGGCGCGCAGTGCTCCGGCACGTTGGTATTGGCCAAGCTGGGGCTGCTCGGCAGCGTGCCGGCCTGTACGGACCTGACCACCAAGCCCTGGGTGCAGGAAGCCGGCGTGGAAGTGCTGAACCAGCCGTTCTACGCCAACGGCAATGTGGCGACGGCAGGCGGCTGCTTTGCCTCGCCGTACCTGGCGGCATGGGTGATTGCGCGCACGGAAGGCATTGACGCCGCCGCAGAAGCGCTGCACTACGTCGCGCCCGTCGGCGAGAAAGAAGCCTACGTAGAAAACGCCCTGCGCAACCTGCGGCCTCACCTGCCTGGCTGATCGCGGGGGCGCGAGCAGGCCGATAGACTGGTCGGCCCTTCACGCATCGCAGATACGCGATCAGGAGTCACTTCTTGAATACGCTGACGACACTGAAGACGCTCGCCCTTCCTGTTGCGCTGCCCGTTGCCGTGGCGCTGCTGGCCCACAGTGCCGGCGCGGTTGCCGCCGAAAGCGTCGCCAACGGCGTCAAGCGCCGTGCGCCGCAGGGCATTTCCACCAGGCTGTATGCCTGCGTCGACAAGGCGCCGGACAACGCCGACGCGATCGGCGCATGCCTCTCTGCAGAGAAGGCCGCGCAGGACGAGCGCCTCGACCGCACGTACAAGACGCTGCTCGGCACATTGAACGGCAAGGCGAAAGACGCACTGATGAATTCGGAGCAGGCTTGGCAGGACTTCCACACCAGGACTGCGGCCTTTGAGACTGCCATCTACGGCAAGGGCAAGCTCGACGATCTGCAGCGCCTGGAGAACGAAGTCTTCCGCCTGAGCGAGCGCGCGAACGCGCTCGACAAGTACCTGGCCGCGAAGGGCCAGTAAGCCGTTCAGGCGTCGGCCGTCGCCGACAACCAGTTGCGCAGGATCGCCACGCTGTAGCGTGAATCCACCTGCGCGATGAACTGCGCGAAGTCCACGCTGGCCGCGTCATCCGCGCGGTCGGAAATCGTCCGGATCGCGGCAAACGGCACGCCCCACTCGTGGCACACCTGCGCCACCGCGGCGCCTTCCATCTCGACGGCCAGGGCGTCGGGCAAGGCCGTGCGCAGCACCGCGCTCTCCGCCGAGGTGCAGACAAAGCGGTCTCCGCTGACGATCAAGCCGCGATGCACCTGCGGCGCCGCAATCCCGAACGCCCGCATCACATCGGGGCCAAGCAGCGCATGCGGATCGGCCAGCACGGTGCCGGCGCTTTCCGACAGTCCGCTGGCGAGCGCCGCATCGGCGGGAAAGCGCGCCATGCCGGTCAGCGGAATCTCCCAGCGCGGGAACAGCGGCGACGCGTCAACATCGTGCTGCAGCAGTTCGTCCGACACCACGACATCGCCCACTGCCACGCCCGGCGCCAGCGCGCCGGCCACGCCGGCAAACACCACCGCGCGGACGTTGAACTGCGTGATCAGCACGGCCGTGGTGGAGGCGGCCGCCACCTTGCCGACGCGCGACAGCACCACGACCACCGCGTGGCCGTCCAGCCGGCCCGTCCAGAAATCGCGGCTGCCGATGTGGATGCACTGTGCATCGGACAGGCACGTCAGCAGTTCGTTGATCTCTTCATGCAGGGCGGCAACGATGCCGATCGGGCCACGGGCGTTGGGCTGGGAAGACGGTGTGTTCATGCAGGATGCGGCGCCGGTTTGGGACGTGGATACGTCGAAAGACGCCATTGTCGCCGCAATCCGGCTCGCCCCGGCGCCTGCACTCAGAGGCGCTGCGCCGCGAGTTGTACGGCGTCGTGGCGATCCGCACGCAAGCGGTCCAGCCGCGACGTCACCGCTTCGAGGATCTCCGGTGCTGCGCGCTCAGGTCGGCCGCAATCGAACGGCGGCGCGGGGGCGTATTCGATACCGAGCTGCACGGCCTGCGCATGTTCGGCACCGGCAATGTCCGCCATGACGGTCAGCGCCATGTCGATGCCGGCCGTCACGCCGCCGCCGGTGATGAGGTTGCCGTCACGCACCACGCGGGCTTCGTCCACGGTGGCTCCAAACGCAGGCAGCAGGTTGCGCCATGCCCAGTGGCACGCCGAGCGCTTGCCCTGCAGCAACCCCGCCGCGCCCAGCACGAGCGAGCCGGTGCAGACGGACGTGACATAGCGGGCGCCATCGGCCAGGCGCCGCACCTGGCGCACGAACTCTGCGTCTTCCATGGCTTCGATCACGCCAAAACCGCCGGGCACGCAGATCAGGTCGGCATGCGGAATATCGGCCAGCCGCTGCACGTTCGAGATCGTGAGACCGCCGTCGGCATGGATGTCGCCACCGGCCGCGGATGCGACCACGCATTGCGCGCCCGGCAGCCGCCAGAACACTTCGTACGGACCGGTGAAATCGAGCTGGGTAACGCGGTTGTACACCGCAAAGACAACGATGAACGGGGAAGTCGTCATGGTTTGGCTCTCCTGAAAGTGATGCGATTGCGGGTTGACGCTTCACAGGATCGCGCTCTATCGTGTTGGCAGCAATGACCAGTCTCCCACTTTTTCTGCCATGGCCCATCGCATCGCTGTGCTGATCTTTCCGGACTTCCAACTGCTCGACGCCGCAGGCCCGGTGGCGGCGTTTGAAGTCGCCAGCCGGTATCGGGACGACCACTACGCGCTGCGCACGATTGCCGCGCAGGCCGGCCTTGTCCGCAGTTCTTCCGGGGCGCGGTGGGACGCCGACGCTCTGCCCCCGGCCAGCCAGGTCGATACGCTGCTCATTGCCGGCGGCGACGGCGTGGATGCCGCCATGGCCGAGGCGCGCACGCGCCGCTTTGTGCAGCGCTGCGCGGCCCGCGGCGCGCGCGTCGCCAGCGTGTGTTCGGGCAGCCTGCTGCTGGCCGCCACAGGTTTGCTGAACGGCCGGCGTGCCACCACCCACTGGAGCCGCAGCGAGCAGTTCGCGCGCACGTTTCCGCAGGTGCAGCTCGAACCCGATCACATCTACGTGAACGACGGTCCGATCTGGACCAGCGCCGGCATCAGCGCCGGCATCGACCTGGCGCTTGCGCTCATCGCCGAAGACCTGGGCGAGCGCCTGGCACGCGCCGTGGCGCGGCAGCTGGTCGTGTATTACCGCCGGCCCGGCGGGCAGTCGCAGTTTTCAGCGCTGAATGAGATGGATTCGGCACGCGGCCGCTTCAAGCCGCTGCTCGACCACGTGCGCCGCAACCTGGGCGCACCGCATCGCGTGGGCGATCTGGCCGAGCACGCCTGCATGAGCCCGCGCCATTTCGCGCGCGCCTTCCAGTTCGAAACCGGTCTCACTCCTGCAAAAGCCGTGGAAAAATTGCGCGTTGAGGCGGCCCGCGCCGCGCTGGAAAGCGGGGCCGTCTCCATGCAGCGGGTGGCCGCCGAATGCGGTTTTGGCGATACCGAGCGCATGCGGCGCAGTTTTCAGCGCTTGCTGGGCGTGCCTCCATCATCGTTGCGCGCACGCTAACACGCTAAAACCCGCGCCACTCCGCCATCTGGCCTCCTCAGGTCCGAACTTTGCGTCCAAGCCCGGCGCCGCCCGATATCGATAAGAAAGGGCGGGAGCCACGGACACACGCAACGTAAGGAGCCAAGGAGGAGATGCAAATGGACACTCGGGAAATGCTGGCCATCGTGGGGGTCACGCTGGCTGTGATTACGGCGTATTCGCTGGCCCGCGACCTGACCGACGAGCCGCTGGGCCTGCGGGCGCCGCAAACCGGCCTCGTGCACGTGCAAGCGCAGGTGAGTGCGCCGCATCAGTGACGCGCATGGGGCGCAAAGGGCAACCGGCATCCCTGATCGAATGGCCGCCGCGCCTGGTAGAAGACATCGCCCGGCGCCGCGCGGTGCTCTTCTTCGGGTCGGGCATTTCGGCCAACGCCCGCTCTGCCGATGGCACGCGGCATCCGCCCACCTGGGCGGAGCTGCTGTGCCTGGCCGCAGACGCCATTGCCCCCAGCGCACCAAGACTGGCGGAAGAGGTGCGCGCCTTTGTCGCGCGCGGCGATGTCCTGACCGCTGCAGAAATCGTGCGCCGCGTCCTGGGCCAGCGTCGGCTGACCGCGCTGTTGCGCCGGGCGCTGGTCACGCCGCGCTTTGAAGCGGCACCCATCCACGACGCATTGCTCGCGCTCGATTTCCGCATCACGCTCACTCCCAACTTCGACACGCTGTACGAAGCGCGCGCCCGTTCGCACGGCACAGCGCCGGTCGTCGTGTGCGACTACAGCAATCCCACGGTGGCGGCGCGCGTGCGTGAAGACTGCAACCTGATCATCAAGACGCACGGCTCGATGAGCCATCCGGCCTCGCTGATCTTCTCGCGGTGCGACTATGTGCGGGCGCGAGCGCACTACCGGGCCTTCTACGACCTGGTGGAGGCATTGTTGCGCACGCACACGTTTCTGTTTATCGGCTGCGGCATCGACGATTCCGACATGCGTGCACTGCTCGAAGCCTACGGTGCTGAACACCCCGAAGCCGAACGCCATTACTTCGTGACCGCAGCCGACACGTTCTCCGACATCACCGCCGCCGTGCTGGAAGACGCACTGAACGTGCACGTGCTCCGCTATCAGGCGCAGGCAGCGGACCATTCAGCGCTGCTTGCGGCTGTGCACGCACTCGGCACGGAGGTCCAGCGCGAGCGCACGGCAATGCGCCGCCATCAGCCTCGCGGCAATCAGCGATGACAATCCGTATCGGCATCTCGGGTTGGCGCTATGAAGGGTGGCGCGGCGTGTTCTATCCGGAAGATCTGGCGCAGCGCCGCGAGCTCGAATATGCATCGCGCCAGTTCGACACCATCGAGATCAACGGGTCGCACTACTCGCTGCAATCGATCACCAGCTGGCAGGCCTGGCATGACACCGCGCCCGACGGCTTTGTTTTTGCCGTCAAGGGGCCGCGCTACCTGACCCACATGTTGCGCTTTCGGGACGAGACCGCGGTGCCGGCACTGGCCAATTTCTTCGCCTCCGGGGTGCTGGCACTGCGGCGCAAGCTCGGCCCGTTCCTGTGGCAATTTCCGCCCAGCTACCGGTTCGATGCCGAGCGGTTCGAGCGCTTTCTTTCGCTGTTACCCCAGGACACATCGGCTGCGCGTGCGTTGGCGCGGCAGCACGACGGGCGCGTCAAGGCTCCGTGGTTTGCCACGCGCGATCAGCAGCCCCTGCGCCATGCGGTGGAAGTGCGCCACGACAGCTTCTGCACACCGGAATTTGCCGCGCTCCTGCGCCGGCATCACGCTGCGCTGGTGGTCTCGCATGCGATCGCGGATTGGCCGTACTTTGAAGACGTGACGAGCGATTTCGTCTACCTGCGCCTGCACGGCGCCGACGCGCTCTACACCGGCGCCTATGCCGATGCCGCGCTCGACCGCTGGGCCGATCGCATCCGCCATTGGGCCGCCGGCAGCGAGCCGCCCGATGCGCAACGCGTTGGAGCGCCCGCCAGACAGCGGCGCAGCGGCCGCGACGTCTATTGCTACTTCGGTATAAGTCGTCGAACGGCTAATTTCCTTTTATTTTCAAACAGTTACCGAAAGAATGTACGGCCAAAAATAGGTGCACAAAAGGCCATATACGTCCTAATAGAATCAAACACTTACGCGACGTTTTGAACAGGGCTAGTCGACTCCCGGCTCACGTTCGTACGAGTCGCACGGATAGCTGCTGTTCCGCAGCCCGCGATCGCATCCGACCACCACTGCATAAAACTTGTTCGACGGGTGCCCCTCCAGACCAATGATCGCGTGCGAGCACGTCACGCACGACCGCCCCCACGATGGACGCGGCCCGTAGTGTTGTGAGTCCGGTTGCGGAGGTGAACCACATACGCCTTCTTTCATACTGTACAAATATACAGTATTCGGCTGCCCTATCATGGGCGCACGAAGAGGAGACGCCGCATGTGCTACTCAGCCCGCATCGAGGCCGACTATCGAAAGTTCGTGAAGGAATACGGCGCCATCATGTCGCTGGACGACTTCACGCGCATGATCATGGAGTACTTCGCCGAGCCGAAGCGCATCAGGCTGCCGAAGGCGATGACGGCACCGTTCTTGGAATCGCCAGTGACGGATGAGGAAAAGAAGATCGCCGCAGTGCTGCGCGAGCGGATGAAGACCGACGAGATCGAGCTGCTGCAGGAACTCGCCAAACAACGGGAGCGGCTGGAAAAGGCGCAGCAGTCGCTGGCGGTGAAGGCGACCAAGAAGGCAGCGGACGACGAGCGCATCGCGACCAACAAGATCGCTACCATCGCGGGGAAGTTGGACGACCTGCGCACCACCGACATCAAGCCGCGCGATGCGCGCATCTTCCCTGGCTGGTATGCACCCGTGATGGTCTGGGAGAACGGCCGCCGCGTCGTGAAGCCCATGCGGTACCAGTGCCGCCCGGTCGGGAAGCCAGCGTTCTACGATGAGAAGTACCCGGGCACGTACAACGCGCGCATGGATAACCTGCGTGGATTTTGGAAGGGCCAATACGGACACACGCACGGGGTTGTGCTGGTGGACGCTTTCTACGAGAACGTGTCCGGGCCGGAGGGCAAGAACATGGTGCTCGAGTTTCGACCAGAGCCACCGGAGACAATGCTGGTGGCCTGTCTGTGGTCTCACTGGCGCGCCACGAAGCCGGGCGAGAAGGATCTGCTGTCGTTCGCGATCATCACCACGGACCCGCCGCCGGAGATCTCAGAAGCGGGCCATGACCGCTGTCCGGTACCGATCAAGCGCGAAGACCTCGATGCGTGGCTGAATCCCGACCCGAACAACTTGGACGCCATGGACCGCATCCTAACGGACAACGGCATGCCGCACTTCGGGCACAGCCGCGCGGGGTGATCACTGGCACGCGGCCAGCGCCGCGCGCAAGCGCGTTTCGTACCCCTCGCGCAACTTGATCTCGGCCAGCGCCGCCTTGTAGAAATAGAAGTCGCTGGCCGAATCGGGCACCGCGGCCAACGGCCAAGGCGGCACAGCAACGTCGGGCGCCTTGCACTCGACGGGTACAGGTACTTTCACGTCGACCGGCTTTTCGATGACCTGCGGCGCGCTGGCGCAGCCGCTCAGCAGCAGGCAGGCCACGCCCAGCATGATGCACAACAGGGCGGCGCGGATCATGGCTGACTCTCGGCGTAGGTAACGCGCAGCGCGTGCAACGATGCACAGGCATCCACTCCAGGCTGCTGCGCCAGAATGCGGCCGGCGGCGATGCTGTATTTCGACTGCACTGCTTGTGCGGCCTTGTCGGCTGCCGCGGCCGCCGCCTCGCGCGCGACGGCTGCCTTCTGCATGTCGGTGACTGCTTGGCTCTGCCGCGCCAGCGAATCGCCCAGCGCTTGGTTATCGGCCTTCGCCTTGTCCAGATCGGCCTTCGCCTGCGCCAACTGCGCGCGCGCCGTGTCGCGCTCGTGCTTGTAGACCATGCTGACGGTGGCGGCCATGCCGATTACCAGCAGCACGGCCACGATCAGGATGCGCTGCACGCTACCGAACAGCCAGTCGGCTACCTTTTCAATGACCATCAGCATGGTGGATTACCTCGTTGGGGGTGAACTGGTAGCCCTCGATCGCATACCGCTGCGCGATCCATAGCGGGAAAGGCATGTCGTGGATACCTGCGTCCTTGCCGGTGTGGTGCTGCTTGCAGAGCAGCAGCCCGTTGACGGTCATGTCGTCGACGAACAGGTAGGGGTCTGCGGGCACCATGTACTGCGCGGCCGGCTTGCCCGGCACTGCTGGCGCCGTGACCGTCTTGGCATCCTTGAAGAAGCCGTCCCAGTCGAACGCAGCTGCGCGCTGGCCAAACTCGCCGGCCTTCGCCTGAGCGGCGACCAGTTCCCAGTTGATGAGATTGGCGAGAGAACGCTCAATCGGGTGGTGATGCGCCTCCAGCGGATGGCCGCTTTCTTCCGCAGTCGCGTTGCATATGAAGCAGCGGCCGCCTTCGCGCTCGATCAGGGCCTTCTTCGAATGCAGGAACAGCGGCGTCGTGACGCGTGCCTCGTGGCCCGGCAGCAGCACGTCGACGGCCAGCGTATCTTTCTCTTCGTGGGTATCGGTGACGGCCATTCGGCCCTCCATGGCAATAAGAAAGCCGCCCGAGGGCGGCTATACTGGACTGAGTGAACGGAGGATGTATGCAGAAGCTTCGATTGATGATTGGCGAATCGACTCCAATCAGCGCGGATCTCGGCGAAGACTGGGCGAGCGTCAAGGTCACGATCTCAACCGCAAATGGCGAGCAGGAAACGACGGTGCACCGCCGCCCAGACGGTACGTTTGGCTTTAGTTTGGCTTCCTACGGTGGGGGCGGCGGCCCTCTGTCAGCCCACGGCGCTATTGGTGGAGCCGGAGGCGCCGCTGCTGGTAACCCCTCGGCCAGCTAGATTTTTCAGACGTGCAGCGCCGCCTTCGCGCGCTCCCAGAGTGCGCGGCGGTCGGCTATGCCGTTGGTACCGCCGTTGATGCAGCGCGTGAGCCCTACGAAGTCGCCGCGATCAGCAAAGCGGTTCAAGTTGTTCTTCAGCCAGAACCAAGCAGCCGATGCCGAGGCGTGCACGGGCGTCTCCAGCAGCTCGGGCTGCGCGATTAGGTCGATGCCGAGCGCTGCGCCGCACGCGGCGTAGTTGGCGCGTCCCGTGATTTGGATGAGCCCGCGCCCCATGAAACGCTTGCCATCGCCGGGCTGCGTGTTGCCGAGGTCTGCCCTACCCTCGTACCGGACCTGTGCCGGCGTCGGACCCCAGATCTCGCGCAGGTAGCGCAACTGGCCCGACTCATGCCCGACCTGCGCCAAGAACGCAGCGGCGCGCGTTGGTGTGTTGATCTGGCGGAACAGCATCACGTCGGCCAGAATCGGCGCGAACACATCCGCGCGCGCACCGGCCAGCGGCATGATCGCGTGCAACTGCTCGGCTGTGACAAGCGGCTCAGCCATTTGGGCCACCCGCAGTGATCTTCCGCGCATCGTCTGCCAGTTCGGCAACAATCTCGGGCAGTTCTTTGTCCTTGCGCTTGTTCAGGAAGTTGAACACCCAGCGAACGATCGTCCAGCCTGGCAGCCCACACGAGAAGTAGATTCCGCCCAGAGCCATGGCCCCGTTGGTCGTGGTCATCCATTGGGCGAGCCCCAAGTACTGGATCGCAGCAGCGCCACCGCACAGGCTGGCCACCACCGTCGAGATCAAAGCAACCGCCCATTCGCCACGGTTCTTCGGCAATGTCATCACCATCACCACAATCGTCGCAAGCACGCTCGCACCTCCCGCCACGGCGGCCGGGCCGCCCAAGGCTTTGAAAGCCGCGGCACCCGCTGCCCCTGCTGCCGCGCTGCCGCTTATTGGTTCGGACATTCAGACCCCCAGAAATGAAAAAGCCCGCTCAGGGCGGGCAAAGTGTTGGAATTTTGTTGCGGTGCGGTGCGGTTACAATCTCGACCCGGTGAACAACCACGCGGCGCCATGGCAATTTACCGAGCCCGCACGATCTACACTCGCGACCAGGCCAAGTGCCTCGCTCCACATGAAAAACGAAAATCTAGCCTTCGTGCAGGCTTTGCGCGGGATCGCTGCTCTGATGGTGGTGCTGCTCCACGTTTTGCAGCTGCAAGCCCTTCCCATTGACGATAAGGGCCTATTTCAATGGCTAGTTGGGAGCGGAAGCGCCGGTGTTCCCATGTTCTTCGTCATAAGCGGTTTCATCATGGTCTACTCGACTAAAGATGTGAATCCAAATGCCAGATCAGCTTTCACTTTTGCCGTGAAACGGTTCTCCCGAATCTGGCCAACGTATGTCGTGCTCACGATCGCATTCTGGGTAATTGTCAAACTAGCAGATCGGACGATCGGGGCCGTGTTCCCGTATTCATTTGGAGCAATGATTCGCTCCATCGCCTTCATCCCGCTTGGTTTGGACTCACAGCCGGCCCCAATTCTCGGTGGATCCGTTCTGCATCCAGGTTGGTCTCTCAACTACGAGATGTACTTTTACCTCTTGTTGACGGTCTGCATGTTTTTCGGTCGATTCATGTGGCCGTTGCTGCTTCTGATACTTTCCGCAACGTTGCTAGGCCTACCACTGATGAACGGCCAACTGCCTGCGCTGGATATGTCGAGCAAGTACGGATTCACGTCATATCTGGCACTTGTCTCGTCGCCGCTTATTTGGGAATTTGCTGCCGGGGTCCTAATCGGGCTGCTTTACCTTTCCAGGTTCAAGATCGAAAACAAGGGGTTGGCCATCTTTCTGTGCTTCTTCAGTTCCGCTGTCGTCGTTTGGGTTTTGCTATCCAAAGTGGCGTGGGGAATGGGTGTGAACGGCTGGGGATGGTCTCTCATTCTCATGTTCCTTTGCTTCGCCATTTGCAGCAAAACCATCAGCATTCCCGCACCTAAGTCACTGGTTTGGCTGGGTAACGTCTCCTATTCCCTTTATCTAGTTCACCCTTTCTTCATCAAGCCAGTTTTCGACATTGGCTGGGAAACCCCCTATCGGGAGGCTTTGCGCGATCCCAGCTTTGCGCTTGTAGTGGTGGCGGCTTCCATTGGTGCGGCGGCGCTCTCTAGGAAATATCTGGAGCTTGGCCTGAGCGATTACCTCCGCTCGAAAATTCTGGCCATCGCCAACACGTCGCGCTCGGAATCAAAGGCGGCGGGGGCCGCATAATCCGCTTCGAACTCAGCCCCAGGCGATGGACAGCGCGACTTGTGGATCGGTGGCCGCGCTGATCTTCTCCCTCAGGTCCGCGCACTTCCGCTGCCGCGAGAGTCGGAATGCAAGCCAGTCTGTATTGACCTGTTGGACTTGGGCGGCCGTGTGGTCCGCCAGCGACCAAACTGCCCCGTTTGCGCACCATAGCTGCGTGACCCACGATGAAGCTTGCCCCTGCGACGCTAAGGCCGCATTGAGCAGGTTGCGTTGGTCATTGTCGTTGGAGCCGTAGTTGCGAGCGCTTCCAAGCGCGGATGACGTGAATCCTCCGATGAGATCAGTTGCGCACGCAGCGTTAATTTTGTCGATCTGCACTGCCTGTGCCTGCGCCAAAGTGATAGGCAACGTCGCAGAGAACTTCACGCCGTCATAGCCCCATCCGGCAGATGGCTTCGGCTGGGCATTCGTCACATCAACCAGTTTCGCAACGAAGTTCGAAGAAAATCGCTCACTGATAAGGATTTCTTTCCCGTCAGCATCCGCCGCCGGACCGATGATCTCCACGACCACGCCGTTTTCGATGTACGCGTAGGTTTTCATTTATGCATACTCCCACACAACGACTGCACCGCCAGTGCCAGCGACGCCGGGCGCAGCAGCCGACGATGATGCGACAAACACGCCATTTGCACCTTGACCTCGCGAAGATCCTGGCATCGTGGAGGCGATTGCAAACAGGCCGGCAACAATGTTGGTAGATGCCTGAATAGCGCCGTTCACCTGCAATATCTGCGTGTACAAAATTCCAGATCCCGAAGGGGCAGATGGTGACGCCCCCCCCGATGCGTTGTTTTGCGTGGCTGAGACGGATCCGAAAGGTGAACCGCCGCCGCCGGGACAAGTCAGTAGCGCTCCGAAACTCGTAGTGCCACCAGTACCGCCTGCGGTGCTAGTGGTGCCTGCGGTGCCGCCAGCTCCGATCGTTACCGACACACCCGAGAAGCCTGATGTATAGCGCGCCTTGGCATATGCTCCCGGCGCACCCTGGCCGCTGATACCGCTTTGTGTGGAAGACGTCGCAGGAACACCGCCAGAACCACCGCCGCCGCCAACCGCTTCCACCACCACGGAGTTCGTCCCCGTCGTCGGCGTGTAGGTGCCAGACGATGTGATCACTTGGACGTTGAGCAGCCGGCCAGTTGCTTGCCCCAGTTGCATCGCATGCTGGCTTTGCGTGGCCGGGGCGACTTGCTGCGCGCCGCCCGCGCACTCCATCAGCACGCAGATAGGGTTGCCGCTATTCACGCCAGCAATGGTCAAGCGCATCAGCACGGCGGTTCCGTTCAGCGCCAGCTCGCCGCCCTGCAGGGGTTGCAGGCCGAGCCCGTAAATGGGAATCGCGGTCAGGCCGTCCGGGGCGTAGGTCGATGCGCCGGTGTTGGCGTGAGCGATCTTGACCTGCTGGACGACGCCATCGACCCACGTGCCGGAAGTGAGCGGCGGGACGTTCACTGCTGTGTAGGCATTCGCCGCGCCGGTATCGGCGAGGATCACGCTCGTCTTCGTTGCGCTACGGATGGCCGTAACTAGGTTCGCCTCCAACGTTGCCGTCGTGCCATCGTCAGTCGAATTCTGGCCTGAGTAGTCCGCCGCAAACTGAGCGAGGACGGCGGCCATGATGCTCGACTGGCGCCAAACCTTGTTGAGTTGGGCTGACTGTGCGACACCAGAGCTAAAGCCATTCGCGATCACCGAGGAGATCAGTGCAGCATATTGCGCTTGCGTCAGGACGTTTGCCGATCCGCCTGTGGCGAACGGGAGAAAGTCGTTTTGCAGGGCCAATTCGGGCTCCAGAAAAAGAAAAAGCCGCAAGAAGGCGGCTTGTTGCGATGCAGTGGCTGATTAGGCCGATACGGCCCAAGAGCCTGTGTCGAATCCGGCTATGTACTGGTTGGAAACATCGAAACCGAAGAGCGGCGTGTTATTGGCGGACGGAACCAAGTAGTTGGCGTGCACGCCCTCTGGTTTGAGTGGGAGATAGCCGCCCGAGAACAGGGCGCGCAGCAGCGCGCTCGGGATAGCCCCAGAGACGCCCACCGTCATCGTCATGTCCTGGTTGTCCTGGATGAAGATGTAGCTTCCGGACCCAGCAAACAAATTGGCATATGCGGCGGCGGCCCCCGGGATCGTCCCATCCCAGCTGTTTGCTGCGATCTTCGCCCGGATTAGTGTGCGGAACGTTGCATCATCCAGCGATGTGAGCCCCGTGCTCGGATCAAACGGGCCCCGCCAGTTACCCTGATCGAACCCCAAACCAGCGGTATCGAACGAGAAGTAGACGCTCAATGGCGTCTTGACCTGCCGCTTGATGCCAGCCCACAGCCCGACCGCATCCAACTGGACGCCGACCGCCTGATCCAGGTCGAAGGCAGCCGGGATCGACTGCGCAAGATTTATCTGATCGGCGAAGCACTGGGCGACGATGGACATCATCGCCATGAACTTCGGCTTGCCAGCGTGCTCGGTGGTGATGAGGGCGGTGTAGTCAGAAGCCTGTGCCATGTCAGGTCACTGTGATCGTTACGGCGGACGACGGCGTGAGCATTTGTCCCGCATGATTGAAAGCCAGAGGCACGTCAGGCGTCCCGGCGCCCCCGGGGCCGCTCAGCGTAAAGGACGTGATACGGAAGGTGTTGCTACCGGCCACGGACTTCGCCGCCGAGAGCGCCGAATCCCACTCAACCGTTCCGCCGGGCGCACCACCGATGGCCACTGCATTCACGTAGGCGGCCACCGCGTTCTGGATGGCCGTACCAATCGACGTCGTATAGCCAGCCAGCGCCTTGAGAGTGATTGCGCACGTAATGGCGTCGTAGGTCGGGCGGTAAAAGCTGATCGGATGCGCGATGCCGTAGGCGTCCGTCACGGAGACTGTCGTCGTGCCGTATGTGCCAGTGCCGGGAGTCTTCTTCGCTGCGATAGCTTGCGCAATGGCCGTAGCGTCGCCGCCCTCGACTACCAGGTAGATATTGTTCCCCGGAATGCCATTGGCGTCTGCAACCTTCGTGTCGTTCTCGTACGGAGTCACGCGAGTGACGCCAGGAACCGCCCATACGGCGCCAACCGTCCCCTCCAGCACGGTGCGCGACGGCAGCGCCGTCGATACTGCTTGTCGGGCTTTCAGTTGTGAATCCGTCTCAACGGGGGCGCCCGCGGCTGCCGCCGTAAGGTTCGTCACCGTCTGCCACCCATAGGTAGGTGTCGCAATCTGGTTGACCGTGCCGATGCCCGCTTGGATGGCGCCTACGGTCTGACACGTCGCCGTCACCGTGATCGTGCCGCTCGGCGGGATGGTCACACTTGCCGGCAGGCTCCACTTGTTGCTGTTGGAGTCTTGGGTGACGCCGTTGGTGATGACAGTGCCGGCGATGCCGACGATAACCTGATCGACTGTCGAATTAGTCGGCGTGTTGCGCTTCAGGCCGTTGATCTTGACCACGCTGGACAGGCCCGCGTTCTGCGCCGTGGCAGGCGAGAAATTGCTGTATGCCGCGAGAATCGATGCATTAAGGTCGTTGATCGGCGTCGCTATGCCCGCCACTAGAAACTGGTAGTCCTGCGAATCGCTTCCGAGGTAGACGTCCGATCCATAGATGCCCTGGTACTTCTCGATGACGTACTGCAGCACATCCGAAAACGCGGGCGCACGGATGCCCGACGCGTCGATAACCGGCGCGACAGAAGTGATGGTCATAGCGAGGTCGAAAAGGTGGTTTGCCCGTACTGCGTATTGATCGTTGCTGTCACGGTCAGCGCGCGCGCCTGCGAATCGACCGAACTGGCATAGCTGACGATTTCCGTCACGCCTTGCGTCCCAAGGATGCGATCCCTTATGGCCGCGTCGTACTGATCTTTCGTGTACTTGCCCAGCACCTGCGTATTCCAGGGCGTGCCGTCGGTGACATCAAGAAACCACTCACCGAGCGTCAGGCGCAGGCGCGTCTGCACTGCCTGCGCAACTGCTTCAGCCTGGTCCCGGTAGAAATCGCCCTGCTGGTGCCCCCAGACGTAATCGCCGTTGGCGTCGAGCTTTCGGTACCGCATGGGAATCCTTAGTTGACCGCGCCGGTGTTGCCACTACCAGGCTGCACGCCGTTGTGGGTATGAGTCTCGTCAATGCGGTGGCCGTTGGCAAAAACTTGCCCCGTGAACTGGGTCTTGCCATTGATCGCGCAAGCAGTGGATGCGCCACCGGCGTTTTGGATGGCGATGGTGCCTGTAACCGTCACGCTGGGCGTCGTGAGCGTCATCCCATTGGGGGCCACGCAGTTGACGACCTTGCCGGCCGGGTCGACCTCAACATACGTCGATCCGTCGTTGCTGCGCAGCTGGGCCGTGCTCGTGCTGATACCGCTGATCTTGGTGGCCTGCGAGAAGAAGCCCACAAAGGCGAAGCCGTCGCTCAGGTCGTGGATGCGCGGGTCCATAGGAGCCTGCACGCCACCGGACTGCCACCACCCATCAATGCAGCGCGCCGCGAACACGACCAGGCATTCATCACCCTTCGCGACCGGAAACGTCAGCGTGCAGCCGCCGCCGCGCGGGAAGTGCACCGGCACGTCCACGAGCAGTGGCAGGTTCACAAACTGCGCGGCCCCGTCCGGCGCATGGACAATGCCCTTGATTGCCAGCTGGACCGTAGCCGTGACCGCCCCAGCGTTGAACGACTGGATGATCCCCGGCATCGACGTCCACAGGCCCGAGCGCAGTCCGTCGAGCGCTACACGTAGCGCTTCCTCTGGGTCGTCCCAACGTTCTCGGCTATCCACTGGTCACCGCGTTTGTGTAGGTAGACGTCAGCGGGGCCGTGCCGTTCACGCCCGCGCAGATCATCTCCGTGTAGAAGTCTTGGCCACGCGTGTCGCCCGATTGGCTCATAGCGTAGACCTTGTAGAAGCCGTCGTCGTCCAGACTCGGGAAGTAGTTCGTCGCCGTGTAGTCGGTGCTGAGCGCCGCCTGCTGGATGCTCGAGTTGTTGATCTGCACCCGAGTCCCCGGCTTGATGTTCGGATTCAGAAGCGACTTGACGATGATGCCGTCCACGGTCTGAATCGGATTCCCGATCATGCCGGTGGCGGACGTCAGCACGATCGCCTCGCCGGGCACGAACCCGTTAATCGGCACCATCTGCAGTTGCCCGTTCTGCACGGACCAATGCGTGCCGCTGGCGCCGGCCAACTGGCGCATATAGTCGCGCGTCATGCCGTAACAGACCTTCCCGCGCGGCATCTTTGTCGGCGCGAAGGCGGGTGTGAAGCCCGCGGCGATTCCGTACTGCGCCATCGACTGCAATAGCGTGCGGTAATAGTCCGACTGAGACCACCCAGCGGCCAGCGTCGTGTTCGCTATCGACCAGTTGTAGGCCTCGTCCCCGTCTGCCGCGATCAGGTCGATGAAAGTGGTTGTCGCGTTCTCGCGACCCCTGCGCACCTGCTTGATCGCGCCGGAGAAAATCAGGCCGAAGTTGTCGCCATAACCGGCCTGAAGGAATACCTGCTTGAACTCTTTCTGGATGCTCTTCGCCGTGGCGTCGGTTACGTTGTACACACGAATCGTCGTGTGCTTGGGGCTTTGCGTGGTGGCGCTAAAGATCCGAAACGAAACATGCAGTTCGGACAGATCGCGAGCTTTCCCGGTTGCATCGCCCACGATCAGGCTGACTCGACGAATCCACTGTTGCGTCATGAGGGAATCACACAGTAGAGATGCGAATCGGTACCAAGGTTGGTGAATGTCGGCGGGGCGTCAGCCCCATCCGTCTGCACCCAAAGTTCGAAGCTGAACGCCTTGTAGGCGTATTGCGCAAGCAGGTTCACACCTGTCACCAGCGGGATGCCAGACAGCAATGGATTGCCGCTTACGTCGGCGATGTCCAGGAACCAACTGCTAGCGGCATCTCGCCAGGCCAGCGAGAACTGATATTCGACGCCGACCAGCGTGATGTTGAACGTCTGCGGCTGGGCCGTCAGCGGGATCTCGAAAACGCTAGCCATCAGTTCAACCCCAAGGCGGATGCGCCCCTGTACAGCAGACTGGTGTTCGTCGCCTGCGGCTGCTTCGTTCCGGTGTTGGTGGACTGCCCGGTCTTCTGCGGCATGGCTTGGTTCTCAGCCGGCACCAACTGCGTCGTGGTCGTCTGGACAATGATCACTTCGCGGCAGTGCAGCGTCGCGACGCAGGCGTTCTCGGTCTTCGCGTCGGTCGTCACGTCGAGCGACTGAATCAGCATGTTCTGGTACTTGCGCTTCCCAGTGGAGATGCTGAACAGTTCGCGGTTCTTCTGCAGCTTCAGCAGCCGCTCGTATGCGTACGACGAATAGTTGCCAAACTGCAGCGACGTGATCGACGCAATGCTGCTATTCGTCCAGCCGATCGTAATGGTCAGTTCTGACGGCTTCTTGTAAGCGTGGTCGGAGATCTGCGCGCCCTGCTCCACGGGGTGATCCGTGATGACCAACTCGTCGTGGTGGTGCTCCTCCAGCGTGATGTACGCGCTAAAGGTGCCCAACGACGAGTTGATCGAGCGCTTCGGCATGAAGATGGCGCTGATCAGGTCCGCGCCAGCGACTGCCGCCAGCGCGATCCCGCTTGTGACGAGACTGGTCATTGAACTGCCGTCCTCATGTTGCGCACCAGCCGCTGGTTCACACCGTTCTGGGCCTGCGACACAGCTTGCGCGGTCGCCTGCGGATCACCGCCGCCGGTGACGTGAATCGTCGTCTCCTGCGTCAGCGTCACCGGTGCAGCACCGCCGCCTTGTCCACCATTCGACCTCACGGCAGAGGCGGACGCGAGTTGTTCGGTGCTGTACGGGTTGCGCCCGTTCTCCACCTTGATGATCGCGTCCATCAGTCCCTGCATGACGCGCGGGTCGTTGACGTTCAGCGTCGCGTTCGAATCCACGCCGAGGCGCTTCGATACGCTTTCGATGTATGACTGCGTGTCGTTCTCGCTGGGCGGCGCGAATTTCGAGATGATCGCGCGCACGCTGTTGATGCCGCGCTGCGCATACAGGCGCAACTGGTGCGCCAACGCCATCAGGCCGTCTTCGGCCGTCTGGAAGACAGCGAAGCGGCCATTCGGACCGGCCTCGCGCGTGGCGCCCGCCTGCCCGACGTAATTCAGATTGCCGGGGTTGTTGTTGCGGATGCCGCGCGGCTGACGAGCGCTGCCACCGGACGCCCCCGGCGCGGGGGCAGGGGAAGCCGGTCCTCCAGGGACAGTCGGAGCGCTTTGCGGGGCACTAGGCACAGGAGCGGCAGGCTGCTCCTGATCGCCGTAAGGCTTGCCCTGTCCGCCCAGGAACTCGCCCACGGCAAACTTGAGGCGCTTCCAGTCGCGGTGCCAGATTGCATTAATGGCGTCGACCGCAGCAATCGCCCGATACATCATGTCCGACAGCAGATCCTTCAGCCACCGGATTCCAGCACCGGCCGCCTTGATCCCAGGTTCCCACTGTTCCCAGTCGATCAGGCTCTTGCCGCCTTCCTTCCAGACCTTGTAGTCGTCGTAGAGGGCGAGGATGGCCGTGCCGACCGCGACGATGCGGCCGATCGGCGTGGCCAGAAAGCCCGCCGACAGCAGCTTCCACGCAAGACCCAGCGCCGCAACGGTCTCGATGATCGTCTTGACCGTACCGTCCAGACCATTGAACCAGTCGACTACGGCGCCGATGGCCTGCATGCCGCGCAGTGCGAGCGTACTGACGACATCAGCAACCAACAGAACGCCGCGCGCCACCTTCTCGACGATCTCCGCTACCCGGCCGAAGTTGTCGACCACGCCATCGCGGAAGCGGCGCAGATCGCCCGACAGTTTGCCGGTAAGGGTAGTCGCGACCTTTTGGCCGAGGATCACGAACGCGGCGCCGAGCGAGCGCACCTCGTTCATGAACTCGTGCGACGACTTCGCCGCTTCCTGCGAGTCCATGCCGGCCTTGGCCAGCATTTCGCGGTACTCGTCGCTGAACTGGCCCATGCCTTCGCGCATGGCCATCAGCGTCTTCTCGTCGATGCCCAGCGCTTGCGCGTAGGCGTTCGAGAGGTAATACGGCATCTGCGCAAAGCGCGCGCCGAGATCGCTCATGATCTCGGTGGTGTCCCGCAGCGCGCCGTTGGCGTCGCGCGTCTGCACGCCAATGCTGTGCAGCAGGCCTTCGGCGCCCGGGCTGTTGCGCATGAAGCGCGCGAGGCTTTCCAGAGAGCCGACGGCGGCCTGGGCGGTCGACCCCATTTGACCGGCGGCAAAGTCGAGTGCCTGGATGTTCTCGACCGTCGCCTTCGTGCGCAACGAGGCGAAGTACAGACCTTCCATCTGGTCCGCAATCTTCGCCACGCCCGCCACCACGGCAGCAGCCGTAGTCGCGACTGCTGCGCCGAGTTTCACCACTTTGACGGTGGCGTTCTCGACGCCGTCGACAAAGCGCTTCTGCCCTGCCTCGTCGACCTTGAACCCAAGGCCGACCAGGAACTCGCGGATCGTATCGACGTTACTGGCCATTCTTCTGCTCTGCGAGTCTGTGGGCGATTTGAGCGTTCTCGGCCTTCACGTCGAGCGCCTCATTCATCAGCGCGATGTCAGCGAGGTCGACAGTGCCGTCCTTGAGGCTTTCGTATCGGCACATTCCGCTTACGACCGGCCGCATCAACCAGTCCAGGCCGTCAGCCAGAGAAGCCCACGCTATGCCGTCGGGTTCGTCGGTTGAGCGTTCGCGAGGAACCCGGACAAGAAAGGGCCCAGGCTGTGCCAGATGACTTTCGCGACCAGTTGCACGGTTGTGCCGAGGTCGATTTCCTCGAACATCAGCCCGGCGCCAGGCGTGTACACCGGCGCCCAGTTGTTCATCTTGTTGATCTGCACCACGGCCAAGCACGTGTTCAGTACGTACTCGAAGTCCGCGTCCGCCATGTCCGCAAGGGCTTGCGTCAGCGGCTCGACTGCTGCGGCGATGGCCGTCAGGTCGTCCGCCGGCGCGCCATCCTTGGCCGACTTGGTGAACTGCAGGAACACCGGCAACAGCTTCGGCAGCACCGGGCCGACCTTGCGGGACACGTGCAACTGCTTGAACGTGTCCAACTTGGCCGCCCGGTACTGCTGGCCGCCGATCTCAAATTCGATCGTCTGCATCTACGGCTCCGATCAGTAGGTGCCCAGCACCGAGTCGATCTTCACGGCATCGAAGACCCACGACACGATGTCGCCGTCCTTGGCGTACTTCATGTCCGGCTTCTTTTTGAACGCGCACTCGCGGCCGACATGGAGGTCTGCCGCTGCCGAGTTCGTGATCGTGATGATGTTCTTGCCCCACAGCGACGCGCTGATGGCCTGAGCGTCATACATGGCCATCAGTTTCTGGTTCTGCGGGCTGGTCTTGAGCAGCCGAATGGTGATCTGGCCGGACTTGTCGGCATGCAGGCTGTGCATGCCTTCGCCGTCGGCGCCCACCGTCATGGTGTTCTTGTCGTTCGCAGCGTTCACATCGACGCCTTCCTCGGCCACAGCGTTGCCGTAGCCGAGGGAAAGCGTGCCAGTCGGGCCGACGAGCGAGACCGAAACGTCTTTGAAGCTATACGCGGGCATGGTTCACCTTATCGTTGGACGTTGACGGTCAGTGCGATCGAGTGGATCGCACCAGCCTCAAGGGCTGCGACCTGGAATGGCACGGACTTGCGCGCCTGGCGATCCGACAGCGACTGCGACGAGATCGGCGGCGTGTACACGTAGTAGCCCTTGGACAGCGTGTCGCCCTGATTCAGCGCACCGAAGCCGGCCTGCTGCCACACGCCCGCCGCCAGATAGCCGTTGTTGACGGCAGCGGCACAGGACGACTCGATCGTCGCGGCCAGTACCTGATTCCCGGCATCGGTCTGCGGAATCTTCGTCTGGCTGGTGTACAGCGCGTTGTACAAGTCGGTTTGCACGCGATTGCGGAACCAGATCGCGTTGTAGATCGAGTCGATGAAGATCCCGCTCGGCGTGATGCCGTTCTGGATGATCGCCGTGCTGTTGTCGTAGTTGACGTAGTAGTTGTAGTTCTTGCCGTCCAGCGCGTTTGCCTGCGTCGTGTTGATCGACTCGGCAACAACACCCGGCTCCGTCTTGTACATCAGTGTGATGGTCGTCCGGTTGCCGTTGAAGTTCACGGTCAACAGGCGGCCCAACATCGACGCCACAGCGTACGGGCTGGTGCTCGACCACTGCGCGAAGCTGTACTTGTAGCCCAGCTGCTTGAGCAGGTAGCCGATGTCGGTCGTCTGCGTTGCGTCCACCGCGGCGGCTTCCTGCGACGTGATGCCGTACAGGTGGGCTTGGTCGGCCTCGATGTACGCGGCCACGGCCAGATGCTGGTTGTTCGTGACGGTGGTGTCCGCGAACGAGATGCCAAGGAACTGCCGACCGAAGTTCGTCACCATGGCGGCGACAGCATCCACCGGCTGTTCAGCCGCAACGCCGTTCACCGGTGCCGAGGCGACGCCAGTCGTCAGGCCCAGTAGTGCCGAAACATCCGTGCCGGAGCCCGGCGCCGTGGCGTACGTGATCGACGATGCATTCACGCCGCCCGACAGCGTTGCGCCCGACAGAGTGATGTTGGTCGACGACTTGGCCAACGTGAAGCTGTTGCCGGCAGAGCCCACCGAGGCGTACGTCACGGAGACGACGCCCAGCGTGGTCGAGTACTTGCACTTGCTGATGTTGACGTCGGCCGACGCTTGCAGGAAGGCCTGCAGGTTCGCAGCGGTCTGCGCGGCGGTCGTGCCGATCAGCACCTGATTCCCGGTCGGGTTGGCGCTCACGAACGTGATGGCCGTGCCGCCCACAGTGACCGTGTCGTTTGCAGCCGGATTACCGGTCAGCGTAATCGTGCCGCTGGCGGCCGTGCCGGCGCCGGTCGTGGCGCTCGTGATCTCGAAGCGGCTGTAGTTGGCGTTCCAGACGCAGCTACCAGCGGCGCCGAGCGCTGTGGAAATGACCGACGCCACGCCGTTCAGGTTGGTCTGCGCCGTGAAATCGAGGGCCGTGACGTTCTTGACTACGCCATCGATCGTGATGCTGAACGCGCCATTCGAGATGATCGCCCAGTTGGACATGGCCTGCGCGGCGGCGGCGATCAGGCCGCCCTTCAGCTTGGCAGCCGTGGCGGCCTTCGCCCAGCGGCCGACCAGCAGCGATTGGGGCTGCGGTACCTGGTTAAAGTACAGCGCAGCGGCCAAATATTCGGGCGCGGTCAGGCCGAAGTCCGTGCCCACAGCGGCCGCCGACGCGTACGCGCGGAAGCGCTCGCCCGTGTCGATGACCGACGATGCGCCCAGGATCAGGCCCGTGTTCAGGTTCGCACCCTGCGCGGCCTGGGGCGACATGTTGATCGATACGTTGATGAGCCGCGAGACCGGCAAGGTGTTCGGCATGGACCGCTCCAATGAAAAAGGCCCGCACAGGCGGGCCTATCGAAAGGGATAAATCAGGGGTTACGGCGTAACGCTGACTGGTGTCGTCACGGCGGGCGTCTTAATCGTCGCGCCGGCCGACAGAATGTTGAGCACCGGATACGTGCGGGTGATCTTCCGACGGAAGACCAGCGTCACGTCATACCGACGAATCCACTGCTGGTTCACCAGTTCCGGCACCGCGCGCATGTCGCCCTCGCTCACCGACTGGATGTCGTTTGTCTTCAGCTGCTCCAGGTTCTGCGGAATCGCCAGCCCATCAAGCAGCAGTTGTGCATACTGCATCGAGCTGGGGCCGTAGAACGTGGTCAGCACATCGATCGTCTGGTGACGGATGTATGTGTCCGACCCGTTGCCTGCTGGGTTGTGTGCGATGGCCGGCCCGGCGTCCAGTGGCTGCGCAGAAATACCCAGCGCGCACCAGTTGACGGTCGGCTCGGGCTGCTTCGGCACCGTCGGCTGCCAGCGTGGCCGGACCATGGAGCCAGGCAAGCCAGTCACTCCGACGATCAGCTGCTGGAATACCGCGTCTAGCGCGGCGTCTTCGAGCGGGGGCGTCGCGACAGCTGGGGCAAGGTATCCGCCGGTCGAGCTGTCGTTCATTGCTTACCCCGAAAGTTGCTTCATGGTGCACGTCGCCGCGACGAAGCCGCGGCCATACGTGCTGTAGTCGTTCACGTTCGTCACCGTCCACTGCAGGCCCTGCCAGTTCACGACGTCGGCGTCATAGCCTGCCTGCCCGTCGATCAGCTTGAATGGAGTGTGGATGGTGATTGTGTCCTCGATGTGCGCGCCCTCGGCGACGCGCTGCAACACCGAGCCGTTCAGGCTCGTCACGACACCGAAGAACCCGGTCGTCGTGGGTGTGTCAACTGCAATTCCGTCGTTGCCCACGGTCTGCGCGTTGCGCGTGACGCTCAGCGTCGTATCCAGAAAATCCGGGTCGAGCAGTACGTCGGTGACGTCGAGAAACGGCATTACTTGTCCCTCACCACATAGGTGATCGCCTGCCTGTACTGACCGGTGTCGATGAGCGGCTTCGCGTTGCTGTTGTCCGGCGCGTTTCCGGCGGCTCGGCTGGCCAGTTCTTTTGCGGCGCCTGAGCGTCCTCGACGCGCTCGTGCGCGCAGCGTTGCTTCCGCAAGCGGCACAAACGGCCCCTCGGTGATCTTCGCGCGCACCGCATTCTGGCCGATGATCCCGGCCTTGTTCAGCGCCTTGGTGACGCCAGGCGCCTGTCCAGACAGCGCGGCGCTTACGCCACCGCCCAAGGCATCAGCGATGGGCGCCTGCGCATCCTTGATTCCCGGCACCAGGTGAGGCCGCGCCGGGATGTTGTTAACGGGCGAACCGGTCTCCATGATGTAGCCGATCGCCGCATTGTTGATGGGCTCGTCGTCCCTGCGCTCGCCGCGCGCCTCAGGCACACCGACAAGCACCTCTTTGGCCGCCAGATCAGCGATCGACTTGATGACCGCGCCCAGCTTGTCGACGGTCATCTTGACGGTCATAGCTGCATGCCTCCCGCGCCCATCGTGCGGGCGATGGTCATGAAGCGGACGCCGTACGTGGTCAGGTTCCAGAACCCGGCATCAGTCAGCGCGACGGCGCCCGTGTCGTAGGACACGGACACCTTGTCGACCGACTTCGACGCCGTCGGCCCCTTGACCTCTCCCGGCACGCCACCGACAGCGGCGGCGGCCTGGTCGCGCTGCGCCAGAACGAGATGATGAGCTGTCACAAGCTCGATGCCCTGATCCGTCAGGACACCCCAGCGGTCCGGGTTCACGAGCGAAACCGCGATGCCCATCCAGAACGTGATGGATGCATCGGTGTACTTCGCCGTGTCCGTGAACTCGGGGAAGTCGGTGCGGAAGTCGGTTAGCGTCATAGTCCGATGGGAGATGCCCGAACGGGCATCTTACCCCTTACTTTTTGCTGGTTTGCTTCGCGTCCGCAGCCTTCTCGCGCTCGGCGACAGCGGCTTCGCGCGCAGCCAGCTCGGCGTCGCGCTTGTCCGCAGCCTTCTCGCGCTCGGCCAACTTCTCGGCCAGTTCCTGCAGGCCCTTGGCTTTCGCGTCGAGTTCGGCAAGCAACTCGTCAGCGGCCGCAGCCGCATCAGGGTCGACAGCCGGCTCTTCGCCGGTGTGCGCCTTCACGAACCAGTGCTCGGCGACTTCCTTGTCGACGGTGTGATTGCCGACCGGAAAGTCGACATGCTTGCCGTCTTCACCCAGCAGCTTGAACGCCTTCTTGACGTAGATCTTCGGCATGCCTTTCTCCTTAGATCCCGTCGCGATAGCCGATCAGCTCGGGGTACACCACTTCGACCACACCCATCCGGCCGAAGTAGGTGGTCAGCTGGCGGATGTCGCGGTACTCAAGCGGCGTGCGTTGCAGCGGCACCATCGGGAAGCGGACTTTGTCCTTTTCCTTGGTGTAGGCCATCATGCGGTCGGCGTTGGACGTGCCGCGCTGGTAGAGCCACTTCAGCGGCTGGATGTTCAGCGGGCGACCGTTGATGGAGTTCGAGATCGTGTTTTGCTTCAGGTATTCCAGCACGCTGATGTTGCCAGCGCTGGACACCTTCATGCTCACGATCGCGCCGAACTTGGCCGGCGGCAGACGCAGCTCCGACGGGCAGTATGCGTAACCCGACGCAGCCCACACGCTGGTGAGCAGCTCGTTCACATCGGCCAGGATCTGGTCCGGCGTGGCGGTGCCCCAGCCACCGGTGACAGCGTTCGACAGGTTGGTCACCAGCGTGTTGTTCACCAGGCCGGTAACGCCCAGAACGGTATCGCCGATGTACACCTGCTCATCGACGTCCATGTTGTGCTTGAGCTGCATGCCGGCGAACTTCTGCTGATCCACCGGACGGCCCAGCTTCTGGGCCGATTCCAGTTCGGGGATCGTCCAGCCGATCTGCATGCCCCAGAGGGTCAACGGGTTGGCCGTCTTGCCGATGTCCAGCGCGATGCCAGCGATGGCGTTGGCGTCCTTGCCGATCCAGCTCTTGCCGTTGGGCGATGCGCCGCCAGCGGCCGCGAAGCTGGAGTTGGTGAACGACGACGTTTCGTCGGCGATCGACACATCTTCGCGCAGATCGATGTCGCGCGACCACGTGACCGAAGCCAGCGGCATGTGCAGCGTCTGATCCAGGCGTTCCAGTTCGCCGATCAGGAAGGAGCCGGTGCTGTCGATGGTCTGCGCATCGAAGGTCAGCATGGCATCGCGCGTGCGCGAGCGGATGATGGCGGGAGCGCCGGCAATGGCAATGCCTGCAGCGGCCGCGATCAGCGATTGATTGTGTTTGCTCATTCTGAATGGCCCCTTACAGGTTGAACTCGATTTCGACGTTGCCCGAGGCATCGCCGGCATTGCGGAATGCCGCGCCAGCCAGCACAACCGTGTTGGTGCTGTCGGATGCCGCTTCGATGCCGCCGATCACCTTCGCGCCCGACGCAGCAGCCACACGGACGTAGACGGTGCCGCCGTCAGCCGGCGTGCCAGCGTTGCACTGCACGGTCATGTAACCGCGGCGCATCACGTCGCCCACGCCGGTCGTCGGCGGCGTCGAGGTGCCCAGCGGGTCTTGGCTGCTCTTCGTCGGGAACGGGCGCACCAGCAGGCCGATGATGACCGAGGCGGCGTCACCCGACGCCACCGGGCGGATCTTGCCGCTGACCTTCTTGACGGGGATGCCGTACGAAGCGAACGGGAAGCTCGAGTCGAAAATGCCCGGTTCAATGGTGGCTTGCGACGGACGCGAAACATCACCAGGAATGCCCGAAGGCATGCGATACAGGTATGCGTTGCCCATGTACGGGACTCCTTAGTTGGCGGAACCTTGACGGTCCCAGAATTTGCGGTTGGCCTCGTTGATCTCGGCGACAGTGCGCGCCTTGCCGAAATCCTTGGTGGTAATGCCCGTCTTCGACGCGGCGCCATTGTTCTGCACCTTCACCATCTCGCTGGCGCCCATGAACGCGGCGTTCACAAGAGCGGCGGGCATCTTCTCGAAGTCGGCGGTCAGGCCGCCCAAGAAGTTGCCGATCAGCGCGCGGCCGGCGTCGGTCTTGTACGCCAAGTCGAGCGCCTTGCGCTGGCACTTGCAGAGCGCAGCTGCACGGTCAGCGGTTGCCATCTTGGCGTCGAGCGTCGGCAGCTTGATGCCCGGAGCGAGGATTTCAGCGCGCGACGGGATGCTGGCTGCGGCGTCACCGGTGTACAGGTCGACGTCTGCTTGATTCAGCTTGCCAGCCGTTTCGGCATTGAGGATTTCGTCGTTGGTCTCGTCATCCTCGTCGTCGTCATCGCCGTCGCCCGTTTCCTTGGCCTTTTTCAGCTCTTGGATGTCGGCGTCCATGGCCTTCAGCTTGGACAGGATCTGCGTCAGGGCGTCGCCCGTCTTGCCTTCCTTCTCTTCGGCCTCGCGCTTCTTGCGCTCTTCCTCGGACTCCTCGTCCATGGCTTCGGCTTCTTGCGCCAGCTCTTCGGCGGACTCGGCGTCCTTGGCCATGAAGGCAGCACGCAGGCGGTCTGCGAAGCTGCGCTTGCCCTTGGGCTTGCTGTCTTTCGTCTTCATCTCTTCGGGTTCCTTATCGCCAATGGCGCAACGCGGGCCGCATCGGCCGCGCTCCACCAGGGCTACGTGGTTGACAACGATGTTGCGCTGTACCCCGCGCCCGGGTGATACCTGTTCGTAGTCCGCCTCGTAGCCGAGGCTGACTTCTTCGATGTGCTCGTCCTGCACGGCCTTGATGGCGTCGGGATGTTTGATCAGCAGGTCCGCAATCAGCAGGTCATCCTCGATGCCGGTGCCTCGGCGCGGGTTCAGCATCACCCCCTGCGTGAGCGCGGCGTAGTTGTCCGGCTGCACGAAATCGTCGGGATGGTCGAGCGTGGCGTCCTTGCCCATGCACGACGCCATCGTCTCGTCGCGGAAGACCTCCTCCGGCGTCCGGCTGATGCGGATGAGGCCATCCGGGCCCGGCTCGACCGGCACCTCGCCGGGGCCGTAGATCATCTCGCCCGTGCGCGCGACGGGCACTTCCTCGCAGAGCAGGAAGCCTTCGGGCGTCAGCGAGCGCTTCGGGCCAAGCTTCTGCACGGTGTAGAAGCGCATGTTCAATCCTCGGGAATCACTGGTTCCGGGTAACAGCGGCAGTTCGGAAACTGCCCGGCGTGCCCGGTCATGCCGTCCAGCTCGGGCGGCTTATGCCACGCCACGAACTGGCCATTCATCTTTCGGTGCGACTCGCGCACATCGCCGTCGCCAGACGTCCGCCAGATGTAGCCGGACGATCCGATGTGTTCGGCGCGGGCCTGTGTCAGCGCGGTAGCCGTGCGCGTCACTTCCGTGCGCGCGATCAGGTCTGCGCGGCTCTTGGCCACGTCGCCGGATTCCTGAATCGCTTTCGAAATCTCGCGCGCTCGGCTGCCGTCCTCCAGACCTTCGATCGTCAGGCGATGCACGCGCTCGGCTGCCTCGATCGGGATGGACTTGATCAGCCCCACCTGCTCAGCCATCAGCGCGCGCATGGTTTCGCCAGTGGGCGCCGTGCGCAGTTCCATCTGGATGGACCGCGACATTTCCTGCGCCTGCGCCATCCATGCCTGCGCGTCGCGGCGCTCGACGTCAGAGAGCATCCGCGCGGCGGTCGCCTCGGCCCACGGTGTCAGGGCTTCGGCGTACCGTCGCAGCAGTTGCTCAATCGTCGGAATGACCGCGGGATCGCCAGGCGGAAAGCCATTGACCAACGCGCCCACCTGCTTTGCGACCTGTCGGAGCTGCGTCCGATACAGCCTTTCCGCGCCGTTCGTTTTCACCCGGCTTACCGCCTTCTTGCGGCGGTCGGTCGTTCGGGTCATCAGCATTGGGCAGTTCCATTTCGGCGGCCGGCGGCGGCTCGTTCTCCGCCTCCTCGATCTGGTCGTCGGTGATGCTCGTGAACACGCCGGTGCTGTGGCTGGCGTGCCGCAGTTCCTTCATGGCGGTCGACGTGTCGACCAGGCCGGCATCCAGTGCCGTCACAACCGCATCCGTGGTCGTCTTGGCGTTGTTCGCCTTCTCGGTGTCCGACAGCTGCCAAAGCGACGTGAAGCTGAACGCGAAGCCCTCGGGCGGCTTTGCACCGAGTTCCGAGCGCAGCAGCACCTCAAACAGCCGCGTCATTGGGCTGCGCAGGCGCCGCTCCTGCTGCTGCTTGATGTTGTCGTAGTACGTGCGCAGGTCGCTTTCGCCCGTCGAGTTCAGCCCGGCCGGCGACTGCCCGAAGAGGCGCACCAGCGGGATTTGCAGCGCGCCCGAGAGCTGCTGCCCGAACTGCATCAGGACGTTGTCCAGGCCAGAGAACTGGTAGGAATCGACCTGCATGTCGTCGGCGGCGTCGATGAGTGTCATGCCCTCGTTCGACTGGAAGCGCCGGATCATGTCCACGTTCTTGCCGAGCGCCTCCAGCGCTGGGCCGCCCATGGCGATGATCTCGCGCAGCTTCTCGACCTTCAGCGTGCGCAGATGGGCCTTGTAGACCAACTGCGCGGCGCCCACGGTCGTGCTGTCGAAAGCGACAAGGCGATCAATCAGCCGCTCAATGACCGACTGGCCCCACAGGTTTTCCGAGATCTTCTGCCAGTAAGGCAGCTCAACCCCGTCGATTCGCAGCACCCGGCTGTAGTGGATGCGCTGGCGCGGCAGCGCCATGCTGTCGGCCACCACGTCGTAGAAGCGCGGCATGCCCATGTCCGGGCCCATCTCGGTGACCAAGTCATTGAGCGTCGGCTGAACCAGCCAGCGGTCCAGGACGAAAAGCCCCTTGAACTGGTCGGGGCCGATCGAATCCGGCCGCAGCGGCGTCTTCGGGTCTTGCCCATCGATCAGCATCACTGCCAGCGCGCCGCCGTACAGGCGAGCCCACTTGATCGTGTCGTTGATGCGGTCCCACAGCGCCATGCGCTCGAAGCCGGCCGTCAGCTTGTCGCGATCGCCCGGGTCAAGCTCGGCGTCAATGTCGACGCCCGCGCGGGTCATGTCGTCCGCAACCACGTCCACGGCCTGCCCGACCACCCACGAAGAGCGGTACATGGCCTCCATCTGCACGCGGTTGCGCGAGATGAAGTCAAAGCCGTAGCTGTACTGGCTGGCCTGGTTGTTGGTACCCAGGCCGACGCGCGCCTCGAAGTTCTGGAAGCTGTCGCCCGCGATCCAGCGTTTCGCGCTGGCGGACGCTGCCACGTTGGCCCGGTGCTCTCGGACCTCGGCTTTGCGTTGTTTGCGGTTCATTGTGCGAGCTTCGTCCAGACGTCCAGTGATCCAGCATCAGGCGGGAAGCACATAACAAAGGCATCCGCCAAGTTGGGCGACGGCACGGGGCCGCCTTCCCGGTTGGGCTTGGCCAAATCCTTCTTGCTTTCCACCTTTACCCGACCGTTCTGGTCGTAATCCCGCTTTGGGGTCGATAGTTCATCGATCAGACGCTCCAGGTACGGCGTCTCGCTAGAGATGCTGATGAGCTGATCGTCAGAGTAGGTTTCGCCGTTGCGCACGGCGTTGAATGTGTTTCGAAACCGGTCAGCGACCAACCACCAGGCTTGCGCCTTGATGTTAGAGAACATGTCGCTGTTCTTGATACCCGGCTGGTAATTCCGGTCAGGCTCGTACACCGCGCCACCAGCGTTGAACTTGCTGTAGCGCACGAGGAACGTCTCACCTTCATTGCGGCGCGCCTCGTTGATCTCGGCGAACTTGGCGCCAACGGATGCGCCAACGCCAATCGAGTCATATGTGACGGCAGCCTCGCGCTCCTTTGCGACGTTGTAGGTGCGCTTGCAGGACTTGAGCAGTTCGTCCTCGCCGGCCTTCCACTCGTCCGCCCACTCCACTACAGAGCCATGGGCGTAGACGTTGGCGCACTTGTCAGCGCCGCTATCAGCAACGTCGAACCCTACGCGCTTGACGCCGCGCGGCGCGAATCCGAGCACCTTGTGCGCATCGATCGCGGCCATGATCCACGAGCGCTTAATGATCGAATCGTCGTCATCGTCACGCGGCACACCCAGATAGACGTGCTCGTAGCTGTCATAGTCCTCCGCCTTCGCCGACTCGATGATTTCGAGCATCGTGTCGGAAAGGAACGGGTTCTCGACGTAGTTGATTTGCCGGACAACCGTCTTCGGCGGCGGGTTCGTGACGAAACGCCTGTAGACAAAGTCTGTCGACAGGCGCGGGTTAAAGATGATCCAGAACTGGGAGCCCGACTTGCGAAGCGTAGGGTTCAGGATCTCCCACTGCTCTTCCGTCAGGTTGTGGGCTTCCTCAATCCAGCAAACGTCGATGCCCTCCATCGACTTGATTTCATCGATCGAGCGCCACAGGCCGTAGAACAAAAACTCGCTGCCAGTGGCGACGTTGATGATCTTGTCGCGCTGGATGTCAAAGCGGTGCTGCAGGCCAAATCGCTCGATCTGCACCTTCAGCAGCGAATAGACCGATTCGGCGATCTTGTTCTGAAACTGCCGGGCGCAGAGAAACCGGATTTTGTAAGTGTTCGTCAGGAATACGGCAAAGCCTGCCGCATCCCAAGATTTCGAACTTGCCCGCCCTCCGTGAAGCACACGGTTCCGGGCCGGAGATGTCCAGAATTTGCGTAGCGCCGGGTTAAGCGTCGCCTTCTTCGTCTGAGCCTGCATAGAAGTGATCCAGCCCAGCGGGCGCCTCCGTGCCGCCGCCGTCGTGGGCGCCTGAGATGCCGTACGCCTCGCGCTCTAGGCCGATCAAGGTTTTCAGGGTTTCCGCCAGCTGTTTCATGCTGGTCACACGGCCCGCGCTTGAAATGACCTTCTGATAGAGGTCGTTGCGCTTGTCATTGCCGCGGTCATCAGGCTGACGGAGCATCTCGCCAAGCTGCTCGAACAGCTCGCGGTTCTCGGTGACGCACTCCAGTTCGCCAAGCAACGCCATCGCCAGGCGCCTGGATCGCGCAATGTCGCTACGGTGAGCCAGACGAATGCCGGCGATCACCTCGGCGTTGGCCTCAACGATCAGCCGGTCGGTTACCGCCTGTTCGCTGGTAACTTCAGTGGTAACCGTGCGCGTGGTAACCAGCGCATCAGCCTTTGCCTGTATGCGCTTGGAGAGATCGCGCTCCCATCCGTCACGCTTTGCCCGCTTGGAGATCGCCACATGCGAAATCCCCTGCGAGGCAGCAATCTCACGCACCGACAGGACGCCGGCGCGGTAGTCCGCTTCGATACGTTCCCAGTCTGGCGCGATCTTCTTTTCTTGCGCCATTGCTATGTCCTTTGGCTCCCCAGAAAGACAACGCCCGCCGGCCGAAGCCAAGCGGGCGCCGAAGACTGCCTTTCGGGCAGCAGGAGGAGAGCACCATGAAACGGGTTGAGGGTTTCCCTCACCCAAACCGCCAGCCCGTTCGCCTGTCGGGTCAATTCCCTGTTGGCGCGCTTATCCCGTGCGGGCAGCCTGCGGTTTGGGTGAAGCGGCTGGCTGCTCTGGGCCGGCCAGCACGATATGTATCGTTATTGCTTTGTGGCGTCTTTTTATCCATCCTCGCTAATGGCAGATGCCATAACTGAGGAGATACACATGGGCCTTAACACCAGCGAACGCTATACGATGGCAGTTGAAGTGGTGAAAGCAGGATTGACTCATGGCACCATCAAACTCCATGGAGCGCTGAGCGATCCAGAGGGTCACGCAGAGCGAGATGCGAAGTACCTAGTCAGGTTGATCCAAGACATCGTGAACGGCTTGGACGCGAAGTAGCGACAACTAGGGGCGTTGCGGCGCCTGCCAGAAGGCCAGCCACACGCCCCACCAGAGGTACATCATGGTCGGGGCGAACATCAGTCGGCGTCCTTGGTGAACAGGGATTCGGCGCGCAGCCGGGCCAGCGACATGCGCGCGACCTTGCTGGCCTGCTCGCGCTTCTCGGCGGCTGCTTCCTCTTCCTGCTTCCGCTCCAATACCAGCATGGGGTCGCGGTAGCAGTGCGACGGGAGAACGGTGAAAGTGTCCATGGGCGCCAGAAACACAAAAGCCCGCGTCGTGCGGGCTTGATGGGCAATTCAGGATTACGCAGGGCGGTTACATACGCCACACGGCGCGGTTATTGGCCGCTCCGGCCTCGGTCGTTCTCGAACGAATCCGCTGGGCCCAAAGCAAAAACCCCGCTCAGTGGCGGGGTCTGTTTGGCGCTTCGTCTGAGGACACGCATCCCTCCGAATGGATGCTGTCGCGGTCAGAGCCGGAAACGCCGCAAGGGCTTCAGTAATCTACGCGCAGGATAGTACAGGTGCGTGGAGTTTACAAGGGCTTTTCGATGTCCGGCACCTCTTCCCCAAACTTACTCGCGACGTAGGCGCGCATGGCGGCAACCAATGGTGAGGCGCTCTCAAAAGATGGACCCTCCGCATTGGTAAATGCCTCCCACCTGTCCTGAGTCCTATCCGGTGAATCAGCCGGAAGAAACAGCAGGCTGACAAGACCACGGTCAATGAGCGGGCCAGCGTCATCCCATCGCCGATGATACTGCGGGCATGGTTTTACGCTGGCGAACTGGCCCATTTTGAGCCAGTAGGTGCCACTGTTCGGGTCCGGCGCGGGATGAGCAGGCGCCAGAACCTCGCCCTCCGCGCGCGCTACCCACAGATCAAGCAGCGCGCCCTCCAGTTCCGCCACCTTCATACCGTTTCCCCTTGCGTCATCCGGCGCACAGTTTCCGCCATTGTTACACGCGCCACCTCCCCGTCAATCACGTGCGCCGCGATCGAATGCGCCTTCGCCAGCCGGACCCTCCAGTGCTTGAGGGTATGGTGCGATGCGCCGTACTTGCGCACGAGGATGCGGCAGACGATCTCGGGCGGAAACTGGTGGACGTAGTGCAACTGCAGCAGGCGCTTCGAGATGGGATCCGCGATGCGCTGCCAGGCGCGCTCGACCAGCCAGCCGTCCTGCACGTCGCGCGGGATACACGGCTCGGCCACCATGCCCTTCTCGGCGTCGCGCAGAGCCGTGGCCAGCTTCGCCCATGACGCGCAGCACTGCGGCCGTGATTGCGGATCGCGCACGACGCGGGCCCAGTTCTCCAAGCGCTGTTCAATTCCCATTCCCCGCTCCCTCAGACTTTGACCAGACCTTTCTTCTTCAGCACCACCAGCGACCGGATATGCCCCAGTAACCAGTCCATTTCTACCTCTTCGCGCGTCACGCCGGGCGGAGGCGGCCTTTGGCCGTCGTACACCGCATCGCAGGCGGTACAGGCATAGGCGCCGCACAGGTCGTCGGACTTGTGCCCCATGCCTTTGCCGCCGGCCGAGCCACGGTAGTGCGACCAGATCGTGGTAGCCGGATCGAACGTGCAGGCGCCGGGGATGCGCACAAGGCAGTCTTCGCCCCGCGCCGATTCGCGGATCTTGCTCATTCGTCGAACTCCGACAGGATCGAATCCATCATCTCGTCCGCCTTGTCCTTCAGATGCGGCCACAGGTATGCAGCCGCATGTCCGCCGCGCAGGAAAGCCATCACCTTGTCGTGGAACTCGGCGAACTCACCCTGCTCCGCCGCCGCGTAGCTGATCGACTTGGGGATCGGGACGACACCGCCCTTCGGGCCGGCGGCCCAGATCACCCAGCCAGCTCCGACCTTTATCCAGCTCAGGTAGGCGTCGAAATCCGTGAAGCGCTCCTGTGCGTCGAACACGGCCTGCTCGATCGCGAAGTGCCGACGGTGATAAGGCCCGCTCCGCGCTTTGTGCGTGACGATCTCCACCATCTCGCCCGGCTCCAGGTTGAACAGGCCATTCACGAAGCGGCGCCACTGCTTTTTCCCCTTCTCGCCCAGCCCGTCGATGGCGCCGAACAGCACGCGGCGGGCCGCGTCACGGTCCACCTCGGGGATTGCCACGGGCGCCTGCTTCACCAGGGTGATTTCGCTCATCGTCCAGCCTCCTGAAAAACGGTCTTGATGGCGGCGGCCACAGTGCGCCGGTTGGTCGAGTCGGCAAGTTCGGCGCCCAGCGCGAGCGCAGCGCCGATGGCCCGGTATTCGTCACCCGAGCAGCCCCACTTGCCGGCGGCGTTGCCGCGCTTGAACACGCCGCGAATGGCTTCCAGGCCCTCGGCGGCAATGCCCTTCTCGCGGTCAGTCAAGTCGCGCGACAGCACAGCGGCGAGGTTCACGGCAGCAGCCAGCGTGTGCGCGCCATGCTCGGTGCCGGTGCCTTCCTTGAAGCCCTCCAGCGTGCCCAGCGGCGTCAGTTGCAGGTCGGTCTTCATTTCCTGCGACAGGCCGAACACCAGCGGTAGGCCCGAGGCGCGCGGGCGGTAAGCGCTGCGCTTCCTCATGCGGCCTCCCGCCGGTGACCATCAGCATTGCGGCCAAAATAGATGACTGCTGGGCGAGGCTTGTATTGCGGTGGTGCGATGACTGCCTTGAGAAGGCGGCGCCAGTTGGCTGCGGTATTCAGCACAGCCGGCCCATCTACGCCGTCAAATTGGTCGGCTGGCGTCGTCATTACGGTCATAGCGTCAACCACATGCGCCGGCACCGCGATGTTGATGCCTGCGTTGTAGTAGCCGAGATGCGCACGCACCGTTTCCTCGTCATAGCGGCCAGCCGTTGACGTGCGAAACGTGTAGCCATTGTTTTCAGGGCGCCACAACAGGATGTAGCGATTGCTCTTTTGCGTGTGATGCACGCTGATGACATAGAAGTCGCTCATGCCGCCACCCGCGCCAGCCGTACGCGATTCCACCGGCAGCTGTCCGCGCGGTGGCCGAAGCCCCCACACATGCAGCAGTAGCCGTTCCATTGCTGCGCAATGATGGACAGACGTGCTATCTCATCTGCGAGCCGCTCAAAGGCTTGCACCAAGAGTTGGGCGCTTTCTGCGAAGCGGTCACAAGCTTGCGACAACTGCGTACCCTTTTCTGCGTCCATCACACGATCCCCTTTTGCCTAAGCCACTCAACCCGCGCATCGGCCACCTGCTCCATTGCCGGCGAATACGCCTTGCAGTGCTTCTTGAGCAGCGCCACGTAGCGAACCGATGGCAGCTTTTCCTCCGCGCACTTGCCGCGCCCCATCAGCGCAGCGCCGCGGTCCTCCTGCAGCGAGAACTTGGTGCAGTCCACGCAGCGAACGTCGCTCATGCAGCCCTCCCGATTGCCTGTTGCAGCATGCGCAGCGCCATGCCGCTCTTGACTTGGTCCGTGGTGAAGCGCAGGACGCGCCAGCCGAGCACTGCGGCCGCCGAATACTTCTCGCAGTCCGCCGCGAAACCAGCGCCGCGCGTATGGCGCCCAGCCGACCACGTACCGCCCTCGATCTCGACCGCCACCATCCGGGCCGGATCGGCGAAGTCCATGCGCCAGCGGCGCGGCGGCGCGAACCGGTACTCGCGCTCGAAGCCGTCAATGCCAGCGGCCCGAAGGTGCAGCGCGAAGGTTTCTTCGCCGATGCTCATGCCGCCCTCGACATCTGGCCCGGCAGGCAGCCGTAGAAGAACTGGTGCGCACGCTCGTGCTCAGCGATGTTCATGCGAGCAGCAGCCGACACTTCTTTCTCGATCAGCGCTGCGTCACCAGCCGCCTTCAGGACGCGCCAGCGGTACACGAAGCGGTTTTCGCCTTCGCGCTGGTGCACGCCCAGCTCGGCACCTTTTGCAGAGACCCCCTCGGGCGTCTCGTGCCATCCGGCGGCAGGAGCGGCTGACGCCCCCGCGCCCGCAACGCGACCAGCAGGCTCACGACGCACCCACGTGCGCCAGGCAGCCGACCAATCGACCTTGCGTGCATTGGCACCGCCTTGCGCGTGCCAATGGTCCCGGAACTGTTCTGCGACCTTGCGGACATGCTCTGCCGTCCAGTCGGGCCGCTCTTGCAGCGCCCAATCGCCCAGCGGCTTGGGCAGAACCCAGTCGAGAGGCAATCGGGATGCCTTGCTCGGTGAGCGCGGCGCAGGGGAAGCTGCGTCGCTCCCACCTTTGTTTTTCGGTAAGGCTTGAGTAGAGGTGTTCTCTTCTTCTCTACTCTCCTCTTCTCTATCGTGACTCTGCGTGACACCGCGTGACTCGTCGTGATGTTCACCGTTCTCGCGTGCCAAGCGCTCGCGTTCACGCTGCTCGCGTTTTCGCTCGGCGGCTGATTTGGCGCCGGTTTCCGGGTTGCCTGCATCCTCGCGCTTGGGCTGCCGGCGATCCCAGCCGGTCAGCTTGTTACCGTCGAGAACGCGGCCCTGCATGGCTTCTCGGATGCTGCGAATCACGTCTTCCGACACGTCTAGCGCGCTAGCGATGTCCTCGTCCGTGACATCCGTGACACCTCGCGTGACAGTCCGTGACTCGTCGTGACATTGCGTGACACCCTGTGACGCATCCACCAAGAGATGCACATACATCGCAAGTACGCGCGAGATTTCCTGTCCGGAAATGCGGGCAACGGTCCGAAACTTCGGATCGTTGGGCATGTCGTGCCAGAGACGAAGCCAATCAATGCCAGCGGCCATTCCTATGCAACCTCCAGCACCAGACCAGGCTGGCGCGTGCGCTCTGCTTGGAGGGCGATGTACTCAGGATTCAGTTCGGCGCCAAGCCAGCGGCGGCCGAGGCGCTGCGCAACGCTGGCGACAGTGCCCGAGCCCATGAACGGATCGAACACAATGTCGCCCGGCCGGCTTCCCGCGAGGATGCACGGCTCGACCAGCGCTTCGGGGAACGTGGCGAAGTGCGCGCCGCTGTACGACTGAGTGGCGATCGTCCACACGGAACGCTTGTTGCGCGTCTCGCTGTAGTCGACGTCCTCGCGGTCGGGGCGGTGCTGTCCCTTCTGCCCGTGTTCGCCGGCCGAGTACTTCGTCTCGCGTGCAAAGCTGTTGCGCTTGGAATAGCGCCCAGTGAGCTCGCGGTGCGCACTGGCGGACGTGTCCCAGCCGGCCGGCGTCCGAACCCGCGCCTTGGGCTCTGAGTCGAATCCGTGCCCGAAGCCGACGCCCGTCGGCGTGGCGCCGTAGGTCGCCGGCTCCCTGATCGCTTCCATGTCGCACAGATAGCGATCGCTCTTGGCCATCAGGAACAGATATTCGTGGGCCTTGGTGCAACGATCTCGCACGCTCTCCGGCATCGGGTTCGGCTTGTTCCAGATGATGTCCTGTCGCAGCCACCAGCCGGCGTCCTGAAGTGCGAACGCGAGGCGCCAGGGCTGACCCATCAAATCCTTGGCCTTGATGCCTTCGTCTCGGATCTTGCCGGTGCCGCTGTTCTTCCGCTGGCTAGCCGCAACTTGACGGGCGCTGAGGGCGGATACTGCGACACCGCTGTACGCCCGGCCTTGTGAGCCCCACGAACCGGCATAGCTGTCGCCCATGTTCAACCAGAGCGTGCCGTCATCGGCAAGCAGCTCGCGGCATAGGTCGAAAACCTCGACCATGTTGCACAGAAACTCGCGCAGCGTCGGCTCCAAACCAAGCTGGCCAGAGACGCCGTAATCGCGCAGTCCCCAGTACGGCGGGCTGGTCACGATGCACTGCACGCGCACGCCGTCGGCGATCAGCGAACGCATGACATCGCGGCAGTCGCCCTGATAGCAGTGGTCGAGTTTCATTGGAAAAGGCTTTGTTGCTTCGCCGGCACCTTGACGGCTTGCACCGTGCGATTCATGACGCTGCACTTGCGCTCACCAGCCAGCACCAGGCGCCCCGCGGCGATGAGTTCGTTGCGCCGGCCCGAGACGCTGGATTTCTCCATGTGCAGCGCTTTGGCGATCTCTGCAATGGTGGCCGTGCCGGCGCGCTCGACGTATTCGGCGATGCGGTCGCACTGCAGCTTGCCGACGTTGCGGCGGCTGCTGGAGTGGTAGGCCTCGATGGAGGTTTCGGTGACTTGGGTGCGCATCAGGCGGCCCTCCCCTGCAGAAGTTGCATCAGCAGCTCGACCTTCTTCTCGGCTTCTTGGCGGCGCTCGCGTTCAGCGTCGCGTTCACGCTCGGCATCCGACTTGATCTGCACCAGCGTGCAGCCGAGTTGATAGGCCAGCCATTCGGGATAGATGCGGTTGCCGACGAGTTCGCAGAACGCGGCAACCTGATCGGCCTGCAGCGTTGCGTCGCCTTTCTTCATCCGGGAGAAATAGCCGGCGTCGAGTCCGAGGGCGAGATAGATTTCTTTGTCTTCGAGGCCGGAAGACGAGCAGGCCAGCGTGAAAGCGGCGCCTGCAGTCTTCTGACGACGAACCATCTCGATGGGCATGTCGTTCGGCTCAGCGCGTCGCGACAACGTGAGTTCGCCTTGGTCGGCAACCGGGAACAATGCTTTTGACGCCACTTGACTAACCCTCGGAGCTATAAAAAAACGATGATCTGGTCATCGTTGAGGCGCCTCTCTTGGGCGCCGCCGCACTACTGAAACCTGATGCTGCTACTTACTTTTCTTGCCCTTTGCTCGCCGCTGCCGTACACCACCGGTAGGCGGCTGCACGTCGTCGCTCGCGTCCTGGCTGTATCGGAATCCTTTGAGAAACAGCGCGGGATAAGCGAGCTTCACCGCCGGTGGAATGCCGCGATCGCGCCAGTTGTGCACGCGCTGGACACCGCCTTTGCGGCTGTCATAGCCAAGGAGCTTGGCGACCGTTGCCGGACCGCCAAGGCTTTGGATGATTTGCCAGTCAGGATGGACGGCGCTTTGTTTAGGGCTCATGCCCTGATTAAACACCACGTTTAATCAGAAGTCAAACGCCATGTTTATCAACAGGTTGTTTACGTGTGAGACCATGCCGCCCATGCACGAGACCATGGTTCGCCTCTACGAGGCCGCACGAACACTCAAGGGATTGACGACTCAATCGGAGGTCGCAAGAGCCTTCAACTTCTCTCAGCAGCGGATCAAAAACTGGGAGGCCAGAGGCATGTCGAAGGGCGGCATGTTGAAGGCCCAAGAGGTATTTGGCTGCAGCGCGACTTGGCTGGAGACTGGGAAGCCACCCATGGAGACTGTCAAGAGAAAATCTGATGCAGATCAGATTGAAATAAGCCTTAACGAGCACCCGGAAGCGCCCTCTTACAATTCCGGCTCAGCACCCGCGAGAACGCTTACAGGCGTCAAGGTGCGTCCGATTGTTACTTACGAGAGCCTGGAAGAACTTCCCCAAGAGTCGACGGTTCTCATCACGAGGATTGATGTGGAGCTGTCTGCTGGGAATGGGAGGGAGACCTGGCACATTGAGGAAAAGGAGCCGTTGCCATTCCAGGCGGACTACATCCGAAGCCTCGATGCCAAGCCGAAGAATTTGGTCGCCGTGAAGGTCAACGGTGACAGCATGGAAACGCGGTTGTTCGACAAGGACACCGTGGTCGTCGACACGGCCGACACACGCGTACCGGCCAACGGGGGCGTGTTTGCTCTGGTGTATGCCGGGGAGTTGTTGGTAAAGCGGCTGTTCCGGCTGCCGGATGGCGGCATGAAGATCGTCAGCGACAACGCCACGCGCTACGCGCCTGTGGACGTCGGACCCGAGCACGTCGAAAACGTAAGCATCATCGGCCGGGTAAAGTACCGGTCGGGTACGGGCGACTTCTGATTCACTTGGAGGGAGTATGAAAAAAGCCAGCGCCGCGGCGTTTGCTGCGCTCGCGCTTGCGGGATGCGGCGATGATGCCAGCCGCTCAACAGCAGAAAAAGCGCCAGAAGTACCCGCACGGTTTGCCTGCAATGAGGAAGGCGTAAGACCCTACCGACACGACATGCTCTCGATCTCGGATGAGGTCGAGGTGTGCAATTCGATGCAGGCCTCTGAGGGAAAACTTCCCTCGGTCCAGTTCTTCCAAGACATGTCTAAGGCCGTCGCAGCCTTCAAAATAAAGGGCAGCAAAGACGACGCGCGAGAGCTGTCCTACCAACTTATGAACGTCATTGAGGCGCGCGGCCAATCCAGCGCCGACGACGCCACCAAGTACAAGACCATCGACATGGTATTCAAGATGTTCAATGGTTGGAACGGCCGGATTACCCCGCGCGACGTGAACGTCTTCCTGCGCAATAGCGGCTCCTTGGCCCACAAGCTCAGCGACGATGGCCTGATCCAATCCATGGCGATGGTGATGGAAAACAAGAAGGCCGCCGGCCTCTAGCGCGCCCATTTATACCTAAGCGTCACACACCACTATAAAGCCCGCCTCGCGCGGGCTTTTTGTTGCCCAAAAACTACACACCACGTTTGCTAACCACGAAAGAAAATTAAACGTCGTGTTTGACAACAAACTAAACATGGTGTTTAATGAACTCCATCGACGCACCACACGGTGCCAACAGATGGAGAGCGAGATGGAGCAACTCAATACGACCCACCCGATCCCGCGCGACGTTCTGCGCAAGCCGATCGTGATTGGCGCGTTTCTCGACGGGTTCTTGGTCGATGCGCTTGGCTGCGATACCGAGGCCGAAATCGCCAGCGCTAAGGAAACGCTGCTCTCCATCTATCGCAATGCCGTGGTCATGCGCAAGACCGACCACGTTCCGGCTTTGTGAGGTGATCACCATGATCGACATCCTCAGCCAAGACGAAAAGCGGATCGGTGACCTGATCGTCAACGATCCGACGTATTGCTCCAGCGACCAAGGCTACGACCCGCAGCCCTACATGGCCACGCTGATGCAGTACCTGCGCCGCGGCGATTTCTCGCCAGCAGAGATGGAGCGAACGCTCAACCAACTGACTGCGCAATGTCTGCGCGACGTCAATTGGACGCTCACGAACCAAGCCAAAGAGGAAGTTGACGCAGCCGACGCCCTGACCGCCGAAGAGGAATCACGCGGCCGGCTGGAGCGCTCGCTCGGCATGTCCCTCCCCCATGCAGCGTGAGGCGTCCATGGACTTCAGCCTTTCTCCCGAGCAATACGCGGAACTCGCTCGCTACACCGTGGTGATGGTCATCGTCGGCATCGGTGCCGGCTGGGCGCTCGCCCGTACGTGCCGCGAAGAGTTGCCGCAAGACGAAGAGCAAGACGACCAGCGCTCGCAGCGCCGCGGCCGGTACTGACCAACAAAAACACCGAGGTAGACGATGAAAACGAATCTGATCGCGGGCGCTGTGCTCGCTTTGGCAGCCCTCTCGCTGCAAGGTTGCGGCGGCGGTGGCGACGGCGCGGATAGCGCTGCAACCAGCGCAGCAGCGGCGCCTTCGCCGAAGCCCGCGCCTGTCCTGATTGAGGAATACGGCGACTCCACGACGTACGGCAATGGCCTGTCCACCAGCGAGCCCGCCGTGTTACAGGCCTTGCTGGGCGACGTTGCCATCGTGAGCAACCAAGGGCGCGGCGGCTGGGATTCGGGCATGTTCTACAACCTGCCGTGGTCGAAAACGATGGCCGATTCAAAGGCTCGCGTCGTGACGATCAACGTCGGCATGAATGACGCCTACCCGAGCCACGCCATCAGCGTCGACCAATACGGCCAGTTCCTAACAGCGCTTGTGCAGACCGCGCGCGGTGCCGGCAAAACGGTCGTGCTGTACGAGCCGAATCCGTCTTGCGACCCGCTGCGCGTCGATCTTCCCAAGTACGTCGCAAAGCTCAATGCCGTAGCCGCCGACCAGGACGTGCCGGTGGTGCACCACTACAGCGTGATCTCGGCAATGCCGGACTGGCAAAAGCTGATTCCTGATTGCGTCCACCCGTCGCCCGCGCTCTACGCGCAGATCGCACAGATGAACGCCATTGCCCTTGCGCCGATGGTCAAGGCGCTGGCGCAGTAATCGAAGACGAGCGCGCGCAGAAGCGGCGCTATTGATGAGGGGATGACTATGAAAACGACGCCTTACGGCTTTTTTGGATGCAGTGCTCTGGCTCGTTGGTTGCCCTATGTGCGGTGGGAGAACCCAGTTGCAGCAAGAAAGATCGCGGCGAAGTTGATAGCAGGGACGTATTAACCGCCGCCACTGAACAACCAGCAGGGGATGAGATGCAAGTCGAACGTAAGTGCAAAAACTGCGGCGCCAAGTTCATGGCCCGCAAAGCGGACGTGAACCGCGGATGGGCTCGCTTTTGCTCGAAGTCGTGCAAGGCAAAAGCGCAGGAAAAGCGCACGGGCCAATACAGCCAGATGCTGCAGAACCTCGATAACGGCAATGCCTACAACGGTTACGACGCTGATATGGACGCGGCCGGGCACATCTTCGCGTCCGGCGTGTTCGGCCACGGGCAAAGCTAGGAGTCTGAAATGCGTGTATCCGACACCGAAGCCGCGCAGCGCGTGGCAGACAACGACAACTTGGTGGGGGAGTTGGTGGAGGCGTTGCGGGGATTGCACGACGCCATCGACAACTACTTCGGCCCTAGTAAGGCAGGGCCAATGTGGCCTAAGTATCTAGACCCCGAGATGTACGCTGCTCGAGCCGCCCTCGCCAAAGCCCAAGGAGCGCAGCAATGACGCCGCTCGAACGCTACCACTGGCAGCGCAAGAACCGCCGCGTTGCTTACCTGATCTTCGCCGGCCTGGTGGTCTTCGTCGCCGCGCTCGGCAAGTTACACGGGAGCCTGTGATGCGCGTGCCCACACCAGAGATCGTCGACTACCACGAGTACCGCACGCTGGCCGAGGCATTCGGGCCTGGTGCACAGCTCGCCACGCAGCCCACCTGGAAGGACTGGGCAGCAGCAATCGCCACCGGCATCGGTTGCGGCGCAGTGATGGCGTTTGTCGTCGGCTGCGCGGCCGGCGCCCTGATTCGATAACAACGAGGAGCACACCAAGATGACCGAAGCCGAGAAAACCACTGCGCTCACATTGCCGGAGCGCGCCGCTATCGCGCTGGGAACCGCCAAGCATGAAGCCAATCTGCTGGCGCTGGCGAAGAAGCACGCCGACATCGTGGAGATCAAGAACCCTGCCGGCCGCGAGCAATGCCACGGCGCCATGATGACGTTGGCCAACGCGCGCATCGCCATCTCCAAGGCCGGCAAGGAGGCGCGCGACGACGCGACGAAGTTCTCGAAGGCTGTGATCGAGGAGGAAAAGCGCCTCATCTCGATCATTGAGCCAGAAGAAGACCGGCTGCGCGGCCTGCGTGACGCGTGGGATGCGGAGCGCGAGCGCGAAAAGCAGGCCAAGGCCGAAGCCGAGAAGTGCCGTATTGCCGCGCTGCAGGAGCGCATCGCCGAGATTCGCGGCGCGGTCGCCGCTGCGGCCACGTGCAAGCCCGATCTGGTTCTTGAGCATATCGGCGACATCGAGCGCATGGTAATCGACGCCTCGTTCGAGGAATTCCAAGGCCAAGCCCAGCTTGCCAAGGACGAGACGCTGGACAAGCTGCGCGAGATCCATGCGCAGGCCGTCGCTCGCGAAGAAGAAGCGGCGCGCATGGCCGCCGAGCGCGAAGAACTCGATCGCCTGCGTCGCGAAGAAGCCGAGCGCCAAGCCCAAGCTGCAGCAGCACGCGCTGAAGAGGAGCGCCGTCTGGCGGCTGAACGCGAAACCCAAGAAGCGCAGTTGCGCGCCGAGCGTGAAGCGCATGAGCGCCAGCTGGCCTCCGAGCGCGCCGAAGCTGACCGCATCGCCCGCGAGAAGCTGGCAGCAGAAGAAGCCGAACTACGCGCACAGCGTGAGGCGCAAGAAGCGGAAGCGCGTCGTCTCGCTGAAGCGCGCGCCCAGCTGGAACACCAACAGCGCGAGGCCGAAGAGCAGCGCAAGCGCGAAGAAGCGCAACGCGCGGCAGCGGCACAGGCAGCCGACGAACAGTTGCGCAGCGCCGCCCATCTGCTTCTGGCGGCCTGCAAGGCAGCGCTGGCCGAAGGCCCGGACATGTTCTGCGCTGCGCAGCTGCGTGCGGCCATCGACGCCGCCGAAGTGGTCGACGCCGAGATGCCTAAAGCAGCTTAACCATCACCCATTACACCCGGCCGAGTCTCGGGTTAGGAGTCCATCGTGAGCGAAGTAGCAGCCATCCAGCCGCAACAGTTTGACCTTTCCCCGCGCAATCTGCAGGAGGCCATGGAGTTTGCCGGACATCTGGCGGATTCCTCGATCGTGCCCAAGGATTTCCAGGGCAAGCCCGGTAACGTGCTTGTCGCGATCCAGTGGGGCATGGAGCTTGGACTCAAGCCCATGCAGGCGATGCAAAACATCGCCGTGATCAACGGTCGACCCTCGCTTTGGGGTGATGCGGTGCTAGCGCTGGTTCTGGCATCCCCGGCTTGCGAGTACGTCAACGAATACGACGAAAACGGCACGGCTGTTTGCGTGGTGAAGCGCCGCGGGCACGCCGAGCACGTCGAGCGCTTCGGCGACGCCGAAGCCAAAACGGCAGGCTTGCTGAACAAGTCTGGGCCGTGGACGCAGTACCCGAAGCGAATGAAGAAAATGCGAGCCCGCGCATTCGCGCTGCGAGACAAGTTCAGCGACGTACTGAAAGGCATCCCCATCGCCGAAGAGGTCATGGACATTCCGGTTGAGCGCGACATCACTCCCCGCAACGCTTCGCCATCGCAAATCGCCCAAGCGGCGCTGCCGAAGCCGGCTGAGCGAGACGACCGCCTCAACAACATCATCGCCGACCTGGAGATCGTCGCCAAAGAAGGCGGCGCCGATCCGCTTGCCGATGCCTGGGGAAAGTTGACCAAGGATGACCGCAAGGCCATCGGTCCCGACGAGCTGGCACGCCTCAAGGCACTGACCGGCGAAGCGGCACAGACCGATGCTGAAAATCAGGAGCAAAGCAATGGCTGATCAGCGCACAGAAGAGTGGCACCAGGCCCGTGCAGGCAAGCTGACCGCCTCGTGCTTTGTCGACATCATCAGCACCACCAAGGGCGGCAAGCCAACTGCCGCACGCGGCACGCTTATGCGCAAACTGGCTTTCGAGCGCATGGCTGGCACGCCCGCGCATGAAATCGGTGGCCGTGCGCTGACGTGGGGCACAGAGGTAGAAGAGGCGGCCGTACAGACCTACGAACTCGTCAGCGGCAACATCGTCGAGCGCAGCCCGTTCCTTTTGCACCCGCGCTATAACTTCATCGGTGCCTCGCCGGATGGTCTGGTGGGCGCTGTCGGCGGCATCGAAATCAAGTCGCCGCATGACGAGGCCGTGCATATCAATACGTGGCTCTGCGGGATGCCAGAGGAACACATGCCGCAGGTGCAGGGAAACATGATGGTCACCGGCCGCGCCTGGTGGGACTTCATCAGCTACGACCCGCGCCAGTGTGAGCGCCTTCGCCTGTACGTGCAGCGCATTCTGCGCGACGACGGCTTCATCAGCGAGATGCTGGCCGCCCTGCTGCAGTTTGAAGCAGAGCTGCAACAGATGGTCGCCGAGCTTGAACGTAAGAGCGCCTGACCATGGCCAAGAACTTCAACGCAGCCGGCATGAAAGCCGCCAATGAGAAGAAGCGCGAGGCTGCGCGCAACGCAATCATCACCGCATTGCGCGCGGCTGGATCCAAAGGCCTGACGCAGCGCGACCTAGTGGTAGCGGCAAACGTCTCCGATCACACCGTGCGCGCGCACATGCCATCAATCCGCGCAGAGGGCCACGCGCATGTTGGACCGTGGGAACTGCACGGCACGAAGCTGATGCCGACCTACATCTACGGCCCAGGCGTCGACGCCAAGCGCGACGACTACATGCACTTGCTCGCCGACATCACGATTGTGGACGTGGAACGCGAAGCACGTCGTGAAGCCGAGCGCCGGCATCAAAAAAGGCAACGAGACTGGAAGCCGCGCCGCGCAGAGGCGGCTTGGTTCTGAGGGGAAGACATGGACAAGAACAACGGTGGGCCGAATCAATTTCCTCCGCTTGCTGATATGGGGAAGCTTGAGCGACTCCATATCGATGTGACTGATAGGATAAATGACATGCTCATCACCTTCCAAGATGCCAGCTACAAGGTAGGGCTTGAGCGCGGAAGGAAGGAAAGCGAGAAAGCTTGGCCTGCTCTGCGGGACTTGGTTTCCGGCTTGAACGAAACATGGTGGTCATCGTGGCAAACCACGTCGCATTTCGGCGACGCGCTCAATAAAGCCGCTGAACTGCTGCGCGCACGGGAGCAATGACATGGACGAGAAGCAGATGCGCAAGGCATACCAAAAATGGGCCAAGGAACAGGGGCATCCGTTTCACGACATTGTGGTTCTTCGCGGACCAGCTAGTTCCGATCCGGAATTGATCGACAGTTTCAGCGAAATGGCTGAAAAGGCATGGCTCGCCTGCTACCAGCACTTGGCTCCGCAATGGCAGCCGATTGAGACGGCGCCGCGTGACGGAACCATGATCATGCTCGGTCGCCCAGCAATTGAAGACTGTGACGCGATCAGCGTTCCCGGCTTCTGGATGGATGCAGTTGATGACGGCATCGATTTCATGGGCGGCGACGCAGGCTTTGTGGACGTGAACTTTCAGCAGTTCAGCGGTGGACGCACTTTCGGTGATCTCGCATCCCAATATGCCGCCAATCAGCCAACGCACTGGATGCCCCTACCCGCAGCACCAGATGCCGCCCGCGAACTGGAGAAGAAGACATGCTGAGCGAAGAGACAATCCACGATTTGATGTCGAAGACGATGAACTGCGACTACAAGCAGGGAATTGCTTTTGCCAGAGCTATTGAGGGGGTACTACAGAAAAAAGGTGATGCGGCGATCCCCTTTTCAGAATGGAGGCTGAACGTCAAAGCTGCGGCTGAGCGCCTGATGGGGTGGCGTCTGCCCGACGATTTCAACCCAGATTGTTTCGTCACGTTTGACCGTGAGCGGGCCATGAAAAACGGAAGTTGGCCTACAGGGACGAACTTGCTTTCGACGGTGCAGGCAGAAGAAATGCTCAAGTTCGTTTTTGGCGAACAGCCCTGCTCCCTGCGCGCGCAGGCTGATGCGCAGCCATTCCAGGCACGTGTTCAGCCGTGGATGATGGCGTGTTTCGGTGCGGAAATCTCTGCTGACAAGCAGGAGCGCAATCACCGCTTCCTTGAAGAGGCGTTAGAGCTGGTGCAGGCATGTGGCGCGACGGCCAGCGAGGCACACCAGCTTGTCGATTACGTCTACGGGCGTCCCGTGGGTGAAAAGCATCAGGAAATCGGCGGCGTCATGGTGACACTGGCAGCACTATGTCTCGCGCAGGGCGAGGACATGCATGCCGCAGGTGAGACAGAACTTGCGCGCATCTGGACGAAGGTCGATCAGATTCGGGCCAAGCAGGCAGCGAAGCCAAAGCACTCGCCATTGCCGCAGCACGTCCCCGCACCAGAAGCGGCGCAGGCGTTGAGCGATGAGGAAATCCGAAAACTCGCGGTCAATTACTGTCTGTTCGAGTCTGAGGGGCGGCACTACAACATTCTGCGGTACGAGATCGAAGAGGACTTCTTCAACTTCTGCCGTGCGCTACTCACCCGCGCCAGCGCCGCGACTGTGGCCGAGGCGGCGTGCAAGACGTGCAACGGGTCTGGGTTCATTGACGACGGAGAGATCACCGGTTCCGGTGGAGTCGAGTATGAGAACGGCCCCGTCAAATGCATCACCGATTGCCCTAACTGTGGTGGGAAAAAGCAGGCCGAGCCGATGGGGGATGAGCGCGAGGCCGCTGAAAGCGCATATAACTCGCCGGAATTTAACTACGAGCGAGGTCCGATCGGCTCGCACGACTGGCGTTTCTATTCGGCCGGATGGCGGGCACGTGCAACTCGCGCCGCCCAGTCCGGCCAGCGGGCGGGCGTGGCGGAGGATGCGCGAGACGCGGCGCGGTATCGCTTTATCAGGGCCACCACAAAAGCGGTTCGCAATGACGATGGATCGGGCCGCACCGAAGTAACGCCGGAAGAGTTTGACGCGATCACGGACGCCGCAATCGCCGCCGCGCCCACACCGGCAGCGCAGGGAGGGGTGTGATGGGGTTGTCTGCTCACCAATCGCCGCGCATGAAAAACGACGAGTGGCTTACTCCTCCAGAGATCATGGAGCGACTCGGGAGATTTGATCTTGACCCCTGCGCGCCAATTCTGGAGCGACGCCCCTGGAGCACAGCGGCGCGTCACTTCACGGTGCAGGACGATGGCTTGTCGTGCATGTGGAATGGCCGCGTCTGGTGCAATCCGCCGTTTGGGCGTGAGGCTGTCAAATGGCTGCGCAAGCTGGCAGAACACGGGAACGGTATCGCCCTCATTCCGGCGCGCACCGAAACAGCGATGTTCTATGAGTGCGTATGGGGCGTAGCGGATGCGGTGTTGTTTATGAAGGGGCGTCCCCATTTCCACTACGTCGACGGCAGCCGGGCACCCTTCAATTCCGGAGCGCCGATCTGCCTTGTTGCTTACGGAGAGCCGAACGTGAAAGCACTGGAAAAATCGGGCCTTGGTTTCGTTGTCCGCGCAGCGGCAGCACTGGCAGATGCGGGAGGGCGGGATGAGTGATATTAAGCCGTTGCGTTGCCCCTTCTGCGGAAAGTTACCCAAGGTTATTCCTACGCGACCCGACTTAGATGGAAACGCATGGGGCGCGGTGATTTGCACAAACCGCAAATGTGCCGCGCAACCAGAAGTAAGGGATGGAGCGAATGTTTCAGATGAGCGCGGTTCAGATGCTTACAAAGCATTGGCCGTTAAGCGCTGGAACCGCCGCGCGCCAACAACCAAGGACACTGGTGGGGAGGGGTGATGAAGATCGTATTTGACACGCTAGGCGGCAATTTTGAGGCGTGCCGCGAAGCCGAGTATTGGTGCGAAGCGCGAGGTATAGCAGTAGGCGTTATGGAACGCGATCAGCCGCGCGGCCTACTTGTTGGCAGCTATCACATTGCCAAGTGGCACAACCTAAGCGGCCCAGAGCGCCGAGAACTCCAAGGGAAGATGACCGGAGACATGCGGCATGGCCCCGTAACGATTGAGTTGGTTGGCAACGAAGAGGATTACCCGATCATCCCTGAGGAATACCGGGCATGACCCAACAATCAGCCCTGAGCAGGATATTGGAGACGAGCGCGAAGGCTTTTATACCTGCGGCGCTCGGCAGGAATAATTGGATGAAAGACGAAGCACAGCGCGTCATCGACACGACGCGGAAGCATTGGGGTATTGGAGCAGCGAAATGAAAAAGCGCTTGGACGAATGGCTGAAGAGCCAGTTTGACCCGCCACCGGCGATCCGCACGGCACGGCTTTGGATCCGAGACGGCAAGATTTATCCGCCACCGGTGAAGGTCGGCAGGGCCTACTATGTAGACCAGGATGCCAAATTCCAAGGCGCCATCACGCGGCCCTCTCTCGCTCAACGAATTCCGCGATAGACCATGGCGGCCCGACCACGCATTCGCAAACGCGCGCACTTCCCGCCGAACCTGCACGAGCCGAGGCCCGGGTACTTCACCTGGCGTGACCCGCGCGACGGCAGGACGCATGTTATCGGCAGGGTGCCCACAGCACAGGCCATCCACGAGGCGATCGAGGCGAACTTAGTGGCCGAGAAGGGCCTTGTGCGCAAGTCTCTGTCGGATCGCGTCAGTTCGTCGTCGGAGACCATCGCCGACCTTGTTGCCCGGATGCCGCTCGATGGTTACAAGCAGTCGTCTCTCTACACGATCAAGTCAGCCCAGAAGATCATTACAGACGAGCTTGGCCACATTCTTTGCGACGAATTAACAGCCAAGGACGTCGCGTCAATGCTCGATGAGATGAAGGCGCGCGGCGTCCAGCGCATGGCGCAGACAGTGCGCTCGCGGCTCATGCAGGTGTGTCTTAAAGGCGTGGCTCTCGGCTGGATGCAGTCCAATCCTGTAGAGGTGACCGAAAAAATCCGTGTGAAGGTACGCCGGCGTCGACTGACTCTGGAGACCTTCCAGGCGATTCTCGCCAAGGCCCCGGAAGTTCTGGACTATCTGGAAAACGCGATGCTGCTCGCCCTGGTGACCGGACAAGACCGCTCTACCATCGCGAGATGGGAGCGCTCAGCGATCAAGGGTGACGTAATTATCGCCTCCCGTTCAAAGACCGATGTCCAGATCGCCATCCCGCTGTCACTGCGCATGGACGCCATCGGCATGAGCGTGGAAGACGTGCTGGCGCGCTGCAAGGGAACTGGCGTCGTCAGCCGCTATCTGCTGCACCAGACGAAATCATGGGGCCCAGCAAAGCGAGGCTCGAAGATCCGCATTGGGAGCCTGACCAACGGATTCCAGAAGGCCCGTGAGCTGGCCGGCATCACCGGGGACGATGCCCCCACTTTTCACGAAATTCGCAGTCTGTCCAAGCGATTGTATGACGCCCAGGGCGGCGTCGATACCAAGGCTCTCCTCGGACATTTGAGCGACGCCACCGCGGCGATCTATGCGAACAGCAGAGGCGCAGAGCCGATGAAAGTGCGCGTTTCCTGCTGATCCGGTTTTGAACAAATTTTGAACAGTTGATGAACACTCCGCAGAGCCATGCGGGTTTCAGGTCAATGCTCTCTACTACTTCGATAACGACAAAAAGGTCGAAGCGCCGTCCGATGCGCGACGCCTGCTCGAACGGCTGCGTGCCGAATGAGATGGCGGCTCGCGTCTGAGCGCTAGCGCTCAGCCCGCCTTCGCCCGCTGGCGCTTCGTCTGCTTGACGGCCACGGGGTGGACGACCGCCGTATCCTCCGGTGCCAACGCGCGCCCGTCCTGCGCGCGGAGCTCAAGGCGGGGCACCGGCTTCCCCGTTGCCTTGTCGACGAGGACAACGTGCGCTTCGTCCGGCGCAAAGCAGAACGCTTCACCCCACTGCCGCAGCGCCACGAGCAATGGAAACAGCGCGCGCCCTTTCTCGGTCAGCACGTAATCCTGATACGCGCTGCCGTCAGACGCCGGCACCGTTTCGAGAATGTCGTGCGCGACCAGGTTGCGCAGGCGCACCGCCAGGATGTTCTTCGACAGCCCCAGGCTGCGCTGAAACTCGCCAAAGCGGCGCAGGCCATCGAACGCATCCCGAACGATCAGCAGCGACCACCAGTCGCCAATGGCGTCCAGCGGCCTGGCGACACCGCAAAGAGAGTCCGCGTGGCTCGTACGTTTGACCATCTGTATCGCGCTTGCTGTGCGCCCTCATATTCAACGTGGTTGCAATATAAAACCTCGACTGCTATAACGCAACGGTTTCATGTTGAAACTACTTGAAGCAAGGAGGAAGCACGACATGCGCGTTGATACGTTTGACGGGATGTACCCCTATACCCCCCGCTTTACCGATGCACCGGGCTTCGCGATGCATTTCGTGGACGAGGGCCCCGCCGATGGCGAAGTCGTGCTGTGCCTGCACGGCGAGCCCACATGGGGCTTCCTCTTCCGGCACCTGATCGCGGCGCTGCGCGGCACCCACCGCGTGGTGGTGCCCGACCACATGGGCTTCGGCAGGAGCGAAACACCGCCATCACGCAGCTACTGGCTGCAAGACCACATCGACAACCTTGAGCGCTTCGTGCTCGCGCTGGACCTGCGCGGCATCACGCTCGTCATGCATGACTTTGGCGGGGCCGTTGGGATGGGGCTCGCGTCACGGCATCCGGATCGCATTCGGCGCATCGTCAGCGTCAATGGGCCGACGCCGTTCGGCCAGGCGACGCTGGGTGAACGCCTGGCCGCCAATGCAGCGGTGTCGCCGTGGTTTCAGTGGATCGTGCGGGCCGAATCGGAGGGGCGTCTTGAAGTGGTGCTCGGTGAGCTCGGCTTCAACATCCTCAGCACCTTGAAGCTCAACGGCTTTGAGGACCACCGGCTCATCAACGATGCGTGGTTGCGGGCGTACGGCGCGCGCTTTGCAACGCCGGCTGACTGCGCTGGCGCCATCGGCTGGGCCAAAGGCGTTGCGACCGGCGCCCATCGCTTTGAAATGCCGGACGCCGCAGCGCGCCGTGCCATCGCCGCCAAACCCGCCATGGCGATCTGGGGCATGGCAGATCGCACACTGCATGCGGAGCATTTCCTGCCGCTGTTCAGCGCGCTATTTCCGGGTGGGCCGGTGCATCGGTTGCCCGGCGTTGGGCATTACAGCTTGGAAGATGCGCCCGATGCGATTGCCAATCGTATCGCGACGTTTCTTGCGCAAACGTGAGGACGTAGCGTCCGCCGACTTCCACCCCGCACATATGCACAAAACGCAGCGGGCCCAACCGCGTCGCCGGCACCTGAGCGCCGGCTGCGCTCAGTCGCGTTGACCTGGCACCACCGCCTGACCAAGCCTGACTTCCGCCACCAGACCACCGCCTTCGCGATTGCGCAACGTGAGCCCGCCGCCCGCAGCCTCCGCCAGCTGCTGCGCAATTGCCAGACCCAACCCCGTGCCACCCGTTTCGCGGCTGCGCGAATTCTCCAGCCGCACAAACGGCTGCAACACCGCCTCGAGCTTGTCTTCGGGAATGCCCGGCCCGCGGTCGCGCACCTCGATCACCACGGCGTCGCCGTCGCGGCGCACATCCAATTCCGCCGCGCCGCCAAACTTGATGGCGTTGTCGGTCAGGTTGGTCAACACGCGGCGCAATGCATGCGGGCGCGTGACGATCGCGCCGGTGGCATGCTGCTCCAGCGTGACGGGCTTGCCGGTGTCCTGATAGTCGTACACCAGGCTTTCGACAAACGATCCGACATCGATGCGTGAGGGCTTTTCACCATCGCCATGCGCGCTGCGCGCATAGGCCAGCCCCTCGCGCACGAGCGTTTCAATCTCGGCCAGATCGCTCAGCAGCTTGCGCTTCTCTTCGGAGTCTTCGGCCAATTCGGCGCGCAGCTTCATGCGTGTGATGGGCGTCTGCAAGTCATGCGAAATGGCGGCCAGAATCTGCACGCGCTCTTCGACAAAGCGGGCAATGCGCTGGCGCATGGCGTTGAACGCGTGCGCCGCGCGCGCCAGTTCGGTCGGGCCGTTCTCGTCCAGGGGCGGCGTCTGCGCGTTGGGGTTGAGTGCATCGGCGGCATCGGCCAATGCCACCAGCGGCCGGATCGACAGCCGCACCGCAAACCAGCAGCACACGATCAGCAACAGCAATTGCACCACCAGCACATACGGCAGCCACTGCGCGATGGGCGTCATGCGCGGATGCACGTCAATGGTGAGCGTGCTGCCGTCGCTGAGCGTCAGGTGTGCCTGCAGCTGCTTGCCGTCGCCGGGAATCGACTCCACCGTCACGGGAAAGCGGCCGCCGCTGGCCTCGCTGATGCGCGCGGCGATGTCCTTGCCGCGCTGCGTCATCTCCGGCACGCCGGGCAAACCCGGGCCGAGGATGTACTGATAGTTGCCGCGGTTCAGACGCGGCAGCCACTGCGGGCGCTCGTCGGCAGGCAGGCGGTCGAGGATGGCGATGGCCGTGGACACATCCGTTTCCAGCGTGCCGAGCATCACCTCGCGCGCGCTCATGTAGCGCTCGGAAAACAGCACGGCAAACGACAGCGCATACGCCACCACCAAACCCGCCAGCAGGATCACAAAGAGGCGCGAGCCCAGCGTCCGTGGCCATGCCCGGGCGCGCATGCTCAGGGTTGCGGTCATTGGCGTGCCTCCTTGATCTCCACCGGCTTGGCAAAGACGTAGCCTTCGCTGCGCACGGTCTTGATGTACGCCGGATCGCGCGCATCGTCATTCAGGCGCTGGCGCAGGCGGCTGACGAGCAGGTCGACGGATCGCTCGAACATCTCGGCCTCGCGCCCCTGCGTGAGGTTGAGCAGTTGGTCGCGGTTGAACACGCGCATCGGGTGGTCGACAAACACGCGCAGCAGCCGGTATTCCGCGCCGCTCAGCGCAACGATGGTGCCTTCGGCATCGATCAGGTGGCGCGCGGTGGTGTCGAGCTGCCAATCACCAAAGGCCAGCATCTGGCCCGCTTCGGAAATCTGCAGGTTGGGCGGCAGCATGCGCGTGCGGCGCAGCACGGCCTTGATGCGGGCAAGCAGTTCGCGCGCGGCAAACGGCTTGGCCAGGTAATCGTCGGCGCCCATTTCCAGGCCGATGATGCGGTCGGTCTCGTCGTCGCGCGCGGTCAGCATCAGCACGGGCGTCGCCTTGTGCTTGCCGGCGCGCAGTTCGCGGCACAGCACCAGGCCGTCGTCGCCGGGCAGCATCAGGTCGAGCACGATCAGGTCGACGGTGTTGGCCTCCAGGAACGCACGCATGTGGCGCCCATCGGGCGAGGCGGTCACACGCAGGCCGTTCTTGGTGAGATAGGTCGAAACGAGTTCGCGGATCTCGCGGTCATCATCGACGATCAGGATGTGGTCGACGTGGGCGTCCATGGGAGTGACCTCGGCACGATGGAAGGTGGAAGGAAGGCGCCATTTTGCGCCTCTCCGAGTGACGCAGCGAGCCCGTGTTGTATCGCAATGCATCTGGCGGATGCGTTTGTACAGTTCGATACAAAGTCGCCCCTGCGGCGATACATGCCAGCTACGCGCGCGGCGTCTGATGGAGGCCATCCCGATCCCTTGCGGAGGAATGTCCACCATGAGCCTGCTGATACTCGCCTACCTGGGCGGCGCGCTGACCATCCTGAGCCCGTGCATCCTGCCCGTTCTGCCGTTCGTGCTGAGCCGTACCAACCAGCCGTTTGTGCGCGGCAAGCTGCCGATGCTCGCCGGCATGGCGCTCACCTTTGCCGGCTTTGCGACGCTGCTGTCGGCCGGCGGCGCGTGGGCGGTGCGGGCCAATGAAGTCGGCCGGTTTGCCGCACTCGCGCTGCTGGCCGTGTTCGGGCTGTCGCTGCTGTGGCCACGGCTGGCCGATCTGATGGCCCGGCCGGCGGTGGCGCTGGGCAACCGGCTGGCGGGGCAGGCATCAACGGGCGATGCCTCGGCAGACCCTTCGGTGGCGGGCTCGCTGCTGCTGGGCGTCGCCACGGGGATGCTGTGGGCGCCGTGCGCGGGTCCGATCCTCGGTTTGGTGCTGACCGGCGTGGCGCTCAACGGCGCGAGCGTGTCCAGCGCGCTGGCGCTGGCCGCCTACGCGGCGGGTGCGGCTACGTCATTGGCGGCAGCGCTGGGGCTGGGCGGCCGCGTGTTCACCGCCATGAAGCGCTCCATGGGCCTGGGCGAGTGGGCGCGTCGCATCATGGGCGCAAGCGTGCTGGGCGGCGTGGCGCTCATCGGCCTCGGGGCCGATACCGGCTTGTTGGCGCGCCTGTCTTCCGGCGGCACCACGCAGCTTGAGCAAGCGCTGGTCAACGGGCTGGGCGTGAACCGGCCGGCGCCGCAAGGCAGCCTCAACGTGGTGTCCGAAGCCCACGCCGCACCCGTGGCAAAACCCAGCGGTTTGCCCGTGGAGGGCCGCCTGGCCTCGTTCGACGGCGCGGTGCAGTGGCTCAACTCTCCGCCGCTCACGGGCGACCAACTGCGCGGCAAGGTCACGCTGGTCTATTTCTGGACGTACTCGTGCATCAACTGCATCCGCACGCTGCCGTACCTGCGCGCGTGGGCCGACAAGTACAAGGACCAGGGCCTGACCGTGGTGGGCGTGCATACGCCGGAATTCGCCTTCGAGAAGTCGCCCGAGAACGTCGCCCGCGCCGTCAGCGGCTTCCGCGTCAATTTTCCGGTCGCCATCGACAGCAACTACCGCATCTGGAACGCCTTCCACAACAGCTACTGGCCCGCCGCGTACTTTGTCGATGCGCAAGGCAACATCCGGCACCACCAGTTTGGCGAGGGCGACTACGCCACCTCTGAACGCGTCATCCAGGCCTTGCTGGCGGAGGCAGGCAACCAGCAGGTGGCGGGTGGCGTTGTCGTGCCCGATGCCCCCGGGGCGCAAGCGGCACCGGACCTGAACAACATCCGCTCGCCGGAAACGTACGTCGGTTATGCGCAAGCCACCGGCTTCGCATCGCCCGGCGGTGCGCAGGTCGGCACATCGCACGCATACAGCGTCGGCAAGCTCGGCCTCAACGATTGGGGCTTGTCCGGCCAATGGACCATCGATGCCGAGCAGGCCACGCTCGACCGCGCTGGCGGCAGCATCGTCTACCGCTTCCACGCGCGTGACCTGCACCTCGTGCTCGGCCCCGCCGCCGACGGCCGTGCCGTGCGCTTCACCGTCACGATCGACGGCAAGGCCCCCGGCGAGAGCCACGGCGCCGATACCGATGCCAACGGCAACGGCGCCGTCACGCAAACGCGCCTCTACCAGCTCGTCCGCCAGGCCGGCACGGTGGGCGAGCACACCTTCGAGATCCGTTTTCTCGATGCCGGGGCGCATGCCTACGCCTTCACCTTCGGATGAGGCCGCCCTTTCCTTTTGTACGCGTTTGTATCCAGCCGCGACACAGATACGTACCCAGACAAAACGGCCCTTCCGCGCTACTTCAGGGATACGTCGGCCTTCTCTAATACGTCTCGTGGCCCCGGCAACCAGCGAACACCCAGCCGCTGACGCCGGGACGCAAATCCAACCCTCAAGCCTTTCCCCTTCATCAAAAAGGAGATCACCATGACCCGCATCGAAAACGTTCTGTACACCGCCAAGGTCAACGTCACCGGCGGCCGCGACGGCCAGGCGCACAGCGACGACGACCGCCTGAACCTGAAGCTCTCGCCCCCGGGCAGCAGCGGCCGCGGCACGAACCCCGAGCAACTGTTTGCCGCAGGCTGGTCGGCCTGCTTTATCGGTGCGATGGGCCGCGCGGCCAGCCAGATGAAGATCAAGCTGCCGGCCGATCTGGCCTTGAACACCGAAGTCGACCTGGGCACCACCGACGACGCGTTCTTCCTGCAGGCGCGGCTGAACGTGAGCCTGCCCGGCCTGGACCGCGACGTGGCGCAAGCCGTGGTGAAAGCGGCCCACCAGCTCTGCCCGTATTCGAAGGCCACGCGCGGCAACATCCACGTCGAGCTGAACCTGGTCTGACGCACCACACCTGACGCACCCCACGGCCCGCCGCCCGCCGCAGGCTACCTGCAGCCGGCGGGCCTTCGCTCTCAACCTTTCACGGAGTCCACATCATGCGCACAACGTTCCGCGCCGCCCTCGCGGCACTGGCCATCGGCGCCGTCTACTTTGTCGGGACGGGCGCGCCCGCCTTCAGCCAGACCGCAGCCACCGGCGCCGCCGCGCCAGAATTCACGGGCATCAACCAGTGGCTGAACTCGCCGCCGCTGTCCATGAAAGACCTGCGCGGCAAGGTCGTGCTGGTGGATTTCTGGACGTACTCCTGCATCAACTGCCTCAACACGCTGCCGCACGTGAAGCAGTGGTACGACAAATACAAGGATCAGGGCCTGGTCGTGGTGGGCGTGCACACGCCGGAATACGCGTTCGAAAAATCGACCACCAACGTGCAGGAAGCGCTCAAGCGCCTGGACGTGCGCTATCCGGTCGCGCAGGACAACAGCTACGCAACGTGGTCGGCCTTCCACAACCAGTTCTGGCCCGCGCTGTACCTGATCGATGCCGACGGGCGCATCGTCTACCAGCACTTTGGTGAAGGCCGCTACGCCGAGACGGAAGCGGCCATCCAGAAGCTGCTGGCCAATCAAAAGCCGCAGAAGCCCGCGTGATGGCGCGGTGTGAAACAACCCGCCCCAGCAGTGCTTACGAGCGCCAGCGGGCGGGACGTTTTTCCAGGAAGGCGTCGATGCCCTCACCGGCGTCTTCTTCCATCATGTTGCGGGCCATGACGTCGCCTGCGTACGCATAGGCATCGGCAAGCGGCATCTGGCGTTGCCGGTAGAACATCGCCTTGCCGTAGCGGATGGCGGTGGGGCTTTTCGACACGATGTCCGCCACCTTGCGGGCCACCGCGTCATCCAGCTCCGCCGCCGGCACGGCCTCGTTGATGAGCCCCCAGTCAGCCGCCGTGGCGGCATCGATAAAGCGGCCCGTCACGAGCATGTCGAACGCCCGCTTGGCAAGCACGTTGCGCGACAACGCCACCGCGGGCGTCGAACAGAACAGGCCGACGTTGATGCCCGACACCGCAAAGCGCGCCGCGTCCGAAGCGATGGCCAGATCGCAACTGCCGACCAACTGGCAACCTGCCGCAGTCGCCACGCCATGCACGCGCGCAATGACCGGCACCGGCAGCGCCTGGATCGCCTGCATCACCACGCTGCAGCGCGCAAACAGCGCCTGGTAATACGCAAGCTCCGGCGTGCCGCGCATTTCACGCAGATCATGCCCGGCACAGAACGCCCTGCCTTCGGCGCCGAGCACCACGCAGCGCACCGTCGCGTCTTGCGCAATGTCGTCCAGCACGCGCTGCAGCGCATCCAGCATGGCTTCAGACAACGCATTGAACTGCAGCGGCCGATTCAGCCGCAGCGTGACGACGCCGTCGCGGTCATCGCGCAGGATGGGCTCGTCGGTGGCGGTATGGGTGGTGGGATGAGGTTGCATGCGCACTCCTTTGCAGGGTGGTGCCGTGAGGTGGGCACCAGTCTATCGCTGCGGAGCGCGGGCCGCACTCGGGCGTTCCCCGTAACACCCTGCTGGCCGCCACCGGCACCCGGCCTGAAAGTTCTACCCCTTTCGCCGCGTTGACATTGGGTGGCCGGCTGACTATCACGCGTCTATAGCGAGGGTTGCCCGGGCAACGCAATCGCCGCACAGTCGCACAGCAAGTCACACCACAAGCGAACGAGTGACACCGTCACCGCAAAGGGGGCCAACGTGATGTCGGAAACGCTGGACATGCAGCGAGGCTTGTTGCTGAGCCTCTCTCCAGGACGCCGGACGTACTGGATGGCGCAGGCGGTGGCGCTGCTGTCGCTGGTGGTGCTGGTGTCGGCCGTACCGTTCGCCAAGGTGCAACTGGCGCATCTTCCGTCGTTCGTGCCGCTTTACGAATCGGCCCTCATCCTCAATGACCTGATTACCGCCGCGCTGCTCTTCGGACAGTTCGCCATCACGCGGTCGCGCGCCATGCTGGCGCTCGCCAGCGGCTACCTGTTCACGGCTGCCACGGCGGTGGGGCACTTGCTGTCGTTTCCGGGGCTGTTCGCTTCCGGCGGCCTGCTGGGCGCGGGGCCGCAGAGCACTGCGTGGATCTACATGTTCTGGCACGCGGGCTTTCCGCTGTTTGTCATCGCTTACGCCGTGCTCAAGAAGCGCGAAGAGCAGGAGCCCGGCCGCTTCCCGGTTCATACGCTCACGCGACAAACGGCGCTTGGCACCGTGGCGGCCGTGCTGGGCGCAGCGGCCGCCTGTGTGGCGCTGGCCACCGCCGGCGAGCACCTGCTGCCCGCCATCATGGCCGCCAACCGCTACACGCCCACCATGTGGATCGTCGCAGGCAGCACATGGTGCTTTTGCGTGGTCGCGCTGCTCGTGCTGTGGCGCAGCCGCCCGCACCTGACGCTCGATATCTGGCTGATGGTCGTGCTGTGCGTGTGGATCTGCGACGTGGCGCTCAGCGCCGTATTCAACGGCGGGCGATATGACCTCGGCTTCTATGCCGGCCGCGTGTTCGGGCTGCTGGGCGCGAGCTTTGTGCTGCTGCTGTTGCTGATCGAGAACACGGTGCTGCACTCACGGTTGGCAGCGGCACGGGCAGAGCTCAGGCGGCTGGCGGCGAGCAATATGGGGGATCGGGAAGGCTGACTGCACCTGCCGGTCCGGTCTGGCGAGAAGCCAAATGTGAGTGACCAACGGAGGTACTTACTCCTGCAACGTCCCCTTTGCTTCTCGGCCGCCCCACCGCATCGCATAGCGCCTCACCACCCCGCGCAACACCCCCACCATGTACTCCTGGTGCCTCGCTTCCTGTTCAGGATCACGCCAGTGCGGCACCGGATACCGCTCACCCTGCAAGTTCACGCCCTGCGCATCGGCCGCCCGCTGCCGCCACTCCTGCAGCACCTGATCGAGCTGCGCGTCGTCGTTCTGGTACCAGGCCTGCACCGCCCGATCGCCCAGCAGGCGCTGCCGCAGGCGGTCACGCTGTTCGCGCCAGATGGCGATGCGTTCGATATCCACAGTGGCGGGCTGCATGTCGCTGCTCAGGTGCTGGGCAGCCAGCAACGCGTCATGTGCCTGCATGTACGCCTGATAGCGCTCAGCCAACTGCAGGGCGTCCGCCAGCGCGGGGGGCGGCAGCGTACTTTCTAAATAGGCTTTCAACTGGCCGGCCCGATCCTGTTCGGGCTTGAGCAGGAACGTGTTGAACACGTTCAGCAACGCGGTGTCCACAACCAGCGTCTGCTGTTCGGTGATGGTGAGCGCAGGAGCGTCGCCCACTCCGGCCGACGTTGTGATCGGCGTACGGTTGGGCGCCGACGATGTGACAGCGGCGGCTGATGCGCGCGGCTCAGCCGCTGCAGCGCTTTTTGAGTCGGGCAACCGCGTCGTCATTACGCCAATCGACAGGCCGACGACGGCCGCAAGCACCGCAGCGGCGCTCAGATACAAGCCGCGCCGGTCGCGCGGGGCTTCAGTCCGGACTCGCATTGAAGGCGCCCGCGCCATGCACGACCGTGCGGCGCCGCCGCATGGCGAGGTACATGTTGCCGATCAGAACGAACAGCTCGGCACGCTGCCCGACATCGTGAAGCTCGACGTGGTCACGCCGGTGCCCGACGGCACATCGTTCGACTTGTAGAGGCCGACATTGGCGTACTGGTCACCGCTTTGCGCCGTGGCATCCAGGCTGACGTTGGCCAGGTAGGCATTGACCGGGAAGCTCGCGTTGCGGCCGGCGATCTTCGTGTACGCACCCGACACCGATTGCGTGGAATACGCGCCGTTGACGACGATGTTCGACAGCGACGGGCTGCCGCCGGTCGTGCACGCGTTGTAGTTCGTGTCCATCACGATCAGGTGCTTCACGCCGGTCATGCAGGTATTGACGTAGCTCACCTGCTTGACGGTGAGTGAACACGGCCCCGTCTTCACGTTGATGCCGTTGTTGTTGGTGGACTGCGTGCCGCTCAGGTCATTCCCATACACGTAGTTGTTCGTGAACAGGATGTTAGACACGGTGTTCTTGTCGATGCTGCCCACCGAGAGGCCATGCGTGCCGTGCAGCCGCGTGTTCGACACCGTCACGTTGGAGATGTCGCCCGAGTTGGTCTTGACGGCAATGCCATCGTCGCCGGCTTCGATATCGGATTGCGTGACGGTGGCGTTGGTCAGGCTGTCGATGTCGATGCCGTCTGCGTTCTTGCGCGTGGCCGGCGTGCGGATGGACACACCCCACGCGGTAAAGCCGTTGCCGCCCTCCACATAGAGGTTCGGGTGCGCGGCCTGGGCCAGCGTGACGTTGTAGACGGTGAAGTTCGTGATGTTGCTCGCCTGCACCAGGCGCGGCGTGCCGGTGATGATGTCGCCACGGCCATCCACCGTGCCCGGGCCCATGAGCGATGCATTGGCGCCCGTGAACGACAGCAGGTTGGCGTTGCTGCTGTAGCTGTCGTTGCCGAACAGCGTCACGCCGGAATTGATCACGAGCCCCGCCCCGCTGATGGACAGGCTGCCCGTGTAAAACGCGTCATTCGAGCCCGAAGCGGCCAGCACCACGCTCTTGCCGGTGCCTTTGCAGTTGGTCAGTGCCTGCTGAATGACGCTGGTGTCGTCAGACGAAGACGGCGGCGGCGACGCACGCTGCGCGCTTGAATAGCGCGCGTTGATCGTCGTACAGATGCCCGGATACGTCGGCTGCGTGACAGTGCGGCTGTCTCCCGTGGCCAACGTCTGTGCCCCAGCGGAGCCCGCAGCGCCGGCAGCCAGCAAGGATGCGGTCAGGATCAACCCGGCCTTGGTTTGCATGTTCATCGATGTCTCACTCTTGTCTTGGTGTTCGGCACCGGAAGGGCAGCGTTTCGGTGCCACCTGGGCAGACCGCACCCGTGCCTGAAGATATATCAGAGGTAATCCATTGGTATACCAGTGAGGAAAGTTGAGCATTCAACCTGAAGCCGGCTCGATGGGCGTTTCGCCGCCGAAGACTTGTCCGCAAATACGAATGCACGCCGCCATATCGCCGCCTGAAGGGTGACGCCACGGGGGCGGTTGCCTAAGATGCCGCCCTCTCGGCTGGTCGCTACAAGCCGCCATGCCGGGCCCGGCGGTCATGCACAACACCACGCGCATGACCGCCAACCCTGGCCGCCACTCCGTGCAATCCACTCCCGATGTCGAAGATCAGCAGCGCGAACGGTATCCCGCCACGGCATGAAAGCGCGCCCGGCGCGTCGCACGCAGCGGCCTCGGCGCGCGTTGCACCTTCGCCCGCCTGCGTACCGCGGGTGCCCGGCCCGGGACTCACGCAATTGCCCAAACCCGCCGCCACACGCCAACCCGCCCCGCCAACCCGGGTCAAAGCCTTGCGGACGCTGGAAACGCGGCAGCGGCTGCACCGCTTGCGCAAGGAACTCGGCAAGATCGACCCACCACCCGCCTGTGCCGAAGACGCCCATACCGACATCCTCGCGGCCATGGCGCGCGCCGGCCTGGGCGGCTGGACATTGCCGGCCCTGTCCGATGCGGCCAATCTGCGCCACGCGGATGGATCGGTGATGGTGTCGCTGGTGTCGCACACCATCGTCTTCAACGCGGGCGGCGCGTTCCGCATCATCGACCTGCTGCCGCCTGGCAGCGTGTACTTCGAGTTGGCCGGGCGCGACGGCGCAGCGTTTGTGCTGCCGTGCGTCTGTGCCCCCGTCGCGGCCGATTAACGCACGGCGCCACTGCGTTTGGCAGCTCGTCCCGGTATCTCAAAAATTCTCGCCTCAGGGTTATCCGCCATTTCGGCCGGCGCTCACCTTTTCGACACTCCTGCCACACCACCAATAAAACAAGGGGCGGAGACAGGTATGGACCGGAGGCAATTCGTACGGAGTTCAGTTGCACTGGGCGGCGCAATGATGCTGTCGCCCATGGCGCGCGCGGCGGAAGCCGGTGTGTTTGCAGACAAGATCGTCTTTGGGCAGACGGTCGGGTTCGACAGCGTCTGGGGCGGGCTGTACAAGAACTACACCAACGGCCTGCTGGCGGGCTTTGAACAGGTCAACGCCCAGGGCGGCGTGGCCGGGCGCAAGCTGGTCGTCAAGCGGCTCGAAGACAACTACCTGCCCGACAAGGCCGTGGCCAACGTCAAGACGCTGGTGCAGGAAGGCGTGTTCGGACTGGTATGCATGGGCGGCACCGGCAACACCATCGCCACGCTGCCGCTGCTGGAGCAATACCGCCTGCCGATGGTGGGCGCCATGACCGGCGCCACCGCCGCGCGCAAACCGAGCGCACCGCTGTTCCATACGCGCGCCAGCTACGCCGACGAAGTCACGAAGATGGTGCAGCACGCCACCACCATCGGGCTCAAGCGCGTGGCCGTGGTCTACCAGGACAACCCCTTCGGCTCCGGCAATGCCGACGCTGCCAAGGCTGCGGCCAGCAAGTTCGGCGCGCAGATCGTCGCGCTCATCCCGCACAACGCCAAGGGCGACGACATCGACATGGTGGTCGACAAGATTGCCGCGGCCAATCCGCAGACCACGCTGCTGTTCACGTCGCCCACCTCCGTGGCCGACATGCTCACGCGCTATCAGGCCAAGCACGGCCCCGTGCCGCTGCCGCAGCCGTGGATCCTGTCGGTCACCACGCCCAAGACCGTGTTCGAGAAGGCAGGCCCGCTGGCCCACGGCGTGGCTGTCACGCAGGTCATGCCCGGCCCCAACGCGCGCACGCAGCCGCTCGTGCGCGCGTTTCGCGAAGCCAACGACAAGTTTGGTGACCACGGCAACCAGACCTACGAAGCGGTGGAGGGCTTTCTCACCGCCCGCGTCATCGTGGATGGCCTGCGTGCCTGCGGCAGCAACCCCACGCGCGACGGCTTCATCCAGGCGCTGGAAGGCTTCGGCACACGCGACTTTGGCGGCGTGCGCGTGCACTACGACCGCAACAACCACGCAGGGCTCGACTACGTGGACGTCACCATGATCGGCAGCAGCGGTCATCTGGTCGGCTGAACCGCGCGCACCTTGTGCCGCGACGCACACCGGTGGCAACATGGCGCCATGCAACGCGTGGCCGGCCAGCCAGCAGAACCCGCCCCAGAGGCGGGTTTTTTGTGGCTGGCCGCCCACATAACCAGGAGCACGTGAAGCCCATGACAGAGATCCGCCCCGCGCAGTTTCCTGACGACATGGCCGCCGTGCAGGCCATCTTCCGCGAATACGTTGCCAGCCCCAGCGTCAGCCTGGATTTCCAGGACTACGAAGCCGAGTTTGCCGACCTGCCCGGCAAATACGCCGCGCCGCGCGGGCAATTGCTGCTGGCCTGGAAGGCCGATGCCGTGGTCGGCTGCGCCGCGTTCCGGCAGGTGGATGCAACCACGTGCGAGATGAAGCGCGTCTACGTCCGCCACGCCGCACGCGGCGAACAGCTCGGCCGCCGCCTCGTCGAGCATCTGCTGCAAGACGCGCGGGCCGCCGGCTATGCCCGCATGTGCCTGGACGTGCTGCCCGAGTTCAAGGCCGCGCAGCAGCTGTACCTGTCGCTGGGCTTCACGCCGGCACCGCCGGTGGCGTTCAACCCGGTGCCGGGCACGCTGTTCCTGGGCCGTGCGCTGTAGGGCGCGGTTGCTAGAATTTCGCCCGCCCTTCCCGAAGACGACCGATACAACGCGATGACGGTATCCCTCAGCCTGGACCCGCAGTTCTTCACCCTCCTCGCCGACAGCCACCAACGGCTGGTTGGCGCACCGCTGGTCAACAACACCATCACGCCCGCAGATGCGGCCCGGTGGCTCTACGAAGACGCGCCCTTCTGCGTGCTGGCACACAACACCGACGCCGACCCGCGCTTCATCTATGCAAACCGCGCCGCGCAGCGCTGCTTTGAATACGATTGGGACGGCATCACAGCGTTGCGCTCGCGTTTTTCGGCCGAGCAGCCGAACCGCGAAGAACGCGCGCAATTGCTCGAAGCGGTCCGCACGCGCGGGTTCGCCACGGGGTATCGCGGCGTGCGCATCTCGCGCTCCGGCAGGCGGTTCTGGATCGAGGGCGGCACGGTGTGGAACCTCATCGACAGCGCTGGCGTGTACCACGGGCAAGCCGCCACCTTCCACCAATGGCATGACGTGTGATTTGCGGGGCCAAAGCGCACGCACACGAACAGATCGGCTTAGCATTCAGCACGCAACACAACAACAACGTACGTTTCAAAGGGGTAGGAGTTGTCGAAAAAGATCATCGCTCTTGTCTTGGCCTGCGCTTGCGGCATGGACCAGGCGGCCTTCGGACAAATCTCGATGGAAGCGCCCCTGACAGACGCGCCGGCAACCGAAGCGCTGCAGGCCGAAGTCCTCCAACCGGGCGCACCTCAAGCCGAAGCGCCCTCACCAGAAGCCCCGCAAGCGCAAGCGCCCTCCCCGGAGCCGATGCCAAAGGCTGAGCCCGTCGTGAAGGCCGAACAAAGCTATTGGGAAGCCGAAGGGCTGAGCGCGCGGATGCGCAAGGCGCGCGCGATCACGCTGTATCTGCTGGACCCCGCCATGGCATCGCTCAAGGCCGTGGACGAAGCGCAACTGAAAGACAGCGGCTGCGAATACAGCACAGAAGACGCCGCGCTCATCGCCAACTTTGTTGATTCCATTGAGCGCAGCAGCGCGCGCAGCAACTCGTTCGTGCTGCAGTTCGAACCTCGCGAAGCCGTCTACCTGGCGCTGGGCGGCGGCAGCGAAATGAAGCTGCTGTTCGAGAAGCCCTACCAGAACCAATCGGAAGTGCTCGGGCAGATCAACGGTCAGCCGGTCACGGTCAGCAAGAGCCTGGTGGAAGGCTTGTACCGATGGGCCGCCAAGGTTGGCCACGTCCGCCGGTGCGAGAGCTTTGTGGGCAGGTATCGCTAGGCCGCCCACGCACCCTCATGCGTGCGCCCACGGCCGCAGGTGGGCATCCAGCACAAACTGCTGACACACGCCCGGCGCCAGCGGGCGGCTGAAGAAATACCCCTGAAACCGGTCACAGCCCAGGGCCGACAGGCGCTGGAGCTGCTGCTCGGTTTCCACCCCCTCCACCACCGTCGACAGGTTCAGCGTGCGGCTCAGGCTGGCAATGCTGCGCACGATGTGCTCGTTGATGCTGCCCGCGCTCACGTCGGCCAGAGAGCGGTCGATCTTCACCGTATCCAGCGGCAGTTCGCGCAGGTAGTGCAGCGACGTATGGCCCATCCCGAAATCATCGAGTGCGACTTTCACGCCGGCCTCGCGCAGCTGCTTCAGGTTGCCGATGGTGTTGATGTCCGGCAGCAGCATCGTCGATTCGGTGATCTCCAGTTCGAGCTGCGTGGGCGACAACCCTTCGCGCTGCAGGATGTCGAGCACGTTCCGGCACAACGCGCAATCCAGCAACTGCCGCGGCGACAGGTTCACGGCGATCACGAAATCCTCGGGCAAGACACCGCGCCAGGCCGCACGCTGCCGGCATGCGAGCGACAGGATGCGTAGACCCAACTGATCGATCAGGCCAATGTCATCGGCCAGCGCCACGACAATCGGCGGGGCCACGCGGCCCAGCACCGGATGCTGCCAGCGCAGCAGCGCCTCGGCGCCGAACACGCGGCCGGTGCTGCAATCCACCTGCGGCTGAAACTCCAGAAAGATCTGCCCTTCCTTCTTGATGGCGTCTTCCAGGTCGCTGGCCAGCGCCACCGCCATGCGGCCTTCGTCGCCGGGCAGGTCCAGACAGCGCCGGCCCTTCAGGCTCACCTCAGGCGAGTCTGCAATCTGCAGCAAAGACGCAAGCACCTCCTGACTGCGCCGTGCGGACAGAACATCCGCCATGCGGACAAACGGCAGGTAAATGGCCGCCCCCACCACCAGGCCGATGAGCTGCACCACCGCGCCCCACACCGAGCCCGTGGCTGCATAGCCGCTGAACAGCGCCGGAGTCGTCCATGCCACGGGGTAGCTGGTCTTGGGCAGCAGGTCGGCAATGGTGGCCGCATAGGCGATCAGGATCTGCACCAGCGGCGTAAGCAGGAACGGAATCGCATAGACCGGGTTGAGCACCACCGGCAGCCCGAACAGCAGCGGCTCGTTGACGTTGAACAGCGCCGGCAGCATGGCAACCACCGCCATCTTGCGCTTGCGCTGCGTGCGCCTGAAGACGAGCAGCGCGAGGATCAGGCTGAGCGTGCCGCCCGAGCCGCCCATGCGCGCAAATACCGCGAAGAAGTGATAGGTAAAGATGAACTGCGGCTGGCCGCCACTGGCCACTGCCCCCGCATTGGCCTGCGTGGCCGGCTCCAATACGTGCTGGTGAACGGCATACAGCGCATTCGGCCCATGAATGCCGAATAGCCAGAGCACCTGCGCCGCGGTTTCGTAACCGAGACCAAACAGCAGGCTGTTGGCCACTTCCGAATACGGCGCCGCCAGCAGCGCGCCGAATGCCGCCATGAGCTGCGGCCAGCCCGCCCACGCCATGCCGGCTTTGAGCAGCGCAAACGTCAGGATCGTCAGCATGCCGGCCGGCATGACCGACAGCACGTCGCCCACCAGAAGATCGTTGCTCAAGTGGTGAGATGGAATGCGCAAACCGCGGATGCTGCATAACTTCAGAAACAGGCTGCCGCCCAGCGATGCAACCATCAAGGCGCCAAACATCCCCTGCCCCAGCGAGAGCGACGCCATCGAAGAGGCATCCGCTTCCGGCGCGATGAGCGTAAAGAAGCACGACACCACCACCACCGCCGCCACGGTCGGGTTGACCACCCGATGCCCCGCGCGCTGGTTGTGCTGCTGCGCCAACACATCGGCAAACCCGAACAACGCAACCAGCGAGCCGATGCCGATCGTGCCGGCCAGCACGCTGTCGCAAAAGGCATCCAGCCCCGGGCCGAAGGCCTGCAGCAGCAGGTGGCGCATGCCAGCGGTGGGCGGATTGCGCAACAGCAGCGCCACCGCGGCCACCATGATGAGCGGCAACGAGAGCGCCAGCCCGCGCCGGATGGCAATGAAATACGGCCCACGGTCGAAGCGCTCGGCAGCGCTCAACAACCTCAGCCAGGGCGATAGCGCCTGCGTCGTCATAGGGCTCGATCTTGTTCAAGGTGGATCGGAAACTCCCGGGCAGCCCGAAGCGTTACCGATGGGGCTACGCATCGTAATCGACACGACGCGGCGCGCGCTGAAGCGCAACCCCTGGTGCAATACGCAAAAAAAGCTCACCGGCCCATGGCAAGGTTTGTGCGATACCTAGGGGAAACCCGAAGTCTTGGGGTGTCCATCGCCTCCGGCGCGCACCACAACAAGGCATCGGCACCAACGTGGCGCCCATCCCATGTACGTCGCGCCCCAGAATCTGCAACGATCTTGCTTATGTCGATTTCCCTTCGTGCGCCCCGCACCGTGAAACTGCCTGCACCCTTTCTGTCCCTGCTCCGCCTCGTGCGCGACCCGCACCGGCGCTATCGGCATGCGCGGTACATCCATGCCACGCGCGTCGGCCTGGGCGTGCTGCTCTCCATTGCTGTCACGTCGGGCTTTGGATGGCCGCATGGCGAGTGGGCGACCATCTCGCTGCTCATCGTCATTGCCGGCCTGCAGCACCACGGCAACATCCGCAAGCGCGCGGCAGAGCGCGCGTGGGGCACGCTCATCGGCGCCGTGGCGGGCCTGCTGATCATCGTTCAGCAGACGTGGCTCGGGCACTTGCCGCTCACCTACGCGCTCACGGCCATCGCGTGCGGCATCTGCGCGTATCACGCCATCGGCAAGGGCGGCTATATCGCGCTGCTGGCGGCCATCACGCTCGTCATCGTGGTCGGCCATGGCGACAACAACCTGCTCGACGGCGCCTGGCGCACGCTCAACGTGCTGGTGGGGATTGCGATTGCGCTGCTGTTCTCGTTTGCGCTACCGCTGTATGCCACCTATTCGTGGCGCTACCGGCTGGCCGATGCGCTGCGCGAATGCGCGCGGGCGTATGCCAACCTCGGCCAGGCCGGTGAAGCCTCAGGCGAGCGCAGCAAGCACCTCGGCAAGCTGAATACGCTGCTGGTGCAGTTGCGCTCGCTCATGCCGTCGGTGTCCAAAGAGATTGACGTGCCGCTGGAGCGCCTGGAGAACATCCAGCGCAGCCTGCGCATCTGCATCAGCACGCTCGAACTGCTCAATGCGACGCACGGGACGTTGGGTGCGCCGGGTGCTGGCACGTTGCCCGGCGTGGGTGCACGGCGCATCCGCGACACGCTGATCGGCATGTCTCGCGCGTTGCGGTTTGGCACCGTGGCGCGCTTGGCCCGAGCGCGCGCAGCCGACCCTGCCGAGGTGAGCCCCGCGGCCGGCGCGCCCACGGTGGAAAGCGCGCTGGCGGAGGGCTTTGCCAACGAGATCGAGAACCTCCGGCGGCAACTGCTGGCGATTGCGCCGCAGTGGAATATCGGCTGAAGCAAGGGCGCCCGGCCAGGCGCGCCCCCTGCGACTTGCCTCGGCTGTGTTCTCCACCAGCGTCGGGCAATGTCGCATCACCTCACTTGGCCAGCGCCGCCACCTCCGCCGCACTCAACGCGCCCGCTTGAACGCGGAAGCCCTGGATGCGGCCGTTGAACGATGGATGCGCCCAATTGCGGCCCAGGAAGGTGACCTGGTCGCCAACCTGGCGGGGCGACAGCAGCATGTCGTCGGTCTTCCCCACCTCGGTGCCGTCAACGTACAGGCGGCAGGTGTTGCCCTGCAGCGTGACGGCCACATGGACCCACCGACGAATCGGCATGGCCCACGGCGCCGCTACAACCTGCGCGTCGTTGCCTCCTGCGCCGAAGATCCCGAAACGCAACACGCCACTACTGCCCGACTGTGGGGCGATGAACATGGAGCTGAATCCATCCTGCCCCGAGAAAAACATGCAGGTGTCCCAGTGCAGTCCATTCGCGTAGGCCCAGAAAGCCACGCTGAAGTCGTCGAGGTCACTGAATACCCCTGACGGCAATTGCAGGCCGGCCTTCTGGCCGTCAAACGCGATGGCCTTGTCGCCGACACGCCCGTCGCCCCAGGTGGCGCCGTCCAGCAGCGTGCCCTGCACCAAGGTCGTGGTGCCGGCGGGGGTGAGCAGTGCGCCGACCGTGCCGGTGCCGTTCGGATCGTTCAGCGGCAGCGACAGGCGGACCTCGCCAGGAACGGCGATGCGGGCCACGTTGGAGCCGGCGCCCGAGGCACCGGCGCCCTGGGCGGTGATCTGGTAGAACCAGACGCCGTTGGGCGGGATATCGGTATAGGTGAGCAGCTCGCTGGCCGAAACGGTGCCCAGCAGGTTGAAGGGGCCGCTGGCCTGGCTTGCGCGCTTGACCGCATACGAGGTCGCCCCGACGCTGCCCCACCACGACAGCACGACGCGGTTGCCGCGCAGGTTGGCCGTGAGGCCGGACGGCGGCTTCATAGGGCCTGCATAGTCCGCGCGACGATGGATCAGCGTCGGCCACATGACGTCATCGCTGCTGCCGCCGTACTTGGGCTCGACCAACTTCACGATGCGCGAGACGTTGGGCGCCGCCAGCCCCATGCGGTTGACGTAGTGGTTGTAGATCGGCTCCCAGGCGTTGCGGCCATGCTGGAACGACTGGTTCACCTGCGTCCACAGAGACGTGTGCGGCTGCGACGGATCCTGTTCGCGCGCATAGGGCATGGGATAGGTCTTGCCGTTCTCGTCCAGGAGGTTGGAGCGTGCAACGTATTCAGCGGCGGCGAGGAAGCGGTTGTTGTGCATCCCGTAGAGATCGTCACCCTGGTTCCACGCCATCTCCAGCAGGTCGCCGCCCAGCGACATGCCCAGCGTCGAGTGCCCCTGGTCCCGGCCGCTCTCCTCCCACTGCCCGAAATGGCCCGGGTGCATGAAGTACACGCCATGCACGATGGAGCCGTTGCCGAACATCTTCAGCGTGCCGCGGTTGTTGCCGGCGTAGTAGTCAACGGCCAAGCGATAGAGGTCGGGCCGGTCGCAGAACACGCCGATCGACAGCGCACCGCACAGCGATGCCATGTCCCAGTTGGCGTGAGACCCCAGCGCCGCGTTGTTGAGACGGTTTTGCGAGATGCCGGCGAAGACGTTGAGCAGCATGTCCTGAAAGCGCTTCAGGCTCGCCGGCGCCCAGCCGGAGTAGGTACGCAGGATCTCGCCAATCTGCGCCAGCTGGTGGCCCTGTATGCCGGCCAGGATGATGAAGGTGTGGTCGTCATGGGCGGTCGAGCCGGGCGGCACCGTGCCAACCTCCTTCAGCGTGTTCGCCCACGCGTCCAGGAACTCCACGGCCTTGTCGGCATAGCGGTTGTCCTGCGGGTCGGACAGCTTCCAGCGCAGGACCAGGGTCCAGGCGTGCCAGATGTCGCCGTACAAAGCGTACTTGGTACTGTCGGCCCGATAGACCGCCGGCTGCGGATTCGGCTTGGCGGTCAAGGAGGCGTTGGGCTCGGCGCACAGCTTGTTCCACCAGCCCGTCCACGGCTCCCGGCCTGCCTTGATGAGCGCGCGGATGCGGGCGGCGTCGTCTTCGGTGACCAGCAGCCCCGGGTGGCGGAAGACACCACTCTCTGAAGCCGGCACAGCCTCAGGCGCTGGCGTCGCAGGTGCCGGAGCGGTCGTGGCCTGGCCTCCCCCGGTCTTTTCCTGCGTCGGACCCAGCCCCTGCGCAGAGGCGTCATCGACACCGCCGCCGCACCCCGGCAGCAGCGGCAGCATGGGGAACAGCCCCAGCCCCAACGTCAACGCGCGACGTAGAGGATTGGGTAACTCGTTAACGTTTGCGTACTCCACCGACTTTTTGGACATCTTGATTGACCCGACTGTTTTTTGTAGTGGCGCAACCGTAGGTCAGCGTGCGAAGGCGCGTCAACGCAATCGCCAAAACGATGAGGATTTTTGAGTGTTCAGACGCCATCCTTTACGCGTTTAGCGGGCCGGCATCACACGACGCGCCCTCCACCGCCGGAAGCCATCGAGGCCCACCCATCCAAAGCAGGTGGGCGCAGGCATGCGGCTCAATCCACAAGTTCTGCAATTTTGTCCACTTCAAGTGTCTTGCCGAACTTGTTCTTCAAGCCGTGCCCCCAGGCATGAACATGCGCGCCGGGCGTGAGGTAGGAAGCCAGTTCCGTCGCAGCGTGGGGCGGCATACGCAACGAGGTCCCGTCATCGAGCAACGCGCCGCGCAGCTCACCCTTCGGCCCAAACAGAGAGAGCTTGACCTCCCCCGCAGCCTCCATCGGCCGACGCGCACCGGCGCGTTTGGGCGGCTGATCGCCCTTGGCGGGCGGGCCTTCATCGAGGATGACCTTGCCGCTCTCGGTGGTGAGCGAGATCGCCGCGATCATGTCGGCGCCTCTGGGCTTCACCCCGCGTATGCGGATCTTGTCGCCCAGCGCAACATACCGGGCAAGGTGCCGCGACAGATGGGGCGGCACATGAACCTGCCGAAGTGTGCGACCACCCAGTACAAAACCATCGACATCGCCTTCAGGGTTGAGAAGGAAATTGCGTACCGTGCCACGGACTTCCGGAAGACTCTCAGGATCGATCCAATGCATTGCGTGTCCTCGCTGTGGGATGGGTTGGACAAAGGAAATAGGCGCGCTACCGGCATGGCATCTGGCCAACCGCGCCCTTCTGCGGCGGCGCAACGATCATGCCCATGCGCTATCACGCACGGATGTCGGCGTCCCGTTCACCGCCGCCGGCGCAAGCGCACCGATTTCTCAATAAATCTCAGCAACGCATGCCGGTCTGGGGCCATGTGGGTAGACTCGGCCGCAGCCATAGTTCACGCGCCTACGTGACGAAAGTGGTCGGGAGCCCCGGGGATTGACCACCTCGGGGCTTTTTTATTTTGAGGGGTGCCCATATCCGCCCTCTTCCAGCCGATGTGTCGGTGCCGGCACGCCGTCGTTGCGCAAAGGCTGCAGCTGTCTGACAAGTCCATGCCCACAACACCATCTGTGCTCGATACCCCCTGGGCCAAGCGCCTTGGCCTGAAGCAACTCAGCGCGCTCGCCCTTGCGCTACCGCTGGTCTGTCTGCAGCTTGCAAGTGCCGAGCCTTTGCACAATCGCGCGGCGCCCTGCCGGATCGGCAATGACGCACCCATCGACACGGATCACGGTGCCCGACCGAGCTGGCGCCCCGTGCAGGTGGGCCAATTCGGCGTCAGCGCAGATGCCAGCGCCTACACCGTCGACACCGGCGCCGGGCTGGTCTTCAAGATCCGGACGCGAGGCGCCAACGGTGGTGACCGTGGCAAGGGCGACATCGTCTCGATGCTCTGGCATGGCGTGCAGTATCAGGACCCGCGCAAAGGCAGCCAGGTGAACTCCGGTTTTTCCGGCCTGTATGACCGAGATGAGCGCGTCAATGTGGAAGCCGCACGCGTGGGCAATGACGCCATCAAGATCACCGTCAGCGCGGGGGCATTGACCCACGTCTACATGGCGCGCCGTGGGCAGCCCAACATCTACATGGCGACGTATTTCACCGCTGAGCCCAAGCCCAACCTCGTGCGCTTTGTCGTTCGGGTGCCGCACGCGCGCCTGCCCGATGGGCCGCCATGCGCAGACATCACCACCGCCGTGCGCGGCGTGGAAGCCCATGACGTCTTTGGGCTGGCCGACGGTCAAACCCGCTCCAAGCATTACTCCAACATGCGCCTGAAAGACTGGCAGTACTTTGGCGCGACGGGCCCCGGCGTGGGCATGTGGATGGTGCGCGACAACAACGAGGGCGGGTCAGGCGGGCCGTTCTACCGCAGCCTGCTCGACCAGGGGGCTGAAGACCAGGAGCTGACCTACATCGTCAACTACGGTGAGAACCAGACCGAGCCCTACCGCATGGGCGTTCTCAACAGCTACGTTCTGGCCTTTACCGACGGCGAGCCACCCACGGAAGTCGACACCCGCTGGTTCAAAGACATGGGCCTGCCCGGCTACGTGCCCGAGAGCGATCGTGGCGCACTGGAAGCCCGCTTCACCGGGTTGACTGAAGATGCGCCGTACACGCTGGCGCTCAGCAACGCGCATGCGCAGTATTGGGGCGATGTCTCTGCGAAAGACGGCCACGTCCACGTCCACGTGCGCGGCATGCTGCCAGGCCAGTATCAGGCGACGCTGTACCGCAACGAGCTGGAGGTGAAACGCTTCAACGTGGATGTGCAGCCCGGCCGCACGACGCCATGTGCATGCGGCGGTGTCGATCATGACCCGCAGCGCGATGCCGTGCTGTGGCGCATCGGCACCTGGGACGGCACCCCGCGCGAGTTCCGCAACGGCGACAAGGTCACGGTCATGCATCCGTCCGACGTGCGGATGCAGCCGTGGACCGGCCCCGAATACATCGTCGGCCGCTCCACCCCCGCCAACGATTTCCCCGCCTACCAGTGGAAAGCCATCAACGGCACGCTGGTTGTGCACTTTCACCTCAGCCAGCGCGAGATTGCCGATCACCGGTTGCGCATCGGCATCACCACGGCCTTCGCCCACGCCCGCCCCAGCATCACCGTCAACCAGTGGAGCGCGCCCGCGCCGCAACCCGCAGTTGAGCCGGCCACGCGCAGCCTCACGGCCGGCTCCTATCGCGGCAACAACGCCACCTTTGCGTTCGACATTCCGGCGTCGGCTTTTGTGGCGGGCGTGAATGAACTGAAGATCAACGTCGTCAGCGGCAATGCCGGAGACGGTTTCCTCAGCCCCGGTTACGCGTTCGACGCCATCGATCTGCTGAAGTAACAGCGCAGACGGGGGCCGCCACCAACCGCAGCGGCCCTCGCTGCAAGCGCGTCTTACACGACGCTGTCTTCTTCGGCCTCGTCTTCGGGCTGCTTGGGCTGCACTGGCGGCTGCATGGACGGCTGTGAAGCCGAGGCCTCCACCGTCGCGCTGTCCTCGCCCACCTCCTGCGAATCATCCTGCCCAGCCGGCGACTGCGAGGGATCTTCCAGGCGCGCCTTCAGGCCGGCCAGATAGTTCTCGGCGTGGTCCTGCGCTTCTGACACACCCAGATTGATGCCCGCGTTGATGGCCTTCTCGGCAACGATCTTGGTGATGCCTTCCTTCATTGCCAGCCGGACTTCCGGGCCGCCGATGTTGCCGATGGCCGCAGCCGCCAGATTCAGGCCCGCCTCTTCCAGCGCCTTCTTCACGTTGCCGCCGCTGACCATTGCATGCAGGATGTTGCAGCCTTGGGACTCGGCTTCCAGCGCCGTGGATGCTGCATCCGCAAGTTCGCCAATACCGGGAATGAAGCTCAGCGCGCCCACCGCCATGGATGCCCAGTCCAGCAACTTGCCCTCCACCTTGAGCGCGGCATCGATGGCGTGCATCAGGAAACCGCCGTTGTGCTTGGGCGACTTGATCTCGGGCTGGTCGGCCGTGCCCATCAACATGCAGGCCACGGCCATCTTGTCTGCGTCGGTCTTGGGCGTGTGGGTCTGCGGCTTCTGCACGGTCTGGTTGGCCTGCGACAGGTTGCCGTAGAACTTCTGGAAATCGCGGCCGGCGATATTGCCCGAATCCACCGTATGGCCACCGCCGAAATCGAAGAACCCGTGGTGCGTCTTGTAACCCGTGATGGCGTTGTTCATCAGGCTGAACAGCACCGGGTCTTGCAGCAGATGCGTCGCTGCCTGGCGGACGCTCGGGTCGAGCTGCTTGTTGTTGGCCATGCTCGACAGCTTGTCTCGCGTGAGATCGCCGTCGCCAAAGAAGGCTGCCTGGTTGCCGTTCATCGTCTTGAGCGTGTTCAGTTCGGCCTGCGTCAGGCTCATGGCTGACGACGCAGCTTGCAGGAAGTCCGCCTTCTTGACCTCGCCCCCGCCGGTCAGCTTGTTCCAGGCGTCCTTGTGGTCGAGGAAGTATTGCGCCGCTGCAATGACCTGCGGCGGCGTCTTGCCGGTCTTGGCGTCGCCATCAACGATCTGCTTGAACTCGTCTTCGCCCAGGTTCTTCGTGAGGTTGTCGGAATACTTGTAAAGCTCGCGCAGCGCATCGCTTTCCGACATGACGGAAGGCTGGCCATTCGCATTGCCATCCGACGGGATGTAGTTCTGCTCGAAGCTCTTGGCCTGTTGCTCGTTGAACGCGCTCACCTGTGCGTGTTCCGCCGTGAAGGCATCCAGATCCTTGGCCTTGATCTTGCCGCCGCAACGGCCGTCACCTTGCGATCCGATGGCGGTGAACAGGCGTTCGTCTTGCGCCAGGCCCTGCAGTGCTGCCTTCAGGTCAGGCGGCGTCGAAGGGTCGTTGATCTTGTCCTGCAGGCCATCCCAGCTGAGCGGGCATTGGTCTTTGTGCCGATCCAGGACCGACACGATCTGCACTTCCGTCTGGCTGAGCGTGCCGCCATTCCACGTCACGGTGGATTGCGACGGCCCGGCCTGCTGTGAAGACGCTGCATTGGCCTGCTGGGGCGCCGCGTTGGGCTGCGTCGCCGCATGCCGGTTACCGCTGTTCTGCGTGACGTCGTCGTCATCGCCATCGTCGTCATCGTTGTTTCCGGAAGCGAGCGACGCGGCCAGCTTGGCGCTGATGCCCTGGTAAAGGCTCAGCTGCGTCTGGTCGGATGGGCCTTGCTGGCCTGGCAAGCCGGCCATGCCGGCGGCAGACGCTAGCGTATCGACGGCTGCATCAGCCATATCGCCGCGGCTTGCATGCCTGGCTTCGCGATTTGCTGCGTTGGATGAAGACATATGAACGGACATACCTGCTCCACTTGTGTCGTTGCGACCTGTGGCAAAGCCGGTATTTCGCGATCGGGTACGGATCACGCATGCCGTCATGCCTCGTATGGATCGCGTTTCCCTTCAACAGCCCACCGGCTCAACACAACAACGCTGGTCGAGTGGGCACGAATTGGCGCCCCGCATTGCAATGCGGATGCCTGGAAAGCCAGCGTAAGCGTGGGAAAGGTCAGCAGCGGCAGCCCGGCCGAAAACATGGCGCGGCATGCGAAGTGGTTGGAATTCGAAACTGCAGCGGGTGCGGCCGGACGAGCGATGGAATCGTCGTCGAATGGCTGGGTTCAAAGCGCTGACGTGCGTCACTATCCGCGTGCCTTCGGCTCAAGCGTCATGCGTTCGGGCGCGCGCGCACGGCGTTGCTGTGCAGCCCTATTCTGAAGCGGCAGCGACGTTGCTCGCATTGCCTCTCACGCCAATTTCTTGCGGTGCGGTCAAACCCACAACGCCTCAGCCAGCATGAACGTCAATAACGCCACTTCGTCCCGAAGTACGACGGTGCCGACCAGCAGTGCGCCCAGCACCTCTGGCGCGCCTACTACCGGTTCACCGGATCGTGTGCGTAGAGCGCCTGCCGATGCCCCCGATATGCCTCCGCCGCGCAGGCAACGGCTCAATACGGCACAAGGCTCTGGCAGGCCGGCATTTCGGCACGTGCAACTCGGCAGCGTTGCGGCACAGCCCCCCATGAAGCGGGCACGTCCGCTTCGGCCCCGCCCGACGTGCCCCTGCTCGACAATCGTCCGACACTGGAAAGAATGGGCATTGAGCACCCGTTGCTCGGCCACTCTTGGTACGGCAATCCCGCGGACAAAGCCCGAGCGGCCGGCAAGCGGCCCGTGGTCGACGCACACGACAGAGCACAGCCAAGTCGGACCGCAAGCGGCCCTCAACTGACGTCAGCGCAACAGGCGGTCATCGAACAGGCTCGAGCGCGGGTCCGACAGTCCCTGCAAGGGCCGCTGACTAAGCTGCAGCTGGCGCTGGACAGAAATCTCGATCTGGAGGTCGCCAAGTTCCCGATCAAGAAGGTGGACTGGGCCCTGGCGCCGCTGCTGATGGCGGCAGAGAATGCGCGCAATCCGGGGCTCAACCTGGTGGCCCTGCACATGGAAACCGCCGAGACCGCGTCCGATGACGACGACAAAGACGAGCTTCCGCCGCTCGCGAATTCGCACAATTTCGGCGCCTTTATTGAATCCGCGCCACCCGGGCGATACAGGGCCATCGTCAACGACGGCGCGCATACCAGAGCGGCCGACATCCGAAAGGACACGCAAGGCACCACCGTGATCGTGGTTGATCCCTTGCGCAAGGAAAAGGACGAAGCCGAGTACGACCAGTACGCGGACAACATCAGCGCTGAAGCCGGTGAGCACGCAAAATGCGCGTTTATCCCCGTGGACTTGCAGAAATCCGCCTTTGGCTGCCGGATCTTCTCGATGTCGCTGGCCCTGAAGATGCACGCGCGAGAAGGCGATTTTTCAGCGCTGCATGACGCGTTACGAGACGGCACAGACCCGGTACCGTTGGTGTCGCGCGCTAAGACCACAGAAGAGCTGGGTGCGTTGCTCGTGTTGGACGGGGCACCGCTGATCGACGCCCGCATGATGAAGCACAGCGACGCCGCCAGTTCGGTCCGACGCTACGTTGCAAGCCATCCGGATCAGGCGACCACGGAGGTGAACAAGCGCAAGGAGACACTACAGGACAGAACGAACCGGCACCTCAAAGAACGCATCATCTTGGCTCGCGTGGACGCGAATGGGACCGTGCCCTCGTCGCCGACAAAGAAAGCACGGCTGAGCACGTCGATCGAGCACAAGCGCATCTCGATGATCCTGCGCACGATGGCTTATCTGGATACGGCACCGCCTCAAGCCGTGGCACACATGGCGCAGCTGGTGTCGCGCGCCAGCCAGGAACTGTCTAAGCAATAGGGCCGGGCGGTACTTCTCAGCCCGGGTGGCGCCTTCGACGCCGTCGCTTTGCTGCGCAATTGCACGTGGGCGATTCGTCTTGGAAGCAGGAGTTTCGTATTCCTGTCCGGAGCACGATGTGGTCTTCGATTAATTTTTAGCTCGATATAAAAGCTGAGAGTTTCATCGATGCATACCAATCTGAATCCATGGGATATGAGCGCGTTTAGCCAGCACTATGGCGCGCTGACAGAACATCATCCAACGCAAACGCCCGAGGGCAGCCCGCAAGCCGATCGGTCGTCGCGATCGTCTTCGGCACATTCGGCGGAGATTCAGGAATTGAGGAGCCTGCAGGAAACGCCGCGGGCCGCAATTTCCCGCTCACGCCACAGTGAGCCTGGCCTTCAGCGGCGCTCTTCTTTGCCGAGTGGCGACAGCGTGCGGTTGCGCTCTGAGTTGGCCGCTTGGTGCGAGCGTACTGAGGCGAAACCCTCATTGCTTGCCAAACTGGGATGTTGTGCGGCGCCTCCCGCAGTAGGCGGACGTCGCGAACAGCGCCGCGAAGCCATGGAGCGAGTCTTGCGTTGCTTGGACGCAGGAGAAGCCGGAACCCACTTGGCGCTCAAGAACCTGAACCTGTCGCAACTACCGCCGGGACTGCATCGCCTCCCGCACCTGCGCAATCTCGACGTATCGGGCAACGAAAATCTGACGCGCCTACCGGAAGAGCTGAGCCTTTGCAAAAACCTTGAGCGGATCAACGCTGATGACTGCTCCATTTCGGCTCTGCCGTCTCAAATCGGCGCGCTCAAAAATCTGAGGGAAATCTCTCTGGCGTTCAATGAACTGAGGACCCTTCCCGATTCGATTGGCCAATGCAGCAGCCTGACTTCGATTTCGGCACCCGGTTGCAAGATCAATAAGTTGCCCGCCAGCCTTGCCAATCTGGCGCAGTTGAACAAGCTGGATGTTGCATCCAACCCGGAACTGCGCGAATTGCCGCACCAGATCGACTTGGAACAGGTCGCTGTGTACAGCACAGATACACGGTTGGCTTTGATGAACCGAGTGTTCAAGGCACCCACGTTCGACCCCGAAACCAGGCAGACGTTGTCGTACCACGCGGCTGTGCTACATGACCAATGGAGCGGGCTATCGCGCCATCTATCGCCCGACGCGCGAGCACGGGTGGATCAACTGCGTCAGGGCGCATCGACCACACTTGCCAGTGAGGATCACGATGCATCGGCTGCGTGGAAGACCGCCGCAAACAAGGTCAGCAGCTGGGCAGAAAAAGGGTTGCCGATCACGCTTGACCGGATCTGCAAACTGAACCAACTGCTGCTCCCGGAAGAGGATGACGACGAGGCAATCGGCGGCCAACTGCGCGAGGTCAACGTGCAAGCTGCCGATGGCAACACATGGACGAACCACCGTTATCCGCCCCCGGAGAGCCTGAAAGATGAGATGGCGGCGTTTTCGGAATGGCTGCAGAGAAGCGAACAGCAATCGCATGCGCGCGATGCCCTGGGCCATGTCGAATTTGCCGCACAGCTGCACCAGCGTTTAGCGAGTCTGCATCCTTTTCAAGACGCAAATGGCCGCACAGCCCGTCTTGCCATGGACTGGGCACTGCAGCGGCACGGCTTGCCGCCTGCCCCGCCTGTGGGTGAAGCCAGCCGCCTTCCGGCGTCTTTCTTGGGAGGAAGGCGCGTCAGTCCCGAGAAGGTCGTACTCGAAGCGCTGGAGGGAATGGCAACGGTTGTGAGCGAAGTACGCCGGTAAGCCTGCATGCCGGTCCGACCGTGGCCGAACACCAGCACGTCCAGTGAATTGCGCCCGCAGGGCACAAGCGCGATCCGTCTCACAGCTTCACTGGACCACGCGGAAAAGGATAGAGACACGGGCCTTTCCTCACTCCTGACAATACTGTCATGCGGGCGGCACACAATCGCATGGAAAAGCAAGAATGAAACCCACCGGAATCACCCCAACTTTTTCGAAGGGCAACGTATCGGATACAACGCCCGTCTCAGAGGCTGCCGTACCCAGGCAAGAACACGAACCACGGCGGCGTGGTGGGCAACTGAGTGGTCTGCTCTCGCGCAAGAAGGCTTCCGAAGCAGTCGGCCCCTCGGAGCCACGTTCCACGGGGTCCCGTGCGAACGTGGTGGATGCGACTCATCGAGAGTTTGTTGCGGCCCAGATTTACAAGGCCCAGACCATGTATCACGCCACGACCGCGCAAAGCAAACACTCCATTCAGAAGCGCGGGTTCTCTGCGCATAAAAAATCAGGCGGCGCCACTGCTGAACTGACAAGCCAAGTAGCCATGTCCGAGCAGTTCAACCAGAACGCGAAGACGCACCACTACGCCTTTACCGACGTCCAGAACGCAAAGGCATTCCACAAGAACAATCTACGGACGTCTGATTCGGCTGCAATCGTGAGGTTCTTCAAAGACCGCACGCCCTTCGAGCGCGACCCCGATTTCTCATTGCCTGCTGCAAGAAGAACGTCAGCAGACATACCCGCGAGGCAGATCCTGAAGTCGCGCAAGAGTCCGCCCACGGCCGGGGAAAGCGAAATGATGCGCCGCGCTCTGGCGCACGAGGGGGTCGATGTCACCCAAGCGGAAGCGGGTCGGCTGTTGCGAGAGGTTCAGTCTGACTCTGAAGACGATTTTCCGGCGACGCCAACCGACCGGAAGAAGCCTTTCTGGCAAGAGACGCGAGAAGGAAATGCCGACCTGAGCCGTGAAGATTTCATCAAGAGTCGCAATGCGTAACGCGTGACAGCCAGAGCAACGTCATTGCGCCCCCAAACCGCTCTCTCGACAGCAGGCCATGAAGACCCGTTAGGCGGCATGCCGGCACGCACACATCAAGCCGCCAGCTTCACCGTCTGCGTCACCGCTTCCGACTGCGCGCCTGCCGGGTCGACAGTCAGTTGATAACCACGCGAGTAGACCGTCTTGAGCTCGACGCCCGTCCCCTGGCCGAAGCCCAGCTTCTTGCGCAGTTTGTAGATGTGCTGTTCGATGGAGCGCTCTGCAACGCTCGCGTCTGTGCCCCACACGGCAGAGGCGATCTGCTGGCGTGACAGGAACGACCCGGACGAGGAGAACAACAGCCAGGCCGTGGCAAATTCGCGCGCGGTCAGGCGAATCGGCGCGCCGTGCAGCGTCACCGTGCGGGTCAGCCGGCACAGGCGGTAGGGCCCGGCCACCAGTTGCGTATCGATGGCGACCTGCGTCGATTTGCCGGCCCCGCGCAGAATGCGCTGCACGCGCGCGCACAACTCCTCGGCGGTGAAGTGGCCGGAAATGACGTCGTCAATGCCGGCGTCGAAAGCGCTGAGGATCTCGTGGCGGCTGGCAAAGTCGCCAAACACCAACGTGGGCCGGCACATATTGGCATTGCGCTCGCGCCCGGAGAGCAACAGCCGGGCAGCCATGCCGAACTGCTGCGCATCAATCATCACCAATGCGAAAACATCGGTGTGGCCGGTGCGCATGAGCGCGGTTGCGTCGTCAAACCGCACGCACGTGACGCCGTGCTCCGAGAGGCAAGCTGTTACATACGAAAAACTGGTTGGATTGGTGGTGAGTACCGCAAATTTCATGACAAGCCCCGACGGTGCGGGGCTGATCAACACGTCTACCCCGCTGTTGTGTTTCGCAACAGCATAGCGATCACAACGTGTTGAGCTATCCCTATGACTAGCGATGCGGCGTGCCGACGTTTGCAAGGTGCGTCCACGCATCAGGCAACGTCACCCGACCAGCGTCTTTTTGAAGAACCGATTTGAGGATGTTTGAATTTTCGGCAACCAAACCGTTGCCCGCGCGGCACACCTGCGTGTGCGCAACTGCATTATTTCGGTAGTCCGCCGGCTTCGAGCGCGGCGAGGCCGATTGCACTGCGTGAGTCGACACCCACCTTTCTCATGATGTGCCCCACGTGGGTGCGCACCGTCCAGTAGCTGATGTTCAGGGCCAGGGCGATCTGTTTGTCTGACATGCCCTTGAGCATCAGGTGGCAGACCTCGCCTTCGCGCGCGGTCACGCCAAACCGCTGCTGGAACCACGCAGACGAGCCGACCACCCGTGCGACCAAGTGAATGCGATACACCGGCGCGGCACAGCTGTCCTCCCCCGGCCGCTCCACGCAAAAGCCGAACCCGTTCCACTGTGCGTCGCGCGAGCCGTTGGCCACCGCAGCCAATTCGACATAGAGCGCGTCGCGCTCCTCACTGCTGACGCCGGCCAGGATGGAGCGTGCCTTCGCGTTCGGCTCGGGTGGCGACGTGCCGTTCAGCTCGAACGTGGGCATGTGCATGTCGGTATCGGCGCCGACCTCCTGCCGCTCCTGAATCGCGCGAAGCTGCTGGGCATTCAGCAGATGCGGCTTCAGGAGGCTGAGCAGCAGGATCTCCCTGTCGCCGAAACGTTTCTTTGGGTCACTGGTGCTGAACCGATAGTCCAGCAGCATGCCGTTGGCGTCGGGCACGCGCAGGCTGATGCCCGGATACGCGTGATGCCGGCAGAGGTAGTCGGTGAAGTACTCCGAGCGGCTCCATTCCGCGCGGGAGATCTTCCGCTCGATCACCACCGGTTCAAAGCTGTCCTGGAGCAGCTCCGCGATCGGATCGAACGCATGGAAATAGTGCCGGTACTCCACGCGCATGCCCTGGTCCCGGCCCCACAAGGCGCTGGAATGCGGATGGTGCGCACCGCCCGGCCACCAGAACAACTGCGCCATGAGATCGACATGCAGCAGCGACCCGAGCTTCCGGATCAGCTCGGGGCGTTCGACAAGGCCGTGGCTCGAGGGCTCATGAAGACGCCCCGTGATATCGAGCAGCGCGCGCAGTTCTGCTGTGGAAAGGTCCATCAATGGCTTGGCCGGCTTGCTAGCGGGTGTTGAGTCTGGGCATTCGTTGTGGTGATCCGATCACACGCGTCAGTACCAATACAAACAGGACTATCGGCATAACGGCGCAGGGCTATAGCCGGTGCACTTTCGTGGTGCCAGCGCGGCCCGTTTCAGGCCAATGCAGGATTTGGCCCACCCCGTGGCACGCCTGCCCCGCACTGACCATCGCTATCCATAGCGATGGTTGCCGGCCGCCCGATTTTGCGATAGTGCGCCTGCGGAGGACTGCATTCCGGCAATGAACCGGCACCCCGTCAGCCTTAACCGAAGTTGCATCGTGCTTTTTTTTTGGGGGGGACCCGCATGCCAGCGCCATTACTCACGTCGACGAACCTGCCGGACTTATACAGCACCGGCCTTCCATCGACCGCCATGGTTGCGCGTTGGGACGCGGCGCCCGCACCGCTGGCCGTCATCTTTCTGGATACGTCGCTGCTGAACGACTCCACCTGGCTGCCATCGCAAACCACCTTGCAGCCGATGGCGCTGGAAGACGTGCAGCAAATGCTGAGCGGCGCCTTGCAGGCGCCCGTGCCGGCCAGCGGCGTGGGGCCTGACACATTGCTCGCCCATGTGGAGCCCAGGCCGCTCACCCGCCGCCAACGCGACATTCTTCAAGAGGTGGCCTGCGGCTGCTCGAACTCCGAGATTGCCGAGCGGCTGCACATCAGCGTTGAGACTGTCAAAACACACGTGCGCCAACTGCTCGCCCGGCTGGGTGCACGGAACCGCACAGAGCTTGCGACGATTTATCAACGCAGCCAGCAAGTGGGCTAAGCCGCACTGTTTTGCGTCTGCTGTGTTCCGGCCTGCCGCATCAAGCAGGCGACAGCCGGGCCAGGCCAAACCCGGCAAGGAAGCACGACAAAAAAAACGCCCGCTAGGTGAGCGAGCGCAAAGGTCCACACCGGAGGGGCGATGGGACGCAGGGAAACTGTTGAACACCGGCGAACGGTTCACGGGTTCAAGAGTTCACGGGTTCCACCGGGGTATCAGGCCCGAACATCCAGGGCGACACCCAGCGTCGCCTGGCAATGCAGTGCCATGACCGTATGCCCGGATAGCCCGAGCTGAACCAACGGCGGCGGCGGGCCGCAGTCGAGATCAAGCGCCTCGGCCACGCCAAGAAACTGCCCGAGCATGCCGTCACGGGTTGCAATCGCTTTGCGTATCGCTTCGGGGGCCGAACTCTGGGCCATGAATTCCTGTTGCGCCTGCCCTGTCAGCACATGCAGCAATGAATACACACCGGTTTGGTATGCGGCGTCTGCCAGCGCGTAGTTGCCCACGGCCACAGCCTTTGCCAGAAGCTCCATAAAGCGGGCCCGGACCGCCACCATCCGGAAGAGCGGGTTGGTTGCCAGATCCGTCCCTGCCCCGCCCACGAACAGCAGCAGCTCTGCCCAACGGCCCAGCGTTTTCGTGCCGACCCGCATGATGGCGTCGCGGATCGTGATGGCGCTGCAGCCGCAGTCTCCATGCGCGGCGGACTGCGCGAGCTTCATCAGCCGCGTCAGCAGGAGCGGGCTTTTCTTCACCAGGCTCTCAAGCTGCGCAACCGATGGGTCTTTCGTCAGAAGCTGAAGCAGCGTGAACAGGCTGTTCGTAGACTCCGGCAACCGCCGCTGCGCCAGCACTTCTGGCCGCGCAAAGAAATAGCCCTGGAACAGGTCGAATCCCAAGTCGCGCAGCAACAGATGTTGCGCCGCGGTCTCCACCTTCTCGGCAAGCACCTTGAACTGGTGACGCCGCGCGGCGGCCAGAATCTCGTCAATGGCCGCAGGCGTTGCCGCACTGACGTCCACCTTCACAACGTCAACCAGGTCCAGCATTTCGCGCGGCACAGAGGTGATGTCGGTCACATCATCCAGGGCAAGCCGATAGCCGTGCTTTTGCAACGCCCTGCATTCGGCAATCGTCGCCTCATCAAACTGCACGGTCTCCAGCAGTTCGAGCGTGAACCGCTGGGGCGGCAGGATCTCCAGCAGCGCGAGGTTGATGGCGTGCTGGCCGATGTTGACGTACCCGCCCAGATCGCCCAAGACACGGTCGACGCCAAACTCGCTGACCGTGTTCAGGATGACATTGCTTGTCGCCAGGGTGCCGTCGGAGAACTCCGCCCGCGTACAGCGGGTGGTCCCCCGAAACAGCAGCTCGTAGGCGACCAACGCGCCGGCTCGATCGACAATCGCTTGTCGCCCGATCAGCGCGTGGCCGCCATCGCTTTCCGCTTGCGCTTCCATCGATCCGCTCACAGCAGCGCAGCGGCCGACACGCTCGCGTCCGCCTGCGACGTGATGATGTGCGAGCAGAAGTGGGCCAGGTCTTGCAGCACGGCAATCTGCGCGGCATCGATCTGCCTGGGCACCACATCGAGCACGCACAACGTGCCCAGCGCGTAACCGGCTCGATCAACGAGCGGTGCGCCCGCATAGAAGCGGATGAACGGGTGCCCCGTCACCAAGGGGTTGTCTGCAAACGTCGGGTCGGCAGCGGCATCTTCCACGATGAACGGCTCCGCCCCCAGGATGGCGTAGTTGCAGAACGCCCATTTGCGGGGGGTCTCGCGTGTGTCCAACCCATGGCGGGACTTAAACCACTGGCGCCGATCATCAACAATCGAAACCAGCGCCATGGGCACGCCCAACGCATGGCAGGCCAGCCGCGTGAGCCGGTCGAACTTCGGGTCGTCGGCGGTGTCGAGAATGCCGCACGCCAACACTGCCTCTACGCGCTCACTTTCGCGTGCGCCTACTGGGTAGTCGCTCATTCGTGTCTCCTTGGGGGGCCGTCTTCTTATGCGACCTGGAAGCTCTGCACCGAGTGCGCGAGCGCCTTGCCCTGTTCCTCAAGCGCTTGGGACGCGGCCGCAGCCTCCTCAACCAGCGCGGCATTGCGCTGTGTCATTTCATCCATCTCTGACACGGCAATGTGGACCTGCGCGATGCCCTGGCTTTGCTCGGCACAGGCCGCCGCAATCTCTTCAATGAGCGTCGTCACGCTGGCCACGGAGGTCGTGACCGATTCCATCGTCTTGCCCGCACGGTCGGCAACGATGGCGCCTTCCTTGACGTGCGCGCGTGACGTTTCGATCAGTTCCTTGATCTCCTTTGCGGCCGTGGAAGAGCGCTGCGCCAGGGCGCGCACCTCGCTGGCCACCACGGCAAACCCGCGGCCCTGCTCGCCCGCGCGTGCCGCTTCCACCGCAGCGTTCAAGGCCAGGATGTTGGTCTGGAAGGCAATGCCCTCGATGAGGCCCGTGATCTCGCCAATGCGTGCAGAGCCATCGCTGATCTTGTTGATGACGCTAACGACATCGCCCACGTCGGTGCTGCCCTGTTGAGCGATGCTGGACGCGTTCGTTGCCAGCGCTGCCGCCTGCTGTGCATGGGCCGCGTTCTGTTGCACGGTCGTGGTCAGCTCTTCCATGCTCGATGCCATCTCTTCCAGCGCAGAGGCTTGTTCCTCCGTCCGGCTGGAGAGATCAACGTTGCCGCTGGCAATTTGCGTGGAGCCTGCGGAAACCGAGTGCGCAGCTTCACCGACCTGGCCGATGAGGGTGCCCAGCCCATCGCAGATCGTCTTCATGGACGACAGCACACTGCCGGGATGCGCCACGTCAAAACTGGCATGCGGGCGGAAGTCACCGCTGGCGATGCGTGTTGCGGACTCCGCCAGCGCGACCGGTTCAGCACCGAGCGAACGCAGCAGGCTGCGAGCAATGGCCCAGCCCAGGATGCTGGCAAGGGCAAAGCCAAACAGCCCCGCACCCACGCCCACCCAGACACCCGAGGCGGCATAGGCTTGCGCGCTTTCCACGGACTTTGCGGCGCGTCCGTTTGCGTAGTCTTCAAATTCCCGGACGGCCGTACGCAGCGCCGCCAGAAGCGGTATGCAATCGCGGTTGATCATCTGCACCGCTGCGTCGTGCTGACCTGCCCGCGCGAGACGCACGATCTCCACCACGACGGGCCCGTACTTGGTTTCAACGGTACGAATGGCAGCGATCATCTTGCGGGCCGTGTCTGTCACGTTCGGGCCGTTCTGCGCTTCCGCCTCCAGCTTTGCCAACTGCTGCTCCACGTCGGCATGCGCCTTTTCGACTGCCTGCAGTTCTCTTGCGCGGGCCGCTTCGTCCGAACTCAGCACGGCGTTGCGCGCGGCAATCGCGCGCTGGTTCACCGCAGACCGAATCGAGTCCGCAAGCTTGGTCCGCAGATAGATGCCGCGCTCAAAATCCCGGAACTGGTTTCCGAGCGCGTTCAATTGATAACAACTGATGGCAGCCACAACCGCCACCAGAAATGCCAGCGCCCCGAATGCGCCAATCAGTTTCGCCTTTACCGTCATAGAGCCCCCCGCTCAAAGTGCTTCTTCATGAAGCTTTGTTTTGCTGGAGCGTAAAGAGGCTCTGCCACGCTTGTCGGGGCAACTTTGTCTAGTCCGAAATAGTTGATCTTTGCAGAACGCGCGGTGGACCGCGCCTCGCGCGCGGCTTTGTTGCGCTATATAACAACTTACCGGCCCGCAGCACGGCCGCGCGCTTCGTTCCTGCACCCCACTGCGGTGGGGCGCAGGTAGAAAACCCCGCTTCAATGTGAACGCAAGCGAGCGCAGGACCCAGAGACCGAACTACTCCATTTGAGGTACATGGCCGGCATGAACCGTTTTCATCGACTCGATGAAATTCGCTTCATCAGCCGGCGGAGCGATATACGGACCGCTTTTTGGAGGCGAAAAATACATTGCGCGCCATATAACATTACGCAATGCTTACAGGGCCCGTACACGTGTGTTTTTCCGGAGACAAGGCCCCATGCGGGTTTCCCGGGCGCGGTGCCCGCCAATGTGAGCGATCCCTCGTATCGACGCTTCGGGCGTAAAGCTTGACGCTCGGCCCTCTGAGGCTGACGTTCCACCCTCAGATACTGAAGCTTCACCCTCAAACACTGACGCTTCACCCTCAAACACTGAAACTTCACCCTCAAACACTGAAACTTCACCCTCAAACACTGAAGCTTCACCCTCAAACACTGGCGCTTCACCCTCAAACACTGAAGCTCCACCCTCAAACACTGAAGCTTCACCCTCAAACACTGGCGCTTCACCCTCAAACACTGAAGCTCGACCCTCAAACACTGAAGCTCCACCCTCAAACACTGAAGCTCGACCCTCAAACACTGGCGCTTCACTCTCAAACACTGACGCTTCACCCTCCGAGCCTGGCGCTCGACTCTCAAAGCACCGACTCATCGGACCTCTGACAGTGGCGCTCCACCCTCTGAGGCTGGCGTTCGACAGTTTTAGCTCGGCAGCCGACCCTCAGACCTCGGCACGCGAGTGTTTGAGCTCGAAATTTTGAATGTCTGAGAGCGGCGCTTGGGTGGTGGCGCTCGGCGTGTGGGCCTCAGACCGTGGCGGTCGGGCCTTTGAGGGTCATGTTCCGCCTGCTGAGGTCGGCACATGAGGGTTGCGGGTTGGGCGTTGCGCCCGATGCTAGCGCCCCCGCCCGTCGCGGGTTCGCTTGTACTGCTGTTTTATTTATTGTTGTTGCGGTTTGCGCGGTCCAGCACCTGCAGCACTTCCCACCGGAACAGGTCGACTCCCACGCCATCCAACGCGGTCAGCATGAACGCCCCAATGGCGTCCATAAACCCGGCCTGGTATTCGAGGGCCTTGTTCTTGACGTGGAACTCGTAATGAAAGCGCAACGTATGGGGCTCGAACAGCCGGTGCACCTTCATGTTCATCCGCGTTTTGTGCAGATATTCCTTCGCGGCCAAGGCGCCCTGCGCATACAGGAGGTTGTCATCGACGTTCATCGGGCACCTCCGGACGGAGGACGTTGCGCGATGCAGGTGGAGCAGCAATTTGCGGGGCGATGCCCGCGTGGGATGGGTACGGCTTGGGTCGGTTGATCCATTGTCTTGCCTCTGGTTGAGTGAGGAGCCACCCACCTGGGAGGGTGGGCGGGCACACGACAAGGTCTGCAATACCGACGATCCATCAAGACGGCAGGGCCGAAGCCCTCCCTGCCGAGGCCCGCCCGTAGGGGCGAACGACAGCAGCGGTAGAAACTTGATGTTTCTTCCGGACGGATCGATCGAGATTGCAGTCTCGGCTGCGGTTGTTGCCGCAGCGGGGAGGAGTCTAGCGGCAAGCAGATAGGCGAACAAGAGGGAAACGGTGCACTAGGTACTTCGCCGCGCAGCCGCCCCCATGACTAAATCACATCAAACGTTCTTTAGCTTCAAAATTTGTCGAAATACGGGGTGAATTTCCCAAGAATGCCCCTGATCGACGTTAGTTTTAGCTCCTAGCAGCGCGGGATTCTCCGCGAACATCACGTGATCGTACCCCCCATCCGGCCTCTCCTTTCTCGCCGTAAGGAAACCAATCTGGAAAAGAAACCGCGCAACTTCACGAGCGGATGGCTTTCCAAGGACACCGGAAATCTGCGGACTAACCGCCTGAAGAACTCTGTTATTTATAGTTGAAAGCAATTTGTCTGTTGTAAATCTCTCCGGCTGGCCTACAAACGCCGTAATAAGATCCTCCAGCTGGGGACATTGCGATTTAAATTCCGCAATGGTGTCATCAATTCTCTTCCTGCCAAATTCCTCAAGCTGATCGTCAATGTCCTCAAAATTTATTTTTGACCTTCTCGCAGCATTAGCAGATTTTGCCGATACCTTTCCAAGCTCAACAACCCACCTCGGGCGATGGCGCGAAAGGGTATATAAGATTGTTGTCGGCGGACGAGTGGCATCTCGCCCCCATGGCATCGGATCGTCAAAGACCAAGGCGATAAGTTGCCTATTCCTTTGAAACTGATTTCGGTCCAGCTTTTTCTCAACAGCATCCCAAGCCCCGGTTCGCTTTAGGTAGCCTTCGACTCGCCTTGATAGCAAACCATAGTAGTCATCAAGAGACCAGTTCAGATCAGAAATATACTGTTCCACATGAGACAAAGCCTCGAAATCTCTCTTTATCGTTGCCCAGACATTTGGTCGTATCGCCAACCTAAATCTAAATTCAGGTATTAAATTACATATCTGCCTGATGGCAACAAAGAAGCTAGCAATCTTTACCTTGTGGATTTTCTCATTTTCAAAATTCTGATCAAGATCATCAATTACAAACCACACCTCGCTTCCGGCCTCACTCCACCTTTTTAGTACGGCCTCTGGATTTACCAAAAGGGGCTTTGTTCGCTCAATCGGGATCGCCGATGTTTTAAGTCGATCCACGATAGACGATACAAATGATCGCTGCCTAAATCCATTATTTTCCGCTTGTTCCACCAATGATATTGCGTCATCCTTGAAAGCAAACGAAATATTTGCACCAATCTCATTTGCCGCAAGGCGAAGCAAGCTAGCCTTCCATCCCCGGACCCATCGATCGGAATCCGCTGAATCAAATTCGGGTGAAACTGAAGACGCTGTTGTATTAATAACCAACGGGGGCAGTGGCCTCTTTGACAGACGCTCCGCTATAAGGCGAAGCACACCCGATTTCCCCTCACCCTTATAGGCTCGGATAATGGATATTTGCTTTTTTTCATCCAGGAACGATTGCACCTCTGGACGCTCTACAGCGTAGCTATGAAAAATATCGTCCGCCTCATCCTCTGACGCCTCATTCCCGAAAAGCGAATCGTCTGACAGATCTATCGTAGTCACAGGCTCCTCACATTGGCTCGACGTCTGTGTACCCCTCGCTGGATAGCGATCGGAATGCAGAACGTACGGTTGATTTGCAATCGTCGACACATAGTGCCAGTTGTGGGCCTCTTCTTGGAAGGGGCACCAACTTGTATCGTGATGGCGTTTTTCCCACTGCACAGCACAATCTCTCCCCAGGATGGCGCTCCTTGTCACCGCTGCCCCATCTGCAACGTATACCGACAACCCTTCCAGTAATTGCTGCACCCCCAAAACGCCCCACTCCTCCCATTCCGCGCCACCAGCTTCACCCCGCAAGCCGGGCACGAAGGCGTCCGGTAATCCCCCTCAAACACCTTCGCCAGCAGCGCGGCCTGCTTGTCTTCGGCCAGCGCGCAGATGCGTTCAAGCACCGCCGGGCCGTCCAATAGCTGGATACCGGCCAGCTCTGAAAACTCCTGCACCGGGTTGCCGACATAACCGGACAAAGACCAGAACACGCCCCGCCTGACCTTGTGCGCCAGCATGGAGCCGCCCAGCGCCCGCACCTGCTCCACCTTCACGGGCTTGGACCACGCCTTGCACTGGACCACCGCCACGGGCGCATCCAGGCCGGCCTTGTACAGCGTGGCGTCAATGCCGCCGTCTGGGCCGTGCGGCACGGTCTTCACGGCAAACCCCATCTGCTCGTAGTACTGCACGCACAGCAGCTCGAACCGCTTCCACTCAAGCGACTGGATGGCCTCCAGCGTCCAGCTCTGGGGCGTGGCGGGTTCTGCCGGCGTGGGGGCTGGCGTGGGTGTGGTGGTGTTGCGCGTGGGGTTAGGCGAGTCAGCCGGGTTGGGTGTGTTGCTGCCCGCTGCATTGCGGGCGGGCTGGGGCGGTGCCTTCGGCGGGCGGGCTCGCCCGGTGGGTTCAGTGCGCGGGGGCCCGAGCCGCGCATCGGCCTGCCGGCTGCGCTCCCGCAGGTACGACAGCACGGCAAAGAAGCCGAGCAGCAGCGCGGGCATCCAGGCCAGCCCGCGCGCCAGCATGCCGACGGCGCTCAACAGCGGGTTGGCGCCAAACGCCGTCGGGAGGATGTTGTGAAAAATCAGGTAACTGGCCGCCGAGCCAATGGCCAGCATCCACCATGGCAGCGCCAACAGCATGTCGCTGGTGGATGCTTGTTTTCTCCTCCGCCCCATTTACCGCCCCCGGCCTAATGCTTTTTAGATATTTAGGACTAGGCGCTTTCTCTGATAATCCGATTCAAATCAGGGCGCCGGTTTTTAATTGGGAAACAGCATAGGCGATGCGTTGGGATTGCGCTGCCCCCGTTGGTGGGGTTTTGGGTGGTTTTTTTGGGTGGTGGTTGATAAATATCGAAGCCCGGCGCCAGATTTATATTTGATAGAAATCTGAATTAAAAATTGCGCATATGGGTGGCGCGAGCGACGGCCTTTGGCTACGCGGCGGTTGGCACTTACTCCCGCAAATACTCTCGGGTACGATGCGGCACCTCTTCCGCGCATCGTTATGGCTATCCGCTTCCAAACCACAGAACAAGACATGGTTGCCGCGTACCGGCTGCACTACACGACGAGCCGCAAGAAAGCCGCGTGGGTATTCGGTGCGTTTGTGCTGGGGCTGGTCGGCTATCTCACGACAGAAAACACCTATGCGGCCGCACTGGCCGGTGGCGCTGCGGGCCTCGGCTTGGCGCATGTGGCGATCCTCTATCTGGTCGTTCCAAATCGCGCCCGGCATTTGTATCGCCAGCAAAAGAATCTGCACACCGAACATCAGGTGTCGTGGGACGACCAGTGCGTCTACATCCGCTCAGAGAGCTACAACGAGAATCTGCGCTGGGCCGACCTCGTGAAGGCCAAAGAGAACGATGCCTTGGTGCTGCTGTACCGGTCTGATTACAACCTCAGCATGATTCCGAAGCGGAGCTTCTCCGGTGCAGAGGCGTATGCGGAGTTTCGGGGGCATTTGGTGCCTCGGTTTTTGGGGTGAGCGCGAGACTTGCCGGAACGAGCGGACGTGACCACATATCAATTGCCCGCTGATGGTTCATCCCTCTGGGCGGGGATGGACGACATCGAACTGATCACGCCTAATGGCCGTCATCACATCCACCTGCGCTACGAAGGCGAACCGCCACACGGCGACTCGTATCACTCGATCCAGATTAATGGTGTACCCGCCCCCGGTTATGCGTGGGGTTGCGACTTTGCCTGCACGACAGACTCACGCTTGCTGGCAATGAGCTGGATGGAAAAGCGCATCGAGCGCAGGACTGCGGTGTTCGATCTGGAGGAAAGGCGGTATTTCGTGCTGCCTTTTTATATGAGCAACTTTTGCTTCCGGTGGCCTCGCTTGGAGGGTGTAGGGCTGGCATCTGAGCAACGTTCTTATTTGTTCAACGGCAACGAGAACTGGCTGACGTACTAGCTGTAACACACCTGATATGCGCATGTACCAAAGATTCCGAGTCCGAAACCCCGTTGCTTTTCTCCTTTGCGCCTTTGCTTGCCTTCATGCACAAGCCACCTCTTGGGAACCCATCGCCGCCGTACCAACGTCGTCATATCTAGTCGAATCCGCGCATCGGATTGGGGACCGCGTCTACCTCATGGATCGCTGGCAATCACCGCAAAAGACCTATTCGTTAGAAACGTTGGGACCGGTGGAGTTTGATTGTGCTAGCCGACAGATGCGACGGCCGTGGAGTGATGTCACGGTACGCGGGCAGTACACGACTCGCTCATATGGAGACGAGTCGTTTGATCGCTACGCGCCTTCGCGTTTCAAGCCGGTGGCGGACACAGGATTCGAGCGCCCTCTTCTGGACTGGGCCTGCCACCTGGACTTGCCGCAAGAGCGGCTGGTTAACGTGGCACGCACTGCGTCCAATGACCTGATCCAAGTTGATGTCGCAAGCATCAAACGATCAGGAGCGATGACTTCGTTCTGGACGCGCCACGACTATCCAGAAATCGACGTCGATCCTGCTTATCACGCCCCATACGACTCCAAGCGCCAGCATGTTCAAGTGAACTGCAGCGCAGAAAAGTACCGGATCTTGTTTGGGTATGACTTCACCCCAGATGAAGCCGTCACGGACGCGATGCCGGAGAACACAAGCGCGGATGAGCCCCTCGACGCGGCAGACGACTACGCGCGTGCCATCAAGACAATTGCCTGCGGCAAGCCGCTGAATGCAGAAACGTTCTCTGGAATTGGCGGCAATACGATCCGGCCGAAAACACCTTTGAGCACCGCCCCCGTTGAAGCAGCCAGCGCCATTCCACCCGAGGTTCTTGCGGAGGTCCAAAAGCTACAGGCGGTCCTGCCGGTACCCAATGTTGCAAGAGGGGCAAAACTGACAATGATAGGAAAAGGCGCAAAAGCGTCCAACACCAACCCGCCAGTCGTTCACCTAATTCAACCCAAGAAGGACGGGCGGACGCACATCCATTCGATCTATCGGCAGAACGTCACGATGGATCACGAAATGGCAGGCTTGGTCGAACTCAGTTCTAAATTGACCATCGGCGCCCCGGGAGCAACAAGCACATTCATCACAACTGCTTTGACGCTAGATGCCCCCGCATGGCGGCCCAATACCGAGATTGTTTTTTCCTCGGAAAGCAGCGGAACCGGCGCGCCCCTCAAATTCAAGACGACCTGCACCATCGGCGAGCCCTTGGCGGCAAACGCCATCCACCCTGCGTTGGCAGGCCGCGCATGGGCGCTTAAGTGCAATCACTCCTCTCAAGGTGCAAGCGAGGGCTACTACGTTGAGGAGCTGGGCTACTTTTTGACGATGCGGACGGTGTCCAAGGAATTCTCGGTCACTGACTACAGCATCCAGAGTTTGTCTGTTGAGCGGTGAATGTGTGTTTCACACTCAGCCGCCTGACAAAGGTTGTGTCGCCCCGCAGCCAACCGGCCCCACCGCCGCCTGTTGGCCCTATTCGCCGTTGTACTCGTAGCTCGGAACTCCAAATGGGCCGCCGCTACGGAACAGCCCCCTGCACAGACGCATAAAAAAACCCGAAAGCCGGGGGCCAGCTTTCGGGTGACGCAATGACTGATCGACGGATCGTTGATCGATCAGCCGTCCCCACGCGCTTCCATAGCACCGTGTCAACCGCGCTTCGAATTCAGGGGTATGCCTGCAAAACCCGTAACTCTGGAACCGGGAATCTGCTGGAGTACGCCTGGATGATGCTGCGCAAGCCATCCTTCAGTTCGGAGTGGCGAAGACGGTACTCACCATGGTTTGGATCGAAAACGTGAACATGGTTGCCCGATTGATGTGTGGCGATCGCATGGTTATCGCCGTTGGTTCGCATGATGACGAACACGTGCGATGCGTTGGCTTGGGCGAACATGTTTGCCAACGTCTGCATTGCCTGTTCTTCGTGGCTGATTACATCGACGACGACATCAGCTCCAAGCCGCACGCCGTAGTGCTGGAACGCAGGCGCAAACCATTCGCTGTACGGCCGGCCTTGGCCGCGAATCGCCAATTCATGCTGACGGTAGCCTTGTTGTTGAGCGCTAATACCCTCAAGCGTTTGAACCTGACTGAAATGCTCCATTCTTCCGTGGCTTGTCAGCGACTCATTCGCAATCGAATGAAGCCAAGCGGCCGAAAATACAACGCAAGCGGCTCTCACGTCCCCGACTTGAGCAAGCGCAGACGCTTGTTCAAACGGGGCATGCCTTGCGCGCTGGCTCCTGTCCGATGGGGCAGAAGCGCAAGCACCGCCTACCGGAAGCTTCGCCCGCAAGCGAAGTCCTGGGCTGCTCACGTGGTGAACAGTCCTGCTGTCGCGAAATGGTGCCTTGGGTAGCGCCCCGCGCTGCACGTTCGGGGCGTGTGCGGTTCGAGCTGACGGCTCTGACGGCATGTTCGATGGCGCCTGGCGCTGCGGCGAATCCAGCGACGGCATTGAAATGCCGTTGGCCGTGGACTGAATTTTCATTGGTTTGATGTGGCGTACGTCAAACAGCGCATTTTCGCCGCGCGACAGCCTGTCGCCCCGCCAGATGCGAAGCTGCAAATCCAGATACGAATTAACGCATTGGTAGCGCCGTCTGAAGCGTTGTCACGTTGTTGCGGCGCCTAACAAGCGACTGGCCGGCAAGCGCGCCCGTTTTTGCTTTCTTTTCTGGAACAACGGTTTCGTCTTTGCACTGCCCCCAGAGAGGGTTGCGTTCATATCATGGGTTATTTCGGTGAAAGGAGTTCCCATGGGATTGTGCGTTTCAAAACCTCGAACAGGCGGGGGCGATTATCAGTATGGAGGCGGGCGGCAGCCGGCCGCAGGAACTTCCACGGCCCAAAGCACAGACTCATCCCCTGCCCGCAGTCCGTCCTCATATCATCTCGAAAACTTGCCCAGGCGCGCCCGGCGCAAAGCGCGAGCACTGGAAGACGCTGTCAAAAATTCAGCTGTCCAGCATACCCATCCTCAATTGGCCGCATATGCCGACGCAGTGTTGAGAGCTGCAGGTACAGATGGCGTCAATCCAGAAATATCAACGCTCGACGGCGAGAACATCGAAACGCTAGCGGCGACTTACAACGCAAGACACCCCGATCTGAATCTTCAATGCTTTGCTTGGGCGCAAGTCTTCCTTGAGAGGCTCTACACGTCGAGGGAACCGGCATGGCGTGCATTGTTCCGACTGACCACCCAGAACCGGCATAGGATCGCAGCGGATATCAGAACGCACCCTGATGGGGGAAAGACCGTACTACTCCTGGAGTCAGCACTCTCCCACACCTGGGATAAAGATAAGAAAGAATATAACTTTATTCTTGGCCTTCAGTCGTTGCAGAAAAATATTGAAACGCATTTCAGCAACTGCAAAATGGCCGTCATCGATGTTGAGGCGCAAAAATCCAAGATCGGATGCACACTGTTTTCATTAAACTTTCTGCTTAACGCGTACCAAAAAGACGACTTATTTAATGCCCTTCATGAAAGATTGAATGAAACCGGAAGGTGTTTTGAAGGTCACGAATCCGAGATCATCGGTGGCATGGAATACATTGAGGGAACGAAAATACTCCCGCCAATCTTCTATAAGCATGCGCAGTCGCGCGGAACCATAGATGACTTTGTTAAGCACCAACCCCATCTTCAGAATAACAATGTAAGCACCAGCCGTTCTGGCCCCCGCGAGACGCTTCAGGAGCGCGTTCAAAACTTCCGCGTGACCCGGGGGGAACGGTCCTACAGCATGTCGATCGAGGCGTCGCGCATGCGAAAGATCCGGAAGGCGATTGAAGACTTGTGATGTTGGATCGCGCCGGAGCAGCGCTCGCTGCCTGCCGAGAATCTTCTGGAGTACGCGCTTCGGCTGCCAATAAAAAAACCCGAAAGCCGGGGGGCCAGCTTTCGGGTGACGCAATGACTGATCGACGGATCGTTGATCGATCAGCCGTCCCCACATCAATTGCTGTAGATGAGCCCACGCGCCGCGCCGTTGACGTAGATGCGGCCGTACGTATTCCAGTCGCCGGCCATCACGCCGGAGTCGCCAAACTGGTGGGTGTCGTCGTTGAAGCACCCCTACCAAAGTGGGGTATCGCGCACTGAGTGCGATAAGACACGGCCCGCCGAAACGCGTCAATGCAATGTGTTAACTGCTGAGGTTTCTTGAACGTTGGGCTCGAACCGTCTGTTGGTCTTGGCTTTGCGGGGCCGGAAGCGCCGTGTTGGCGCCCGCAGAAAGGGCGCACGCGCAGGGTGACGTGTCACCGGACAAACTTATAATGACGCCCGGCCACCCGCCCACGCCACCGCCTGCCGCGCATGAAACTTGCGCCGCACCTGCAGTGGCGCCACCGGGCCGCTACACCATCCGGCCGAGCCCTTTTACCCAACGCCATGCCCTACCGCTTCCGTCCGTTGTCCGTTTTGTGTGCTGCTGCCAGCATCGCTGCCGCTCTGGCTGCGTGCAGCTCTGCGCCCACGCCGCTCTATCAGCAGGAGCAGTTCGATGCGGCGGCAAGCCCGTATGCGCGCACCTTCCACGCCAAATCTGACGCGACGTGCGAGGCGGCGCGCCGCGCGCTGCTGAGCCAGGGCTATGTGGCGAGTTCGCCGCGCCCAGACACCATCGACGGCAGCAAGAATTTCCAGCCGAGCAACGATTCGCACGTGGTGATCTCGTTCCACGTGGTGTGCGCAGAGGCCAATGCAGACGGCACCTCCAGCACGGCCTATGTGAACGCGGTGCAAGACCGCTACACGCTCAAGAAGACGAGCACATCGGCAAGCGTGGGGTTGAGCATCCTGGGCTCGGTGTCGCTGCCCATCGGTTCGGGTGACGATTCGATGGTGAAGGTGGCAAGCGAGACGATTCCGGCTGGCGTGTTCTACGAGCGTTACTTCAACCTGGTCGACCACTTCCTGAAGGTCGACCCGGCGCGCAAGGACCACAAGGTAGCCAAGGCGGCAGAGAAGGAACACGTGGCCCCGCTGCCCGAGCCCGCGCCCACGCCGCAAGGCGAGCCGATGAAGATGACGACGCCGGTGGTGCCTACGCCTGCCGCGCCGCCTGTGCCGGTGGCGGCGCCGGCTTCGGCTCCTGCGGCTCCGGCTGCTGCGCCGGCACCGAAGGCGCCTGCTGAGGCTGCACCGGCATCGGCGCCTGCAGCCACGACACCGCCGGCACCCACGCCCAGTCCGGCACCTGCATCCGCACCCGCTGGTGCGACAACCGGCGGCGCGAACTGAGCGCAACCGCCTCTGAATAAAACGCGTTCATCGAGGAAACTGCATTCCTCGTGGCGGTAGCCGCCAACGACGCTGCTGTAGCGCGCGTGGCGGCATCAGGCAGGCACTCCCCTTCAGGCTGCCAGTTGCATTGCAGACGCAATATTCGTCGCCTGCCTCTCTTCCTGATGTACCACCAGCTGATAGCCGCGCGCGTAGACCGTCTTAAGCTCGACCCCCGTGGCCTTTCCGAAGCACAGCTTCTTGCGCAGCTTGTAGACATGCTGTTCGATGGAACGCTCTGCAACGCTGGCGTCCGTTCCCCACACGGCCGAAGCGATCTGCTGACGTGACAGAAACGCCCCGGAAGACGAGAACAACAGCCAGGCCGTGGCAAATTCGCGGGCGGTCAAACGGATGGGCGTGCCGCGCAAAGTCACCGTCCGGGTAAGCCGGCACAAACGGTACGGCCCGACCACCGCACGCGTGGCGGACTCGGTTTTCTGACTCCCGTGCTCGGCGCTGCGCAGGACGCGGCGTACACGCGCCTTCAACTCCTCGGCGGTGAAGTGGCCGGTGATGAAGTCGTCGACAGCGCTGTCAAAAACGGCCCGCATTTCGGCGCGTTCGACAAAATTGCCGAACACCAGCGTTGGCCAGCACATATCGGCGTTGCACTCGCGCCAGGACAGCACGAGTTTGCCGGCCGTACTGAATAGCTGTGCATCGATCATCAGTAAATCGAAGACCTCACTGCGCCGCGCACGCAGCAATGCCAATGCATCGTCGAATCGCTCGCACGTCACGTCCTGCGCTGAGAGACAAGCCGTCACGAACGCAAAGTTGCGGGGATTGCTGGTAAGGATGGCGAATTTCATGACATCTCCCGACTCATGCGGTGCCAATCAATGCGGCCGCGCTTGTTTTCTTTTATCCAGCATAACTTTCACAATTCCTTCACACATCCCTCCCAAGAGTGATATTCCGGTGTGGCAGCAATTACTCTGCGAATCGATGCATTTGTCATCAAATTGACATCTATTTGAAATATTTAGGCGCGAATCACGACCACGGCGGCCGCAGCTCACGGAAGCAGCGCGTGCCATTGGGCAAGACGCCTGGCGCCAGATCGACGGCCTCGTTACGTACTACGGCCTCCTCCCGAAACTTCCCCGCAGCGCGTCGAAGAACACGATCGGATACGAGATTTCGCTATACCGGATCGGAGAGTTTCGTTAGGTTCCCCTGCCCTTCGCGTCATCCGTGATCTTTATCGACACTCCAACGTACTGTGGAACGTTCACCTGCCATATGGCGCATACCTCGACGCCGTAGGCAGCGCTTGCCGCAGTCACGGTGTACAGAATTGGAGTCTCGAAACGATGAAAATCAATCCAACCGGCAACGTCGCCATGCCGACAGTTGCTGAGCAGAGTCACACTCCCGGGAATGAAGTTCACGTCGCATCAGCGGGCGCATCACGGTCTTCCGTGGCGGAAGGTAGCCCGTTGCATGGGCTTCGCCGCACGCGCAGCCTTCCGGCGCGGCTCGGTGCCGCTTTGTCCGACGACTCAACAGAAACGAAAACACGCCGAGGGGCCGGCCGGAGGCTGGCAACAGCCAGTCAACGCTCCGTCGCGACGGGACCGCACGCTCGTAGCCCCGGCGTAGGCGGAATCAGGACACCCGTCGCTCGCGCCAGGAGCGAACACAGCGTCGACATCGGTGATGCGCACGGAACAGTTCTCCAGGACGGCACGCAAGACGCGTCGATACCATTGGCAGCATCTTCGCAAGCCGGCGTCATGCAACGGCTATGGAACATGGCCGACATACGCACACTGTTGAGCCCAGCCGACGATCATGAATTCATCGCGGCATTGCGGACCCCCACGGACGCGACCGATGGCGATGGCGCCCGGTTGGATCGCCTGGTAGGCCACGTTTCGGAGTTGAAGAGCCATCTGGATAGCGCTGGGCTCGATGGCGCGCTGGCAACGCGATTCAAAGCGCGCCTTGATGAAGTCGGGGTCACGCTCAAAGCACTGCAAACGGATAAATCCCTGGGCGAACGTGCCGCGAAGGTTATCGGTATTAATGCCATGCTGGCGCCGTTGCCGTTGATGATCCCGCTCATGACGAAGCCACGGCAACAGAAGACTGAAGCGGAAATTGTGGCGCTGATGGCCAAAGCAATGGTCGAAGCCATCGGCATGATCCGCACGCCGACGACAGACAACAATCTCCTGAAAGACCGGGCCATGGCGCGCTACTACGCGAACATGGTGCAAGCGGTAGAGTTCGCCCTGCCTACGTTTGTCAGCAGCCTGAGATTCCTCAACGACAGTCCGACGTTCAACATTGCGGCCGGGGCCGTATCGACCGGTGCACTGTTTGGCGGCTTTCTGTCGAAAGAAATTCGGGACAAGTACAACGTCTGGCGCACCGGGTCGACACATCCGGACTTGCGCAAGGCAGGCGTGGCGCTCTCTTCCGAAACGAAAGCCGCGCTGCATGCAGTGAGAAACGCGGTCGAGATGGACCAGCAGATGCTCAATGGCGCCAAGGATAGGTTTATAACCGAGCACGGCCGCGAGCTGAGCCCCCACTTGAGCAAGCAGGTGGCGATCGCGGTAAGCGCCTATCAGCGCATTGCAGACGAACTCGCCGAGTGCATCGGTCTTCCGGCCGCCGAGGGGCACGCACAGAATAGCGACCGCTCCGCAAAACTCGCGCTCGCTCTATTCTCGACCGCGGTTTGCACAGCAACGACGGTTTTAATGCTGCCCGACAAGATTGGAACTGTGGACCTCGCGTCCGACGCTGCCTTTACCTCCGCATTGATGTTCAGCTTGATGGCGGACAAGAACGTGAGCCGCAAGGACGCCTTGGAAGAGTTCAAAACTTTTGTTGGACTGAGCCTGGTCATGCTGGCGGTACTCGCGGCCAACAAAGCAGCGAATGACTTCATGGAGCGCGGCGTAAGTGGACTGTTGGTCGGTTCGATCGCGATGAGCGCACTGAACTTGACGATGCCGGGCCCAGTCGGGCATGCAGCTGCGCGTGGAATCGAGGCACTCATGAACATGAGCCCGTCGAATATGTTGAACGGACTGAGAAGCATTGGCGATCGCGTGTTCCAGATGTTTGCTGGCGAGCAAGCACGACCCCTTCCTCGAAGCACTGTGAGGTTAGAGGAACTCGACCCCGACCTTGAGGGGGCGCTACCAGCCCGATAAAGGCTCGTCCTTGCGTCCGGCGCGATGATCTCGCGGGCGTACCTCACGCTGGGAACAAGCGGGCGAGCGCAAGAAGAGCCCCTTCGAAGGCAACCCGAATAGCGTGCCCATGCTCGAGATCTGCAGGAAGATCGAACGCAAAGTGATGGACATGCGCGGTGAACAGGGCGGGGGTATCGAACCGGCGGCAGAACACAGTTATGGCCTGTAGGCAACTCAAAGCCATTGCGTCGGCCAAAGGCATAGGACGCTGACTTTTCGCCCACTTGTCCATCTTCTTTCTTGGCCCCTGGCGCGCTCACCCACCCCACGGCGCATGACGCGCCATCAATTCATCCACCCAACCCATGAACGCCCGCAGCTTGGCGCTGACATGCCGGTTGGGCGGAAACACCAGGTACATCGGCATGGGGGTGAGGCGCCAATCGGTGAACAGCGGTACCAGTTCACCGCGCGCCACGTGGGGCTCGCCCATGTAGTGGGGCAACCAGATCACGCCCATCCCGGCCACGCCGGCGGCAAGGTAGGCATTGCCGTCATCGAGCGCAGCGGCATAGCGCGCCCTCACGTTGAAGGTTTCATCGTCACGCTGCAGCGTGAGCGGCCGGAGCTTGCCGCTGAGGGTGCTCAGAAAACCGACGATGCGGTGGCGCGCATCTTCCAGCTCGCTCGGGTGCTGGGGCGTGCCGGCCTCTTCCAGATAGCGCGGTGCCGCATACACCCCAAGGCGCAACGCACCCACGCGGCGGGCCTGTAGCGAGGAGTCGGCAAGCTCGCCGCCGCGGATCACGCAATCGACGTTGTCGCCAATCACGTCGACCATGCGGTCGCTCGCGCCAATGTGGAGCTGGATGTCGGGATAGCGCGCGTGGAATGCCGGCAATTCGGGGGCGAGGATCAACCGCGCAAATGGGCTGGGCACATCCACGCGCAGGCGCCCCCGGGGTGCGGCCGATGCGGTGGAGAGGCTGGTGTCGGCATCTTCAAGATCGGCCAGCAGGCGCACGGCGCGCTCGTAATACGCAGCGCCATCCGCGGTGACGTTGACCTGCCGCGTGGTGCGGTTCAGCAGCTTGACGCGCAAGCGCGCCTCCAACTGCTGAACGAGCTGCGTGACGGTGGTCTTGCTGATCTGCAGCGTCTGCGCTGCCTTGGTAAAGCTGCCGGCCTCCACCACGCGGACGAAGGCCTGCAGTGCATCGAATCGGTCCACGTCGGGCCCCGTTGCAGGAAGGATTGTTTGGCAACAGCAAACAGTGATTGTAGGCATGCGTGGTTTATCCACGGCGTGCGAATGCTTACAGTGCCCTGGCTGCGCAGCCCATTAAGCCCAACCCTTTTTACCCAGCAAGGAAGCGATTCATGTCTGCACGCGATGTTGTGTTTCCGGCCGCGCGCCAAGCGCTGTATGAGCGAAACCGCTATTCACCGGCCATCCGCTCCAACGGCTTCTTGTTTGTGTCTGGCCAGGTGGGCAGCCGGCCAGATGGGTCACCCGAGCCCGATCTGCAGAAGCAGGTGGCACTAGCCTTCGAGAACCTGAATGCAATCCTCTCCGGCGCCGGCTGCACGTTCCAGGACGTGGTGGATGTGACGGTCTTTATCGTCAATCCCGAAACGCAGTTCGAGCCCATCTGGAAGGTGGTTGGGGAGCATTGGGGCGAGGCGCCCTACCCCACGCTCACAGGCATCGGCGTGACGTGGCTTTACGGCTTCCAGTTCGAGATCAAGGTGATCGCCAAGCTGCCGGAGCCGGCATGACGCATGCGTCAAACCTACGAGAATCAGTACATATGGCGGCTGCAGGAGTGTGAGAGAGTGCACCCACGGCAATGGCACCCACGTCACCATCACTGAACGGCAAGAGCACCGCTGTGGGATGCCGCGACCGCAAATGCCGGTGCCCGCCCCCTTGAGGAGACATGCATGGTCAGCAAGAACACGATCTGTCTGTGGTACGACCGCGATGCGCTGGACGCGGCCAACTTCTACGCCAAGACCTTCCCGGACAGCAAAGTGACCGCAGTCCACCGCGCGCCGGGCGAGTACCCCGCCGGTCAGGAGGGCGACGTGCTGACGGTGGAATTTACCGTGGCGGGCATTCCGTGCCTGGGACTGAACGGCGGCCCGCAGTTCAAGCACACCGAGGCGTTCTCGTTCCAGATTGCGACCGACGACCAGGCCGAGACGGACCGGCTGTGGGACGCCATCGTCAGCAATGGCGGCCAGGAAAGCGCCTGCGGCTGGTGCAAGGACAAGTGGGGGCTGTCGTGGCAGATCACGCCGCGCGCGCTCACGGCGGCCTTTACCGACCCGGACCGCGCAGCGGCCAAGCGCGCATTCGACGCGATGATGACGATGCGCAAGATCGACATCGCGACGATTGAGGCGGCGCGGCGCGGTTAAGTTCACCGTTCATCGGTTGCCGCATCTGCATTGCCGGGCGTGTGCGGCTCGGCAATGCAGACCGATGCCCGGATCAGCCAGACCGCGTGGGTGTGCGGGACCACGCGGTCACTTCTTTGCTTGCGTCACGGTCTCCTGGTTCTGACGCGCGTCATAGCCGGTGAAGTACCAATGCCCGTCTGCACCCAGCTGGAAGCTCACCTTCTCGTAGACGATGCGGCCATCTGCGAGCCGCGTTGCGTAGTCGACGTTTGCATACAGGCCATCTGGAACGTCTTTGACCTTTGTATAGGTCAGCCGCGTGACGGATGCCCAGCCGCGCTGGCTGACCGCCCCGACCGACTTGCGCGCTTGCGTGAGCCCGCTGGCAAAGCGATCGGCCGTGTAGAAGCCGCGCACGAAAGGCGCCGTCTGCTGCCACAGCGCGGTGTAGTCGCCCGCGTCAATGCGCTTGAGCGCGAGCGTGGCGTTGCCGAGCAACTCGTCTGCGGAGTCGCCCGCTTCCGCGCCGTGTGCCAGCACGCAAGCGGCGGCAAGGGCGCCCGCCGCAACGATCTTCAATGCGCCGTCAAGACGTTTCATCCAACACTCTCCTTCTGACCGGTCTGGTTACTGTGCAGGCTTTGCTGGTGCAAAGGTCTCGCACTGCGGGTCGGCCCATCGGGTTTTGGTCACGCGGCTGTCGTCGTCAAACTGGATCTGGTACTGACACGTGACGGGCTTGTCTGCGCTGCGGAAGTGGAACAGGTAGTTCCACACACGCACACGGAACACGCTCTCATGAAAATGCGGCACGCCGATCAGCTCATAGACCTGGCCCTTGGTCATGCCGGGCTCGACCATGCGCAGGTGGTCAACGTTGGGGAACGAACCCTCGGGCGTCATCGCCGCGTCTGGGTTGGGGAACGCGGTATCGGTGGGGCCGGGGCCCGCGCATGCCGCAAGGGCGAAGATGCACGAGAACGTTGCGATGCAGGCGGGAATTGAGCGCTTGTTCATATCAGGAATCCGAAAGAGTCACGTTGCGGTGGTTGCTGTGCTGCGGTTGGCCTCACCACTGATACCCGGCACCGACCACGGCGCCATACGTTCCGCGCGTGTTGGTGGAGACGGCGGCCTTGTAGATCCAGCGGTTGTTTTCCGACACCGTCGAGATACCGAGCGCCTGACCCGATTGGCCGTTGTACACACTGCCTGCCACCGCGACCATGCTCTTGCCCGGGCCCGTCGGTTGCGGCAGGCCCGCCATTGCCATGGCCATGGCAGTACCGCCATCGGCATCGCGCCGGTACGAATCGATGCTGTTGCGCAGGCCGGCGACCTGGTTGTCGGTGTAGTTGTTGGCCTGCGTGATGGCGTTGTTCAGCTGTGACACGTTGACGGCATCAGTGGGCGCCGTGCCGGCAGCCACGTTGATGACCTGCCGCGACAAGGTGGAGGAGCCCACCGACACGACATCTGTGCGGCCGCCGTCATTGCTGCCAGCACCAATGGCCGTTGACCCGCTGCCCGTGGCGACTGCGCCGGTACCGACGGCGGTGGTGTTATTGCCCGTTGCTTGCGAGTTGTTGCCCAACGCCGTGCTGTTGCTGCCCGACGCCACCGAGCCCGTGCCGCCCGCCGAAGAGTTCGGGCCCGGCGTGGCCGGCGGCGTGTTGTTGGTCGTGCCGTTGGGCGAGGTGGACGTGAACGTTCCGCCGTTGTTGTTGATGTACGTGGCCAACTGTTGCTGGACGGCCTGCAGCTGCGACACGTTGACTGCATCCGAACCCAGGCGGCCGGCAGCCACGCCCGTGATCTGGCGATTGCCGACGTTCAGCTCACCCGACGACGTTTGCGGCGCTGTCAGCCCAAAGGCCATGTAGTTGGTCAACGCGCCTACCGAGGTGAGCGAGCCCGCGCCCAGCGCAACGCTGTTGGCAAACGTGGCGGTGGCGCCGGAGCCCAGTGCCATGGCGTCCACCGCGTTGCTCTTCGCGCCCGAACCGATGGCGATGCCGCCGGCCAATGCCGCGTTTGCGTTGGCGCCCTGCGCGATGGACTGCGCGCCGTTTGCGGTCGATCCGCTGCCCAGTGCAATCGCATCGGCCTGGCCGGAGGTCGATGCCTGGCCGATGGCGATGCCGCCCGGCGCGGTTTGCTGAACGATCGCGCCGTTGCCGATGCCGACGCCGTTGTCACCGTTCACCACCGTCGTCGGCCCAACTGCCACCGACTGCGAACCGACCGCGAGCGAATCGGCCGCTGTCGAGTTGGCGTGGAAGTACAGCGTGGGCGTAACTGCGAACGATTGCAGCGCGCCGGTCAGCTGGCGGATCGTTGCCGCATCGTGCTGGCCCGTGCCGTCGGCCACGTTCGTCAACTGGCGATAGGTGTTGCCTGCGGCGCTGCCGAACGACACGGCGCCCAGCAGCGTCCCGTCAGCCGTGTTGAACGGAACGGCCTGGCTGCCGGCGGGAATCGAGCCGACACCGGAGGCAATGGCGCGATCCGAGATGGCGCCCGAGCCGATGGCCACACCGCCTGCCACCGACACCGTCGACAGCGAACCCAGCGCAAGTGCGTTGGCCGTTTGCGCCTGTGCGCCGTTGCCAGCTGCAAGACTGGTGGCGCCGGCGGCCACCGCGAGCGGCCCGATGGCCACGCTGTCGGTGCCGGTGGCCTGGCTGTCGGCCGCCGTTGAATTGGCATGGAAATACTTGATGCCGCCGCCGTTCTGGATGTTGTTGATCGTGTTGCCGAGGTTGGTGACGTTCTGGTTGGTCGCGAAGAGCTGCGAGCCATTCACCGCATCCGTGCTCGTGGCGTTCAATGCGCCCGGCGCAACGTTCGTGATGATGTTCGGGCCCGTGCCGCCGTGGTTGGCGCTGAAGGCGCCCGTGCCGCCATTGGCGGTCGGGTCCCACAGCAGCGCGTCGTTCTTGGTTTGCGTCAGCTCGGTTTGCACCGATTGCAACTGGCTCACGTTCACGGCATCCGTTGCGGCCGAACCGGCGGCGACGTTGGTGACGCGGCGCTCGTTGCCGGCGGAGCCCACCGAGACCTCGCCCACCGGCGACGTGCCGGCCAGCGGTGCCGTGCCCGGGTTGTAGGCGGCGGCACCCAGGTTGGCGGTGGTGGTGGAGTTGGCGCCGAGTGCGACGGAGTTGGCGGCCGTGGCCTGCGCGCCATTCCCCATGGCTACGCTGTTCGCGCCGCTGGCCACTGCAAGCGGCCCCACGGCCACGCTTTCCGTGCCGGTGGCTTGGCTATCGGCCGCCGTGGAATTGGCGTGGAAGTATTTGATGCCGGCGCCGCTCTGGATGTTGTTGACCGTGGTGGAGATGCCATCCACCGCCTGGTTGGTGGCGAAGAGTTGTGAGCCGTTGACGGCATCGGTCGAGCTGCCGCTGATCCGTCCGGCTGCTACGTTCTGGATCTGCCGCGGCGCAGCCGCCGAGCCGACGCTGACGACATCGCCTGCCGCCGGCGTGCCGCCTGCGAACGTGCGGGTCGTTCCTGCGACCACGCCGTTCGGCGTCTGCACGGCGGCCGACACGGTCGACGCATTGCCGAGGACGACCGCGCCGTCCAGGCCGCCGGCTACCGTCACGCCGTTGCCAACGACGAACGCGTTGTTCGCATTGATCGTGTTGTTGTTACCGAGCGAATACGAACCCGAGCCGGTGATGGTGGTCGGATCGCCGATCGCCCCGGAATTCGCACCGCTGACGACGTTGCTTGTGCCAATGCTCACGCTGTTGGCGCCCGTAGCCTGCGCGCCCAGGCCCATCGCCACGGCGTTCGTGCCAGATGCCACCGCGTTGTTTCCGATGGCCGTGCCCGATACACCGGACGCTGTTGCGCCGCTGCCCACGGCTGTTGCGCCACTTTGCGAAGCCACCGACGCGTTGCCCACCGCCACGCCAAAACCGCCCGAGGCCGCCGACAGAACGCCGACGGCAATCGACCCCGTGGCTGATGCCTTGGCGTTCAAACCGATCGATGTCGTGCCGTTTGCAGTCACGCCGATGCCCGCGTTCGTGCCGATCGCGATGTTGTCGTTGCCGGACACCAAGTTACCCGCGGATGCGGCCAGCGTGCCGTCATACGTGACCGTTCCGTCGCCCGCGCCCATCGCGACGTTGCGCGTGCCGGTGACGCCGGACCCCGCGCCACGCATCGCGCTCGCGATGCCGCCGCCAACTGCGGTGTTCTGTGCGCCGCTCACGAGCGTGCCGGTGGCGATACCGACGGCCACGGAGCCGGTGTTGCCGGTGGTTGAGCCCGCACCCGCGCCCTGACCCGCCGCAACGGTGCCGTCGCCGATGGCAAGCGCCTGACCGCCGAGCGCGAGTGCCGTGTTGCCGCTGGCTTTTGCGCCGTTACCGACCGCGGTGGCGGCGGCATTCGTCGCCTGTGCGTTTGCGCCAAGCGCGACGGACGTCGTGCCGGACGCGGTGCTGGTAGCACCGATCGATATCGAATTCGTGCCGCTCGCAGTGACATCGGTACCGATGGCGATGGACGAACCGCCACTCGCGCCCGTACCCCCGGTGCGTGCGCCCAAATAAATGGCGTTGGTGCCTGAGGCCACCGCGCCCGAGCCCACGGCGACCCCGTTGATTTGCGAACCGGCCGCCCCGCTACCCACTGCGACGACACCTGACGCCGACGCGTTGGAACTGGTGCCCACTGCAACGGTGTTGTCTCCGATGGCCTTCGCCAAGGGGCCGACGGCCGTCGACAAGTTGCCGCTGGAGACGCTTTGCACACCAATACCGATGGCCGAGTTGCCGTTTGCCGTAACGTCGGTGCCGATGCCGATCGCCGACGCAGCGCTCGCACCGGTACCCGCTGCGCTGCGCGCACCCAGGTAGATGGAATTGGTGCCGGAAGCAATCGATTGATAACCGACAGCCAGCGCATTCAGCCCCGTACTCTGGGTGTTGTAGCCAAACGCTGTAGAGCCGCCTTGGCTGGCGACGGCCAGATAACCCGCGCAGGTCGAGCTACCGCTGTAGGCGTAATACGGCGCTCCGGAACAGTTCACCTGCGCCAGTGCCTCTTCCGGCACCGCGGCGCCAAAGACGGCGACCGCCGCCGCGATCAGCGTCATCGCGCCGCTGGCGGAGTTCAGGCTGGAGGCGCGCCCGATACGCTGGACCGTGCCGCCCTTCCCTTTAGCCTTATCCAGCTCCGACGCCGCCACCCAGGCGCCCAGCGCCTCATTCCAGATCGTTTTGTAGGACTTGTTCATTTGGATTCCACCGTGCTCGCCAAGAGCGCAAGAAAAAGAGAAAAACCGGGTCAGCCATTACGCGGCACACATCACAAGGACGAACGCGCCCCAGGCGCCCGCAAAAACTGCGGGTTCCCGATTGATTGGAACTGCCAGAAATTCAAAAGCCGACCACCACGCAGCTTTAAAAAGGACGCAGCAACTCGCCGCCCCGATACGGAGCGTCTTCAATACGGCAGGAGTTAAATGCTGGTCCGCTGAGCCGAATTGTTCAGTGGTCAACGGCTTGGCCCGTTAGGGCGCGAAGAATCAGGGCGGATCGAACGGCCACTTGATGGCGACATGAATGGCGTGGGCTGGGCGTGGATAGACACGTCCCTGGTGCCCTGCATCAGCCCAATCGTTTGCGCTGACCGTGTAGCTCGTCGTACTCATGGCTACCGTACCCCCGGTAGATGCGGCTTTTTTATTGACGTAGGAGCGCCGACTCAATGCACAAACCCGTCTTGATGTGCAGGGGCTGAGCGAGCGCAGAGGGAAAACTGTAAATTCTGAACAAAAGTAGACGACTTTGCGAATGGTGTCTAGATATTTAGGACTAGAAATACCGAGGTTTTTACAATTGGAACGGCCCAGTATGCCTAGTTTGGTAAACCAATTGATTTAGATATGCTCGCCATTGGAATTTGTTAACGCACGGAAATATTTCTAGAGATCGATTGATGGATTGATATATCCCCGACTGCGCAAGGGTTAATAACTGCGCGGGCATTTCAAATAGAACTTTGCGCAAAAAAAAAAGAGCGGCGCGCCCTTGTCGGGGTGCGCCGCTCTTTCATTGAGCACGGATTGGGGTATTTGGACGAGCGCTGTGCGGGCAGTGTGGGTTCGTGCCGCTAGCGAGCGTGTCTACTGCGCAGCCGGCCGCGGCACCGACGCCCGGAACCGGTGCGCAAGCGTGTGATAGAACGACGGCGTCAGCATCTTGGATACCTGGCTCGACAGCAACGCCACGGCCATGAGCGGCAAGACCATCTCGTGGCCGTCGATCATCTCCATCACGATCACGAACGATGTGATGGGCGACTGTGTGACTGCCGCCAGGTAGCCGACCATGCAGAGCGCAGCAAGGCTCGGCAGCGGGATTGCCGATGTCACGAGCGCCATGACGTTGCCAAGCCCTGCGCCAATCGCCAGCGACGGCGCGAAGATGCCGCCCGGAATGCCGGACAGGTACGACGCGATGAGCGCGCCGAACTTGAGCACCGCATAGAACGGCGAGAGCGCTTGATGGGTTTCCAGCAGGCCCCGTGCTTCGGCATAACCGCTGCCGAACGTGGTGCCGCCTGACACCAGGCCGATCAAAGCGATGGCGACTCCGCACAGGAAGGCGAACCAGACGGGTTGCGCCTGTCGGATTTCAACCAGCCGCGCAGGCATCCAGCGGGGGATGTTGAGCAGCAGCCAGCAGAACACGCCGCCCGCCACGCCACAGATGACACTCGCGCCAATCACCACAGGCACCAGCGCCAGATGGAATTGCCCGATGGCCTGGATGCGCCCGAAATACAGATAGTTGCCTTGCAGGCCCAGCGCGACCACGCCGGAAAAAATGATGGCGGTGATGAGCGTGCCGCTATTGCGCGCCACGAAACTGCGCGTCAGTTCTTCAATGGCAAACACGACGCCGGCCAGTGGCGTGTTGAACGCCGCCGCAAGCCCCGCGGCCGCGCCTGCGAGCGTGAGCTGCCGCTCGATGTGCTTGCTGCTCCGACGATAGCCCCGCCGCATGGCATACATGAGCGATGCGCCAATCTGCACCGTGGGCCCCTCTCGCCCGATCGTGAAGCCGCAGAGGATGCCCAGGAACGAGACGACGATCTTGCCGAACATGATGCGCAGGGAGAGCAGCGCGCTGGACAGCCGCCCATCCTCCAGCGTCGCAATGACCTGCGGAATGCCACTGCCCTCGGCCCCCCGAAAGAACCGGCGCGTCAGCCAGATGGCCAGTGCCGCCCCCAGCGGCGTGATGACGATCGGCAGCCAGAACGCGTGCGACACCATGTTCCGAAAAAGCTCGAAGCCAACGTCGATGAGCTTGGCGTAACCAACGGACACCAGCCCCACCAGAACGGCACCGAGCCAGAAGATGCCGTAGTTTGCCCAGAGTCTCCTGGCCCGACGCGCTGATTGATCTGCGATGTGGAGAGGAGAAAACATGGGGGCTGGCGGGTGCGGTTGGGGGAAGCGCAGATTATAGGACCGGCGGGCAAGACGGCCAGCCGCCCGGTTACAGCCAACGTCCGGCAAACCACCGCATTGCGGCCTGCGCCAGCGCATCTTCGTCGACAGCGTCCTCGCCTGCCCACGCGACGATGCCATCAGGGCGCACGAGCACGGCGCGCAGGCCGAGGTTGTCGGTCGCGTCGCCAGCGATATAGGCGACGCGATCGCTCAGTCGCCTTGCCAGCGCCTTTAGCGGCGCGCCTGCGTTGAAGTCCAGCAACAGGCCTTTGCCGGTGCGCAGGTGTTCGCCAAGGCGGCTGCCATCGGCCAGTTCAAAATCGGGCGCGCTGCGGCCGACCAGCGGGTGGCCGTCGCCGAGGTCATAGCGCAGCGAGAGGCCCCAGATACGCCCTGCGAAGTAGGTCGCGCCATCGGGCGTCTCGATCAGATCGCGGATGATGGCGCCGAGCGCGCGCGTTCCTGGGGTTGGCCGCATGAGCGCAACCTGGGCGCGCGACCAGTCGAGAATCTGCGCGCCCACCGGGTGCCGTTCGTGCGTGTAGGTGTCGAGCAGGCCATCGGGCGCGTCGCCACGAACGGTGGCCGCGAGCTTCCACCCAAGGTTCATGGCGTCGCCCATGCCAAGGTTCAGACCCTGCCCGCCGAGCGGCGAATGTGTGTGCGCGGCATCGCCGGCGAGCAGCACGCGGCGGTTGCGGTAGGTGGTCGCCTGAAACGCGCGGTCCGTCCAGGTGGTGACGAGCTTGAGCGCGGTGATGGTGACATCCGCACCGGAGATTCGCCGCAACACCGCTTGCACGTGTTCCAGCGTAATCGGCTGGGTGCGGTGAAACGCGCCGCCATCAAAGTCGACCATCGCGATGGTGCCGGGCGGCTGGTAAGTGAACATGCCTGTCGGCGTGTAGTAGCGGCCCGGCACGAGCGCGTGTGGCTGCGCCAGCTCGACTTCTGCGGAGTAGCCAGTGAACTCCGGCTCCGTGCCGATAAATTCGAAGCCGGCCGTTTTGCGCACCGTGCTGCGGCCGCCATCGCACCCCACCAACCAACGTGCGCGGAAGGCCTCGCTGCCCGCGTAAATGGTCACGCCCTCGTCCGCCTGTTCGAAGCCGGTCACACCCGTGCCTCGCCGGACCTCAGCACCCATTGCGGTAGCGCGCTGGGCGAGCACGGATTCAATGTGGGCCATGTCGCTGGCCATGTGGGTTTCGGGCGGACTAGGCAAGCGATACTGCCACTGCGCGCCATGCACATCGATCTTGTCGTGGAAGAACTGGATGCCTGCAAAGTGGCCGCCTGGGCGGCGCACGTGCTGCATCCAATGCGCAGCGGACGCGTTGCGTTGGCTTTGTGCAGCGTGTGCGCGGGGCTGTGCCGCGATGTCAACCAGCAAGCCGCGACGGTAGAACGCTTCAATGGACAGAGATGACAGCCCGCGCATTCCGAACGGAAGCTGCTTCAAAGGCGAGTGTGGCGTTGCGGCTTGCTCGAGCACCAGCACCGAGAGACGGGCGAGGCGAAGCTCGCAGGCGAGGAACAAACCAACCGGGCCAGCGCCGGCAATGACAACGTCGTAGAGGGTGGCGTCGTGCATGAACTACTCCTGTGTGGTCGTTCGACCGGAGCGGCTCATCGTGGCTAGATTCCAGAACCGCACGGACGAACAATAGGCGCCGGAATGGCGTCGGATGTTCGTCGTGGGGACTAGTGCACGAGGCACGGCCAGAGCTTCCGCTGCGCGCGATGCACGTGCAGGGAAGGACTTGGGCTTACCAAACCAAGTCTGCCTTTTTAGACGAGGTCGTAATGTAGCGCCGCGGTTGTCAGCCCGCAACCGAACGCCCCGCCGGCTGTGGTGAATCCACACAGGTGTGCGTGATAGAGTCGACCGCCCTCCCCTCCCGGATCGTGTAGCCCTATGTCGACATTCGCGCTGGTTCCCAAGCAAACGGCATTGTTGGTCATGCACTACCAGACCGACATCATGGCGTTGTTTCCCTCGGTCGCGCCCACGCTGCTCTCCAACACCCGCACGCTGTGCGACGCCGCGCGCGCCCAGGGCGTGAGCGTCTACTTCGCGAAGTTCCACTTCAGCCCCGGCTATCCGGAAGTCAGCCCGTTGAACAAGAACGGGCAAGGCGTCAAGCAACTGGGGCTGTTCGTTGAAGACCGCATCTCGCCGGAACTCGGCCGGCAGCCCGATGAACCGATCATCATCGCGCACCGCGCCAGCGTGTTCTACGGCACCGATCTGCAGGTGCGGTTGTCCGCCAAGGGCATTGATACCTTGATCATGGTGGGCGTGGCGTCGACAGGCGTGATGCTGTCGTCCATTGCACACGCGAGCGATGCCGACTACCGCCTGTTCACCGTGAAGGATTGCTGCTACGACCCCGACCCGGTCGTGCACGACCATCTGTTTGCCACGGCGTTTGAGTCGCGCACGACGGTGCTGTCGCTGGCCGATGCGCTATCGATGCTGGAGTAGTCGCAACAAGCCTGGAGCGCGCGCTTCAGACGCTGACCACCTTGTTCTTGCCGGCGCGCTTCGCCTGATACATGCCACGGTCGGCGCGCTGGATGGCCGCCATGGGCGGTTCATCCTTGCCGACTTCCGCCACGCCGGCGGAGAAGGTGATGAACAGCCGGGTGTCGCCTGCCGCAAAGAAGCGCTGGGTGAGCGCGCACTGCAGGCGGACGATGGTCTGCACGCCTTCTTCCAGCGACGTGTCCGGCATCAGGATCACAAATTCCTCGCCGCCAAAGCGGGCGAGCGTGTCCTGCGGGCGCATCGATTCTCGCGCCACCTGGGCCAGGTGCGACAGCGCATCGTCGCCAAAGCTGTGGCCGTGGGTGTCGTTGATCGACTTGAAGTCGTCAATGTCGAGGAACGCGATGGAGAGGGCGGTGTTCTGGCGCGCTGCGCGGGCAACCTCGCGCTCCAGCGCCTCTTCCAGACCCTTGCGGTTGAGCGCGCCGGTCAGCAGATCGTGACGCGCCGACGCCGATGCCATGTCGAGCGCCTTGCGCAGTTGCGCGACTTCGGCGGCGGCCTCTTCGGCCTTGACCTTCATGGCCGACAGCACGTCGCGATTGCGGGCCGACTCCAGCGACATCCAGCGGGTGGCCGACAACGCATCCTGAATGGCCGGAGCGATCTCGGCAATGCTGCTGGCCGATTCGATCTTCTTGGCGCAGGCTTCCATCTGGCGGTGATGCTCGCCCGAGGTTTCAGCGGCGACGGACAGGCGCTCCATGAAGGCAGCCAGCAGCCGCTTCATCTCTTCCTGCGCCTCGATCGATTTGGTCTTCAGCGAGCTTTGCTTCTGGATCACCTCCATGAGCCGGCGGCGCAGGTCATCCAGCCGGCGCAGGCTCACGGGGGCTTCGCTGGCCTTCATCAGGGCTTCGATCTGGCCGCGCAGCCAGCGGTCGTCCAACGACAGCTCGGCGATGTTCTCGAACACCAGTTGCAGCAGGCCCAGCAATGCCCGGCGGATCTCGCTCTGGTCTTCGGCCGCCAGCGACAGCCGATGGTTGAACGTCGAGAGCTTGGTGTTCAGGTGGGCGAGACTTTCGAATTCGGAGCGGCAGGCCCGGATCAGCGCCCAGGCGGCGGGGCCGATGCCGGCATCGTCTTCACCGAGCACCGGCAGGCAGCATTCCACCGTACGGGCGAGCTGTTCGCACAACTCGCGCACCAGCGCCATCCGGTCGGCGTCCTGGGCGTCTGCGTTTGGCTTGTTGCCGGCGATTTCGTAATAGATCGAGGCGAAGTTGTCTGGCGTGGGCGCCAACCTGCGTGAGGCCAGCAGCCTGAGGGCGTGCCGGGCGGTCTCCGAGGGATTGTTTTCTGTCATTCCGAACTACAGGTTGGCGAGCAGGGTTGGAGCGCGATTCTCCACGGTTCCGGCCCGACCGAAAAGCCGTCCAAAGGGTTATGTGGGCATTGCGCTGCAGGGCGGCGGCTCACCCACTTCTGTGTCGCGGCAAATACTTGCGCGAAGAGCGTGACCCCGCCTTGGAGATCGCCGCGCGCGGTGTTGCGGCGCCAGCGATGATGCGCGGGGCCGCGCGCCGGTCATCCGAGCGTCTGGATATGCCTGAGGAATGCAGGGGATTCGCCCCGCGCAGCATAGAACCGGATGACGCCCGACACGTCGCCGTACTGCTGCACCAGGCTTTCAGCTGCAGCCCGAACGCGCCGGACCCCCGACACGTTCTTCAGGAAGCATTCCACCAGCGTAGGGTCGAAATACCGGCCGCTCTCGTCGGCCAGCGTATCGATTGCGTCGTCTTCCGGCATCCCTTCGCGGTAAACACGCGGCTCCAGCATGGCGTCAAACGCATCTGCGATGGCGACGATGCGTGCGGAAAGCGGCACGTCTTCGCCCGCAAGGCCGGCCGGATAACCACTGCCGTCGAAATGCTCGTGATGATGGCGCGCGACGGTCGCCGCCATTTGCAGGAGCGGGTCGGTCGTGCCCGCAAGCAGGTCGGCACCGATGTTCGAGTGCCGTTGCATGATCTCGTGCTCGGCGTCGGTCAGGGAGGCGGGCTTGAGCAGAACGTCGTCCGGAATGCCGAGCTTGCCCACGTCGTGCACGGGCGCCACAAGGTAGATATGCCGCTGCTCGGCATCGTCCAGCTCCAAAACGTTTGCCAGATACGCCGCAACAGCGGCCGTCCGGATGAGATGGCCCAGGGCCGATGGGTAGCGCGCCCCGCCAGCAAGCGTCAGGCTGGCGAGGATGATGTGGGGGCGGCTTTGTTGTGCCATGGTGTTGACCTTCTGTTCGCGCACCTGTCGGTACGCAGTGAGGCTCGATGGAGCATTGCACGATAGTCACCCCGCCCGTCGACCGCAACACCCACGCCGCTGATTATTGATCTAGCCCATCTGCAGCCGCCGCCACAGCGTCGTCTTGCTGATGCCAAGCGCCGCGCAGACCGCATCCCGGTCGCCGCCGTGTGCCGCCAGCGCTGCGCGTATCTCGTCCGCTTCCACGCCCCGGCTGCGTTCGCGCAGCGTGAGTGCCGCAGGTTTGCCGGGCGCGGCGTGGGCAAACACTTCAGGGGCAATCAGCCGCAGCACGTCGTGCGTAACGGGGCCGGCCTCTTCGGTATAGGCGAGTTCAACGGCAATCCGTTCGACCACGCTCTGCAGTTCGCGCACGTTGCCGGCCCAGGTGTAACGCCGCAGCGGCTCGGCAATGCCGGCCAGCACGCGGGCGGCCTCTTCCGTGTCGGCAATGCGCAGCAGCAGGCGCGGTTCGCGGCGCGCGGCTTGCACGAGCAGTTCTGCGGCCAGGGGCATCACGTCGTCGGGCCGTTCGCGCAGCGGCGGCAGCGCAATGCTGAGGATGTTGAGGCGGTAATACAAATCTGCGCGGAAGGTGCCTGCTTCCACCGCATCCGTCAGCGCTCGGTGCGTGGCGGCCACCACGCGGATATCAACGCGTGTGGGCTCGGTGGAACCCAGCCGCACCACTTCGCGCTCCTGCAACACGCGCAGCAGGCGGCTTTGCAGCGGCAGCGGCATCTCGCCGATTTCATCGAGGAACAGCGTGCCGCGGTGCGCCGCTTCAATCAAGCCGGTCTTGCCGCCCTTGCGTGCACCGGTGAACGCGCCCTCTTCGTAGCCGAACAGCTCGCTTTCCAGCAGCGCCTCGGGAAAAGCGCCGCAATTGATGGCGACAAACGGAAAATCGCGCCGCGCGCTGAGCTGATGCATGCCCTGCGCGACCATCTCCTTGCCCGTGCCGGATTCGCCCAGCACGAGCACCGTGGCGTCGGACTTGGCATAGCGGCGGACCAGCGTCCGCACGCGCTCCATGGGCAGCGATTCGCCGACCAGGTCTTCCAGACGGTAGCGCGCGCTGAACTGCTGCGGGCGCTGGCGCGAGCGCAGCGTGCGGTCCAGCCGCTCCACCGCGCGGGATTCCTGGAAGGTGAAGACCGTGCCTTCAGCGGCGCCCGCGCCAGCGCTCGCCAGTGGGCCGCGGTGGATGACGTAGTTCACGCCGCGCACGGTGCCAAGCGTGTCGCCATCGCTATCGGGCAGCAAGCCGAGCAGGTTGGGCGCGATGCTGAGCAGCGGTTGCCCGATGGCCTGCTTGGCCTCGATGCCAAGCGCCGTGGCCAGCCGCTCGTTGATGGCTTCCACGCGGCCCTGCGCATCCAGCGCGACCACGCCGTCGCGCAGATGCTGCAGCAGGTTGTCCAGCCGCTGGCGGCGCAGCGTTTCGCGGCGCGTGGCCTGTACGACTTCCAGCGCGGTATCAAATGCGGCACGCACCGAGTCGCGCGAATACAGGAACACGGCGTTCATGCCGGCCTGCGTCGCCAGGTCCGTCACCAGGCCGGGGCCGACCACCACGCCCACGCCGCGGTCGCGCAGGTCCAGCACGCAACTCTCTGCGCCCTGGCGCGAGGTGTACGAGGCAAACACCACGTCCATGCCATAGGCGGCGACAAAACGGCGCACCTCTTCGGGCGTGTCGCCGTGGGTGACAAGCGCCACCGATTCCGCATCGCGGCGGGCGCGAGCCAGTGCATGCATCACGTCAAAGCCCGTCGGGTTGATGACGACCACCGGCAGGGACAGACGCGGCTTCAGATAAGCGCCGTTGGAGCCGCCTGCCACCACCACGTCGGGACGCTCGGGGCCGGCCGCGTCGATCTCGCGCACGATGTCTTCAAAGCCGCGCGTGATGACGCGCAGCTCGGCGCGGTGGTTGTACTCGGCGGCAATGTCGAGGAAGAGATCGCTCAGGCGGCTGATACCGCAGGCCCAGATGCGAGGGCGGTCGGTCAGGTCGGTTGCAGTGGGGCTCATGGTGCGGCGCGACAGGGAACAACAGCAGTCCGGACATTATGCGCCGCGCGTTTCCATATTGAAATCGCAAGTTTCATTTTTGAAATGGAGTGCGCGCGGGCGGCAACGTCACACCCATACAAATCAAGGGGTTACGTCAACCCGCACGGGTGGCCCGCTTCCTGCTCTCCTAGGCCGTTCTTTCTGGAGCCACACATGAGCACAACGCAACGACACCCCACCCGCGCCGGCGCCAAATTCCGTGCTGCGGTGGCTGAATCCCAACCGCTGCAAGTGGTGGGCGCCATCACTGCCTACGCCGCCAAGATGGCCGAGCAGACCGGCTTCAAGGCCGTGTACCTGTCGGGCGGCGGCGTGGCGGCCAACTCGCTGGGCATTCCGGACTTGGGCATCAGCACGATGGAAGACGTGCTCATCGACGCCCGCCGCATCACCGACGCCGTGCAGATTCCGCTGATGGTCGATATCGACACGGGCTGGGGCGGCGCCTTCAACATCGCCCGCACCATCCGCTCGTTCATCAAGGCCGGTGTGGCCGCGGTGCATCTGGAAGACCAGGTTGGCCAAAAGCGTTGCGGCCATCGCCCGGGCAAGGAAGTGGTTTCCACCGATGAAATGGTCGACCGCGTGAAGGCCGCCGTGGACGCCCGCACCGATGACGACTTCGTCATCATGGCCCGCACCGATGCCGCCGCTTCCGAAGGCATCGACGCCGCCATCGAGCGCGCCGTCGCGTACGTGGAAGCGGGCGCCGACATGATCTTTCCGGAAGCCATGAAGACGCTGGACGACTACCGCCGCTTCAAGGCCGCCGTGAAGGTGCCCATCCTGGCCAACCTGACCGAATTCGGCAGCACGCCGCTCTTTACCACCGACGAGCTGCGCAGCGCCAACGTCGACATCGCGCTGTACTGCTGCGGCGCCTACCGCGCGATGAACGCAGCGGCGCTCAATTTCTATCAAACGGTGATGCGTGACGGCACGCAGAAGGCGGCCGTGGAAACCATGCAGTCGCGCGCCGATCTGTATCAATATCTCGGCTACCACGCGTACGAAGACAAGCTCGACGCGCTGTTTGCCGCACAGAAATAACGCCTCCGCATCCAAACCAATTCAACGCATCCAAGGAGACCACACCATGAGCGAAGCCGATAACAGCACGCCGAACGCAGGCGCCTTCAAGCCGAAGAAGTCCGTGGCCCTGTCGGGCGTGACGGCCGGCAACACCGCGCTGTGTACCGTTGGCCGCACGGGCAATGACCTGCACTACCGCGGCTACGACATCCTCGACCTGGCCGGCGCGTGCGAGTTTGAAGAAGTCGCCCACCTGCTGGTGCACGGCAAGCTGCCGAACAAGGCCGAGCTGGCGGCCTACAAGGCCAAGCTGAAGGCCCTGCGCGGCCTGCCCGCCAACGTGAAGGCCGCCCTGGAATGGGTGCCCGCCTCCGCCCACCCGATGGACGTGATGCGCACCGGCGTGTCGGTGCTGGGCACGGTGCTGCCCGAAAAGGACGACCACGCCACCCCCGGCGCGCGCGACATCGCCGACCGCCTGATGGCCTCGCTCGGTTCGATGCTGCTGTACTGGTACCACTACAGCCACAACGGCAAGCGCATCGAAGTGGAAACGGACGACGACTCCATCGGCGGCCACTTCCTGCACCTGCTGCACGGCGTGGAGCCGCCCAAATCGTGGGTCGATGCCATGCACGTGTCGCTCAACCTGTATGCCGAGCACGAGTTCAACGCATCGACGTTTACCGGCCGCGTGATTGCCGGCACGGGCTCGGACATCTACTCCGCCATCACCGGCGCGATCGGCGCACTGCGCGGCCCGAAGCACGGCGGCGCCAATGAAGTCGCCTTCGAGATCCAGAAGCGCTACGACACCCCGGACGAGGCCGAAGCCGACATCCGCCGCCGCGTGGAAGCCAAGGAAGTCGTGATCGGTTTCGGCCACCCGGTGTACACCGTGTCCGACCCGCGCAACAAGGTCATCAAGGAAGTGGCGCGCAAGCTGTCGAAGGAAGCCGGCAACACCAAGATGTTCGACATTGCCGAGCGCCTGGAAACCGTGATGTGGGACATCAAGAAGATGTTCCCCAACCTGGACTGGTTCAGCGCCGTGTCGTACCACATGATGGGCGTACCGACCGCGATGTTCACCCCGCTGTTCGTGATCGCACGGACGTCCGGCTGGGCGGCGCACATCATCGAGCAACGCATCGACAACAAGATCATCCGCCCGAGCGCCAACTACACCGGCCCCGACGACCTGAAGTTCGTACCGATCGGCAAGCGCCCGTAAGAGAAACGCCACCGCACGCACTCAGACGGTTTGGCCTTTGACGTTCCTGCCCTATGCGGCGCCTTGAATTTCTGTTGCAAGGAGGAAAAAAGAAGGGGAACTGTCTGAGCGCAGCGAGTTTTCCCCTTCTCCTCCTTGCGACATAAATTCAAGGAGGGGGTCGCCGCATCGGGCGCGCCTTTCTTTGCTTACTTTCTTTGGCAAGACAAAGAAAGTGAGTCAGCCCCGGCAGGGGATGAAACAAGGGATGTACCACTACCATGAACACCACCCACCGCAAACCGCTCCCCGGCACAAACCTCGATTACTTCGACGCACGTGAGGCCGTGGAAGCCATCCAGCCGGGCGCCTACGACAAGCTCCCCTACACCTCCCGCGTCCTCGCCGAGAATTTGGTACGCCGCTGCGATCCAGCCGCCCTCACCGACTCGCTCAAACAGCTCATCGAACGCAAGCGCGACCTGGATTTCCCCTGGTTCCCGGCGCGCGTGGTCTGCCACGACATCCTGGGCCAGACCGCGCTGGTCGACCTCGCTGGCCTGCGCGACGCCATTGCCGACCAGGGCGGCGACCCCGCCAAGGTCAACCCGGTCGTGCCGGTGCAGCTGATCGTCGACCATTCGCTGGCGGTGGAATGCGGCGGCTTCGACCCCGACGCCTTCGCCAAGAACCGCGCCATTGAAGACCGCCGCAACGAAGATCGCTTCCACTTCATCGACTGGACCAAGCTCGCGTTCAAGAACGTCGACGTGATCCCGGCGGGCAACGGCATCATGCACCAGATCAACCTGGAGAAGATGTCGCCCGTTGTCCAGGCGCACGACGGCGTGGCCTATCCCGACACCTGCGTCGGCACCGACAGCCACACGCCGCATGTCGACGCACTGGGCGTGATCGCTATCGGCGTGGGCGGCCTGGAAGCCGAAAACGTGATGCTGGGCCGCGCCTCGTGGATGCGCCTGCCGGACATCGTGGGCGTGGAGCTGACCGGCCAGCGCCAGCCCGGCATCACTGCCACCGACATCGTGCTGGCACTGACCGAATTCCTGCGCAAGCAGAAGGTGGTGGGCGCCTACCTCGAGTTTTACGGCGAAGGCGCATCCAAGCTGACGCTGGGCGACCGCGCCACCATTTCGAACATGGCCCCCGAGTACGGCGCCACCGCGGCAATGTTCTCGATTGACGACAACACGCTCGACTACCTGCGCCTGACCGGCCGCAGCGACGAGCAGGTCAAGCTGGTCGAGACGTATGCCAAGACCGCGGGCCTGTGGTCCGACACGCTCAAGAACGCCGAATACGAACGCGTGCTGCGCTTCGACCTGTCCAGCGTGGTGCGCAACATGGCCGGCCCGTCCAACCCGCACGCACGTGTGGCCACGACCGACCTGGCCGCCAAGGGTATCGCCGCCCAGTGGGAAGAAACGCCGGGCCAGATGCCGGATGGCGCGGTCATCATCGCGGCCATCACGAGTTGCACCAACACCAGCAACCCGCGCAACGTGATTGCCGCGGCGCTGCTGGCGCGCAATGCCAACCGCCTCGGCCTGACCCGCAAGCCGTGGGTGAAAAGTTCGCTCGCGCCAGGCTCCAAGGCCGTTGAGCTGTATCTGGAAGAAGCCGGCCTCAAGCACGAACTGGAAAAGCTCGGCTTCGGCATCGTCGCGTTTGCCTGCACCACGTGCAACGGCATGAGCGGCGCGCTGGACCCGAAGATCCAGCAAGAGATCATCGACCGCGACCTGTACGCCACGGCCGTGCTGTCGGGCAACCGCAACTTTGACGGCCGCATTCACCCGTATGCCAAGCAGGCGTTCCTCGCATCGCCGCCGCTGGTGGTGGCCTATGCGATTGCGGGCACCGTGCGTTTCGATATCGAGCGCGACAGCTTCGGCACCGATGCCAACGGCAAGCCGATCCTGCTGAAAGACCTGTGGCCGACCGATGAAGAGATCGACGCCATCGTGCGCGCTTCCGTCAAGCCCGAGCAGTTCCGCAAGGTCTACATCCCGATGTTCGAGCAGCGCAGCGCGTCGGTTGCCAACGTGAGCCCGCTGTACGACTGGCGCCCGCAGAGCACCTACATCCGCCGCCCTCCGTATTGGGAAGGTGCGCTGGCCGGCGAGCGCACGCTCAAGGGCCTGCGCCCGTTGGCGGTGCTGGGGGACAACATCACGACCGATCACCTCTCGCCGTCCAACGCCATCCTGGCCAGCAGCGCCGCCGGTGAATACCTCGCCAAGATGGGCCTGCCGGAAGAGGACTTCAATTCGTACGCCACGCACCGCGGCGATCACCTGACCGCGCAACGCGCGACGTTTGCCAACCCGACGCTCATCAACGAGATGGCCGTGGTGGATGGCGTGGTGAAGAAGGGCTCGCTGGCGCGTATCGAGCCCGAAGGCAAGGTCACGCGCATGTGGGAAGCCATCGAAACCTACATGGACCGCAAGCAACCGCTGATCGTGATTGCCGGCGCCGACTACGGCCAGGGCAGCTCGCGCGACTGGGCCGCCAAGGGCGTGCGACTGGCCGGCGTCGAGGCCATCGTGGCCGAAGGCTTCGAGCGCATCCACCGCACGAACCTGATCGGCATGGGCGTGCTGCCCCTGGAGTTCAAGCCAGGCACCACGCGGCTCACGCTCGGCATTGACGGCACCGAAACCTTCGACGTGATCGGCGAGCGCAAACCGCGCACCGACCTCACGCTCGTCATCCACCGCAAGAACGGCGAACGCGTGGAAGTGCCCGTCACGTGCCGCCTGGACAGCGACGAAGAAGTCTCGATCTACGAAGCCGGCGGCGTGCTGCAGCGCTTCGCACAGGACTTCCTTGAGTCTTCGAAGGAGGCCGCATGAACCACCCCGCGCAAGTGAAGATTCCCGCCACGTACATGCGTGGCGGCACCAGCAAGGGCGTGTTCTTCCGTCTGCAAGACCTGCCGCCGGCCGCGCAACAGCCCGGCGCGGCGCGTGACGCGTTGCTCATGCGCGTGATCGGCAGCCCCGACCCGTATGGCAAGCAGATCGACGGCATGGGCGGCGCCACGTCGAGCACCAGCAAGACGGTGATCCTCAGCAAGAGCACGCGCCCCGACCATGACGTGGATTACCTCTTCGGCCAGGTCTCCATCGACAAGCCGTTTGTGGACTGGTCGGGCAACTGCGGCAACCTCTCCGCCGCGGTTGGGCCGTTCGCCATCAGCAACGGCCTGGTCGATGCGAGCCGGGTGCCGCAAAACGGCGTCGCGACCATCCGCATCTGGCAGGCCAACATCGGCAAGACCATCATTGCGCACGTGCCCATCACCGACGGTGCGGTGCAGGAAACGGGCGACTTCGAGCTGGACGGCGTGACCTTCCCGGCGGCGGAAGTGCAACTCGAATTTCTCGACCCGGCTGCCGAAGAGGAAGGCGACGGCGGCGGCGCGATGTTCCCCACCGGCAACCTCGTCGATGATCTTGATGTGCCCGGCGTGGGCACGCTCAAGGCGACGATGATCAACGCGGGCATCCCGACGATCTTCATCAACGCAGAGGCCATCGGCTACACCGGCACCGAGCTGCAGGACGCCATCAACGGCGATGCGAAGGCGCTGGCGATGTTCGAGACCATCCGCGCGCACGGCGCGGTGCGCATGGGCCTGATCAAGAGCATTGAAGAAGCCGCCACGCGGCAGCACACGCCGAAGGTGGCGTTCGTCGCGCCGCCGAAGGACTACGTGGCATCAAGCGGCAAGAAGGTCGGCGCAGGCGATGTGGACCTGCTCGTGCGCGCGCTGTCGATGGGCAAGCTGCACCACGCGATGATGGGCACGGCAGCGGTTGCCATCGGCACGGCAGCGGCCATCCCGGGCACGCTGGTCAACCTGGCAGCGGGCGGTGGAGAACGCGGTGCCGTGCGCTTCGGGCATCCGTCCGGCACGCTGCGCGTGGGCGCGGAAGCCAAGCTGGTGGACGGCGAATGGACGGTCACCAAGGCCATCATGAGCCGCAGTGCGCGCGTGTTGATGGAAGGCTGGGTGCGCGTGCCGGGCTGAGCGTCACCAACAAAAAAGCCGTTCAGCGCCAACGCATGAACGGCTGGAAGATGGGCCAGCCTTTGCTGGCCTTCTTTTTTTCGGCTGCGGCTCAGCGCGACAGCGCACCGCCAACGGTGGTCAACGCGCCGCCCACCGCACCCGTGACAGGTGACAGCGGCGTGGTGGCCCCCGTCGACGTAACCGACGTGCCGACGCTGGTCACCAGCGAACCGATGGGCGCCGTGGCTCCGCCCGTGGAAGTCGCCCCACCCAGTGCGCCCGTCACCGCACCGAGCGGATTGCTGCCGCCCGTGGCGCCGCCCAGTGCGCTCGTGATTGGCGCCAGCGGGCTGGCCGTTGTGCTGCCGCCGGACAGCGGGCCGCCCAACGCGGCCACGGTGTTGCCCGTGGCGGTCACCACGCCGCCAAGGCCCGACACGACCGGCGCGTTCGTCGCCGTGAGCGACGTGCCCACATTCGCCACCCCGCCGCCCACGGTCTGCAGCAGGTTGGTTGCCGGCGCGCCCAGGCCCGTTGTGTTACCCAGCGTCTGCGTGGCGGTGGTCACCTGCGAGGTCAGCGGCACCACAGCGGAACTGACCTGCTGCGTGACCTGTTCCACCGGCCCGGTCGACAAGGCCGTGCCGAGCGTGCCGCCCGCGCCGGCCACCGCCTGCCCCACCTGCGAAACCGCACCGCCGACCGGTGCCGTGACCGGCGAAAGCGGCTGCAGCGGTCCGGTGCCAAGACTGCTCACGAGGCCGCCCGTGGCATCGACGGTGTTGCCCACTTGCGTCACCACGTTGCCGGTACTTGAGACCGTGGTGCCGATCGGGTTCGGGTTGGTACCGATGCTGCCCAGACCCGACTGCACGCCGGTGCCCAGCGCCGACACCGTCTTGCCTGCGTTGTCGACCACGTTGCCCAACCCCGATGCTCCCGGCAGATTGCTGCCGCCGATGGTCGAACCGAGCCCGCTGACGGCACCGCCCGTGGCCGTTAGCACGCCGCCGCCCTTGTTGGCCACGTCGCCGGTGGGTGTGGTCGATGCGGTGGTCGTCGTGCCGCCCGAGCCATTGGAACCTGAGCCGCCACCGTTGTTGGCCGAACTGCCGCCGTTGCCGGAGGTGCCGCTCATGTCGCCCGAGCCGGAGCTGGCGCAACCGCCCAGCACAAGCAGGCCAACCAACGCCGCCGAAACCAGTGTCCCTCGTTGCCATGTCTTCATGTCTGCCTCCCGTTTTAAAAATGCGCTTGATAATGCGCACTTTTGCCTGATTCGATCCTTTATCGGTGCGCCGTCGGACTCGCTGGATAGCGCGTTCAAATCCAGTCTATTAACCGAGTCGATGGCAATTGCAAACATTGTCAAACGCCGGCGATCCCCGTCCTCAAGCCAACCGCGGGCAGCAAACGTCCGCCAGACGCAGTGTCACCGTGGCGCAAACGTTCGCTTGGCAGCAAGGGTTTCCGATTATGTTTGGAGGCAACGCTCCAAATTACTCAAATTGAGTTAAGCCTCCGAGCACACGTTATCTCGTTGCCGTTCGCATAAATGGCAGCCGCGGCATACGGAGCCCGGCAGCACGCTGCGGCACGGTCGCATCAAAGTGATGGCGTTCGATGACGATGCCGCGCGTCGGCGCCGCTTCGATGAAGTGCTCGACCATCTCGCGCACGTCGGGGTCGATGTAATCGGCTCGGGCGGCGTCGACGATGAGCGTGGCGTGATCGGGCACCTGCGCCAGATAGCGCTTGAGCGGCACCTTGCCCATGAACGACACATCCTTGCGGAATGTCAGCAGGAAGTGGTCGTGATGGCGCGCCATGACAATCGTGCGGCGCAGGTTGGCGCGAATCGCCAGCGCGATGCTCAGCGCAATGCCGATCACGATGCCGATCAGCAAATCCGTCAGCAGCACGCCGACGATGGTGGCGATGAACGGCGCAAAGCGGTCCCAACCCTCCCGCGCCACCGCCACGAACAGCGACGGCTTGGCCAGCTTGTAGCCGGTGAAGATGAGGATGGTCGCCAGGCACGCCAGCGGGATCAGATTGACGATGGCCGTCAGCGCAAACACGCTCGCCAGCAGCAGCGCGCCATGCACGACAGCCGACCAGCGGCTCTGCGCGCCGGCGTGCACGTTGGCCGAACTGCGCACGATGACGGAAGTGATAGGCAGCCCGCCCAGCAGGCCTGCCACCATGTTGCCCACGCCTTGCGCCTTCAGCTCACGGTCCGGCGATGCGGCACGTTTCTTCGGGTCGATCTGCTCGACGGCCTCCAGGCACAGCAGCGTCTCGAGGCTGGCCACGATGGCCAATGCCACGGCTACACGCCAGACATCCGGATTGCCGAGCGCCCCGAACGTGGGCGACTCCAGCGCATCGAGAAACGCCCCGAACGACGCCAGCGATGGCAGATCGACACGGTGTTCGGCCGGCACAGCGATGCCCGGCGCCACCACCTCAAGGAGCAACGTCACGCCAATGCCGAGTGCCACCACAACCAGCGGTGAAGGCAGTGCGCGGACCACGGTAAAGCGGCGCAGCATCGGTGTGTCCCAACCGATGAGCACGGCGGCTGACAAGAGCGTCACCAGCAGCGCTGGCAAGGAGATCGAGCCCCACGGCGTGGCGATCATGCCCGCGCCCGCCACGCCTGCAGCGCCGCCCTCGCCTGCCAGCCCGAAGGCCAGCGGCACCTGCTTGATGATCAGCAGCAGCCCGATCGCCGCCAGCATGCCCTTGATGACCGACGACGGCACATACGCCGCAAATCGGCCGGCGCGCAGCATGCCGAATACAAACTGCAGCGCGCCCGCCAGCGCCACGGCCACCAGAAACGCCGAGAAGCCGCCCAGCCGGGCAATACCATCCACGACGATCACGACAAGGCCGGCAGCCGGGCCGCTCACGCTCAGTTGCGAGCCGCTGAGCAACGCCACCACCAGGCCGCCGATCATGCCGGAGAGCAGCCCCGCGAGCGGGTCGACGCCCGACGCATTGGCAATACCCAGGCACAGCGGCAGGGCGACGAAGAAGACGATGAGCCCGGCGAGCATGTCGCGCGGGAAGAAAGCCGGTGAGGTTGGTGTCTGCATGGTCTTGGAGTTGTAGGAACTGCGCACGCGCGAACGCCTGCCTGCGGGCGGAGGCACCGCCGGCATGCGTGAGGAGAGAGGAAACGTCGGGAAACGGCGGCCGCCGCCACCGCCGTCAATCGGGCTACGCGATGGCCTCGGCTGGCATCAGGATGTCGCCGCGGGTAGCGTGTTCCGCATCGGGATCGCCCGATGCCAGCACGCGGATATGCCCGTCGGCCAGGCCGAAGATCCACCCGTGTACGCGCGGCGGTCGTTCTGCATCGCGCACGATGGGGCTCTCGCGCAGACAGCGCACCTGTTCGAGCACGTTGAGTTCGGCCAGGCGATTGACGCGCGCGTCCAGATCGGGCACGGCATCGAGTTCTGCACGGTGGTGACCCGCCAGCGCACACAACGGCGCAATACGGCGCGCCACGTGCGGCAGTCCGTCGGGCGGCGGCAGCAGTGATGCACGGACGCCGCCGCAGCCGTCATGCCCGCACACGATCACGTGGGCGACCTTGAGCACGCGCACGGCATATTCGAGCACGCTCATCGTGTTGTCGTCCGCCGGGCAGACGAGGTTGGCGATATTGCGGTGAACGAATAAATCGCCGGGGTTGGAATGGGTAATGGTTTCAGCCGGCACGCGGCTGTCTGCGCAGCCGATCCATAACACCTGGGGTTGTTGGCCTTGGGCCAAACGCGAAAAGAATTCAGGGTCGCGCGCGGCTGTTTCGTGCGCCCACGCGACATTCTCGACAAGCATGCGTTTCGGTCGATGCATTGGTATGGCTCCTGCGGAATCTTCGAAACCGCTGCTGGCCGCAAACCCAGTTGGGTGGGTGTTTTCGGCAAACGTTGCAGTGCAGCGGAAACGTTACGAAAACCATCGTATGAGAAAGGTTCCCGCTGTGCCAGTGAGGGCATCGACGTCAAATCGGATCGAATATGCACCGATAATGCGCACAGACTGCGTAACCGTGTCGCACCGATTATCTGCAATCGGGAAACTGCGTGCAGTTATTGCACTGCCGGAGTTATCTATCCGAAATATTTAAACCCCGGATTGGAAAATATTCCATCACAGGTGAATGACCCGCGCGCCCGATTCGCTGGGTGTTTGCCCGCATTTGGGGCACGTTTTCTAAGCCGATCAACAGCTTGCCCGCTAGCTCAACCGAACTTGCGCCACGACTTCGCGCCACTGCGTGAACCGCCGGGCACGCGCTTGCGCATCGCCATCGTCACGACCATAGCGCAGGGCGACGTAGCCGGCGGCGGCATTGCGCAAAGCCTGTGCCGCTTGCGGAAATTGCGCGGCAGCACGCTCGGCGTAGGCCATTGGGCCCTCCGCCGGCCCACGCGTGCAGCCATGCCGCGCCAGCCGATCACACAGGCGCTGCCACTGGGCTTGCACGGGGTCCGGCTTGGGCTTGCGCTGCTGCCACAGAAGCGGCAGCGCGGCCAGCAGGAACAAGCCCGAAACGCCCCACAGCACTGCGCGAGGGTCAGCCGCATCCAGCCCCAGCCACGCGAACAGGCGCGCCTGGCGGTTGCGGTCGTAGCCGAGCACCCAACTGTTCCAGCCGCTGATGAGGCCATCGAGCCCCCAGCGCACGCTGCGCAGCCAGCCCGGTTCTTCTGCACGGCGCGAGCGGAATTCGTTCGCCGGCACGGCGGCAGCCAGGCCGCGTTCAACGCGTTGCGGCGCGACGGCTGCGGTCGGGTCCACACGCACCCAGCCGCGCCCGTCGAGCCACACCTCGGCCCAGGCATGCGCATCGGACTGGCGCACGATGATGTCGCCGCTCACGGCATTCACCTCGCCGCCGAGATAGCCCACCACCACACGCGCCGGCACGCCCGCCGCGCGCATCAAGAAGACGAAGCTGCCCGCGTAGTGCTCGCAGAAGCCGCGGTGCGTGCGGAAGAGGAAATCGTCGATCTGCTGATCCTGCAGCGGCTCGGGTTCAAGCGTGTAGGCAAACGGAGCGCGACCGAACAGCTTGAGCGCGGCCGATACGCGGTCGGGCGGCGGCAGCTCTGCCCATTGCGCCGCCAGCCCACGCGCCTGAGGGTTGCCCGCCGGCAATGCCAGCGCCATCTGCTGCGTAAGCGGGTCAAGCGCGGCCGCGTCGTCCGCGCGATTGCGCGCAGGCAACCGCGAGCGAGCGTGATAGCGCACACGCTGGTCGAGCGGTTGCGTGCTGATGAACTCGCCGTCGATGCTGCGGCCGGTGCCGTCGCGTGCCTCGATCGACTGGCCGCGATCGAGCGCAAACAGCCAGCGCTGGCGCGTCGGTTCGAGTGTGATGTTGTAGTCGAACACACCGGGCGCACCGCCGATTGCGTCCGCAGAATTGGGTACGCTTTCCGGCGCGGGACGTTGCCGCATCGATGCAGCCGTCCACGTCTGCCCATCGAAACGCCACAGCACCATGCCGCGCCAGTAGAGCGTGTCGAGCGGTGGCGGCGCGCCGACAAAGTCGACGCGGAAGGCCAGATCGTCCGACAGGATCAACTGGCCGACGGAGCCGGGGGCCATGCGGTCAGACAGGCCGCTGACGGCGGTGTCGGCCGTTTGCGGCAGGCGCCACAGCGGATGATCGAGCCGCGGAAACAGCAGGAACAGCACGGCCGCGCACGGCAAACCCATGAGCACCAGGCGCGCCAGCACACGCGCCGGCGACACGCGCGCACGCGCCTGCGGATGCAGCAGCAACAGCCAGTTGCGCAGCAGCAGCGCCACGGTCGCCAGCATGGTCGCGGCCAGCCACGGCGGCTGGTCGAACAACACCTGCGAGAGCAGCAGGAAACAGCACAACTGCGTGACGAGCACGCCGTTGCGCACCGTGTGCGATTCCATCAGCTTGAGCACGAGAAACGCGCCAAGCAGCGCCACCGACAAGTCCCGCCCGATGTTCCCGCCCGTGCGCATCGAGAGCGCCAGCGTCACGACAAGCGTCGCCACGCCCGTCAGCCCCAACACCCACTTGCCGGGCAACGGCGCGCGCCGCACCCACAACAGCGCGCGCCAAAGCAGCAGCACGCCAAACACGGCACACGTGACAAGCGGCAGCGCACGCAGCAGCGGCGCGAGCACGACGGCAAGCTGCGCAATGAGCCAGCCATGCTCGCGGTGCGTCAACGCGCGGGCGGAGCCGAAGGCGGCTGCTTCGGTGCCGATGGTGGCGGTCGTCGTCATGCGGCTTCGCCTTCCGGCATCGCAGGCTTGCCCCACAACGCCAACGCACGCAGACACGCATCCCGATGCGCGGCACCGCGCGCCGGGCCGATGACAACGCCCGGCAGGCTCAGCGTGTATTCGGGCTCATCGCCAGCGGGCGCGTGCTCGGCGGCCAGCACCCAGGCGCACAGCCGCGACAGGCGCTGCTCCACGTTCATCGACGGCGGCAGCGCTTCCCACGCGAGGACGCATTGCGCGTGACGCACTTGCTGGCCGGTGCGGCTCATCCAGGTGTCCAGCCGTGCGCTGTGTTTCCACGCAATGCTGCGCAGTGCGTCGCCCGGGCGGTAGGTGCGTAGCTGGTCTGCAGCTTCTTCGACATGGGTGCGCGCGGCGCGCGTGTCGTCTTCGTCGCCAGGGTCCGGCGCGAAGCTGGCGGGCAGCGGCGGCGCAGCGGGTTCCGGCGCGGGATAGACGAGCAAGGTCAGCGGCGCATCGGCATAGCTCCACGCGCGAAACAGGCCGAGCGGAAAACGCGTGGACACCGTCAGGCGCGGCAGCTTGAACCAGCCGCGCGGCTGATCGGCGAAAGACAGCGCGGCCACGATGGCGTCCTGCGCGTCGAGCGAGGTTTCCACGGCAGCGGCTTGCGCGGCGCTCACATCCACCCCCACGCGCGCCCACGGGGTGACGTTGGCCAACGCGACGCCCACATTCAGCGCATGCCCGGCAAACACGGCTTCGCCCGCCGCGCCGCGCACTTCGAGATCGACGAGGTTGCGATGCGTCTGCCACATGGCGGACGCCGCCACGCCGGCCAGCACGAAGGTCAGCAGAAAACCCAGGCTTACGTTGTAGTTGAGCGAGGTGAGCAGCATCACCACGAGCAGCAGCGCAAAGCCGCCGCCGGCTGTGGTGGGGAGGATGTAGACGTGATTGCGGTCCAGGCGGATACGGCCTTCGCGTGGCGTGCGCGGCCGCTGCAGAAAGCGTTGCACGCGTGCCCGCGCAAAGCGCACGCCGGGCAGCATCGCCAGGCCCGTACCGAGCAGACGCAACGGCGCGAGCAGCCGGGATCGCAATCGCGCCATGGCGCTGCCTACTTAGGGAATGGCGACCGTATCGAGCAGCCGCTGCGCCAGCGCGGTCGCCGACAGCGTGCCGCCCGTCGGCAGCAGGCGATGCGCCGCCACGGCCTTGAACACGGCTTGCACGTCCTCGGGCAGCACCGCATCGCGGCCATCGATGAGCGCCCAGGCGCGCGCAGCGGCCAGCAACGCCAGCCCCGCACGCGGCGACAGGCCCATCTGCACCTGCGCATCGGTGCGCGTGGCATTCACAAGCGCGAGCACGTAGTCCACCAGCGCCGGCGCCACGTGGACGGCATCGGCGGCCGTCTGCAGCGCCACGACTTGCGCAGCCGCCAGCACGGGTTCGATGTCTTGCGGTGCACCGCCGCCCAGGTACAGCGCGCGCTCCGAGCTTTGGTCGGGATACCCCAGCGACAGCCGCATCGTGAAGCGGTCCAGCTGCGACTCCGGCAGCGGATGCGTGCCGATCTGGTTCAGCGGGTTCTGCGTGGCGATCACGAAGAACGGCTCGGGCAGCGGATACGTCGCACCGTCATGCGTGACCTGCCCTTCGGCCATCGCTTCGAGCAATGCGCTTTGCGCCTTGGGCGTGGCGCGGTTGATTTCATCGGCCAGCACCACCTGCGCGAACAACGGCCCCGGGTGGAATTCGAAGGCGCCCTTTTCTTTCACGTAGATCGACACGCCGATCAGGTCGGTCGGCAGCAAGTCGCTCGTGAACTGCACGCGCTGATATTGCAGGCCGAGCGTGCGGGCCAGCGCATGCGCCAGCGTGGTCTTGCCTACGCCCGGCAGGTCTTCCAGCAGCAGATGCCCGCGTGCCAGCAGACACGCCAGCGCCAAACGGATCTGCAGCGGCTTGCCCAGCACGATGCGATCGAGCGCGCGCTGCGCCTGCGACAACGCGGCCGGCAAGGTCAGCGGCGTGGCGGGCGCCGTGCGAACGGGAGAAAGCGGGACTTGGTTGGGCGTCATCGAGGTGCAGCCGAAGCAACAATGCCAGCGAGTGTAGCGGCATCGCACGACACCCGCGCGCCCATGTCTTGTCTGCGTGAGTGCGCTACAACATCAGTCCGGTTTGCGCGCGGGGATAGCCGCATCGAGCAACACGCGTGCCGTGCGCGGCAGGCTCTTGATGAGGCGCGGTGCATCGGCGCCGAAGGTCTGGCTGGCGGTATAGCCTCCTTCGATCAGGAAAGCAAGGTCGTCGGCCAGCGCATCGGGGTCGGTCGCGCCGGCGGCCTTGGCACGGTCCCGCAGGCGGCCGAGCAGCAGCGCCTTGTTGCGCTGGACAAACTGCCGGGCAGGATGCGTCATGTCCGGAAACTCCGCCGCCACATTCACAAACGGGCAGCCCCGGTAGCCGGGGCGTGAGGCGCGTTCAGATACATCGATAAAGAACTGCAGCAGTTGCGCGCGCGCATCGTCGGGATGCTTGGCCACGCTGGCGTTGAAGTAACCCCAGAAGCTCTCTTCGCTGCGCTCCAGGTACGCGAGGACGAGGTCGTCCTTCGACTTGAACTGCCGGTAGAGGCTCATCTTGTTGACGCCGGCCTTCTCCACCACGGCTTCGACACCCACGGCCCGCACGCCTTCGTAGTAAAACAGTTGACGCGCCGCCTCGAGCAAGCTCGCGTGCGCGTCCTCACCGCTGATACGGCGCGGCGTCGGCTTGGGTTGATCGACGGAGTCAGCGGTTGAAACGGTGGAAAGTGCGCGAGGTCCGCGACGGGCAGCGGTGGCCATGGTGGTACTCCTGCAGGCGCGGCGGGAGGCAAATCCCCAGCCACGCCGGTGTCATTCGAATGCTGCTTGACATGTTACCGAGCGGTACCTACTATCGCAACCACGTTGTTACCGACCGGTAACGAATACGACATTGTCGCCCCCACAAGAATCGAATCGAACGAATCGGACACCTCATGCAGCGACTTGCCCGCCTCATCGCCCCACGTTTCCACTACAGCTGGATTGCGCTCGCAGTGGTGTTCCTGATCCTGCTGTGCGCGGCCGGCACGCGGGCCACGCCCAGCGTGATGATGCTGCCGCTCGAGCACGAATTCGGCTGGAGCCGCAGCACGATCTCGCTGGCCATCTCGATCGGTATTGCGCTGTACGGGCTGACCGGGCCGTTCGCGGCCGCATCGATGCAGTATTTCGGCATCCGCCCGACGGTGCTCGGTGCGCTGGCGGTGCTGGTGGCGGGCACGGCACTGTCGGCGATGATGCATGAGCCGTGGCAGATGGTGCTCCTGTGGGGCGTGATGGTGGGCGGCGGCACGGGCGTGGCGGCCATCACGCTGGGCGCGACGGTGGTCAACCGCTGGTTCACTTCGCATCGCGGCCTGGCCATGGGCATCCTGACGGCCAGCTCGGCGACGGGGCAGCTCGTGTTCCTGCCGATGATGGCGGCGGTGGTCGAGCATTACGGCTGGCGCCCGGTCGTGCTGATCGTGGCTAGCGTGCTTGCGCTTCTGCTGCCTGTCGTGTGGCTGCTGCTGCCGGAATCGCCCAAGAGCGTCGGTCTGCGCACGTACGGCGAACCCGCCGATGCGCCGGAAGCCGATCACGGCCCGCGCGCGAACCCCATCACGCTAGCCATGCAGACGCTCGTGCAGGCAGCCCGCAAGCGCGATTTCTGGCTGCTGTTTGCGAGCTTCTTCATCTGCGGCGCGAGCACCAACGGCTACATCGGCACGCACTTCATCGCCATGTGCGCAGACCACGGGTTCTCCGAAGTGAAGGGCGCAAGCCTGCTCGCTGCGATGGGGATTTTCGACCTGGTCGGCACCACGCTGTCGGGCTGGCTGTCCGACCGCTACAACAGCCGCGTGCTGCTGTTCTGGTACTACGGCCTGCGCGGGCTGTCGCTGATCTACCTGCCGTATGCGTTCGGCTTCGAGTTCTTCGGCCTGCCGGTGTTCGCCGTCTTCTACGGCCTGGATTGGATTGCCACCGTGCCGCCCACCGTGCGCCTGACCAACGACGTGTTCGGCAAGGCCGCCGCGCCGATCGTATTTGGATGGATCGTCGCGGGGCACCAATTGGGCGCGGCATTCGCCACGCTGGGTGCGGGCATGATGCGCGCCTCGCTGGGCAACTACACGCTTGCCTCGATGATCTCTGGTGGGCTGTGCGTGGCCGGCGCCTTCCTGGTGCTGCGCATTCACCGCACGCCCAAGAAGGACGCCGAGCGCGCAGGCCAACCCGCCACGGCGTGAGTGATTACGGCTTCAGGAAGCCGTATCTGGCCAGCACCGCCTGGCCCGCCGGCGACAGCACATAGGCCACAAAGTCGGCCGCCTGCTGGGCCTGCTTCGTGCCAGACGTCACGGCGATCGGGTACGTGAGCGGCACGTTCAGCGGCACGGGGCTCGCCACCTTCACCTTGTCGGCGGCGATGGCGGCATCGGTGGAGAACACCAGGCCGGCCTCGACCTCGCCGCGCGACACATAGTCCAGCGCCTGGCGCACGTTCTGCGCCAGCACCGCCTTGGTCTCCACCGGCTCCCACAGCTTGGCCGCTTCCAGCGCACGCTTGGCATAGCGGCCCACCGGCACCGACGCCGGATTGCCGATCGCCACGCGCTTCACGTCGGGCCTCGTCAGATCGGCCAGCGCATGCACGGGCACCGTGCCGGCGGCCGGCACGATCAGCACCAGCTGGTTGGCGACAAAGTCGTGGCGCGTCTCCCCCTTGATGACTTTCTCCGCTGCGGCCTTGTTCATCGCCTCCTGGTCGGCGGAGGCAAACACGTCGGCCGGGGCGCCCTTCACGATCTGCTGCATCAGCACGTCCGACGCGCCGAAGTTGAGCACGACCTTGGTGTCCGGATGCAGCACTTCGTACTGCTGCGCGATCGTCTTGAAGGCGTTGGTCAGGCTGGCGGCGGCAGAGACAACGAGGTCCGCCGCCCGGGCTGGCGCTGCAAAACCCAGCGACAACGCAGCGACCAGGCCAATGGCGCGCACCTGCGCACGAACCGAGAAACGTTGCATGAAAGACCCGGACGTAGATGAATGACCGGCCGTAATATACGAGTTGATATAACGCTTGGTCAACGCGCGATCTGAATGCCGGATATCACGCGCTCACCATGGGCTTCAGGTGCGGTCGGCGCGTGCGGCTTCGTCGATGCAATCGGCAAGCCGCCCCGCAATGGGCTGGCGGCTATGGCGGGGGCGCTCGATCAGGCCGATCTCTCGGTAGAACGTGGCGTCGCCCAGGCTGACGGCGCGCGTGCCGGGTGGCCAGGCGGCTTGCGCGGCGGTCTGCGGGGCCAGTGCCACGCCCTGCCCGCGCGCCACGAGTTGCGTCATGCCTTGCAGCTCATCGAGTTCGATCACGTCGTGCGGGGTGATGCGCTGGTCGCGCAGGAACTGGTCGACGCGGCGGCCACCGAACGAGCGGCGGTCATAGCGGATGAACGGTTGATGGGCGAGCAGCGCGCGCCAGTCGTCGCCGGGCACGGCGGCAGGCACCAGCAGCACGAAGGGCTCGGCCACCAGCGTGCGCCATTCCAGATCGGCCGGTACCGCAAACGGCGGGCGGATCAGCACCGCGAGGTCGATCTCGCCGGCATCCACCAGGCCAAGCAGGTCCAGCGAGACACCAGGCACGATGCGCGCACGGCAATGCGGGAATTCGCTGCGAAACTGCACCAGCGCATCCACCAGGAACGACGTCTGCACCGAAGCAATCGCGCCGATGCGCACCAGGCCGCGCTGCTCGTTGCCGCCGGCCTGGTCGCCCAGACGGTCATACAGCGTGACGATGTGTTCGGCCAGCGCCAGCGTATCGCGCCCGGCGGCGTTGAGGGTGGCCGAGCGGCCCGTGCGATCGAAGAGCTGAAAGCCGAGCGATGCTTCCAGCCGCTGGATCTGCGCGCTCACCGCCGACTGCGTGAGGCCGATGCGCTCGCCCGCACCCGCAAACGTGCCATGCCGGGCGACGGCGATGAAAGTCTTGAGTTCTCGAAGCATGAGGCACGCGGATCAATGAAGAAGCGCAAGGATACGCGCGCCGCGCCGCCTCACTTGGCAAAGAGCGAAGCCATGTTGGCAAACGCCTTGATCTCCATCGCATTGCCCGACGGATCAAGGAAGAACATCGTGGCCTGCTCGCCCACTTCGCCCTTGAAGCGGATGTGCGGCTCGATGATGAACTCGATGCCGGCGGCGCGCAGCTTGTCGGCGGCGGCTTCCCACTCGGCCATGGAGAGCACCACGCCGAAGTGGCGTACCGGGACGTTGTCGCCGTCGACGGCGCTGGTCTTGCGGTGGCCGATTTCGTCCGGCGCGAGATGGGCGACGATCTGGTGGCCGTAGAAATTGAAATCCACCCACTCCGCCGAGCTGCGGCCCTCCGGGCAGCCGAGGATGCCGCCGTAAAAGGCACGCGCCGCGGCAATGTCGTGCACGGGGAAGGCGAGGTGGAATGGGGCAAGCACAGGCGTGACGTTGCTCATGTGTAGGGCGCAGGCTGGGAAGAGTTGGAATCAGGCAGCACCGGCACGCAGCGGGGGGGCCGCTTACGCACCGGGCCGCGCGAACGAGTCTATGCGCATCCACTCATGCACAAAAGCGATGTTTTTTTGCGCTGAGCAACATTAAATTTGATGAATCAGGCAAAAAAGAAGCCGCCCAACGGCGGCGAAAGAGACACACGGTAAGCGCACCTGCAGGGGTGCAGGCGCGCGAAGACGAATATCAGGCGAAGGCGAACGGCGTCACGGCCATTTCGGCCTGTGCGAGCGGCAAGCGCACGGTGCAGACCGTGGCGTCGCCCGGCACATTGGCCACGCGGAAACCCGCGTCGCGCGCAAGGCTGATCATGCGGCGGTTGATGGACAGCACCTCGCCGAAGACTTCGCGCGCGCCGGACACCCGCGCCGCACGGACCAGCGTGGCGAACAGGCGCCGGCCGACGCCCTTGCCCTGCCACGCGTCGGCCACCAGGATGGCGAACTCGGCCACGCCGTCTTCTACGACGAAGCGGCCGTCGGCGATCAGGTCTTCGCCGCTGCCATCAGGGCGCGCAACGCTCACGACCAGCGCCATGTGGTTCACGTAATCGATTTGGGTATAGGCGGCGAGCATCTCGTCGGTCAGCCGCCCGCCGCCCACGAGGAAGCGCGCATAGCGGGACTCGGACGACAGCCCCTCGACCAGGGCGGCCTCAAGCGGGGCGTCTTGCGGCAGAATCGGGCGCACGGTGGCGATGGAGCCGTCGTGCATGGTCCAGCGGTCGATCCATTCGGCGGGGTAACGGTGGATGGTGTAAAGCATGGGGATCTCCTCACGCGATGGATCGTTGTTATTGGCCGTCAGCACGGGATCACCATCTGACTTTCTAATTTGAAGCTAGATTAGCAGAAACCCTGACTTTTGCAAGTAAAGTCAGAATTGACTATGCTTTTGCCATGAGAATTCCGGAACCCTTCCCCGTCCCAGCGGCGTCCGAGCTTGTGACGTCGATGGAAGAGCCCTGCTCCATCGCGGCGGCCGTATCGATCGTCGGCGAGAAATGGACGCTGCTTGTGCTGCGCGAGGCGTTTTCGGGCGTGACGCGGTTTGATGAGTTTTTGCGCCGCACGGGGTGCTCGTCGGCGATCCTGTCGTCGCGGCTCAAGGCCCTGGTGACGTACGGCATCCTGCGGCGCGTGCCGTACCAGGAGCCGGGCGACCGCGTGCGCGATGCCTACCGGCTCACACGGGCGGGCGTCGATCTGCTGCCCGCCATCGTGGCGCTCATGCAATGGGGCGACCGCTACCTCACGCCCGACGGCGAAGGCCCGATCCTGCTGCGCGACCGCGAAAGCGGCACGCCGATTCACGTGGCGCTGGTCAATGCGCTGGGCGAGCCCGTCGCACCCCAGAACTCGATGCGCGAGCGCAATCCGCGTTATGGGCAGGGGGAAAACGCAGCCGTCGCGGCCGCTGATACGCCGCCGGCCAACGGGTAACACACAACTTTACAGGCCCGGAAAAACGCCCTATCGTCGCGGATGAATGGGCAAACGGCCGCGTTCAACCCGCTTTCCAACGCATCCCGCGCCTTCCTGCCATCGGCTGATGGTTGCCCCGCCCGATTTCGCCCTGGACCTCGCTGCTCACGCCCGGAACCACGACTGCCATGCCTGATGCCGTGGTACCGCTCTACCACCAGATCTACGTCGTCCTGCGCCAACAGATTCTTGAAGGCCGGTTCAGCGACGGCCCGATGCCGGGCGAGATCGAGCTGGCCCGCCAGTTCGGTGCGTCGCGCGTCACGATGCGGCGCGTGTTCGACTACCTCGTCAAGGAAGGTCTGGTGCGCCGCCATCGCGGCATGGGCACGTTTGTCGTCAAGCCCGATGACCCGGTGACGATGGGCGGCGGCGCCCAGACGCTGCTGCAGAACATCATCGATGTGGGCGAGCGCACCTCCGCCGTCGTCGTCGAATTTGAAGACGTGCTGGCCCCGCCCGAGGAGGCCAAATGCCTGGAAGTCGCCCCCGGCACGCCAATCAAGAAACTCGTGCGTGTGCGCCACCTGGAAGACACGCCCATGGCACTCATCACCACGTGGCTGCCGCTGGACGTGACGAGCAAGCTCACGCTCGACCGCCTGGCGAACCAGTCGCTGCTGCGGCTGATCGAGGGCTCGGGCGTGCGGATCGATCGTGCATCGCAGGTGGTGTCGGCACGGTTGGCCGATGTGGCGACGGCGCAGTATCTGGATGTGTCGGTGGGCGCGCCGCTGCTGTCCGTCCAGCGCATCGTGCGCGAGATGAGCGGGCGCCCCGTGCAGTTGCTGCAGGGTCTCTACCGGCCCGACCGCTACGAATACCGCATGGAGCTGTCGCGCGTGGGCGAAGACCGCGCTCGCCTGTGGATCGACAACGCCGGCCACGACGTGCAGGGCGGTCACAGCGAAGACGTGGAAGAGGCGCCAACATCAGCCTCCACCGCCGCCGGCCAGCGCGCCTGACACCACCACCAGCAAGGTTATTGGCCCTCAGCAGGCGCAGAGGAAAGTTGTTAGCATCGCCGCTTCGCTGCGATGCAGCAATCCCGTCCATGAGGTTCCCATGTCGACCTCGCCTGCGTCCCCAACGCCTGCCAATACCACCACCGCAACAAACACCCAAGGGCTGATCCGCCTGCTCACGGCCGGTGCGGGCATCAGCGTGGCCTGCATTTACCTGAACCACCCGCTCCTGGGCCTGATCGGCCGCGACCTCGCCATCGCGCCGAAGGCGCTGGGCGTGTTGCCGACACTCACGGCGGCAGGCTACGCCAGCGGCATCTTTTTCTTCGGCCCGCTGGGCGACCGCTACGATCGCCGCATCGTCATCCTCTGGAAGGCGGTGCTGCTCACGTTGGCGCTCATCGCCAGTTGCCTGGCGCCAAACCTGCCCCTGCTGGCAGCGGCAGGCTTCGCGGTGGGGCTGTCGGCCACCATGGCGCAGGACTTCGTCCCCAGCGCCGCCGCCATCAGCACGGACCACAACCGCAATCGCAACATCGGCACGGTGATGACGGGGCTGTTGATCGGCATCGTCAGCTCGCGCGTATTCAGCGGCATCGTGGCGGACCACTTCGGCTGGCGCGCCGCATTCGGCGTATCGGCGGTGGCGATTGTCGGACTGGCCATTGCCGTGCGCGCCGCACACTTTGGTGTGGCGCCTCCCTCGGCCACCACGACGCAGCCTTACCTCGTGTTGCTGCGCTCGCTCGGCACGCTGTTCGCGCAGCATCCGCGGCTGCGCGCGTCGGCCGTCACGCAAGCGTTCATCGGCATCGCGTTCGCGGGCTTCTGGTCGACCGTGGCGTTGCATCTGACGGGTACGCTCGGCCTGTCGACGGGGCAAGCCGGGCTGCTCGGCTTTGCCGGTGCCGCAGGCGCGCTCGGTGCAAGCATTGCCGGGCGGTTGTCGGGCCGCGTTGCGCCGGGCCACATCGCTGCGGGTGGCGCGTTGCTCATGGCGGTGACGTTTGCCGCGATGGCGCTGTTCCCGCAGTCGCTCGTCGCCATCGTGATCGGCACGCTTGTCTTTGACGTGGGCGTGCAGGCTGCGCTGGTTTCGCACCAGACCATCATTTATGCACTGGCACCGGAAGCGCGCAGCCGCATCAACGCGGTGTTCATGACGGCGCTGTTCATCGGCATGTCGTTGGGCGCGTATGGCGCGAGCCTGGCGTGGACGAACGGCCGCTGGACCGGCCTGATGGCGTTCTGCACGGTCGCAGCGCTGGTGGCGCTCGGGTTGCGCGTGATGTTCAACGCGCGGCAGGGGGCGCGGTAACAAGTCTGCTCGGCATTGCGGCTGTGACCATTTGTGAACTATAGTTTACAGATCGAAGTGCGATCCTTAGCATCCCCGCATGCTGACGATCCGCACTACCAATGCTTTCGACACCTGGTTTTCGAAGCTGCGTGACAAGACTGCGCAGCGCCGTATCCAGGTACGCATCGACCGCTTACAGCTGGGTCATCCGGGTGATGTGAAGCCTGTCCGAGCGAGTGTCAGTGAGCTACGCATCAATCACGGCCCCGGCTACCGGGTGTATTTCGCCCAGCGTGGCGCAGTGCTGATCATCCTGTTATGTGGCGGTGACAAGTCGACACAGGAAGCCGACATCCGACGCGCGATTGAGTTGTCGCGCCATCTCGACGTGGAGTGACCATGCCTACCGACAAACCCGTCAAAACTCGCCCGTGGGACTCCGCTGAGCATCTCAAGACCGAAGCCGACATGGCCGCATATCTGGACGCGTGCCTGGAGGAAGCGGCCGACGACCCCGCATTTATCACGCATGCGTTGGGCGTAGTGGCCCGAGCGCGCGGCATGACGCAACTCGCACGTGACACCGGCATGACGCGCGAAGGGCTGTACAAGGCCTTGTCTGAAGAAGGCAACCCGAGCTTTGCCACCGTGCTCAAAGTCATGCGGGCGTTGGGTATCCGCCTGCATGCGGTCGCGGTGTAAAAGGCCGGGGCGTACCCGTTTCTGCGTGACCTCCACACGCCTCCCGCACGTCTGCCGCAACACGCCATCCCACCCATCGGGGCAATTCCGGGGCGCGACAACCTGCGACATGTCGCTACAATTCTGAGGGTCAGCTTAGGCTGCCCACAGAACAACCACACCGAGACGCCCTCATGGATAGCACTGCCACCCCGCATGCGGTTGACCCGCACGACACACGTCGCCGTATCTTCGCCATCGTCGGCGCGTCGTCGGGCAACCTCGTCGAATGGTTCGACTTTTACGTCTACGCGTTCAGCTCGCTGTACTTTGCGCCGGCGTTTTTCCCCAGCGGCGACCGCACGACGCAACTGCTGAACACGGCTGGCGTGTTTGCGGCGGGCTTTCTGATGCGGCCGATTGGCGGCTGGCTGTTCGGCCGCATCGCCGACAAGCACGGCCGGCGCACGGCGATGATGATCTCGGTGCTGATGATGTGCGGCGGCTCGCTGCTGATCGCGGTACTGCCGACCTACGCGCAGATCGGCGCGCTGGCCCCGTTCCTGCTGCTTGTGGCGCGGCTGTTCCAGGGCCTGTCGGTGGGTGGGGAATACGGCACCAGCGCGACCTACATGAGCGAGGTGGCGCTGCAAGGCCGGCGCGGCTTCTTTGCCTCGTTCCAGTACGTGACGTTGATCGGCGGCCAGCTGTGCGCGGTGCTCGTGCTGGTGATCCTGCAGCAACTGCTCACGACGGCCGAGCTGAAAGCCTGGGGCTGGCGCATTCCGTTCGTGGTGGGCGCGCTGACGGCGCTGATTGCCTTGTACCTGCGCAAGTCGCTGCACGAAACGCAGAGCGCCTCGGCGCGCAAGGCGGAGCACGCGGGGACGATCCGTGGGGCGTGGCAGCACAAGGGCGCGTTCCTGCGCGTGCTTGGTTTTACCGCCGGCGGTTCGCTGATCTTCTACACGTTCACGACGTACATGCAGAAGTACCTCGTCAACACGGCGCACATGGACACCAAGACCGCCTCGAACGTGATGACGGCCGCGCTGTTCGTCTACATGGTGTTGCAGCCGGTGTTTGGTGCGCTGTCCGACCGCATCGGCCGTCGCAATTCAATGCTGCTGTTTGGCGCCTTCTCAGTGCTGGGCACCGTGCCGCTCATGAAGGCGCTGGCCACGGTGTCGACGCCGCTCGCCGCCTTCGGTCTCATCACGCTGGCGCTGGCCATCGTCAGTTTCTATACGTCGATCAGCGGGCTGATCAAGGCCGAGATGTTCCCGCCCGAAGTGCGCGCGATGGGCGTGGGCCTGTCGTACGCGATTGCGAACGCGGTGTTCGGCGGCTCGGCGGAATACGTGGCGCTGTGGTTCAAGCAGGCCGGCAGTGAATCGACGTTCTATTGGTACGTGACAGCGCTGTGCGCGGTGTCCTTCATCGTGACGTACTTCATGCCCGATCCGAGCAAGGAAGGGTATCTGCGCCACGAGCCGTAATCGCGGCCCGGCGTTCCCGCGACAAGCCCATACCGCGACCTCCGATGCCTCAAACGGTGGTCGCGGTCGGGCTTCCCGCATCAGCTTCCGGCTAACCCAACGCGCCAAACGCAGCAGCCACCAGGCGACGCTGCTCCGCCTGGTGCGCCCGCACCGACGCATGCGCGCCCGACGGCGTCGCGCTGCGGCACACACTGGCCAGTCGGCTCCGCTGCGGAACACACGTCTCAAGCGCCTCGCGCACGAAGCGCCATGCGCCTTGGTTGGCATCCTCCTCCTGCGCCCAAACAACGTCCTTCAGGTTCGGGAATGCCGACAACGCGGCCGCGAGTGCATCCTGCGGAAACGGGTAGAGCTGCTCCACACGGACAAGCGCCACATCCGTACGAGCCTCACGCTCGCGCTGCGCCTGCAGTTCGTAGAAAAACTTGCCGCTGCACAACACCGCCCGCGTGACGGTGTGCGGGTCGACCACCGAGGCGTCGGGCAGCACCGGCATGAAGCACCCGCCAATCAGGTCCTGCACGCGCGAATGCGAACGCCCGTTGCCATGGAGCTGCGTCTTCGGAGACATGACGATCAGCGGCTTGGGCGCAGCCAGGGTGGCTTGCTCGCGCAGCAGGTGAAACCACTGGCCCGATGTCGACGGCATGACCACTCGCATGTTGTCATCCGCGCAAAGCTGCAGGAAGCGCCCGAGGAACCCGTTGGAATGCTCCGGCCCGACACCTTCGTGGCCGTGCGGCAGCAACATTGCCAACGCAGACTGGCAACCCCATTTGTATTCGCCCGAAGCGATGTACTGGTCGACGAACACCTGTGCGCCGTTGACGAAGTCGCCGAACTGGGCCTCCCACAACGTCAGCCGCGTGCGGGTCTGCACGCTGTAGCCGTATTCGAAACCCAGCGCGGCCTCTTCCGACAACGGCGAGTTGACGATGTCGAACGTGCCCTGGCACGGCGCCACGTGCTGCAGCGGAACATAGCGGTCGCCTTCGTCAGACGAGCTCGACTGCGAATGCCACACCGCGTGCCGATGCATGAACGTGCCGCGCCCAACATCCATACCGGACAGCCGGATGCTGTGCCCGTCTTCCAGCAGCGTGGCGTGGGCGAGGTTTTCTGCCAGGCACCAGTCGACCGTGTGAGCGTCGCTCGAGACCGCGGTACGCCAGCGCTCGCACAGTCCGCGCACGACATCGTGCAGCAGCACGCCGTCGGGCGGTGTGGTGAGCGTCTGCGTCAATGCCTGCACGCGGTGCAATGACAACGGCTGCAACTGGCGGCGCGCCGCACCGTGCGGCAGCGAAACGTCGGCTTCACCCAGCGCAGCGCCAGGGCCTGCGTGCAAGTTGCGCACGGCAGCGTCACGCAGATCCGCCAGGCGCGCCGAGTCCACGCTGGCAGCGTGATACAGCTCCGTGACCGTCGGGTGCGCGGCAATGGCCGCGTGCAGCGCGGGCTGCGTCACGGCAGGCGTGTCGTGCTCCGAATGCCCAAGGCGGCGATAGCCGATCAGATCGATGACGATATCGGTGCCGTACTCCATGCGGTATTCGATGGCAATGCGCGCGGCGCGCAGGACGGCTTCAGGGTCGTCTGCGTTGACATGAAGGACCGGCGCATCGACCATGCGCGTCACGTCGGTGCAGTAGTCGCCGGCACGCACGTCCATCGCGTTGGGGGTGGTGAAGCCGATCTGGTTATTGACGATCACGTGCACGACGCCGCCCGCCGTGTAGCCGCTGCGGCGGGTCAGGTTCAGTGTCTCCATGACGACACCCTGCCCCGCGAACGCCGCATCGCCATGCACCATCACCGGCAGGCACGGTGTGCCGGGGTGTTCGTCCACATGCGCGCGCGCCATGCCACACACGACGGGGTACACGCTCTGCAGATGCGATGGATTGGGTGCCAGCACCAGCGCGACCTCATCGCCCGCAACCATCCGGCGCGCAACGCCACCGAGGTGATACGGCAGATCCCGCTGGGTGAATGCGATGTCCGAATCCGGATCGAGCCGATCGAGCATGCCTTGCGCGTCAAAGCCCATCACGTTGACGAGCGTGTTCAGGCGCCCACGATGCGGCATGCCGAGAAACACCTGCCGCACGCCGTGACCGGCACCTTCCTCCACCAGCGTGTCGAGCAGCGGCACCAGGCTCTCGCAGCCCTCCAGCGAGAACCGCTTGGCATGCGCAAACGTGCCGCCAACAAGACGCTCCCACATCTCCGCCGCCACCAGCCGGCGCAGCAGCCACCGCTTCCGGTCGGGCGCTAGCGGCGGTGCCAGCAGTTCTGCCTCCATGCGGGCGTAGAGCCACGCGCGGCGTTGGCGCTTGCGCACGCTGCTGCAATCGAGACCGATCGCGCCGCAGTACACGCGTTTGAGCTGCCATTCGAGTTCCTGCACCGTCGTCGCGGTGGGCAGGACCGCGCTTGCCGGCTCGCGCTTCTGCGCGGGGTCCAGCCCGTGAAACCGCAGGCGAAGCTCGGGCACGTCTGGCAGGGGCACACGTGCGAGCGGGTCCAGCCGCGCGCGACGATGCCCATGCTCGCGATAGGCATCGATCAACTGTGTGACAGGGGTGGATGGGAGTGCCGCCGCGGCAGCAGTGCCGGTCAGCACGTTGGACGGGTCAAACGCTGCGGCCGAACCCGGGTCGGCCATTTGAGGAGCGTGCGAAGACATGGTTGTTCAGGAGATAAGAGACACCGTGGGTTGGCCCCACCATCGGCACTCCGGCGCACCCGCGCGCGCAATCCTCCAACCAGCACAGCGGTTGCGCAGCAGACACCTGTTCGGCAAATGGCGGGACCGTTCGAAACGCCAACGCTGGCGCTACGTCGATTCCTTCTGTGACGAGCCGCCTGCCGGCGGCCCGTGCCTCCTCCGTTGGACTGCTGACTGCAACATCACTGCGACAACAACTGCGAATTACGAAAGTGTTTGTGCTCGCGCCCAGCCACCCTGCGCCAGGGTGGTCGCCTCGCTCGCGGCGCCATGCGCGGGGCCTCGCATGTCGCCATGCAGCTTGAACGCGCTGACCATGTCGGCCAGTTGATCGGCCTGGTCCTGCAGCGCCTGCGCCGAGGTCGCGCCTTCCTCGACCAGCGAGGCGTTTTCCTGCGTGACCTTGTCCATCTGCGTGATGGCCTCGTTGATCTGCTCGATGCCTTCGCTTTGCTCGCGGCTCGACGCGCTGATCTCGGCAACGATGTTCGTCACGTTCTGGATGCCGGCCACCACGTCGCGGATGATCTGGCCGGCCTCTTCCACCTTGGCGGTGCCGGTGCCGACGTGGCTGACCGAATCCTCGATCAGCGCCTTGATCTCCTTGGCCGCCGCGGCACTGCGCTGCGCAAGGTTGCGCACCTCGCCCGCCACCACGGCAAAGCCGCGGCCCTGCTCGCCGGCGCGGGCCGCTTCCACCGCAGCGTTCAGTGCGAGGATGTTGGTCTGGAACGCGATGCTGTCGATCACGCCGATGATGTCGACGATCTTGCGTGACGACGCATTGATGGTGCTCATCGTTTCGATCGCCTCGCCAACGGCATCGCCGCCCTTGGTGGCCACCAGCGATGCATTGGATGCCAGGCGGCTGGCTTCCTGCGCGTTGTCGGCGTTCTGCTTGACGGTGGAGGTGAGCTGTTCCATGGCCGCCGCCGTTTCTTCCAGCGAGCTGGCCTGCTGTTCGGTCCGGCTGGACAGATCGATGTTGCCGCTGGCCACCTCGCGCGATGCACGCGCGATGGTGTCCGTTCCGCCGCGCACCCGGCCGACGATGCCGTGCAGGTTCTCGGTCATGCGCTTGAGCGCGGCCAGCAGGCGGCCGATCTCATCTTGCGCGCCAAGCTCAAGACGGTGCGTCAGATCGCCCTGCGCCACGGCTTCAGCCAGATGCAGCGCACGGTTGATCGGGCCGGTGATCGTGCGGGTGATGAAAGCGCCCGTGGCAATGGCAAGCAGGGTTGCCAGCACCGCCAGCACGATCATCTGGATCTTCGCGTTGGCGCCTTGCGCGGCGGCTTCGCCCACGTCGTGCTCCATCTCGCTCGCCTGGCGGTCCACCATCTTGTCGACCAGCACGTAGTACTGGTCTTGCAGGCGGCTCATGTCACCCTGGTACAGCACGCGAGCGTCTTCGGGCTTGTTGGCATCGATCAGCTCAAAGAACTTGCGCACGCTCGCACCGTAAGCGGAACGCGCGTCGAACTGTTCCTTGAAGAGCGCCTTGCCCGCATCGGTCGTGAGCATCTTCTCCAGCCGCCCATACGCCTGCCCGTTGGCCTGGCGGATGGCCGCGTAGTCGCTCATGTACTTCGCTTTCTGATCGGCCGACGTGGCCAGCAGCAGATTGCTGAGAATGCCGTTGGCCTTGTAGCCGTTGTTCTTGATCTGGTTGCTCAGTGCGATCAGCGAATAGCGCTCGCTGACGATCCGGCCCATCTTCGTGTTGTTGTCGTCCAGCCGTTGGATGCCGACCGCGGCGGTCCCGATCAGCAGCGCCACGACAAGCGCGAACGCTGCACCAAGGCGCACTCCGATCTTCATATCCGAGATTCTCATTTGCTTCATTCCTGTTTCAGCGGCGTCAGAGAGAGAGAGAGACGACATGACCTGGTCAGCCCCATCGCCGGGATCATCTGGCGATGCACGCAGGTACATGCGTCGAAGCAGGAGCATCTTGGAGACATGTGCGGCTGTCGTTGACCGATCTTCAAAACCGTCGCGCTACAAGATTGCCCAGGCTGCTTCGATCGGAAATGACGGCACGGCACAAGGATTCTTGAATGCGATGCCAACGCAGCAACGCGCTTCAAACCTGTGCACTCGACTCGGTGCACAGGTTGCTGATTGCGAGGTGCATGGCGCCAGCACTGGCGTGGCGGCACATCGCATCAAAACGAAGAGAACGAACGCGCACCAAATTTGAGCTTTTTTGAATCTTGGCGGCGCAAAAACTTCCGATATGAAATTATTTTAATTCTCGTATGCGGATGGAAATCGGGTCCGCCATCATGCGGTCACACGCATCTGCATTCGCGTCGCATGCCTGGCCGCCTTCCACGAAAATTTCGTCACGCGCACCTGCCGCATCGTCTGCTGGTGCAGCCTCTAGACAGCAACCTGACCGCCAAACCGCTGGCGAATCAGCTCCGGCGGATAGCGATAGTTCCAGCGCAACTCGGCACCGGCGGCCACGCGCTCCGTTGCGAAGAAGGCGCGGATGGCAAAACGTCGTCCGCAACGTGAGGTCGCCTCGAACACCGCGGCCTCCATGTTGTAGCCGGACTCCGCCTGCCGGTCCGCCTGGCCACGTTCATAAGCAAAGCTGGTGTTGGCCATCGCCAGGATGTTTTCACCGTCGACCCACGAATCGATGCCGCCGGCGCTCGTGCTCAGCACGAACGAATCATCGAGGCACGTGTAGTAGGTGGCAGGGGTCATGAGCCGGCCGCCATAGACGCCGAGGCATTCGCCAACGGCGATGTCCCGCACCGCAAATACACCGCGCTCGCCAATGAGCGCTTCCTCGCGCGGGTCGCGCAGGTCAGCACGCTGCAACCGTCGGCACACAAGCGTGCTGTGATACAACCGGCCCCGCAAACTGGGCGTCACATCGACTTGCAGGTATGGCCAGACCGCGTCAGCCGGGTAACGCTCGAAGCGGCCTCCGACTCGCCCCGTCGGCTCCAGCGCGGTGATGAGAATGGGCTGCTCGATGTCGTCGCGAAACGGATAGCGCTGATCGACCTCGGGTGAATACGCGAGTCGCGCAATGGCATGCGCCTGCTTGAAAGCCTGCGTCTCTTCCCGAAAGACGTGAGCGCACGTCAGCAAGGCGGGATCGTCCGGTTCTTCGGACACCAATTCCAGAATCTCGGAGCGCAGCGCCTGGGCCGCTTCGTAAAAGCGCTCGTGTCGTGCGGCAAGTCCACGCGTTTCAGCGGCCCTTCGAAGCGACGAGCGAATACGGTCGACCAGCGCATCGGCAGAGCAAAACGTTGATGGCAGCATAAGCACCACGGCAGCAGGACGAGTTACGGACGGCCACAACCATAGCCGCAACCCGGCGCACGACGGCGTCACAGCGCGAAAGGAACCGTTGCGGCGCGAAACGAGGTCCCCCTCCCATCATCCAGTGATGTTTGCCAAAGGAAGCGCTCAGCGGATCGAGGATCTGCGTTGCGGTGCGCCGAGAAACGGCATCAGGCAGCTCGGGAAAAATCCACCCCCCTCTTCGGAGGGGAAACGTGGCATGGATCCTGCGTTATTGGCGCCCGTTTCACGACAATAAAAATACGGGTGGGGGGTATGAACAAGAAGCGGATCCCGGCGATCGCGCCGGCGACATGCAGGCCCCAGTTCGGCATGTGTGAACTGGACCATCGCGCGAGTCTGGACCGGGGGTGCGCCTAGCAGGCAGATCCGCTCGTTTCTGCGACGCGGCAGAGCGCCTCGGAAGTTTCAGGCGCACGGGGCGCGCGAACGTCCTGCGTTCTCCGTCTTTTCCGGACCTTCGCCGCACGGTGACAGCGCTGTCCCTCATGACGTCCTTGCGATTTACCTCATTCCGGCTCCCTGGCCTGGCTGCCCTGCTGATCGGACTTTCCGTATCGCAGCAGGCGCATGCCGTGGCGGCTGACGAGCCTCAGCGCTTGCGTATTGAGCGGTCAACGCTCGAGCATGTCCTGATGGAAATCACGCGGTTGAGCGGCCAACCGCTGTCGTTCGCATCCAGCCTCGTGCAGGAGCGCTGGGCAGGTCCGATCGACGGCACGATGACGGCCGCCGATGCCGCCCGGCTGGCACTGCAGAACAGCGGGCTCGCGCTGTCCGTGCTGCCTGACGGCACGATGACCGTCGTGGCGGCCGGCACCGCTGGCGCCCCCGACCCGCAGCCGCGCGACATCGGCGCGCTGCCGCCATCGGAAGTCCATGGCGCAGGCGACACAGGGTTCGCGGTGCTTTCCAGCAGCGCCATCACGCGCGTTGAAATGCCGATGACCAGCATGCCGCACGCCGTCAATACGATCACGCGTGGCCTGTTAGCCAGCCAACAACCGACCTCGTTGAATGCCGCACTGGCACAGGCCGGGGTGGCTTCGGTATTGGCTGACCCGACCGCACCGCCCCTCTATGCCATTCGCGGCTACATGACCAACGCCATCTCCGTGGATGGCTTGCCCGACAAGCTCGCCTCGCTGCGGCCCGTGGACGCACTGGAAGAGATCGACGTCATCAAGGGGCCGAACGCAGACGTCGCAAGCGTCACCATGGCCGGTGGTGCCATCAATGCCAGCCTGAAGGCACCGACCGCTGCCGCACAGCGCAGCGTCGCCATGGAGGTCGCCTCGCATGGCGGCCGCAAGGTGGTCGCCGACCTGGCCGGTGCCATCGGGGCCAACGGGTTGTCGTACCGCCTCGTTGGGGTCAACGACACGACGACCGACAGCGACGGCGGATACGCGGGCCACCGCGTCAGCTACGGCCACGCCGCACTGGGCTGGAACGACAGCACAACGAGCATCACCGCGGGCATCGAATCCCTCACCAGCCGGCAGCCTGTGCCACCTGCCACCTTTGCGCTGGACGGTGCACCTGCGCGTGTACCCGTGCAGCGTCCGTTCGGCAACGTAGACGACCGCGTTGAAGGCAGCGGCACGCGCGTCTACTACACGGCCTCGCGCAACCTGAACGACGACTGGGCCCTCCATTCGCGGGCGAGCTATGAATCCGTGAGAGAGGAATCGGCCCAGTGGGATCTCGGATCGGCCTCGTCATATAACGCGATGCCCAACAACACGATCTGCGGGCTGCGTCATACCGAAAGCCACCTGTGGGCCATGTCGAACGAGTTGACAGGCACCGTGTCGCACAACGCGCTGCGCCACACATTCACCCTCGGCTGGGAAGAGATCCAGGAGCGGCAGAACCTGATCAAACCGGGCTTCATCGCACAGGCCACGCAAGACCCGTTCGCGCCCGTACCGCTGCCGGCGGCCACGTTCATTCCCGGCAACCGGCTGTCGCAAACCTTGAGGCAGTCGATCTTCCGGCTGCGCGACCACGTCGCCATTGGCGACAGGTGGGAGGTGTCGGCCTCCATCCGCGCGAACAACTACGTCGCCCTGCTGCCCCATACGCAATTGCGCGGCGTTGCCTGGACGCCTGCCGTGGGCCTGCTCTACAAGCTCACGCCCAGCACGGCATGGTTTGCCGACTACATGCGCGGCTTCCAGATCAACACGGGCTACTTCTATGACGGCACGGGCATGCAACCGGAGCGCAGCCGCCAAGTCGAAACCGGGCTGCGATGGGAAGACGCACACCGCACGCTGACGGCGCAGGCAGCGCTCTACCGGATCGATGCGAAGAACGTCAGCCTGGCCGACGTGTCGCACCCGGGCTACTACACGCAACTCGCCGAGCAAACCAGCCAGGGCGTGGAACTGTCGATGCAAGGCACGGTGGCGCGCGGCTGGGAGGCATCGTTATGGTTATCGGTGGCTCGCATGTCAGCGAGGCTGCCGGGCGGCTACGTACCCGGCGTGCCGGCTCGAAACGCCGCGCTGTGGACCACGTACACGCTGCAGAGCGGTGTGCTCGCAGGCATGGGCATGGGGCTCGGCATCAGCGCGCAGGGCCGTGCCGACGCCCACGGCGATGCGTCGTTCCGGGTGCCCGGCTCGGTGCGTGTCGACAGCAGCCTCTTCTGGCACCAAAAGCGCTGGCGCATCGACCTCTTCGCGCGCAACCTCTTCAACGTGCGCACGTACGGCAACACGCTCAGCAGCAGCTACATCCCCATCCTGCCGGGCCGCACGCTGGCGCTGCGCGTGACGCACCACTTCTGAAGCCCACCTGCGATTCACATGCCGCGCGCTGACACAGCGGCACGCACGTGAGTTTGCCGCCGCGCACGTCCGATCTGGCCTGAGATTTCGTCTCGGTGATCAGCGCTTCGGCCTGGCTGCATGGCCTGATGGCCGACATTCCCTAACGTTCCACCAAAGTCGCCCGACATGCCCTTTCGCTTTGCGATCGGCGTGCCGGCACGCGGCTGCCCTGGGCTGCGCGGCCCGGCACGGGCAGAACGCGCAGGGCCATGTCGGCCCCGCGACCCGAACTGGAATCGGAAGCGATTGCCGTGCTGGCGTTTCTCTGCAGACGTCGGCCGCGCGGCGTTTCTCTCCTCTCTGTATCGGCATGCGCCCAGTCAGCGGCCTGGACGGTGCCATGCATCACGCCTGCCCACTGAGGTGACACATGAATATGAAGGTCCAAGACAACGCTTCACTGAATATCTCGACCCAGCTCCAGCTGGATCAACCCGGCAAACAGAACCAGGCCGAAAGCCCGCTGCAGCATCTCGTGCAAGACATCCTGAAGGTGCTGGAAGCGATGCTGCGCAACGCCACCGCACAAGGCGGCGCCAATGCAGGTGCGGGCGGTGGCTCGGGTGGCGCAGCCGGCGGTGGCGCCCAGGGCGCGGGTGCCGCGCAGGGCCCGTCCGCCAACCAGGGCGCGCAAGGTGCACAAGGTAGCCAGGGTTCGCAAGGCGCGCAGGGTGCCAACAAGGGCCAGCAGGTTGGCGACGACAACGGCGACGACTCCAGCAGCCAAGACCCGATGCAGGCGCTCATGAAGCTGCTGGAAGACCTGCTGAAGTTCATGAAGATCAGTGAGCAGATGCAGCACAAGTTCGACACGGGCGAAGGCGCCAAGGGCGTCGATGGCGCGGGTGGTGCCAACGGCGGCAAGGGCCTCAACATGGACGACATGCTGCAGATGCTGGACGATGCGCTGCAGCTGATGCAGCAGCAGATGATGACGAACGCGTTCGGTGGTGCGGGCGGCGCAGGCGGTGCTGATGGCGGTGCTGGCGCAGGCGGTGCTGATGGCGGTGCTGGCGCAGGTGGTGCTGACGGTGGAGCCGGCGCAGGTGGTGCCGGTGGCGCAGACGGCACCGACAACTCCAGCGACGCCAGCGGTGCAAACGGTGCCGACGGCACAGGCGACGCCGGTGGCGCAGATGGCGCCGACAACTCGGGCGACACCAGCGGTGCAAGCGGTGCTGACGGCACAGGCGATGCCGGTGGCGCAGACGGTGCTGATACCACAGGCGATGCCGGTGGCGCAACGGGCGCGGACAACGCCAACGGCGCCGAGGGCAGCGGTCAGAAGAGCAACGACTCCATGATCGAACAACTGCTGAAGGTGTTGGACGACCTGGTGAAGATGCTGACGCAACAACAGCAGCAGGCGCCTGGCGGTGATCAGACGCAAGGCGGCAGCGCTGGTGCCGGTGGCGCCGGCAACGCAGGCGCGGCCGGTGGTGCGCAAGGCGCGGGTGGCGCAGCGGGCGGCACGGCAGCCGGTGGCGCAAACGGCGCGTCCGGTGCATCCGGCACGCCGAACGCCTCCACGGCCGATGGCGCGAACGGCGCAGACGGCACCGGCAACGGCGCCAACAGCCCCATGGCCCAGCTCGAAACGCTGCTCAAAGACATGATCAAGGTGCTCGAGCAACTGCAGGCACAAAAGGCCGGCGGCACGCAACAGCAGCACGCCCAGGTGCAAGGCGCCTGACGCCAGCCCACTCAACCCGACGGCCGGCAACGGCCGTCACTTTTGCTATCCCAAGCAAGGAGACTCGCCATGAGTATCTTCAGCAAAATCAAGCACGCCTTTCAGCACCTTGGCGATGACATCGCCAAGGTCGGCAAGGGCATCGCCCACGCCGCCGAAAGCGTCGGCAAGAACCTCGTCCACGACGTGGAAGCCGTTGCCAAGCAGACGGCAGCCATGACCAACGATCTGGTCCACCTGCGCATTCAAAAGGCGCTGCACGATGCCGTAGGCGTTGGCGAAGCCACCTTCAAGGGCATGCGGGATCTGAATACCGCTGCCTTCGACGTGGCAGAAAAATCGCTGGAAAACGCCCACCTGAGCAAGGGCCTGGACAAGGCCCTGAGCAAGGTCGACAAGGCCCGGGGCTTCGTCAACGATATCGCCGACCGCACGGTCAAGAGCATCGGCGACAGCGTCAACGGCTTTGCGGACAGCAGCATTGCTGCGGCCAAAGCGGCTGCGCATGGTCGCTTCGGCGAAGCGCTGGGCGATATCGGCTCAGCCGCGGGTAACGCCGCACAGTTGGCCTCGGACCTGACGCCGGAAGGTCTGGCCGCCAGCGCGGCCGTGGCAACGCTGCAGAAGACGCACCTGGGCGGCACGGTGGTCGACTCGGTGGTGGAAGGCGCGCTCACGGGCGGCCGCAGCGGCCTGAAGGATGCGGTCAAGTTCGCCGCCAAGGAAGGCGCCAAGGCAGAGGCTGGCGTGCAGGCACAGAACCTGTTCAACAAGGTGAGCGGCCAAGGCAGCGGCAATGGCACCGGCGGCATGCTGCTCGGCGCTGCGGCTGCGGGCGCTGGCGTGGCAGGCGATTTCCATGCCTCCCGCAAGACCCGTCACGCCACGGCAGCTGAACCGCACCACACTGGTACGCAACATCAGCCCGAGGCTGGCGGCCACGAAGATGCGAGCCGCAAAGGCAAGAAGAAGCACGAGGCCGAAGTCGACTCAAGCAACGGCAACGGCAACGGAAGCGGCACGGGCAAGACGGGCAACGGCAGCAACACCGACCCCACCGGCCAGGACGCGGCCCTTGAGCTGCAACTGCTGCAACAGCAGTCCGCGCATCAGAGCATGCTGAACGGCATCAAGTCGAACACCAACGACGACGATGATGACGATGGCGACGACGTTACGTCGAACGCACCGGCCGCGGCACCGCAGTCCTCCGGCTCGAGCCAAGCGAGCGCCAGCGCTGGCCCGAACAGCCACGCCAGCGCGTCGACGCATAAGAAGGCTGCATAAGCCGCTGTTTGCGTTTGTTCCACTTCGGCCCCACGCGAGGTTCGCGTGGGGTCGAAGCTTTCCGCCATCGGTGCGACGCCACCGTCGTGCAACCTTCGACTGGAATTTCAATGCCTTCGATCAATCCGTTCCGCCGCACTTCGCACACTCCGGCCGCCGATTCCACGCCAGCGCATGGCGCCGTCCCTGCCTATGCCACGCCACCGCGACAGGAGCCGGCACGGCAGCCTCGGCGAGGCGGAATTGCCGGATTGTTCGGGCTGCGCCGCTCGTCTGCCAATGCGGATCGGTCTTCCGCCGCGCGCCCCAACATCGCTGCCGGCACCCCACCCGGGGCTTCGCGCACGGCGCCAAACAGCCCACTCCACGTACGCGCTCCGGCGCCCGAAAACCTGCTGCATGGTGCTGCCGCCGTGAATGCGCGCATTGCCGGTTCCGGCGTCCGCCAGGCGCTGGAGGAGTGGCACGCGCAGATGCATGCCCGGATTGGCGACTACCGCCCGACAAACCCGTCTGCTCCTTTCAATCCGGCACGGCAGCTCGACATTGCGCTGACCCACATCGAAGACGTGGCGCGAGGGCGTCGAGAGCCAGCAGACAGGATCGAGCTGAAGGCGACGCCTGTGCTTCATCTGCCTGACCTCGTTTCCGAAATCGCGCACCTCAAGGCCCTTCACGTGTCGGACTGCGACCTGCGCGAACTGCCGCACGACTTGAGCAACCTCGGCATGCTCGAGACGCTCAAGCTGCAGAACAACCCACGCCTGCACACGGTGCCCGATACGCTGGGGCAATTGGCGAGCCTGAAGCATCTCGAGATCGTGGGAAGCGGCGTGCGCGCGTTGCCGGCCATGCACGGCCTCGCGAACCTGGAACACCTTGCCATCCAGCATTCACCACTCACCTCGTTGCCGCGCGACATCGGCAACGCAAGAAAGCTGAAAACATTGTCTCTGGCGCATACCTATCTGCGCGAGGTGCCGGCCAGCATCGGCAATCTGTCGAAACTCACCGAACTGGACCTCCGCCACAACGTAGGCCTGACTTCGGTGCCTGATTCCATTGGGCAGCTGCGTCAGCTGAAAACGCTCGACCTCTCGTACTGTCCACAACTCCGCGCCGTCCCGGCGTCCGTTGGAAACCTGCGCCACCTCAAGACCCTCGATCTGCGTGGCTGCACGGGTCTTACCATGCAAGGTCTGCCGAAATCGCTCATCACCCCGATGCCCGGCCGCAAGGTGCACTTCCCGGAACATCTGCACACCGAAATCGGCAAGGTACGTGAAGAATGGGCGATGAAGAACGCACCTCGACTTCAACTGCTGCAAGCCGACATCGAGCGCAAGAACGAAGAGATGGAAAACGCCGTCTTCGGGTCGGCAAACGACATGAACGACGGCCAGTTGGTTTCGGTTGCCTTTCGTCTGAAGAAGGCTCATGACAAGCTGCCCGAAGTGAGGAATCAGGTCCTGCGTAATCCGGCAGGCCTGCAGACCGATGCGTCTGTCGCCATGCGGCATGCATTGGCCAACGCATTCAACGTGGAGCCCGATCGCGAGATGTCCGCACGTTTGGTGACCGCGGCGCGTGCGTTGCCGCGCCCCTTGCAGCACGAACTGGCCGATCTGGTCGCCTCTAGCTCGGGGCGTCAACTGGTGATCGCCATTGGCGAAGGCGCATTTGGCGTGCGAGGCTCCAGCAGGCTGCAACACATGCTGCCGGCGTTTACGCAAGAGATTGCCCGCCACCCGCAGATCAGGAACCTGCGCGAGCAGGCACGGCGACATCCGACAACCCACACCGCGCAACAGGTAGCGGCACAGCTCACGCCGATCGTTCAGCAGTTGTGGACCGCCACACAGGCCGAGGCAACACTCGCGGCGCTTGTACCGCCGCTGCAGACAGAACTGAAACCGCTGCTGGCATCAGAGGCCGGCCGAAAGTTCGTGTTGGACCTCAGCAAGGTGGCAGAGGGCGCCAAGGGAACAAGTACGCTCAGGCGTCTTCTGCCGCAATTGGCCACGCGGATTGCGCATGACCCGAATGCGCAGGCTCTTCACCGGCTGGCAAGGCAGGATCAGCACGGCACGGCCGACGAACGCCGCGAAGGTCTTGCACTGGCGTTGCTCCCCATCGCCCAGCACCACTGGGATACGCTTGCGCAACAGGGCGACGCCGGGCCGTCGCGCCGCCGTTGACCGCGTTGCCGACGAGCACAAACAAAAAGCCTCCCATCGGGAGGCTTTTTTTTCTGCTGCATTGGCAAGGGGCCCTACAGCGCCACCACACGCGGGGTCAGCAGGAACAGCCGCTGGAACCGCTGGCCCGTCGTCTGGTCATGCCGGAACAGTGCGCCCAGCAACGGGATCTTCGAAAGCCCCGGCACGGCATCCACGCCCTTGGTTTGCTGGTCGACCGAGTAACCGGCAATCAGCAGGCTTTCGCCTTCGTTGATGAGCGCCTGCGTGTTGATCTCGCTCTTGTTGACCACCGGCAGGTTGCCCACCATCTGATTGGTGATCTGGCCATCTTCAATGTGGATGTTCATGCGAATGCGCGAAGTGCCGCCATCCGTCACGACCATCGGCAACACGCGTAGCGACACGCCCGCCGAAATGCTGTACAGATCCGCCGACTGATACCCCGCTACCGGCACGTAGAAGTTCTGCTTGCTGTCCATGATGGCCTCGGTGTTGTCGAGCGTGGCCACCTTCGGGCTCGCAGTGATGTGCGCCTGGTTGGTCTGCTGCAGCGCGCTGATACGCGCCATCAGGTAACGCGATGCCCCACCGATCACGGCGGTCAACACACCGCCCGTGGGCGTAGCGGCAATGGCTGCAGCGGCATTGGCCGTGGTGGCGACCGCATCCAGCGCGCCCGGATTGGACAACTGCGTGTTCGTGCCATACCCGGTCTGCATATCGACATGGCTGTTGTGCAGGCGCCAATCAACACCGAGGTCTTCCAGTGCGCTCTCGCTGATCTCGATGATGCTGGCGCTGATCTCCAGCACGGCCGGGCGCGTGTCGAGCGATTCAATCAACGATTGGTGGGCCGCCATGCGGTCTGCGCGGTCGCGTACGAGCACCGAGTTGCTGCGCGGGTCTGCATGGATGATCGGGGCGCTGCCGCCGTCTTCCTGGAATGCATCCGCACGGCTGCGGCTCTCGCCGCTGGGCAACGGTGCCGCTGAACCGCCGCCGGCATATTGGCCGACACCGCCCGGCGGCAGGGGCGCCTTGCCGCCACCGCGGTCATTACCGCCCAGACCCGAAAGCGCACGCGTACCGCCGCGCCCTGCGTTGCCCTCGCCGGGGGCGACGCTGTCGACGCGACGGTCACCGCTTCGTTGCGGCGTGCTCTCCGTGCTCGGCGCGTTGTTGCCGTACATGCTGTTCAGGATGGACGCGACACCGCGAATGTTGATGGCCTGGCCATCCACGATCATGGTGTGGTCGGTGGCCCACGCGTAGCGCAGCGGGAAGGTACGCACGACGGTGCGGTTGGCATCTTCGCGGCCGCGGTCGATCAAACGCGCTATGTCCTGCACAAGCTCGACCAGGCGCGGCGGCCCCGATACGACCACGCTGCCGGTTTCATCGTCGTACAGCACGGGAAAGCGCGGGTCGGTCACGCCCAGGCGTGTCAGTGCGCGCTTGACCTGCGCGGTGGATGCGCGCTGCAGCGCAATGGTCGCGCTCTGCGCCTCGTTGGCGCCCGTTACGCGCAGCACGGCGCCGTCGTAATACCACGCAAAGCCGAACGTGGCGGCCATGCGATCGAGAAACCGCTGCGGCGTTTCATTGAAGTTGCCAGTCACGCTGCCCTCGACCTGCGGCGAGATCCACGTCATGACGTGCTGGCTGGCGCCGAGGTCTCGCAAGACATCCTTCACGTCTTTGCGGTCGGCCACGTATTCAAATTTCTGCGACTGCCACGGGATCATCGCCGCAGCGGCACTTCCGGCCAGCGACAGCACCGCGACGGCCGCAGCCATCAAGTACCGGCACGCGGCCAGCACGCGACCCTTCCGGCTCGCAATTCGAGTCAGATGCATGGTTGCACTCGTAAGAATGATGAAGACAGACCGCACCAGCGCGCGGCCAGGCGATACAGCGGCCGCGGCTTAACGCCAGATGGTTTCCGACGGCGCTTCGTTGAACTGCTTGCGATACCCCTTGACCAGCGCCGAGCGGCTGCGGATGCCCCAGCGCGATGCCGTATCGATGATGTTCGACGGCCCGCGCCCCTCGTCCAGCAGGTCGGAGCGGATGCCCTCCAGACGCAGCCGGCGGATGACCGAGCTGGGCGACATGCCCACCGCGCTCTTGAACGCGAGCTGCAGCGCGCGCTCGGTCACGTTGATGTGCGCGGCGACCTCACGCGTCGTCAGGTCGCTACGTTCGATGTTGTCGAGAATGTAGTGATACGCGCGGCGGTACTTGGCCGACAGACGCGCGCTCACATCATCGGACGCGCGCGACGCGGCCGGCGTGGTCGTGCTGACACGGCGGACGCCAGGCGATTCGGTGCGCAGGCAGCGCAGGGCGTCTTGCATGTAGGCGGTGTAGTACTTGAGCGCACCCGCTGCATCGCCGCGCTGCGCCGCCATCTTGGCGCGGCAGTAGAGATAGTCGAAATTCCAGCGTCGCGCGCCGAACGACGTATCGCGATTGCAGATCTGGTCATACACCTTGCCGGCCACGTCGTGCTGCTCACCGCTGAGCGCAGCCAGCACCACCTCCACCTTCGTCTGCATCAGCAGGCGGCTGCCCATGCGGCGCGATTGCCCGATGATCGCCATGAGCGGGTCGATTGCCGTGCGGTCGCCATCGGCCATGCGGCGCAGCAGGCTCAGGTACTCGGCGCGGCGATGGATCATCGCGGGCACATTCTCATCGTGCTTGCCGTTGGCGGCCCAGCCGTCGCGCCCGCCATGGTTGTGCAGCATCGCAGCGCCCACTTCGGCGGACTGCCAGAACGCATGTTCCAGCAGGCGGTTAGAGCAGCGGATGCCCGCCTGCACCGCAAACTCGTACACGACGAGATCGAGCGTGGCGACCCAGCCGGCGTCATTGCGCTCCGTTGCAATGGCACGTGCCGATTGCAGCGCCTCGTCTGCTGCGTCCTGCTGACCAAGCTGGTGGTGCACAAGTGCCAGGCCCATCATGCCTTCGACGCGCTGCAGCCATGTCGCTCCATCGTCTTCGGCCATGCGGGAGAAACAACCTGCCGCGGCCGAGTAACGATCGCGCAGCAGCGATTGCCAGCCCATGTTGCGGCACGACACCACGCGCAGCTGATCATCCGAATGGCGAATCAGACGCTGCGCGATGCGGAAGGCCTCTTCGGCGTCTTCATCGCACTCCAGCAGCATCGATGCATCGGCCATGGCCAGCACGCCGGCGTAGTCGCCAGCGTCTTTGCCGTGCAGGCCGCCATGATCATCGACCAGTTGATACGCGCGGTCGAAATCTTCCGCGAAGACGGCCTTCGCATAGTCGGGCAGACGCTCACGCGCTGCCAGTCCGGAGGCCAAGGCAAAGTAGATGTTTCCCAGCATGTCGACGCTCCCGTGTCAGAGATTGCGGCTCGCGAGGCGCTAGCCGCGTGGTGTTGGATTTCGTAAGGACATCCTAAGAAATCGCTGCACCGACAATCTCAACAAAGCTTCGTCAGCCGCTGAACAATCCTCACTGCATATTTTTCGGTTTTGACGACGTGCCATCGCCCACCAGTCCGCCCCTCACCCGCTGCAGCAACTGGCTATAGGTGAGCGTGTCCCGCACCTGGCTGGACATTGCCACCACCAGCGCGGTGACCATGAGGATGGCCACCGCACCCTTGATGGGCTGGCCAAGCGAAGCGGGTTCGAGCTTGTCTGCCGCACGCGACAGCAGCCCGATGCCGGCATCGATGAGGAACAACGTCATCATCACCGGCGCAGCAAGCTTCACAGCCGTGGAGAAGATGGAATCGGTTTGCTGCAGCAGAAAGCTCTCGGCCACGGCGCTCATGTCGGGAAGCGTGGCGCCCAGCGGCCACCAGTGAAACGACTCGAACACGACGCCCAGCAGGAACAGCATGCCACCCGCTGCATAGAACAAGGTGACGGCCAGATTCAACAACGTGTTGCCGATCGGCGTGTTCTGGTCACCCTGCAACGGGTTGCTCATCTGCACGTTGTTGAAGCCGGCCATGTTGTCGACGATCGTGCCCGCCGTCTGCGCGACCCAGAACACCGTCGACGCCGCATAGCCGAGGCACGCCCCCAGGAAAATCTCCTTGCCGGCCAGCAGGAACCACCGCGCCGCGCTCAGGTGTTCCGCCACGGCCGGCGGCTGCGCCGCAGCAACGATGATGGCGAGCGTGTACACCACGCCATTGCGCGCGGTGCCGGGCACGGACTGGTCGCTCGTGGCCGGCAGGATCGCGAAGATGGTCATGATGCGCACGCAGGACAGCGCGAGCAGCGCAAGGATCACCTCCGCGCTTTCGTCAAGGTCAAACCAGGCGTGCAGAACGGTATCGATGGCTTCCATGGGGATGGGCTGAATATCGTCGAAATGTCGTGCCATCAAGCCGCTGCACGTGGGCGCGGGCGCGCCAGGATGGCCTCCACAGCCTCCTCCTCGGTGGCAAGCTCGCGCTCGGTGGCTTCCTGCTGATCGATCCGCTCCGCAGTCTTGCGGCATTGATCGAGCATGGCATCGAGCCGCGCCAGCGCCTGACGCCGCGCCTTGAGTTCAGCTTCGCGTTCGGCCACGGCGGCGTGCGCGGCAGCGACGGCGTGCTCCGCTTGCATGACCGCATCATCCAGCTCGCCGCGAAAGGCGTCGTAGCGCAGGTATGCATCGGCCAGCAGCACCGGCGCGGCAATCAACTGATCCATGCGGGCAACGTGATCACGCAGGCGCTCATGCGCGCGCTCGCACGCGTCTTCGCTGTCTTGCGCTGCGGCCTGTGCATCGGCCACGGCTTGCTGTGCGATGCCGATCTCCGCTTCGACACGACGGCGCTGGCGCGTCTTGGCTTCGATCAGCGTGTGCCAGACCGCGGAGCGCTTGCGCTTCATGCCTGAGCCACCTCGGTCAGCAGCCGGTATGTTTCATCGGGGCTGCACCACTCGTCGGTGCGCTGGCGCAGGAAGTCTTCCATCCAGCCGTTCCATTGCACGGCGGTGTCAGCCACCGCATCGCTGCCTTCCTTGTACTCGCCCATCTGCAGCAGCGTCTCGACCTCGTTGTACTTGGCAAGCAACTGGCGCATGCGGCCGGCAGCCGCGCAGTGGTCGGCCGGCGCGACTTGCGTCATCACGCGGCTGAGGCTGTTCAGGATGTCGATGGCCGGATAGCGATTGCGCGCGGCAATGTCGCGCGACAGGATCAGGTGGCCGTCCAGAATGCCGCGCACTTCTTCGGCCACGGGGTCGTTGCCGGATTCATCTTCGGCCAGCACGGTGTACAGCGCGGTGATCGAACCCGTGGCGCTCATGCCGGCGCGTTCGAGCAGGCGCGGCAACTCGGCAAACACCGATGGCGGAAAGCCGCGCCGCGTCGGAGGCTCGCCCGCGGCAAGGCCGATCTCGCGCTGCGCGCGGGCAAAGCGCGTGAGCGAATCCATCATCAGCAGCACACGCAGGCCCTGGTCGCGAAAATACTCGGCGATGGCCGTGCCGACATGCGCGGCCTTGGCGCGCTCCACGGACGAGCGATCGGACGTTGCACACACCAGCACGGAGCGGCGCATGCCGTCGTCGCCAAGGATCTGTTCGATGAACTCGCGTACCTCGCGGCCGCGCTCGCCAATCAGCACGATCACGTTGACATCGCATTCGGTGCCACGCGCCAGCATGCCGAGCAGCGTGCTCTTGCCCACGCCGGCGGGCGCGAAGATGCCCATGCGCTGCCCCTCTGCCAACGTCGCCAATCCGTCGATCACGCGCACACCGGTGGCCAGCGGCTGCTCCACCAGACGACGCGACATCGGGTCAGGCGCCTGTGCAAACACGGGCACGTAGTCGTACACATCCAGCGGCGGCCCGCTGTCGGCGGGTCTGCCCAGACCATCCAATACGCGGCCGAGCAACCCGGGGCCGATCCCGACCGAAAGCGTGCGCCCGCTCGGCACCACGCGCGTCGAACGCGACAGGCCGACCACGCCGCCAAACGGCGCCAGCAAGGCGAAGTGCTCGCTGAAGCCGACCACCTCGCCTTGCTGAAGCTCCGTGCCATCCGGCGTGGTCAACGTGCAAAGCTCACCGAGCTTGACGTCCACGCCGCCCACGCGCAGAAGGGTGCCCGTCACTTCCACGACCTTGCCTAGACGCTGGACAGGCGCCACGCTGCGGATGGCTTCATCCATGGCGTCGATCAGCGCAGCTTTGGTCATGCCGCATCCTCGTCAAATCCGGCGTCGTCATCTGCGTAGCCTTCGTGCGGATCGGCATGTTCGACCGGCTTGCGCTTGCGACCGGAAAGCGCCTGGCGCAGCGCCGCCAGTTGCACACGCAGGCTCGCGTCGGCGACACCGTGATCCCATTCGCATTGGCAATGTCCTGGCTCGGCGCGGTCGTCTGCCAGCACCTCGAAGGCGGCGTTGAGCGAACCCGTCTGCACAGCCTTGGCAAATGCGGCGCGGGCCGATTCGATCTCGGCTGCGCACACACGCACCGTCAGCCGCGCCTGGCTTTGCAGCACACGGCCGAGCGTGGCCGCGACGCGCGCAAACAGCGCCTGGCGGTCGGATTCCAGCACCACATGCTCGACCGCCTGCATGACCGTGGCGATCAGGCGGTCTTCCTCGCGGCGCGTGGCCTCCTCATCGTCGTACGCGCGCGCGGCCATGGAGGCGTGAAAGTCCTCCAGCGCGCGCCGCTGGCCGGCGGCATAACCGAGCTTGGCGCTGCGTTGCGCGCGCTGCTCGGCTTGCCGGAGCAGCTCGTCAGCATTGGCCCGGGCTTGCGCCAGGATGGATTCAGCCTCGGTGTGTGCCTGTGCCAAGGCAGCCTCGCGCGCGCCTTCCACGGCTTGCCATGCGGCATCCAGTTCGACCACGTGCCGGTAGTCTTCGGCGCGGATCACGTCCGAGCCGATGCCGAGCGCCGCATCGCGCCTCAACCAAATAACCATGACAACTCCGGAAAGAGAACGGGCAACGCGGCCATGAAGGACTCGGCTTGCGTGTCAGACGGGGCAGTTCCGGCACACGGCGGCAACGGCGCCTGCATGCCGATCGTCAGGCGCATCAGTCGCGCCAGCGACCGGTCCGACACCGCACCTTCGGCAATCAGGGCATGCAGGCCCGCCTCCGCAAGCTGCGCCAGGTCGAGCGCCGGCAGCGGGCCGCCAGGGTCCGGGGCCCAGTGCTCGCGTTGCGTCAACCCCGTGAGGGCTGCATCGCCCAACAAGCCCGCAAGGCCCGCCAGGTAGGCGCCGTCGATGCATCGCGCCAGCGCGCCGCGCCGGTCAATCAGCGTGCGGACCGCAAGCACGCGCTGCAGGTGTTCCGTATCCAGCACGGCCAAGCGGTGCGCATGCGAAAGCAATGTCGGCAAGCCCACCTGCCCCACGCCAAGCGCGATACAGACCTGGCGCCAGTCTTTGGCCGCGCCTGCCGGTACACCGTTAGCTTGCGCGGCGGATGCCGATGCATCGAACACATGCACAAGCCCATGCAGCCGTTCCTGATACGCGTGCAGCATGCGCAGGATCATGGTGGCTGCCGGATCGGATGCGGCGCTCGCGGCGGTCATGCTGTTGCGCGCTTCTTCCAGCGTGCCGGCAACTTGTCTTCCAGGCGGGCGCGCACTGCGTCAAGGCGCGTCCGAACCGCGGATAGCCGCATTGCGGCGCGCCACAGCAATACGATTACGCTCAGGGCACCCACCACGGCCCCCAGCGTGGCCCACGACACACCGGCGGGCGCACGGCTCGCGGCATCGGGGGTGGGTGCATCCACGGTGCCGGGCACCAGCGTGACGCTGACGTTCTCGTAGGTGAGCCCTTCCACGCTATGCACGACCAGGTTCTTGATGCTCGGGACCAGCGAAGACACGTTGGCGCTCGGGCGGTACTTGATGAACACCGATGCACTGGACGGCTTGACCACGGTGGCCAGCGGATCGTTGTTGGGCAGCACGATCTGCACATTGGCCACGGCCACGCCATCAATGCGCGAGAGCGTTTGCGAAAGCTGCTGCGATACGCCGTAAATGAAGCGCACGCGCTCTTCCGTGGGCGTGGAGATCAGCCCGTCCTTCTTGAAGATGTCGCCCAGGCTCGCGTACTTTTCGTGCGGCAAGCCGTGGCTGTGCAGGACTTCCATCGCGCGGGCGAAGGCGTCCTGGTCGACCATCACCGACCAGGTCTTGCCGTCGTCGGGCGAATTCTTCTGCGCATCGATGCCGGCCTGCAGCAGCACGGTCAGCATGTCGTTGGCATCGGCCTCGCTCAGCTGGGCAAACAGCTGCTTGTTGCAGCCGGCCAGCAGCGCGGTCAGCACGAACAGCAGGGCCAGTGCGCCGCGCCGCATGCGGCAGGATGGAAGCGCGGGCCGCATCATTGGTTCCGCATCAGGGTCTGCACGGCGTTCTTGCCGGAATGCGCGATGGTGCTGCCCAGATGGATCTTCGTCATGGTGGCCGCGCACTCCATTTGCACGCGCACGCCTTCGGCCACCACTTCCTGCACGGACATACCGCGCTCGGCCTCGGTCATGGCCTCCACCCGCGCCATCGACGCCTGCACAGCGGCATCCTCTTTCTTGATCAGCTCGCCAACGGCCGAAGGCCCCTTGCTGTGGTGCTGGCTGTGCTTGGCGTTCTGCAGCATGGATTCGAAGCGTGCAACAAGCTCGGGCGCCGGCGTCGCGGCTTCTGCCGGGGCAATGCCGGTGCCCGGCGTGCCGGCAGTCACCGGCGGGATGGCGGTCGGACCTTGGATCATGATGGGCTCCCGGGAGGATGGTTAGGCGCGGGTGAAGTAGTGCGCGCTGTGGTAAGCGCTCAGATCCACGCTTTCGGCGGCCGGCGCGGCAGCGGCGGTGGTGCCGAACGTGCCGGCATCCATGTCTTCCTGCACACCGATCAGCGTGCGCACCAGCGCGACGGAATCGGCGTCTTCATTGCGGGCGAGCACCTGGTTGGCATAGACGTGCCACTCCTGGTCGCCCAGGGCGTTGAGGCACAGGGCCATCATGGCCGAGGCAAACGGCACCACGCTCTCGGCACGCTCACCGCTGTGCAGCTCACGCAGGATGCGCGCGGCATCGGCGTATTGATGGCGGCCCACCAGCAGCCAGCCTTCCACCAGATCGAGCTCACGAAAATTCGGGCGCAGCGTGCGCAATGCGGTCAGCAACGATTGCGCGTTGTCGAACTGCCCGCTGCGCGTTGCGTACATCAAGACTTCGAGCAGCCCGCCCAGCAGGCGGTTGCTACATTGAATCGGTTCCATATCGCGGGGTTCTCCGTGTCGGGTCATGTCGATGCCGGCATGGGTGCACCGGCCGACCTCGGGTGAAACCATAGACGCCCGCATGCCGCGCGCCGGCCACCCACCCCGAAAAAGAGCGCTCCGCCCCGAAGTCCGTCAGCGCTGTGCGCCAGTCCGCACAACGCAAAAGCGACCGCTTTCGCTTCGCTGTCACCCCAGCTTCGGAACCGTGCATCCGCCTTCGCCCAAAGGGCACGCGCATGGCGCCCGCCTCAGCACAATGCCTCGCATCGCTGCGGCTGCGTAGGCCGCGGCCTCCTCCGTCGACACCCAGGGCCCCACCATGTCGGACGAAAAAACCGAAGAGCCCACAGACAAGAAACTCCGAGACGCGCACAGAGACGGCGAAACCGCCAAGAGTGCCGACCTGATCGCCGCCGTCGTGCTGCTGGCGGGCTGCCTGCTGCTCGCGATGACGGCATCGCTGCTGGGCGACCGCTGGCGCGCGCTGGTCGACCTTGCGCTTGATGTGAACAACAGCCGGCATCCGGCCATGACGCTCAAGCAGACACTCGGCCACGTCGCGCTTCAGTTGGCGCTGATGACGCTGCCGCTGAGCCTCGTGTTTGCGCTCGTCGCCTGGATTGCCACGTGGGGCCAGACAGGCATCGTGCTCTCGACCAAACCGCTTGAACTGAAGATGAGCGCCATCAACCCCGCATCGGGCCTGAAGCGGATGTTCTCCATGCGCTCGATGATCGATCTGCTCAAGATGGTGGTGAAAGCGATTGCCGTCGGCGCCGCGCTCTGGAAGCTGGTCCTGATGCTTCTGCCGACAATTGTGGGCACGCCGTATCAGCCGATCATGGACATCGCGCAGATCGGCATGTCGATGCTCGTAAAGCTGCTGGGCGCGGGCGGCCTGCTGTTCCTGGTGCTGGGCGCGGTGGACTTTGGCATCCAGCGCTGGCTCTTCATCCGCGACCACCGCATGAGCAAGGATGAAGTGAAGCGCGAGCACAAGAACAGCGAGGGCGATCCGCACATCAAGGGCCAGCGCAAGCAGCTCGCGCGCCAGATGGTGGATGAAGCCAAGCCCAAACAGACGGTGGCCGGCGCGCAGGCCGTGATCGTCAACCCCACGCACTACGCCGTGGCGATCCGCTACGCACCCGAAGCGTGCGGCCTGCCGTGCATCACCGCCAAGGGCGTCGACGAAGAAGCCCTGAGGTTGCGCGAAGAGGCGCAGGCGCTGGGCATTCCGATCATCGGCAATCCGCCGCTGGCACGCGCGCTGTACCTCGTAAAGCTGAACGACCCCGTGCCCGAAGCCCTGTTTGAAACCGTGGCCGAAGTGCTGGCCTGGGTGGGCGAGATCGGCGCGAAAGACCCTGGCGCCAAACACATGGGCGCAAGCCCTTCCATCCTGAACTGAGGCATCCGATATGGCCAAGAAGACCGCCTTCTCTGAATTCAGCGGCGAAATCGGCATCGCTGCGCTGGTGGTTGCCGTCATTGCGTTGATGGTGCTGCCGCTGCCCACGGTCCTGATCGATTCACTGCTGGGGCTGAACATCACGCTATCGGTCGTGCTGCTGATGGTGACGATGTACATCCCGGCGGCAACGTCGCTGTCGGCGTTTCCGTCGCTGCTGCTGTTCACCACGCTGCTGCGGCTCTCGCTGAACATCGCATCGACCAAATCCATCCTGCTGCACGCAGACGCCGGCCACATCATCGAGAGCTTCGGCAAACTCGTGGTGGGCGGCAACCTGGTGGTGGGTCTGGTGGTGTTCCTGATCATCACCACCGTGCAGTTCATCGTGATTGCCAAGGGCTCCGAACGTGTGGCCGAAGTTGGCGCGCGCTTCACGCTCGATGCCATGCCCGGCAAGCAGATGAGCATTGACGCCGACTTGCGCGCCGGCCATCTAAGTGCTGACGAAGCCCGCAAGCGCCGTGCGCTGCTAGCCATGGAAAGCCAGCTGCACGGCGGCATGGACGGCGCCATGAAGTTCGTCAAGGGCGACGCGATTGCCGGCTTGGTCATCACGCTGGTCAACATCCTGGCCGGCATCGTGATCGGCATCACGTATCACGGCATGACGGCCGGTGAAGCCGCCAACCGCTTTGCCGTGCTGTCGATCGGCGACGCCATGGTGTCGCAGATCCCTTCGCTGCTGATCTCGGTGGCGGCCGGCGTGATGATCACGCGCGTGTCTGACGACGACCACAGCGCCAAGCCAAGCTCACTGGGCAAGGAGATCGTGCGGCAGCTTTCCACCAGCGCACGGGCCATGTTCACCGCCAGCGCGTTGCTGGCCGGCTTTGCGCTGGTGCCGGGGTTTCCCTCGGTCCTGTTTGTCGCGTTGGCTGGGGCGGTCTTCGCCTTTGGGTACACGCTGCGCAAGCGCCTCAACACGGGCAGCACGGCCGACAGCGACACCCTTCCCGCGCTGCTGCGGGAAGGGTCCAAGGACAAGGCGCCGACCATCGCCGACAAGGCCCCGTCGTTCACGGCGCCTCTGGGGGTGCGGCTCGGCACGCGGCTGGCAGAGGGACTCGACATTCCCAAGCTCGACGCCGCGTTCCAAAGCGGGCGGCACGCCTTGGCCGAAGAACTGGGCCTGCCCTTCCCGGGCATTGCCGTGTGGAAGAGCGCCGCACAGCCCGAAGACGCGTACGAAGTGCTGGTGCACGACATTCCGGGCGAACCGGTGGCGGTGTCCGAGGGCAAGGTATCGATATCGGATCTGCCGGAGCCCTTGCGCGCGCAACTCGACGCCGCGCCCGATGCTCCGCCCCACGCCGAGCAGGTGATTGCCGACCATGTCGTGCATGTGCTGCGCAAGCACGCGCACCTGTTCATCGGCCTGCAGGAAACGCAATGGATCATGGAACGTGTGACCACCGAGTACCCGGGTCTGGTCACCGAGGCGCAGAAGGCTGTGCCCGCACAGCGCATGGCAGACGTGCTGCGCCGCCTGCTGGAAGAGCAGGTGCCCATTCGCAACATGCGCGCCATCCTGGAAAGCCTCGTCATCTGGGGGCCGAAAGAAAAGGACACGCTGATGCTGGTGGAGTACGTGCGCGGCGATCTGGGCCGGCAGATCGCGCATCAGGCCACGTGCGGCTCGCGCAAGATGCCCGCCATTCTGCTGGACCCCACCGTGGAGCAGACGGTGCGTCAGGCGATCAAGCCCACGCCGGCAGGCAACTTCCTGACGCTGGATCCACAGCAGGTCGACACCATCGTCACGCGGCTCGAACACATGAGCCGCAGCGCGCCGCAATCGGACGCAACGCCGGTGGGGGCACTTGCCGTCGTCACCTCCATGGACATCCGACGCTATGTCCGCCGCATGATCGAGCCGCGCTTGCAGGCGCTGAACGTGTATTCGTTCCAGGAATTGGGCGCGTACGTAGATCTGCAGCCCGTGGGCAAGCTCACGCTGTAAGCCGCCATGACCATACCCGTACGCCTGTGGCGAGCGCCGCCCATCGTCCATCCCGTCACGCCGGTCAGGCGCCCTGCGGCGCAACGCAGCACAGAGGCGCGGTCCGGCATGCACACCGAGCCTGGTGCGGGTGAAAGCAGCGCCTGGATACCGCTCGATACATACAGCGACGCCGTATGCGAAGACGCACCCGAACACGAACCGCCCACACACGACCACGCAGACGCGCAGCCCGATGATGCGGCTCCCGAGGCCCCGCCGCTGCACACCTCGGCCATGGCCAGCCGCCTTGTGCGCACGTGCTCGGAGATCAGCGTGGGGAGCACCGTGACGGAACATCTCGCGCAGCTGCTGTCCAAGTTCTGCGGCTCGCGCGTTGTGAAAGCCAACAGCGAATGCTGGGAGGTCACGCTCGACCTCGACCCGCGCGTGCTGCCCGATACCCGCCTCACCCTGCGCCTTTCGCCCCACACGCTATGGCTTCGCTTCCTGGCGGCCCACCCGCGAGCGCGCGACTTACTCTCCGAACACGGCGATGCACTGCGCCAACGCATTCACGTTTTGCTGGAGCAGCGCATCGATATCGAACTCGAAGTGTGGTGACCGCTGCCACACGCCACCCGCCACCTCTCGCCGACTCGCCATGAACACCGGGCTCACGCCATCCCCGCTCGATGCGCATCTGCGTGCGTTCACGCCGGCCCAGGCCGCGTTGACACGGCTGACCGGCACACCCTTCCCGGATGACGATGGCCGCCACTGGCAACTGCATGCCGCAGAACGCCCGACGCCCATGCAGGCGCCCATGCGGCTGGGCGTCGGTTCATCGCTGTGCGCGGTCGACGTTGTTGTTGACGGGGCCAACCACCCGGCGCTCTACGCCATCGCGCAGGACCCCGATGCGCAACGCCGCACGGCGCTTGCCGGTCTTTGGCTGACACCGATGCTCGATGCGCTGTCTGCTGCGGGCTTGAAAGACGCCGCGCTGACGGCGATCGCGCCCGAGCGCCACAGTGCGCTGCGTAACGATGATCCGGAGCTGCCGATGCGGCTCGATGGGCCGCACGGTGAAACGCCATGCCGCATCGCTACGCTCGGTTGGCACACCACACCGCCTGCACCACCCATGGCCGATCGCAGCGCTGTGCTCGCACAACTGGGCGTCATTGGCCTGCCGGTGGGCGTCCGCATTGCCAGCCGGCGCTGCGCAACGCGCACGCTCTCTTCGCTCGCGGCCGGCGACGTTCTGCTCGGCTGGCACCCGCACGCCTATCGCCCCGACACCGATGCAGGCGCCGTACACCTGACGTGCGGCGACAGCCGGCGCACCCACTTCACTGCCCATGCTCACTACAAGGAAGGCACCGTGACGATTCTCGATGTTCCTACGCTCGCAGACGACGACACGATCGCCGCAGGCGACACCCCATCCGACAGCACTGACGGCATTGCAGTGGAAGCGCTGGAGGTGCCCGTCCACCTCGAAATCGCCGTGATGAGCCTGCCGCTGGCCGAAGTGGCTGCGCTGGCACCAAGCCACGTCCTGCAGTTGCCTGTCCTGCTGCGCGATGCGACCGTGCGCCTGGTGTGCCATGGCCAGACGCTCGGGCACGGCCAGCTCGTGGCGGTGGGCGAGCATCTGGGTCTGGAGATCTCCGCCATGAGCGCGCGCCATGCAGAACATTGAATTCGCCTCGCTCATCATTGCGGCAGTTGCCATTGCGCTGCTGCCGTTTGCCGCCATGGTGGTCACGTCGTACACGAAGATCGTCGTCGTGCTGGGGCTGCTGCGCAATGCGTTGGGTGTGCAGCAGGTGCCGCCCAGCATGGTGCTCAACGGCATTGCGATGATCGTGTCGTGCTTCGTGATGGCGCCGGTCGGCATGGAGGCCATGCAGCGTGCCCACATGCAACTCAATGATTCCAGCGCGAACGTGAGCCAGGTCATGCCGTTGCTCGACGCCGCCCGCGAACCGTTCCGACAGTTCCTGGACAAGCACACCAACGCACGTGAGAAAGCGTTCTTCATGCGCTCGGCGCAACAACTGTGGCCGCCGGCCAAAGCCGCTCAGCTCAAGGAGGACGACCTCATCATCCTCGCGCCCGCCTTCACCCTGACGGAACTGACGGCGGCGTTCCGCATCGGCTTCCTGCTGTATCTCGTCTTCATCGTGATCGACCTGGTGATCGCCAACCTGCTGATGGCGCTGGGGCTGTCGCAGGTGACGCCAAGCAACGTCGCCATTCCGTTCAAGCTGCTGCTCTTCGTGGTGATGGACGGCTGGTCCGTGCTGATTCACGGTCTGGTCAACACGTATCGATAAAGGGGCCGTCATGGACTACGACAACATCACGCGCCTGACCAGCACGGCGCTCATGCTGTGCCTGCTGGTGTCCTTGCCCGCCGTGGCGGTGTCTGCCATTGCCGGGCTGCTGATCTCGTTCGTGCAGGCCGTCACCTCGCTGCAGGACAGCAGCATCTCGCATGGGCTGAAGCTCATCATCGTGTCCGTGGTGATCGTGGTCGCGGCGCCCTGGGGAGCAGCATCGATCCTGCAGTTCGGCAACACGATCCTGCAATCGCTCTTCCAGTAGGAGGGAGCCGTGACACGTATCTCCGCTTCGACGCCCAACGTTCTCCCGTTGCCCGATCCGGTGCAGGCACCGCCACAGAACGCGGCCGCGCCGCACCATCGCAAGCATCATCGGCATGGCGCGCACGAACACCACCATTGGGCCGACCAACTGGCCGAAGAAAAGCTGCACCACCACAAGCACGTTGCGCAGGTTGCAAAACGCGTGCGACGGCCGCGCACGGGCAAGCGCAGTGGCGCGGGCTCGCCTGAAGAGCCCATCACCGACAGCACGTTCGAAGAACTGCTCCTCATGCTGGAAGAGCATGCGCGCAAGGTCGAGCCCATGGTGATTGGCCTGTCGTCCCGGCAAGGCCAAAGCGAAGGTGACGACGAACAGGCACGAGACCATCGCAGTGCCCAAGGCCGCCGCGCCCTGTTGCTGCAGTACTTGCAGGAACAAGCAGCGGAGACCTCGGCCGCCGCGCCGAAGAAAACCGCGGCAGCCGAGGCCGGCGCGCCGCCAGCCGACACGCTGCTGTCGGAGGTGGCGTCGTCCAGCTACCAGCGCCTTGAACAGGAACTGCTTGCCGTGCGGCACGCCATGCACACGGGCCATCCGATGCCGTTGCGCATGGCGTTCGACATCCTGCGCAGCTATTTGAAACAGGCGTCCATCGAGGGCACGCCCGGCACGCTGGCCGCCGTGAAAGACCGGCTGCTGGCCACCGCCACGGCACAGCACGCAGCCGCCCACGCACTGACCGACCGCGAAAAGACATTCAACCTGCTGTTTCCGCTCTTGCTGCTGAGTCCATCGCGGCCGCGCATTGGCCGCGAGCGCGGCGAGAGCATCGCACGCAGCAGCGCCGTCGCACGCCGCTGGACGACCGAACTGTGGTCTTACCGCGCGGGGCTCGGTCTGGCCCTGCCCCCGCTTTCTGATCCTTCACCGCAATCACCATGAACAAGCACATCCGCGTGTTGGCAGGCGCGCATGCCGGCGCCTGCCTCGACCTCACTCCGGGCCGCTGGACGGTCGGCCCCGACCCACAAGCCAGCATCCGCATCTCCGACTGGGTGGGCGATCCTCTCGCGCTGCTTGTCGACGCAGAACACGGCGTTCTGATCGAATCCGACGACGGCGGCACCGCCTGGGACGACCTGGCCCCTCGCCGCTTCGGCGAGATCATTCTCTGCGTGGGCCCCGCCGGTGAAGCATGGCCATCCGATCTTGCCCTCCTGGAGCGCGTGCTGTTGCCCGCTGCCCAAGAGACCGGCACGCACAGCGTCGCCGCTGCGCAAGCCCCTGCTTCCGATGCACCCGCGCACGCCCGGCCTCGCGCACGCAAAGGCTGGATGGGCGTGACGGCAGTGGCGCTGCTGACGCCGTGCGCACTGCTCCTGGCCTCCACACGCGAAACATCCTCTGCCGCCCATTCGTCCGCTGCGACCCCGATTCCGCTAATCGAGCGCGTGCGCACATGCCTGGCGCTGCACCGTATCGATGGCTTGCAGATCGAGCAGCACGACAACGAGATCATCGTCCACGGCATCGTCACCTCGCCCGCCGAAGAGCTCGCCACATTGCGTGACCTGCGGGCCGTGTCGGCGTCCGTCCATACCGATCTTTCCATCGCGCAGGAGGTGATTGAAAACCTGCGCGAATCGCTGCAGGAGCCGGGGCTCAGCATTAGTTACCTGGGCAGCAACCGGTTCTCCATCACGGGCCCCGCCGTGCACCCCGAACGCGTGCGCGCAACGGCGGACCATGTCCGCAGTGACCTGGGCGGCAACATCAAGGACATCGTCCTGGACATCACGCAGGCCCGCCAGCGCAACGCCAAGGCCGATGCCACTTCGGCACTTTCGGTGGATGAGCTGAGCTACATCGAAAGCTCTGACGGCACCAAGGATTTTCTCGCTGCGCAGCGTTAACGCTGCCTGGTCGTTCTTGCAATTCCCCTCTTCCGGAGACCCACATGTTTGACCATTTCACGCTCGACATCATCGAAACGTTTGACGGCATTCAGACCTTTGCCAAGCAGGAAGGCCCAAAGGATTTCGGCCCGCTGAACAAGGCCGTCGACGCGCTCAAGCGCACCGCCATGGACATGGAACAGCGCGCCATTCGCGCGGTGGACGTCAACCAGCGCGAGCAGCTTCGTGTGCTGTCCCATGGCTTTTCCAGCGCGGCACAGGTGTGCTCCGGGTTGATCCCGGCATAACGCGCGCAGCACCCCTACGGGCTTCGCGAGACGACATCACATTTCGCTTCCCCGCCGGCCCGGAGCGCAGAAATCCACGATGATGACTTCACGGCGAACACAACAGCAGCACGTTTCGCTGAACCGAATCAGCGACATCCCACACCGGGATGTTGTTGAAAAACCCGGCTCTCACCCGAGACCACTCATCCACCGCAAAGGAGTTTTCCATGACGTTCCAAACCAAAGCCGCTGCCGTCGGTGACACCGCTAGCCGCCTGTCGTTCAATGCGCAGCAAGAAGCCATCACCAAGGAAGGCGAGGCCGACATGCTGGAGGCCGCCAAGCTGCAAAACGAACTGAACCGCACCAACATGTTCGCCAAGCTGATGGAAGCGGGCCCGAAGGCCGCCAAGGACCTGATCTCGTAATGATCGGTTCCGGACGGCACATTCGGTGCCGCCAACGTTCGGGAACGGGGCCGCGCCGTTCCCGAGCGGTTTTTTGAATGGTTCCCCGCGCGCTTCTGCTGTTCTCCCCCGGCCCATCGCGCCGCAGCCCGATTCACCGAATCCGACCCGCTACCGCGATCCCGACATGACTCCGATCCACCGCAAAGTCTCCGCCACGCCGGCAATCCCTGCACCGGGCGATTCCGCGTCGCACCTTGCTCACGGCCTGCCGGCCGCGCACGGTTCCGGCACCCTGCAAGCGGTGGTCTCCGCCGGCACACAGGACATGCTGAACACCGCTCATCTGGAAGATGAACTGAACCGCACGCAGGCATTCGCCAAGTTGATGGAAGCGGGCCCGAAAGCGGCCAAAGACTTGCTGGCGTAGAACATGAGCATCGAACGGCGCGACGCCCTTATCCGCGACATGTGCGTGCATCTGCAGATTCCGGATGCCGACGCCATCATCGCCGCCGGCAGGCTCACTGTCGAAGGGTTCGAAGTCATCATCGACGCCGTCGAGGAAGACCTCGATGCCTTCTACCTGAACTTCGACTACGGCATCGTCACCGGCGGCCGCACGCTGCGCGTGTTCCGCCTCATGCTCGAAGCCAACGTCACCATCTATGCGCAGGACCATGCCCAGCTCGGGCTCGATGGCGATACGGGCGGCATCATCCTGATCGTGCGCGTCGCCTACGACCCCGACATCGACGGCGAGCAGCTGGCCGAGTTGCTGGGCCACTACGCCGAGCACGGCCGCTACTGGCGCGACAACATCCTGCAGACGACCGACGACATGTTCGAGAACCTCGCGAACGGCACCTACGTCTGGATTCGCGCGTAATGCGCATGCATGGGGCGCACGGCAGTGCCGCCACGGGCGCGCCTTCGCAGCGCCCGTGATGATTTCGTGAACGCGTATGCCGGCTGTCATATAACGCCGTACGCTCGCGGCATTCCATGCGAAGGTGCTCGTTGAAGCTGACGCGTCGGCTCCTGCGGCATCGCCAACCCAAGTTCATGTCCGCCTCACGCACGCCGTATCTGCCGACCCTAGACATCCCGCTTCTACGCGCCGATGAGTTCTTCCCGTTTGCCGCGCACCCCATCCTCATCGGCGCATATCAGCTCTGGTTCACCTGTGATGCCGAGGCCGATCCCGAGTCGGTCACCGTTTGCATCGACCTCGGCAAGCCGCTCGAGATCAACATTGACGAAGCCCTGCACATGATCCTGGGGCTCTGCCTCGGCCTACCCGCTTCGTCGCGCGGCATGGTCGCGCAGCAGCGGCAAACCGGTACGCTGGTCTATCGCTTTCCTTACATGCTCGACGACGACCCGACGGGCGCCCTGCTGGTGGATGCAATGACCGGGCTGGCGGCGTCTGCCGACTCGGTCTCCAAGTGGTCGGTGCACTGACGGATCGTGCGTGTGACGTTGCCATGCGGCTTCGCCATCGTCACACCGGATTCGCATTGCACGCGTGATTGTCATTCGGCCGCATCAAAGTGGTATGCCGATTGACCACGCCAGTGCCTGAACACTCCAAGCCATGCCCCCTTCACGCCTGTTGCCCGTCAACGTGCCGACATCGCCGTCGGAATACGAGACGCTCCACGATTTCGCCGCACGCACGCCATCGTCCTCGCCTCAAGGCAGCGATGCGCCGCAGCCGCGAAAGAAAGGCGGCTGGTTGGGCAACCTGAAGTCGCGCGTACGGGAAAAGCTGCCCAAGAGCGACGAGACAGAACTGGCCACGCTGCTCAGCGACAGCAAGCGCTCCGGCACATCGTTCGATACGGTGCGCAACTACAGGGAGCCCACGCGCGGCACGTTGACGGTCACGCCCGAGGCAACGCCGCAGGCCGCCGAAGGCACGCCGCACCCGGCTACACCGCAGGTGCAGGAACATCAGGAGACGCGCCGCGCGGCACGTTCGCAGCGCAAGACGTCGACCATGATGCAGCGCGCCGAACAGGGTGCGCAGCGCCTGCGCCAGCACGGAAAACCGCCGACGCCTCAAGCGCCGGCATCCACGGCACCGCTGACCGTGCCGGCCACGGCCGAAGCATTTCGTCAGAGCATTGGGCAGTTGTTCCGTACGGCGGGCAGCGCGAGCGAACGCGAGTTGCTGGCCGATCGGCTCGGTGTCCTGGCGGCCCCTGCGCAGGGCACGTCGTCCGCAGTCGGCAACTACATCGGGCCAATGCTCGCGGCACGCGCACTGGCGGCCACCAGCGGCGGCAATGCAGCCGATGCGCTGCGGGTGCTGCAGCATGTCACGCAGGCGGTGCATTTTGATGCTGCCGCCTTTGCCGCTCCTGCGCCGGCGCCCAGCAACGAGGGCTCAACGCATTCGACAGGCACCTCCTCGTTGGGCATGGGGCGCCTGTTTGACGAGACAGCATCGGCAACGTCGTCGCAGCGCTCCAGTGCATCCGATCTGGGCCTGTCGCATTTGTTTGGCGAGGGCGAAACAGACGGCGCCAGCCGGAGCGTTGATCAGCACAGTCCGAATTCGCTCTCCCGGCAATCCAGCTTGTCGGTCCAGTATGGTTCGGACGGTTCCTCCCGCAGCCTGACGGCCCCACCAATGCCAGAGGGCATGAGCGATGCCGGTGTGGCAAGCGCGGCCTGGCGCACGGCGCAGTTGCTCTCGCGCAGCCACCACGGCTTTGAAGCGCTGACCAGCCTGATGCAAGCTCCGCCCACGCCGGAGCATGCGCACACCGCGCGCGCCTTCCTGCAGGCAGCCGACCATGTGCATACGGCTGCCACCTCGGCGGCCGATCCCACCGCGCTGTTGCACGCGCATCCGCCGGGCAGCGGCACGCAGGCCGCGTCACTCGCCATCAACGTCATGCACGCCGCTGCGCTCAAGCTGCGGGGCGAGCCCGTCGGTGCGCAACAAGCGGGCGTCCTCTTTGCCTGGCACCAGGGCTTTCGTGAAGATGGTCCAGGCTCGGATCTGGCCAACACCAAGGCACGCCTTGCCAAGTTTGTCGGGCGCACCATTCCGCGCGTGGAAAAGCAAACCGCGGGCAGCCATTTCTGGCAGATGATCGGCAAGAAGAAGTCGCCGCTGTCATCGGCCGCGCTTGGCATGCACGGCGCACAGCGGCCAGGGCTGGTCAAGGAAATGGACGCCTATACGGCGGCGCTGCGCACGATGATCGACACGCTTGCGCAGGCTGGGAATGCGCCGTCGCTGCACACCATCGCCCACCCCGGCGATCTTTGGCGAAGCGCCATCCTCGCGCATTGGGCCGGGCTGGCAGCCTCCAACGCGCCGTTGAGCGACTACACGCTCACGGCAGAGAAGCTGCGCGCGCTGCAACCCGAAGTCGGGGCAGCTGTCAGCCGCATGCAGCGTGAGCATGCCGAGCCGACTGCCGTCGCCCGCACGCCGGGCAGCTCGCCGGCCCATCAGGAATTCGCGCAACTCGTGGCCTTGACCGGACTGACCGACGATGCCGACAGCCGGGCCTGGGCGCAAAGCCGGTTGGATACGCTGACGCTGCCGCAGGTGAATGCCGCGCAGGCCCACGTGACCAAGCTCATCGATCATGCCGGCCTGACGGGCAAGCCGCCGGAATACCTGGTCGGGCTGCAGCCTTCGGCCACGCTGTTGCGCTACTGGGGCACCCACGCAGGCGAAGCGGCCGAATCGCCCGCCTTCCGTGGCGCGCTCGAGCGTGCCGACAAGCTGGAGCATCCGGCAGACCTCAAGATGCCAGCGCCTACCGTAGAAGACGCCCGCAAGACCATCGAGACGCTGCTCACGTCCATGGAGTCGGGCAACAAGGTACGCCTGTCCAACGGCGGCTGGATCGGCGGCAGCACGGCCGGCGTATCGACCGGCTTGTCGCACGTCGGCAAGGCGCTGCCGGTGCCCGTGTCGGTCCAACTGGACGCCAATTACGGCAGGGGCCGCCAGGCCGTGGTGGAAATCGGGCGCAGTGCACACGGCCGCGACGTGTTCGTGGGCACCGATCGCACGATGCGCGCCTCGGTCGGCGTGGGGGCCTCCGTGGGCTACGACCTCAAGACGTGGGGCAAGCGCCTGCGCGCCAACCTGCTCGCCGTCAAGGTCACACCCTTCGATGTGGAGACGGGTGAGCCGCGCGGCGTGGTGATCCGCGCCACACGGCCCACGCAACGCCCCGTAGAGGGCCACGACGACTGGGAAGCCATCAAGTACGACGACAAGGCCGCGGCGGAGGCCATCGTCAAGGCCATGAACCTGCTGTTCGAGCAGGCAACCGCAGCGCCTGGCCACCGGCCCGATCCCGACACGTTGTGGAATACGCTTGCGCAGCACTGCGGCGAGAGCGGCAGCGGCATTTCCGTCGGCTGGGTCGACCAGACCAAGAAGCGCTGGCGCGCCTCGATGGACGCGAGCGTTGGCATGAATGTGCGCGTCAGCAGCCCACATACGCCGGTGCGGATCGGCCCGTCGGCACGGCTGCGCGGCGAAAAGACACTCAGCAACACGGCCACCCTGCACGAGAAGACCGGCACGATGCGTGTCGAGCAGTTCAGCGTCGCCACGGGGCACAAGGTGACGGCGCGGGGTGGCTTGGCCTTTTCGGTGGGCCGCACCTTCTACACGGCCGCGCCCGACGACAACGCATCGGCCAAGGCCGGCGAAAGCGGCAAGTTCACACAGTCGTTTACCGGGGGCATGCCGCTCGGCTTCAACTGGAAACTCTCCGAAGGCGGCCACACGACCAAGGTGAAGATGGCTTACCAGAACGGCAAGATCGCCGATCGCGTCAGCTACTTCGATACCGAATACCGCAGCGTGCGCGAATACCTTGCCGTCGTGCGCAGCGACCGCGATGCGTGGATCAACATGCTGGCGCACAAGCCCGGCGGCACGCCGGAAAAGGCCGCGCGCGAGTTCGAGGCCTACTGCGAGACAGTCGAAAAGCACGCCCGCCCCAACCAGCGCTATCTGCATCGGCATCGGCTTCGGCCGTCCGCCGCCCGCGAGATCGAAGGTCACCTCGCCCTGGCCGACCTGCACCGGAGCATCGACCCGAATTCCGCCGACGCGCACGCTTCAGAAGCCCTGGCGCAGGCGCTCCTGGAAGCGCCAACGTCCCGCTTGCCGGAAAAGCTCGCCATCGTGGAGCAGGTATCCACCAGCCGCAGCCGCGGCCTGACGAGTGCACTGCAGCTGCGTGCCAGCAAGGAAGCTGAAGGCACGCGTGAACTCGCCGCCATCAAGTTCGGCTGAAGATCGTTTCATCAGGTTGTCACATAAGCCGTCAAATTAATGTTCTCGGCGGTTTTTTAATTTGCATATGCGCATAATCGTTCACTCAGAATGCGACATTTGCATACTCAACGCTCAATTGCAGAGTCAACAAAAAAAACTCAATCAGATCTAAGCGCGATTTCACTCTTTATAGGGATGTGTGAGCAAATTGTGAACGTTATGCTTTGCCCCAGTTTGAAGCGCCATCTGCAAGATTCGAATCGGTAGTGCAGTGGCTTGAAAGGGGAGCGCCATGAAGTTCGCCGTATTGACCTCGAACCCATCCAGCTTTGCCTACGTGGCGAGCTGTCTATCCACCCAGGAAGCGGAGTGCGTCCGCTTTGACGACGCGCTGTCGCTGCTGCGCGCGCGCCGCACGGAAACGTTTGATCTGTTGATGATCGACGCGCAGCACTTCCGCACTGCCGGGCAGCTCGTGCTGTCGTGGCGCGAGTGCAATGCCGACATGTGCTGGCCCACCCTGGTGTTCGGGCAGTTTGTCGACCGGGGGGACATGGCCTCGGCGTTTGATGCCGGTGTGGACGACGTATTGACCGGTCACTTCAGCGCCGAAGAGCTGCAGGCCCGCGTGCAGCGGGCGCTGCGCCGCGCAGAGCCGGTGCGCCAGAATGCCGGTATCAACGTCGTGGTGGGGCCATATCGCCTTTGCCGGCTGACCCGTACCGCCACCGTCAACAGCGTCCCCATTCGCATGACTGCGCGGGAGTTCGCGACGGCATGGCTGCTGTTCTCTTCGCCGGGTTCGTTCCTCTCACGCCAGCAGATCGCATCGGCCGTCTGGGGCGCGGACGCCAGCATCGTCGAGCGCTCGATCGAGCAGCACATCTACAAGCTGCGCAAGAAACTTCAGTTCGGCCCCGAAACCGGCGTGGAACTCAAGACCGTCTATGCACGCGGCTATCAGCTGGCCGTGCAGGCTGCCAGCAACGAGCCGACAGGCCCCCTCGCGCACACCATCCTGGCCGCGTGAGCGGTCTTTTGCGCAAACGATTGCGCGCCGTAAGGCGATCGCGCCTACGGCGAATCTTTTTAGCGTTCGTTAATGAAAATCTTCAAGGCTGACAATTTCAGTACCGGCTTAAGAAACTCAGCGCCGGTTTAAAAAACATTGCCTTGTTAATGATTACCGCGTTAATGATTTTCGCGGGCGCGGCTTTCACCGGCACATTGCTGGTATAACGCTGCCAATTCTGTCCGATTACGCGCTTGCAAACGCATCAGGATTTGGCGCACGTGCGACTTCACGGTTTCTACGCCGATATGCAGCGCCTGCGCTATTTCCACGTTGGACTTGCCGGAGGCTGCCTCACGCAGGATGTCGCACTGGCGTGGCGTCAGCACCGAGAACATAGCCTCCTTGCCCGCCGACCGGCCAGCCCCCTTCCGCCTCGATTCCAACATCCGCCCAAGCATGGCGTGTGCCTGCTCCAGCGTGACCGGCTGGGCTGGCGGATCTTCACCGGCGGCCTCGGCCAGCTCGGTCAGATCGACCAGGATCCCACCGTTCGGGGCACGCGAGACCTGCCGCACCGAGATCGTCAGAGGCGCCACCGCGTGCGCCCGCCAGGCGGCGGCCGCAGGAAAGGGAGAGAAATACCGGCTTTCAGCCGTGCTGTCGGCTGCGTGTAGCAGCACGTCGTTCTGGACCCGGGCGTTCATGTCGTCCTTCGCTCTTGTGGAAGCTGTTGCATCTGGATGCAGGGGCGCGCACGGATGGTGACCGCGGCAGCCTCTTACTCTCTCTGTGCAACGAGCGAGAAAAACCGGAACCCCGATCGCAAAAATTTTTTCGCGGCGCACGCGCGCTCAGCGCGGGCCGATGCGCACCCACACGCCGCCAAGCTCCTTCACCTGGATGGGCAGCGTTTCGGCCAGCATCTGCAGGGCGCGGCATCCGCCCAGCGGGAACCGCCCCGTCACGCGCAGGCCGGCCACTTCGCGGTTCAATTCAATCAGGCCATGGTGGTAGGGTCGCAATGCGTCGATCACATCGGCCAGCGGCTGGTGTTCGACCTCGACCATGCCGCGCGTCCAGGCGGCTACGTTGCGCGCCATCAGCGCCAGTTTTTCGATGCCGCCGTCGGCCAGACGCCGAACCTCGCCTGCACGCGCCGTGGAAACGGCCCCCGCCGGCGTCGACAGTGCTGCGGTGCCTTCAAGCACGGCGACCTTCATCGCACCTTCAGGCTCCAGCGTTGCGCAGACCATGCCGCCCGTGCATTCCACCGTGCCCGCGCCAGACCACAACCGCAACTGGCCCGACGGCGACCCGGCAACGGCCAGGACGCTGCCGCTGCGCAGACGCACGTCGTAGCCGCGCACAACCGCGGAGGCGTCGACCGCGCTGCGTGCGTTCAGACGCAATTGATAACCGCCAGCGAGGGTGAAATCGCGGCGCTCGGAGGTTGCCGTACGCATATCGGCAGCCAGGTCGGACAGCGGGATCTCCCGGTCAACGAGAGCGGCAACGCCCAAACCCAGCCCGCTGAAGATCAGTGCGCGGCGCACATGCCGCATCGGCGCAGACGGCGCATCGAGCAACCGCCGCGCGGCCCGCCGGTGCGAGTCTGCGACGGACGGCAGCGCCATCGAACCCAACGCGCCCTGCAAGCGTTGCACGGCGGCGGCGTGCGCGGGGTCGGCTTCCTGCCACGCGGCAAAGCGCTGCCGCTCCGTCTCCGAAGCCGTGCCCGAGCGCAGTACGACAAGCCACTGGATCGCCTGCTCGGCGATCCGGTCATCCAGCGCGTGCTTCACGATGCTTCGGCCAGGTAGCACAGGCGCATGGCCTGCGTCATGTATTTCTGCACCATGCGAACGGATACCTGCAGGCGCTCAGCGATCTCAGGGTATGTGAGGCCATCGAGCTGGCTATAGAGGAAGGCGCGGCGCGCCTTGGGCGCCAGCCCATCGAGTACGCGGTCGATGGAGGTGAGGGTCTCGAGGATCAACGCGCGCTCTTCCGGCGATGGCAACGTCGCCTGCGGTTGCGTGGCGGCCCACGCCATGTAGGCCTCTTCGAGATCGCGACGGCGCCAGGTGTCGTAGAGCAGGCGTTGCGCAATCGTTGTCAGCAAGGCGCGCGGCTCGCGGGTGTCTTGCCACCCTGGCCGTTGCAGCAATTGCGCAAATGCCTCCGCCGCAATGTCTTCGGCGCCAAAGCGACAGCCCGTCTTGCAGCCCATACGACGGGCGAGCCATGCATAGTGCTGTCGGAACCAGTCAGAGGCCAGTTCGGTAACTGGCTGGCAGGTTTGCGTCACGGTACCCTCCGCGAAAATCTGTGCTGGGCGTTCCCCGGTAAACAGCCCGATCCGGTGTGGGCAAAGGCCCCACCCAGATGTCGAGATTTTACCCACCGCTGATATTTCAGGTGGGCATTTTTTCGCCCTATATCGCACTTTTTCGGTACCCCAGCCACATCCAGGAGCCCCTGCTGGCATCGTCTGGCGGTGCAACCCGGTTGCTGCAATGCGTTGCAGCGACGCCCGCCACGGCGCCCGCCCATGCCCTCCGAAGAATTGCCCCACCCCCCTTTCGACAACGATGCATTGCCCGCGCATGCCCTGCGCATCGGCACCCGCAACGTCTGGCTGGCTTATGACAGCTACGCCGATCCCGACATGCTGACGGCCTATGTCGAACTTGGGCCTCGCGACACGCTGGACGTCGCGTTGACGCTCAATCTGCTGCTCGGTCTCTGCCTGGAAGTGGAGGGCGCCGCACGCGGCAGCGTCGTGCGACACCCGCAAACCGGCCAGATGATCTATCGCTTCCGGTATGCGTTGGACGACGACCCCGAAGCGACGGATTTGCTCGATGCCATCGCCGCACTCACGGCGGAACTGGACGACGGCGCCGCGCCCACGCGGTATTGAGGCGCCGGAGTCACTCGTTTCGGATGCCGACGCAGCACTTCGGTGCCCGCAACGTCCGCCGGCCGGGGCTGGCTAGGCTTGCAAGATTCAATTGTGCTTGGGCGGAACCGCGTTGCCCCGGCATGCAACCTCGGAGCCCTCGCCCATCATGAAGATATTTTCCCGCCACTCCAGAGCGACGCCTCCGGCACAGACGTCGTCCAGCACATCGACATCGCAATCCTCGCAGCCCTCGATGCCAAGCGTGCGCAAGACCTCGCAGTTGCCCAGCGGCCTGCGCGATCTTGCCGACATGGTGACGGCCAGCCGCCAAAAGAAAAGCGCTGCATCGCTTTCCAATGAGCAGCTCAAGGTTGAGCTGTCGAACAGCACCTTGAGTGGGCGTGGTACGCGCGCTGTGCACCGGGAAGCCAAGAAGCGTATTCGCGAGGGCAAACTGCAGTGGCCGCCCCAGCAGCCGGAGCAGCCCGAGCAGCCGCCGTTGTCTCCCTCGTTCAGCGGGCGGGCGCAAGGCCGTCACGCGCCGCCGGATTCGCCGGTGTTCGACGTCGATACCGGCGCGCTGAACAAACCGCAGTTACGCCAGATGGCACTGGCGCTCAAGGATGCACTGCCTAGGGTGCCGGTGGCGCTCATGCACTCGCATCCGAACAGCGACGGGCTGCTCGCCAAGCTCCAGCATCAGTTGAGCACCATCCAGACGATTGCCGCGGACGACACGCGCAAGGCGCCCCATGAAGTCGGCATGGCCGTGCGTGATGCATTTGCGTCGGCCGCCAAGACCGCGCGCCAGCTTGCCAAATCGTTGGGCAACCATGATCCGGCCGACGCCTACAGAGGCATCGCCGCGCTGCTCACCGAACTCAAGCGAACACACCTGAGTGGCAGCGCGCACGAGGTCATGAGCCACTACGCCGAGAAGGAGACGGCCAACCTCGAAGCCAAGGCTCCCGGCATCAGCACGGCAAAGCCGGGCTCCAACGTGAGCACCGGCACGTCGGGCGGCGTGGCAGTGTCGGCCTTCCCCACCAACCGCTACGCCGGCGCGCACGTGTCGGTGGAAGCGGGTGGCGGCAAGGGCCGCATCTACTTTGCCGACGACGACGGCGACGTGGATTACTGGCCCTCGGCACAAGCCTTTGCCAAGGTCGCGCTGGGCGGCAAGCTGGGCGAGTGGGCCGCCAAGCTCACGGGCCGGCTTGACCTGTCCGGCGGCAACGTCTTCCTCGAACACGATGATTTGCGCCAACTCGTCAAGCTCGTTGCCAACCACGATGCCAACCATGCCTGGGTCAAGTCCGCCGGGCCGCATGCGCGCCAGGCGATGCAGCAGTTGGAATCGTTGGCCAACCTCGTGTCTCACGCGCTGGGCCGCAACTACACGGAAGCTGCCGGCAAGCCCTACTTTCTGAACGACGCCAAGATTGCCAAGGGCTTCAACACCTTGAAGATGACGCTGCTGGCCGGCGCCATCGACCAGAAACTGGGTGGCGAGCACTTCAGCACGCTGATGAAGGCCGCGTATCCGCCGATCACCGACGTCGTGACGGACCGCATGGGCAGCGGACAGCCACTGCCCGCACAACCGCGACGCGACGTGCCCGATTCGGTGGCCTATGGCGACCGCATCCTGGCCTATCGCCAGGTGACCGGCAGCCTGGATGCCAACGTCGGCAACGAGACCCACGGCGGCACCAACCTGGAAGCCGGCGGCAGCTTTGATGTGAATCTGCGCGGCAACGTCGCGCAGTTCTTCACGGAAAGCGCAGCCGCACCGCACACGCTGCTGGACCCCGGCTATCACAAGGATTACCAGTCCACGTTCAAGCTGCATCAGCAGCTCGATGCGGCCTGTGCCGAACCGCCGCCCGCGCAACTCCATCTGTACAACGAGACACGCAAGGCACTGACGCAGGAACTGCATGCGGGACCCGCGCTGCCCTTCACCGAAACCGAGCGCCTGCACTATGGTGAAGAAGCCAACATCCCCGCGCAGTTCCGCAACGCCATCACGCACGCCAGCCCCGAACAGCTCAATCACGCGACGGACCAGCTGGAGCATCTCATCGGCACGTATCTGCAATTTGCCAACCAGGCCGGCGCCGTGCTCGCCAGGAATGATCGCTTCATGCCAGCGAGCGAGCGCGGTACGTTGACCCAGCACCGAGAAGCCGCCTTCGCGCACATCAACCAGACCGTGTGGCAGGGCCGTTACCCGCAGAAGGATGCGCTGGCCAACCCGGAAGCGTTCGTCGCCAAGAGCCACGCTGCCATCAGCCTGGCGCTGGGCTGCGTGGGTGCGCATATCTCTGTCGTCAAGCAGCAGATGGCGCAGCGCGAGGAGCACGGTACGGCTGCGGCCGAAGCCATCTTGACCGCGGATTCGATGTACAAGACCGCGCGTGAGATGCTGGACAAGACCTACCTGCCGCTCAAGAACTACGACGTGCAGAAGAACGGCCCGCTGAAAGACAAATCGCTGTGGCAGCGCTGGGATGCAGCACTGAAGGCAACGGTTTCCGGCGGCGCGCAGAGCAGTGCGCTCAACGCAATCGTCAACCGCTTCGGTCGGTCCACCGGCAAAGTGCAGCTGGGGCCTTTCACGGGCTCCATCTCGGTCGGCAATAGCGCGGGGCAGATTTCGCTCACCGCCGAGGCACGCCTGATGAACGCCAATCATCAACCTAATCCCAGCCGTACGGGCAAGTTCCTGCAATTGACGTTCACAGCGCAGGGCGGTGCACCCATTACCGGCGCGATCCTCAACAAGGCCATCGAAGCGGCCATCGAGAAATTCGCGCCGAACATGCGGCTGCAGGACGAGAAGTTCGATCCGCATGAGTTGATCCGCCAGACGCAGGGGCTGCTGCTCAACGTGACCGACGGCACCAGCCTGGTCGTCAAGTTGCGTCAGGCGCCTGACGTACAGAATGCCCCGATGGAGCTCCAATACGCGCGCGTCCTGCGCAACAAGAACAGCGGCATGAGCCTGGCGATCACGGTCCCGACACCGCACGGCACGTTCACACCGTCCGTCTCTCATACGGACAGCACGCAGAGCTACGCAGGCGAGGTGATGGGCTCCGACACGAGCTACCTGATCATGCAGCACCCGTTTCTCGCCAAGATCGTCGACGCGGAAGCGCATCGCGAAGACGCCGCGCTGCGGCAGGCGTTCGATGCGAATCCGGTACAACGCGATCGCTACCTCGCCAACCCGAACCTGATGGTCGACGTGGTGGCGAAATACGCAGCCGCCACGCAAGAGATCAACGCCGCGGCGGCTGAGAACCGCCCCGTCCAGATCAAGAACGAGTTCGTGCGCTATCACGCTGCGACGCCGTTCGCACGTGCGGCCCAGGTGTCAACGCAAGTGGCGGCGCACGCGCCGGGCTCCACCGCCAACGGCGAAGAGCTGTTCAAGATGGCCGAACCGCTGGCCAAGCCGATCGACGTGAGCCACCTCGACGTGAACGCGATGCGCGCGCGCCTGCAAGCCATGACCACCATCGAGGAACGCGCGGACTATCTGTGCGACTCCAACCAGGGCCGCCCGCTGCTCGACGCGTTCTCGAAGATCATCGGCAACACGCGCGCAATCAACTCGGCCGCTCTCTTCCATACCGAGGAGCGCAACATCGGCATCCAGTCGCTGGTGCGCAACCCCAAGGCGCTGCAACGCGAGAACAACCGGACGCAGGCTGCGCTCCATGGCAAACCGCAACCGGCGGGCACCATTGGCCAGCTGCGCACGCGCCTGGAGCCGGCCAAGGCATCGGTCAAGCAGGCGAACCTGGCGGATCTACAGCGGCTCGCTGCCATGAACCTGCCGATCAGCCAACAGGCACAGCAGGAACTGCAACGCCGCAAGGCGCTGCTCGGCAACGCATTCCCGACCGAAGAGGGCCCATCGGAGACGTAAAGCCCGCGGAAGGCACGCTCTGCAGCCAGCCCAGGATGCGCCCGGGCTGGCTTTTTTTTGCCCGGCAAGCGTCCTGTTGTGTTGCCGTAGGCGCACAAAGACAAAGGCCGGCATCAAGCCGGCCCATGGGAACAACATTGAACAGCGGTGCTAGCCGGCGTGCAGCCACTCGCGCGCGACAGCAACGTGCCGCTGTGCGACGCCCTCCCCAGCCCTGACATAGCGCGCGACGTAGCCTTGCAGCGGCGGCCAGGCCGCAAGCTTCTGAACGGCCTCGTCGATCGACCCGCCGGTCGCGCCATACTCGAGCAATGCTGCAAACGCTTCGGCGCGCACCATCCGGGCGGCTGCATCTTCCGGCAGCCCCGGCTCGCGCAAGCGCTCGCCCACCAGCAACGCCATCAGCACGTCAAGCGGCAGACCCTCTTCGTCCAGGCAACCCAGCGCATAGCGCTCTTGCGCTCGCTGGAATACGGCGCTACGCAGCGCTGCCATTTCGCACAGGCCATCCACCAGCAGGCCGAGACGGCGGCTGTCGCGGTAGGCGCGCACGGCGTCGGGTGCGATGGCGTTGATATAGCGTTCCATCCAGATGCACAGGGCATCGCTGCCATATTCGGCGTCATAGGGCTGCAGGCGCGCACGCCACTCCTGGCGCAGTGCCGTCCAATCCGGCGCAATGCCGGAGCCGGCTGTCGCAACGGTGGCAGCTGCGGGGCGCAATTCGGCCAGCCGTGCCGACAGATGCGCCGGCACGTCGACACGGCACGCCGCCGGAAGGTCGCGAAGCGCTTCGGGCAGGCCCGACAATGCGTAGCAACCGCGCAAATCGAGGTGTGTCAGCTGCGCCAGGTTGCCAACGGACGCAGGCAAGCTGCGCAGCGATCCGCAATCGCGCAGGCGCAGCGTACGGAGTTGCGCGCAATGGCCAATGCCTTCCGGCACGGCCACGAGACTCGCCATGCCGGAGGCGTCCAGATGACGCAGCTTGCGCAGTCGCGCGAGCGACTCGGGCAGTGCCGTGATGGCGCAGTTCTCGCGCAGGTCCAGACGCTCGAGTTCGGCCAGGTTGCCGAGCGTGTCTGGCAAGACAGTGAGCAGAGGGTTGCCACGCAACTGCAGCTCGCGCAGTTGCGCAAGCTGGCCAAGGCTGATCGGCAATTGCACGAGCAGCTTGTTGGATGCCAGCGTCAGCGTTTGCAATGCAGCCAGCGCACCAAGCTCCACGGGCACGATGCGCAGATCCGTGCCCTGCAGCACCAGCCGCTCCAGCCTCGGCAGCTGCGACAACGACGACGGCAGCGCACGCAGCGGCGAATCGAGCACGACGATCTCTTTCAGTTGCAACAGCTTGCCCATTCGCCCCGGCAACGCCGTCAACCGCGGATTGCGTGCGAAATGCAGCGCGCCCAGGTTAACCGGCAAACCGCCGGACGCCGGCCACTCAAACAGATCGCAATCGTGAACGGTCAGCCGCTCCAGCTCTTCGGCCAGGCACAGAGCCGCAGGCAGGCGCATCACCGGAATACCGTCGAGCACGAGGTGTCGGCTCTTCTGCTGCATGGCCAGCAGCATGCGCGTGGCGGCCAGTGCCAGCCCCTGCTCCGTGGGCCGCGCCGTGTCGGTCAACAATGGGCCGCTGTAGCGGTGCAGGCGACGCGCCATCTCCTGCTGCCATCCGGCCACCGCCTCGCATACGGACAGCCAGCGGCTGGCATCGGTCGGCGGAATGGGGGCCCGCAAGCCGTGGCCCTGCGGCATGGCTTGCTGGATGCGCTGTGCATCGCGCGCCGCGCCTGCGCGTTGTTGATGCTGCGCGCGCGAAGTCGTCGGCGCCGGCTGTCGGTCATGGTGCGGTACCGACACGTGGAATCGGTTCGCGGCAGGCGACGGCTCGGCGTGCCCGGTTCGCACGCGCTGCAGTGCGCGCCGCAATGCGCGCGACAGCTTTCCGGTGACCGAGACACCGGCGTCCGCCGCATCCGGGTCGGCGCGGGTCTGTGCGACGGTGTGGGGCAGCATGGGGGCACTACCGTAATGTGATTGCATGATGGGCCCAAGAAGATGAGTGGCAGTCAGCGGCGGGCAACACGCCCTTTCCGCCTGTTTGCTGATCGTATGGACCCCCGCACAACGCGGCCCGTGGCAGGACGAACCCGTTGCGCCCACAGCGAACGGTCATGCCAACGCACGCTGTCGACACGGTTTCGCTGCAGGCCCGCCTAGTTCGCACAGCCCGCGCGCACCACCGCGCAGCCATTTCTATGATGCGCGCATGCTCGTTACCGGAGATTCGCAATGCATGCCCAATCGTCTCGCATCATGGCCGCGCGGGAGCGTCGCGCAACCACCCATGCCGTACGGCCCACGCGTCGCGAAACGCATCGCACCTGGCGGCAGCAACGCCTGCAACAACGCCACCCCATGACGCGCGCCTGCGCCGGCAGGCAAGAGCATGCGCGGGCGTAAGCGTTACGCCGCCGCGCTGCGCCGCGGGCTGGTGTTCGCCGTCGCACTGCTGGCCTGCCTGCCTGCCGCAGCCCTGGCCGATTGCATTGACGATGCCGCCGCTTATCACGGCGTCAACGCGCAAGTCCTGCGCGCGATCGGGTATCAGGAATCGCACCTGAACCCGCAAGCGCACAACCGGAACCGCAACGGCAGTGAAGACCTGGGCATGTTCCAGATCAATACGATCCACCTGCCCGAACTGTCGCGCTACGGCATCGGCCGCCAGATGCTCTATGACCCGTGCGTCAGCGCCTATGTGGCCGCATGGCATCTGGCGCGAAAGGTGCAACTGCACGGCAACAGCTGGCATGCCATCGGCGCCTATCACTCCGAGTCGCCGGGGGAAAACGGCATCTATGCGCGCGCCGTGGAAGGCATCCTGACCCGCAAGCTGGCAGCACGTGCGCCATTGCCGCTTGCCGGCCAAACCCGAGCACAAGAGGCTGCGCCGCAACCACAGCAGGATGCCGCCAAACCCATGCGCCCGGTGGTTCTCAGGCATGCGGCCGATCAGACCGCCGAACACAGGACGCATGCGCCGGACGTGCCGCCGGCCGGGGCAGATGAGCACTGGCTCGATGCGATGCTGACGAGCCTGAACCAGAGTGCGAGCTTGCGGGATCGCTTCAGCCGCTAAGCGCATGCGTCATTGCCGGCTGGGGCCGACCCCCGCTCGGGCTTCGGGTGACGCCTTCAGCACCAAGTCCGGAACCGGCACGCCGCCCGAACTCTGAATTTTTCTCAACTGCCCCGACGTCGGCGCCGGCACTCGGACGAAACGCTCTATCCTTCCCGACCACCCCCCAAACCAATAACTCGGGTGTCAGCAATACAAGGGGAGCAATCAAAATGAAAAAGCAATTTCGTGGAGGAATTGCGCATTGGCCTGCGCGGCAGTCGCTGGCTGCGGGCGCAGCGGCAGCGCTGTGGGCCTGCATGCCGGCTGGGCACGCAGTTGAGCTGGGCGTGCTGCATCTGCATTCGAACATTGGCCAGCCGCTGGATGCGGAAATCGAGTTGACAGGGTTGCGCCCGCACGACGCTCAAACGCTTGTGCCGCAACCCGGGAACCGCGAAACCTACCTTGCCGCCGGCGTGCCTTACAGCGCAGGCGCGACTTCGTTGCGGACGAGCCTGGTGCAGCGGCAAGACGGCGGCTATGCCGTTCGCGTGTACTCCACCGCGCCGCAAATGGACGCCATTGCGGATATCGTCGTGCGTCTGGCAGCGCCGGGCGGAAACATGCTGGCGGCGTATACGGTGCTGCTCAGCCCGCCGGGCGCGGCGAGCGCACCCACCACCTTCCTGCAGGCCCAACGCAAAGTCGCGCCCACTTCCGCGGTGTCTTCGCCTGACGGTGCGCCGGCACAACGCGCCGAGAAGCAGGCAGCGACAGCTGCAGCCTCTCCCGCTGCAAGCACGGCGACCGGCAGTCAGCCAGACGGTGCGCGTCCCTTGTCTTCGGCCGCCACCTTTCCTGCAGGTGAAGACGGCGGGCGTACCGAAGCGGCTTATACCGTCAAGGCGGGCGACAGCCTCTCGCAGATCGCGCTCGGTGCCGTGCAAAACAGGGCGGACGTATCTGCCGAGCAGACCGCGCTCGCGTTTTACCGGGGCAATCCGCGCGCTTTCATTGGCGGAAACATCAACCGACTGCGCGTCGGCGCCGCGCTGCGTGTGCCGTCGGCCGAGGAAATCACCGCGGTGGCAAGGAGCGAGGCCGAACGCCAGATCCGCATGCTGACGCAGGCGGTGACCACCGAGCCCGGGGCAAATGCGAACCCTGCTGCCGGCAGCCGGCCGACTTCTGCACCAGCCAATGCATCCGACAAGGACGCGCTGCACATTTCCGCTTCGGGCACGCAAGAGCGCGCAAAAGTGGAGCAGCTCAACGAGGAATTGGTTGCGGCCAGGCAGGCGATCCGTGAACTCGAATCGCGCCTTGCGCAAGTTGAGCAGAATCTGGCGGATATGCGCCGGCTCGCGGCCTTGAAGAATGCGCCGGCGCCGGCGCCGGCAGCGGCAGCGGCAGCGGCAGCGGCGGCACCATCCACAGAGAATGGCGATGCGCCACGTGTCGCGCTCGAAAGCCACAGCGCGACTCCCGCCGACGATGAAGCACTCTGGAAGCGCGCCGAGATCATCGGTCCGGCCTCGGGTCTCTTGTTGGCTGCGCTATCGGCCGCGTTCATGTTTTACCGAGTTCGCATGCGCAAGGTTCAATCTGCGCTGGCCACGATCTACACCCAATTCAACGAACACGGGGATCCGCTGACCGAACGCGGCCATCGCGGCAAACGTAAGGGCGACGCTATGCCATCCCGGTAAATCGGTGGGGGAACCGCCACGCATGTGGAGGAAAACCCGCACCCAGAGCCGTTTTCGTCAAGGCACGGCTACAGATTCAGGAACCGGTGCCGATCTACAACGAGCCCTTGCATTTCCAGCGAAGCATCGAAGCGAGCGTGCGCAAGAACGGTCAAGCGTTTGCGTCACATCGCCCGGTTTGGCGTCCTATCAGAAACGGTCTATACGGCGGCGCAGAAGACACATGCCGCGCCCCCATCGCTGGGGTTGAGAGGCCCACCACCCAAATCTGATCGTTGTTTGCCCAGCACCGAGCCATGCCGTTCGCACGCCCTCCGCTTCTGAAAGCCATTCCAATTTGCCTGATCCTGGCCGCATGCGGCGGTGGCGGCGACGATGCGGCCTCCACCCCGCCACCGAGCGCAACGCAGCCGGTTGCGCCGATCGGCTCGCCGGTCAGCCCGGTCAGCCCCGTCACCCCCATTGCTCCAGCCTCTTACACCATTGCGGGAACGGTCACGGGGTTGCTCGACTACGGCAGCCTCACGTTGCTGAACAACGGTGCGGACCCGATCGTCCAGGCCGCAGATGGCGGTTTCAGCTTTCCGGTCCCCGTCGCGGCGGGGGGCGCCTACGCTGTCTCGGTCAGCGCCAAACCGCTCTGGCAGTCTTGCTCCGTTGCAAACGGCACGGGGCTGGCCAACGGCGATGTCAATGGCGTGAGCGTCAACTGCGCGGTCGCACAGTCGATGGTGTCGACCATCGCCGGGTCCACCACCGCCGGGTATGCCAACGGTACGGGATCGGTTGCGTCGTTCCGCCAGCCGAGCGGTGTTGCGCGGGACGCCTCGGGCAACCTGTATGTGGCCGATTACGGCAACCACGTCATTCGCAAAATCGCGCCGGGTGGCGTCGTAACGACTTTGGCGGGCACAGGCAGCCCCGGCCATGTCGATGGCATGGCGGGCAGCGCCAAGTTCGCGACGCCCGTCGGCATTGCCGTGGCCGCCAGCGGGAACATCTATGTGACCGAGTTCTACGGTAACGACATCCGAAAGATCACGCCAGGCGGCACGGTCACGACGCTTGCCGGTTCGGCGACTGCGGGCAGCTCCGATGGCGTCGGCGCAGGCGCCTCGTTCAACAACCCGCTGGGCATCACCGTGGATGCCAACGAGAACGTCTACGTGGCGGATTACAGCAACAACATGATCCGCAAGATCACGCCGGCCGGGGTGGTGACAACGCTGGCCGGCACGACCACGGCGGGCAGCGACAATGGCGCGGCCGCGCTCGCCACCTTCAACGGCCCGTCGGGCATCGCGCGCTCTCCGTCCGGCACGCTGTATGTGGCGGAGTGGTTCAACAGCGATATCCGGCAGATTTCGCCGGCAGGTATGGTCACGACGCTGGCGGGCTCCGGCGCGACAGGGAGTGATGACGGCGTGGGGACTGCGGCGACGTTCTCGCTGCCGGTGGGAATCGCAATCGGCACCAACGGCGTGCTGTATGTCGCCGACGACGGGAACAACCTGATCCGCATGGTGACGCCGGCGGGCGTGGTCGCCACCCTGGCCGGCTCCCTCAATCCGGGAAGCACCGACGGCGCAGGCAGCACGGCGATGTTCAATCAACCCGCCGGGATCGCGGTCGACACGAGCGGCAACCTGTATGTTGCCGATCAAGCCAACAACCTGATCCGCAGCGTCGCGCCCAACCCATAGACGTACGGCGTGCTGCTGCCTGTTGCGTTCGCTGCGCACGTCCTCAACCTTCGGATGGCCCCGCAACCGGAAAACGCATCGCGCCCGGCGTAGCGTGGCCACGCCGGGCGCTGTGAAGCACAGCCGGGACACCGAATGCCCCGGCCAGCAACCTCACTCACTGCACGCCAACCCCACCGTACGAAAGGTATTGGCCGAAAAGGCGCGCAAACTGGCCACCATCGGTGTTGATATTCGTCGAATACGTGCCGCCACCGCCGAAGACGATTGCGAACGTATGCAGGCCGCCGTACTCCCACGGGTTGCGCAACATGTAGTCGACGTGGTTGTCACGGTAATGGTTGGGGGTGCCACCCGGCGTGTCGGACGGCACACCCAACGGCGTCTGCCACCACAGGATCGGCAGCCCATTGCCCAGCGCATCGCGGTAGGCTGCAACCTTGTTCTGCTCCTGGTGGAAGTTCGGCGTCTGGATGTTGTTCTCGTCCAGATAGAACGGGCCGGTGCGGCCCTTGCATTCGTCTACTGCAGCGGCCTCGAGGCAGCCGGCATCACGGTCGCCAGCCTGGGCGACGATGAAGTCAGCCTGGTTTGCGCCGACTGCCTGCATTTCCTTGCCGATCACGTCCGGCGTGCCAGTCCAGAACGACGGCGGGAACCCCAGCAACGCTTTGGGAGCATGCCAGCGGCCCATCGACACCAGGCACATACCGATGCCAGCTGCGGTATTGGGCAGCCAGCTGCATTCCTGCTGATTGTTCACAGACGCAGCGAGCTGCGCCGGATCATGATTGGGCGCCTGCGACCACACGTAGCCCCAGAAATCCGGCTCCAGATTGACCAGCACCGGCGTACCCAGTGCGTTGATGCGGTCATACATCATGCGCACTTGCGACCAGTAGCTGTTCATGAACGTCGCGTCGTTGATGCCGCTGATGTTCCCGTCGCCATTGGACGCCATCTGGTAGAGCGTGAACATCGGCGTGGCACCCATGGCCTGGACCCGCTGCGCGGTGTAGGTCACGTAGGCGCCGTCCGTATTCCAGTTGGGCCACGCGTTTTGTCCGACGCCAACCAGGTAGGTATCGACGATGTCCGGGCGAATGTTCTGCGCCTTCATGTCATCGGTCGATTGGCCCGAACCCAGGCCGACCTGCAGACGCGGCACGCGGCCCATCTTGTTGAGGATGGCGGTTGCGGGAGTGCTATCGGTGCTTTGCGTGCGTTTGATGCCGCCGTCGCTGGCGCCCGTCTGCGTAGCGACGGGTGCGCTGCCGGCTGCCTGCGTGCCCGCGCTGCCGCCAGACGTACCGTCACCTTCGCCGCCACAGCCGAACAGGGCAAGCGAGAGCAGCGCGGCTGCCGCATACCGCTGAGAAAACCCGCCGACCTTGTCGCGTGATTCTGCTGCAGCGCGCGCTTCCCGCACATTGCTGGCACCACTTTCTCTTTTCATTATCCCGACCTCGTCAAATCGATTTAATATTAAACGCAGCGGCGCATACATCCATGTTTCAAAGCATCAGAAAACATGCGAACAGATCGCACTACAACGCATTGAAACACGCGCAATCCGCTCGATAAAGACGCTCATGGAATATGCCATCCACCATGGCGAGACTACCATCGCGCCCGGCGAGCAGAAATGAACAGTGAGGTTATTTGAAGTTCGTTTGAAGGAACCGAATCAATACGCGAATATTGATTGGTATTTTTTTCAAAGAACTCGATGCCCAGAAGTTGCAGCGGCAACATTCAGGAAGCAGCCGAACATCTTCGCCGGATCAATGTGGCGCGGCAGGAGCGAGGGCCTATCAGAAGAAAGAAAGCCCCAGGCGGCTTGTAACCGCCCGGGGCTTCTTGACCACGCTTCACGGAGGCGCGTGAAGCGCGGCTGCGATCGATTTTATCGGATCGTCGCCCGCAAATTAACGCTGATGAGATTAATTGAGCAATGCCCGCATCGCTGTCATGAACGCGTCATCATTCAATGCGATCAGCGCTTCAATAACGCGATGCTGATATTTAATCAGCGCCAGAATGACTGCAGATAATTGTATGTAGCGCGCTCATTGGAATGAATCCCATCGATGTGGCGAAAGCCCGGTCAGCGCCCCTGCTGGTCACGTGGATGATGTCTCGGAGGTCCGTGGCTTGGCGGTTGCAGTCGTTGCCGCGGTCGCCTCGGGGAGCACCACCGTCTGCCGATGACGCGCGGCAGAACCCGCGCCCGCGCTGGCTGGCTGCTCCTGCACGCGTGCCGCTGCGGATCGCAGCTTGGCCCGGTTCTGGCCAAACAGCTTGCTCGAGAAGGCGCCCGACTTTTTCGGTGCGGCCGAGATGCCGGCCTTCGCATCCATTTGCTGTTTCAAGCGCTCCAGATGCGCGCGCGTGTCGTCGGGGCGCGCACGCGGCGGCGACATGGCCAACATGTCGGCAAGTGATGAAGATCGCTGCCCGCGCGGCGGGACAGAAACCGATTCGTGGTCGACCTCGTCGTCTGCAGCTTCGATTTCGGATCGCGCGCCTTGCACGCTCTGATACAGAGGCGTGCCCGATGAACCCTGGCGCTGCATCGGGCGATCCGATGGTGGCACGCGAGGCCCATCCTGAGGTGGCACAGAGGCGGGCGGCGCGGCCCGCTGTTCCTTCAACTGCGCTTCGTATTCTTTCAGCAGCTTGGCGTCGATCGTATCGAACACGATCTGCCGCTCGACCTTCAGCCCGGTACTCTGCGTCAGCCGCAAACCCGCATTGACGTTGAAGCCGTCGGCCTCGCTGTATTTTTCATAAGCACGCAGGCCGATCGGCATCCAGGAGTCGGGGGCGTTGATGGTCTTGGTGTATGAGGCGGCGAGCTGCTCGTGCAGCTTGGTCTCGCTTGGCGGCGTCACCAGTGAAAGCTGCTGCAGCTCGTTGAGCGTTTTCGCAGCCTCCGTGGTGAGGGCGCGCCGGACAAAGAAGGCGTTGTACGGGCTGTCCAGCAGGCGCGCCGTGTCGAGATTGTCATTGACTGCCTTCAGCCCCTTTGCCTGGCCGCCGTCTGGATCGTTCCGGTGCGGATAGGCGAAGAATTTCACCCACTCGTGCTTGGTCGCTTCGACATACCGGGCGTAGTCGTGGAAGCTGTCGAACTCGAAATCCGCCACCGACTTTGTCGGCAGCACGTTGTCCCGATCGATCGCCAGGCGCAGCTTCACGTTCGTGCCGCGCTCCTTGAGCACCGCGCCTCCGCCGAACAGATCGGCCGACGTATTGCCGGTCGTGCCCGTCACGGCAGATGTCGTGAGCCCGAGGTTGACCTTGTGCCGGCTCAGCTTCTGCTCGCGCAGGTTGGCAATCCGGTAGGTGCCCGTTGCGTCGAGCTGCTTGAACGTCGACAGCCATTGCTTCTCGAACGAGTAGCCCAGGCTCGCGCCAAGAGCGCCGGTCTCTTGCTGGCTTTTGCGGTGCTGGCTGGGGTTGAGCAGCTTGGTGACGGACGCACCGATCCCCACCGACATCTCGCTGCGATGCGCCCGCGTCTTCTGGTTGATCCAGCTGAGCGAGAGATCGTGCTCCGCATAAAACTCGCTGGCGAAAGCATGGAACAGCGCATCGGCGTCGGGCATGCCTTCGGGCGAGCGACGCCGGGCATCCGCCGCCGAGAACATGAAGTCGGTAACGCGCGAGAACAGCGCGCGGACCTCGGCATCTTTTGCCGCCGTCCGGCGCGGAATGCGGACCATGATGCCGGTGGCATCCGTGCGCTCGTGCTCGTAAGGGTTCACGTCGACGTTGGCGCCCGTGCGGCAGCATTTGAACAGCTTGGCGCCAAAGAAGCAGCCCGCGCCGATGCGCCCACGGTGGCGCTTTTCCGTGCCGATGAACAGCTCGGCGGCGTGGACGGGGTACGACATGGACACGGCCGCCTCACGCCCCTTCTCATAACGCAGATCGACACGGGCATTGCCGGCCACCGGCACGCCAAGCAGCCGCTTCTTGGCGTTGACGAGCGCCTTGGTGATGCCCTTGGTACTGAACCCGCCGGTGGTGCCGCGGCTGAACCGCACCGTGTTGCCGCCCGGAATCGTCTTCAGGTAATCCACCAGCATGGCACGCACGCTGTGCTGCGATCTGTCTGCGGGCGCCAGCGGTGGCGCCGTGGCAATTTTGCGGGCCGCCTCCATTGCCTTTTGGAAGGGCTCGGGCTGCTCGACATTCAGGAAATTTGCGAGCGCATGCACATCTTCAAGGCCAAGGCGGACACTGCCAAGATGCTGCCGGACGTTTGCAATCGCTTGTTCCACGGCCTCGGGCGAGCCCGATGTCACCTTGTGAGCAGCATCTTCCGTGAACTTGCGAATACGCTGTTCGACCGCTTCCGGCAACGCTGCGGGGGAGAATTCGCGGCCCAGCACGAGCTGATGCCCCTGCCGTGCGGCCTGGTGCTCGGGCATCCAGTCTTCAAGCGCGACCCGCAGCGCGATCCACTGGCAATGGGTATCGCTCAACGTTTCCGGACGAACGGGCGCGCCTTCTCCGGAGGCAGCCTCAGCGGGCGGGGTACTGCCGCAAAGGCGTTCCATCTCGACAGCGACCGCCTGCACCACCTCGTTGACCGCCGGTTTCGCCAGCTCCGCCATCAACGCTTTCTGCTCGTTCGCCAGGACGGCGCGATCGCCCTGCGCCATACCGATGCGCGCGGCGGAGAGCGGCGATTTGTGGTGGCTCGGCAATGCCGCTCGCCGGTCGTCGTCCATCCGGTCGACCCAGGCCAGCGACTTGAACATACGCGCCTTGAACTGGCTCAGGTCAGAACCCGGCGCGTCGTCGGTGAAGCCGTTGCGCCATGCGACCAGATCACTCTTCTCGGCGGCGCTCAGTGCCGACGGTCCTGCACCGTGGATGAGCTTGGCGCTTGCGTCGGAGACGCGCTGGGCGAAGTTCGTCGCACTCGACACGGCCTCGTGCGGAGCAAGCCGCGCGGCAATCAGCGCTTCCGGTGTCGGCTTGGCCTTCAGCGCCGTCGCAATGGCGGCGCCGGCCTGCAGATGGACGCGCAGGTTGCCCTGATCGGTGGCGGAAAGATTGCGATTGCCCGTGGCGGCAAGCATTGCCTCGAAATTGCCGGTCGTCGCAGCGTGCTGCAAAGCACCCCACGCAACGGCCCGCCCCGCTTCGGCGTGCTTGAGTTGCTGATCGTGTGTGTGCAGGTGGGTGGGCGTCGAGACCGTCGCAATCATCGCCTCCTGCGCATGGCGAATGTTCTCGGCGGTCTGCGCAGAAACCACGACGGCACTGTTGTGCTCGTGCGCCGGCGATTGGGAGCCGATTTCGTCAGCCACCGCTTCGAGCGTGGCCAGGCAGGCTGCAGCGGCCTCGGCGTTGCGCGCATCGAACTGCCCGAAGCTCTCCCGCACACCCGGCCATTGCGCGAGGGCCTGGGGCGCATGTCGTGCCGCGCCACGCATGGCGATCGGGAAATCGCGCACCGTCTGAATGAAGGCCTGCAGCGCCTTGACGTCGATCGTGTGTGACGGTGCCGACGACGCCTCCCCGCCCGAACCGGCGCCTGCGGTGCAGCGGTGTGCCATCAAGGCGTCGCGCGTCTGCTCCAGCGCGCCGCGCAGGGCGAGGATATGGGTGTCGCGCGAAGTCTCGGAATGCGTTTTCGCGCTACCGATTTCGGCGCCCAGGTCCGCATGCTTCAGATAAGAAAAGATGTCGCCATTGAGCGTGGTGGCGTTGTCCGGGTCGAAACGCTCCTTGGCGGACACGAGCGCCAGCGATACCGCCATGGCCACGGCGGGCGAATGCGCGGCAGCCATCTCCCGGACGCCCGCCACGAAGGCCTCGGGTTCGCTGCTGACCTTCACCGCCAGCGCTTGCCCGTGCGCCGTCTCCCAGTAGGCAATGACATCGTCAACGTGTTGCAGCGCCTGCGCCCCTTGCGTCTGGCCCCCGTGGAGGCTGGCGCTGGCATTGGTGATCGCAGAAATCTGGGTGCGCAGGCCCGACATCGCGTGATTGAGCGCCTGCTCCGTTCTACGTGCCGAACCTGTAGGGCTGCCGGGCTGCGGCGCGTCGCTGCGCGCAGCGGCAATGCGCTCCACAGATTGCTTGACGTGCGCGAAATCACGCAACGTGGTGGGCCTGCCGGCCCGCGAGTGGGCGCTGAACGGCGTGTTCCAGTCGAGCCGGCTCGCGCCGTCCTTCGTCACGCCACGGAATGTGCTTTTGACTTGCGCACGCAATGCCTTGCCTATCCGCTTCGCCATGCCGACGTTGGCCTGCGGTGCGCCCGGCAGCGGAGGCGGCGCGGGGGGCGCCTTCTTCAATCCCTCAAGTTGCCCGCGCTGGCGAGACGCCTGTCTGACAGGGTTGGATGGCGTACTCGTGTCGCCACCTGTCGCTTGGGACGACGAGGGATGGGTGGCAGGCGCACTGGACGAGATGCAGGGCAGTTTGAGCGGCATGGATCAGCAGGGCGCATTGAACCAGGTTGGGAACGCGTTCAAGTCTGCTTGCCCGAAGGGGCGACTGGCGTACACCAGCCGAAGATGCGACGCCCAAAACGAAGCCTGCAATGCTGACGGGCACCCGGCAAAATCCGTTGGCAACGCCGTAGCAGGGCCCCAAAAAAAGCGCCGGTCGAAGATGACCGGCCATCGCGATCAGCGACGTAACGCGATGTACCGCGACGTACCGCGGCGGCTTAACCGGCTGACAAGTCCTAGGCGGTAAGTTGGCGCAGCGCTTCAAGCAATTTGACGGCGGGGCCAGGCAGGATGCCGTGGCGGCGCCGGAACGCAGTGAGCGTGCGGCGCGCTGCCAGGCCGGGAATCGGTAGAGGTTCGATCACGCCGGCGCGGCGTTCGGCGTCGATCATCGGTTCGGCCATCCAGCTCAGGAAACCGGAGCGCGCCACCAGGCTCTTGAGCGCCGTCACCGAGCGCGTTTCCACCACGATGTTCGGCAGGCCCAGGCCGGCGGCTTCGAATACCTGGCGCATATGCTCGTACGGGCCGGTGCCGCGCGGTGGAACCGCCCACGGTGCATTTAGCGTATCGGCCAACGTCAGCGCAGCGGACCTGCGCAGCGGATGCTCAGGCGATGCCACGACGAAACTTGCGTCCTCCCACCGGCAATCCGCGATGGCGATGATGTCCTCGGTATCCGGCATCGCCATGGACAGCGCGAGGTCAATCTCGTGCTTGACGAGTCCCTCGGCCAGCCGGTCCCACACGCCCTCCAGTATCTCCACGCGCAGATTCGGCCAGCGCGCCACCACGTTGCCCACGGCCAGCGGCAGGACGTAGCTTGCGATGCTGCCGACTGCGCCGACGCGAATGGTCCCCTTGGCAAGTCCGCGCATGGCGTCGATCTCTTCACGTGCGTAGTCCGCCTCGCGCTGCAGCAATGAGGCATGCGGCAGCAGCGCTTGCCCGATCGCTGTCAGCTGCATGCCCTTGGAGTGGCGCTCGAACAGCGGTGCCCCGACCTCGTCTTCCAGCCGCTTGATGATGCGGCTCAGCGCGGGCTGGGTGACGTGCAGGACGTCCGCCGCACGGCCGAGGCTGCCGGCGGAAACGATGGTGGTGAAGGCGCGCAGTTGGCGCAGATCGAAGGCCATGCAAAAAGGTAATGACTTTGGCGAAATAATTCAATATCGCGTTAAGAACTACGGATTCCATACTGGCAGCCTGTTCCAAGGAGATGGCCCGTATGACCCGCACCTCGCTCGCGCTGACCACCGTGCGCGACGCCACCATCGAGCTGCTGCGCCGGTTCGGCATGACGCACGTGTTCGGCAATCCCGGCTCGACCGAGCTGCCGATGTTTCGCGATTTTCCGGAGGATTTCCGCTACATCCTCGGCTTGCAGGAGGCCGTGGTAGTGGGCATGGCGGATGGTTTTGCGCAGGCAACCGGCAACGCGGCGCTGGTGAACCTGCACTCGGCGGCGGGCGTGGGCAACGCCATGGGCAACATCTTTACGGCCTTCAAGAACCGCACGCCGCTGGTGATTACGGCGGGGCAGCAGGCACGGTCCATCCTGCCGTTCGATCCATTTCTCGCCTCCAACCAGGCGACGGAGCTGCCCAAACCGTACGTCAAATGGAGCATCGAGCCGGCGCGTGCCCAAGACGTGCCGCTGGCGCTGGCCCGCGCGTATCACGTCGCGATGCAGGAGCCGCGCGGCCCGGTGCTCGTGTCGATTCCCGTGGATGACTGGGATCAGCCGACGGAGCCCGTCGCCGTGCATGAAGTGGCGTGCGAAGTGCGGCCCGATCCGGTCACGCTGGCGCGCATCGGCGACCTGCTCGATGCGGCACGGCGGCCCGCGTTCGTGGTGGGGGCGGCGGTGGATCGCGCTGGCGCGTGGGATGCCGTCGTGCAACTCGCCGAGACCCATAACGCGCGCGTGTTCACCGCACCGATGGCCGGGCGCGGCGCGTTTCCCGAAGACCACCGCCTGTTCGCCGGTTTCCTGCCTGCAATGCGCGAGAAGATCGTCAGCCTGCTGCAGGGGCACGACGTAGTGTTTGCCCTCGGCGCACCGGCGTTTACGTATCACGTGGAAGGGCACGGGCCGCACGCCCCGGTTGGCGCGAAGCTCGTGCAGTTGATCGATGACCCCGCGACTGCTGCGTGGACGCCGGAGGGCATTTCCGCCGTTGGCAACATCCGCCTGGGCGTGCTCGATTTGCTCGACCGCCCCGCCCCGCCGGCCCGGCCGCTGCCGCCGCTACGGGCCAAAGCGCCGCGCGCCGAGCCAAGTTCGCCCATGTCGGCGGCCTTCGTGTTGCAAACGCTCGACGCCGTACGCGGCGCGACGGACATCATCGTTGAAGAAGCGCCGAGCGCGCGGCCCGTCATGCAGGCCTATCTGCCGATGCGACGCTCTGGTGGGTTCTACACGATGGATAGCGGCGGCTTGGGCTACGGCATGCCGGCTGCAGTCGGTGTTGCCTTGGCGACGCCTGGCACGCGGGTGATCGGCTTGATTGGCGATGGGTCGAGCATGTATTCGATCCAGGCGCTGCGGAGTGCGTCGCTGCTTGAACTTCCCATGACGTTCGTCATTCTCAACAACCGCCGCTACGCGGCGCTGCAGGAATTTGCGCCGGTGTTCGGCTTTGCCGCCACCGATGTGGTGCAGGGGACCGACTTGAACGGTATCGACTTCGTCGGTCTGGCGCGCGCGATGGGCTGCACCGGCGAGCGCGTGAGCGACCCGCATGCGCTGGAGGCCGTGCTGCGCACCGCATTGCAGTCCGCAGGACCAACCGTGATTGAAGTGGAGATTGCCTGATGACGAATACGAACATTGCCCCGCTGGACGCGGCGCAGAACATCTCGATGCTGATCAACGGCGAGCGCGTGCAAGCGGCCAATGGTGCGGTATTCGAGCGTCGCAATCCGCTTGACGGTACCGTCGCCACGCGCGCGCCGGCCGCGACTGTGGACGATGCCCGTCGCGCCGTCGACGCCGCAGCAGCAGCCTTCCCCGCCTGGGCCGCAATGGGACCGACGGAGCGCCGCGCGCTGCTGATGCGCGCCGCACAAGCGCTTGAAGCCAAGGGCGAGGCCTTTGCCGCAGCGATGGCGGCCGAAACAGGCGCCTCCGCACTGTGGGCCGGCTTCAACGTGCATCTGGCCGCAAGCGGCTTGCAGGAAGCCGCCGCCATGGTCACGCAGATTGCAGGCGAGATCATTCCGTCCGACGTGCCCGGCAGCCTCGCCATGGGCGTGCGCCAGCCGGCCGGCGTCGTGCTGGGCATCGCGCCGTGGAATGCGCCGGTCATCCTTGCAGTGCGCGCGATTGCGTTACCGCTGGCGTGCGGTAACACCGTCGTGCTCAAAGGCTCGGAAGTTTCCCCGGCCACGCATGGGCTCATCATTGAAGCCTTGCAAGAGGCGGGCTTGCCAAACGGCGTGGTCAATTTCGTGACGAATGCCCCGGCCGACGCGGGCGCGGTCGTGGAGGCGATGATCGCCCACCCGGCCGTGCGGCGCGTCAACTTCACGGGCTCCACGCGCGTGGGCCGCATCATCGCGCAGACGTGCGCGACGTATCTGAAGCCCGCAGTGCTGGAGCTTGGCGGCAAGGCGCCGCTGCTCGTGCTGGCGGATGCGGATATCGACGCTGCTGTCGATGGCGCGGCCTTCGGCGCGTTCGCCAATTCGGGCCAGATCTGCATGTCCACCGAGCGCATCATCGTCGACGAATCGATCGCCGATGCATTCGTCGCCAAGCTGGCTGCCAAGGCGGCAGCGCTGCCGTTGGGCGATCCGCGCAAGGGGCCGGCGGTGCTCGGTTCGGTGGTCGACATGAGCACGGTCGAACGCTGCAATCACCTCATCGACGACGCACTCGCCAAGGGCGCGAAGCTGCTGTGCGGCGGCAAGGCCACCAGCACGCTGATGCCTGCCACGCTGCTCGACCACGTTACGCGCGACATGCTGATCTACGCGGAAGAATCATTCGGCCCGGTCAAGGGCATCGTGCGCGTGAGCGGCGACGATGCCGCCGTCGCCTGCGCGAATGACAACGCGTACGGCTTGTCGTCTGCCGTGTTCAGCCGCGATGTGGCGCGCGCCATGAACGTCGCGCGCCGCATCGAATCGGGCATCTGCCACATCAACGGGCCGACCGTGCATGACGAAGCGCAGATGCCGTTCGGCGGCGTCAAGGCGAGCGGCTTTGGTCGCTTCGGCGGCCGCGCTGGCGTGGCGGAATTCACGGAGCTGCGCTGGATGACGGTGCAAACCACGCCGCGCCATTACCCGTTCTGAGCCGCGATGCCGATGAAGATCGCAATCCTCGGTGCGGGCGCGATGGGCTCGCTGTTTGGCGGGTTGTTGGCCGAAGCCGACCAGCACGTCACGCTGCTCGACATCAACGACGCGCATTTGCACGCCATTGCTGCGCAAGGTTTGCGGCTGGCAACCGATCGCGGCGATCGTCGCGTGCGCAACCTGCAGGCGCTGCGCCCGGGCGATGCGACAGACGTGCCGGATTTGCTGATCGTCTTCACCAAGGCGATGCACACACGGGCCGCATTGGCGAGCGTGCGTCACCTCATCGGCGCATCAACGCATGTCCTGACGCTGCAGAACGGGCTCGGCAATGTAGAGGCGCTGGCGTCGGTCGTGCCAGGGGAGCGGATCTTCGTTGGCGTGACGACGTGGCCAGCGGATCTTGCCGGGCCGGGCCACGTGCGCTCCCACGGCGCGGGCGTGATCCGGCTGATGACCGCAGACGGCGCGTCGCATCCGATGTTGGCCCGCGTGGTCGATACGCTCTGCGCCGCCGGTCTGAACTGCCAGGCCGATGCCAATGTGTGGGGCGCGGTGTGGGAGAAAGTCGCCTTCAACGCCGCGCTGAATCCGCTGTGCACCGTGCTGAATCAGCCCGTCGACGCGCTGGGCGCGATAGAAGACGGCCCGGCGCTGGCGTTGACCATCGTGGGCGAAGTGCTGGCCGTGGCCCGCGCGAGCGGCGTTACGGTTGACGCCGCCAAGGTGAACGACAACGTGCGGCACGCCATCGTTGCGCATCGCGGGCACAAGCCGTCGATGCTGCAGGACGTGCTGGCCGGGCGGCCGACCGAGATCGAATCCATCAACGGCGCCGTGGTGGCGACAGCCCGCCGGCATGGCGTGCCTGTGCCGCACACAGAGACGTTGATGCAGCTTGTGCGGTTGGTGCAGGTGCAGGCGCAGGCCGCACACCAGCAGGAGCATTAGCGGGCCGAGCGATCCAAGCTTTCATTCGATGGCGCGCAGACGCCACCTCAACGGAGACAAACCATGATGAGCAGTTCCAGATTGGTGAGCGCGACGCTGGTATTGCGTGGCGCGTTCGCATGTTCGGCGTCCCAGCGGAGGCCGGCATGAGCCAGAACCCGACCACGGTCGATATCGGCACCGTCCTTGATGACGGGCCGTTTTCTCTCGCGCAGAAGATGGCAGTCCTGCTGGCAGCCTTCGCCATCGTCATGGACGGCTTTGACGGCCAGTTGATCGGCTTCGCCATCCCCGTACTCATCAAGGAGTGGGGCATCACGCGCAACGCGTTTGCGCCGGCGGTGGCCGCGGGCCTGATCGGCATGGGGTTGGGCAGCGCGCTGGCGGGCCTGTTTGCCGATCGCTTCGGGCGACGCTGGGCGCTCATTGGCAGCGTGTTCCTGTTTGGCGTGGCGACGTGCTCGATCGGTTTTGCACCTAACGTGGCGACAATTGCCGCGCTGCGGTTTATCGCCGGCCTGGGCATTGGTGGCGCGTTGCCCAGCTCCACCACGATGACGGCGGAGTTCACGCCTGCGCGTCGGCGCACGCTGGCCGTGACGGCAACCATCGTCTGCGTGCCGCTGGGCGGGATGCTGGCGGGCCTGTTTGCGGGCCACGTGCTGCCGCTCTACGGCTGGCGCGGGCTGTTCTGGATCGGCGGCGCGCTGCCGCTGGTGCTCGGCTTCGTGCTGGTGGCGGCGCTGCCCGAATCGCCGCGCTTCCTGGCGCGCCGCCAATCGCGCTGGCCGCAACTGGCACAGCTGCTGTTGAAGATGGAGCGCGATGTGCCCGGCAATGCCGTGTTTGCCGATGTGGCTGGCCAGAAGGCGATTCAACACGCGAGTTTCCGCTCGCTCTTCGCACCTGGGCAGGCACGCGACACGATGGCGCTCTGGGCTGCGTTCTTCATGTGCCTGCTGGCCGTGTACGCGGCGTTCAGCTGGCTGCCGACGATGCTGACTTCAGAAGGTTTGAGCGTGAGCGTGGCGGGCTCGGGGCTGACGGCGTACAACCTGGGCGGCGTGATCGGTGCGCTCGTCTGCGCGGTGACGATTGCGCGATGGGGTTCGCGTTGGCCGATGGCGCTGTGTTGCGCGGGCGCAGCTGCGAGCGCCTTTGCGCTGCAGGGTGTCGATGCCAAGCTCAACACGAACCTGCTGATCCTCGGCCTTGGGTTGCACGGGCTCTTCGTCAATGCCGTGCAATCGACGATGTATGCACTGTGCGCCTATGTCTATCCCACCGCGGTGCGCGCCACCGGTACGGCGTTGGGTCTCGCGTTCGGACGTCTGGGCGCGATCCTCAGCGCGTTTGCCGGCGCCATCGTCATCACGGCCGGCGGTGCAGCCGCCTATCTGACCATGCTCGGGATTGCGATGTTGGTGGTGCTTGGCGCGCTTCTGGCCATGCGCGAGCACATCCCCCGGCTGAGCAGACGCGGCACGAAAGCCACGCGGGTGGCGCCCATCCCGCCCAGCACGCCGATCAAACCTTAGCTTCTGCCGCCTTTGGCGCTACCGCACATCTGAACCGTGCGACGGGGCTTTAAGGACGAATAGCGCATCGCTTGCGCTGTGCTGGCAGCAATACGGACAGAAGCAATTGAGGCACGTCGTGTCTTTGCTGGGTAAGACCGGCGAACACGACGGAGCGTGTCAGCGCTGAGCGAGATGCGTTCGGTCCAATGCAGCGGCGCGTGCGCACCCGATCAGCGCCAAGGTGCGCTCCATATCGGCCCGGAACATCGCGAGCACTTCAGCGACACCGGCCTCGCCACGAGCAGCCAGACCGTATAGCAGCGCGCGGCCAAGCATCACTGCATTGGCGCCGGATGCAAGCGCCTTCACCACATCTCGGCCATTGCGGAAGCCACTGTCGACGATGATGGCCGTGGTGCTTCCCACTTCCTTGGCAATGCTGGGCAGCACCTCGATAGGCGCCGGAAAATCCGCCAGTTGCCGGCCACCGTGGTTCGACACGATGACCCCGTCAATGCCGAGCGCACGGCAGCGCGCTGCATCGCTGGCGCTCAAGATGCCCTTTACAAACAGTTTGCGCGGCCAGCTCTCGCGCAGCGCGGCCAGATCGTCCCAAGAGAAACCCGCATCCATGCGCCGCTGCAGAAGTGCAGCCTGAACCTCCAAGTTGGCCGAGCCTTCTGTTTGTACATTCGGCAGCGTTGGGAATCCACCGACGACCTGCCTGGTCAACCAGGCCGGGTGAGTCAATACATCCAGTGCCATTCGGGGGTTTAGGCGCATCGGCACAGAAAAGCCATTGCGCAGATCGCGTATCCGGTGGCCGTTGACGGTCACATCGGTCGTCAGGACCAGCGCTTCGTAATCAGCGGCCAATGCCCGCGCAGTGAGCGCCCGTGCATGCTCGGGGTGAACGACATACAGCTGAAACCATAGTCTTCCGGAAGCCCGGCGTGCCAAGTCTTCCAGCGAAACATTGGAGGCAGTCGACAACACGAACGGGATCCCCGCTCGGGCAGCGGCTCGCGCCAGCATGATGTCGCCATCCGGCCGGCACGCACCTGTCAGCCCCATCGGCGCAACGATCAGCGGAAGCTCCATGCGCTGGCCCGCCAGCGTGGTCGAAAGATCCCGAGTACGGACATCGGTCAGCCGAGACGGCGAAAACCGCAGGCTTTCAAACGCGGCACGGTTGTGCTTAAGCCCCGATTCATCGTCCGCACCGCCTTCGATGTAATCGAAAACCATGCGGGGCAGATACCGCTGCGCGGCACGGCGGTAGTCCTCGATGCCAAAAAATGCTGACTTCATTTGCCGCAAACTCCTCACGCTCCAACGCATCGATGTGCTGTGTGCAACGGCCTTGGTGACTTCGCACCCGGCCTTGCCTTTCAGTCATCACCGCTTCCTGTTTCTGCGGTCTCAGGCCGCAGCGGGCGGAGCACAACGCAGGCATGTCGCCGACGTCCAGGCTTTCAGCCGCTGGTGACGACCACTTCGCCTTGCGATTGTTACAACGTCACACCGCGATCTCATATTGCCGATTACGCAAGAAGTCATTACCCGCCAGCATGGCTTTTCTGTGACTACGTTGGGACATCTGCCGTTTGAACAGGCGGAAGGTCGCGGGGCCGGTCGCCCGCGCCATCGTTGACCGTCAAAAATCTGCGTGCAGTCTGGTTCGGATCAAGCTGTCACGGGGTTCCTTGTTGGACACTGTCCACCGACAGCCGGGAGCGCGGCGAGCTTCAATTCAGGCAGTAGGCGATCAGGCCATACGAGGCAGGAGTGGCCGAGCTTTGCGGCGTGGTTCAAAACGAAAAGGAGGGTACCGATATGTCACGCGATGCCGATGAAGCAATTGTGTTGTCCCCGCCGACGACGTCAGATAACGCGGGCGGGAGAATCGACCAGCCACGGCGGTCGTTCATCGTGCAGGCCGGATTGCTATCGGCCGCCCTGTGGGGAACGTCTGCGGGCGCAGTGGGCACGCGCAGCGCCGCACGCATCGCGCGCAGCGTCATCGACCGCTCCTGTCGCGTCAGCGGTCAGCGGCTCGACGACCTCGTCGCAAAGGCGTATCCGCTGTTCAACAAGCCGGCCATTCTCCCTACGTTCGATGCGAGCCGGGACGGTGCCCGCTTCGACGTGGACCTGCATCGGATCGTTACGCACACCGTGGTGCCGGAAACCGGCGAACGACTGCGCGTGAGTGGCCTGCTGGCGGTGCCGGTGGGCGTCAAGGGCGAGCTGCCACTGGTGTCGTGGCAGCATGGAACGATCCTGTCATTCGACCAGGTACCGTCGAATTTGACGTTGCTGGCCGACCCGGCTTACGAACTCACGGATGCAGCGGACTCTCTGGAGACGCTCTTCAACGTGCATCGCTTTGCCGCCCGGGGTTATGCCGTGGTGGCAGCCGACTATGTCGGCAAGGGCCCCTTCCGCGATGGCCGCGGGGAGGGTTACGCAGTCAAAGGCGTGAGCACTCGAACCTGCCTTGACATCCTTGCGGCTGGTCAGCAAGCGATGCGCACGCTCGGTCTGCGACCCTCGAAACGCTTCCTGCATGGCTGGTCGCAAGGCGCACTCAATACGCAATGGCTCCATCAGGCGCTGCGCTCGCAATCGTTACCGGTCACGGGCACAGCGGTTGCCAGCCCGTTCAATGACCTCAACGAAGCGTGGAGCTTCTGGGCAGGCGCCCAGACGTTCCCGCTACCCGCGGGCGTCGCCTCATATCCGGCCCTGCCAGGCTGGATATCGCTGTGCATGATCGTTGCCCTGGGCAGCTACGAACTTCAGTACGGCCTTGGCGGGCTGCTGCAAGCCGCGGTGCAGCCGCAATACCGCGACATGGCAAAGCAATACTGGCAGGACTACAAGCTGGACACCGCCGCCGCACAGGGAATCCCGACGGGCGCCCAGCTGCTGGTGCCGGGCTTCTTCGATCGCGCTACCGACGAGCGCAACAGCGCGTTCCTGCGGCACCTCGCGGCCAATAGAGCCTCCTACTGGCACTACGATGCACCGATCCGCTTTCACTACGGACTGGCCGACGAAGCGATCCATCCGGCGATGGTCGGGCGCGCCCTCTCCGCAGGCGGAGCTCTTGCCGGCGGGGTTGCCGTCCCGGGTGGCAGCCATCGCGGCACCTTTCTCGCTGGCCTTTACGGAGGTCCCTCCACCCTCGACGGCGCTCAGAACATCCCGCAATGGTTCGCCTCCCTGGGTTAGGCAGGCGGACTCGGCACGTCGATGCCGCATTGAGCGGCCACGCGAGTCATGAAGGACCGCACCCGCGGTCCTCGTGAACGCACACACGGAGGCTGTGCTGTGCCATTCACCGAAGGGCCATTGACGCCGAGGGTGGAACAGCAATTCCTGCCTCAGGTCCGCCACGCACAGCGTATGCGCTCGCGAATGTCCTGCAAGCGCGAAACAGGTTCATTCGCGAAGACGAAGCGCAGGTAACGCTCTGCCCCAGGGCCCCATCCCCCCATCGGAGTAGCCGCGATTTTGCCGTGATCCAGCAGGAGCCCGGAGGCTTCCGGCGGCTCAATTCCTAAGCTTCGCGTGTCGATCAGCATTGACCAGCCGCCATGAGGACGGATGACCGGCAAGTCGGAAAGCGCATCCATCAGAAAGTTGCGGCGACTTTCCCACTCCGCGACGGCCGCAGCCACGCCGTCATCGGTTGCGGTCAGTGCGGCGGTGGCCCCGGCCATTGCGATGCCCACTTGGCAGACCACGTTGGAAAGGCTGACAAGGCGAACATCGTTCATGATCGATTGCGGACCGACGATCCATCCGACCCGCCATCCGATCATTCGATATTCCTTTGAAACCGCACCGACCGTGATGGTCCGATCTCGCATACCCGGGAAACTGGCTGGGTGAACAACGCTCCGGCCGTCAAACAGGATGCGTTCCATTGCGGCGTCATAGACAAGCCATAAGCCCCCGTTCTCGCAATGTCTTGCGATTGCCTGCCACTCGTCTGGGGACGGGACGTAACCGCTCGGCATCGAGGGCGACATGACCAATAGGGCCTTGGTTCGAGGGCCGATCGCGGCCGTCAGGCTGTCGAGGTCAAGGCGCCAGCCGTCCGGTCCTGGACGCAGCCGGGCAAACTTCGGGACGCCACCGGCCAGATGTACGCGGTTGATCAGGCCAGCGTATGTGGGATCCGTAAGCACGACCTCATCGCCAGGTTCGACGATGGCTAGCAGAACGTTGAGAATTCCGGCGAGGCCACCCGCTGACACGATGCATTCGCTCGCAGCGTCATATTCGACGCCTGCGGAATGTCCGACGCGGGCGGCCGCTGCTTCGCGCAGCGATCGTAAGCCCGTAAACGGCAGATAGCTGTTTGCCGCATCGTCGTCGATCGCCTCGTGCGTACGGGCGAGCGCCACCGCTGGTGGTCGGAGGTCGGTGTCCAGATTTTCGAGTCTTAGAATGTCTGGGTCGCACAAGGCGTCCGCTGCGTCGCCCACGCGATCCACGCCGATCCCGGGTATTTTTCTCAACCGCGACACCGTCATATCAACCTCCGACATTGTTTTAATATATTAAATTGAAAAAGACGGCAGACTGCAAGCTCTCCTCGACTTCGCTGGCCGATCGCCTGCGCGAACGCATTGCGGACGGAACATGGGCGCCGGGGACGCAACTACGCCAGGAACTGATCGCCAAGGAGTTCGGGACGAGCCATATCCCGGTCCGGGAAGCGTTTGTGCAATTGCAGGCGAGCGGCTTCGTGACGATCGTGCCGAATCGCGGCGCATTCGTTTCGGCGATGACGACGGCCGAGGCCGCGGAACTCACGGAAATGCGGGTTGCGCTCGAGCTGCTCGCGCTCAACTCGGCAATCGATTTTTTTGGCCCGAACGATGAGGCCGCGGCACGCGCGATACTTCAGCGCGACGAGAAGGCCAGGGAGATCGAGCACTGGTCGGTGGATAACTGGGCGTTTCACCGGGTGATCTACCAGGCAAGCGGCAAGAGCCATCTGATGGAAACGTTAGAAACGATCTGGCGCAAGACCGATCGCTATCTACGGCTCGTCTGGCAACTGGAACGCTACCAGGACATTTCGTCCGCACAGCATCGCGAAATACTGGATGCAGTGGTTGCGCGCGACCGGCGCGCTGCCAAGCGGCTGACGAAGGCGCATATCGAATCTGCTGGCACGGTAATGCAGGATGCGCTTCGCGAAGCCCGAGCCACCTGAATCACCCTCCACAATCAGCGCGAACGCGACGCCATTCACGCGGGCCGCATCGATTTGTCGGCAATCCAGGCTTCCGTTCTGAAGGTCCCAAACCGACCCAACTTGGACGCTCGCTGTCCATCAAGTTGTCCCCTGCCGGTGACGGCTGAACACAACCACCAGCTGCATCCAGCGCGCACGCTTGCGCGCCGCTATGAGGCAGACCGCTACACCGGCGCGCTCATCGCCCTACCCCGACAGCCATCGCCACGAGCGCGCGCCAACTGATTTTGGGCGCGCGGCGGTGCAGATTTCGGATTTGATTGAGGCCGAGTTTCGGCGGCTGGCCCCTGAGCACTCCACACAAGTACCCCAAGCGCTTACGTTCTTCTTGCCGCTCAATCTTGAAGGGCCGTCAGCACGTCGTTGCCAGCTCCCGAGCGCGCTCGGCGCCGAATCGAAGTGTGCAAGAAGGCACTCGCCACTCGACAACGATCCCCTACCGTGGAGTTGGAGATTAAACCGCAACAGTTGAAAGGCTTAGAAGCAGGCGGCGCCTGATGTAAGACAACAACTTGTTGCATATCCGATAGTATAAGAACGGTCCTTCGCGCCCCAGGGGACAGATTGCATTTTCCCCCAGCAGACCCATGCCCCACCGCAAACGCATTCCATATTCCATCATCGGTATCGGTATTGTCGTCGCCTGTGCATTGATGGGCGTTTGCGTGTTGCAGCTTATCCAGAGCCGTGCCGACGCGCTGGACCGTGCCCGCGAAACCTCACGCAACGTTGGTTTGCTGGCAGAGCGCGACATCGAACGCAACATCGAGTTATACGACCTGTCCCTCCAGGCAGCGATCCACAACCTGCAGCTGCCGAACGTCATGTCAGCCCCGCCCGCCGTACGGCGAGCGATTCTGTTCGACCATGCCATGACAGCGGATTATCTGGGCGCGATGCTGATCTTCGACGAGCACGGCAACATCGTTCTAGATTCGTCGAACGACGTGTCCCGGAAGGGCAATTTCGCAGACCGGCGGTACTTCACGATCCACAGGGAAAACCCGAACGTCGGCCTGTACATCAGTGATCCTTATGTGTCTCGCTTGCGAGGCGGCGCGCTGAGCATTGCCCTGTCGCGACGCATTTCCAAGCCGGACGGATCGTTTGGCGGGATTGCCGTCGTTGCGCTGAATCTCGACTATTTTCACAAGCTGTTCGGCGGCATCGATCTTGGCCAGCGTGGCGCCATTTCGCTCATCGGTTCCAATGGCGTGATGGTCATGCGCCAGCCGTACGACCCGAAGATTATCGGGCGCAACATCAGCAAGGCCGCCACATTCCAGAGGTTCCAAACAGCGCGGGAAGGGACGTTTTCAGAGACGGCATCCATCGACGGGGTGCGACGGATTTACTACTTCAAGCACTTCACCAAGCTGCCCCTCATCATCATGGTGGCCGAAGCCGAGGACGAGATTTATGCGGCGTGGCGAGACCGCGCCTTGATCATCGGCGGCCTTGTATTCGCGTTCGGCATCGCGTTCATCGTGCTGACGCTGATGCTCGCTGCGCAGCTGCGCCGCAGAATCCGCGCTGAGTACGAGCTCGAGTTGCTGGCCCGCACCGACGGGCTCACGGGCCTGAGCAATCGCCGTCGATTCGCTGAGCTGCTGGAGAGCGAGTGGCGACGCGCGCGCCGTGCCCGGTCCTCACTGTCTCTGCTCTTCATCGATATCGACCGGTTCAAGTCCTACAACGACACCTACGGACACCAAGCCGGAGATGACGCACTCGCCGCAGTCGCGCGTTGCATTGCCGACAACGTCCGCCGCCCCGGCGATACGGCAGCCCGTTATGGTGGCGAGGAGTTCATTTTGTTGCTTCCCGATACCCCGGAAGCAGGCGCGCGCCAGATCGCCGAGAAAATTCGAACCGCAATCATCCGGCTGTTGATCGAACACGTCGGCAGCGAACTCGGACACGTCACCGTCAGCATCGGCCTGGCTTCCTGGACACCAGACAAAGCGGGAGACACGGAAGCCATCATCAAGGAGGCGGACGAAGCGTTGTATTACGCCAAGGCGACTGGGCGAAACAAGACCGTCTCCTTCCACGACATAGCCGCCGCATCGACGCCTTCGGAACCCGTCGCGGTCACCTAGGGATCAGAGCCGCGCGGCCTATCGAACGGTTGCGTGGCACTGCAGGGTACGCCAGGGCGAGTACGTCGCTGCTTGACCAATCGCGCGTTGAAGGCCGTCTGGGTACGGACTTTTTGTCTCCGCTCACCGGTTAACGGCAGACAAAAAAGGCTGTACCAAAATCGCGTGTAAGGCATTGATTCTGCTGGCCTGCTTCCACCTTGGCGAAAAGAAAAGTCTGTACCAAGCAGACTCATCGACAGACAAGCAAGAGACACAAAATCTGGCCAACCACATGGCGCCTAGTTGGCCAGACTTTTTATCGTCGACCACGGGCTCGACGTCTGGACAGCCCGTTTTCCGCTGTGGCTATGCGCCGAGGCAGCTGCACTTCACTGCCGGGGGCATCCCAAGTACGGCCGGCCCGCTCGCCTAGGCGGGGACACGCGCTTCGGCGATCGTTTCCGCAGCTGCCGACAAACCAGCCGCTGTCTCGACGCCTTGCCACATCGCAGCTGCCTTCGCGGCCATCATCATGATCGGCACATTAGGGTTAGCCGGAACGAGAGTCGGCATGACAGACGCATCCACAACACTCAGCCCTTCTAGCCCGCGTACGTTCAAATCTGGATCGACCACTGCATCGTCGTCGCTTCCCATTGGGCAAGTGCTGGCAGGGTGAAACTGTTGGCTCGCATTGGCGCGGATGAATGCGTCAATTTCAGAGTCAGTACTGAGCGCGCCAACCGGCATGACCGGCTCGCCGCGAAACGCGTCCAACTCCGGTGCGTTGACGATTGCCCAGGTTTGCTTGAAACCTTCCCGCAGGGCCTGGATGTCTTGAGGAGCCGACAAGGAGTTGTAGAACACACGAGGCCGATCAGCCGGATCCGCAGACTTGAGTAGGATCTCGCCCCTGCTCCGTTGGCCCACCAGCTGCGTGCGGGTCACGAGGCAATCCTGGTAACGCCGCTTGATGCCCGGAAACCATGTGTCGGCATAGGGCGGCGGCATCTGCAAGTACAGCTGCAGGTCTGGCATCGACAGGTTCTGCTGCGATTTGATGAAGCCGATGATGACGCCCGGAAGCCTCGACGACGGCCCGCTACGTAGCAGCACCGCTCGCAGCATGTTCACCGCGGCCTTGTCGAACCGGAGGGATTTCTGAAATGGACTGGGCTGTTTCCGTTTCCACATCATCGGGAACGCCAAATGGTCCTGCAGGTTCTTCCCCACCGGCAGATCGATGATTGGACTGATTCCCATCGACTGCAGATGATCCGCTGGTCCCACACCCGACAGCATCAGCAAATGCGGTGTATTGATGGCCCCGAGGCAAAGGACTGTCCGCCGAGAGTAGACCTGCTCTCGCGCGCCGCTCCGCACATATTCGACACCGATGGCGCGTCTTCCTTCGAACAACACCTTGGTCGCCATCGCTCCGGTCAGAACGGTGAGATTGGGGCGCCCCAGAACCGGATGCAGAAAGGCTTTTGCTGAAGACGAGCGTCGGCCCCCTTTGATGGTGTATTGCAGAACCCCGAATCCCTCAGGTTGGTCGCCGTTGTGATCTTGCGAGATGGGATAGCCCAGTGAACGAATGGCGTCGAACCACGCCGGTGCGATGGGATCATCGATCGGTGGGGTCAGCGCCCCGAGTTCGCCGGCCCCACCTCGCCATGCATTCTCGCCGCCATCCCAAGCTTCACACTGCTTGAAGTAGGGCAGGACGTCCTTGTAGCACCAACCCGGCGCACCTTCATCCGCCCACGCATCATAGGTAGCGGGATGTCCACGCGTGTGTGCCATGTAGTTGATCGACGAACCGCCACCGATCACCCTGCCGTGCGGAATATCGTTTCTTCGACCCCCGAGCCCGGGATCTGGCTCTGACACATCCGACCACCGATATAGGTTGTTGGCTGTCATGTGAACGATGCCTACGGGCAATCCGATCATCGGATCGCGATCCCATTCGCCCGCCTCCAAGAGCAATACACGCACATTTGGATCTGCCGTCAGCCGGTTGGCCAATACGCATCCCGCCGATCCGGCGCCGACGATGACAATGTCGAAAGACTTGTCGATGTGGTCTTTGTGGCCCACTACGAATCCTCCTGCAAACCGCTCACTGGCTCGTGTATTTGAGAGATGGGTCGAAGCTGCCACCGCAGACCGGCAGTCGTTGCCTCTCTTTGCATCCCGCGACGTCGCGCAATAGCGCCTCCCCGGTTGAAAGGAGTTTGCGCATAAATCCGATCTTAGTCAATTATTTAAGTGAGCTGGGCAACAGATACCTCAACACGTCCACGCACCGTCCGCCGGTTCTGCCAGCGTTGCCTACCGTTAAATTTGCGCATCTTGCGACCTAACTGAAGCGCCATGTCTGATATTTGTACGGTACTACGCAGCGCCTAGGGGCTATCCCGGAGCCCTCCCGAGTCTAGTTGCCTCTTGTGCGAAGTGCTGATATAACTCGACTAACGCCGGCTTTTTGAGGCCGTGCAGCACATTGGAGTACCTCACACAGGAGTCCGCAATGTTGATCGGCAAGTTGGGCCCCGTCATGCAAGTCGCCTATGTAGTCGACGACGTTGATGCGGCCATCGCGCTCTGGAACAAACTCGGCATCGGGCCATTCTTTGTCTCCCGACACATTCAGTACGCGGAGCAGACATATCGAGGCCAGCACACCGAATGCGACATCACGGCCGCGTTTGCGTACTCGGGCGACCTGCAGATCGAATTGGTCGAACAACACAACGCGGCGCCCTCCGCCTTTGCGGATTTTCAAAATCGGTACGGTGCCGGCGTACAGCACGTTGGGTTGTTGTCCAACGACATAGCGGCTGACACCGCCACCCTTGCCGATCAAGGGTTCTCACCCCTGCATCGCACGCTCTCTTCCATTGGCGTTGAAACCGTCTTCTTCGAGCCCCCGTTGCTTGGCGGCACAGTCCTGGAATTGATCCAGGCGAGCCCCCTGATCACGGAAGGATTCGCCCAGATGAAAGCGGCAGCCCAAGCATGGGACGGCACGGGTCCCTCTGTCATTGAGTTCTAAGCACACCTACCCACCCATCGTCATGACGACCGACGGGCCCTTGTGCGACTTTTGGAGAATTTGAACGATGCTAAAAATCGGCGATACCGCTTACCCCTCCTTGAAGGGCAAGGTCTCGGATGACGAATGGAACATTCGGGTACAAACAGCTGCGTTGTTCCGCCTCATTCCTTTCATGGGGTGGGATGACCTTTCCATGCAATTGGTCTCGGCACGCGTAGGGGACGACTTTCTCGTCGCCCCATCGGGATTGCTGTTCGAAGAAGTCACTGCGTCCAGTCTCGTCAAAATCAATCTGGAAGGCGATGTCGTCTCGGAAAGCCCATTCGGCCCTGTTCAAAACGCGTGGTACCCCATGCGGGCCGTACATGAGGCTAGGCCGGACGCAAACTTCGTGATCCACTCCCACGACGACATCATTGCTGCGGTGGCCTGCAATGCTGATGGCCTATTGCCGATCTCTCAGTCCGCAGCCTTCGCGATTGCAGACGGCTTGGCCTATCACGACTACGAAGGCGTCGAAACATACGAAGAACGCATACCTTCTTTGCAGCGGTCTCTCGGCGCCAACAATAACGCTGCGATCCTGCGTAACCACGGACTTCTGACGCTGGGGTACGAAGCAAAACATGCCTTCATGCGGCACTACAACATCCGCAAGGCTTGCCGCATTCAGTTGCTGGCGAACAGTGCGAAACATGGGGAATTGATCCGCTTTCCGCAGTCTCTTCTCGATGAGTTCCGCCATGAACTCATGCGTGTTGGTCAAGCTGACGGCACGATGGATCCATGGCCTGGAATGCTGCGTAAGCTCACCAAGTTGGATCCGAGCTTCATGGACTAAAGGCGCCGCAGAATGCAAAAGATTCAGATCAATGGCGCTCAGTCGCTGATTCAGACGCTCGTCAACTGTGATGTCGATGTGTGTTTTGGCAACCCAGGTACGTCGGAGATGCATTTCGTGGCCGCGTTGGATTCTGCGCCGACCATGCGAAGCGTCCTCTGCTTGTTCGAGGGCGTGGCCACCGGCGCAGCCGACGGCTATGGCCGTCTTTCCGGCAAGCCTGCGGCAACCTTGTTGCACCTCGGCCCGGGGCTGGCGAACGGCCTGGCCAATCTGCATAACGCGCGCCGGGCGAACACGCCCATCGTCAATATCGTCGGCGATCACGCGACGTACCATCTTCAGTACGATGCGCTGCTGACGTCGGATATCGTCGGTTTTGCTCGACCGGTGTCCTCCTGGATTCACGAGTCGAAATCGGCGAAGACAGTGGCGGCCGATACCGCCCGCGCCGTGCAGGCTGCACGATCGGCTCCAGGATGCATTTCGACACTGATTCTTCCTGCTGATACCGCGTGGGACGAGGCTGAGCGGCCTGCGGATCCGCTGCCTCACCGCGGGCCTGAACCTGTATCAGCCGCCGCCGTCGAGGCTGCCGCCGCGCTTCTGCGCAATGGCAAGAAGACGGCACTCATTTTGCGCGCGAATGCACTGTATGGGGCAGGTCTTGAAGCCGCAGGACGCGTCCAGGCGGCCAGCGGCGCACGCCTTCTCTGCGATACCTTCGCCCCGCATACGGAACTCGGCGCCGGACGCGTACCAGTCGAACGTATTCCCTATTTCGCGGAGCAGATCGTCAGCTTCCTCGAAGGGACGGAACAGATCATTCTCGTCGGTAGCAAGCCGCCGGTCTCGTTCTTCGCCTACCCGGGAAAATCAAGCTGGTGCACACCCAAGGGATGCCACCTGAGTTACCTGGCACACCCGCATGAAGATGCTTGCGGCGCCCTCGCAGCTTTGGCCGACACATTGGGCGCACCACCGCAGGCAGCGAAGCGCGTACCGCTCCAACTGCCTGATATGCCTAGCGGGAACCTGACGCCTTTGGCAATCGCGCAGGTCATGGCGAACCTGACGCCCGAACAAGCGATCTTCGCTGACGAATCAGCGACGAGCGGCCTTGCCCTGCTGAGTACGATGGCCACCGGCCGACCGCACACCCATCTTCCGTTGACTGGCGGCTCCATCGGCGACGGCCTGCCCGTTGCCGTCGGCGCAGCGATCGCAGCGCCGAATCGCAAGGTGGTCTGCCCGCACGGAGATGGAGGCGCTGCCTACACCATGCAAGCGCTATGGACAATGGCTCGTGAGAATCTGGATATCACGGTTGTCATTTATGCCAACCGCTCCTATGGAATCCTGAACATCGAACTGCAGCGGGTCGGCGTGCAAGAGACCGGACAAAAGGCACTCTCGATGCTGGATCTTCACAACCCCGAAATGAACTGGACCAAGATTGCCCAAGGCATGGGCGTGGAAGCGTCCCGGGCGACCACCGCAGAGGAGTTTGCGGACCTGTATCGCTCAGCCATGCAGCAACGAGGTCCTAGGCTTATCGAAGCGATGATCTAGGGCTGCGGTGAACGGGGCGCGTTCCTCTGCGGATTTGAGACCCACCAGAGATGCAGCCGCTAACGCGGCGCATCCCTGTTGCGATTCACGCCAATCTTGCTGGCGCTCTGACACATGCCAGCACCGCGTCTTCAGATCCCGGTAACGGTCTCCTCTGGGGTCTTTCAATGCCGTGTCAGCACGGCATTTTTTTCGCCTCGTATTGGGAAGCATTGGTTGGGTGGCGTCAGGGCCAATGGTGTCAGACACCTCCCCCTTCAGGCCGAGGATGACGCTGCGATCGGTGCCGTGGCCCTTGTCGGTGGCGCCGAGCGAGCCGTACAGCTCAACGCGCACGCTGGCCACTTGCGGCATCAACACGCCGGCTTAGATCGCCGTGGCGAACACCAGCGCCACACACATCTGCCCGACGGTGTGCGAACTGGATCGGTCAATGCCGATCTCCTAAATCAATGCACCACTACCGTCCTTCTCAGCACGCTCTTGCCTGCAACCGCTGTTTGCTGATTGCGCCGCGTTCAAAAAAGGCTTGGTATTCGTTGTCGGGTACGAACAGCCCGCCTGTCGTCCAAATGACGTGTGTGGAGTTCGCTACGTACTGATTGAGACCGTGGCGCTCCAGGTACTCGGTCCCCTCACCTGGCGACGTTACCCATCGTGGACCGTCAAAGCCGGCCGCCGCAGACGGCTCGATCCGAAGAGACTCCGTCACTGCAGCCGTATGGACATGCTGGAAGAGCCGCTCATCGTCTACAGTGAAAACGCCTCCCAACGCAGTCCGCATGGTAGAGACCGCACGCGCGGACGCACGCGGAACCGCTAACCCGTCCGCCTCGGTTTGGTTGTCCAAGCCGATGTCGTACACAGCAGGGTTGCTCCCACTTGGGTCAAGCATAGAAAGAAGAAAGCATGGCGACGCCACAGGTTCGGCAAAGAAGCAATGCACATGCGGTCCAAAAACATGAGCAAGACCAAACGCGATGCCAGATGGTGCGCCACCAACGCCGCAAGGCAGATACACAAACAACGGATGCCGTTCATCAACGACAACCCCGGAGGCATGCAGTTGACTCTTCAGACCTAACGCAGCTGCGCTGTAACCCAGGAACAGCGACAGGGAATCCTCATCATCAACAAAGTACGACTTCGCATCGCACTCCGCTTGACGTCGGCCCGCTGCCACCGCAGCCGCATAGTCCCCCTCGTGTTCAACCACCGCGACGTTCCGCTTGCGCAATCGGTCCTTTTTCCATTGTTTGGCGTCAGCAGACATGTGCACCGTTGCCTTGAACCCCAGCGCGGACGCAATCACACCGATGCTCAATCCCAGATTGCCGGTCGAACCAACCGACACCTGATATTGGCCAAGGAATGCCCGCGCTTCGGGATCCAGGAGGCCGGCAAGGTCACCTTCGGAAGCAAAACCATGAGCGACAGCGAGATGCTCTGCTAACTCCAGGACTTCGTGGATGCCGCCTCGCGCCTTGATCGATCCGGCAACAGGTAACCCATGATCTGCCTTCACAAATACATGACCTGCAAAAGGCGGCAAGCCGAGTGCCTCTTGCAGAAAGCTGGCTCGAATCAATGGTGATTCGATGACTCCACCGGTGGCCTCCAGTTCGGGAAACAACTGAAGCAGCACGTGCCTGAAATTTGCAAAGCGGTTTGCGGCTTCAGTGACATCGGCCATGCCGATCATTCGCTCTCCCCATGAGCATACGGGCATCCCGTCATGGGAACGATTCGGGTTCGTCCACAACTGCGGTCTACGCGCCTCCAGCGCAGCGATCGCGTCAGCGGAGGCGAGTGTCAGATGCATCCTGTCCATGGAAAACAAACTCTTAGAGGGAAGGAAAACCAGATGGGAGCGTTCTCGTCCGCAAGAACGCTAAGAAACAGAAGGTTGCTCGCTATGCAGCTCCACGGGAGCAGGCGCGACGATGCGAGAGTCAAAAGCCCTGTAGAACCAGATTACGACCAGAGCTAGAGCATTCACGACCAAGGGAATCACCGAGACGGCTAGACGTATTGACCAGATTGCCGAGTGCGGTTGTTCGACGAAACCCTCTTGTGTCTCCACCAAGCCGGACAGAGCGAACAAGCCTCCGGCAACCAACGCGCCCAATGCAAATCCCAGTTTTTCGCCGGCGACGAACACCCCGCTCAGCACCGCCTCCGACTGCGGCGCGTCACTCCGGCTGTCTCCATGCTTGATGCAGTCCGCCAACATCGAATAGGCAAACACCTGAATTCCGCCTTCACTCATCCCCAAGATGGTTGCAATGGCCAACACAAATGGCACGGGGGTCGTTGGATGGACCATCAGGTACCCAAGGGCTGCGGTGCCAGCGACAACAAGTGCCACCGCGAACGATCCGAATTTGCCGACAAGCTTGCCGAGATACACAAACAGCGGAATCGCCGCGACAGACGCCCCGAAGGTCAGAAAGAAGAGAAGGGACAGGAAATCGGCGTCTCGATGCAGCACGTAAGTGACGAAGTACGCCAAGGTTGCCCCAAGCACTCCGCTCCCAATGACGTGGAGAACATAGGAAAAAAGTAGCAACAATAATGGACGGTTGTTGACCAGGGCACCCCAAATCTCGGCTTTCGTCAGGTGCGGAGCGTCCACATGTCGGGCTGGCTCCTTGGAAGTGAAGAACGTCGTCATCACGCTCACCGCCATGACGCTCCCCATCACGATACCCATCGCCAGATATCCGGACCGACCTCCCCCAAATTTCTCAACGATCAATGGAGCCCCAGCGCCCGCTAGCACGCAGCCCAGCATGGAGTACACGGCGCGATAGGAGTTGAGCGTTGTACCGTCGTGGTAGCCCGTCGCGATCTCGCTGTTCAACGCGCAATAGGGCACCAGGAAGGATGAATAGCAGAACGTGCAGATACTGAAGACCCCCGCCACAAAGCAAGCCGAGGCCAGCGGCGAACTGAACGGCGCTCCCCAGATGAAGGAGAATGCCGGCAGGATCGTCAACCCGGCGAACAGAATGAAGGGACGCCGACGGCCAAGCGACGTTGACGTTCTGTCGGACATGCCGCCCACCACCGGACTCGAAATCAGATCTACGATTTTCGGCAGAACTGCAGCCAGCGTGGCGACACCCACGGAGATGCCCAGGATGTTCGTCATGTAGAACATCAGCAAGATGCTCGGCGTGACGGAGTAGATTCCGCTGGACAGATCTCCGATGGTGTAGATCGGATACCTGACCAGACGCGATGCTTTCGGCTTGTCCATGGTGCACAACGCTATGCCGTGGTTAGGGTGCCGCGGGGTGACCGGCTGTCTCCGCCCGAAGCTGTGTCAAGCGGCTCCATAAGAGCCGACGCTTCTACATCCGTTCCTCTGCCAGAGAGGTATTTCACGGCGGCTGGCCGGCCGAGGCAACAATCGCCTCGAGTCGACGCATCGACCGTAGCAACACTTTCAGCGTTGTGAAGCGCGCTGTAGCAATGCCTCAATTGCTGCCAACGATTCGGGCTCGTCCAGAAGGGGAGGATGCCCGCGGCCTTCGACCGTTGTCAGCACGGTGTCGGCGTGAGCCTCCACCATGCGCTCAGCGCAGTCAGCCGTAAAGAAGTCCGAGGTCGCTCCGCGAAGAAGCGCCACTGGCACGCCGCGCGTCGCGAGAAACTGCGGCCATAGATCTGGCCTTTCGGCCTTCATCCGTTGCGCATCGGCAAGCGAGCGAAGGTCGAAGTCCCGGGCATATCTGCCAGGAGCCACCTCTCGATAGGCTCGCAGCATCAAATCCACCCAGCGCTCTTCGGCAAGATCCGGGTACGTCTTGCTGAAGTGCAGCTTCACGCGATCCACTGCCTCATCAAAGCCGAAGTCCGATGCGTCGACGTTGTCCGCCATTCTTTTGGCAGACTGCTCCACGACTTCGGCGCCGAGGTCGTTCAGAACGATACCTGACACGCGCGTCCCGCTCTCTCCCGCCATATCCATCGCGATGATGCCCCCAAGAGCAACGCCCAATACCGCAACCGGGCCAATGTCGAGATGGTCCAGCAGATCTTTGACGTCCCGCATGACCAGATCGTAGTGATAGTCCTTGGGGTCGCTGTACCGCGTAGAGAAACCCCGCCCGCGGAGATCCGGGGCCACCACACGGACACCCTTGGCCGCGAACGTCTTTCCCAATTCGCAGAAGTCGCGGGAGTTCCGCATGAACCCGTGCAAACACAATAGCGGCACAGAAGACGCGGGGCGCGCCGGGACGAAATCTCTATAGAAAAGCTTCGCTCCCGTAGACGTTACAAACCACGCCTCTTTGCCGTTCTCGACACTTCCGTCCATGGCAGTTCCCCTAGCATGCGTCCCGCCCACCTCGGGCGATCGTTGGTGTCAAACATTGATCCAAAAGCTGACGTTAGTCAAGTTTTATCGTACACTGGGATCCACAAGGGGTCATCGCGCCCCGTTCTCACGACGACGTCATCTCACGTACATGAAAGACACCACCATCGTTATCGGCGCAGGCATCACCGGCCTCACAGCGGCGCACACATTGAAGGAAGCAGGTCGAGATGTTGTTGTCTTGGAGGCGTCAAACCGCCCTGGCGGACGGATCGTCCGCCTGACGAGAAAAGGGGATGCAGCAGAAGGCGGGGCGCAAGGAATTCATTCCAACTACAGAGAAATGCTGAAGCTTGTGAATTCCTATGGGCTGTCTCAGGATCTGATGCCCCAATCGAACCTCCAAGCCGGATATTTGGATCGCCGGGGCAATATCCAATTTCCGCAAGGGAACTTGGGGCTTGCCAAGCTGCTGGGCCTGCGGGGAACATTGGATCTCACGTGGTTTACGATCCGGTATCTTGCCATGTCGAAACGATTTTCGTTCTTTGACACAGAGAAAGACATTCCGGAATACGACAACGTTTCGGCTGCGGACGCGTTTTCTTGGGCCGGCAGCAACTTTAAGGATTTTGTGCTCCGCCCCGCAGCCCATGGAATGGCAAATACAACGGCCGAGCATACGAATCTATATCACACGCTCAATCTCATAAAGATGTTTGGCACATCCAAAGTCATGACGCTGCGCACAGGCAATGTCACACTTGCCGAACGGATGGCCAAACGGGTCAATGTGCAATATGAAACGGCGGTATCAAAGATCCTCACGAATCGAGGCAAGGTCGAAGGCGTCCTTCTTGAAAACGGAACCACACTAAGTGCAAAGCACGTTATCGTCGCATGCTCCATCGATCGGGCTGCCGAGCTCGTCCCCGATGGTATGCAGACAGCAAAAGAGTTTCTGTCTTCATTCCCAAATGCCCCTTTCTCGCTGGTGTACTTTTTCCTTGATCGCCCTCTCCAAACAGAGGCGTTCGTGTACATGGGGCACGCCTACCGGGATACCGTCTTTAACATGGCTTTGAATCACACGGTCAAGACTCCGCACCTGGTGCCAAGTGGCAAGGGGATCATTTCCGCATGGCCTTGCTATCCCGATGCAGCGCGTCTCGCCCAGCAAAGTGAGTCAGACCTGATCATCCAAGCGTTACGCGACGTGGAGGCCTTCTTCCCAGGGATTTCTCAATGGGTTGATGAGGCACGCGTGCAGCGGCATACGTGGGGTGTTGGCCGCTTCGCTCCGGGCCAGCATGCTAAGATTCTCGCGTTCAAGAAGGAGGCTGAATCGTTTGACGGGATTTCATTCGCCGGCAACGATTACGATGGTGTCCACATGGAATCCGGCGTCCGTGGTGGCCTACGTGCAGCAGAACGAGCGCTGAAAGGCAATAAATAAAACGCTGACCCGTCGCTGAGCGCCTTTAATCTACAGAGGATTCACCCAGAGTGTCAGGATCAAAAATCACGCCTCCCGACGATGAACCGGTGCGCCAAAAGGCTTCGCACCGAAAAGGACGCACCGCAGAGGTGCGGCGATCCCCTCGCGTGCCAACTCAAGAGCGAAGCAGGCGCAGATATCAAGCGATTATCGAGGCAACCGAACATTTGCTGCAAACCGCAAATATCGAAGATATTAGTCTCTACGATATTGGAAAGCAGTCCAAGATAGCGCCCGCCTCTGTGCATTACCTGTTCAATACGGTCACCGCAATCCATATTGAGTTAAACAAGATATACAACGAGCGGCTAACTGCCATCGTTCTGGAGCAGAGCAAGCGCCAGGCTGCCAAAAAGAACCCAAGCTGGCAAGATTGGGTTAAAGCTGTGATGGCGGATGCCCGTGATGTGCTCAACAACAATCGAGCCATGAGTGAAATCATGTTGGGGCCAACATTGCATCGCCAAAGTCGGATTAACAACCTGATGCACAATAAAACATTCGGGCAGGCTTCGCTCGAGGTAATGCGGGAAGCCTATGTCATGCCGGAAATCCCAAATCTGGAACGCTACTTCATGTTCTCTACAGAACTCGGGGAGGCGTTGTGGTCGGGCTCTTATTCCGCCCGGGGCGAGATAGACGACGAAACGTTCGCGGAGTCTGTTCGGGCCACGCTCGCGTATCTGAGATGCTTCCTGCCGGAAACCCTGGTTCTAAAAGAGCGTCAAGCAGAAAGCGCAGCGTAGGCCGCAATCTGGAGCCTCGACGAGCAACAACTCTCGGCTCGTAAGCTGACGATTAATCGATTTACATCAGATTTTTCGCTCCCTATCCATTGACTTGAGCCATGCTGGGAAGCGCGGGCGCCCCGGACCGTGCTTCCCTCGCCGCAGTCAGTTGCCGGTTGCACCCATGATCGACTTTGTTTCTAGAAACTCGTCGATCCCAGCCGCACCCCACTCTCGGCCGTTTCCGGATTGTTTGTATCCGCCAAACGGCGCAATGGGATCCACCCCAGCCCCGTTGAGGTGCACCATGCCAGTACGCATCCGCCGCGCCACGCGCTGCGCCTCGTCAACATCCGGACCGTAAACGTAGCCCGATAAGCCGTAGATCGAGTCGTTGGCGATAGCAACCGCCTCTTCCTCATCGCGATATGGAATGACGACGAGGACGGGTCCGAAGATTTCTTCCTGTGCGATACGGAACATGTTGTGCGGGACTGTGAAGACCGTGGGCGCAACGTAGAAGCCTCGGTCAGTGCCTTCCACCGTGCTCAAACCACCGCTCACCAGCGTGGCGCCTTCATCCAGTCCCACTTGAATCATTTCGCGGACCTTAAGAAACTGCCGGCGGTTGGCGATGGGGCCCATGGTCGTGCTCGGGTCCATGGGGTCACCCACCACAATGCGTTTGCACGCCTCCACCGCTATCGCTTGCACTTCTGCAAGGCGGTGCGCAGGTACCAGCATGCGTGAAGGCGCCGTGCATGTCTGACCGGAGTTGCTCATCATGCTGAGCACCCCGTGTGTGACAGCGGTCGGGAAATCGGCTCCATCAAGAAGGATGTTGGCCGACTTCCCACCAAGCTCGAGAGACACACGTTTGACGGTATCTGCTGCGGCCTTGGTCACCTGTGCACCGGCGCTTGTCGAACCGGTCAACGAGACCATATCGACCAGTGGATGCGAGGCAAGTACCTGGCCGAGGCGACCGCCTTCTCCCTGGACCATATTGAAGACGCCGGGAGGAACGCCAGCCTCCTCCAGGATTTCCGCAAACAGCACTGAGGAGTAAGGAGCGTTCTGGCTGGGCTTCAGAACGATGGTGCAACCTGCTACCAAGGCTGGGGCGACCTTGCAGGCGACTTGGTTCATCGGCCAGTTCCACGGCGTGATCATGGCGCACACACCGACAGGCTCTTTCACCACGCGCGTGGACGGCAACTGAACCTCAAAGGCATGCGCCTTGGCGACAGCTGCCGTCGCACGAAAATGCATCATGCCGGCGGGCGCTTGGGCAGGCATCGACAACGCGTAAAGGGGCGCTCCCATTTCCAGCGTAATGGCACGCGCCATGTCGTCCATCCGCCGTTCATATATGTCGGCAATGCGCTCCAGCAGCGCGATGCGTTCAGCAAGCGGCGTCTGAGAATAGGCGGGAAATGCATCGTACGCAGCCTGAATCGCGAATACAGCGTCAGCTTCGTCTCCAAAGACAACACTGCCCGATACCTCTTCTGTCGCGGGATTGATCACATCGTGATGGCGGCCGCCACCGCTCGGCGGTACCCAACGGCCGTTGATGAAGGCGCATTGAAGATGCGCTGAGTCTTTTCCAATGGTCACGCGTTGTCTCCTTGCCGAATGCGTCGGCTTAGTTCTGGTTTTGGGGATTTGCGGCGGGGTCCTGTACGACGCCTCGTTGCGAGAACATCAGCCATTTCCCCGGCCCCGTGGGCAATGCCGCCGTCAGCGGGGCGCCGCCGGCACGGATCGATTCCGTGAAAGTCCGACCGCCGTCATGGCTTTGGGCCGCGAAGCCATCGAGGCCGACGACCATCACGTCGCCGTTTCTGGCCGCGATGGATGTGATGGAGCTGGCGGCTTTCAAAGGTATTCGCGTCCAGCTCCGGCCGCCGTCTTCGCTGCGCATCAACGTTCCGCGCTGGCCGCCGACTAGCAGCACGCCGCCGTCCAGCATCGCCCCGCACCACAGAGAGCCGTTGTAGCCGGTGTCGAGGTATTCCCATGTCCGGCCATAGTCGACCGAGTGCAAAACCTGGCCCTTCTCTGCAGTCGCAAATACGCCCCCCTTTCCGTCGGGAAAGAGGCCAAGCAAGTTGAAGTCGGACTTGGTGCCCGCTTTGGGATTCACGCGCTGCTCTGTCCAGGTGGCACCGCCGTCCTGCGTCACCAGCACGAGCGACCACAACCCCACTGCAACGCCACGCTGTGGATCGAAGAAATGCACCGCAAAGAGCGGGCGATCCTCCTCGGTGCTCAACCGTTGAATTCGCCATGTTTCACCACCATCGGTGGTGGCAAGGATCACCCCCCAGTGACCCACGGCCCATCCTGTTTTCGGACCGGCAAAGCTGACGCTCGTCAGAACTGAACTCACCGGCACCTGCTGTGCCTGGTGGAAAGAGGCACCTCCATCATCGGACAGCAGCACGACGCCGTTGGCGCCCACGCTGACGAGACGGTCGCCTGCCCACGTCGCACCTAGCACCGGGGACTGTGTCGCGATGGGAGATTTCGCTGCGGGAATCGGAACCAATTTTTCGGATTGGGAGGCAGCATTGGCCACCACGGCCAGTACAGGCGCCGCAGCAATGACGAAGGCTCGAAGGATGCGCGAATGAAGGATCTTCATGGTTCGTCTCCCCACATCAATGCGCCAGGAGGCCCGGTGCACGCGCGGGGCCGCGGCGTGGGAATAGCCGTTCCAGCCAAACCGCAAAAGCAGGAAGAACGGTCATCGCCATCACCATATTGACCAGGAACATGAACGCGAGCAGCTTGCCCATGTCGGCTTGGAACTTCAGTGCGGAGAACGACCACGTTGCCACCCCAACAGCCAGCGTCAGTGCCGTAAAGATCGTGGCTGTACCGACCTCCAGAATCGAATGCTCCAGCGCCTTGACGATACCCACGCCATTGGCTAGATGGAGTTGCAGGCGGTTATAGATGTAGAACGCGTAGTCGACGCCGATACCCACCGCAAGCACCATCACAGGAAGCGTGCCCACGGTCAGGCCGATCTCAAGCTCTTTCATGAACCAGTAGCCGATAAACGTGCCGATCGTGAGCGGGAGACAACAGGCCAGTACGGCGCGAACGTCCCGATAAGCGAGAAAAACCAGCAGGACGATCGTGGCATACACGTACAGCATCATGGGGAGTTCGCTGTGCTCGATCACTTCGTTCGTTGCCGCCAAGACGCCCGCGTTGCCTGAGGCAAGCCGGATCGTGACGCCGGGGAGTTTCTCCGTGTCGCGGAATGTCTTCACCGCGGCGATCACGCGATTGATCGTGGTGGCTTTGTGATCGGAGAGATAGATATGCACCGCACTCATGCTGCAATCCTTGCGCATGATTCCGGGAAGCCGCCCCACTTCTACGGCCATCGCCGCGTAATTCGCGGGATCAATGGGCGTCGCGGACATCTTCGGATTTCCTTCGTTGTAGCCTTCGTTGTATTGGCGAAGCAGCGACGAAAAGGACGTAATGGACAACACTCCATTTACGGGCTGCATTGCCCAGACGAACCGGTCCTGGTATGTGGCAATCTGGACGTTCTCGCACGAGTTGGACGGCGCCTGAAAGACGACCGTGAGCCAGTCCAGCCCGATGTCGTAGTTGGTGGCGATCGAAACAGCGTCTCGGTTGAATCGGGCGTCTGCACGCAACTCCGGCGCGCCCGCCTGCAACGTACCGACCACGCGATCCCGGCTCTGCCAGGCCGCCGTGGCAAACACGCCGGCCGCGATGACAAGAACGAGTGCTGCATTTCGGGGAACCGCAACGCGTGCCAGGACATGCAGCCAACGTGCCCGTTGTACCGCCCTCGCTTCCATGCTTTTGGCATACGCAGCGTCCACCTGAAGCATCGATGCCGCAAGGGGAAGCATGACCAGGTTCGTGATGATCTTGTACGCAACGCCAAGCGATGCCGTGATGGCCAATTCGCGCACCATCGGAATCGGGACAAGAACCAGCGTGGCGAAGGAAACGAACGCGGTGATGAGCGCAAGCGTTCCGGGCACCAGAAGACCACTGAAACTCGAGCGCGCAGCGCGGTCCACAGACTTGCCGTGAGAGATCTCTCGAACGATGAAGTTGATCTGCTGAACACCATGCGAGACGCCGATGGCGAACACGAGGAAGGGCACCAGCACACCCAACGGATCAAGCCCGTACCCCAGCAAATACAACGTCCCGAATTGCCAGATCAGCGAAAAGAGCGAGCAACTCAGTGGCAATATCGTCAAGCGAATCGATCGACAGTACCAATACACAGCCAAGGCGGTTAGCAACAGCGCCATCAGGCAGAACTGCAGGACGGCGGCAGCGCCCTCAGCGATGTCACCAATCTGTTTGGCGAAGCCGATGATCTGGATCTCGTACTTGTCGTCCTCGAACTTCTTGCGTAGCTCAGACTCCAGCATCCTGTCGAACGACACATAGTCGATACGCTTACCGCTGGCGTTCACCTCGTTCAGGTCGGCCGTCACCATGGCACTGGTTTGGTCTCGCGAGACCAGGCTGCCGACAAAGCCCCCCTGCGCCGTCGACCGAGAGATATCGCCGATGGCCGTTGCATCCAGGCGGTCCGGGGTGACCGTGCCCGGGATGAGTGGATCGGCCCGGAACCCTTCCTCGGTGATTTCGTTGACGAAGGAATTCGGCGTCCATAAAGACTGGACGCTGCTGCGCGACACATAGGGCAGGAACGTGACGGCCTGCGTGACGTCGTAAAGGCGCTTCAAGCCCTCCGTCGTCCAAATGGTTCCCTTCCTGGCTTTTACGACGATCGTCAGGCGGTTTGCGCCCAACAGATCATCTCGGTATTCGTTGAATGTGGCGATATATTCGTGCCCCACGGGAAGCTGCTTCTCGAAGCCAGCATCCATTCGCAGCTTGACCGCAAACCATCCCATCGCAACGGTGAAAGCGATGAGTAATCCAAGCACAAGCCGCCTGTGGCCGAATAGCGCGTCCTCGAGCATGTTTAAGATCCGGACGAGCGCGCTCGAACGCGCCGACTCGGCAACAGGCGACGACTTCATGATGACCTCAGAAATTGCGGGATGCGACGATGCCGAAGAAGTCTCGGTCACGTAGCGGGTTCTTGAGCGGGTTGGTCGATCCCATGAACCTTGTGTAGTTCAGGCCGATCTGCCAGTTGGCCGGGTTCTGTACAAAGTTGACGTACAGGTTCATCGAGCTCACACCTCGCACGAACTGCGCATTGATGTTGGGGGTCTGGCCAAAGAGTCCGTATCGGAAGTACACGCCTGGATTGACCTGCCAGCCCTGCACCAGTGTCCCGTCATACACCCAGTTGAAGTCGACATTGATGCCGCCGGAGTACTTTGTTCCGGCCGAACTGCCGGGGCTGTTGAGCGCACCCGTGGCAAAGAGATCGTTGAATTCGTTACCCCACAACAAACCACCAGCCGCAATAGGTGACCCTCCGTAGCTCTTATGGAGCCCCGGGTAGGCGATCACGACCGTTTCGGTGGTGAGCGTGGCCGTTTGCGCTCCCAAGAGATTCAAGAGCGCGCCTGCGTTTCCGGGCTGAAGTGCATAGAGCGAAGTCAGGTGCCACTGAAAGCGTTTTTCGTCGACCCAGCAATTACCCCCCTGGGCCACGCAACCACTCGCCGGGTTGAGCGGCACGGCATCCCGGGGCCGGAAGGAGAGCTCCGTTCCAATGGCCATGTCGCCCACCGGAAAATTGGCGCTGACACCAAACATGTGGCGGTTTTCCGGATACTTGAAAACGGTAGCGCCGTCAGCAGCGAGAGACGTCTGGGGTAGCTTGTCGTGATACGCGATCGCGTAGACCCCAAGATTGATGTCCGTTCCGTCCGGTTGATAGCGTGCGGCAAAGCCAAACTGACCGCCGTTCTTGGGACGCGCTTCTCGCACACCGTAAGCACTCTCGCCCGCTCCGATGATGGACGAGGACCAGTAGCTACCTACCGGAGGCAAGTAGCTCTTGTTCCAGTTGCTCTGGACGTACCCCTCCACATTGACCCCATGCCCGAGGCCTGAGGCAACACTAAGGATTGGGGCAGGCAGAACAAATTCCTTGACCTGTGCACCTGGCTGAGACGCCCGGTTGATATCGATGGCGTTCGTCGCATTGATGCCGCCGATCTCGAAAATACTCTCGCCCCAACTGATGACCTGGTTCCCGACCCGGACTCGCGCCTGCTGGTCACCGACACTGAACTGCTTGCTGACCCAAAGATCGAGCAACCGAGCCTTGAAGCGAATATTGCTGCGGGCATCCGATGCAAGCCCGCCACTGATATCGGGGGGAGAAGCGGCAAGCGCGTCCTGTCCGCTGGTTGCTCCAGTAGTGCGCGTGCCCGCGTAGTCGTACACCCAGGAGCCGCGGGCCATGAACGCGAGCCCCTCTGTCGGCATTTTCAACAGCAACTCGTGGCTACCCTTGAGGTACGTCGTAAAGGCATTGCCTTTGTTGTAGTTGATGTTGCCTTGGTCGCTAAGGCCGCTGATCTGCCCGAGACTCCCACCGCCCGTGCGGGCCCCGGTGGCTGGGTCATAAGTCGGCGACACGAGGTTTTCGCTTTGCGATGCCGTGCGAACACCAACCCCCGCAGAGACTGTCGAATCGAGGCTCCCCTGGATCGTGTCGTTAGAGAACGTAAAGGCGTTCGCCCCCGTGCAACCCAGCGCGATGAGCGCTGAAACGGCCCCACGCACGGCAGCACCACGCTCTTGAGAGCGAGTGAAAGAGAGGTTTTTCATTGTCGATGTCCTCTCTTTCAACGCTCGCTCAACGCGCGAAGGTTTTCAGCGTTGTAGAAGCTCGCCTTGAAGTGCGGATCGTCGGCGCCATCCACAATCCATTTCGCATCTTTTCCTGCCGCGAGCATCGATCCGTCGACAACGTAGCGGCCATCATTCAGGTTGTATTGCGCGAAGACGAGAGACATACAGGCTCCCGTCTCATACACGGGAATCGAATATCCTTCCCGCACCTTGGAGATCTTGCCCTGGGCGTCATAGTCCACCGCACCAGCAAGACCCCAGCTATCTTCGTCGATGTAGAAGAGACGCTTAGGCGCGGAATGCCGAACACCTTGTTTGACCGTCGCCTCTACCAACCACACGCGGTGGAGCTCATAGCGCCGGTACGCAGGGTTAATGAAGTCCGGCTGATAGGCGTCTTCGTACTTGGCCGTGAAGTCGTACATCCCGAGCGCGTTGTACGGAATAAGCATCTCCTTCTTGCCAATCAGCTTCCAGTCGAACCGATCCAGAAGACCAGAGAAGACGTACGCCTCGTCGATGTTGTACTGGTTGTCGAAGCCGATCTGCGGTGCATCGTAGGCATAGGTCGGCATCCGGCGCGTCCGACGTTGCCCCGGGAAGTAGTAGAAGACTTCCGCCGGTTTGGCGGCATACGCAGTAAACATTGCGCCCTGGCCGGCCAGGGCCACAGGCGACTTGTACGTGAAGTAGTTCATCGCCTCGACCTGGCCCGCGGCAGAAAACGTCGTGCCGCCCTTCACGCCCCAGGGGAAGTAGAGCCACGTGTCGGATACAAATTTCAGGCCATCGCCAGAGCTTCCCTTTCGCGGCGACGTCATCGTAATCTGGTCTCGGAACTCGATGCCAACGCCGCGGTAGCCCAGCTTGGCGTTCCACATCGCTTCGGCGCCCGTCTTAGGATGCGGAAACGGGAACCCAGGAAGATACGCATCGGCCAATGCAGTGCCGTCTGGACTCATCTTGGCGAAGCCGATGTTCTTCTTGGTGTTCTCCGCCACAAAGTCGGGCATACCGCAGGTTCGACGCGTCGGATACACCGGCATGGTGTATCCCTTGGTTTGCTTGATCAGCGCGACCTGGCCAGGATTCAGCTTGTCGGCATACTGGTCGACGTTGCTCGCATCGATGACGTACAGCGGCTTGTCAGATTTGTACTTGAAGAAATCCAGTCGGCGCTTGCCAGGACTCCATCCATTCTCCAGCGCCCCCGGCGCGGTCCATGCAGGAATGCCGCTGGACGTCCCGGCCTTTTCCGCGCCAGCAGGCGTCAGATCAGCCGTCTGTGCTATTGCCGGGTACGCCGCCGCCGAGAAGAGCGCAGCAAGCAGGGAAGGCATGGTGACCTTTTTGATAGCAGCAAACGGCTGCAGCGGCTGGGTAGTCCTGGCAATCACAACACTCTCCTCGAGAATTTGCGCCCCCCTCAACGACTCAGTCAGAGCCGTATCGAAAGCGATCGTCAGATGGATGGCAAGAAATTCGGATGCACCGCAAAGCTGATGTAAAGCGAATTTAGCAGCGGCACGGGCGCCTATCAAGCAGGGTTTATGCCAGTGTTGCGCGGTAAATGTTGAGCTTCCTCGACATGGTCGGAGAATGGTTCGCCACCAACATCTGACTTATATTGACTTAACAAGACGATCCGGAAGCAAACGCACGTACTCTCCCCTTGTTGGTGCAGCGGCCCGCTTCTGCCCTGCCGGAGGGCAAATTAAGACGCCATCTTGTGCGCACTGTCTTAGTCAGGGATGCGACGGGTGCTTGCCGTGACGCTCAAAGAGCCTCTCGCATAGCGGATACGTCCACCGTTGTATTTCCCGGCAAGCACGTGCTCGCCGAATGCGGTGGCAAGGTCGCGTAGCACCGTTGTTAGCGCACGCCGACAGGCCCGTGAACTTAATGCCGCTACCGAAAGGGAGGAATAGAACTTTCGGGGGCGAACCGGTTGTCAGTCTTATGTTTGCCGACTGCACTGCCACGGTTCGCGTGGTACCCAGACACTGCCGCATATGTCGATAGTCATCGACCGTCGCATTCAACGGCAGCGATGCCTCTTCATTCAACAAGGGAAAGCGGCGGCTAGAAATGGGGGTGTGAATCGCAAGCCAATGCCGGGCCGATGGAGGAGAGCCGATGGACGCCAGAGGATGTTGGAAATGCGTCTGGACACTCTGCGTTGACGCCCTTTTCCAGCCTCAACCTGCCGACCCAAAGAGCTGAGATGCCCGGAGGATGGCGCGACAACTCTGACCCGCAATGTTGGCCGCGTCTAAATAGCGTCGACAGTCATCCTGGAGGCAAGTCACGCGGCCTGCCTCCACATGACAGGCAACCGCGACTACTGCTTGGTTGGCTCTGCGTACACGCGCTTCGCAAACGCGGCGATCGCGTCCGCCATCGCCTTGGGCTGTTCCGGCGCAAAGGCGTGTCCGGCGTTCGGCACGACAACGACCGTCACGCGATCACCCAGCATCGATTTCAGCACCTGCGAGAACCGGCGCGGCGCCACTGCGTCGTGTTCTGCCTGCAAATCCAGGATCGGCGCGTTCCCGGCCGCAAAGTACGCATCGACCGGCGTCACGTTGCGGGCATGGGACTCTGCCTCATGCGTCTCTTCGTGCCAGCCATCGAGCCAGACGCGCGGGTCGTTGCCCGGGGCAAAGAAGGCCTTGCGCAAGTACTCAAGGCGCTGCTCTTCCGAAAGATGCATATCGCCCGCACCATCGATGGCCTTGCGCATCTCCGCGTTGATAGGTTTCTCGGTCGAGCCCGGCGGCACCTTGCCGGCCGAAGCGGCAACCAGAACAACGCCGCGCACCAGCTCGGGCCTGTCCACGGCGACCATGCGCGCCGGGAAATTGCCCCAGGCGTGACCGACCACCACGGCAGGCCCCTGCTTCTCGTGCTCGATCACCGCAGCCACATCGGCGGCAAAGGCATGCATGTCCAGATTCGCCATCGGCCCCTTGCTCCGGCCAATGCCACGCGGCTCCGGGCGCAACACGCGGAAGCCGTCGGCGACCAACCGGTCTGCGACCTGGTCGTAATCGCGCCCCGAACGGCCCAGCGACGGCAGGATGACGATCAGCGGCCCCTTGCCCTGCCGCATCACCTCGATCTGCACGTTGCTGTACTTGACCAGTTCGCGATCAATCTGCCCGGCATCCGCGGCTGCCAGCGCAGAGAAGGAAAGCATGACCGCTGCCAATGCGGTACAGCCGTACTTGATCAATTTCATGATGTTCTCCTTGGTGTGGATGGGCATGCCGTGCGGATGCGTCGGCCTGCAAGTTGTTGTGTTGACGGAATCAGGACGCGCCGGCATAGACACGTCGGGCGAAGCGCGCGATGGCGCGGCTCATCGCTGCGGGTTGCTCGGGCGCCATGGCGTGCCCGGCATCGCGGATCACCTCCACCGTCACGCGATTGCCAAGCATGGGCTTGAACACGTTGGGCACGACCACGGCGTCGTACTGCGCCTGCAGATCAAGCATGGGTACCGTGCCGCCAGCGAAGTACGCATCCACCGGCGTGACATTGCGGGCGTGGGCCTGCGCGTGATGCGCGTCCGGATACCACCCGCTCAACCATGGTTTCGGGTCGTGGCCCGGAGCGAAGAATGCCTGGCGCAGATATTCCAGACGCTTCGCCTCGGGCAGCGCGAGGTTGCCGGAGCCATCAATCGCTTCGCGCAACCGGCCATAGGGCTTCTCGTTGGAACCCGGCGGCAGCTTGCCGGCAGAGGCTGCCGCCATGACGAGACCGCGCACCAGGTCTGGCCGATCCACCGCCAGCATGCGCGCCGGCTGGCTGCCCCAGGCATGCCCCACCACGACAACGGGCCCTGTCTTTTCCTGATCGAGCACGGCGGCAACGTCGGCCGCAAACGCATGCATGTCGAGATTGGCCATCGGCCCCTTGCTTTGACCAATGCCGCGCGGTTGCGGCCGCAGGACACGCAGCCCATCCGCGGCAAGCAGGCGGGCCACCTCGTCGTAATCTTCAGCGCCGCGCCCCAGCGACGGCAGGATGACAACGGTCGGCCCACTTCCTTGGCTCAGGGTTTCGATCTGCACTTCGCCATGGCGCACGAGCGTCCGCTGCACGTCTGCACTGGTTGGCGTTGACGTGGCGCAGGCGGACATCATCAGAGTCAATGCGGCGCCAAGAAGGCATTTCTGCAACGTCATGGAGTCTCCTTCTTTCTCTCGGGACATGGCCCCGTTGCTATTGCTTCGGGCAACAGTGTCCCCTCGCGGCTGGAAACCAACCGCGATGCATCAGACAACGGCAACGAATCAGGCTATTTGGCGGAAATCGGGTCGAGCCCCGTCTGGACCAGCTTGGCAGCAACTTCCGGCGAGCGCAGATACGTGATCAACCCTTCGGCGGCCTTGCGTTCCTTGGCATCCTTTGCGACTGCAGCCGCAATCACGCTCGTCTTCTGCACTTCGGCGGGCAGCGGGCCGACATACTGGATGCCGCTGAACGCGCGCAGCTCGCTGATCTGCTGCAAGCCCAGATCGGCCTCGCCGCGCTCCAGTGCCGAGCCGACCAGCTCCTTGCCACGGATCAGCACGCTCTTGGCCTTCATCTGCTCGGCAATCCCGAGACGCTCGAACAGCGTGCCGGTGATGTAGGTGCCGCTCGCCCCTTCGGAAAATGCCACCGACTTGGCCGCCAGCAACGTTTGGCGCAGATCGTCGACGGTCTGAATATTCGGCTTGGGCAAGCCCTTGCGCACTGCAACGCCAACGCCTGACGCCACGAGATCAACGCGCGACTCCGGAATGAAGCGCCCTTGCTTTACTTGGTCCGTCAAGGCGGCGCCGATCATGAAGCAGACGTCCATCGGCTCACCGTTCTTGATGCGCATCGGCAAGGCATCTGGCGAGCTGCCATAGGACGGGCCCCACGCAATGATCAGATGGTTGCCCGACTGCCGCTCGTACGCCGGTATGACTTTCTCGAACGCTGCGTGCAACGCACCGGTGGCCAGCACGTGGATATCGGCGGCCCAGACCGCACCCGTTGCGGCGATCAACGGCACTGCGCACAGCGTACGCGCCGCAAACCGGCGCACTCTGGATTGGAACGGCATGTCTTGTCTCCTAAGTCGTTCTCGTTTGATTTTTGGTGTTGCAGAACTAAACCGCCCCGCGTGTGTTCACGTACAGGGCATAGAGCGATGTGGTTGACGCCATGAAAAGGCGGTTGAGGTGCCGCCCGCCAAAGCACAGGTTCGCGCAGCGCTCCGGCAGTGCGATGTGGCCGATCGCGGTGCCGTCGGGGGCAAACACCCGCACGCCATCAAGCTCTGCCGTGCCGGTGCCCCAGCCGCACCACAGGTTCCCATGCACGTCGACGCGAAAACCGTCCGGAGCCCCGTCCGCGGCATCGATCAGCACACGGCGGTCGCCCAGCGCTTTGCCGTCGACCACATCGAATGCGAGGATCTCGCGCGGCCGTGCGCGCGATGCCACCACGTAAAGCGTCCGCTCATCCGGTGAGAACGCCAGCCCGTTGGGTCCGAGCACATCGTCCGCAACGCAATCCAATCGTCCATCGCGCGGGTCGATCCGATAGATGCTTGCTGGCAACTGCGGCTTGGCAATCTGGCCCATGTAGTCGCTCACCAGGCCGAACGGCGGATCGGTAAACCACACCGCGCCGTCACTTGCGACGACCACGTCGTTCGGAGAATTGAGCGGCTTGCCATCGAACTCGCTGGCCAGCACGATGATGCTGCCGTCGTATTCGGTGCGCGTAACGCGGCGTTGCCCATGCTCGCAGGCAATCAGCCTGCCCTGCCGGTCGCGTGTCAGGCCGTTGGCCTTGTCGGAGGGCGTGCGGTATGCCGCCACCGCGCCGGACGCATCGTCCCAGCGCAGGATGCGATCGTTGGGCAGATCGGTCCAATAGAGCGCCCCGGCGTCGCCAAACCAGACGGGGCCTTCCGCCCAGCGGCAGCCGGTCCACAGGCGCTCGACCTTGGCGTGCGGCAAGCGGTAGTGCTCGAAGCGCGGGTCGAGAATGCGCACGGCAGGGTCAGGCGTGCGCAGGCTGGGTTGCCACCAGTCGTTGCTCATCGCTGGCCCTCCTTGACGCGGCTCAGCAGCACCAGAGAAAGCAGCGTTGCCAGCACCAGCATCGCGCCCATGCCGATCAGCCCGGCCTTGAACGAGCCCGTGGCGTCTTTCAGCCAGCCCACCATGTACGGGCCAAACAACCCGCCAAGGCTACCCACGGAGTTGATGAAAGCGAGGCCGCCCGCTGCAGCCTGCTTGTCCAGGAACGTTGCCGGAATGCTGTAGAAGCACGTGCGCACGGATGACAACCCCACCACGGCCACCGTCAAGCCGAGCATGGCGGGCACCAGCGCATCAGACGCCACCGATGCAAAGAAGCCCAGCGCCGCCACCGCACAGGTGATCACCAGGTGCAAAACGTAGCGCTGCGTGCGCGCCACCACGCGTGCCCAGACCAGCATGACCAGGGCGCCGACGACGTAAGGCAGCGCCGTGGCAAAGCCCACCTGCGTGTTCGACAGGTGATGCGTCTTCAGGATGGTCGGCATCCACACGCCAATGCCCAGAATGCCGATGATGTAGCTGAACAGAATGGCCGTGAGCAGCCAGACGCGTGCGTCTTTGAGCGCCGGTCCGAGACGATGCTCAACCGCTGCGCTGCGCTCCCGTTCGATGGCCGACGCCAGTGCGGCGCGCTCCTCTGCCGTAAGCCAGGCGGCGTTATCGGGGCGATCGGTCAGCATGCGCAGGCAAAGCAGGCCGAGCACACAGGCCGGCAGCCCCTGCAGGATGAACAGCCACTGCCAGCCATGCAGCCCCAGCCAACCGTCCAGCTCCAGCATCGATACCGACAGCGGCCCACTGAATACCGACGAAAGCGGGATCGCAGCGAGAAACCAGCCCATCATGCGCGTGCGATAGCGCGACGGAAACCACAGGGTGAGATAGAAGATGACGCCAGGAAAGAACCCGGCCTCGCCAATGCCGGCGAGCAGGCGGATCGCCGCATAGCTGTTGGGCCCAACGGCCAAGCTTGTGCCTGCAGCAAACAGGCCCCACGTGATCATGATCCGCGCCAGCCAGCGACGTGCGCCATAGCGATACAGCGCCAGGTTGCTCGGCACCTCGAACAGGCAATAGCCCACGTAGAAGATGCCGGCAGCCAGACCAAACTGCGCGGCGCTCAAGCCCAGGTCGCGGTTCATGGTCAGCGCCGCGAAGCCGACGTTGGTCCGATCGAGGTAGTTGACGAAGTACGCGATTGCCAACAGCGGCACGAGGCGCCAGGCAGCCTTGCGACAGGCGCTTTGTTCAGCAGACTGCCCTGCCTGGGCGGCATCGATAAACGTGGCTTGCATGGCGATGCCTCAGAAATAGAGTCGTTGCGGGTTATGAACGAGCACAGCTTCGGCAGCGTCGGCGCCGCAGGCTTCCTGCACGAACGCGAGCAGACTGCTGTCGTCGGGCACGTCGCCCTTGATGTTGGGGTGCGGCCAGTCCGTGCCCCAGATGGATCGCTCGGGTGCCGCTTGCACCAAGCGCCTCATCAGCGGCAATGCTGCCTCCCACGGCGGTGCCGCGCCTTGCATGACGCGGTCGACCCCAGACAACTTGATCCACCGCTTGTCATTGCGCAGATGACGCTCCAGCTCGCGCATGGCAGCTTCGTCCAGCGGGCGCGTCGCATCCTGACGGGCCATGTGGTCGATCACCAGCGGCACATTCAGGTCTTCCCACGCGTGGAGCACCGGCAGAAGCTGATCCAGTTGTCCATGCAGCAGCACGTGCCAACCCATGGGCCCGACGCGCTCGGCAAGTTCGCGCAAGCGGCCCGGATCACGGTCGCCCGGCAGGTGACCCATGAAGTTGAAGCGGATGCCGCGCACGCCGCCTTCGTCCAGCTCGCGCAGGGCGTCATCACTCGTGGTGTGGTCGACCAGCGCGACGCCTCGGTAGCGCCCTTGCGTCATGGCCAGCGCGGCCAGTAGCGGACGGTGATCGGACTGGTAGCACGCCGCCTGCACCAGCACGCCGTGCGTGACACCCAGTTGCTCATGCAGCGCAAGCAGTTGCGTCATCGGGGCTTCCACCGGGCGATACGACGCATCGGCCGGCAGCGGAAAGGCATCCCAGGGCCCATAGATGTGCGTATGGCAGTCCCACACGCCGCCGTTCAGTTCGCCTTGCATGATCAGTCGCACCGCGCCGTCATGCCGCCGTCGACCACGACTTCGGTACCTGTAATAAAGCGCGCCTCGTCCGAAGCGAGGAACAGCGCGGCATGCGCGGTATCACGCCCGTCGCCCATGAAGCCGAGCGGAATGCGGGCAAGGCGGCTTTCCAGCAGCTTGTCGACATCGCCGCCCGAGCGCTGGCCGGCGAGGCGCACTTCCACCATAGGCGTATGCAATTGCCCCGGCACCACGGTGTTCACGCGAATGCCCTTCTTGGCGTATTCAACGGCCACGACCTTGGAAAGCTGGATCACACCGGCCTTGCAAGCCGCGTAGGCCACCTGCGCCGAGCCCGTCCAGCGGATGCCGGAAGTCGATGCCGTATTGACGATGGCGCCACTGCCCTGCGCTTCCATCACGGGCAGCACGTGCTTGCAGGTCAGATAGACGCTCTTGAGGTTGAAAGCGACCTGCGCATCCCACTTGTCTTCCGACAACGCCACAGGGCCGCCAGCAGCAGAGCCACCAACGTTGTTCACCAGGATATCGACGCGGCCGTATTGCTCCACGCAGGCATCGACCATGCCTTTGACGGCCGTGGTGTCGGTCACGTCGCAGGTGTACGGCGTGACCTCACCACCGGCCTCGCGCACGCGGCGCAGCGTTTCCTCCATGGCCTCAAGGCTCTTGTCGACGGCAAAGACGCGCGCCCCCGCCATCGCAAACAGCACCGCTACGGCGCGGCCGTTACCCCAGCCCGGGCCGACGCAGCCTGCGCCGGTCACGATGGCCACCTTACCTGCCAGACGGCCCGCGGCCGTGGCTTGTTCAAATTCGGTAGTTGCTTGCACAGTGAATTCCTCGTTGCTTATTGCAATTGCGTCGGCAGTTCCGGCGTCGCACCTGTCGGCGCGGGCACATTGAATGCCTTGATGGTCATCGAGATGAGCGTGTAGTAGCCGGCAATGCCGACCAGATCGACCACGCCGTCCTGGCCGATGGCGTCGACCAGTTCGGCATACAGGCCGTCGTCCACTTCGCGCTTGGCATGCAGCTGTGTGAGGAACGCGAAGACGAGCGCCTCGTCGCGCTGCTCGAACGCCGGGTTCATGCCGTCGCGAATGGCGTCGATCACCGCCGGCGATACGCCGGCTTCCAACGCGAACGGCTTGTGCGCGGCCCATTCGTATTCCGCCAACCAGTAGCGGCCCATGAACAAGATGGCCAGTTCGGACAGGCGCGGCGGCAGGCTGCTGTCGTAGCGGCAATAGCGTCCGAGCGCCTGTGCGCGGTCGGCCAGCAGGGGGCGATGCAGCCAGACGGCCAGCGGGCCGCGCACACCCTTGCGGGGGCCATTGGCAATGGCGTCGTAGACGGCGCGCTGGTCTGCGTCCAGCGCATCGGGATCGAGGGCGGGAATGCGTTGCATGTTGGTGTTGCTCAGTGACTTAGTGGGTCAGCGCGTCGTGCGCCACCGCAGCTTGTGTGGCGGGCTTCTGCAGCTTGAGGAGAGAAGAACGGGCCTGCCCGCCGGTTTCGCGATGGAAGGCCTCGGCATCGAATGCGCCTTCCCAGCGGGCGATGGCGAAGACCGCAATGGTGTTGCCGACCACGTTGACGAGCGCAGTGGCGATCGCCATGACGCGGTCGATGCCGAACAGCAGGCCCAGACCCGCCACCGGCAGCGAACGCACCGATTGCAGCGTGGCTGCCAGCTTGACGAACGCGCCGCCGGCAACCGTGGTGCCACCCTTGGAGGTCAGGCTCAGGATGGCAAGCAAACCCAGTTGCTGCCACAGCGAGAACGGTGTGTCAGTCGCCTGCGCAATGAAGCCCACGGCGATGGCCATGTAGATCGACGTGCCGTCGAGGTTGAAGCTGTAGCCGGCGGGCAGCACAAAGCCGACCACGGCTTCATCGCAGCCTGCGCGTTGCAGCTTCTCCACCAGACGCGGGAAGGCCACTTCGCTCGATGCTGTGCCGAAGATCAGCAGCATCTCGTCGCGAATCAGCTTGAGCACGCTGAAGTACGGCAGGCCGATCATCCAGCTGATCGAGCTGAGCACGCCAAACACGAACAGCAGCGAGGCGGCGTAATAGAGCACGATCACCTTGAGCAGATACAGCAGCGTCACGCCGCCATAGCTGCCCACCGCCGCGGCCATGGCGCCAAATGCGCCGAGCGGTGCCAGCTTCATGATGAAGCCGAGCATGCGGAACAGCACCTTCTGCGCTTCGTCCATGCCGCGCAGCAGGACCGAGTCCGGACCTACCGAGAGGTTCAGCGCCAAACCGGCGAGGATGGAAATGATCAGCACCTGCACGATGTCGCCCTTGGCGAAGGCATCCACCAGCGTGTGCGGAATCAGGCTGAGCAGGTAATTGACGGCCGAGATGCCGCCAGCATTGCTGGTGGCCTTCACCGCATCAGCGCTTTCTGCGAGGTTGGTGGCGTGCAGTCCCACGCCGGGTTCGAACACGTTGACGAGCACAAAACCCAGCACCATGGCCACCGTGCTGACCACCTCGAAGTACACCAGCGACTTCACGCCCATACGGCCCAGCATGCGCAGGTCTCGCACGTGTGCCAGGCCCTGCACCAGCGTGCAGAAGATGATCGGGGCCAGCATCATCTTCAGCAGCGCGATGAACGCCTGCCCGATGGGCTTCATGGCAACGGCCCACTGCGGCGCGGCGATGCCGAGGACGACCGCACACGCCAGGCCGATCAAGACCTGCACGTGCAGCTTCTTCAGATGTTTCATGGTGTCTCCTGCGTCCAGTCGTTCAGTGCTCTGCGGCGAGAAGACGACGCAAGCTTGCTGGACTTGTATTGCTAGAAAGGCGGTCGTTACGGGGACGTGAACGCCGCTGGCCGTATGGCCTGAGGGCGAGCGTCTCCTGTACGCGTTGGTAACTTGTTATTTATAGGAAGCATAGATTGACGGTCTTTTCTTGACAAAGACCATATGAACATACAAAGCTATGCCAGCACGGCATATCTGAAAGCAAGCATGGACATCCGAGAACTCAAGAGCTTCATCCGCGTGGCGCGTGCCGGCAGTTTCAGCCGCGCGGCGGCCGAGCTGTACATCGCGCAACCTGCGCTCAGTCGACAGATCGCAAAGCTGGAGGCAGAGATTGGCGTGCCGCTGCTGGTTCGGCATGGCCGCGGCGTCCGGCTTACCTCGGCGGGGTCGCGTCTGCTGGAGCGGGCGGAAATGATCACGCACCTGCTCAGCGAAACCAGCGAAGACGTTCGCGCCAGCGCCGATGAGGAGCGCGGGCATCTGGCCGTTGGCCTGCCGCCGACCATGGGTGCACTGATCGGCGCCGATCTCGTCCAGGCCTTCCGGGCGCAGTGGCCCCGGGTTTCGCTGCATGTGCGTGAAGGCCTGAGCAGCTCGCTGCAGGAGTGGGTGCTGGATCGGCGCGTTGACCTTGCCGTCGTCTACAACCAGCCGCCGCTGGATGCGTTCCACGTGCGCCCGTTGTTCAGCGAACCCATGATCCTGGTGGGGCCGCCCGGCTCAGAGACAGATCAGCGCGAATACCAGATCCGCGACTTGGCCAGCATTCCGTTGATCTTGCCCGGCCTGCCGCACAGCAATCGGCGCCTGGTCGAACAGGCGGCCATCCAGCACGGTGTGCGGCTACGCGTCGCGCTGGAAGTCGACAGCGTGTCGCTGACCAAGCAACTGGTAAAGGCCGGCGCTGGCTATTCGATCCTGACCTACATCGCGATCAAGGAGGAGATCGCACGCGGTGAACTCGTTGCGCATCGCATCGGCCGCCCCGGCATCCGTTCGAGCGTGGCGATCACGACCTTGCGCGAGAATCCCCCTTCCCGCTTTGCCGCTGCCTGGACAGCCCTGCTGCAAGACAGGCTCAAGCAGTTCATTGCGTCGGAATCGTGGAAGGCAGATGTGGTCTGGCCTGACGATCGGGCTCGTTAGCCGCTGGCCGCGCTGAAACGGCAATGGCAAGAGTCCATTGATCAATCTGCGCGGCTCTTTCTTGAGGATCATGAAAGATATCGCCAGGGGATCGCCCAAGGGGGCCGATACCTCATCTCGTCCGATCAGCCAGCGGCCGTGCCGCACTCGTCCTAATGCTGCCGCCGGCACCGTATCCGGCTGGTAGGGACGCGGAACTACAGAGCGCAGACTGCCATATGCACGTCACTGCTCCCAAACCTTGCCCGGATCGGACTGCGCCAATCGCGGACTGGCGCGAATAGTTGCCAACCCCGCAGTTGGACCAAACTACTTTGTTCAGGTACGGACCTTTTGTCTCCCCTCACCGGTTCGAAAAAAACTAATCCGGCACCACCGCCGTCACCTCAATCTCCACCTTGGCCCGGTCTTCGACCAGCGCCGCCACTTCCACCGCCGTCATCGCAATGCTGAAGCTGCCGATCAGCTCGCGGAACGCCTTGCCGATCTCTGGGTAGGCCTCGACGTAAGCCTTCTTGTCGGTCACGTACCACGTCATGCGCACGATGTGCTCGGGCTTGGCGTCGCCGGCGGCCAGCACCTCGACGATGTTCTGCAGCGCCTGGCGGACCTGACCCGCCAGGTCATCCGTGTGGAACACGCCCTGCGCATCCCAGCCGATCATGCCGGCCACGAACACCATGCGTCCGCGTGCGGACACACCGTTGGCATAGCCCTTCGGACGCGGCCAGTTGGGAGGGAGGAGTACTTCCATGATGCAATTCCTTCTAGTTCTATTACGACTGCAGTTGAACGCTCGCCTCGATCGCCTGCCGCACGTCAGGCGGCATCGGCATCGCGCGATGCGTATTGAGATCGGTAAATACCAGCACCTGCTGCGAGCGTACGCGCTGCTCATCGCCGGCCCAGCAATCCAGGCCCAACGTGAGCGACGCATTGCCCAGCCGCTCCAGCTTCAGCTTGAACTGCACGTCGTCGCCCATGCGGCTGATGGCGCTGAACTCGCAATGCAGCTTGACGATGGGCAGGCCGATGCGGCGCGGGCCCAGCATTTGCGCATACGAAACGCCCAAGCCATCGGTAAACCAGTCTTCGACCAGGCCGTTGAACAGGACGAGGTACTGGGGAAAGTAGACGATGCCGGCCGGGTCGCAGTGTGCAAAGCGGATGCGCGCGGCGCGCTCGAAGTGGTAGTCACTCATGATTTGTCGTGTTCGCGCAGGCGGTAGCGCAGCAGCTTGCCGACTTCACTGCGCGGCAGGCTCGCGCGAAATTCGATGGCGCGCGGATACTTGTACGGGGCCACGGTCTGCTTTACGAAGTCCTGCAGTGTCTTGACCATCTCCGGCCCCGCCGTGTGGCCCGGGTGCAATACAACGAAGGCTTTGACGATCTGCCCGCGCTCTTCATCGGGCTCGCCGATCACGCCGCACTCGGCCACCGCCGGATGCTGCATCAGCGCGTCTTCCACCTCGGGCGCAGCGATGTTGTAGCCGGACGAGATGATCATGTCGTCGGTGCGCGAGTGGTAGTGGAAGTAGCCTTCCTCGTCCATCACATAGGCATCGCCCGTGAGGTTCCAGCCGTTGCGCACGTAGGCGCGCTGGCGGTCATCGGCCAGGTAGCGGCAGCCGGTCGGGCCCTGCACAGCCAGGCGGCCCACGGTGCCCGGCGGCACGGGGTTGCCGGCATCATCCACAACGCGCGCGACATAGCCCGGGACGGCCTTGCCGGTGGCGCCGGGGCGCACGTCGGCATCGGCGGCGGAGATGAAGATATGCAGCATCTCGGTCGCGCCAATGCCGTCAATCAATTCGATGCCGGTAGCGCTCTTCCACAGCGTGCGCGTGGCCACCGGCAGCGCTTCGCCGGCCGACACGCAGCGGCGCAGCGGCGTGGCGCGCAACTCGTCTCCGCGCGCCGCGATGTTGCGATACGTGGTGGGCGCGGTGAACAGCACCGTCGCGCCAAACGTGCGGATGCCATCCACCAGATCGTTCGGCGATGCCTTCTCCAGCAGCACCGTCGATGCACCCACGCTCATCGGAAACAGCAGCAGGCCGCCGAGGCCAAACGTAAACGCCATCGGCGGGCTGCCGATAAAGATGTCGTCCGCGCGCGGCTTCAACACATGCGGCGGCCAGCACGCGCAAATGGCCATGATGTCGCGATGAAAATGCATCGTCGCTTTCGGCACGCCCGTCGTGCCCGACGTGAAAGCGAGCAGGCACGTGTCATCTGCCGCCGTATCCACGTTGGTGAAGGTGTCCGGCTGGCGGGCCATGGCAGCCTCCAGCCCTTCCGGCGTGTCATCGTGAAAGCACAGCATCTGCACGGGCTTGGCCGCTTGCGCCACGGCATCGCGCAACTCGTCGACGAGCCGCGCATCGCACAGCGCGAAGCCGATCTCGCCCTTGCCCAGGATTTGGCCCAGCTCTTTGGCGCGCAGCAGCGGCATGGTCGTCACCGCAATGGCGCCCACTTTCATCACGGCAAACCAGCACGCGGCAAGCATCGGGCTGTTGGGCGAGCGCAGCAGCACGCGGTTGCCCGGCACAACGCCCATCTCATTGACCAGCACGTTGGCGATGCGGTTGGCGTGCGCCTGCAGATCCGCATACGTCCAGCGGATGCCGGGCGCCTGGATGCAAAGGCGGCCGCCCTCGCCTGCAGCAACGCGGCGGTCGAGCAATTCGGTGGCGCAGTTGAGCTGCGGCGGAAACTGCAGCGCCGGCAGGTCGAAGCGATACACCGGTTGCAGCTCCGCCGGCGGCAGCCGGTCGCGGGCGAAGGTGTCGATATGGGCGCTGGGCATGGCGAGCTCTCCGTCTCTGGGCTGGGCAGTGTCAGTGCGCTGCAGGCGTGGCCGCACGCAGCAGTTCGCGCGCGATGATCAGTTGCTGCACTTCCGTCGCGCCTTCGTAGATTCGCAGCGAGCGGATCTCGCGGTACAGGCGCTCGACCGGCTGCTCGCTCACCACGCCCAGGCCGCCCCACATCTGCACGGCGGCGTCGATCACCTGCTGCGCGTTCTCGGTAGCGGTCAACTTGGCCATGGCGGCTTCGCGCGTCACGGTGCGGCCCTGGTCGCGCTGCCACGCGGCGCGGTACGTCAGCAGCGCGGCACTGTCGATGGCGGTGGCCATTTGTGCGAGCTTGGCCTGCGTGAGCTGGAAATCGGCAAGCACGCCGCTGAACATCTTGCGGGTGGTGGCGCGCGTCAGTGCTTCGTCCAGCGCGCGGCGCGCAAAACCCAGCGCGGCTGCCGCTACCGACGTGCGGAACACATCGAGCGTTCGCATCGCCACCTTGAAGCCCTCGCCTGCTGCGCCCACGCGCTGGCTGGCCGGAATGCGGCAGTTGGTAAAGCGCAGGCGCGCCAGCGGGTGCGGCGCAATCACGTCGATGCGCTCCGCAATCTCAAAGCCCGGCGTACCGGCTTCGACGATGAACGCGCTGATGCCGCGCGAGCCCGGCGCCTCGCCGGTGCGGGCAAACACGACGTAGAAGTCTGCGATGCCGCCGTTGGAAATCCACGTCTTCTCGCCGTCGAGCACATAGTCATTGCCGTCTTCACGCGCGGCGCAGGCCATGGCGGCCACATCGGAGCCGGCGTCGGGCTCAGACAGCGCAAATGCAGAGATGGCCTCGCCACGCGCCACCTTCGTCAGATAGCGTTCGCGCTGCTCAGGCGTGCCGTGCAACGAAATGGCGCCCGACCCCAGCCCCTGCATCGCAAAGGCAAAGTCGGCCAGGCCGGAATGGCGCGCCAGCGTCTCACGGATCAGGCAGATGGCGCGCGTGTCGATGGTCTCGCCCGCGCCGCCGTGCGCCGTGCCGCCCACGGCGTGGCGCAGCCAGCCGGCCTGGCCGAGCGATTTGACGAGCGCGCGGCACTCGGCATCCACATCGGGGCCGTGGTCGTGCGGAATGTGCTTCGTGGCCCAGGCGTCGAGTTCGGCTTCGAGCTGGCGGTGTTTGTCGTCAAAGAAGGGCCATTGCAGATAGTCTTTGTCGCTCATCTCAGTTCCCCTCGAATACCGGTTTCTGCTTGGCGACAAACGCGTGATACGCGCGCGAGAAATCTTCGGTCAGCATGCAGATGGCCTGCGCCTGCGCCTCGGCTTCAATGGCCTGCTCGATCGTCATCGTCCATTCCTGGTGCAGCATCGTCTTGGTGATGCCGTTGGCGAAGGTCGGGCCTGCGGCCAGGTCGGCAGCCAGGGCTTGCGCTTGGCTCAGCACCTCGGCTGGTTCGCACAGGCGGTTGAAGAAGCCCCAGCGCTCACCTTCTTCGCCGCTCATCGAGCGGCCGGTGTAGAGCAGTTCGCTCGCGCGGCCCTGACCGATGATGCGCGGCAGGATCGCGCAGGCACCCATGTCGCAGCCGGCCAGGCCAACGCGATTGAAGAGGAACGCCGTCTTGCTGCGCGCCGTGCCCAGGCGCACGTCGGAAGACATCGCCAGGATGGCGCCCGCGCCCGCGCACACGCCGTCAACTGCGGCGACGATCGGCTGCGGGCACGCGCGCATCGTCTTCACCAGCTCGCCCGTCATGCGCGTGAACATCAGCAGCTCGGGCGCCTTCAGTTGCACCAGCGGGCCGATGATTTCGTGCACATCGCCGCCGGAGCAGAAGTTGTCGCCCGCGCCGGCCAGCACGATGGCCTTGACGTCATCCGCCCATTTGAGCTGATGAAACAGGTCACGCAGCTCGGCGTACGAATCGAACGTGAGCGGGTTCTTGCGCTCAGGCCGGTTGAGCGTGATGGTGGCAACGCCGTCTTCCACGCTCCACAGGAAATGCTTGGCTTGATAGCCCGCCAGCGGTCGGCGGTTGCCGGCCAGCAGGGCCGGGTCCACATGGTGATTCGGGTCGGTCATGGTTGGGTCGGGTTCGTTCAAGGTTGATCTTCGCGGGCGTCCAGCTCTTGCTCGCGCTGCGCGAGGTGCACGCGCAGGTGGCCGAGCTGCGCATACAGCGCGTCTTTGTTGGCCATACCAAGGCCGTCGAACATTTCGATCAGCCAGCGTTCGTGTTCGGCGGCCATCTCGGCAAAGTGGCGGCGGCCGGCATCCGTCAGCAGCACGCGAAAGGACCGGCGATCATCCGGATCCGCCTCGCGTTTGACAAGCCCTTCCTTCTCCAGCTGGTCGGTCAGGCCGGTGACGTTGCCGCCGGTCACCATCAGGTAGCGCGACAGCACGTTCATGCGCAGCCCGTCCGGATGGCGATCGAGTTGCGCCAGATAGTCGAAACGCGGCAGCGTGGTGTTGAAGCGCGTGCGCAGGCGCTGGCGGATCTGTTGTTCGATCTGCGTGCTGCACGCCAGGAGGCGCAGCCAGATCTTGACGTCCATGTGGTCGTCCACATGCGCGCGGGCTTCCAGGCCGATACGTTCATCGCCCAGCGCATGCACAACGGCGTGGTGGCCTGAGGCACGCGTGGCGAGTGCGGTTTTGCGCCGGGTGCGTTCGGTGCTCACATCACCTCCCCGCCGGATACCGAGATGGCCTGCCCCGTGATTGACGACGCGCCTTCGGAGCACAGCCACACCACGGCGTTCGCCACTTCGTCGGGCGCGATCAACCGACCCTGCGGATTGCCCTTCACCAGCTCGGCCCGCGCTTCTTCCGCGCTGCGGCCGGTGCGGGCAACGATGCGGTCGATGCTCTCACGGACGATGTCGGTTTCCGTATAGCCGGGGCAGACCGCGTTGACGGTGACGCCGCGCGCCGCAAGCTCCAGCGCCAGCGCGCGCGTGAGCCCGATCACCCCATGCTTGGCCGCCACATACGCCGACACATACGCATAACCGCGCTGCCCCGCCGTGCTGGCAATGTTGACGATGCGGCCGCGGCCCGAGGCTTGCACATCGGCCAGCGCCGCCTGCGTGCACAGGAACGTGCCTGTCAGGTTGACGGCCAGCATGCGCTGCCATTGATCGAGCGTGGTCTTGGCAAACGGTGCGCTCTCCGCCTGGCCCGCGTTGTTGACCAGGATGGAGATAGGGCCGAGCCCCGCGCGCGCGGATTCGAACGCCGCCGACACACTCGCCTCGTCGGTCACATCGCACGTCACGACTTGCGCGCGGGCGCTGTCGGGCAACGTCTTGGCAGTGGCGTGCAGCACATCGGCGTTGCGGCCCATCAGCGTGAGCGTGGCGCCATGCGCAGCGAGTTGCGTGGCAATCGCAGCGCCGATCCCGCGCCCAGCGCCAGTAACAACGGCGTGGTGCCCGGTGAGCATCGCAGGTGTCGCCATCTCAAACCCCCTGCATGCGGTTGGCCTGCTCCAGCGGCGACAGCCCCGCCGCCTGCGCGGCCATCGCGCGTTCGCGCTCAAGGTTGCGCTCCAACTGCAGCTTGCCTGCGCGGTACTGCTTGGGCCACGGCATGTCGAGATAGCCGATGCGCGCGGCTTCGTTCAGCGTCCAGGCCGGATTGGCCAGGTGCGGGCGCGCCACGGCGCACAGGTCGGCACGGCCCGCCGCGATGATGCTGTTGACGTGGTCAGCCTCGGAGATGGCGCCCACGGCAATCGTGGCGATGCCCGCCTCGTTGCGCACGCGGTCGGCAAACGGCGTCTGGAACATGCGGCCGTACACCGGCTGCTCTTTCTTGCTGACCTGGCCCGACGAGCAATCGATCATGTCCGCGCCTGCGGCCTTGAAGACGCGCGCGATTTCGACCGCATCGTCCGGCGTGATGCCGCCTTCCACCCAGTCGTGCGCCGAGATGCGCACCGACATCGGCTTGTTGCTCGGCCACACCTCGCGCACCGCGTGAAAGACTTCGAGCGGAAAGCGCAGCCGGTTTTCCAGTGAGCCGCCATATTCGTCATTGCGCTGATTCGTCAGCGGCGAGATGAACGACGACAGCAGATAGCCGTGCGCGCAGTGCAGCTCCAGCCAGTCGAACCCGGCTTCCGCCGCCAGCCTTGCGGCGTGGACAAAGTCGTCACGCACGCGGTCCATGTCGTCGCGCGTCATGGCCCGCGACCATTGGCTGACGCCATCCAGATACTGCTGGGGCGATGCGGAGATCAGCGGCCAGTTCTGCCCGTCTTCCAGCGGCAGATCGATGCCTTCCCACGCGACGCGTGTCGAACCCTTGGCGCCGGCATGGCCAAGCTGGATGCCCAGCTTCGCATCGCTGTTGGCATGCACGAACTGCACGATGCGCGCCCAGCCGTCGCGCTGGTCGGTGTTCCACAAACCCGGGCAGCCCGGGGTGATGCGCGCATCCGGCGACACGCAGGTCATCTCGGCCATCACCAAGCCGGCACCGCCCATGGCGCGCGCGCCCAGGTGCACGAGGTGGTAATCCGCCGGCTGGCCGTCTTCGCACGAGTACTGCGCCATGGGCGACACCACCACGCGGTTCTTGAGCGTGACGCCACGCACCGTGAACGGCGTGAACATCGGCGGCACGGGGCCGTGCTGCGGGCCCCGCGATGCGCCGGCCTGCTCGGCAATCCAGTCTTCAAACTGTTCGAGATAGCGCTTGTCGCGCTGGCGCAGGTTTTCGTGGCTGATGCGCTGGCTGCGCGTGAGCAGCGAATACGCGAACTGCGCGGTCGGCAGGTTGGCGTAACGCGCGACGTTTTCAAACCATTCCGTCGAATTGCGCGCCGCGTTCTGGATGCGCAGCACTTCCACGCTGCGCACCGCCTCGTAGTGCTCAAGCGCGGCACGCAAATCGCCCGGGTGCTGGCCGATGCTGCGTGCCAGTTCAATCGAATCTTCCAGCGCCAGCTTGGTGCCGGAGCCGATCGAGAAGTGCGCCGTATGCGCGGCGTCGCCCATCAGCACCACCGGCGTGCCGTGCGTGTTGGTATGCACCCAATGCCGGCAAACCACGCGCGGAAAGCGAATCCACTGCGCCGAGCCCCGCAGATGCGTGGCGTTGGAAATCAGCTTGTTGCCGTCGAGGTACTTGGCAAAGAGCCGCTCGCAGTACGCGATGGCCTCTTCCTTCTCCATGGTCTCCAGCCCGGCGGCGCGCCACACCTCCTCGGGCGTCTCGACAATGAAGGTCGAGGTTTCGTCGTCAAAGCGGTACGCATGCGCCTGGAACCAGCCGTGCTCGGTCTCTTCAAACGCAAACGTGAAGGCCTCGAACAGCTTGTGCGTGCCCAGCCAGACAAAGCGGCAGCGGCGCGTGTCGATATCGGGTTGATACGTGGCGGCGTACTTGGTGCGGATGCGGCTGTTCAAGCCGTCGCTGGCGATGATGAGATCGGCATCGGCGTAGGCGGTGTCATCCTGCACATCCGTTTCAAAGACGAGCTTGACGCCCTCTTCCTCACAGCGCGCCTGCAGGATGTTCAGCAGGCGCTTGCGCCCGATGCCGCAGAAGCCGTGGCCGCCCGAGCGCACGACCTGCCCGCGGATGTGGACTTCAATGTCGTCCCAATGGTTGAAGGCGTCGAGGATCTGCGCGGCGCTCTTGGCGTCGGCGCGCTGCAGGTTGCCCAGCGTCTGGTCAGAGAACACCACGCCCCAGCCGAACGTGTCATACGGGCGGTTGCGCTCCACCACGGTGATGTCGTGCGACGCGTCCTGCAGCTTCATCAGCAGGGCAAAGTACAGGCCGGCCGGCCCACCACCAATACAGACAATCTTCATGACAACGGCTCCGCGTTTGATGCGCTATTACCTTAGTCATGAATAGTTTAGTTGTAAAGCAATTTGGCCGGACGTCGCCCCTGGGTTTACACCGAACCGGGCGGCGCCGGGCTCACACCCGCATGTGAGCCCCCACTCAGCTCAGGCGCTGCCGGAAGAACGCCAGGATCTCGTCGCGGGCCGCCAACGTCGGCTCGCCGGCCGCGTCGATCAGGTGCGCGGTCACCACGCTGTGCGGACAAGGCACATGCTGGGCAAAGAACGGCGGCGGATTCGGGTGCGCAGCGCTGTCGGGCAGCACGCGCGCCACAAAGCGCGGGCCCAGCGCCTGCGCATACGCGGCAAAGCGCTCGGCACGGCAGAAGCGGTCACCCTCAAAGCGGTAGGCCAGCACAGTCAGGTCTTCCTGCTCCAGCCGCTGGCGCACGGCGGCCGCTTCCTCCGGCGCGATCTCAATCCCGTCCGGCGCGCTCAGCGGCAAGGACGGCTGACACAGCACCGGCGCCAGCATGGCCGGCTCCAGCATCATCGTCAGCGCGAAATTGCCGGTGAAGCACATGCCGATGGCGCCCACGCCCGGGCCGCCGCACTCCGCATGGGCCAGCCGCGCCAGCGCGCGCAGCCATTGCGTGACGGGGCTCGACTGGTTGGCGGCAAAGGCACGGAACTCCGCGCTCACGCACGCGTGGCGGAACACCTCGGCCCCCGCCTCCGCTTCGGGCACCGCGCCATCGCGCCCGAACAACGACGGCATGTAGACGGTCAGCCCCGCATCGCGCACCCAACGTGCAAACCGCGCCACGTGCGGGCTGATGCCCGGCATCTCGGCCATGACGATCACGCCCGGCCCCGTGCCGGCCACATACGCGGTCTTGGTGATGCCGTCCAAGGTGATCTGGCGGCGCGTGAAGTCTTCCAGGCTGTCATCCTGCTGCGTGTGCTGGCTTGTCATGCGTGGGCTCCGTTGGAATGGCCTGGCTCAGGCGACGAGATGCTGAAGATGCGCATAACCGGCCGCCCTGGCGAAATCGGGCAGCGCCCACAGCGCGCCGTTCACACCCCAGGTGCCGCCGGCCACGTCATGCACTATCACGGAGGTCACCACGCGCCGCGCATCATCGGCCGGCACCGCCTGCGCAAACGCCTCGTGCATCTGCTGAACGAAGCGTGCGCGCGCAGCACCATCCAGCACACCGGCCGGCACATGGGCGACGGCCAGACACGGCACCATTTGCGTTGTCACGTCCGCCCCGCCGCACCACCAGAAGGCGGCCGGCACCTCTTCCACCGTCACCCAGATCGTGGCGCGCCGGCGCGGATCATCGGGAATCTGCTCGGCCTGCGCGGCCGCCTCGGTGATGCGGCGTGCAAGCGTCGCGCACGCGTGGCCGTCAAAGGTGTTGGCAGGAATCTTGACGAGGATGTTTGGCATGTGGGCACTCGTGAGCGTCGTTGACATGCCCGCATTGAACCCGCGCAGCCGCTAGACTGGCAGTGTCGATTTCGACATCTTTCAGGCAACTTTGGTCATGGCGGATTTCACCATCCTCGTACTCTCCGGCGCGTACGCCACCAGTGTGGCGGCCACACTGGACATCCTGCAGGCCGCGTCGACACTCGCGCCGCGTGTGAAGGCGCCGCGCCCGACCTGGCGCATCCTGTCAGCCGACGCGCCCAGCGTGCAGCTGAGCAACGGCATGCACGTGCAGGCTGCTGCCCTGCCAAAGCGCCCGCGCCCCGATGGCAGCACCTGGATCGTGCCGGGCCTGGGCCTCGACCATGCCGGCGTGATCGCCACGCGCCTGACGCAGGACGATGCGCAGCGAGCAGCGCGCGCCCTGGCCGCGCAGGTCGCTGCGGGCGGGCAGGTGGCCGCATCGTGCTCGGCGGTGTTTCTGTTGCAGGCGGCCGGCGTGCTGCCCGGGCGCTGCGTCACCACGTCTTGGTGGCTGGCCCCGACGTTGCAGCAGTGGGAACCCGCATGCACCGTCGACGCAAACCGCATGGTGTGCGCCGACGGCCCGATCGCCACCGCCGGCGCCGCCTTTGCGCAGACCGACCTGATGCTGCACCTGCTGCGCACGCGCTTTGGCGTGGCGCTGGCCGATGCCGTGGGCCGTGTGCTGCTGATCGACGGCCGCCACGCGCAAGCGCCGTTTGTGGTGCCCGCCATGCTGGCCAACGGCAATGCGCTGATTGCGCAGCTGGTGGCACGCATTGAAGGCGCCCTGCCCAACCCGCCCAGCGTGCAAGCGCTGGCCGACGAGCTGGCCATGTCGCAACGCACGCTGTCGCGGCACGTGCGGGAAGCCACCGGCAGAAGCACCCTCGCCCTGGTGCAGAGCGTGCGCCTGAACCGCGCCCGCATGCTGATCGAGTCGAGCCGCATGACCATCGACCGCGTGGCCGAAGCCGTAGGCTACGAAGACGCCACCGCGCTGCGACGCCTGATGCGCAAGGTGTCGGGCACCAACCCCAGCCAATATCGCCCGGCCGTCTAGGCACCTGGGGTTACAGGCCGTTACACAAGAAGCTGCCGCGCTTTAATTTTCGTTTAAGACTTGACGCCTAACTTGGTCACGTCGCACCCACCCAGACAGGACTCCACACCATGTCCCCGCAAGAACAGCAAGCGCTGGAAAACTTCCTGGCCCAACTGACGCAGGCGCGCGCCGGGGCCAAGGACCCGCAGGCCGAAGCCCGCATCCTCGATGCCGTGGCCCGCCAGCCGGACGCGGCCTATCTGCTCGTGCAGCGCGCCATGCTGCTTGACCAGGCGCTGGCGTCGGCGCAGGCGCAGATCGCCTCTCTGCAAAACCAATTGCAGGCGGCGCAGGCCGGCCGCAGCACGTCGTTCATGGACTCGGCCAACAACTGGGGCAGCCACGCCGGCAGCCCGGCGCCCGCACCCGCATACGCCCCGCAACAGGCCGCCCCCGTGCAGATGCCGCAGATGCCGCCCCAGGCCCAACCGGCCCCGGCGCAACCGGCGCGCTCGGGTTTCTTCAGCGGCGGCCTGGGCAGCACGCTCGGCAGCGTCGCGACCACCGCAGCCGGCGTGGCCGGTGGCGCGCTGCTGTTCCAGGGCATCGAGAACATGTTCCATCACAACAGCGGCGGTGGCGGCTTCTTCGGCCAGCAGCCCGTGATGGGCGGCACCACGGAAACAGTCATCAACAACTACTACGACAGCGACAGCGGCACGACCAACACGGCGTCGCGCGACGACAGCCTTGGGCTGATCGACGACAGCGACCTGGGCGGCGGTGATTATTCGGATGACGATTCGATGTTGAGCTAGTCGCTCGAGGCCCGCCGCGCAGACTACCGTCCATGGGCGCGCGGCGGAGCCATTTCTTGGATCGGAGTAGGGCATTTCCGGTTCGGAATGCCTTGATCCGTCGCTACTGTTCGCTATAGCCGCGCCGCTCGATGGCAGCGAGCACATCCCAGGCTTGCGGATCGACGTCACGGCCAGTAAGCGACATCGACACGTACACATCGATCGCGTCGACAAAGCCCTTCACAAAGGCAGGCGGAAAACTGTGCGCCGACAAGTGCTGAAGCTGCTCACGCAGCATGCCGGGCCGGCATTGACCATGGGAACACATCGCGGTGCGCGTGCGCTTGAGATAAGCCTGCCCAGCAAGCGCGCCGTTCAGGTAAATGCGATTCTTGGTAAGAGCGCCTGCCGCCGATGACGTGACCTCGGCGCGAGGGGCGGAAGGCGGTGGAGAAGGGTATGAAGCGATTGGCATGGAGCCTCCAGAGATGAGTAGAGGCCGGTCAACTCGTTGCTACACGGGTGGCGGGCCTGACAGCGGGGGTAGCAAACCGGCTCTCTGGAGCACCGGCAGACCCGAAGGTCTCCCCACCCGGCCCGCCCTTGATGGCGCGCGAGTGCCTGCCGGCAAATTGCAATGCAATTGCCGTCCAGAGGTACCACTCAAACAGGTTGCTACACCCGGCTGCCGTTGGTGCGGCAGCGGGAGGATTATAGCGATGGGGCCGGCGGCGCAGGTCTGATTTGTGGGGCGAGGCGCCAGGATGCAACGTGCCACGCTGCACACTTGGCGCCGCCGATTCGCGAAAGAGAGCGGTACTCATGCGCTGAGGCATTCCAAAAAAGCCTGAGCCTCCATAAGCAAAAATCCGCAAGCGAGATAGAGAAAACGAATCAGAGAACACCGCATCCGCTCGCGCTATGGTCAATGAACTGCCCGCCATCGCAATCGTTGTTGGTCGACCAAAGCCTGATGAGACAACTTCGCCTCCTGGTTCTCCTTGGCCTCCTATTGGCGGGCGCTGCCCAGGCTCAGTCCAATTTCTGGCGCGACAAAGACGGCAACCCGGTGGCCGAAACCGACTCCATGAAGGCCAAGGATGGCTTCGGCGGCTTGCTGCTCGCCACAACAGATGCCGACTGGGAGCAGAAGTGGGAGACCCCGCCAGAGACCGTGCCCCAATTTCAAGCGGCTGGCGTAGTTCCTTACGGGAAGAAGGTCTACATCCTGAGCTTCTTTTCCAATCCGGCGAAGGACGATAGCGGCAAGGTCACTGTGCGATGTGACCTCAAAATTGTTGATCCGAATGGCAGCGTCACGCACTCCTTCGAAGACCAACCTTGTTTCTCTGGTCGACTGGCCGGTAAGGCCTCTTACGTCTATCTATCAACGCGCGTCGTTGCCTTCTCTGGAGATACTGGTGACCCTGCGGGGACTTGGCTCGTCGAGATGACCCTGCGCGACACGATCCGCAATACCGAGCTTCCATTGCGCACGCGGTTTCAACTCAGGTAAGAGGCGGTCGCGATGTTCCTACGCCGTGCGTTATGTACCCGATAAACAGCCAGATGATTCGACTACCTCGCGACGTGACTGACCAGGTGTTGATCGACATCGTTGGTGTATGGGTAGACGCTCTGGCGCGGCAGGACTATGACGCCGTGGCGGCTGCGCTCGGATACGCATTGGCGTTTGGCCAGCAACCGGCGGACTGTATTCGTCAGGAGATATCGCGCTATCGGCATCGCGCATGGTTTCCAGGGGTCGTGGAATTTGCAGTAACCGATCGAACTCAAGCGAGCGGAGGCAACCCCCAACCCCGTAAAGCCGTGACTCGGTATCAACCCAATGTCGCCGGTCTCTTCGGCGCCATCGAGTACGACCTTCCGCTCAACGGCAAGTGGAGCGATCTATGTGCGGACTTCGTGCTCACCCAAACCGATGGCGCAAGCCCCTATGTGGTCTTGTCGTTGGAGGAAATCGGTTTTCGGCGTCGACAAGACGGCGTGGGGTGATGTCTTGTACAACGTCCGCATTCCAGTCTGGCTCATTGTTGTGGCTGCATTTGCTACCGTCATCGCTTTGAATTTCGGTGCGGCGTACATCGTCAGCCTCTATCCGTCTTTGTTCAAAAAGCCGTCATATCAAGGGCAATACGATCAATGCAGAAAGACGTGTCTTGATAGAGGCATGTTTGGCGAATTGAAGAGGAGACCCGGACAAGTAGATCAGAAGCAGAGCGCCGTTCAGTTCGATTGCTCCTGCTTCTAATACGTCAATCGGGGCAATCAATACGAGGGAGGCGCCAGTTCTCGATCATCTATGCTCAAAGATTGAATCTCGCGACGATCGCTTCAATCAGCGGTCTTGTGTACTTCTCCGCCGGCTCGATGTGCTCCTCACCCTCACGAAAAAACTCTCCGGCATCGAAGGCAAGAAAGACCTCCCAGAACAAGGGGGGCCAGGTATCGCGTTGAGATGCTGCATCGGAATACACTTTTCCGACCATGATGTTCACTACCGCATCGCAGAAAGCGAATGGAAGGCTCGCATCGCTATAACCGCGAGCAAGCGCGAGTGCGACAGCATCGAATCTTTCTGGAAGGACCTCCCCTGACAGGCCGGTACATCGCGCCAGGCATTCCGCAGATATGTCGAACTGCTTCGGACCCACCTCATATCGACTGTGCAGCGAGGCGACAAACTCTTGCGGATTGAAGTCGAGAAGGTGCCGCTCAATGTTGCTCACAGAAAGGTGGGAAACTGGCCGAGACAGTTTTGAGTTTAGCAGTGCGATGTAGCGCTAACGGCGGGATCACGATGCCGGCGTGCGACGCCGAAAGACCGGTGCTCGACGCTATTGATCGCGTCTCCCGGCCCCAAGCCCTCGCGCCCGAGTCCCAGACACCCAAGCTCGACCCTCAGACTCCCAAGCGCCACGCCCGGAGCCCCGCACTCGACCCTCAAACACTCGATCTCGACCCTCCGAGCGTCGAGTATCACTGGATTTGCCCCCGTATCTCCGGACACCGCCTCACACTTGAGTTGATGATTCTGTCCTGCGCCTGAACTCGCGTGGCGAGCGATATTTC